>JACJWG010000002.1 GCA_020637235.1 Acidimicrobiaceae bacterium | reverse complement strand
GCGACGGGTGCGTTCGACGGCACCACCCGCCCGATGGCGTGGTTCATGCTCGGCTTCGTCGCCGTCGCCGCAGCACTCGTGCTGTACGGCACGCACGAGCCCCGTCCGGCGTCCCGCTGAGACCACCGCCGACCCCGCGATCGAGGGGATTGCACCACTGAGCTGGTGCTTCTTGACGAACTCCTGACATCTCCGCTCAAGCCCGGACGATCGGGGTCGATCACCGAGGAGGTCACCCGCACCGCCGCGTGTGATCACGATGGTCGTGCGGAGGGAGCCCACGCCATCGAGCAGGTCGCCGACCCAGGTCGGTAACACGTCGAAGGGCATCCCATGCACGTCACCCCCGCACCCGCCACGACCCGGCCGCCGGCCGCCGATCGTCGACGCCGTCGACCGTCGCGACGCGAGCTCGCCGCGATCGTGCTCGGCCTCACCACGCTGGCGTCCGCGCTCGTGATCACCGCCGACGTCGACGCGCCGGTCGCCGATGCCGACGGCAACCCGAACATCACCTTCACGAAGACCGCCGACACGCGGACGCTCATCGGCGCCACCACCGCGGTGTCGCTGCGGGCCTGCAACCCGACGGGCACCGACGGCTACAACCTGTCGTTCCGCGACGTGATCCCGGCCGGCTTGTCGATGGTGAACGCGAACCCGGCTCCCACCCGCACCGTGGCGAACCAGCCCAATGCCGGCGAGACCACCGTGATCTGGGAGAACGTGTCCGACCTGCTCGGCGGGAGCTGCACCAGCATCGGGTACGGCATCGACACCAACCCGGACAACAACCTGTCGACCAACCAGGTCGGCAGCTCGTTCGCCACCTCCGGTGGCGCGTACGTGAGCGACGTCGCGTTCGACGTCCCCGACTTCGACGTCAACGGCCAGCCGACCGGCACGCACAACGACGGCTACGCCACCGGGACGTCCGCCGGCACGACGATCGCTGCGTTCATCGCCGAGAAGGACAGCGGCGACGCCGGCGAGGGCGAGCTGCTGCGCGGCGTGCACGGCAGCGAACCGAAGATCTACACGCTCCGGGTGCGCAACAATCCCGAAGCCGCCACCAACGCGTTCACGATCACCGACGTCCTGCCGCCGTCGCTCGAGTTCCTCGGCTGCGCGTACGTCGGCTTCAGCGCGTACGCGTCCGGCAGCGACAACACCACCGACGCGCCCACCAATCCGAGCGGCGGCGTCGAGGAGTACACGGGATCGGGCCGGCTGGCGTCGAGCCCGCTCACCGCGACCTGCTTCACGCCGGCGACGATCACCACCCTCGCCGGCGGCTCGACGCAGGTGGTGTGGGACAGCGCCTCCCTCGGCGGTTCGGCGAACCTCGCCGCGAACGCGATCCTCGAGATCACCTACCTCGCCGGCATCCCGCTGCGCGAGAACACCAACACCTGGACCGGCGCCACCCCGTCGGCCGCGAGCCTCGGCCAGGGCCGCAACCTCGACAACAACTCGGGCGCCCCGACGTCGGAGTCGGCCACCGAGGGCGACGTCACCAACAGCCTCTCGGCGACCGGCGTGTTCCAGGGTCCGTCCACCACGGGCACCAACCCGGTCCTCACCGACCAGACCCAGTCGACCAACACCGCGGAGGACCTCGTCATCCGCAAGTCGATGAGTGGTCAGGTGATCCAGGGCACCGTCGTCACCACCACGCTCACCATCCAGACCGGCGAGTACCGCGACACCACCTCCCTCGTCGTGACCGACACCCTGCCCGACGGTCTCTGCCCGATCGCGTCCGGTGCGATCGACGTCGACTGCGGCACCGGTGCCGACCCGACGATCGACACCGGTTCTGGGCCCGTTGCCGCGCCGTTCACCTCGGCGACGGAGAACGCCGACGGCACGTGGACCCTCGTCTGGGACGCGCCGACCGTTGCCGGCCTGGCGTCGCTCGCGCACAGCTCGACGATCACCATGACCTTCGAGTCGCGGGTGCGCACCCACTATCAGGAGAACGGCGCCAACGAGGCGGGGCGGCCGGTGCTGAACTTCGACTCGCTCACCAACGACGTCGCCCTCGAGGCGCTCGACTTCCGCCGCGACCCCGCCATCGACGCGGTCGACGGCGATCCCGAGCCCGACGGCCAGCTCGACTTCGACGTGTCGCAGGCGTCGATCGACGGCATCGGCCCGACGATCGACAAGCGGGTGTCCACCTACACCGACGCCCTCGACGCCGGTTCCGGCATCACCGCCGGCACCGTGGGCGATCTGTGCCAGGCCGGCACCGGGATCACCTGGGTGGACGGACCGAGCTCGAACCCGGTCACCGGCTTCGGTCCCGGCGACTACGTCTGCTTCGACCTGCGCGCCAGCTTCCCGGCGTTCATCGATGCGGACGGTGTCGAGATCCAGGACCTGCTGCCCGCCCAGTTCGAGTACGTCACCGGCTCGGCTCGGCGCGTCACCACCGGTGGCTCGGCCGACACCCTCGCCGGCACCACCGTGAGCGAGGACACCTCCGGAGCGAACGACGTCGTCACCTTCGTCGTCGACGGCGACTCGCAGGTGCCGTCCGCACCGTCGGGCCAGCAGTTCCACTGGACGATCGCCGCCCGCATGCTCGATCCGAACCTCAGCGCCGCGTACGACATCAACGCGAACCTGATGAAGATGACCACCCGCAACACGGCGGGCACGGTGTTCCAGTACCGCGACGAGTCGACCGTCGAGTGGACCGAGCCGCAGGTGCATCTCGACAAGAACAACGACGCGTCGACGGCACAGGTGGCCGGTGACACCGTCACCTACACGATCCGGATCTGGAACGACGGGAACATCGCCGCCGACGACCTCGAGGTGTGGGACCGCCTGCCCACCGGGATCCAGTGTGCCGACGTCGTCGCCCTCGGCGGCGCGACGTGTGCGAGCGACGTCCTCGTGTGGGACGCCACCGACATCCCGACGGTGGCCGAGAACACGACGCTCGGCACGGCACCGGTGACGCTCACGTACCAGGTCCTGTTGCCCACCACGGTCGACCCGGCTCGCACGTACACCAACACCGCAGGCGTTCGTCGCTATCAGGCCGACACGAACGCGAGCGACGCGCCGTACGTGTACTACCCCGCCACCAACATCGACCCGACCGTCACGCCGAACACCACGGCCGCCCACGACACCAGCCAGATCACCATTCGCGCCGCGAGCACCACCAAGGTGCAGCAGTCGAGCGTGAACGAGACCGGGAACCCGGCCAACGCCGTGCCGGCCACCACCGCCGAGCGGGCGACGATCGGTGAGACGCTCACCTACACCGTCACCGCGACGATCCCCGAGGGCACGACCGTGGTGGACGCCCGGCTGTCCGACACGCTCAACGGCAACCTGGTGCTCCACGCGACGCCGACGTGGACCTTCAACGCAGTCGTCGACGATCCGGCATGGACCCTCACCGCCCCGGCCATCGGCGCCGGTGGGACGGTGCGCCTCGATCGCGCCGGCAGCTACACCAACGCACCGTCGTCCGGCGACGACACCCTCGTGCTCACGATCGTCGCCCGCGTGGCGAGCGGCGTGGCCGGCAACACGATCACCAACCAGGGCCAGTTCTCGTACCTGCCCGATCCGGCGATCGGCACCACGCGGGTCAACGTCAACAGCTCGACGATCAACACCACCATCGTCGAGCCGGCGATCACGATGACGAAGAACGAGAACGACGCCGACGACATCGTGTCGCCGGGCGATTCGCTCACCTACACCCTCACCATCAACGCGACGTCCGGCACCAACCGCTCGCCGGCACACGACCTGGTGATCGTCGACACGATCCCCGCTGGCCTCACCGTGAAGAACGGGGGCGTGGACGTCCTCGACGGCGGCACGGTGAACCCCGACGGCGGCATCTGGAACCAGACCGCACGCACGATCACCTGGGACGTCACGACGACGGCCGGCAAGCTGTCGACGATCGACCCCGGTTCGAACACCACGCTCAGCTATGCCGTCGAGGTGGACGACCCGGCGGTGTCCGGTTCGATCTTCACCAACAACGTCACCGCCGCGGCGAGCAGCATGCTCGGCGCGATCACCGGCGAACGCACCACGTACTCGGCCAACGCGACCGACACGGTCACCGCACCGCAGGCCACCATCGCCAAGTCGGTCAGCCCCGCCAACGCCACCATCGGTGACACGGTCACCTACACCGTCGACGTGACGGTGCCGGCGGGCATCACCACGTACGACCTCACGGTGCTCGACACGCTGCCCGACGGCGTCGACTTCCAGAACTTCGGCACCTTCACCTACACCGGCACCAGCACGGGCTGCCCGTTGCTGGCCGGTGCGCAGGGCATCGCCGGCCAGACGAACAACGGCGACGGGTCCACCACGGTCGGGTTCTTCGTCGACGACTTCGCCTCGCCCTCCACCAACTCGTGTGTGATCCGCATGACCTACACGGCCTGGATCGACGACACCTACGTGCCCGAGGGCACGCCGGTCGTGGCGGGCAACACCCTCGTCAACAGCGCTCGGGCGTACTGGAACCAGTTGAACAGCGTGTCGTCGGTGCCGGCCACCCCGCCGGCACCGGGCGGGTTCACCCGCAACGCGGGCCCGGCCACCGCCACCGTCACGGTGCGCGAGCCGAGCGTGCGCATCGACAAGGACGTCTCGCAGACCCCCTGTGACGCCACGCCCGGCAACGTCGGCGACGCCGACAACTGCAACACCGACATCGGCTCGAGCTACACCTACACGCTCACCGTCACGAACTCCTCGACGACGTGGGCCGCCCACGACATCAGTGTGGTCGACGCCCCCGACGGCGACCTCGTGAACGTCGTCGTGCCGGCCTCAGCCGGCCCGATCACCGTCGTCGACGGCACGGCGCCGAACCTCGAGTGGCTGATCAGCACGATCGCACCGAACTCGTCGGTGACGATCACCTATACCGCCGATCTCGCCGCATCCGCGGCGTTGCACGATGGCGAACAGATCCTCAACGTCGCCGACGTGCCCACGTACTACGGGGCCTCGGAAGCCACCCGGCTGGCCGACGGTCTCGCCTCGTGGCGCACCTACGGCCAAGGTGGCGTCGGCGGTGACGTCACCGCCGACTCGGTCGTGATGACCGTCGGATTCCCGCACGTCACCATCGACAAGTCGGCGGTCAGCGACGCCACCGACGCTCGCGTCGGTGTGCCCTTCACCTGGCAGCTCGTCGCGACGAACAACGCCACCGAGCCCACCGCCGCGGCCTACGACGTCGACCTCGACGACGTGCTGCCCGCCGGTTGGGTGTACTCGGCGGGCTCGGCCAGTGTGGTCACCCCCTACGGCACCACCGCGGTCGAACCGGTCTGCTCCCCCGACTGCACCACCCCCGGCGCCACCTTGCTCTGGACCGACGTCGTGAGTGGTCTCGGCCAGCCGCTCAACCCGGGTGCCACGGTGACGATCCAGTTCGCCGCCGTGCCGCAGAGCTCGCTGCTCACCGTCGGCACCACCGGCACCGCGAACCCGCACACCAACACCGGCGGCGTGCCCGACGCCGAGGACGTCACCGGCGCGACCTCCAACCTCGACGGCGACTACACCGGCCCGGACGACACCGCGAGCGCCGTCATCCGCCGCACCGACCTCTCGGTCACCAAGGTGCCCTCGGCCGGTCCGTACTCGTTCGGCAGCGAGATCAACTGGACGATCACCGTGTCCAACTCCGGACCCGACACGGCCACCGGCGTGACGGTGCGCGATCAGCTCCCGGTCGGTCTGGTGTACGTGACCACCGTGTCGGCGACGCAGGGGTCGTACGACGACGGCACCGGCATCTGGACCGTCGGCACGATCGCCAACGGCAACAGCGCCACGCTCGTCGTCCGCACGCGGCTCAACCAGATCGGCGCGATCACCAACCGCGCCGAGGTGCAGGCGAGCAACCAGTGGGACGTCGACTCGACGCCCAACAGCCAGCTCGCCGTCGCCGACGAGGACGACGACGACACCGCGACGATCACCGCGGTGTCCACCAGCCTCGGCGACCACATCTGGTACGACATCGACGGCGACGGCACCGCCGACGTCGGTGAGCCCGGCATCCCGGGCGTCACCGTCACCCTCGAGTCGGCCGGCCTCGACAACGTGTTCGGCACCACCGACGACTTCTTCGGGCCGGACGGTGTGTCCGGCGGCGGCGACGACATCACCGTCACCTCGGCGGTCACCAACGCCACCGGCTTCTACGGGTTCTCCAACCTGCCCACCGGCGACTACCGGGTGCGTGTCGACCACACCACCCTGCCGGCCGGCATGGCACCCACCTACAACGACGACGTCACGATCGACCACCTGTCGAGCACGATCACGCTCACCTCGAGCACCGGCTATCTCGGAGCCGACTTCGGCTACACGGGCACCGGCTCGCTCGGCGACACCATCTGGCTCGACCTCGACGCCTCGGGTGGCGCGACCCGCGATCCGGGCGAGCCGGGCATCCCGGCCATCGACGTCACCCTGGTGTGGGGCGGCTTCGACGGTGACTTGTCCACCACGAGCGACAACGTCTCGTACCCGGTCGACACCACCGACGGCTCGGGCCAGTACCTGTTCACCCTGCTCCCTGCCGGCCCGTACCGCCTCGACGCGGACGGCGCCGACATCCCGGCGGGCACCACCCCGACCTACGACCTCGACGGCACCGCCTCGGCGAACCAGGTGACCACCTCGCTCGCCGCCGGCCAGAGCCGCACCGACGTCGACCTCTCGTACACCGGCAACGGCTCGATCGGCGACACGATCTGGTACGACCGCGACGGCGACGGAGTCCTCGACGGCGACGAGACCGGCCTGGCCGGCGTCGACGTCACCGTCGTCTGGTTCGGTGCCGACGGCGTGGCCGGTGGTGGCGACGACGTCTCCTTCACCACCACCACCTCGGCCGGTGGCACCTACCTGGTCGACCACCTCCCGGCGGGCACCTACACGGTGACGGTCGACCAGACCGACCTGCCCGCCGGCATGGTGCCGACCCACGACCTCGACGGCACCGGCACGGCGCACACGACGACCGCCACCCTGTCCGACGGCCAGGACCGCGTCGACGCCGACTTCGGCTACCGAGGCGTCGCCTCGGTGGGCGACCACGTCTGGTACGACCTCGATGGTGACGGCTCGGCGTCCCCCGAGCCAGGTGAACCCGGGCTCGCGAACGTGACCGTCACCGTGGTGTGGGCCGGGCCCGACGCCACCTTCGGCAACGCCGACGACGTCACGATCGTCACCACCACCGACGCCAACGGCGACTACCTCGTCGACCACCTGCCCTACGGGCCGGTGCGGGTGACCCTCGATCCGGCCGACCTGCCGGGCTTCGAGGCCACCTACGACGGTGACGGCCTCGGCACGGCGCACCGCGTGGACGTGGTGCTCGCCATCGACGACCCGATGACGGTCGGGGTGGACGAGGCCAACGTGATGTCGGCCGACTTCTCCTACACCGGCACCGGATCACTCGGCGACCTCGTGTGGGAGGACGTCGACGCCGACGGGACGCGCAACGGCGCCGAGACCGGTTTCGCCGGTGTCGACGTGACGGTCACCTGGGCCGGACTCGACGGCGTCGCCGGCACCGGGGACGACGTGGTGTTCGCCACCGCCACCGGCACCGACGGCGACTACCTCGTCGAGCGGCTCCCGGCCGGCGGCTACACCGTAGTGGTCGACACCGCCGACCTGCCGGCCGGCATGGTGAGCGTCAGCGAGCCGGACGCCGTGCGCGACTCGCGCACCAGCACGACGCTCGCCGCCGGACAGGACCGCACCGATGCCGACTTCGGCTACCGGCTGCAGGCCGATCTGAGCATCGACAAGTCGCACACGGGCCGCTTCGAGGTGGACCGCAACGGGGTGTACACGATGGCGATCCGCAACGCGGGTCCGGCGGCGGCGGCCACGCCACGCGTGACCGACGTGTTGCCGGCGGGCCTCGGTTTCGTGAGCGCCACGACGGCGACGAGCGGCGTCACCTGCGCCGCCGCCGGGCAGACGGTCACCTGTGACCTGCCCACGATGGCGGTGGACGATTCGATCACGATCACCCTCACGGTGAGCGTGGCCCGAGCCGCCGCCCCCGGCGTCACCAACACGGCGTCGGTGCTCTCCGTGACCCACGACCCGGACACCACGAACAACACCGACAGCGATCCGACCGAGGTGCCCCTCGCCGACCTGCAGCTCGCGAAGCGGCTGGACGGTGCGCTGGTGCGCAACGCCACGGTGACCTACGTGCTCGACGCGACCAACCTCGGTCCGAGCCCGTCGTCGTCGGCGGTGGCGATCACCGACACCCTCCCCGAGGGGCTCACCTTCGTGGATGCCACGGGTGTCGGGGTCAGCTGCACCGCTGAGGGCCAGGTGGTCCGCTGCCTCACGGCAGCGCCGATGGCGGTGGGTGCGACCGTCACCGTGAACGTGCGGGTGCGGGTGACCGCACCGAGCGGCGCCACGATCGTGAACTCGGCCACCGTCGGCGAGTCCGATTCGTCGGCGCCGGGTGACCCGGTCCTGGTGAACAACGACGCCTCGACGCCCGCCACCACGGTGTCGGCCAACCTGCCGGCCACCGGCTGGGCGCTCATGGCCCGCTGGTTGCAGATCGCCGGGGTCGCACTCGGCCTGGGTGCGCTGGTCGTCGTGTTCGCACGGCGCCGGCGTCCGAGCCTCGGCTGACCGATCACCCGTGCTCGTCGGGAGCTGTGGTCCGGATGGCGGACCGGACCGCAGCTCCTGCGAAGGCTGCCAGGATCAGTTGATCAACGCCGCCAGCGCGGCCACGGCGACCACGAACCCGATGACGGCCATCGTGATGCTGCGGCCACGGGGCGCTCGTTCGAGGTCGCCCTCCTGCATCGGCGCCACCGGCGGGCGCACGAGCGCCATCACGTTGCCGACGAACATCGCGCCGCCGAGCGCGAGCAGGATCCACACGATCAGGTCCTCGCCGAGGAACAGACCCGTGTCGGCGGCGAGGGCGGCAGCGAAGTTGGCGGGCGCGTTCACCCGAGCAGTGTGCCCCCACCTGCGCACGGGGGCCAAGTGCCGTGACAGACTTCCGACATGGGGTATCACCACATCGCCTTCGCCACCCGTGACGCCGAGGCCACGCACCACTTCTACACCGAGCTCATGGGCTTCACCCTGGTGAAGACGAACGTGTCGCCCACCCCGGGCGAGCACGGCGGATGGAGCAAGCACTTCTTCTACGACACCTCGGCCGCCACCGAGGGCTCGAGCGAGACCGGCATGATCGCCTTCTGGGAGATCCACGACTCGGTGATCGGCACCGACTTCGAGGTCGACATCAACACCCACGCCGGACTGCCGGGCTGGGTGAACCACTACGCGTTCGACTCGCCGACCTACGAGCACCTGGCGGCCCGCCGCGACGTGTGGCGATCACACGGGCACACCGTGGTCGAGATCGACCACGACTTCTGCATCAGCATCTACACGACCGACCCGAACGGGAACATGGTCGAGTTCTGCCACACCACCCGCGACTTCACGCCCGAGGAGCGGGCGAACGCGGTGGCGATCCTGCACGATCCGAGTCCGGCGATGGAACCCCACGCGGCGAAGATCACGGTGCACCCGCCGATCCCCGCCGACGTCTCCGCCTGACACCACCGGCGGACGTCTCGGGCCGGGTCGCTGCTCACACGATCGGCGCACCCGCCGTCATCGGGTCCCACGCCGGCGGTGCGGCGCGCAGGTACTGCTCGATGGCCTGGAGCCACGTCGCCGACGACACCTCGCTGCGACCCGAGGTCGTGCGCAGTGAGGGGGTGAGTGCTCCTGGCGCGTCGGCCTGCCAGCCGGCCGACGGGTCGAGCTCACCGAGCGTCCCGGCCAACGGTCGCAGATCGGGGCGCGGCATCAGCGGTCGGCTGCGGTACATCACCCAGGTCTCGTAGCGGCACTCGAGCCGTGGTCGTCCTTCCTGCACGACGGCCAGTCGCATCCGATCGGTCGCCCGGTGGATGGCGGCCGGGTGCAGCGCATCGGCACGATGGATGGTGAAGCGGGTCGTCACCCGCTCGGCCCAGTCGTCCGGCACGCGCACCACGGCGAGGTCGAGGTCACGACGCTCCTCGATCGTCACGATGCCCGCGGTGATCGCGTCCAGGCTCTCCTGCAGGTGCGCGTCCTCCTCGCCCCACCACGGGCGGAACCGCTCGACGTCGTCGAGCATCTCGGGCAACACCGGGAGCAGCGCTTCGTACAGCGCGCCGCACTGCTCGTCGTACCCGCCGGTGAACACCGACGAGTCGAGCGGCGAACGCTCGGGCTCGCACCACGCCGCGATGGCGAACGCGAGGCGCATCGAGTCGCGCTCGTCGAAGGTGGCGAAGTCGCCGGCGCGGGCCACGTCGATCAACGCGGCCCGCCGCCGAACGGCATCATCGGGACGTGTGAGCGCATACACGCTCACCAGACCGTCCTGGTCGGCGTGGTTGTTCGACACCGCCTGCGCGCCGTCGAGCAGGCCAGGGCGTTCGAGGGCGTGGAACACGATCTGCGCCGACAGGTCGTCGAGCACCTCGGGCGGCGTCGGGCTGCCGGGCCAGTGCGACAACGTCACCGTCGTGGACGGGGTGGGGCTGCCGTCGACGATGACGTTCGGGGTGTCACCGAGCAGGTGGTAGGGCACGAATCTGAGCGCCATACAGCGACCGTACGGCGACGGGTGACATTTCGCAAGCGGGGCATTTCGTTTCTCTCTACGGAATATTCCTTGACACGAATGTATTCGGCGACCAGGCTGCAGACGTGCAGACACTCGTCGTGCTCGCCGAGCCGACCCGCCGCCAGATCCTCGATCTGCTCCGTCGCGGCGAATGTTCGGTGAACGACGTCGTCGCGGCCCTCGGCATCGGCCAGCCCAGCGCCTCGAAACACCTGAAGGTGCTGCGCGAGGCGGGACTCGTGACGGTGCGTGCTGAACAGCAACGCCGCATCCATCGCCTCCGCGCCGCACCGTTGCGCGAGCTGGACGAGTGGCTGGCCCCCTATCGCGTCGCGTGGGCCGACCGGCTCGACGCACTCGAACGACACCTCGACGAGATCGACCCGTACGCCGACGCATCGGTCGTCTCGTCCCTCGACCACCTGGAGGATCCACGATGACCCCACCGCATGCCACCGAGCCGTCCCGTCTCGGTCACCTGTTGCGCGATCACGACCGCCGAGGCCTGCGGTTCGAACGCCACCTGCGGCACACACCGCAGGTGGTGTGGACGGCGATCACCGACAGCGAGCACCTGCGCGCGTGGCTCCCGACCGACATCGTCGGCGAACGTCGCAGCGGCGCACCGGTCCGGCTGCCGTTCTGGCCCGAGGTGGTGGAACGCTTCGAGATCCCCGAACCCGACTCGTACGTCGACGGTGAGATCGTGGTGTACGACCCACCGACCACCTTCGCGTGGAACTGGGGCGGCGACCTGATCCGCTTCGAGCTCGAGGCCGTCGACGGCGGCACGCTGCTCACCCTCACCACCTGGCTCGGGCCGGCGCCGGTCGAGCCGTGGCAGGCCGCAGCCGGATGGCACTCGTGCCTCGACCACCTCGGCGCGCTGCTCGACCACGGCGACACCTCGGGGGTCGCGAGTGGAGATCCCACCTCGCTCGAGCCGACGTACCAGGCGGCGTTCGGGCCGGCGCCAGACGTCAGTTGAGGCCGCGCGCCGCGTTGTCGTAGCGCGTGTACGCGCCGTTGAACACCAGACGCACCACGCCCGTCGGACCCGAACGGTGCTTGGCCAGGATCACCTCGGCGAGGCCCTTGTCCGGCGTCTCGCGGTTGTACACCTCGTCTCGGTACAGGAACATCACGACGTCGGCGTCCTGCTCGAGCGATCCCGATTCGCGCAGGTCGGCGAGCATCGGTCGTTTGTCGGCACGGGCCTCCAGGTTTCGACTGAGCTGGCTGAGAGCGATGATCGGTACCTCGAGTTCACGAGCGAGGATCTTCAGCCCACGGCTGATCTCGCTCACCTCGAGTTGGCGGTTCTCCGAACTCGCGCCGCCGCTCATGAGCTGGAGGTAGTCGATCACGATCAGCGCCAAGCCGCCGTAGCGCGACTTCACGCGACGCGCCTTCGCTCGGATCTCCATCACGGTGACACGCGGGTTGTCGTCGAGGAACAGCGGCACCTCGAGACGGTTGATCGCGCGGCCGATCTTGGTCCAGTCGCTGTCGACGAGGCGCCCGGTGCGCAACTTCTGCGAGTCGACCCGCGCTTCGCTCGACAAGATGCGCTGGGTGAGCTCGGCATGACCCATCTCGAGCGAGAAGAACAGCACCGGCTTCTTCGAGTTCATCGCGACATGTGTCGCCACGCCGAGCCCGAACGCGGTCTTGCCCATCGCGGGCCGGGCGCCGACGATGTTGAGGGTGCTCGGTTGCAGCCCGGACATGATCTCGTCGAGATCGTTGAAGCCCGAGGCCGTGCCGGTGATGGTGTCGCCGCGATCGAAGGTCTCCTGCAGCTTGTCCATCGCGAGCGGCAACAGCTCGCTGAGCGGTCGGGTGGAGTCGACCACACGGTCCTCGGCCACCTCGAACATCTTCGTCTCCGCCTCGTCGAGGGCCTTGGTGACGTCGTCGGGTTCGAGGTAGGCGAGCTCGGCGATCTCGCTCGCGACGCTGATCATGCGCCGGAGCACGGCGGTGTCCTGCACGATCTTGGCGTACCGGTTCGCGTTGGAGATCGCCGGCGTGGCGTTCTGCAGCTCGAGCAGGAATCCCGGTCCGCCGATCTCGTCGAGCAGGCCGGTCCGGCGCAGCTCGTCGGCCACGGTGACGATGTCGACCGGCTGACCGGTGGCCATCAGACCTCGGATCGCCGCGTAGATGTGCTGGTGCGCGGGCTTGTAGAAGTGCTCGACCGTGAGGCCGAGCTCGGCCACGTTGCCGACCACGTCGCGCGAGAGCAGGAGGGCACCGAGGAGGCTCTCCTCGGCATGGAGGTTGTGCGGGGGGACCCGACCGTCGGCGCGCCGCGGCGCGCTCGGACGGCGGTCGGATCGATCGTCGTTGGCTGCCATCGTGGTCACCACCTTGCTCGCGCCGGCATGTGGATCGCTAGTGCCACTACCTGTGTCTTTGCTGTGGACAACCGATGCCCTCGCCGATGCCGAGCGGTCGATCGACCGGTGAGGCCGCGGTCGGGGTGAGCATGCACGAGGGGTGTGACCTGGGGCCCAGCCGAAGGGTGGGCCGCCGAGCGGTCACCTGTGCACAAATCCACCGGCACGGGCGCCGGTGTGGAAATCGGTGGAAAAGTCAGCCACCCGGACACCGGTGGCGTGCACCCGACCGAGGCCGGGGCGCACGCGACCGGTGCACCGAGCTGCGTTGGCGAACAGGCGTCGCCGAGCGGCGACGCGAGCGTGTCGGGGCGTGCTCAGGCCTTGACGACGTCGACGCTGACCGGGAACTCCACGTCGGCGTGGAGCTTCACGGCGATGCTGTACGTACCGAGCGACTTGATCGGCTCGACGTGCAGCTTCTTGCGGTCGATCGAGATGTTGGCCTGCTCGTGGATCGCCTGGGCGATGTCGCCGGTGGTGACCGAACCGAAGAGCTTGCCCTCGGAGCCGGCCTTCGCCGTGATCACGATCGTGCGGGCGACGAGCGCGGAGGCGATCGTCTGGGCCGACTCCCGATCGGCCGCGTCGCGCAGGTCGCGGGCCCGGCGCATGGCCTTGGCCTGGTTCACGGCGCCGTCGCTCGCGGTGAAGGCGTGTCCCTTCGGCAGCAGGTAGTTGCGGGCGTACCCGTCGGCGACGTCGACGATGTCGCCGCGCTTGCCGACACCGACGAGATCGTTGCGGAGGATCACCTTCATGTCAGGCCTCCACCTCGGCAGCGGCCTCCTCGGTCGTCACCGTGGTGGTGTCGACCTCGGCATCGGCAGCAGCCGCCTCGTCGCGACGCGGGCCGCGCTCGCGGCGGTCGTCACCGTCGCGGGGCGGACGACCGGCGCGGGTCTGGGCGACTCGCTTGGTGTAGGGCAGCAGCGCCATCTCGCGAGCGTTCTTGATCGCGTTCGCGATGTCGCGCTGCTGCTGGACGTCGTTGCCCGTGACCCGACGGTTGCGGATCTTCGAGCGGTCGCTCACGAAGCGCTGGAGCAGGTTGACGTCCTTGTAGTCGACGTACTCGACCTTTTCGGTGACGAGCACGCTCGTCTTCTTCTTGAACTTCTTCGGGTTGGCTTCGCGCGGGCTGCGCGCCTTGTTCTTCTTGCTGGTCATGGTTCTCTCGGTTCGAACGATTCGATCGGTGTCGGACGTGGGTGGGACGCGAGGCGTCGGGCGTCAGAAGGGCTCTTCGTCGCCGTAGACGGGATCGGCCGGGCGACCGCCGCCGCCCTGCTGGTAGCCGCCACCGCCGCCGCCCTGGTAGCCGCCGCCCTGACGGTTGCCGCCCTGCCCGCCCTGGTAGCCGCCGCCCTGGCCGCCCTGGCCGCCCGAACGCTCGATGCGCGTCATCTGAGCGGTGGCGTACTTGAGCGACGGAGCGACCTCGTCGGCGATGATGTCGTGGGTGCTGACCTCGATGCCGTCCTTGTTCTGGTACTTCCGGAAGTCGAGGCGGCCCTTCACGAGGACACGATCGCCCTTGCTGAGCGACGCGGCGACGTTCTCGCCGTACTGACCCCACACGGTGACGTTGAAGAAGTTGGTCGGTGCGTCGACCCACTCGCCGTTCTGCTGATAGCGGCGGTTCACCGCGACACCGAAGCCGCAGGTGGCGGTGCCGCCGCCGGTGAATCGCAGCTCGGGCTCGCGGGTGAGGTTGCCGATGATCGTGATCTCGTTGTCGGCCATCTCGGGCCTCCTTCGTGACGAGCGGCCGTCAGGCCGCGGCCCCCGTGATGCCGCGGCGAGCGGCCTCGTGCTCGGGCAGACGGATGAGCTTGTGGCGGACGATGTCGTCTGCGATCCGGAACGAACGCTCGAGTTCGTCGAGGGCGCCGCCCGTGGCGATCAGCTCGAACACGACGTAGTAGCCGTATTCCTTCTTGTTGATCGGGTAGGCGTACTGGCGCCGGCCCCACCAGTCGGGCTTGCCGTGCACCGATCCGCCGGCGGCGGTGATCGAGTCGGTGATCGACTTGATCCACGCCCGTGCGGGGGTGTCGTCGAGATCACCATCGATGATGACCATGAGTTCGTAGGCACGCGTCATGCGTGTGGAACCTCCCTTCGGACCCGTCACCATCGTGGTGAGCGGGGCCCCGTGCGGGGCAGGGTGAATATGACCCGGCAAGCGTAACGGGTGATTCGTCGCATGGCACCAGCCGAACACAGGCGTGTGACAGCCACGTCCGGGGTCGGGCCTGCCGGGCACGTCGCCCGGTCGGCCGGTCAGCCGGTCAGCCGGTCAGCCGGTGACCAGCGGGAGCGATGCGGCCTCCCAGCTGATGATCCCACCATCGAGCTCGGTGATGTCCGTGAACCCGAGGCCGACCATCTGAGCGACGGCCTGCGCGCTGCGGTTCCCGGAGCGGCAGTAGAGGAAGATCGGCGCGTCGCGATCCAGCTCGGACACCTGCTCGACGAAGGTGGGCGCCTGGAAGTCGATCATCGTCGCGCCCGCGATGTGGCCGGCGTCGAACTCCTCGGGCGTGCGGACGTCGAGCACGATCGATCCCGCAGGCGGGTCGGCGACGAGCGACTGGAACGCCGAGGCGCCGACGAGCGCCGGACTCGCCGCGGCCGGCGCTCCTGCGGGAGCGGCGGCCGTCGTCGGCGCGGCGGCGCTGGCAGCGGTCTCGTCGTCGCCGCAGCCTGCGAGCGCGACCACACCGAGCGCGAGCACGCCGGCTGCCAGGCGGCGAGGACGGGCGGAGGAGCGACGGGATGCGTTCATGCGTCCCATGATACCCCGCAGGGTATCGGGCGCCACGCGACGGCCGGGCGCGATACCGTCGTCGGCGATGGATCTGCAGGCCTGGCTCCTCGATGCCCACCGCGACCTGCGCCGGCGCCTCGTCGGCGGGGTGGTCGACCTGGTGCCGCACGACCGATGGACCGAACAGGCCGACGGTGGCGGCTCGAGCATCGCCTGGCTGGTGCTGCACCTGTGCCGTCACCAAGATCTCGCGCTCACGACGGTCATCCGCAACAAGGCGCCCCTGTTCGCCACCCACGCCGACGCACTCGGCCTCGCCGACGACGAGCGGCGCGCCGCGGCCGGGCTCGGCGAGCGCGAGGACCCGACGGTGACCGGTTCGCTCGATCTCATCGCCCTCGGCGCCTATGCGACGGCCACCTTCGATGCCACCGAGCGGTGGTTGCAGCGGTTGTCGCTGATGGCGATGGCCGTCGTGCCCGACACGCCCCGGCGACTGCAGACCAGGGCCCTGCTCGACCCGGGCGAACTCGACTGGCTGTTCGGCATGTGGTCGGGTCACACCGTCGACTGGTTCGTGCAGTGGCCGATCCTCGGCCATGGGCAGGCCCACGTCGGCGAGGCGATCGCCGTGCGCAACCGGCTCGGGCTGAGCCCGTTCTGACCGGTTCCTCGTCAGCCGGTGCGGCGCGCCGAGCCGCGGCCGACCGGGAGCACCCGGAGCAGGTGGTGCCAGCGGCACTCGACGCACGCCTCGACCACGTACGCCGTCAGGTCGTCGGAACGTGCGTTGAGCGCTGACATCTCCTTGGCCGTCGACACGCACCGTCCGTGCGCCGGGAGGCGAGCGCCGAACACGTAGGTGACGAGACGGAGCTTCGCCTGCTCGCAGATCGGGCAGGTCGCCCGGCTCTCGGTGCCGAGATTGCGAGCGGCGCGGATGAGTTCGGGGTGCGCGTCGCAGACCTGGTCCTGACGGAGCCGGCCACGACGGAACTCGTTCACGAGGTGCCGTCGAGCCAGACGGTGGTCGACCACACCCCGTCCGCCACCGCGCAGGGCACCTGCGGAGAACCCACCGGTCGACGACATGACATCACAGGCTATCGACGACGGCGCACCACGGTCGGTTGGGCGCGGTCGATCCCACCCGGTCCACGGCGATGTCGTGCGCATCGGTCACACTGTTCGCCATGTCCAACAGTGGTTCGAGCGTGTGGTACGGCCCAGGCGTCGCCGACGACGGCGAGTTCCGTCTCTGCGGCACCGTCGCCGGGAGGCGGGCGATCGAGCTCGGCATCGCCGCGGTGCCGTCCGGTACCCGCCCCAACGCGGTCACGTTGGCCGCCGCCGGCGCGAAGGCGATCGCGGTCGACCCGAGCGCCGAGCGGATCGCCGAGCTGCGCCAGCAGGCGGAGTCGGCCGAGGTGCGCGTCGAGTGCCACACCGGCGAGCTCGCCGACCTGGGTTTCGTCACGAGCGCGTCGGTCGACCTCGCGGTCGCGACGCAGACCCTCGACGATGTCGACGATCTGCCACGGTTGCTGCGCCAGGTGCACCGGATCCTGAAGCCCGACGCGACGTTCGTCGTGTCGCTCACCCATCCGGTGGCGGCGATGTTCGACGCCGGGATCGACGCCCCTCAGCGGCGCTACGGCTCGACAGTGCGTTCCCTCGGCGAGCTGTTCATGAGCTTCGAGCGCAGCAACTTCCGGATCGACGTCATCCACGAGTTGGCGCCACTCGGCGGACGCGACACGCTCGTGCCCGCCGTGCTGCTGCTGCGGGCGCGCAAGCTCGGGGTCTGACTCCCGCGCGGCGCCGGCGCGGCTCAGACGAGCGCCCAGTCGGCTTCGACGATCTCGGCGGGTCGTGGGCGCCCGAACAGGAACCCCTGGGCCCGGTCGCAGCCCATCGCCTGGAGGCGACCCAGCTGATCGTCGGTCTCCACCCCCTCCGACACGACGTGCAGCCCGAGCGAGTGACCGAGCCGGATGACGGCGTCGACGATCGTGGTGTCCTCGTCGTCGACACCGAGTCCGCCGACGAAGGATCGATCCACCTTGATCGCTTCCACGGGGAAGCGCTTCAGGTAGCTGAGCGACGAGTACCCGGTGCCGAAGTCGTCGACGGCGATGTGCACTCCGGCCTCACGCAGTCGCCGCAGCGCGTTGGACGTCGTCGTCACGTCGGCCATCAGCGTGGTCTCGGTGAGCTCGAGCCACAGCGCGTCCGACGGCACCTCGGCGGCGGCCAGGGTGCGGCGGACCACGTCGACGAAACGCGGGTCGAGCAGCTGCCGGCTGCTCACGTTCACCGCGATCGTGAGGTCGTGGAACGCCGGGACCCCGGACCGCCAGCGGCCGAGCTGTGCGACCGAGGCACGCAGGATGGCGGCGTCGACGTCGCCGATGATCCCCGCCTCCTCGGCCGTCGGCACGAACTGCTCGGCGCCGAGGAGCCCCCGCTCGGGATGGCGCCAGCGGGCCAGCACCTCGAACCCCGCGAGCCGACCGCTCGGCAGGTCGAGGATCGGCTGGAAGTACGGCACCAGCTCGTCGCGTTCGATCCCGCGCCGGAGTTCGTTCGTCGTGCGCAACGTGGCGACCGAGGCGCGGTGGACGGATGGCAGGAACACCTCGACCCGGTCGCGCCCGGCGGCCTTCGCCCGATACATCGCGGCGTCGGCGTCGCGGAGCAGGTCGCTGGCGGCGACGTCGTCGCGCCCGGCCATGGCGATGCCGATGCTCGCGGTGACGACCAACTCCACGCCGTCGACGACCACCGGGCGGCTGATCGCGTGGCGCAGCCGCTCGGCGACGGCGCGCGCCGGACGGTCACCGTCATGGTCGGAGAGCAGCGCGACGAACTCGTCGCCGCCGAAGCGACCGAGGACGTCGCGCTCACCGAGCACCTCGCACAGACGCCGCGTCACCACCCGCAGCAACCGGTCACCGGCGGCATGGCCGAGTGAGTCGTTCACCACCTTGAAGTGGTCGAGATCGAGGAACATCACGCCGGTCCCTGGCCGCCGGGCCGCCAGACGAGCGGTCAGCTCCGCGGTGAGCTGTGCCCGGTTGGGCAGCCGGGTGAGCTCGTCGTGGGTGGCTGCCCAGCGCAGCGCCTCGGCACGACGACGCTCGGCCGTGACGTCCTGCACGTGTGCGACGAGCACCGGATCACGCCGAGTGGCGGCGACGGCCATCGACCACCGCGTCCACACGACACGCCCGTCCGTGCGCACGAGCCGTTGCTCGACCACCACGTCGGCCGGGAGACCGGACGCGACCCGGCTCACGATCGCCAGGTGACGCGAACGATCGTCGGCGTGCACCAGATCGGCTGCGCGACGGCCGACGAGACGGTCGCCGGGCTGCCCCGCCAGCCGGATCAGCACGCCGTTGGCGGCGAGGATCGTGCCCGTCGAGACGTCGACGACCAACATCCCCACCGGCGCGTCCCGGAACACGGCGGCGCACCACTCGGGCGGCAACGACGCAGCGCCGGGCCCCGGCGGATCGGCGGCCGTCCGAGTCGCGGCGTCCGGGGCGGTGCCCGGGTCAGGTGTCGATCGAGATGTCGGCGGAGGCGACGTCGGCGGCGCGTGTGGTGGTCCACCAGTCCGAGAGCCGTCGTGTTGCTGCTGCTGCGCCGACGAGGCCCTCCTCGAGGCGGAGGTCGAGGAGGAACGCCAACGCCGCGCCCACGTCCCGACCCGGACCGACTCCCAACGCACGCATCACCTCCGCGCCGCTCAACTCGGGACGGAGCGACCCGAGATCCTCGCGGCTCGCGAGGTGAGCTACCCGTTCACGGAGCGTGCTCAAACGCGCGCGTCTCGCGTCGTCATCACCCGCCCGGGCGGTCGCTTCGGCGAGTGCCAGCAGCTCGTCCAGCAGCTGGTGGTGGCGTGGGCTCGCGGCCAGCACCAGGCGACGCACCTCGCCGTCGGTCCAGCCCGCGTCGGCGGCCGGTTCGATGAACCATCGCTGGTGCACGTCGACGAGCAGGGTGATCATGTCGACGTCCGCCGTCGACGCCCGCAACGCGCGCAGCCGGCTCGCCACGGCGGCGGATGGCACACCCGAGAACACCGCCGCCCAACGGGCGAGCCGACACGACGCCGGCACCTCGGCCACCACCCGGTGCCCGGGCGTCGCCCCGACGGCTGCGGCGCGTGCCACCGCCGCCACCTCCGGCACGACGTGGTCGGCGAGCCCGGTGTCGAGCACGAACGACCACCCGGTCGACGGCGACGGCGTGACGACCAGCTTGTCGAGTTCGTCGCGGATGCGCTCGGCCGACACGATCTCGACCCGACCCCCCATCTCGCGCACCGCCTGCACCAGCGCCGGCACGGGCACGAGGTCGTACCGCGTGACGAACCGTGCGGCACGCAGCATCCGCAGCGGGTCGTCGGCGAAGCTCTCCGACGGTGCGAGTGGCGTGCGCAGCACCTTGGCGGCCAGATCAGCGGCTCCTCCGAAGGGATCGACGAGACGCGGCGTCGGCGACGTGAGCTCGATCGCCATCGCGTTCACCGTGAAGTCACGCCGCGACAGGTCGGCCTCGACGTCGTCGGAGAACGCGACGTCGGGCTTGCGCGAGTCGCCTCGGTACGCCTCTGCCCGATGGGTCGTGATCTCGAAGATGCGTTCCGCCGGCGGTTCGCCGGCGCGCTTCATCGCGCCGATCGTGCCGAACCGCTCCCCCTGGGTCCAGATCGCGTCGGCCCAGCCGTGCAACAGCCGCTTGATCTCCGACGGATGGGCCGTCGTCGTGGCGTCGAGATCGACCTCGGGACGATCGTCGCCGATGACGAGGTCACGCACGGAGCCGCCGACCAGATACAACCGGTGCCCGGCCGCGGCAAACCGCTCGGCGAGTGGCCGCAGCTCGCGCATCATCACCTCGAGTCGAGGCGAGGTGCGGGGATCGAACGCCGGGCTCACCCCACCCGCCATCCTGGCGCCACGCCGGCGCCGTTCACCCGAACTGGCGGTCGTGCCAGAACGCCGAGATGGCGTCGAGTTGGCGATGCCCCGGGCCGCCGGACGTCTCCTGCTCGGTGAAGTCGACCGGCTCCGGATCCTCCCCCGCCAGCACACTCACCACGCCGGCCGCACACCAGGCGAGCGCATCGAGGTCGTATCCGCCCTCGAGCATCACGATCCGGCGACCGGCTGGTACCCACTCGAGCGCACGCTTCGTGAGCGCGATGTAGTCGCCCGACGTGAGCCCGAGCTCGGTGATCGGATCGAACCGGTGGGCGTCGAACCCGGCCGAGATCAGGAGCCACGTGGGCTGGAACGCGTCGACCCGTGGCGAGATCAGCTCGTCGAACGCACGGAGGTACACGTCGCCCGTGGTGCCGGGCGGCAACGGCACGTTCATGGTGAACCCCTCCGCCGTGCCGGCACCGACCTCGCTGTGGCGACCCGTCCCCGGATAGAGCGGCCACTGGTGGAGACTCACGAACAGCACCCGTGGATCGTGGTAGAAGACGTCCTGGGTGCCGTTGCCGTGGTGGGCGTCGTAGTCGAGGATCAGCACCCGCTCGCCCTGGTCGGCGAGCGATGCAGCCAGCACCGCGACGTTCGAGATCAGGCAGAAGCCCATCGATTCGGTCTGGTTCGCGTGGTGGCCGGGCGGCCGCACGGCGCAGAACGCGGCGTCGCCCTCGCCGCGTCGCAACGCCTCGGCCGCCGTCAGTCCGGCGCCGGCCGCCAGCGCGGCAGCGCGCCAGGTGCCCGGCGAGGCGTACGTGTCGGGGTCGAGGCGACCGCCACCGGCGTCGCAGATGTGCTCGATGCGGTCGAGGTACGCCTTCGGGTGCACCCGTTCGAGGTCGGTCCGGGCGGCGGCGATCGGCTCGAGCGGGATCAGCGCGTCGGCCGAGGCGTGACGACGGATGCCGGACAGCACCGCCTGCAGGCGTTCGGGTCGCTCGGGGTGGCGCGGTCCGGCCAGGTGCTCGAGATACGCCGCATGAGTACTGAACAGCACGGACACGTCACCGACGCTACCGTCCTGGAGGAATGCGCTCCGTGCTCCGATCGTCCCGGTCGTCGGCATCCGCCGCGACGACGCCGTCGCCGGCCTCGCCGGCCGCCGCGTCCGGCCGCGTGACGTCGTCGGGGGTGTCGCTCCCGACGACGCCGCCGCCGAGCATCTCGCTGCGCGGCGCGCCGACCCCCGCTCGCGCCCATCCGTGCCCGGGGGACCCGACCATGGCGCAGATCGTGGTGCTCGACGGCACGGCGATCCCCACTCCCGAACACTGGCGGGTGTGGATGCGGGCGCTCGGCGACCACGGCTTCGCCGCGGTGCGCACCGGTGCGCTCGCGCCGCGGCAGGCCGCACAGGTGGAGCGAGCCGGACTCCGACTCGTGCAGGAGTTGGCGCTGCTCGACGCAGTGGCACCGTTCGTGATCGCACCGACCGCGCACCGCACCCATCGCCTGCGTGTCGACGACCTGGCGCTCGCCGCCGAGATCGACCGGTCGGCGTTCGGGGACACCTGGGCCCTCGACGCCACGATGCTGGCCGACATCCGTCAGGCCACGCCGACGCACCGCGCCCGGGTGGTACGCGTCGGCGGGCGCCCGACCGGCTTCCTGATCACGGGTCGGGCCGCGCGTGTCGGCTACGTGCAGCGCCTCGCCGTCCATCCGGCCTCGCACCGCCAGGGCGTCGCGACCTCGCTGCTGGTGGACGGGCTGCGATGGATGCGGCGCTCCCGAGTGCGGCGCGCATTCGTCAACACCCACGTGGAGAACGAGGCGGCACTCGAGCTGTACCGGCGTCACGGCTTCACGGAGCTGCCCGAACGGCTCCGGGTCTACGAAGGGGCGATCGTCGCGTGACCCGCCGCAACGCTCCGTCGGTCGCGCTCGGGCTCGCCGGCCTCGCCGGCGCCGTCGGCCTCGTGACGACGCCGCTCGGCGCACCGGCAGCGGGCGCGACGTCACCGGGCCGCGCGCTCGCCGGCGACGAGCTGGTGGTGATCGACCAGGGCTTCCACGTCGCGGTCGACGACGCCTTCGACGTCACCCTCGCGCTCCCCGACGACGTCGAACCGACCGACTTCGACGCCGACGCGGTCCTCGTCGTCACCAGCCACCGCTCGGTCACCGATCGCGGCGAGATGCACCGAGCACTCGACGGTTCGCTCACCCGCACGGAGGACACCTTCGACGTGTCGCTCGACCCCGAGGCCGCCGACCCCAATCTCGTCGCCACGACGGCGATCGACGGTGGCGGCTCGGCCATCACCGTCCGCATCCCGACCGAATCGCTGTCGCGCACACCCGAGGCGTTGCAGCTCGCCCAGAACGGGATCCACCCGATCGTGTTCGAACTGCGCGTCGACGACCGGCCTGCGGGCGAGGTGACCACCTACCTCAACCGCCTGCCGTCCGTGCCGAGCACGTCCGGGCCGATGTCGGTCGCGTTCGTGATGCGACAGATGGCGCTGCCCACGATCGAGTCCGACGGCTCGGTGACGGCCGGCGAGCACGCAGTCGCCGAACTCGTCCAGCTCGACCAGGTGCTCGCGGCGCTCGATGCCGCGCCTGCCGCTGCGGCCGCCCGGGGTGCCACGGTCTCCAGCTCGGTCGTCCCACGCGGGGTGCTCGTCGAACCGTCGCTGCTCGGCGTGGTCGCCGCCACCGACACCGATCTCGCCACCACCCTGCTCCCCGCCCTGGCCGCCAGCGACCTGCTCGCCACACCGTGGGTGCCGTTCGATCCGTCCGCTGCCGCTCGAGCCGATCAGGCCGACCGGTACGGCACGTGGTTGCGCCGGGGCGAGGACCTGCTCGGTGCTCTCGCCTCCGGATCGGTGGTCGACCGATCGATCGCGTTGGTCGACGACCGGTTGAGCTCGCCCGGGGCGTCGTTGCACCGCACCCTCGGCACCCGGATGCTCGTGATGCCGTACGACTTCTACGCCGATCTCGAGGGCAGCCTGTTCGAATTCACCGACATCTCCCAACTGGTGACGGTCACCCTCGACGACGGCAGCCTCCTGAACGCGGCGATCGTCGACGACTTCCTCGGCAACCAGATGGTGCAGGGAGCCGACACGCCAGAGCGCACCGCGATCGAGATCGCCGCCGAGCTGGTGGTGCTGGCGCGCGACATCGACATCGACGGTGGCGCGGTCGAACGGCACGGCGTGGTGCTCGCGCTCCCCGACATGGGGATCCCGGACCCCACCTTGATGGCCGAGCTCGCCCCACTGCTGCTGGCGAGCCCGTCGCTGCGCATCGTCGAGCCGCGGTCGATGGTCTCGAACACCACGACCCTGCTGAACGACGGTCGCCTGGTGGAGGTCGAGCTGCCGGCGGAGGCGGGGCCCGACCTCACCCCCCGCCTCGCACGGCTGGACGACGTCGCCGACGACGTCCTGGCCTACGCGAGCATGCTGCCGGTCGACTCGCCCGACATCACCCGCTGGTCGGAGACGCTCGACGTGTTCCCGTCGACGGCGCTCACCGAGGCCCAGGTCGACGACGCCGTGACCCGCCTCGAGTCCGACTTCGCCGCGATGCGCGACGCGATCGTCGTCACCGCGTCGTCGTTCACCTTGACGGGCAAGGACAGCAAGCTGCGCTTCACCGTCACCAACACGAGTGACACGACGCTCACGGTGCGGGTGTCGCTCAGCTCGCCGAAGATCAGGTTCCCCGACGGCGAACAACTGATCGAACTGCCGCCTCGCTCGGAGACGAACGTCGTCGCACGCGCCGAGGCACTGAGCAACGGGAAGTCGAGCGTGTTCCTGCGCCTGTACGCACCTGCGCTCAACCGGGACGTGGCGTTGGCGCCCGAGATCGTCCTCACCGCACGCGTGAACTCGCTCGCCGGTCTCGGCCAGCTGCTGAGCGGCGCCGGCGCCCTGCTGGTCCTCACCTGGTGGGCGCGCCACACCCGCACCAACCGGCGCAAGCAGGCGGCGTCGCGGATCGCCTCGCGTCACCCGTCGTCACGTCGGCCGAACGACACCGCGGCCGACACCCCGACCGAGACGGTGGGGGCCGAGATCTCGCCCGACGCCGCAGCCACTAGCCTTCCGCCCTCGTGAACGACACCCCGCCGAGCACCGTCCGGACCGTCCGCATCGTCACCGACTCCGCGTGCGACCTGCCCCCGTCGGTCGTCGACGACCTCGGCATCGAGATCGTCCCGCTCACGATCAGGATGGGTGCCGACGAGTTCGTCGACCGTCGCGACCTCACCCCGGCCGAGTTCTGGGCGCGCTGCGCCACGATGGCGCAGCTGCCCGAGACCGCGGCACCAGCGCCCGGCCAGTTCGAGGCCGCCTATCGCCGGCTCGCCGCTGACGGGGCGACGGCCGTCGTGGTGATCTCGCTGAGTGGTGAGCTGTCCGCCACCATCCAGAGTGCCGAGCTCGCCGCCCGTTCGGTGGCCGACACCTTCGGCGTGACCGTCGTCGACAGCCGCAACTGCACCCTCGGGCTCGGGATGATCGTCGCCGACTGTGCCCGGCTCGCTCGTGACGGCGCCGACGCCGAGGCGGTCGCCGGCCGCGCACGCGACCTGGCGGCACGGACGCGCGTCTGGGGGGCGCTCGACACGCTCGAGAACCTGAAGAAGGGCGGACGGATCGGTGGCGCTCGGGCGTTGCTGGCCTCGGCGCTCGCGATCAAGCCGATCATCGAGGTACGAGACGGCAAGGTGGAACAGGGCGGCAAGCAGCGCACGCGGGCGAAAGCCCTCGCGTTCCTGGTCGAGAAGCTGCGTGGGTACGGTCAGGTCGAGAACCTGGCGGTCCTGCACGCCGATTGCAGCGACGTCGATCAGTTCGTCGAGATGTTGCGGCCGCACTACTCGGGCGACATCGTGATCGGCGACATCGGGCCGGTCGTGGGCACCCATGCCGGTCGTGGCACGATCGGCATCGCGTTCCACGAGCGCGCGTGACGCGAAGGTGACGATTCGCTCGGATCGGGAGGGATTGCCCGAACCGGCACCGTGCCCGCCACTAGCGTTCACGAGCGGACATGTCCACGACCACCAGCCCCCCGCCGCTGCCACCGGCAGTGCTCGCCCAGCGTTACCGGCTGGAGCGTCGTCTCGCGCAAGGTGGCATGGCCGAGGTGTGGCTCGGGACCGATCTGTCGCTCAGCCGCCAGGTGGCGGTGAAACTGCTCAAGCCCAACCTCGCGAGCGATCCGGTGGTCGCCGAACGGTTCCGGCGTGAGGCGATCGCCGTCGCCCAGCTCAACCATCCCAACATCGTCGCCGTCTACGACGCGATCGAGGACAACGGTCGCCAGGCGGTCGTCATGCAACTCGTCAACGGCAAGAGCCTGCGGCAGTTGCTCGACGAGCAGAAGAAGCTGAGCCCGGAGCTCACCATTCACATCGGCTCGTGTGTGGCCGGGGCACTCGATGCCGCCCACCAGGCCGGCATGGTGCACCGCGACGTGAAGCCGGGCAACATCCTCATCACCCCGGACGGACGGGTGCTGCTCACCGACTTCGGGATCGCGAAGGGGCTCGAGCCCGCCGGCGACGACCTCACCAACGACAACATCATGATGGGGACGGCGAAGTACCTGTCGCCCGAGCAGGTGCGTGGCAAACGCCTCGATGGTCGCGCCGACCTCTACTCGCTCGGCCTGGTGCTCTACGAATGCCTCGCCGGGCGAGTGCCGTTCCTCGGGCAGAACGACGCCGACACCGCGCTCGCTCGCCTGCAGCGCGATCCCACCGACCTCGCTCGGTTGCGACCGACCCTGCCACCAGGATTGGCCGAGCTGATCCACAAGCTGTTGTCGCGTCGACCCGACCAGCGCCACCCGTCGGGCGCCGCCGTGAAGGCCGCGCTGGCGGAGGTGTCGGCGCGCGCGCACGAACCGGTCGCTGATCCGACGGTCACCGACGCCGGCCCCCGGCCCACGCCGATCGACCCCACCCTGCGCAAGCCGTACGACCAGGCGGCGACCCACCCGCTGCCGACCCGGGACCCGGTGGCCGATCCGCTTCGGCCGTCGGCGCGCACCACGGGATCGGTGCCGACGACGGAACCAGCCGCCCGCCGAACCGGGCAGGTGCCGTCGGTGCGTGGCCCCGTCGCCCCGCCGATCCGCACGGCCGTGCCCCGTCCCGCCGGGCCGCCCGTGGGGCGCATCGATCGCACGCCGACCGGCTCGGCGGCCATCCAGCGGCGGCCGAACCGCCGCTTCGAGCACCGGCGCGGACCGTCGCTGATGGTGGTCGGCGGGCTGCTGCTGATCGCCCTCGTGCTGAGCCTCGTGCTGTGGAACACCCTCGGCGCCGACGACGACGGTGGCGAGTTCCCGACGCCGACCTCGACACCACCGGCCGACGCATCGGCGTCCAGTGCGGTCGCGGCAGCGACGGTGGCCGCCACCGTCGACGTCGCGAGCGCGGGTCCGGTGCCGGGGCTCGTCGCCGCGGGCCTCGCGTCGGTGCGCACCTTCGACACCGACACCTCGTCACCCGACGAGAACGATGATCAGGTCGGTCGGGTCACCGACGCCGACCCCGCGACGGTGTGGACCACGCGGTGTTACGCCGACGAACGCCTCGCAGGACAGGCGGTCGGACTGCTCGCCACCCTGCCTGCGGCGGCACAGGGCGTGTTCAGCATCGACATCGCCTCCGACCGCTGGTCGATCGAGGTGTACGCCACGACCGGCGCCCCCTCGGCCGCCCTCGCCGACTGGGGCGAGCGCATCGCCGCCGAATCCGGATCGGCGACAGAGGTCGTCACGCTGCCCGTCACCTCTGCTGCGACGAACCTGCTGGTGGTGTTCCGTCAGGTCGGCACGAGCCGAGCCTGCACGGACGAGTTCCCCTTCAGCGGGGCCATCGCCGAGGTCGCCTTCGACCCGCTCGGTTGAGATCGCGAACGGATCACTCGTGCCGACGACCGACCACCTCGACGACCACGCCCTCGTGCGTGCCGCCGTGGCCGGGGATCGTGCCGCCACCGACGTCCTGCTCCGACGCCACTACGACCGCATGTACGCCGTCTGCCGACGGATCACCGGCAACGATGCCGATGCCGCCGACGCTGCACAGGAGGCGATGATCGCGATCGTTCGCGGACTGGCCCGATTCGACGGCCGGTCGTCGTTCGGGACGTGGGCCTACCGGATCGCCACCAACGCGAGCCTCGACGAACTCCGCCGCCGACGACGCCGGCCGACACCGGCCGACGCCGGCCGGGGGGACGATCTGCCCGGTGACCACGACGCCGCGACCGCCGACCCCGACGGCGAGCGCCGGCTCGATCGGGTGAGCGACCGGATGCTCGTCGACGACGCCCTGCGCCGAGTGCCCGAGGAGTTCCGGATCCCGCTCGTCATGCGCGATGTCGGCGATCTGGACTACGCCGAGATCGCCGCGGCGCTGGACGTGCCGGTCGGCACGGTGAAGAGCCGCATCGCCCGGGGCCGTGCCGCACTCGCCCAGTTCGCGCACGCCGGGAACCGCGGCGGCTCCGGTGGACGTCCAAGACGCATCGACCCCCTCCCCGACGACCCCCGAGCCGAGCGATCGGACCCGCGATGAGCGACGACTTCGACCCCGAACTCGACGACGACGACCTGCTCGCCGTGAGCGCACTGCTCGACGGTGACGCCACCGACGAGCAGCGGCGGCGTGTCGGCGCGGTCCCGGCACTGCGAGCGATGTACGACGACCTGCTCGTGCTCCGCGGCCCGCTCGCCGATGTGCCGGCACCGGCAGCAGCACGCGAGTCCGCGCTCGAGGCGGCACTCGCCGAGTACGACCTGCAGTACGCCCCACCGACGGCCGACGTGCGACCCGCCAGCACGGTCGTGGCCTTCGAGCGTCGTCGTCGATGGGCTCGATCGATGACCGTCGCGACCGGAGCCGCCGCCGCAGCCGTGGCCGTGCTGTTCGTCGGGGCTCTCGTGATCGGTGGTGGCGGCGACGACGAGGAGACCACGGCGTTCGAGGCGGCCGGCGCCGAACCCGCGCCCGACGCACGGATCGAGATCGCCTCCGCGGACCCGCTCGCTGCGACCGCAGACGACGCATCGGGTGATGCTGCAGCGACGGCCGAGGACGCAGCCACCGCCGACACCTTCGCCAGCGGCGGCGCCGACACCGTCATCGAGTCCGACGACGACGGCGAAGCCGGCACGGCCGGTGCCGCAGAGGCCACCGAAGCGCCGACCGCGACGACCACCGGCGGCGATGGCACGATCCCGGTGATCGACGCGCCGGCCACGGTCGATGCCGTCGTCGAGCTCGCCGACCCGGACGAGCTGGTGTCCTGGGCCGCAGGCGTCGACCCCGTGCTCCCCCTCCCTGGCCTCGGTCTGCCCTGTCTCACCGACGGTGACGAGGCCCTCGGCGACGTGCGCTACGCGGGGACGGCGGCGTTCGTCGGACGCGACCTCCGCACGGGTCGGCTGTCCGTCTACGACGTGGGCGACGACTGCGCCGTGCTCGCACGCGTCACCCCGTAGCCGACGCACGGGACGGGCCCGCCGGGTTCGTCGGTCCACCCGACGGGCCCAACTAGGCTCCAGACCCATGGCCGGCAACCCGCTGAACAACCCGAACTGGGCCCCCGAGCTCGCGAACCTCGTCGACAAGTACGTGGCGGTGGTGCGCGACAACGTCACCAGCAAGGCCGTGCTGGCCGTGCGTGCCCTCGTGTTCGGCCTGGTCGTGGCATTCACCGGCATCGCGACGCTGATCCTCGGGGTCATCCTCGGCACCAAGCTGCTGCAGCGCCTCGTGAACATCGGCGGCTTCATCGATCGCGACTCGAGCGTCTGGGTGTCGTACATGGTGGTCGGCGGAATCCTCTTCCTCGGTGGGTTGTTGATGATGGCCAAGCGCCACACCCCCGAACCGAAGGCATCCTCGTGAGCGATCCCGCATCCCCCACCGTCCGCAACGTCGTCATCATCGGCTCCGGCCCAGCAGGCCTCACCGCAGCGATCTACACCGCTCGAGCCAACCTCGCCCCGCTCGTCATCGAAGGCGAGCCGTCGAGCACCAGCGATCAGCCCGGCGGGCAGCTCATGCTCACCACCGAGGTCGAGAACTTCCCCGGATTCCCCGAGGGCATCATGGGTCCCGAGCTGATGACCCGCTTCCGGGAGCAGGCGGGCCGCTTCGGTGCCGAGTTCCTCACCGCGAAGGCGACCGCCATCGACTTCTCCGAGCGTCCGTTCAAGGTGTGGGTCCGTGACGAGCTGTTCCTCGCCGAATCGATCATCGTGTCGACCGGCGCCCAGAGCCTGATGCTCGGCCTCGAGAAGGAGAGCGTCCTGCTCGGCCACGGCCTCAGCACCTGCGCCACGTGTGACGGCTTCTTCTTCCGCGGCCAGGAGATCGCCGTGGTCGGCGGTGGCGACTCGGCCGTCGAAGAGGCGACCTTCCTCACCAAGTTCGCGTCGAAGGTGTACCTGATCCATCGCCGCGACTCGTTGCGGGCGTCGAAGATCATGCAAGAACGCGCCCTCGCCAACCCGAAGATCGAGATGGTGTGGAACGCCGTCGTCGACGACCTCCTCGGGGAGACGCAGCTCGAGGGCGCCGTGTTGCGGAACACCGTGACCGGCGAGACGTCCACCTTGCCGGTGACCGGCCTGTTCGTCGCGATCGGCCACCGACCGAACACCGACCTGTTCAAGGGCGTGCTCGACATGGAGGACAGCGGCTACCTGATCACCCGGCCGGGTTCGTCGTACACCAACGTCGACGGTGTGTTCGCCTGTGGCGACGTGCAGGATCACACGTACCGGCAGGCGATCACGGCCGCCGGCTCGGGCTGCATGGCGGCGATCGACACCGAACGGTGGCTCGAGGCCAACGTCCACTGACCCGCGACGCCCGGACGTCCTCGACATCTCCCCCGCGTCGTCGGCGCACGGAGCCGCCGCCCGCTTGTTACCATTTCGTGTCGAACCGGCGACGCCGTCGGAGCGGCACGACCGCTCGACTCACGACACGTCTCCGGTGTCCGCCCGAAAGGATCCGCCCATGGCCGATGGCATCGTCACCCTCACCACGTCCACGTTCGACGAGACCGTCGCGTCGAGCGACGTCCCGATCGTCGTCGACTTCTGGGCCGAGTGGTGTGGCCCGTGCAAGATGATCGCCCCGATCCTCGCCGACATCGCGACCGAGCACGCCGGCAAGATCACGATCGGCAAGCTCAACGTCGACGAGAACCCCGATCTCGCGATGCGGTTCAACGTGATGAGCATCCCGACGCTGATCGTGTTCGACAAGGGCCAGGTCGCCAAGCGCATGGTCGGCGCCAAGGGCAAGGGCGCGCTCGTACAGGAGCTCCAGGAATTCCTACCTGGTTCCCACTGACACCGGGTCAGCGCGGCGAGGCCGTGCGCGACCTGCAGCGTCGTCTCACCTCCGCAGGGTTCCTGATCGGTACCTCGGCTCGGTTGGGCACCTTCTGTCCGGCCACCGAGTCGGCGGTCCGCGCCTTCCAGGCCCAGCGCGGCCTCCGGGTGAGCGGGGTGTGCGACGAACCGTCGTGGACCGCCCTCGTGGAGGCCAACTGGTCCCTCGGTGACCGTCTGCTGCTCCTCACGTCGCCCAACCTGCGCGGGGACGACGTCGCCGAGTTGCAGGCCTCGTTGGCGCGCCTCGGATTCGACTGCGGCCGTGTCGACGGCATCTTCGGCCCGTCGACGGCGCGGGCGGTCGAGGACTTCCAGTCGAACCTCGGCCTCCCCGCCGACGGCGTGTTCGGGCACGAGACGCTCCGGTCGCTGCGCCGGGTGATCGGCCAGACGGGGCACGGTCCGGGCATCGCCGCCGTCCGCGAACGCGAACGACTGCGCCTCGCGCCCCGATCGCTCGCCTCGCTGCGGATCGTGATCGGCCAGTTCGGTGGCCTCTCCAGCATCACCCGCGCCATCAGCCGCGAATTGCGCCTCGCGTCGGCGCACGTGGTGCCCCTCGACGAACCCGACGCCGTGGTGCAGGCCCGAACGGCGAACCAGTTCGGCGCCGACCTCTACATCGGGTTCGAGCCCGACCAGGGTGACGAGTCGGTGGCGCACTACTACCGGGTTCCGAGCTTCGAGTCCGTCGGCGGCCGCTCCCTGGCCGAATGCCTCACCCGCGAACTCCGCGCCGCCGGCCTGCCCGTGGCCGACCCGCAGGGCATGCGTCTCCCGGTGTTGCGCGAAACGCGCATGCCGGCCGTGTTGGTCACCGTGGCGCCGGTCCGTCACGTGGTGGACGCCGGTCCCGACGTCAGCGCCCGCGTCGTCCAAGCCGTCCGTGCGTGGATGACCCAGTGCAGCCATCCGTGAGGCTGCGCCGCGTCCGCGGCTGATTCGCGCGAGTCGCGCGAGGTCACTCACAGGCTGTGGACATCATGGTGAAGAACATGTCGAGCCTTCATCCTTTGTCCACAGGGATGTCCACTGGTTGTGCGTAATCCTGAAGTCCAACTCGCGCGTGAGAGCTCACGCTCCGTGAAGATTTCCGCAAGATGGTGACGCTAGGTGTCGATCTGCGCGGCGGCACCGGCGCTCATCAGGTGATAGAGCCGCTCGAGGTCCTCCAGGTCGGCGAACTCCACCACGAGCTTGCCGCGCTTTGTCCCCATGCTGACCGACACCTTGGTGGACAAACAGTCGGCCAGCAGCTCCTCCAGCTCCAACAGCCCTGGTGGACGCAGCCGCCCGCCGGGTCGCACGACGGCAGAGCCTGTGGATGACGGGTCGCCGTCGGCACCGTCCTCGGTCCCGGGGAGCAGTCCCCCGCCCACGGTCCGGTCGCGCACGGCGTCCTCGACCGCTCGGACCGACCAACCCTCCGACGCCGCTCGGCGCGCCAACTGCTCCTGATAGGCGCGGTCGGGCGTCCCGAGCAGCGCCCGGGCGTGACCCGCCGACAACCGACCATCGGCGAGCAGGTGTTGGATGGTGGCCGGCAGCGACATGAGACGCAACATGTTGGTCACCGCCGACCGGCTCTTGCCGACGCGCTGCGCCACCTGCTCGTGTGTGAAGGAGAAGTCCTCGATCAACTGCGCGTAGGCGGCCGCCTCTTCGAGCGGGGTGAGATCCTGGCGATGCAGGTTCTCGACGAGTGCCCGCTCCACCGAACCGAGATCGTCGGTGACGCGCACCACCGCCGGGATGACGTCCAGCCCGGCGCGGCGTGCAGCGCGCCACCGTCGCTCCCCAGCGAGGAGTTCATAGCCGGAGCCGGCGGGACGCACGAGAATCGGCTGGAGCACGCCGATCTCGCGGATCGACGCCGCGAGATCGTTGAGTGATTCCTCGTCGAAGTGCACCCGTGGCTGGTTCGGGTTCGGCACGATCGACTCGATCGCGAGTTCCTCCAGCCGAGGACGGTCGGCACCGCCATCGTCACCGACCCCGTCCCCCGTCGGGATCAGCGCACTGAGTCCCCTACCCAGACCGCCTGGTCGAGCCACGACTGACCTCCTTTGCCACCTCGCGGTACGCCACAGCGCCTCGCGACGTCGGATCGAATGTGATGATCGGCTGTCCGAACGAGGGCGCCTCGCTGAGTCGCACCGTGCGCGGCACGACCGTCCGGCACACCTTCTCGCCGAAGTGCTCGCGTACCTCGTGCACCACCTGGTCGGCGAGCTTGGTGCGCGCGTCGTACATGACGCACACGATCGTGCTCACTTCGAGCCGCGGGTTCAGGTTCCGCTTCACCAGGTCGACGTTCCGGAGCAGCTGGCCGAGCCCCTCCAACGCGTAGTACTCGCACTGGATCGGCACGAGCACCTCGGTCGCGGCGTTGAGTCCGTTGACCGTGAGCAGCCCGAGCGAGGGCGGGCAGTCGATCAGGACGTAGTCGTAGTCGTCGAGCACCGACTCGATCGCGCGACGCAATCGGTTCTCTCGACTGAAGGCCGGGACCAGCTCGATCTCCGCACCGGCGAGATCGAGGCTCGCCGGCGCGACGAACAGGTTCTTCACCGCCGACGGCTCGACACAGTCCTCGAGCGGCACGTCGTGCATGATCACGTGGTACATCGAGGTGTCGAGTCCACGGTTCTCGATGCCGAGGCCGGTGGACGCGTTGCCCTGCGGATCGAGGTCGATGACCAGGGTTCGAAAGCCGAGCTCGGCCAGGCACGCGCCGAGATTGACGGTCGTGGTGGTCTTGCCGACGCCGCCCTTCTGGTTCGCGACCGCGATCACGCGGGGGAGCGGACGTCCCGGGAGCGGCGTCTCCGCCGCCGGGGCCGGATCGGGAACTCCTCCGGGTGCCGCGGCACGAGTGACTGGTGCCGGGGTGTGCGACGCGGCGACGGGTGACGCGTCAGTGCGCAGCGATGGGGCGTCGGGTACGACGATGGAAGGCGTGGTGTCCGGGGACAAGCCGTCGCTCGACGAGCTCATGGACATGGGGACCTCGACTCTGGTCGGCGGACACCGAGCTGCGTCGGGGGCGTCGGGCCGGGGCGGGCTCGGACGTCACACCACGATCGGGCTCGGTCGACCCGAGGATAGCAACCCGGCACGCCAACGACGCGGCTTTCGTGGCCCGGTCGGTGTTTCACGTGGAACAGCTCGAGGGGACCGGCCGTCGTCGTGGTTTCACGTGGAACCCATCATCGGTTCCGCGCTCGCCGTCGTGGTTTCACGTGGAACCCACCGCGGGCCCGGCGTGCGTCCTGTGGTTTCACGTGGAACTCAACACCGGACGAACCGACGGACCACACCGAATCGGCCCTCGTCGCGCAACCGAGCCTGGTCGAGCATCGCCGCAGGCCATCGTGAGGGACCGCTCGGGGGTTCACTGACGAGGAGCCACCCGGGTGTGCCCAGCAGTCGGTTCACCATCGCGGTGATCACCTCGGGTGCTGCGAAGGATCGGGCGGTCACCACGGCGGCGGGGAGGTCGAGGACACCGGCAGCCGCTGCGTGTGTCACGTCGTCGGCGATCACGCGGACTCGGTCACCGAGGTCGAGCGCACGGACGCCGAACGCGAGCAGATCCGCTCGCTTGTGACGCCGCTCGACGAGCGTGATCTGCAGATCCGGTCGGCGCGAGGCGATCACCAGTCCCGGGAGACCGCCACCTGATCCCAGGTCGATCAGTCGCGCCCCTGGTGGGAGGGCGGGCAGCGCGGTCACGAACCCGTCGGCGTGGGCCACCGCGTCGTCGATCGATCCTCGACCGATCGCCCCCCGACGCTGGATTTCGGCCAACACGCGACGAAGCCGAGCCTCGGCGGGCTCGGCTTCGTCCGACACGGCGGGGGAGCGGATCAGTCGCCGGCCGTCGGTGCGATCACCACGCACCGGCGAGGGTCCTCGCCCTCGGACCTGGTTGCCACACCTTCGAAGGTCGCCAGCACGTCGTGGATCACCTTGCGGTCGGCGGAGTTCATCGGTTCCAGGCGCTTCGCGCTCCCGGACGCCACCACTTGGGCTGCCACGTCGTGCGCGAATCGTGCCAGCGCCTCCCGACGCCGCTCGCGATAGCCGCCGACGTCGACACGCAGGCGGGTGTCGTGATCGCCCAGGCGACGCTGCGCAGCAACGCGAGCGAGTTCCTGCAGCGCTTGGAGCGTGGTCCCGCGAGGACCGACGAGCAGTCCGAGGTCGGCACCGTCCACGGCCACCTCGAGGTCGTCGCCGTCTTGCACCACACGAGCGGTGCCCTGCAGACCGAACGAGTCGACCACACCCTGTACGAAGCTGCGGGCCTCCTCGGCCACCTGCGCTGCATCCACCATGGTCTCGTTGCTCCCTTGTTCGCTCGCCGCTGATGCGGCGGTCTTCGTGCTGGTCGGCGTGGCGCGACCGCGCCCACCACGCCCCGAGTCGGTCGTCGCGGCACCGTCACCGGCACCGTCACCGGCACCCTCGTCGGCACCGTCACCGGCACCGTCGTCGGCGATGCCGACTGCATCGTCACCGCTGGCCGGGCGTGCACCGCCACGACCCCGGCCACCTCGCCGGCCACGACGGCGCGGCCCAGCCGACCGATCAGCCGGCTCGGTGGCGTCCGTGCCCTCCGCGGCGTCCGTCGCGGCCGCGAGGTCGTCGCCGATGGGTGTCGCCTCGGCGTCGCTGCTCACGACGGCGTCCGTGCCGGTGGTCGGTCGCCGGCTCGCGCCGGATCCGGCGCCACGCCGGCGGGCACCACCGGCACGCGCCGGTGTGCCTGCGTCCGGACCGCCGGGCACACCCGCATCCGTGGCTGCGTCAGCCTCGGCGGTGGTCGCCGCGGCATCCACCGGACCGCCGGTGGCCTTGGGTCGATCGCGACCCTCCTTGCGTTTGCGATCCCGACGATCGAGCTTCGGTCGCGGCGCCGTCGGACGTACCCGCGCGCGCACCCGAGCCTCACCTCGCACCCGACCGAACAGCCCCGAGCGTGGCTCGTCGAGCACGATGATCTCGGCGTCGTCCTCGGCCACCCCGAGCTGGTCGAGGGCCAGGTTCTTCGCTTCGTCGACCGACTTGGCGGTGGTCTCCACCCACTCCACGATGCGCTCCGTCTACTTCTGCTTCGGCGAACGAGGCGCCGACGAGTTCGGTTTGGCGGCCTTGCCCGACGACGGCGGGCGCGACGTGCGTCCGGTCGGCGTGGGCTTGCCCTTCGGCGCGGTCACCCGCTTCGACGTCGCGCCGCCGGCGGCGGGCTTGCCGGCGGCGGGCTTGCCGCCCGAGCGTGCAGGAGCCGGCTTGGCGCCGTTGCCCTCCTTGGCCGCCGCGAGATCACGCTTGGCCTGTGCGAACAGCCCGGTGCCGCCGCCATCTGCCTTGGCCATCTCGCGAGCGCGCTCGCCGGCAGCCTGGGCCTGGCGCCCGAGCGACTGCTCGCCGTGATAGAAGCGACGAGTGATGTAGTACTGCAGGCCGATGCGAATGATGGCCTGAGCCATGTAGTAGATCACCAGGCCGGTGAGGTAGAAGACGAGGAAGACGGCGAACACCACCGGCAGGTACTGCATGATCTTCTGCTGGGTCTCCGACATCGTCGGGGCCACCGAGGCGCGTGCGGCCACCATTCGTTGCTGGACGAAATACAGACCGCCGAGCGCGATCACCAGCAGCGCGTAGACCATGCCCTTGCCGAGCGACTCTCCCATCACCTCGATCGGGCGGGTCGCCAGGTCGAGGCCCCACGAGAGCATCTCGGACCGTCCCGCCAGCGAGCGGTACAGCTCGGTGTCGGCGCCGATGTAGTCCGGATAGAAGACCTTGGTCCCCGCTGCGACGCCCTGACAGAGCTGGGCCGCACCGGCGGACAGATCCGCGGTGCCACAGGTGACTTCACGGGTCAGGCCGTGGAGCACCCGGAACATGATGATGAACACCGGGAACTGCAACAGCAGCGGGAAGCACGAGGCGAGCGGATTCACCTTGTGCTCCTGGTAGAGCTTCATCATCTCTTCGTTGAGCTTCTGGCGGTCGCCGCGATGCTGCTGCTGCAACTTGCGCAACTCGGGCTGCAGGCGCTGCATCTCGAGCATGCCCTTCGTGGCCTTCAGCTGCAGCGGTGCGGTGAGCAGCATCACCACCACGGCGATCAGCGAGATCGCCATGATGTAGTTGTGCGTCAGGTCGTAGAACTTGGCCAGCAGCCAAGCCGGGCCTTCGAACAGGCCGAGTGCGATCATGGGGTCGCTCGCTTTCGAGGGGAACGCACGTTCGAGTGCGAGGAGGACGAGGGTTCGGGGACGGGATCCCAGCCCGAGGGGCCGAACGGTCGGCACCGCACCAGCCGGCGCATCGCCAGCCATACCCCACGCCGCGTGCCGTGCGCCTCGATCGCCTCGAGCGCGTACGTCGAGCAGGTGGGCGTGAAGCGACAGGGCGACGGGCGGCCGTCGACCGCTCGCTGGTACCAGACGATGGCGCGCATCATGCGGGTGGGACGGCGTCCGGCCGCCGCGCCGAGGTGGCCGCCGAGGTGGCCGCCGAGGGAGCTGCGGCGCGCCGCACGACGGAACGGACCAGCGCATCGAGATCGCGCTGCAGCTCGGTCGAGGTGGACCCGGCGGCGTCCGGACGAGCGCCGATCAGGTACCAACCCGACGGCAGTGTCGACGTCGGTGGCAGGGCCGCGAGCAGGGCGCGCAGCCGGCGTCGCACCTGGTTGCGGACCACGGCCGGCCCGACGGCGCGACCGATCGCAAACGCCACGCGAGGCGGGGATGCGGATGGATCGGGGAGAAAGGTGCACCACAGCACTCCGGCCCGGGTGCGGAGCCCGTCACGCGACAGGCGTGCGAAGACGCTCCGTTCCCGGATGCGCCAGATCAAGCCGACAGCTTGTGCCGGCCCTTGGCGCGGCGAGCCTTCAACACGGCGCGGCCGGCGCGGGTGCTCATCCGGGCACGGAAGCCGTGCTTGCGGGCACGGCGGCGATTGTTCGGCTGGTAGGTGCGCTTCACGCGACCCTCCTGGAGATGGCCACCGCAGCATGCGGTGGGGACGACGATGTGCGAGCCCTCGCTCGAGTCGGCGGGCGCACCCGACCGGGTGCCGCAGTGGGGAGTCGGCGCGTCCGGAGGCGGCACCGAGGCACAGCCAGGTCGGACACGTCCCCGTACCCCGTGCCACCACGAGTGATGAGAACTTCCACAGGTTAGGGCTCGCCCGGGATTCCGGCAACACGCTGGCGCGGCGTCAGCGGTCGTGACGCGCCCGGCGGGCGCGACGAACCGCGAGGTCAGGGCGTCAGAGCCTGCGTGTGGCCGATGTCGAGGCGATCGCGCCCTACCCGAGCGCCCGGAGCACCTGCTAGGTTCTCGCGCTCCGTCGGCGAGCCGCCCGCCGCCGGCGCCGCCGCGGCATCGACCGACCCGATCGTGTCGCCTGGCAGTCGTCCACAGTTGTGGACAACGATGTGGACGACGGTCGGACGAGCTCGAGGTGCGAGGGAGGAGGTGCAGGTGAGCGACGCGATGCAGGTGTGGACAGCGGTGGCACAGCAACTGCGCGACCAGGTGTCCGAAGCCGTGTGGTTGTCGACGTTCCAGGACGTGGTCGCGCTCGACAGCGAGGCCGACGTGCTGCGGCTGAGCGCACCCAACAACACCACCCGAGACCGGATCCTCACTCGGTACCTGCCCCTGGTGCGTGACGCGATGGAGGACGAGGGCCACGCTCACCGCCAGCTGGTGGTGGAGGTGTCGGCGGCGGAACCGTTCGACCCCGATCCCACGCGACTCGGACCCACCCGGCTCGACCCCGGCCGCAGCTCGATGCGACCCGACGACACGGTGGTGCCGCCGGACACCCACGCCCTCGGCGTGACGCCGCGGCTGGACGACCTCCACCCGACGCAGGGCTCGCTCGACCTGGCCGGCCTCAACCCGCGGTACACGTTCGAGACGTTCGTGAAGGGCGCGTCCAACCAGTTCGCGCTGGCGGCCGCCCTCCGTGTGGCCGAGACCCCTGGTCGCAGCTACAACCCCCTGTTCATCTACGGCTCGGCCGGCCTCGGCAAGACGCACCTGCTGCACGCCATCGGTCACTACGTGCACCACCACTATCAGCACGACGTGGTCCGCTACGTCAGCACCGAGACGTTCCTGAATGAGTACGTCGACGGCATCCGCACCAACACGATCGCCAACTTCAAGCGCCGCTATCGCGACATCGACGTCCTGCTCATCGACGACATCCAGTTCATGGAGGGCAAAGAGGGACTGCAGGAGGAGTTCTTCCACACGTTCAACTCCCTCCACGGCGCGAACAAGCAGATCGTGATGTCGAGCGACCGCATGCCGGACGCGATCCCGACACTCGAGGAACGCCTGCGCGGCCGGTTCAAGTGGGGCTTGATCACCGACATCCAGCCGCCCGATCTCGAGACCCGGCTCGCGATCCTCCGCAACAAGGCCGAGCGCGACCGCAGCCCCGTGCCGTCCGAGACGCTCGAGTTCATCGCGTCGCGGATCACGAGCAACATCCGTGAGCTCGAAGGTGCGCTGATCCGCGTGACCGCCTACGCGAGCCTGAACCACGTGCCGATCAGCACGCACCTGGCCGAGCAGTTGCTCGGTGACCTGATGACCGGCAGCCAGGTGAAGACCCGCACCGACGAGGAACTGCTCGCCGAGATCGCGGTCATCCTCGGTTTCAGCGTCGAGGCCTTGCGCTCGAAGAGCCGGCAGCGACCGCTGGTGACGGCGCGGCAGACCGCGATGTACGTGTTCCGAGAGCTCACCGATCTCTCCTACCCGAGCATCGCCCGGCTGTTCGGCGGCCGCGACCACACCACCGTCATCCACGCCGTCGAGAAGATCCAGCGGCTGATGAAGGAGCGCAAGCAGGTGTACGACCAGGTCACCGACGTCATCCAGCGGCTGAAGACCAGCTGAGCGGTCCGGACACCCTTCGATCATGCCCTGCTCCCGCACGCCGCTGCCCCCTGGGGATGTCCTGGGGATCGCTGTGCACGGCCGGTGGACGACACGCGCGATGTCCACCGAAGCACACGCGTGTCGTTCGCGACCTGGGGACGCGGGTGGATCGAGGTGTGAACGCGGAATCTCGCCGTACGCTGCCGCGACGGTCGGTTGTCCACAATCCACAGCCCTTATTACTTCTATTGTCTTTTTCGAAACACGACGTGGTGAGAGAGGTCCCCTGTGAAGTTCCGCTGTGAACGTGAAATCCTGGCCGAAGCACTGGCCACCGCGGGGCGTGCCGCCACGGGCCGCACCGGCACGTTGCCCGTGCTGTCCGGCCTGCGCCTCGAGCTGAGCGGTGATCTCCTCACTGTCACCGGCACCGATCTCGATCTCACGATCCAACTCGACGTCACCGTCGGCGGCGAGCGCGACGGCGGTGTGGTGCTGCCGGCTCGCCTGTCGTCGGACATCGTCCGCTCGCTGCCGGCGGGCAAGGTCGAACTCGACGTCGCGGACGACGACGTCCGCATCAGCGGCGGCCGGTCGCAGTTCAGCGTGCGCCCCCTGTCGCTCGACGATTACCCGCGCCTGGCCGCACCGGCGTCCAGCGCCGTCACGATCAACGCAGCCGCGTTCGGCGAGGCCCTGCGCCAGGTGGTGCGTGCGGCGAGCACCGACGAGGCCCGGCCGATCCTGACCGGCGTGCTGCTCGCGGCCGAGAACGACGGCCTGCGACTCGTGGCCACCGACTCGTACCGACTCGCGGTGCGTGACCTGCCGGGTGTCAGCGTGCTCGGTGCCGACCAGAAGGTGCTCGTCCCGGGGCGTGCGCTCAACGAGTTGCAGCGGGTGCTCGGCCTCGGCGAGGAGTTGGTGCTGCGGCTGGGCGAACGCGACGCCACGTTCGAGATCGGTGCGACGCGGCTCACGACCCGCCTCATCGAGGGCGAGTTCCCCAACTACCGCCAGCTCATCCCGGCGAGCCACCCGAACACGCTCACCGTCGACCGCGAGCCGCTGCTCGAGGCGATCCGTCGCGTGAAGATCCTCGCTCGCGACGCCACGCCGGTCCGACTCCAGATCAGCGCCGACGCGTTGAAGCTCACGGCGATCACGCAGGACGTCGGCAACGCGGTCGAGGAGCTCGACGCCACGGCGACCGGCACCGATCTCACGGTGGCGTTCAACCCCGACTACCTGGCGTCGGGTGTCGAGGCCGTCGGCGCCGAGCAGGTGACGCTGTCGACGATCGATCCGCTGAAGCCGGCGGTGGTACGCGGCGTGGGGTCCGACGACTACCTGTACCTGCTGATGCCGGTACGCGTGCCCTGACCGGGGCGGGCCCGAACCGGCGCGAGTCGTCGACGTGATCGTCACCCGGATCGAGCTGGTCGACTACCGCAACTACGTCACCGCAGCGTTCGATCTGACGCCGGGCATCACCGCCGTGGTGGGCCGCAACGGCCAGGGCAAGACCAACTTCGCCGAGGCGCTGGGCTATCTCTCCACGCTCGACAGCTTTCGGGGTGCACCCGCCGAGGCGCTCATCCGGGCCGGCGCCGATGCGGCGGTCATCAGAGCCACGGTGCGCCACGACGACGGACGTGAGCTGTCGATCGAGGCAGAGCTGTCACGATCCGGGCGCAACCGGGTGTTGGTGAACCGACAGAAGCTGCCGCGCACTCGCGATCTACTGGGAGTCGTGCGCGTGAGCGTGTTCTCGCCGGACGACCTGGCGCTCGTGAAGGAGGGGCCGAGCGAACGGCGACGCTTCCTCGACGACACCCTGGTCGCGTTGGCGCTCAAGTACGACGCGATGCGGCTCGAACTCGACCGGGTCGTGAAGCAGCGGAACACCTTGCTCAAGCAGGCTGCGGGCCGACTCGACGAGGCATCGGAGACGACGCTCGACGTGTGGGACGCGAAGTACGCCGAGCTCGGCGACCGGTTCGGTCAGGCCCGGGCCGTCCTGATCGCCCGGCTCGGACCGATCGTGCAGGAGGCGTACGAGCACCTGGCCGGCGTCGTGACACCGGTGGAGCTGCGCTACGAGCCGGTGTGGCGGACACTCGGTCTCGCTGCGGCGTTGGCTGCGGCACGCCACGACGACGTCCGTCGAGGCGTGTCGACCGTCGGGCCCCACCGCGACGACGTCGAATTGGTGATCAATGGCATGCCGGCTCGCACCCACGCCTCGCAGGGCGAACAGCGCACGCTGGCACTGTCGTTGCGACTCGGGGCTCACCGGTTCGTCACCGAGCACACCGGGAGCGCGCCGGTGCTCATCCTCGACGACGTGCTGTCCGAGCTCGACGACGGTCGTGCGACGGCCCTCTTGCATCACCTCCCGCCGGGCCAGGTGGTGCTCACCTCGGCTTCGGCGCTCCCGCCGGCGGCCCGTCCCGACGCGGTGGTACGGATCGAGGCGGGCGCGTCGGCAGCCGAGGGATCCGGGACCGGGCCGTGGCAGGGGCCGGTGGGGGATACGGTGACCGGCGATGGCTGACGACCCGGTCCCGCTGAGCGTGAGCCTGACCGGCGTGGTGCGATCGTTGCGTGGCGGTGCGGCGGGCGATCCCGGACGGTCGGCCCAGCTGCTCGGTGGGGTGTTCGGCCGATGGACCGAAGCCGTGGGCGAGGCCGTCGCCGCCCACGTCCAGCCGGTGAAGTTCGATGGCGACCGGCTCGTGGTGGAGGTCGACGATCCTGCCTGGGCGACGCAGTTGAAGTTCCTCGAGGGCGCGTTGCGGGAGCGGCTGGAGCAGGTGGCGGGCGCTCGCGTGGGCCGGTTCGAGATCCGCGTCCGTCGCTGACATCGTGCCTGGTCACGGAGCGTGTCGGGCGCGACGCAGATGCTGGCTGTCCACCGTTCTGTGAGACCCCCACGGTAGACTGACGGCACCTTTCGCGGCCGCTGCTCGTGGCACTCTCCGTGCCCTCCGCCCACCCAGCTGCTGCCCGCCGAACGCCACACGACGCGAGACGCCGTCGGGCTCCGGCCGCTTCGTCCGGCCGCCCCCTCACGACGTCCGCGTCCATCCCAGCCGACTCCATCCACGACTCGAGGTGCGAGTGTCCACAGACACGAACAAGCCCACGGCCGACTACGGCGCCAAGGACATCCAGGTGCTCGAAGGCCTCGACCCGGTGCGCAAGCGCCCGGGCATGTACATCGGCTCGACCGGGCTCCAGGGACTCCACCACCTCATCTGGGAAGTCGTCGACAACGCCGTCGACGAGGCGATGGCGGGGTTCTGCACCCGCATCGGCGTCACCCTGCTCGCCGACGGTGGGTGCCGGGTCGACGACAACGGACGTGGCATCCCGGTCGACGCCTACCCGTCGGGCCCGCACAAGGGCAAGAGTGCCGCCGAGGTGGTGCTCACCGTGCTGCACGCGGGCGGCAAGTTCGGCGGTGAGGGCTACAAGGTCTCGGGTGGTCTGCACGGTGTGGGCGTCAGCGTGGTGAACGCCCTGTCCGAGCGCCTGCTCATCGAGATCGACCGTGACGGCCGGCGCTTCCAGCAGGAATACGCGAAGGGCGGCAAGCCCCAGGGCAAGCTCGCCGACGTCGGCGAGACCCCGGATCGTGGTCGCACCACCGGCACGTCGGTCAGCTTCTGGCCCGACCCGACGATCTTCGTCGCCGAGGGCACCGAGTTCGTCGCCCGCACCGTGCTCGAGCGGCTGCAGACCATGGCGTTCCTCAACAAGGGCCTCGAGATCGTGTTCACCGACGAGCGCGAGGGCAAGCAGCAGCAGGTCACGTACCAGTACAAGGGCGGCATCGTCGACTTCGTGAAGCACCTCAACGCGTCGAAGGAGCCGCTGTTCACCAAGGTCGCGCACTACGAGGACGAAGACACCGAGGGCGGCCAGACCCTCGACATCGCGATCCAATGGAACACCGGGTACCACGAGGGCATCCACGGCTACGCCAACGGCATCTCCACGATCGAGGGCGGCATGCACGTCGAGGGCTTCAAGACCTCGCTCACCAGGTGCGTCAACGAGTACGCCCGCAAGAAGAACCTGCTGAAGGAGAAAGAGGAGAACCTGCTCGGCGAGGACATTCGCGAAGGCATCACCGCGATCGTCGCGGTCAAGCTGCGCGAACCGCAGTTCGAGGGCCAGACCAAGGCCAAGCTCGGCAACGTCCCGATGCGCAGCTTCGTGCAGAAGGCCACCAACGAGCGCCTCGCCGAGTGGCTCGAGGAGAACCCGACCGAGGCGAACAAGCTGGTCAAGAAGGCACAGGCCGCTGCGCAAGCGCGCGTCGCCGCGAAGAACGCCCGCAACGCGATCCGTCGCAAGACCGCGCTCAGTGGCGCCGGCATGCCCGACAAGCTGAAGGACTGCACCGGCGGCAACCCCGACGAGAGCGAGCTGTTCATCGTCGAGGGCGACTCGGCCGGCGGCACCGCACTCGACGCCCGCGATCCGCGCACGCAGGCGATCCTGCCCATCCGCGGCAAGATCTTGAACGTCGAGCGCGCCCGGCTCGACAAGATGCTGAAGAACAACGAGGTCCAGGCGCTCATCACCGCGATCGGCGGCGGCGTCGGCGACGAGTTCGACGCGGGAAAGGCCCGGTACCACAAGATCATCGTGCTGGCCGATGCCGACGTCGACGGCAGCCACATCCGCACGCTGCTGCTCACGTTCTTCTACCGGCAGATGCGTCCGATGGTCGAGGCGGGGTACGTCTACATCGCCCAGCCGCCGCTGTACTCGACCGAGATCGGCAAGGAGAAGGTCTACCTAAAAGACGACCTGGCCAAGGCCCGGTTCCTCGAGGAGCGCCCGAACCACAAGAAGGAGTTCCAGCGGTTGAAGGGCCTCGGCGAGATGGACTGGGAGGAGTTGCGCGCCACCACGATGTCTGCCGAGCAGCGCACGCTGTTGCAGGTGACCGTGGAAGAAGCGGCGCTCGCCGACGAGATCATGAGCGTGCTGATGGGCGACGACGTCGATCTCCGCAAGCAGTTCATCACCACGAACGCGCGCGACGTGCGCAACCTCGACTTCTGATGCGCCCCGCCCGCGCCACCACGACGACGCCGAAAGTGACCACCCATGTCTGACACCCCGAACAACGACGACGTGCCCGAGCTGCCCGACGGCGAGGCCGAGCAGTTGGCGGTCCAGCCGATCGCCCTGCAGGACGAGATGGAGCGGAGCTTCCTCGACTACGCGATGTCGGTCATCATGTCTCGTGCGCTCCCCGACGTGCGCGACGGCCTCAAGCCCGTGCATCGCCGGATCATCTGGGACATGGAGGAGCAGGGTTTCCGCCCCGACCGCCCGTTCGTGAAGTCGGCGCGCGTCAGCGGCGACACGATGGCCAAGTACCACCCCCACGGCGACGGCGCCATCTACGACGCACTGGTGCGGATGGCCCAGCCGTTCTCGCTGCGGCACCCGCTGATCGACTTCCACGGCAACTACGGCTCACCCGACTTCGGGCCGGCGGCATCGCGCTACACGGAGTGCCGCCTCCACCCACTCGCGATGCAACTGCTCGCCGACATCGACGAAGAGACCGTCGACATGGGAACCACCTACGACGGCAGCCGCGAGGAGCCCCTCGTGCTCCCGTCGCGCTTTCCCAACCTGCTGGTCAACGGCAGCCAGGGCATCGCCGTCGGCATGGCCACGAACATCCCGCCGCACAACCTCGGCGAGGTGATCGACGCGACGATCCATCTGATCGACCATCCTGGCGCGACGCCCGACGATCTCATGCAGTTCGTGAAAGGGCCGGACTTCCCGACCGGGGGGTCGATCCTCGGTTGTGCCGGGATCATGGACGCCTACCGCACCGGCCGCGGCAGCATCAAGATGCGTGCCACCGCCACGATCGAGGAGACCCGCAAGGGCGGCTACCAGATCGTCGTCACCCAGTTGCCGTATCAGACCAGTTGTTCGTCGATCGCCGCTCGGATCAAGGAGCTCGTCGACACCGGCGAACTCGACGGCATCAGCGACCTGAACGACGCGTCGTCGGGCGGCAAGACCAACCTGCAGATCACGCTGAAGCGCGACGCCAACGCGAACGTGGTGCTGAACAACCTCTACAAGCTCACCCAGTTGCAGACCAGCTTCGGCGTGAACATGGTCGCGCTGGTCGACGGTGTGCCACGCACGCTCAACCTGGCCGATGCGCTGAACGGCTACGTCCGCCACCAGGTCGACGTCGTCACTCGGCGCACCGAGTTCCGGTTGCGGAAGGCCCGCGAGCGTGCCCACAAGGTCGAGGGCAGGCTGAAGGCGCTCAACGTCATCGACGAGATCATCGCCCTCATCCGGGCGAGCGAGGACGCCGCGGCTGCCAAGGAATCCTTGATGGCGCCGCCGTTCGAGTTCACCGAGATCCAGGCCGTCGACATCCTCGACATGCAGTTGCGCCAGCTCACCCGGCTCAGCCGGATCGACCTCGAACGCGAGATGCAGGAGCTCCAGGAGCGCATCACCGAACTCGAGTCGATCCTCGCCGATCCCGACAAGCTCAACCGCGTGATCAAGGACGAGTTGACGGCGATCAAGGAGGAGTTCGCCACGCCACGGCTGTGCCAGGTCACCCTCGACACTGGCGAGATGAGCATCGAGGACCTCGTCGAGGACAAGGAACTCGTCATCGTCATGACCCAGGCCCAGTACGTGAAGGCCGTCCCGGCCGGCACCTTCAAGACCCAGGGGCGCGGCGGGCGCGGGGTGAGCGGCGGCAAGATGAAGGCCGACGACATCGTGCACCACGTGATCTTCACGACGGCACACGCGTTCTTGCTCTTCTTCTCCAACCGCGGCAAGGTCTACCGCCTCCGAGCGATGGACATCCCCGAACGCGAGCGCACCGCGAAGGGCATGCCGATCGTGAACCTGTTGCCGTTGCAGGCGGGCGAGACGATCCAGGCGATCATCGACACCCGCGACTTCGCCGGTGAGCGCTACCTGTTCTTCGCGACGAAGAACGGCACCGTGAAGAAGACGGCGTTCGACGAGTACGACTCGTCTCGGCGCGACGGTCTGATCGCGATCAACCTGCGCGACCACGACGAGTTGGTGCGGGTGATCGAGACCGGCGGGACCGACGACATCTTCATGGTCGCCCGGTCGGGCATGACGATCCGCTTCAGCGAGGACGAGGTTCGTCCGATGGGCCGCAACGCCGGCGGTGTGCGCGGCATGAAGCTCCGCACGGGCGACGAAGTGGTCAGCGTCGACGTCGCTCGCGACGACACGGCGATCCTCATGGTCACCGAGGCCGGCTACGGCAAGCGCACCCAGCTCGACAAGTTCAACACCCAGGGCCGCGGCGGGATCGGCGTGATCGGCATCAAGCTCACCGGCAAGAAGGGCAAGGTCGTCGCAGCGTTCATGGTGGGCCTCGACGACGAGATCGTCGCCGTGTCGAGTGGTGGTGTCACGATCCGCATGTCGGTGCGCGACATCAGCTCGCAGGGCCGTGATGCGACCGGCGTGCGGGTCATGAGTCTCGACGACGGCCAGACCGTCGCCTCCGTGGCACCGATCCTGTCGAGCGACGAGGACTGATCACGCGGCGACCGCCGCCCACATCGCTGGTGTCGACCGGCCACCTCGTGCCCGTCGCGGGCACCTCGACCCGACACGACGGGGAGGTGGCCGATGTCGACCCACGACGACCTGCAGGCACGATCGATCCGGTACGAGCCGGCTCGACGACGAGACCACGGCAGCGCGGTGCTCGCCGTCGCCATCGCGGTGGTGCTGGTGTTCACGACGGCGGTCGCCACCACCGAGCTCGGCGTCGCAATGGTGCACCGTCAGCGGGCGCAACACGCCGCCGATGCCGCAGCGCTCGCCGGGCTGGACGGCGCCGCGGCAGGCGCCGCCCGCCTGGCCCGGGCCAACGGGGCGCGTCTCGTGGCGTTCGCCCGCACCGGCGCGGTCGTCACGGTGACGGTCGCGCTGGGCGACGCCACCGCCACGGCCCGAGCGACCGACGGACCGTGACGCGCCCCCTGGCGCAACCTGGTTCTCTACACTCGGATTCGTGACCCCCGGTGAACCCACGGCTCCGAAGCAGCCCGTGCGTGCGCGCCCGGCGTCACGCGCCGTCCCGAAGCCGGGGTCGAAGCAGACGAGCACGCCTGCTCGATCCGCGGGCGCCAGCGGCGAGCCGCGCGTCACGGTGTCCAAGGCGGCAGGCGGTGCGCGGCGTGGCGGCTCCGGCCGCGGCGCCGGGGCCGGTGAGAGCGACGACGTCCTGGCTCGCCTGGCCCGGCTGGGCGACGCACCGACGGAGGTCGACGAGCCGGCCCCGGCGCTGCCGCCCATCGTCGAAGCCGAGCCGACGTTCCCGCCGCTCGAACGCCCCGCCGAGTTGCCGCCCGAGGATCCGGAACCGCTCGTGGTGGTCCGAGCGGGCGATCCTCGGTCCGTCGAGCCGACGTCGTCGTCACCCCCACCGCTGGTGGTGAGCGCGCTCAGTCCCAGCGGGGTCCCGCCAGCCGTCGCCGTGGAGGACGCGCCCGTCGCGCCGGTGGCGCTCGTCGTGGGCGACTCGGCGGTGTCGGGCGACTCGGCGGTGTCGACGAGCACCGTGACGGCGCTCGCCCCCACGATTCAGCCGGACCACCAGGACCCGCCGGCCAGCGCGCCGACCCTCGATCCACCGATCCCGGAGACGGATCTCGCCCCCGCGCCGGTGGTGCCGGTCGAGGTCCCCGTCGTCGCCGTGCCCGAGGCCGCGCCCGGTGAGCCGACCACGATCGAGCCGGACGCCAACGCTGCGTCCACGGGCGGGTTCACCCTGCCGCTTCGTCGACTCAAAGCACCGGTGGTGTTCCGCCGCGCGAAGCCGCGCGTCCGACGCGTCACCCGCGTCATCCGCCATGTCGACACCTGGAGCGTGTTCAAGGTGGCGCTGGTGTTCAACGTGGTCCTCTACCTGTGTTGCCTCACATCCGGCGTCCTGCTCTGGAACGTCGCGCACGCGACGGGCACCATCGACAACGTCGAGAAGTTCTTCGAGCAGTTCGGCTGGGAGCGCTTCGAGTTCAAGGGCGGCGAGATCTACCACAACGCCTGGATCGCCGGGATGTTCGTCGCGGTCGGCCTGACCGGCTTCGCCGTCCTGCTCGCCACGGTGTTCAACCTGATCACCGATCTCGTCGGCGGGATCCGCGTGAGCGTGCTCGAAGAGGAGGTGGTCGCCACCCGACGCCCGGGTGACGACACGAGCACGTCGGGCATTCCTCGACCCTGAGCAGGCCGGACCCGTCCATCCCCTGGTGTTCGCGGAACGCCGCCGATCCGGTTGAGTTGTGACGCCGTCGCCCGATAGCCTGGCGACTCGCCACAGCGGGGCTATAGCTCAGTCGGTTAGAGCGCATCCCTGATAAGGATGAGGTCACAAGTTCGATTCTTGTTAGCCCCACCACCGCGAGCGATGCCCAGGCCGAGTGCCTGGGCATTCGTCATGTTGGGCGCTCGGCCGCCGCCTCGTCGACCACCTCCTCGACCTGCTCGGCTGCGTCGGGATCGCGAGCGTCGATCTGAGCGATCTCCTCCTCGATCGGGTCGGGCGCGGGCAACTCCGGGGCGGTGTCGTCGGCTGCGGGTGGCGTGTCGGGCCGGGGCTCGGTCGTCATGTGCACCCGATACCCGTCGGCGGCACGTTCGTGTCATCGCGATCGTCGACCCACCGGAGGGCCGCCGGTGTCCGACGGCGGTCGTTGGTAGCCTCCGAGACGTGAAGCTCCTCCGCCGAGCGCTGCTCGCGCTCTCGCTCGCCAGCCTGATCGCCGGGTCGCTGCGACTGCGGGGCAAGGGTGGCGTCCCGCCGCAAGAAGGCGGCTGGCGTGAGCTGCGAGTGCCACCTCGATGAACGATCCGATCGTCGGGATCGCGGGTGCCGGTGTCACCGGTCAGGCGGTCGGGCGTGTGCTGCGCAACCTCGGCATCCGTACGGCATGGTTCGATCCCCAGGCAGGAGCGGCGGTGCGAGCCAGCCGTCGTCATGGCGGCGTGGTGCTCGACGCATGGTCCGATCTCGGCGTCGTCGACGCAGTGGTGCTCGCCTCGCCCGGCCCCCACTGCGGGGTGATCGCCGAGCTGGTCGGCACCGGTGTACACGTGGTGTCGGCGAGTGACGAGCACGACGACGTGGTTGCGTCGCTCGGCCTGGACGACCACGCCGTGGCCAGCGGCAGCCGGGTGGTCGTGGGTGCGGCGCTCTCGCCCGGACTGACCGGTCTGCTCGCCCGCCACCTCGCCGGGCAACTCGACGTGGTCGACGAAGTGCACGTCGCGATGCACGGCACGGGCGGCCCGGCGTGCGCCCGCCAGCATCACGACGCGCTCGGCGGACTCGCCCGAGGGTGGCACGACGGCGAGTGGATCGAACGCCCCGGTGGCAGTGGGCGAGAGCTCTGCTGGTTCCCCGATCCGATCGGGCCGGCCGACTGCTATCGCGCCGCACTCGCCGATCCGGTCGTCTTGCACCGGCTGTTCCCGCACGCCGCGCGCGTCTCGGCGCGGGTGTCGGCCACCCGCCGCGATCGCCTGACCGCGCGGCTGCCGATGCTGGCGCCGCCCCATCCGGAGGGCGACCGTGGGGCCATCAGGGTGGAGGTGCGCGGCGCGCTCACCGGCGGTGCCCGCGAGACGTTGGTGGCCGGTGCTGTCGGCCGCACGGGCGACATGGCCGGTGCGCTCGCCGCGCTGTGCGCCCGAGCGTGCCTCGACGAGCAGGTCCCGGTCGGGGTGGGCGTGCCCGGCGACGATCCCGACGCCGGCCACCTGCTGCTGCGCGAGGTCCTCGACGCCGGCGTGCAGCTGCACGAGTTCACCGGCGTCGCCCGCGTGCCCCGATGATCCGTTCGGTCCTGCGTCTGGAGGCCACATGAACGTCCCGACCCTCACCCTGCCCTGGCTCCCGGAGGGCCGTACCTTGATGCTGCCCGGTCGCGGCGAGACCTTCGTCCGCGTGCACCGGCACGCCGACCCTGCAGCGCCTTGGTTGTTGTTGCTGCACGGATGGACCGCGAGCGCCGACGTCCAGTTCTTCACGGCGTACGAGGGTCTCGCCGCGCACTACTCCTTCGTGGCGGTCGACCATCGCGGTCACGGACGGGGCATGCGAAGCGCGCGTGCGTTCCAGCTGGAGGACGCGGCCGACGACGCCGCCGCGGTCGTCGAACAACTCGGCATCGGTCCGGTCATCACGATCGGCTACTCGATGGGCGGCCCGATCAGCCTGCACCTCGCTCGTCGGCACCCGGCACTCGTCCGGGCGATGGTCGTGCAGGCCACGGCGCTCGAGTGGCGAGCGACCCGGATCGAGCGAGTGCGTTGGAAGACGGTGCGCCTGATCGGTCCGCTGATGCGGTCCTGGGCATACCCACGCTGGCTCCGCTTCGGGCTCACCAAGCTCCTCGGCGTCGGACACGAACTCGAGGCGTTCGTGCCCTGGGTGGAAGCCGAGACGCGACGGGGCGATCCGCTCGCGATCGTGCAGGCGGGTCGTGCACTCAGCCGGTACGACGCACGCCCGTGGGCGTCATCGCTCGGCATGCCGGCGGCGGCGCTGCTCACCACGCGCGACCGGCTGGTGCTGCCGAGCAAGCAGCGAGAGCTCGCCCGGGCGTTGCGGGCACATGTCGTCGAGGTGGACGGGGATCACCTCGTCACCCTCGAATCGCCGGTTGCGTATCGCGACGCGACGGTGGCGCTGGTCGATCACCTCACCGGTCGTGGGGCGTCGACGGCGGCAGCCGCGAGCTGAGCTCGAGGTCGTCGAGCCTCGAGCTCAGCCGCTCGATCGCATCGGTGAGCCGGTCGAGATGGTCGCCCACCTCGCTCGTGGTGGCGACGTCGGCCAGTGACAGGCGGATGCTCGCGAGTTCGCGCGCGAGGTACTCGGTGTCGGTCTGGGTTCGTTCCGCGACGCGGCGATCGTTCTCCTGCTGGGCCCGGTCGCGAGCTTCCTGACGGTTCTGGGCGAGCAGGATCAGCGGCGCTGCGTACGCAGCCTGTGTCGAGAACGCCAGGTTGAGCAGGATGAACGGGTAGGGATCCCAGCGCAAGGCGACGAACGCGACGTTGAGCGCGATCCACGTGATGACGATCGCGGTCTGCCAGACGAGGAATCGAGCGGTGCCGAGCGTGCGGGCGATGGATTCACTGAAACGACCGAAGGCCTCGGGGTCGTAGTGGATGCCGAGACGGCGACGCTGGCGCGGGGTGGTGAGGTCGTCGCGCCGCGTCATCCGCGACCTCCGCCGCCGGCGTGGTGACTCACGCGGCGCCGCTGTCGCCAGCCCGTCGGCAACGTGCGGTCGAGGACGTCGTCGACCGTGATCGCACCGAGCAGTCGGTTGGCCTCGTCGGTGACACCGACGGCCAGCATGTTGTAGCTGGCGAGCCGCTCGGCGACCTCGCGCTCGCTGAGGTCGGGCGTGATCGTCGGCTCCTGCTCGAGGCATCGTCCGAGTTCGGTGCTCGGCGGTTCGCGGAGCAGTCGCTGGAAGTGCACCACGCCGAGATAGGTCCCGGTCGGTGGCTTGTACGGCGGCTGCACGACGAACACCTGTGCAGCGATGCTGACGAGCCAGTCGGGATCGCGGATCTCGGCGAGCGCTTCGGCCACCGTCGCCGTCGGGCCGAACACGATGATCTCCGGCGTCATCAACGAGCCGGCGGTGCCCTCGTCGTACGAGAGCAGCCGCCGCATCACGTCGGCGTCCTCGTCGTCCATGGCGTCGAGGATGCGCGTCCGTTGCTCGCCCGGCATCTCGGCCAGCAGGTCGGCGAGGTCGTCGTACTCCATCTCCTCGAGCACGGAGATCAGGCGGTCGAGATCGAGGCCTTCGATCATGCGGAGCTGCTCGGCTTCGGGCAGCTCCTCGAGCAGATCGGCGAGCCGCTCGTCGTCCATCGCCGCGGCGAGTTGCTTGCGGCTGCTGAGCGGCAGCGCTCGCACCGCCGCCGCCACGTCGCTCGGATGCATGTCGCGCAATCGGGCCGCTTCGGCCGCCATCTCACCGCCGATGCCACTCGCGAACAGTTGCGGCACCTCGTCGAAGTCGAGCAGGCGATAACTCGGCCGCCGGCGCAGCGCCGTCCTCCGAGCCAGCCGGACCTTCGAGATCTCCCACCACGTCTGGCGGCCGTCGCCACCGGGACGGAGCGCGACATCGCTCACGGCCTCGTCACCGAGCCGTGCGTCGAGCACGTCGCGGCCGATGAGGATCTCGCCGGGGCGCGGCTTGAACGGGTTGAGGTCGACGTCCCAGCTGCGCAGCCGTGCGCCGTCGGCGTCGAGACTGCCGAGCCGGCCGGCGTTGACGAAGATCCGGCGGCGCTGGCTGGTGGCGACGAAGCCGAGCACACGCGGCGCTGCCTGGTCGCGACCCGGGGTGACGACGATGTCCTCGAGCCGGCCGATCGCATTGCCCCCGGCGTCGAGCAACGGCAGGCGCATCACCCGGAACGCGTAGATGAGGTCGCCTGCCATGGCGCCAGGCTATCCCTGCGGTTCGACGCGACTCCGGGGGCAGCGTGCCCGGTCAGCGGGCACGAACCGCCACGAGGGTGTCGCTGTAGGCGACCCCGCCGCCCCAGTCGGTGAGCGCCGGATTGGTGAGTGCGTTGGCGGTGCGTCCGTCGGCGTGGTGCTGCGACCACCATCCCCATGGGATCGCGACGACGCCGCGCCGCAGCCGCGTCGTGATCCGTACGGGCACCTCGAGCGACGCCCGGTCGTTCCACACCACGGCGCACTGCCCCTCCGTGAGGCCGAGCCGGCGGGCGTCCTCGGCCACCATCTCGACGAACGGTCCACCCTCGAGGGGGCCGTGCTTGGGGAGCGCCGAGTAGCTCGAGTTGAGGAAGCGGGTGTGATGCTTCGGGGTGAGCAGTGCGAAGGGGTGGCGCGCCGCGAGGTCGGGGTCGCCGCTCGCGGACTCGCGGGCCGGCAGGTACGTCGGCAACGCCGGATGGCCGTCGGCCGCGAGGCGTTCGCTCCGGAGCTCCACCTTCCCGGACGGGGTGGGGAAGCCGCCGTCGGCGTACGGCCGTCCGTCGGCCGGGTAGGGCGCCTCGACCCATCCGGTGCGACGCAACTCGTCGACGTCGACGCCGGGCATCACCGAGCGGATCACATCCTCGTCGTCGTCGTGGAGTGCCGCATCGGTGAAACCCATCGCACGTGCGAGGCGGCGGTGCAGGTCACTGTTGCTGACCGATTCGCCGACAGGGTCGATCGCCGGTTCGTTCCAGCCGAGCCATCGGTGGCCCCAGGCGGGCACGATGTCGAGCGACTCGATCTGGGTGGTGGCGGGGAGCACGATGTCGGCGTAGCGAGCGGTGTCGGTGAGGAACTGTTCGTGCACCACGGTGAACAGGTCGTCTCGCGCGAGGCCGCGGCGGACACCTTCGGCATCGGGCACCACGACGAGCGGGTTGCCGGCGATCACGAACAGCGCGTGCACCGGCTGGTCGGACGTCGGGTCGAGCGCCTCGGCGAGACGGACCATCGGCACCTGCCGGCGCGGCGCGGGACGCAGGTCGGGCCGCATCAGGGCGATGCCGTCCACCAGCTCGTTGCTCCACACGCCGACGCTGCGGGCGAACCCGCCACCGCGGTCGCGCCACGCGCCGACGAGTGCAGGCAGGCAGGCGAGCGTGCGGAAGAACATCGCGCCGTGCTCGTGGTGCTCGGCGCCGATCAACGTTCGGATCGCCGCAGGGCGGATGGTGCCGTACATCGTGGCGAGCCGCTCGACATCGGCAGCGTCGATCCCGCAGACCTCGGCGGCCCGCACGGGCGTCCATTCGGCGACGTGGTCGCAGAGCTCGTCGAAGCCGATGGTGTGGTCGGCCACCCAGTCGTGATCGACGAGGCCGTCGCGGACGAGCACGTGCATCATGCCGAGCATCAGCGCCACGTCGGTGCCCGGCAACGGTTGGACGAACCAGTCGGCGCTGTCGGCGGTGATCGTGCGGATGGGGTCGATCACCACCACCTGCGCTCCATCGGCTCGCGCCGCCTCGATGAACGGCCAGAGATGTCGATTGGTGAGGCGGGTGTTGGTGCCCCACAGCAGGATGAGCTTCGAGTGACGCACCTCGACCGGGTCGAGCGCCTTGCCGGTGCCGAGCGCGCTCGCCGTGCCCGCGCCGGCCACGGCGCCGCACAGCGCACCGGTGAGTTCGATCGCGCCGAGGCGGTTCCAGAAACGCTCGGGGAAGAGGATCGCGATCGAGCTCTGGTTGCCGGCGCTGATGAACGGCATCACGGCGCCCGGGCCGTGCGTGTCGACGATCGCCCGGAGCCGTCGCCCGATCTCGTCCAGCGCGTCGTCCCAGGAGATCGGCTCGAATCGAGCCTCGCCCTTCGCGCCGACCCGACGCAGCGGGGTGGTGATCCGATCGGGGCTGTACACACGGTCGAGGAAGCGGTTCACCTTCGGGCACAGCTCGCCGGCGCTGTACGGATGTGCGGCGTTGCCCCGCAACTGCACCGCGACGCCGTCGTCCACGGTCACCTGCCAGCCGCAACTGTCGGGACAGTCGTGGTGGCAGGTGCCGTGGACGACGCGGGTCGTGGTCGGGACGGGCGCCGAGGTCGCAGGCATGTTCCCAGGCTACGACCGGCCGGCCACGGGGCTCGGCGGGATTCCGCCATCGTGGGAGAGGTCGATCGGCTCGGAGCCGGCGCGCCGCGGTTCCCACGTGGCGGCCAGCACGAGGACCAGTGCGAGCGCGCCGAGCAGGTGTGCGTCGAGGGCGAACACGGCGATCAGCCCTGTGTGGTGTCGGCGTCGGTGACCGCTGCGACGCCGAAGAGGTCGCGGTCGATGTCGATCTCGCCGATGCCGACACGGACGTCGAGCTCGATCGTGCCCACCTCGTCACCCACCGCCTCGAGCGTGCGGGTCTCGCCCTGGTCGACGCCCGCGAACACCTCACGGTCACCGATCACGACGTGCCCGGCACCCACATCGCTCGTGATCACCAACCGCGCGCCCGCCGGCACGATGACGTGCAGGCGGCCGATGCCGACCTCTGCCTCGATCCGCAACGGTTCGTCGTCGGGCAGGCTCGTGTCGGCGAGCGGCAGGTCGACGAGGTCGAGTGTGAACTCGCCGAAGCCGAGCTCGTAGGCGGGCTCGAGGTCGTCGAGCGTCGCCGGTCGTGCCGTGCGGTCACCGGCGCCGCCGTCGAGGGAGGGCTCGGCGACCGCGAGGAAGCCGGCTGCGACGGCGAGCACGGGTACGACGCCGAGGAAGAACCAGGCGCGGTTGACGATCGCGCTGATCGCCAGGCCGGCGGCGACGATGACGAGCGAGGTGATCACGACGGCCAGGGCCGTGATGTTCCACCAGTCGAGCACGTCGCCGATGCGGGCGATCGCCACGAAGGCGAGCATCGCCACGAACGAGATCGAACCGATCGGCACGCGGCGGCGAGCCCGGGTGGGCATCGGGGGCGCCACGAGGACGGCGCCGGTGGTGCCGGTGGCGCCGGTCGTGGCGCTCGTGCTGGTCGTGCTGGTCGTGCTGGTCGTGCTGGTCGTGCTGGTCGTGTCGGTGTCGGTGTCGATGGTGTGAGTGGGATCGGAGGCATCGACGCGATGGGGGGCATCGGCGGGACCGCCGGGGTGGGTCGGATCGCTCAGGTCGGTGGCGCCGCCGGTCGCGTCGACGCCGGCAGGCGTCGGCCAGCTGGTGGTGGCGCCAGCAGTGCTGGTCGGTGCCACCATCGGTGCCGCCAGTCCTGTCGCAGCAGCGGTCGCGGCGCGGTCGCGGCGCAACCCGGGCGCCATCCAGAGCAGGATGCCGATCGCGATCAAGCCGACACCCCAGGGGAAGTCACCGAACACGAGCCACGAGCCGAGCGACCCGAGCCCGCCGGCCAGGATGAGCAGCGCCAGCGCGGCGTAGAGCGGGAACCGTCGCTTGTCGCGCACGATGTCCTCGAGCGGCACCGCCTGGTCGCGGCCGTCGGGCAACAGGATCCATGCGACGACGTAGGCGACGATGACGATCGGCAGCACCGGCACGGCGATGACCAGCGCGAGCCGCGAGGTGCGACGGTCGAATCCGTAGCTCTGGCAGAGACCGGACACGACACCGCCGAGCATGTCGTCGTCCGGGTCGCGGAACACCGGCGTGCGATACCAGCGCGTGCGGGGCTGGCGTGGCGGGGTTCCGGTCTCCGGAGCACCCGCGTCGTCCATGAGTGCAGTCTGTTCGGTCATGGCTCCAGCGTCGACCATCGCGTCGGCGGGCACATCAGGTGAGGCCCTGGTTCACCCCTGAGCGGGTGTCGGGGACCTGGTCGGGGTCGCGTCAGGGGTGCACCTGATGGATCGCGACGGTGGGCGTGCGATCATCGGAGCCGTGACCGTGACGGGACTTTCGCGCCGCACCGATGCCGGCGCGCCGCGCCAGCGCGGATGGCCGGCCTTCCGCCGCCGTGACGAGGGCCGGGTGATCGCCGGGGTGGCCGGTGGGTTCGCCGACGAACACGGCGTCGACCCCACGCTGCTGCGCGCCGCGTTGGTGGTGCTGAGCTTCGCCGGGGGGCTCGGCCTGGTGCTGTACGCCGTGGGCGCCCTCCTCGCGACCGCTCCCGACACCGACGCGCTGCCGGTGGCGCCACGCCCGATCGACCGGCAACGCACGCTGGCGGTCGCCTCGGTGACGGCGGGACTGCTGCTGATCGTGCGTTCGACGGGACTCTGGCTCGGTGATGCCGTGATGGTGCCGTTGTCGGTGGTCGCGGCGGGGCTGGTGCTCATCGGGGTCGTTCGACCCGAGGTGGGCGAGCGTCCCTGGCAGATGCTGGCGAGCACCCCCGTCGTCGAGTCGGTGTCGGGCCGCCGCGCTCGGGCTCGGCTGTTCGCCGGCGCCGCGCTGGTGTCGTTCGGTCTGCTGCTCGTCGGGGCGAGGGAGGGGACGTCCAGCTCGGTTCGTGTCGGTGCGATCGCGACGGCGCTCACCGTGATCGGCGTGGTCGTGCTGGTCGGGCCGTGGCTCACCCGGCTCGCGCAGGAGGCAGCCGCCGAACGGCGCGAGCGCATCCGGGTGCAAGAGCGCGAAGCAATGGCGGCGCATCTCCACGATTCGGTGCTGCAGACGTTGGCGCTCATCCAGCGAACCGCCGACGATCCCCGCCGCACGATCACCCTCGCGCGCCAGCAGGAACGCGAGCTGCGCGCCTGGCTGTACGGCGCACGTGCCAGCTCGTCGTCGACGACGCTGGCCTCGTCGCTCCGACAGGTGGTGCACGAGGTGGAGAGCGCCTACGACGTCCAGGTGGACCTGGTGGTGGTGGGCGATGCACCGGTCGGCGACGCCGTCGACGCGCTCGTCGCCGCGACGCGTGAAGCCTGTATCAACGCGGCCAAGCACGCGGGGACGACGGAGGTGTCCGTGTTCGCGGAGGTGCGCGACGGCGCCGCCGAGGTGTTCGTCCGCGACCGGGGCGTCGGGTTCGACCGAGCCACGGTCGCGGCCGATCGCCGCGGCATCGCCCACAGCATCGAGGGCCGGCTCGACCGGGTGGGCGGCACGGCGCAGGTGGAATCGGCCCCCGGCGCCGGCACGGAAGTACAGATGCGCGCACCCGTCGTCGACGGGCCGCCGACGGAGGGGACGGCCTGATGCGGGTGTACCTGGTGGACGATCACGCGCTGTTCCGCGCCGGCGTGCGTGCAGAGATCGGCGAGTCCGTCGACGTGATCGGCGAGGCCGGCACCGTCGACGACGCGGTTCGCGGCATCGTGTCGATGCGGCCCGACGTCGCCGTGGTCGACGTCCACCTGCCCGACGGGGGCGGTCGGACGATCATCGAGCGTGTGCTGGCAGCCTGGCCGGACGCCGTGTTCTTGGCGCTGTCGGTGAGCGACTCCGCCGAGGACGTGGTGGCCGTCATCCGCGCCGGCGCTCGTGGGTACGTTACGAAGACCATCGACGCACCGGGGCTCGTCGACGCGATCCGCCGCGTGGCCGACGGCGACGCGGTGTTCTCGCCGCGTCTCGCCGGATTCGTGCTCGATGCGTTCTCCGGCCATCTGCCGGCACCGTCGGATCCCGACCTCGATCTGCTCACCGGGCGCGAGCAGGAGGTGATGCGGCTCATCGCCCGTGGGTACACCTACCGCGAGGTGGCGTCGCGGCTGCACCTGTCGGTGAAGACGATCGAGACCCACGTGTCGGCGGTGTTGCGCAAGCTGCAGCTGTCGAACCGCCACGAGCTCACCGCATGGGCGGCCGACCGACGGCTGCTGTAGTCGCGGCCGAGCCGGTCGGCGGTGGTCGGGCCTTAGGACCGTTCCGAGCGCGTCGCGAACGGGAGTACGGTCCGAAGCACCGCCCCCGACGACGCGTGGCGGTGAGCGGAAGGAGTGTTCGAGATGGCCGATCTCGCCACCGAGAGGGTTCGCAACGTGGTCCTCGTGGGCCACAGTGGTGCCGGCAAGACGTCGTTGGCCGACGCGCTGCTGGCACGGTCCGGGGTCGTGCCCCGTGCCGGTCGCGTGGACGACGGGACGAGCGCGCTCGACACCGAGCCGGAGGCCGTGAAGCGCAAGATCTCGCTGTCGCTCGGCCTCGCCCCGTTCGACTGGGCCGCCAGCGACGGCGCCACGTATCGGGTCAACCTGCTCGACACTCCCGGGTACGCCGACTTCGAGGGTGAGGTCGACGCCGCGATGTCGGTGGCCGACCTCGCGGTGTTCGTGGTGAGTGCCGTCGACGGTGTCGAGGTGGCGACCGAGCTGCTCTGGCGCAAGGCCGACCAGCGTCGGCTGCCCCGCATGGTGTTCGTCAACAAGGAGGACAAGGAGCGCGCCGACTTCCACGCCGTGCTCGCACAGCTCACCGCGTCGTTCGGGTCGGGCTTCGCGCCGCTCGAGCTGCCGATCGGGGAGGCCGGCAGCCTGCACGGCATCGCCGACGTCCTGTCCGAGCAGGCTCTGGAGTACGAGCCCGGCGGCACGCATCACAGCGAGGCGATGCCGGCCGACGTCGCCGACGAGGAGCACCGGCTGCACGACTCGCTGGTCGAGGAGATCGTCTCCGGCGACGACGAGCAGCTCGAACGGTATCTGTCGGGCGACGAACTGAGCGTCGCCGAACTCGAACGCACGCTGCGCCACGAGGTGCTCGACTGCCTCGAGTTCCCCGTGCTGCTCGGGTCCGCCGCGACCGGGGTGGGGATCGACCGACTCGCCGACTTCATCTGCGAGCTCGGGCCGTCGCCGCTCGACCGTCCGGTGTCGGTGATCGCCGGGGACGACCTCGTCGAGGTGGGCGCCGACAAGGGCGCGAAGCCGTTGTTGCACGTGTTCAAGACCATCGCCGATCCGTTCGTCGGTCAGCTGTCGGTGTTCAAGGTGCTGAGCGGCACGGTGCGCGCCGACGATCACCTCGTCAACAGCCGCACCGGCGGCGACGAGCGGTTGCACGGCCTGTTCTCGTTGCGCGGCAAGGAGCAGGTGCCCGTGACCGAGGTGTCCGCCGGCGACCTGGCCGCGGTGGCGAAGCTCACGTCGGTGCATACCGGCGACACGCTCGCCCCGAAGGGTCTGCCGGTGCGGGTGGACGTGCCACCGATGCCGGTGCCGCAGTACGGCGTCGCCATCGTGCCGCGCACCCAGGCCGACGACGACAAGCTCGGCAGTGCGATCGCACGCCTGCAGGCGGAGGATCCGCTGCTGCGCGTCGAACGGAGCGACGAGACACACCAGACCGTCCTGCGCGGCCTCGGCGACACGCATGTCGCCGTCGCGCTCGAGCGGCTGGCACGCAAGTTCGGCGTCAACGTCGACACCGCGCCGGTGAAGGTGGCCTACCGCGAGACCATCGCCGGCCGGGCCGACGTCGAGGGCAAGGTGAAGAAGCAGAGTGGTGGCCACGGGCAGTTCGCGGTCGCGCACATGCGCGTCTCGCCCTTGCAGCGTGGTGGCGGGTTCTCGTTCGTCGACTCGGTCGTCGGCGGGGCGATCCCGCGCAACCTGATCCCCGCGGTGCAGAAGGGCGTCGAGGAGACGATGGCCACCGGTGGCGTGCACGGTTTCCCGGTCGTCGACGTGCAGGTGGAGTGCTACGACGGCAAGTACCACAGCGTGGACTCGAGCGAGATGGCGTTCAAGACCGCGGCGTCGGTGGGGCTCAAGGAGGCACTCGCCACGGCTGGCGTGATGGTGCTCGAACCGGTGTCGGTGCTGCGGGTCGTCGTGCCCGCCAACCACCAGGGTGACGTGATGGGCGACATCACCACCAAACGTGGACGGGTGATCGGGACCGACACGGCGGATCACGGCGAGCAGGTGATCACCGCCCACGTCCCAACCCGCGAGGTGCAGCGATATGCGGTCGAGTTGCGGTCGATGACGGGTGGCCGCGGCCGGTTCACCATGGAGCACGATCACTACGACGTGCTGCCGAGCCACCTCGTCGACGCCGCCGTCCTGTCGCACAAGGAGGCACTCGGCACGTGAGCGATCCACACCGTCGCGATCTCCGCACCGATCGCGACGGTGCGCAGCTCGACTTCTCGGGCGACATGTCGTACGCCGACTACCTGCACCTCGACGAGGTGCTGTCGGCTCAGCACCCACGCTCGCCCGCGCACGACGAACTGTTGTTCATCGTGCAACACCAGACGAGCGAGCTGTGGATGAAGTTGATGCTCCACGAGCTCGGCGCCGCCATCCGGGCGCTCGCCGACGACGAGTACCCACTCGTGTTCAAGATGCTGTCCCGAGTGAGCCGGATCATGGAACAGCTCGTCCACGCCTGGGACGTGCTCGCCACGATGACGCCGCCGGAGTACTCGGCCATCCGGCCGTACCTCGGCAACAGCAGCGGCTTCCAGAGCTGGCAGTACCGATGCATCGAGTTCGCCGCCGGCAACAAGAGCGCCGTGATGCTCCAGCCACACGCGCACCGCGACGACCTCCACACGATCGTCGAACGGGCGCTGCACAGCCCCTCGTTGTACGACGAGGCGCTGCGGGCGATGGCTCGGCGAGGCCTCCCCGTCCCGGCGACGAGGCTCGAGCGCGACTGGACCCGACCGTACGAGGCGCATCCCGACGTCGAGGCGGCGTGGTTGGAGGTCTACCGGCACCCGCGCGAGCACTGGGAGCTGTACGAGTTGGGGGAGGAGCTCACGGACTTCGAGGACGCGTTCCGCCTGTGGCGTTTCCGTCACGTCACCACCGTCGAGCGGGTGATCGGCTTCCGGCGTGGCACCGGTGGGACGTCGGGCGTGTCGTACCTGCGGGCGATGCTCGACGTGGTGCTGTTCCCCGAGATCTGGTCGCTGCGCACGTCGCTCTGATCGTGCGCGGCGATCTGGCAGGATCGTCTCCATGTCCGCAGTCCTGTTGCACGGCAATCCCGAGACCCCGGTGATCTGGGGTCCGCTGATCGAGCGGCTCTCGCGCACCGATGTGGTCACCCCACAGCTCCCCGGCTTCGGCTGCCCGGTGCCCGCCGGGTTCGGCGCCACGAAGGAGGAGTACGTCGACTGGTTCGTCGGCGTCGTCGAGGGGATCGTCGCCGACAGCGGCCCGGTCGACCTGGTCGGTCACGACTGGGGCGGCGGCATCGGCATGCGTGCGGTCGCGCTCCGTCCCGAGCTGTTCCGCAGCTGGGTGTGCGACGTGCTCGGGTTGTTCCACCCCGACTACGTCTGGCACGACTTCGCCCAGATCTGGCAGACCCCCGGTGCCGGCGAGGAGTACTTCGCCCAGTCGGCCGCCACCCCCGTCGAGGACCGCGTCGCGATCCTCGGCAGCCTCGGCATCCCGGCCGACGTCGCCGCCCGACTGGTCGACGCGGGTGACGAGTTGATGGGGCAGTGCGTGCTGTCGCTCTACCGGTCGGCCGCACAGCCCGCGATGGCGGCGTGGGGCGCCGAGCTCGCGCCGGCCGCCACCGTGCCCGGGCTCGCGGTGATCGCGCCACTCGATCCGTTCGTGCAGGGTGAGACCCTCGGCACGGCCGTGGCCGATCAGCTCGGCGCGCGGCGCCAGGTGCTGGACGGTCAAGGACACTGGTGGATGCTCGGCGACCCGGCCGCAGGTGCGGTGGTGCTCGAGGCGTTCTGGGGGTCGATCTGATGGCCGGCCTGCTCGACGCGTCGGCCGAGCCACTGGCGTTCACGTGCCCGCGATGTCGGGCCGAGGTGACGGCGGTGTTCTACGGACCGTGCACCGACTGTCGCACCGAGCTGCGCTCGAAGTACTTGGGCGAAGGTCGCGAGGTCGAGGTGGCCGAGTACGTCCCGAAGATGAACGTCACCCCGAACGCGGTCGCCTTGAAGGACGACTGATCCGCGATCGACGACCTGCCGCAGTGCGACAATCTGTTGCTCATGCGGGAGAACGCCGACGTGCCGGTGCGGCAGTACACGCAGATCCTCGCCTGCGTCGTGGCGTTGTTCGTGGTGCAGGCTGCCTTTGCCGAGGGGGCGGTGATGCGTGTGGCGCAGGTGGCACTCGCCGGGACGGCGCTCGTGCTGGCGGCACAGCTCGAGTCGGGACACCCGCGCATCCGGCGCGCCGCCTGGGCGGTGTCGGCGAGCGCGATGGTGCTCGCCGGCCTGCAGCTCCTCGGGCGCGATCAGCCGGAGGCGGGTGGTGGGCTCCTGCTCGTGAACGGGCTGCTGGTCGCCGCCGGCCCGGTGCTGATTTTCGACTCGATGCGACGGCATCTCGAGGTGTCGGTGCGCACCGTGATCGGGGCGATCACGGTGTACATCCTGTTCGGGCTGTTCTTCGCCTTCGTCTACCGGTCGATCCTGCTGTTCGATCCGGCGTCGTTCACCACCGGCGCCGGCACGCTGTCCCCGGCGTCGATGCAGTACTTCTCGTTCGTCACGCTGACCACCGTGGGCTTCGGCGACATCACGCCGGTGTCGAACGGCGCCCGCACCCTGGTCGGGCTGCAGGCACTGCTCGGACAGATCTACCTGGTCACCGTCGTGGCGGTCGTGGTGGGCAACCTCGGTCGGCGTCGGGCGAGCTGAGCGCCCGTCGACTTCGTACGGTTCGGCCTCGCGGACGGCGCAGCGTCTGGCACGTGTCGGCGCGTCAGTCGTCGGTGGGCTCGGGATCCTTGTGGGCGTCGGCCAGACCCGCACCGGGCCGGAACGTGGTGTCGCTCTTGCCCTCGGCGCGGGCCTTCTGCATGTTGGCCATGGTGGTGGCCATCGCCTGGGCAGCGCCCTCGTGGCTCATGATCTTGCTCATCACGGCGGCGGAGGCGCCGGCCATCAGCTCGCCCTGGCGTTCGTGCAGGAAGTCGGCCGACGCCTGCAGCCCACGGAAGTAGCCGTTCAACTCGGGCACGACGTAACGGGCGACGAGGTCCCACGAACGCTTCGTGTTCTCGAAGTTGGCCCAGTCGTGGGCGAAGCCGAGCACCACGCCGAAGCCCCCGGTGACGTCGAGGAGGTTGCGGATCGCCGCGACGAGGTCGTCGGGGGTGCCGACGACCGCAGCGCCGCCGCCACTGGCACCGCCCTCGGCCACCTGGTCGAGCAACTCCCACGGGTCCTCCACCCGCGTCGCTCCCGGACGGCCGAGCACGCGCACGTTGTACTCGTTGTGCCAGCGGTGCAGACCGTGGACGGCCTCCTTGCGGGCCTGCTCCTTCGTCTCGGCGATGTGCCAGCTCATCATCACGCGCCAGTCGGCCCGATCGACCACCTTGCCGTGCTGTGCGGCGGCCTCCTCGGCGAAACCCCACTGCGTGGGGAGGGCGGCGATGCCCTCGGTGGACGTGGAGGCGATCGACAGCACGCCGGTGCCGTGCTTGCCGGCGAGCTGCATGCCCGACGGCGAGATGCTCGATGCCGTGGCCATCGGCATGCGCTCCTGCAGTGGCAACAACTGCAGCGCGGCGTCACGCAGGGTGAACCATTCGCTGTCGTAGGAGAAGCGCTCCTCGCCGTTCAGGAGGCGGATGATCACGCCCAGCGCCTCGTCCTGGCGGTCGCGCTGCACCATCGGCGAGATGCCGAGCGTGTGCGCGTCGCTCGGCAACGCGCCGGGACCACTGCCGAACATCGCCCGTCCGCGGGTCATGTGGTCCAGCTGCACCATGCGTTGGGCGACGTTGAACGGGTGGTGGTAGGGGAGCGAGATGACGCCGGTGCCGAGGCGGATGTGGTGGGTGGCCATGCCCGCCGCGGCGAGGAACATCTCGGGCGAGGCGATCATCTCCCAGCCGCTCGAGTGGTGCTCGCCGACCCAGAACTCGTCGAACCCGAGCCGGTCGAGATGCGCCGCCAGCTCGATGTCGCGCTGGAACTGCAGGGTGGGATGCTCGCCCAGCGGGTGATGGGGTGCGAGGAAGGTACCGAACTGGAGGCGTGCCATGCCGGGCAGCGTAGGAAACGCGAGGTGCCGACCTCGTAGTCGGCCGTGTATCCTGGCGGTCCCTTCGGGGACGTAGCTCAGTTGGCAGAGCGCCACCTTTGCAAGGTGGATGTCAGGGGTTCGATTCCCCTCGTCTCCACGAGTGTGATGTCGCGAGACGTCGGGTGCGCTCGTGCTCGGTCGGCGACCTGGAGCGCACCCGATGCCAGGGCGCACACGGCGGTCGGGCTTTGGGTCCGGTCGGGGGGTGCGGCGTAGGGTCGATCGCGATGGCCAGCAAGCGCGTCCACGTCGATCACCTGAAGAACGTCTCGTTGTTCCGCGAGTGCACTCGTAAGGAACTCGAGAAGATCGCAGCACGCAGCGATGTGATCGACCTGCCGGCGGGCCGCGTGCTGATGCACGAAGGGATGCCCGGCAGCGAGGCGTTTGTGGTGTTGCGGGGTCGTGTCGCGGTGCGTCGTGGCGGGCGCAAGATCGCCGAGCTCGCCGACGGGGCGATGGTCGGCGAGTTGTCGTTGCTCGATCACGGCCTGCGGACCGCCACGGTCGACTGCCTCACCGAGTGCCAACTGCTCGTGCTGACGAGTGGTGCGCTGCTCGGCTGCCTCGACGAGGTGCCGTCCGTGGCGCACAAGCTGATGGCGGCGCTCGCCGGACAGCTGCGAAACCTCGACGCGAAGCGCCCACTCTGACGTCGCAACCGGCCTGACCAGGCGTATCGTCGCACTCGCCCAACTCCGGCGGACCCGCTGGGCGCCCGACCGGACAGCGACGCCCATCACCGCCGTGCCGCACTCCGACGACCACCTCGACCCCGACGACCGATCGGCGACCCGTCCGATCGCGTTCGCGTACCAGCCCGCACTCGACGGTGTGCGCGCCGTGTCGGTGGTGCTGGTCGTGCTGTTCCACGCCGGCGTGCCGTTCCTGCCGGCCGGTTACCTCGGCGTGTCGGTGTTCTTCACGCTCTCGGGGTTCTTGATCACCAGCCTGCTCCTCGCCGAGGAGAGCCGCACGTCGACGATCCGGGTGGCGTCGTTCTACGGCCGGCGGATGAAACGTCTGCTGCCGGCGAGCACCCTGTGCCTCGCGGCCGTGGTGATCGCCCACGCCTTCGGCGCGTTCGACGGCACCCCGTCGCTGCGCCGCGACGTCGTCGGCGCCGTGTTGCAGCTGTTCAACTGGGTACGGCTGTCGGGCACCGGCAGCTATGGCGAGCTGTTCGCGTCGTCGGCCTCGCCGCTCGAGCACTTCTGGTCGCTGTCGATCGAAGAGCAGTTCTACTGGCTGTGGCCTGCCCTGATGTTGCTCGCCCTGCGCCGACTCCGGAGCCGCTCGACGCGCCGCACGATGCGTCGCCTGCTCCGGCTGTTGGTGACCGCCACGGTGCTCACCTCGGTCTCCAGCGTCGTGATCGCGCAGGTGTGGGGGCCGGACGCCGCGTACTGGGCGACGCCGGCTCGACTGCCCGAGATCCTGGTGGGCGCATCCCTCGCCGCATGGTCGTTCGGGCGCACCGTGCCGCCGGGTGCAGCTCGCATCGCCGGGCCCGCGCTGGCTGCGATCGTCGCGTTGTCGATGCTGCTGCCGTCCGACCACGGACCCGCGTACCAGGGTGGACTGCCGATGTTCGCACTGGTGTCGGGTGCCTTGATCCTGGCGCTGCAGGTGGACGGAGCGCTGCGGCGGGCGCTGTCGTGGCGCCCGATCGTGGCGATCGGCACGATCAGCTACGGCCTCTACCTCTTCCACTGGCCCGTGTTCGTGGTGCTCCGCGACGCCGGCTGGCAGCTCACCCGGCTGCCCGACCTCGTCGGCGCGCTCTCGATCACCGCCGCGATGGCGGCGGCCTCGTACCGGTTGGTGGAGCGTCCCGTGCGACGCTCGTCGTGGCGGCCGCTGCCGACGTTGCGCCTCGCCGCGGCCACCACGGCGGCGGTGCTGGCGGCGACGCTCAGCCTCGCACCAGCCACACCGGCGATCCGGGCCGACGACGAACTGCTCGACGCCGCCGCGATCGAGCCGGTCGAGGGTGGCCTGGCACCCCTGTCGTCGGCCGAGGTCCCCTCGACGACCGACGTCGCCGCCGGCGGCTCGTCCGCCGCCGATGCCGGATCCGACGGACCGACATCGGCGGCCAGCACGGGCGGCGCGACGGCCACCAGCAGCACCGGCGCCGGCCGCACGCAGGTGGCGGACGCGGCAACCACCACGACCGAGCAGCCGGTGGCGCTCGCCCTCGACGAGGTGCCGCCGCGACCCGTGCGGATCCTGGTGGTGGGCGACTCGACGGCGCTCTACGTCGGGCAGGGTCTCGCGGCATGGAGCGCCGCCGCACCCGCCTACGCACAGGTGTCGGTCACCTGGTGCCAGGGATGCACCTTCGTGCTCGAGGCGGAGGTGGCGAGCTTCGACCTCGACGGCGTCCTCGAGAACTCGCGGCGCGCCTTCACCGAGGCGTTGCCCCAGGCGATCGACGACCTCCGCCCCGACGTCGTCGTGCTCATGACCACGGTGAGCGAGGCCGCCGACCGCCGCTGGCCCGGCGACGCGTCGCCTCGACATCCCGACGACCCCGAGTTCGCCCGGCGCACCGAGGACGCGTACGCCGACCTCACGATGCGCATCATCCGGCAGGGGGTGCCCGACGTGGTGTGGGTGGTGCCACCCACCCCGGATCACCTCTGGAACGACCCGGAGATGAACGAGATCGATCGGTACCACCGCCACCACGACCGCATCCGTGCGGCGGCGGATCGGTTCGCCACCCACGTCTCGGTGGTCGACCTCGACGCGTGGGCCGAGGCCACCGGTCGCGCAGACGACCCGACGTGGCGAGCCGACGGGGTGCACATCGACGTCGAGCCCGCCACCGACCTGGCTGCCGACTTCCTCGGTCCGTGGCTGATACGCGAGGCGCTCACCCCCTGAACGCTCAGGTCGCGAATGCGGCCACCACCGCCAGGGCGGCAGCCGTGGCGTGACCGACGTTCAGCGAGTCGACGTCGTCGCGCTGACCGATGCGCACGGCGCGACACGAGCCGAGCACCGCGTCGCTCAGGCCAGGACCTTCCGCGCCCATCACGAGCGCCAGCCGTCCGGGCACGCCGGCGCGTGCCAGCTCGTCGAGCGGTGTGGCATCGCGACGAGGGGTGAGTGCCCACACCTCGAACCCGGCCGCATCGAGCTCGGCGAGCGTCGCCGACATCGCCGCCCGCGCCACCGGCAAATGCAGGATCTCGCCCATCGACACCCGGACCGACCGGCGGTAATACGGATCGGCGCACGTGGGATCGAGCACCAGCCCATCGGCACCGAGGGCTCGCGCCGACCGGGCGATCGCGCCCAGGTTCTCCGGATCGTTGAGGCCCTCCAGCACCACCAGTCGACGGGCCGACCCGACCATCGCCGGCAGCGGTGCGAGCAGCGGCCGGTCGGCCATCGCGATCACCCCGCGGTGCAGATCGAAGCCGACGACGGTGTTCACCACCTGCTGCTCGGCGAGCAGCACGTCCACGCCGTCGCGCCCGCCCCGACCGTCGAACACGCCACGGTCGAGCATCCGCCGCCAGGCCACCGGGGTGACGAGCACCGCTCTCGTCCGCAGGGTCGAGCGCAGCAACCGGTCCACGACCGTCGGCCCCTCCGCCCACAACACCTCGGTGCTCTCGCGGGCCCGGAGCGCTCGGAAACCATCGACACGCTCATCGTCGGGATCGTCGATCCGCTGCGGTGGGGGACCGGAGACGACCTGCACCGACCGAGTCTGCCAGGGCAATCGCGCCGATCGACCCGCGCGCCTTGCGAACGTCTGTTCGATTCGCGAAGCTGACCGTCATGTCGACCGTGACCGCCCTCCCCGCCGCCTACGTCCCCTCCAGCTATCAGGCGAGCCTGTTCGGGATCGACGACCCCTGGATCGACGCCGGCTTCACCGGCGTCGAGCGCACCATGCTCGACGCCGACAGCTGGATCGACCTGCTGCCGCGATGGATGCAGGGCAGCGATCTGCTCTTCGGCGAACTCGTGGCACGCCTGCGCTGGGCGCAGCGCGAGGTGGTGATGTACGACCAGTTGATGCTCGAGCCGCGGCTGACCGCGTGGTGGACCACCGGCTCTCGCAGCGCCGAGCCTGCGGCGGTGCTGGCCGACGCGCGTGATGCGCTCACCCACCGCTACGACAAGCCGTTCGACTCGATCGGCTTCAATCTCTACCGCGACGGCCGCGACTCGGTGGCCTGGCACGCCGACCGCGAGCGGTTCGAGCACGAGGATCCGGTGGTCGCGATCGTCAGCCTGGGCTCGCCGCGACCGTTCCAGATCCGGCGCACGGGCGGCGGCCCGGCACAGAGTTGGCTCGTCGGACACGGCGATCTGCTGGTGATGGGCGGCGCCTGCCAGCACGACTGGGAGCACGCGGTCCCGAAGGTCGCACATGCCCACGGACCCCGCCTGTCGATCATGTTCCGCCACCACCTGGCCGAGTGAGCCCGCGTGCGAGACTGCCGCCGATGAGCGACGCGCACGATCCGTCCCGGTACGCCTTCCTGCCCGGTACGCCCCCGTACCCGACGGTCACCGGCGGCGACGGCGTGTGGCTGCACACCGCCGATGGCGGTCGGATGCTCGACGGCGCAGGCGGCGCGATCGTCGGCAACATCGGTTGGGGTCGGTCCGAGGTGGCCGATGCGGCACGCGACGCGATGGCCGCGTGTGGCTACGTGGTGCCGTTGTGGCCCACGCCGTGGCGACTCGAGCTGCGCGACCGCCTCGTCGGGCGGTGGTTGCCCCACGGATTCGGGCACCTGTTCTTCACCAGCGGCGGCAGCGAGAGCACCGACTCGGCACTGCGCCTGGCCCGCGCGTACCAGGTGAGCCAGGGTCGGCCCGACCGGTGGAAGGTGATCGGGCGGCATCCGAGCTACCACGGCATGACCGTCGGTGCGATGGCGGCTGCGAGTCACCTCGGCCGGCAGGCCGGGTACGAACCGCTGCTGCTGCCGTTCCCGAAGGTGCCGTGGGACGACGCCGAGCAGGTGGTGAAGGTGTTCGAGCAGGAGGATCCGGCCACGATCGCCGGGTTCATCGCCGAGCCCATCACCGGAGCTGCCGGCGCCTGCCTCACCGCATCCGACGACTACTGGCGCACCGTCACCGAGCTGTGCCGCGAGCACGACGTGCTGTTGATCGCCGACGAGGTGATGACGGGGTACGGGCGCACGGGCACCACGTGGGGCCATCAACACTTCCCGTTCGATCCCGACGTGATCGTGGGCGGGAAGGGACTCGGCGGTGGCTACGTGCCGATCGGGGCCGTGGCCACGACCGACCGGGTCGCCGAGGCGTTGCGCGGCAGCGGCTTCATGTACTTCACGTTCACCGGGAACGACGCCTCGTGCGCCGCAGCCTCGAAGGTCCTCGAGATCCTCGAGCGCGAGCAGCTCGTCGAGCGCAGCCGCACCATGGGCGAGGTCCTCGGCTCCCGGCTCCGCGACGCGCTCGACGGCCAGCGGTACGTGCGCGACATCCGCGGACGCGGCCTCTTCTACGGCGTCGAGATCGACGCGAACCGCGACGCCGTCGTGATGGCGGCGATCGAGCGCGGGCTGTGGGTGTACCCGGCCGGCTCCGGTCCGGTGCCGAACGCGATCATGGTGGCGCCCCCGTTCGTGGTGAGCGAGGCCGAGATCGATCAGCTGGTCGACGTGCTGCGCGCGTCGCTCGACGCGGTCGGCTGATCGGGTTCAGCCCTCTGCGGCATCTGCTGGCAGCGTCACCGGCTCGAGGTCGTCGAGCACGGCGATCAGCTGTGCCGGGGTGAGCGGCCCGCTGGCGTTGACGAGCACATCGTCGGGTCGCACGAGCGTGATGCTCGTGTAGCCGTCCTGCACGGCGATCGCGCCGCGTGCGTCGCCGATCTCGGTGCGCACGCCCTCGTCGCCCACCCCACGACTCGACAGCACCACGGCGATGTCGGCGTCGCTCAACCCGGCAGATCCGGCGAGCACTTCGACGACGATCTGCACCGGCGGGCCGGCGGTGTCGCCGTCGGGCACCCAGAGGCCCGAGCCCGGCACCGCGATCACGCCCTCCGACCGCGGGTCGCCCTCCCAACGCCAACCGTCGGGGAACGAGCGCACGCGCAGCGCCGCCGGCGCGATCGGTTCGTCGGCTGCCTCGCACGACTGCCCGATGCCGAACGCCAGGAGGCACAGCGTGGGAGCAGCCACCCGCCAGCTACCGTCGCGGAACACCGCCGTGCCGGCCATCGGATCGGGGAACACCGGCGACGGTCCGCCCTGCCACTCGGCGCGGAACACCACGTCGGCGGTATCGACGCCGGTGAGGCGGATCGCGTCCACCTGCAGCCGGCCGAACTCGATCATCCCGCGGGCGGCGGCGATCCCGTCTTCGAGGGCACGTGTGTTCTGCTCGCCGTCTTCGACGATGCGCGCCCGCACGGCGGGGTCGAGATCGACGAGGCTCCAGTGCCGGTACGCCCACTCGATCGCGGCGAGGGCGACGTCGACGTCGGCGGCGCCGTCGGCCTGGGGTGGGAACGGGTCGTCGATCGTGACGCCACCGAGCGGCTCGCTCCCCGGGGGCGCGTCGGTCGGGAGCGCGAGCGTCGCCCCCACGTCCAAGTCGGCCGGGTCGCTCGCGGCCGGCGCGATCGTCGCCTCCGGCACGTCGCTCTGACCCTCCGCGAGCGAGATCGCCGGCGTCGTCCCGCCCGACGACACCGCGGTCGGGACGTCGGCGGACACGTTTGCGTCGCTCGACCCGTCGGCGCATGCGGCGAGGACGAGCGTGACGACCAGGGTGATCACCCGATGGCGAACCATCTGGGAACCGTATCCGCTGCGTGCGGTGCACGGCCTTCGGCGCGCCAGGTGAGCGGCAGTAACGTCGCACCGCCCCGACCGAAAGGAACCACCATGACCACGCCCGCCAGCGAGGGTCGTCGGCGCGCGATCGAGATCGCGTCGAACCGTGCCCCGCGCGTCTTCCAGACCCAGGACGTCAAGGCGTCCGACCTCTTCGGTTCCAACACCTTCGACCAGCAGGCGATGGCGGAGCGGTTGCCGAAGGACGTCTACCGCTCGCTCGTGAAGACCGTGCACGGTGGGCACCGGCTCGACCAGAACATCGCCACGGTGGTGGCACACGCGGTGAAGGAGTGGGCGATCGAGAAGGGCGCCACGCACTACTGCCACTGGTTCCAGCCGAACACCGGCGCCACCGCCGAGAAGCACGACGCGTTCCTCACCACCGGCGACGACGGTCAGCCGATCGAACGCTTCGACGCCAGCCAGCTGATCCAGAGCGAACCCGATGCGTCGTCGTTCCCGTCCGGGGGATTGCGTGCGACGTTCGAGGCCCGCGGCTACACGGCATGGGACCCGTCGTCGCCGATCTTCGTGATGGACTCGCCCAACGGCAAGACGCTGTGCCTGCCGTCGGTCTTCGTCAGCTACCACGGCCAGGCGCTCGACAAGAAGACGCCGCTGTTGCGCAGCGACGAGTACCTCGCTCGCCAGGCGGAAGCCGTGCTCGCGCTGCTCGGCCAACGCGGCACGCGGGTGTTCTCGACGCTCGGTCCCGAACAGGAGTACTTCCTGATCGACGAGTCCTTCTACACCTTGCGCCCCGACCTGATGGCGTGCGGCCGCACGCTGCTCGGCGCCAAGGGCCCGAAGGGACAGGAACTCGAGGACCAGTACTTCGGCTCGATCAAGCCGCGCATCCTGGCGTTCATGCAGGAGGTGGAGCACGAGCTGTTCAAGCTTGGCGTGCCGATGAAGACCCGCCACAACGAGGTCGCGCCAGCGCAGTTCGAGGCGGCACCGGTATACGAGAGCGTCAGCGTCGCCGCCGACCACAACCAGCTGACGATGGAGATCATGCGACGCGTGGCCGAACGCCATCACTTCGCGTTGCTGCTGCACGAGAAGCCGTTCGGTGGTGTGAACGGCAGCGGCAAGCACAACAACTGGTCGCTCGCCACCAGCGACGGCGAGAACCTCCTCGACCCTGGCGCGACGCCCGAGAAGAACCTGCGGTTCCTGGTGTTCTTGATGGCGACACTGAAGGCGGTGCAGCGCCACCAGGGCGCGCTGCGTGCGGCCATCGCCTCGGCGGGCAACGACCACCGGCTCGGCGCGAACGAGGCGCCCCCGGCGATCATCTCGGCGTTCATCGGCGAGGCGCTCACCCGCATCCTCGACCAGATCGAATCGGGCAAGGTGAAGGGAGCGACGGCCGAGTCGCAGGTGATCAACCTCGGAGTGTCGAAGCTGCCCGAACTGGCCCGCGACAACACCGACCGCAACCGCACCAGCCCGTTCGCGTTCACCGGCAACAAGTTCGAGTTCCGCGCCGTCGGGTCGTCGCAGTCGTCCGCGACGCCGATGGCGACGCTGAACGCCGCCGTGGGCGAGGCGTTGGAGGAGATGGCGAAGCGGCTGAAGAAGGCGATCGCCGCGAGCGACGACCTCGACACGGCCGTGATGAGCGTGGTCCGCGAGTACGTCACCGAGACGAGGAGCATCCGGTTCGAGGGCAACGGCTACTCGGACGAGTGGCGGGTGGAGGCGGCGTCACGCGGCCTGCTGAACCTGGCGAAGACCCCCGAGGCGTTGAAGCAGCTCGTCGCGCCGGCGACGAAGAAGCTGTTCACCAAGTCGGGCGTGTATCGCGCCGACGAGCTCGAGTCGCGCTACCACCTCGAACTCGAGCGGTACGTGAAGGACCTCGAGATCGAGGTCGCCTCCATGGACGAACTCGTCGTGGGCTTCGTGATGCCCGCGCTGTACAAGCACCAGGGCCAGCTCGCGTCGTCGATCGAGGCCGTGTTGGACGTGCTGGAGGACGAGACCGATCTGCTCGCCCCGCAGCTCGACGAGCTGCGTTCGGTGGCGCGGCTGATCGCCGAGGTGAAGTCGAAGCTCGAGGCGATGCGCGCCACGGTTCGCGCCACGCACGGCAAGGACGACGAGGCCGTGGCTCGTGCCTTCTCCGACCGTGTCGTGCCGGCGATGGAGGCGCTGCGCGAGGCATGCGACCGCGCCGAGTGCGAGGTGGACGACGCCCTCTGGCCGCTGCCGAAGTACCGGGAGATGCTCTTCGTCGTCTGACCGACGAACGACTCGGACGAGGGTCGGGCCGCACGGCCCGACCCGCAGCCGCGTTCAGTGCGCCATGGCGTCTGCGACGGATTCGCTCCGGCCGCCGTCGGCCCGCAGTCCTCGGACGACCCCCGCACGGTCTGCATCGCTGCGGTTCTGACTCAGCTTCCGCTTCGCCTCGACCCGTTCGACCAAGAGCTCGAGGCCGACGATCGCCCGGACCAACCCGCCGACGAAGTCGGCAGGTGCGTCCTCCACGGCCCACGGGTCGGTCCGTGGGGACTCGTGCCAGGTCGTGAGGTCGCCGATCTGCCGGTGGATCCACGCCGGGTCGTCGTGGACGACGAGCTCGCCGGTGAGGTGCACGACCTCGTAGTTCCAGGTCGGCACCACGCGGCCTCCGTCGGCTTTCGACGGATACCAACTCGGCGACACGTAAGCGTCGCCGATCGGCACGATCAACAGTGCACGGCACGGCGCGAGGTGCCAGAGCCGGTTGGCGCGTGCCAGGTGGGCGCGCACCGAGGTCATCGCGTCGTCGACGAGGAACGGCAGCGGCGTCGAGCTCGGCCCGTCGTCGGTACTCCACACGAGATGACCGAACGCGGTGCGCCGCACGAGGTCGAGCACCACCTCGGGCTGCTCCTCGCGGAAGTGAGCGGGGATGTACATCGCGACGACCGTAAACGATGGTCCGACACCGGCGGACGGGTTTCCGAGCCGTCAGTCGTCGAGAGTGTCGAGCTCGGCGGGCTCGACGCGACCGCCACCGAGGGCGAGCACCACTGCGGCGAGCGGGATCGCCAGTACCGCCGCGCCGACGAGCGCCGCGGTGATCGACAGCCGATCCGCGGTGACCCCCATCGCCACCGGCACCAGCAGCGCCGGCGTGCTGAGCAGGCTCACCATCGTCGGCACCGTCGCCGAGCGCGACGGCTCGAGCGTGAGCGTGCGATGGTGCACCTTGGCCCAGATGATCGCCGTGCCGAGGCCGACGAACGCCAGCCCGGGGATCGTCCCGGCGATCGGCAACGGCGCAGCGGTCACGCCGGCACCGACGACGAGCAGTCCGCAGCCGACGGCGACGAGGCGACGATCGAGGCCGCGGCGCGACACGACCGCGGCGCCGACCAGACCGCCTGCGACGACGCCGCCGGCGAGCAGCTGTGCTGCTGCGCCGTTGCCCGCCGCTGCGGCGCGGGCGACCGCGAACCCGAGGAACGCCTCGTCGAGCGGCAGCAGCGCGAACTCCGCTGCCGTGAGCAACCACAGCTCCCGGCGGCGCAGCAGCGACCGGGCCGAGCGCATCAGCGACGTCCCTGCACCGTCGGGGTCGGCGACCGGCGGCGGGAACTCGGTCGTCGCCAGCCGCAGGGCGAAGGCGACGAACACCACGAGCGTGATCGTGAACACGCCTCGCCACCCGATCACGGTCGCTGCCCCGATCCCGAGCAACGCGGGTGCGACGAAGTCGCCCGCCCAGGTGAGCAGGTGCTGCCGGCCGAGCAACCGGTCGAGCTCGCCGCCCGCGGCGTCGGCGAGCGACGACTCGAGCGGTCGGATCATCAGGTCGCTCGCGCCGCCGAGCAGCGTGGCCGCGACGACGAGCAACGGGAACGGCGCCGCGAGCGCGAACGCCGACAGGCCCGCAGCGATCACCAGCGCGCCCGAGGTGGCGAGCAGGCGACGGTGACCCCGGTCGGCGAGCGCGGCGACGGGCGAGCCGAGCAGCCCACCCAGTGTCAACAGCGCGAGCAGCCAGCCCGACTGGCCGTACGACAGACCGAGGTCGCCGACCTGGTCGTCGATGGTGCCGGCGGGAAGGTACGACCACCATTCGTCGAGCAGGCGGACGACGAGCGCGCATCGGACCACGCCGACGCCGGCGGTGAGCACGGCGCGAGGCGCCGGGGGAACGGACATGTGGAGATCTCCTCAGATGGACGGCGGACACGACGGAGCGGGTCGGTCGTCCGGGAGGAGCACGGCTCCGGGCAGGTCACCATCGTCGGCGCATGGCCGAACCGTAGCGCAGCGGTCGTCAGCCGTGTCCGGGGATCTCGTTCCAGGCGCCGCCGTCGGCTCGCGGCTCCTTCGGCAGGCCGAGGATCTGCTCGCCGACGATGCCCTTCTGCACCTGGCTGGTGCCGGCGTAGATGGTGCCGGCACGGGCGTTGTAGAACACGCCGGTCCAGTTCGCGCTGTCGTTCGGCGAACCCGCGGCGTCGGCGGCGAACGCGCTGTGCGGCGTCTGGCCGGTGGGCGCCAGCGCGTCGGCGCCGAGCACGTCGACGGCGAGTTCGGTGACCTGCTGGTGGTGGTGGCTCCAGAACAACTTGCCGATCGACGCGTCGGCGCCCGGCTGGTGGCCGTGCAGGAACGACGTGAGCGCCTTGTACGACAAGAACCGCATGATCTCGACGTTCGTGTGGCAGCGCATCAGTCGCTGCCGGATGATCGGGTCGTCGGTCGCCCCCCGTTCCTTCGCGAGCGACACGAGCTTGTCCATCTCGCGACGGAACGACAGGGCCTGCACCGCGGCGCCGGCGCCGCGCTCGTTGCCGAGCAGGGTCATCGCCACCGCCCAGCCACCGTTCACCTCGCCGAGGACGTTCTCCTTCGGGCAGCGGGCGTCGCTGAAGAACACCTCGTTGAACTCGCTGTCGCCCGACATCATCTTGATCGGCCGCACCTCGACGCCCGGCTGACGCATGTCGACCAGCAAGAAGGTGATGCCGCGGTGCTTGGCCGCGGTCGGGTCGGTGCGGGCGAGCACGAAGATGTGGTCGGCGAGGTGCCCGGCCGAGGTCCAGATCTTCTGGCCGTTGATCACCCACTCGTCGCCGTCGAGCACGGCGCGGCAGCCGAGGTTGCCGAGGTCGCTGCCGGCAGCCGGCTCGCTGTACCCCTGACACCAGCGGTCCTCACCGCTCAGCACGCGCGGCAGGAAGTGGCGCTTCTGTTCATCGGTGCCCCAGCGCAACATCGTGTTGCCGAGCATCGTGATGCCGAAGCCGTCGTTCGGTCCGCCGGTGGGCGCACCGGCCTTCGCGAACTCCTCGGCCACGATGACGCTCTCGAGTGGCGTGAGCCCGGCGCCGCCCACCTCCTTCGGCCAACTGAGCGCCAGGTAGCCGTTCTCGTACAGCACCGTGCGCCAGCGTTCGGTGAACGCGGCGGCCTCGTCGTGCGGCAGTGCACCGATGCCCTGCCAGCCGGCCGGCAGGTTGGCCTCGAGGAAGGCGCGCACCGTGGCGCGGAACTCGTCGGCCTCGGGTGGGAAGGTCAGGTCCATGCGGGTGAGGCTACGACGACGGAGCACCCCCGGACGTGCCGAACGCGGTCGGGCGACCCGTGTGGATGCGCCGGTGTACGAGCGGGAGAACCACACCGATGGCCTGGGTTCGTGTGGTTGCGCCGCGGCACGAGCGGTGGAACCACACGAAGGTCGGTGGGAGACTCGGACGATGGCAGCCGGCGACGAGGTCACGCTCGCGGATCTGGACGGGCGTCACCACGAGGTGTTGGCCGACCTGCGAGCCCGTGGTCCGGTGGCGTGGGTGGAGGCGGTCGGGGGCTGGGTGGTCACCGGTCGCGAACTGGCGATCGAGGTGATGCGCGACCCGGCGCGGTTCACCGTCGACGACCCACGGTTCAGCACGGCACAGGTGGTGGGACCGAGCATGCTGTCGCTCGACGGCGCCGAGCACGATCGGCATCGCGCGCCGTTCGCCGCCGCGTTCCGACCGGCGGACGTGACCCGTCGGTACGCCGAGGAGGTGACCGAGATGGCACGTCGGCTCGTCGCCGAGCTCGCGCCCCGCGGCGAGGCCGAGCTGCGCCGTCAGCTCGCCGGTCCGCTCGCCGTCGCCGTCGTGGCCCGATCGCTCGGACTCGAGCGTCTCGATCCGGCGCAGCTCCTGGCCTGGTACGACGCCATCGTCGCCGGCGTGGCGGAGATCGCACTCGGCCGGCCGGCGGCCGACGAGGCCTGGCGGGCGTTCGAGCTGCTCGGCGAGGCGCTCGGTGCCGCGGCGCACCGGCCCGACTCGGTGCTGCTGGAGGCCGCCTCCGCCTTGTCGCACATGGAGGTGGTGTCGAACGCCGCGGTATTCCTGTTCGGTGGCATCGAGACGAGCGAGGGCATGACCGCGAACCTGCTGCACCACGTGCTCACCCGTCCCGAGGTGACGGCGCGTCTGCGGGCGGACCGCGCCCTGATCGATGCGGCGGTCGAGGAGTCGCTGCGGCTCGAGCCGGCGGCCGCCCGTGTCGACCGGTTCGCGACACGTAAGGTCGAGTTGGCCGGCACAGCGATCCGTTGCGGCGACCTGGTGGTCGTCTCGCTCGCGGCGGCGAACCGCGATCCGGCTGCGTACGACGCGCCCGACGAGTTCCGCCTCGACCGGCCGAACGCCCGCACCCATGTGGCGTTCGCGCAGGGTCCGCACGCCTGCCTCGGCGCGCAACTCGCCCGCATGGAGACCAGGGCGGCGCTCGACGCCGTGCTCGACCTGCTCCCGGACGTCGAGCTGGTCGAGCCACCGGTCCCCGCCGGCGTGATCTTCCGCAAGCCGTTCGCCGTGCGGGCTCGCTGGTCCGTCCTCGACCACTGAGGCAAGACTGGCGCGGTGCCCGCGCTCGACGACCTCATCGCCCGCTTCGACGTCACCGACCCGGCGTTCGTGCAGTGGCCGTACCCGGTGCTCGACGAGCTTCGCGAGGCCACCCCGATCTTCTTCGACGAGCGCACCGATCAGTGGGTGCTCACCCGCTTCGCCGAGGTGCACGAAACGTTGCGCGACCGTCGACTCGGGCGTGCGTACACACACCGGTACACCCACGAGCAGTTCGGCCGGCCGGAGCCCGATCCACGGTGGAGTCGGTTCCACGAACACGAACGGTGGTCGTTGCTCGCGATCGAACCGCCCGACCACACCCGCCTGCGCCGCCTGGTCACGAAGGTGTTCACGCCGCGCGCGGTCGAGGCGATGCGGCCGCAGGTGGAAGCCCTCGCCGACGAGCTGATCGAGCCGTGCGTCGAGCGCGGACGCTTCGACCTGATCGCCGACTACGCGCAGCCGTACTCGGTGGCCGTGATCTGCTCGATGCTCGGCGTGCCACGCGCTGACACCCAGCAGCTCCTCGACTGGTCGCACGCGATCGTGAAGATGTACGAGCTGCGCACCGGCGACGACGTGAAGATCGCCGCCGACCGGGCCGCCGGCGAGTTCATCGACTACACCCGGGCGCTGATCTCGGACAAGCGGCGCGCGCCCGACGGCACGCTGATCAGCGAGCTGGTCGCCGTGGAGGACCAGGGCGACACGCTCAGCGAGGCCGAGATCACCTCCACGGCGATGGTGCTGCTCGAAGCGGGCCACGAGGCCACCGTCAACTCGCTCGCCAACGGCATGCGCGCGATGTCGTTGCATCCGCACGAATGGCGGCGGGTCACGGGCGGCGAGGTGGCGCCGCGCACCGCGATCGAGGACATGATCCGTTGGGATGCGCCGCTGCACCTGTTCGAGCGGTGGGTGCTCGAGGAGGGCGTGGAGATCGCCGGTCGGGCGATCCCGGTCGGCGCGGAGGTGGCGATGCTGTTCGGCGCTGCCAACCGCGATCCTCGCCGGTTCGCCGATCCCGGCCGCTTCGACGCCGGCCGTGGCGACACCGCACACGTCGGTTTCGGTGGCGGCATCCACTTCTGCATCGGCGCACCGCTCGCCCGGTTGGAGCTCGAGGTGTCCGTCGATCGCCTGGCCCGACTCCTGCCCGAGGTGCAGCTGGCCGCCGAGCCCGAGTACCACCCGACCTTCGTGATCCGCGGCCTCACCGCCCTGGAGCTCACCGTCTGACCCCGCTCATCGTGTGTCGTCGAGCGAGGCGCGTAGCGCCTGCACGAACAGCGGCACCTCACGCGCGGTGAACGCGAGCGTTGGACGCACTTTCAGGACGCTGCCCGAGGAGCCGGTGGTACCGACGAGCACCCCGTGCCGGCGCAGTGCGTTCTTGATCCGATCGGTCGTCACCGCGTCCGGCTCCTTCGAGGTTCGATCGCGGACGATCTCGATCGCGTTCGCCAGGCCGACGCCGCGCACGTCGCCGATGCGTTCGTCGTCGGCCGTTGCCGTTCGCACGGCCGAACGCAACGCATCGCCGGCCTCGACCACCCGCGGCAGCACGCGCTCGTCGCGCAGCACGTCGAGCACGGCATGCGCCGCGGCAACCGACACCTGGTTGCCGCCGAAGGTGCTGAAGAACACGGTGTCCGCGGCGAACCGCTCGGCGATGTCGCGGCGCGTGATCACCGCGGCCACCGGGTGTCCGTTGCCCATCGGCTTGCCCAGCGTGACGACGTCGGGTTCGATGCCGAAGCGCTGGTAGGACCACATCGCCTCGCCGGTCCGGCCGTGACCGCCCTGGACCTCGTCGGCCACCCACAGCCCGCCCGCGTCGTGAGTCATCCGCACCCACGCCTGCACGAGCGACGGCTCGAGGTCGTACACACCGTCGCTCTGCAGCACCCCGTCGAGGACGACCATCGCCGGCGCGTGATCGTTCGCCGCGAGCCGGGCGAGTGCCGATCGGAACGACGAGTCGTCGGTGTGGAGGCCGCGATAGGTGTCGGTGGGCGCCCAGCGCTGGAGCCGGTCGGGCAGCTGTTCGGGCTGGAGCGTCTCGGGCGAGAACGGAGCGATCGCGTGCGAGACGCCGTGGTACGCGCGTGCGGTGCACAGGCCGCCGGTGTTTCCGGTGAACGCAGTGGCGAGGCGCCAGGCGAGATCGTTCGCCTCCGAACCGGAGTTCACGAAGAACACCGTGTCGAGCGACGGCGGACAAGTGGCGGTGAGACGCTCGGCGAGCTCGATCGCCGCCGGGTGCAGGTAACGCATGTTGGTGTTCAGCGCGCGGGACTGGCGGGCGATGGCCGCCGTGACGCGGGGATGGGCGTGGCCGACCGCGGGAACGTTGTTGTACATGTCGAGGTACGCGCGCCCGTCGCTGTCGTACATCCACGCGCCCTCGGCTCGCGCCATCCGGACCGGCTCGTCGTAGCTCAGCGGCTCGATCGCCGGTCCGAACACACGGGCGCGCCGTGTCACGAGTTCGCCCGTGCCGTCGCGAGATCGGTCGCCGGTGAACTCGCGTCGCAACGTGTCCCACCCGCGGCCGAGGATGGCGTCGAGCATCGACGTCCACGTGTCCAGGTACCGCAACGCGAACTCGGGATCCTCGAGTCCCGTTGCCGATCGCCAGCACGAGATCGCCACACCGAGTGCCGCGCGGGCCGCCCACACCTCCCCGACGATCGCCAGCTCGTCCGGCTCGAGCGGCGTGATCCGCTCGTAGCCGTCGAGGATCAGTCGTGCCGTTCGCACGAGGTCGTCGCCCCGGCGTCCGGCACAGATCGAGTCGAGCACCGATGCGATGTCGGTCAGCAGCGCCGAGTGGCTCATGTCGCCGAAGTCGATGATGCCGGTGATGAGCCCGTCGTCGTCCACGAGTGCGTTGTCGCAGGTGAGGTCGCCGTGGACAACCTGTGTCCGCAGTGACGGCCATCGTGGTGCCACGACCTCCTCGAACCGGTCGAGCACCCGGGTGACCAGGGTGCGCGTCGCCGGGTCGGCGATGGATGCCACCATCGGCCGCGTCGTGAGGGCGTGCTGCACGTCCCAGGGCATCACGCGGATGGCGCGGGGATGGGCGAAGCCGCGGAGCGCGCGACCGAGGCGAGCAGTGGTCGCACCCCACTCGACGACCGCACGGTCGTCGAGCGCGAGGGGATCGTGACGCGCGTGGCCCGGGAGGACGTCGTAGATGCGGACCCAGTGCTCACCGGCGGACGAGGTCCACGCCAGCCGCCGCACCGCGTCGGCGGTATCGGGCACGGTGGAGGGCAGCGCGAGCGGCAGTGCGGGATCGACACGCGTCGCGTGTTCGACCACGTTCGCCTCCATGTCGAGGGTCTCGACCGACTCCGCCGCGTTGGAGATCTTCATGACCGCGATCGGCGAGGTGTCGTCGCCGATCAGCAGGAACGTGCGGTCGCGCTCGCTGCCGAGGTCGCGAGCGTCGGCGGCTCGCAGCCCGAACCGGGCGCCGAGCGAGATGGCGTCGGCGGCCGTGCACGGCGGCGGCGGCTCGAGCAGGACGGGGTCGACGGTGGCACGGCGCGAGTCGGCGGGGGGCACGGTCGACGACCGTACCGGCCCGCCGGTGGGCCGCGATGAGCGACGCCGCGGCCCGGGCTTGGACGCTCGTTCCGAGCGTCAGCGCCGGGTCGTCGTCCGACGTCCGAGCACGAGCGAGTTGAACGCCTCCTCGCCCTCGATCGTCCGCGTGACGTCGCCACCGACGAGGTCGGCGAGCTTGCCCCCCACCAGGGGCACGCTCGATCGCACCTCGCCGTCGATCTCCACCACGGTGGCGCCTCGACCGTCGGGCGCCAGACGCAGGGTGCCACCGACGCTCACCGGTACCCCTCGTGCCGTCACCTCCCAGGTGCCGGTCCGGGCGCCGTCGGGCCCCGGCGCGTTCCAGTGGTCACGCTGTTCGACGTCGTTCATCGGGGCGAGGAATCGCTTCGCGAAGCCCGGGACCGACATGGGCACGCTGCGGTGCGTGCGCACCGTCACCTCGCCGGCGGCGACCACGTGATCCACCACCTCCACGTCACGATGGCCGAGCGCCTCGTACTTGCGGTGCAGCACCTCGGGGTCGGTCATCACGGCGAACACACGCTCGGGCGCGGCGGGATACGTGTGGGACGAGTGCACCTTCATGGTCACCATGGTGCGCTCGGCCACGTGGCGCGGGTCAGGGCCCAAGGTCACCGTGGCAGACGTCCGGCAATAACCTCGGCGCCCATGACGGACGGATCGAGGCAGTTGGAGCACGTGGTCGTGGTGGGGGCGTCGCTCGCCGGGTTGCGTGCTTGCGAGACGTTGCGCACCGATGGCTTCGCCGGCCGGATCACGCTGGTGGGCGCCGAGCGTGAGCTGCCCTACGACCGGCCGCCGTTGTCGAAGAAGCTGCTCGCAGGGGAGTGGGACGGCGACCGCATCCGGTTGCGCAAGCCCGAGGACGTCGCCGGCCTGGGACTGGAGATGATGCTCGGGGTGCGGGCGAGCGGACTCGACCTCGACCGCCGCCATCTGCAGATGGCCGACGGGAGTGAGCTCGCCTACGACGGCCTCGTGATCGCCACCGGCGCGTCGCCGCGGCGGTTGCCCGACCAGCCCGAGCTGGACGGCGTGTGCGTCCTGCGCACGCTCGCCGACGCGATGGATCTGCGCGCCCGCATCGCCGAACCTGCCACGCGACTCGTCGTGATCGGCGCCGGCTTCATCGGGCTCGAGGTCGCCGCCACTGCTCGAGCCCGTGGCTGCACCGTCACCGTGTTGGAGGGCGCGCCCTCGCCGCTGATCCGAGGCCTCGGGGTGGCGATGGGTGCGGCGGTCGCGAGCGTGCACGGCCGACACGACGTCGAGCTGCGCTGCGGGGTGCAGGTGCGCCAGATCGAAGGAGCCGACGGCAAGGTGACCGGCGTCCGTCTCGTCGACGGCACCCTGATCGGCGCCGACGTCGTGCTGGTCGGCATCGGCGTGGCACCCGACACCGAGTGGCTGTCGGGGAGCGGGCTCACACTGCGCGACGGCATCGTGTGCGACGACACCCTGTGGACCGGCGTGCCCGGCGTGTACGCCGCCGGCGACTGCGCCCGGTGGCACAACCGGGTGTTCGACCCGCACGACGACGCCGAGATGCGCGTGGAGCACTGGACCAACGCCGCCGAGCAGGGTGCGGCCGCTGCCCGCAACCTCGTGCAGGTGGCCGCGGGGGAGGCGCCCGTCCCGTACGAGTCGGTGCCGTTCTTCTGGAGCGACCAGTTCGAGAGCCGGATCCAGTTCGTCGGTCGCGCTCATGGGGACGACGACGTGCACGTGTTCGCCGGTTCGGTCGAGGGCGCCTTCGCCGCGCTGTACGGCTGGCAGGGCCGCCTGCGCGGCGTGCTCGGGGTGAGCATGCCGAAGATGGTGATGCCGTTCCGGGCGCTGGTGGCGGCGCAGGCGTCGTGGGGCGAGGCGCTCGAGAAAGCGCGTACGCTCACCAGTTGAGCGGTCACCTCACTCGCAAAACATGAGCGGGTTGCGATCAAGTTTCGTGACGATACCCTCTCGCCCATGACCGATCAGTCACACGACCCCCTCGCCGGTCCCCGGTCGGCGGGCATCCGCTCGACCGTCTCGCTGCCCGTGCTTCCGCTCCCCACCGTCGTGCTGCCGGGCACCCTCGTCACCCTGGCGCTCGACGGCGACGCCGTGCGCATCGCGGTCGACGCCGCCGCCGCCGGCGATGGTCGGGTCCTGCTGGTGGCACCTGATGGTGCGGCGGATCGCGACGACCGTGCCGGCCACGACGGTCACGACGGTCACGACGGTCACGATCGGTCGGGCCGGCTCGGTGTCGTCGCTCGGGTGCCGTCACGCGGGGCGCTGCCGACCGGCCTGCCCGCCGCGATCGTGCAGGCCGAGACCCGTGGCCGGATCGTCGCCCGCCACACCGGCGAACGCGGCGCCGATCACGCCGAGGTCGACCTGCTCATCGACGGCCGGCCGACCCCACGGGTCGAGGCCGCCACCCGCGAGTTGCGCGTGGTGCTCGAGGAGATCGCGAAGCTCCGCCAGAGCCGTCGCCTGCCGGAGATCCTGCGCACGGTGGGCGAGCCCGGCGCGCTCGCCGATGCGGTGGTCACCTGGGCCGATCTCGATGCCGACACCCGTGTTCGCACCCTGTACGCAATCGAGCTCGACGAGCGCATCGCGTTGGTGTCCGACTGGGCTCGGGATCACCTGGCCGAACTGCAGGTCACGGCGCAGATCCGTGCCGACGTCACCGAAGGTGTCGACAAGCAACAGCGCGACTACCTGCTCCGCCAGCAGCTCGCTGCGATCCGCAAGGAACTGGGCGAGGGCGACGACGACGTGGTCGGCCAGTACCGAACGGCGCTCGACGAGCTCCGTCCCCACCTCACCGACAAGGTGGCGTCGTTCGTGGCGAAGGAGATCGACCGCCTCGAGCGGATGAGCAACCAGAGCCCCGAGCACTCGTGGGTGCGCACCTGGCTCGACCGCATCCTCGAGCTGCCCTGGGCCACGCGCACCGACGATCAGCTCGACCTCGCGTCCGCCCGAGCCGTGCTCGACGCCGACCACTACGGCCTCGACGACGTGAAGGACCGCATCGTCGAGTTCCTCGCGGTGCGCAAGCTCCGACACGAGCGCGACGTCGCGGCGCAGAGCCGGGCCGCCGGCACCGTCGTCACGCTCGTCGGTCCGCCAGGCGTGGGCAAGACCAGCCTGGGCGAGTCGATCGCCCGGGCCATGGGACGCAACTTTGTGCGCGTCGCCCTCGGCGGTGTGCGCGACGAGGCCGAGATCCGCGGTCACCGGCGCACCTATGTCGGCAGCCAGCCCGGCCGCATCGCCCGGGCGATCATCGAAGCCGGCAGCATGAACCCGGTCGTGCTCCTCGACGAGGTCGACAAGCTGAGCGCCGGCGGCTGGAGCGGCGATCCGACCGCAGCGCTGCTCGAGGTGCTCGATCCCGCGCAGAACCACACGTTCCGCGACCACTACCTCGAGGTCGAGCTCGACCTCAGCCAGGTCGTGTTCATCGCCACCGCCAACGTGGCCGACACCATTCCGGCGCCGCTGCTCGACCGCATGGAACTGGTGCGGCTCGACGGCTACACCGAGGACGAGAAGGTCTTCATCGCCGAGCGCTATCTGCTACCCCGCCAGCTCGAGCGCGCCGGCCTGCGCGCCGACGAGGTCGCCGTTGCCGAGGGCGCCGTGCGCGCCGCCATCACCGGGTACACCCGTGAGGCCGGGGTGCGCTCGCTCGAGCGCGAGTTGGGCAAGCTCGCTCGCAAGGTGGCCGCCAAGGTGGCCACGGGTGCGGTGGTGCCACCCGTGGTGGTCGAGGTCGAGCACGTGCGCGACTGGCTCGGGCGGCCGAAGGTGGACGACGAGGTGCCCGAGCGCACGAACGTGCCGGGCGTGGCCACGGGCCTCGCGGTCACCGGCTCCGGCGGCGATGTGCTCTTCATCGAGACCACGGCGTTCCCGTTGCCCGGCGACGCCGGCACCGGCGAGCCGACGCTCACGCTCACCGGTCAGCTCGGCGACGTGATGAAGGAGAGCGCGCAGATCGCGCTCAGCTTCGTCCGCTCGCACGCCGGCGAGCTCGGCATCGACCCGGACACCCTGGCCAAGCGTGTGCACGTGCACGTGCCTGCGGGCGCGGTGCCGAAGGACGGTCCGTCGGCAGGTGTCACGATGACCACCGCCCTGGTGAGCCTGCTCACCGGCAAGGTGGTGAAGCCGACGGTCGGCATGACCGGCGAGATCACCCTGCAGGGCAAGGTGCTCCCGATCGGTGGGGTGAAGCAGAAGGTGCTCGCCGCCCATCGGGCCGGGCTCACCGAGGTCGTGCTGCCGAAGCGCAATGGTCCCGATCTGGACGACGTGCCCGAGCGGGTCCGCGACCAGATGACCTTCCACCTCGCCGACACCTACGCCGACGTGCTCGCTGCCGCCTTCGCCTGAGTCGAGCCGACCGCCGCCGGCCGCCCACGCCGAGCGGCCGGCACGGCCGTCGTATGCTGCGGCGATGTCGTTCGTCCCGCCGCCTCCGCCGCCGGGTGGTCTCCCCGGTGGTGAGCCGGCCCGACCGCGATCGACCCCGATCCCCGGCGACGGCGGCACCCCGCCCACGACGGCTCAGTTCCTCGACTCACTCGACTCGTCGGGCGCGCCGGTGGGCGCTCCGTCGTCGCCGTTCGACCAGCCCGGTTTCGCCCCACCGCCCGGCGGGCAGTACACCGCGCTGGCTCCGGCCCGGCCGGCACGTGGCGCAGCGCTCGGCATCGCCATCGCCGCCGTGGTGGTGATGGCGATCGTCGGTGGCTCGGTGTTCCTCGTGCTGATGGCGCGCGGTGAGGGCTCGACGGGCACGGACGACGTCCCGTCGGTGTCGGTCGCCGCGTCCGGTGCGGAGGACCTGCCCAGCGCGGCATCGTCACCGGTCCCCGCGTCGGAGGTCGTGCCGCTCACGGCGCCCACCGCACCGGTGTCGTTGTTCGAGCCCGGGCCCGCCGCACAGGCGATCGACGCGATCGAGCAGGCCGTCGGCGTGTCGCCGAGCAGCCTGCTGCGTGTGGTGCTCTACCCCGAGTACGTGCTGGCGCAGGCGCAGAGCGCGACCGAACCGGCGAACGTCGACGCCTACGACTACCGCAGGGGCGAGGTCGACGGGCCCGACCCGGTCGTGTTCGCCGGGCCGGGGGACCTCGCGTCGAGCCTGTACTCGAGCGCTGAGGTCGACTGGACGACGATCGCGGCGCTCGCCGCCGATGCGGTCACGCGCATGCCCGAGATCGAGGAGCCCGCGGTCACCCACGTGATCGTCGAGCGGTCCGTGTTCGACCCCTCCTTCTCGGTCACCATCCGGGTGTACGTGAACGGACCGCGCCATCTCGGTGGGTACGCCGAGTACACGCCGGGCGGCGAGCTGATCCAGGTGCAGATCTGAGCACACGGCCCGTGTGACCTGCGGGAGAACTACGCTCGTGGCCATGTCGCATCTGTCGAACGTCTGGTTCTCGGTCACGCCGCTGCAGGTGGCCAGCGGTCATGGGTGCTGGGTCACCACCACCGACGGCGAGGAGTACCTCGACTTCGCGGCGGGCATCGCGGTCAACTCCACCGGGCACGCCCACCCCGCCGTCGCGAAGGCGATCGCCGACCAGGCCCAGCGATTCATCCACGCCCAGGTGAACGTGTTCAAGCACGACCTGCTCGAACCGCTCGCGGCCAAGCTGGCCGAGATCACGCCGGCCGGCATCGACACGTTCTTCTATGCGAATTCGGGGGCCGAGATCACGGAGGCCGCGGTGAAGCTGGCCAAGCAGGCCACCAAGCGGCCGCACGTGATCGTGTTCAGCGGCAGCTTCCACGGGCGCACCCACCTGGCGATGGCGATGACCACGTCGAAGACCGGATATCGCGCCGGACACGCGCCGCTGCCCGCCGGTGTGTTCGTCGCCCCCTATCCCGACCCGATGGCTGCCGACCAGGACGCCGAGGTGGCTGCTGCGCTGCACGGGTTCGACCACCTGCTGAAGGCGATGACCGCCCCCGAGGAGACCGCTGCGGTGATCCTCGAGCCGGTGCTCGGCGAGGGCGGCTACGTACCGGCTCCGCCTGCGTTCATCCAGGGCATCGTCGAGCGGTGCCGCCAGCACGGCATCCTGTTCATCGCCGACGAGGTGCAGAGCGGTTTCGGCCGCACCGGGAAGATGTTCGCGGTCGAGCACTACGGCATCGAGCCCGACATCATCTGCATGGCCAAGGGCATCGCCAGCGGCTTCCCGTTCGCGGCGCTCGGCACCCGGCGCGAGCTCGACGACGCATGGCCGACGGGCAGCCACGGCGGCACGTACGGCGGCAACTCGATGGGGTGCGCGGCGGCGCTCGCGACGATCGAGATCATGAGCGACCCGGCGTTCCTCGCCAACGTGAACGCCCGCGGCGAGCAGCTGCGGGCCGGCATCAGCGAGCTCCAGCGCGAGCACGACGTCATCGCCCAGGTGCGCGGCCTCGGCCTGATGGTCGGCACCGAGTTCACCGACGCTGCACGCGTCGCCGCGGTCACGAAGCACTGCTTCGAGGAGGGTCGGCTGATCCTGATGAACGCCGGCACCTACGGCCGCACCCTGCGGTGGATGCCGCCGCTCGTCGTGGACGAACACGAGATCGACTTGGCGCTCGCCGCATTCGGTGCCGCACTCAAGGCCACGGCCTGACCCACCGGCCGGTCCGGAGCGGAGCCGCCCGTGCCTCGTCTCGACGCCGAACGCATCGCGCTGATGCGCGACCTGCTCGTCACGGCGACGTCGATCGAGCGTCGGATCGACGCCGACCTGATGGACGCGTACGACATCCCGTTGCGGTGGTTCGACGTGATGTCGGCGCTGCAGCGCGCGGGTGGATCGCTCCGCGTCAGCGAGCTCTGCCACGAGCTCGACGACGTGCCGTCGAGCCTCAGCCGCCGGCTCGACCGCATGGAGGAGGCCGGCCACGTCGTGCGCGACAGCGGCCCCGACGGCGGTGATCGCCGCGCGGTCACCGTGCAGCTCACCAGGGACGGCCGGCTCTTCTGGCGTGACGTCAACGTGATCTACCGGCGCGCCGTGCAGCGGCACTTCGCGCACGTCGTCACCGACAGCGACCTCGTGGCGTTGCAGCGTCTGCTGTCGAAGCTCGCCCGCTGATCTCCTCCCGGGGCCACGACGCTCGGCTCGTCGCCGGAAAAATCTTCGGCATGCGGTGGTCGTCGCGGCCCTGCCGGACATTGAGTGTCTGTGATGACGTCCTGGCGCGCCGCCGAAGCCGCTGACGAGGACGCGGAGCACCGTTTCCGCCGTCTCGTGCACGCGCATCAGCGCAGCCTGCTCGCACACGTCCGGTTCGTCTACCCGCAGGCCGACGCCGAATCCGTCGTGAACGACGCGCTCACGGCGGCGTGGCAGCGTCTCGACGACATCGATCCCGACCACGCGGGCACCTGGCTCCGTGCCGCCGCGCGCTACGTCGTGTTCAACGGCCGTCGGGGCGAGCGTCGATGGCAGGCACTCAACGACAAGGTGGCTCGTCTGCCACCGCTCGCCCCGGCCCCACCGCCGGACCACGACGCCGGCATCGAACTGCGCGCCGTGTTGCAGGCCCTCGGCTCGCTCGCGCCGAGCGACCGCGAGGTGCTGCTGATGACCGCGATCGACGACCTGACGCCCGAGCAACTCGGCGAGATCCTCGGCGTCACGGCGAAGACTGCGGCGATGCGCGTGCATCGCGCTCGGGCCCGTCTCCGCAAGGTCGTCGCCGAGTCGTCCGACTCACCGACGAGCGAGGGCGACGGATGAACCACCGGGATCGCGAACCGGGCGGCGCCGCCGACCCCTTCGACGTGCTGCGCGATCACGCCCGCGCGGTCGCTCTGGCCGACCGACCGACGATCGACGCCGACGACCTGGTCGACAGCATCCTCCTCGACTCGTTCGCCGGCCGCTCGCCCGTGGTGCCGGTGTCGCGTGCTCGTCGTTCGTCGCCGATGGTCGCGCGGGCGTCGCAGCGTCGACGCCGCCGGTGGGCCGCTGCGGCGGTCGCGACGACGCTGGTGGGTGGTGTCGGCGTGGCTGCGCTGCCTCGCGACGCCCCGGCGGACCCCGCGGGCGACCTGCTCTGCCGATCGGCGGCCGACGGCTCGGGTGTCACCATCGCGGTCGAGCTCGTCGGTGACCCCGTCGAGCAGTGCGTCGAGTGGTGGCGGGACGGTTCGCTGCCGTCGGGCGGCACGGAGGGGCCTGCGACCGAGGTTCCACCATTGCTCGCATGCACCGGCCGGTTGGCGCTGGTGGAGGTGATTCCCGTCGAAGACGGCCAGGTCTGCGGCGACTTCGGCATGGTCGCGGCCGAGACGAACCTGGGCGATCGTCCGGAGGTGACACTCGCGACCGAGCTGGAGGCCTTCGCGAACACCGAACGCTGCCGTTCCGTCGACGACGTGCTCACCCGCGCGGAGGGACTGCTCCGCGACCTCGGACTCGCCGACACCTGGTCGATCGAGCTCGCCGACCCCGATGCGCCGTGCGCTGCCGCGGCCGTCGACCCCACCATCGAACGGGTCGTGCTGCGCACGTCCCCGATCGCCGTCCCCTGACGAACCGAGGACCCATGAGCCACCATCGCATCTCCCGCCGCCCGAGGCTCGCCCGGCTCGCCCGGCTCGCGGGTGTCGTCGCCGTGGCACTCGCCGGCGCGCCGGTAGCGCACGCCGTCGACGTCGACGACGGGGCCGACCAGGCCGGTACCCCGACGCCCTGGTTGGCCGACTACGAGGGCGACACGATCGACCTGCGCAACGGCTGGGACGGAGCTCGAGCCTGCTACAGCGACGGGGTCGTCTCCACCTGCTTCGACGACGAGGCAGCCATGCTCGCCGCGCTCGGCGCGCCGAGCGAGCCGACCGGCGACGGCACGACGACCAGCGGGTGGCGCCGCGCAGCGTGCAGTTCGTCGGTCCGGCTGTACTCGGGCACCAGCTACTCGGGATCGGTGCTCTGGCTGAGCACCCAGTTCAGCTTCCTCAACCTCTCGAACTACGGCTTCAACAACATCACGAGCAGCTACCGGATCGGTGCCTGCGGATCGACCTTCTACGACCTCAACAACGGCGGCGCACCCCAGTACGGCGGCGCCACCTGGGCCGGCGCGTCGAGCGCCTCGATGCTCGCCGGGTGGGACAACCGGGTGAGCAGCGTCTTCATCGGGAGCTGATCGTCCGCATGATCGTGCCACCGTCGGACCCCACCGCCGACGCCGCCACCTCCCGGGGCGATGCCCCCGAGCGCGGCTGCCGGCTCCACGTCGTCGACCTCGACGGTGTGGCGCCCGCGCCGGTGACGAGGGTGGACGAGATCGTCGGGCCGTTGCTCGTCGGGATGCCGGTCCCGGCGAGCGACGGCTCGACTCTGGCCGTCGCCGGTCGCGACGACACCGGCGCGGCGACGGTGTGGAGCGGTGAGCCGGATCGCCTGGTCGCCACCGGCATGTTGCCGGTGGCGATCGTGCCCACGGCACTCGTCGCGCATCACCGGCACTGGCACGTCTTCGGTGCACACCACGGCCGCCCCTGGCACGCCGTGTCGCACGACCTGCGCAGCTGGGAGGTCGACGAGACGTTCGCGTCCGATCATCCCCACCTGCACGTCGTCGGGGCCGCGGCGGTCGACGACTCGATCACGCTCGTCGGATCCGTGGTCGTCGAAGGACGGCCCGTCGGATGGACGTTGCTCGAAGGAGCCGACCGGCGCGATGGGCCGACGCGCTTTCGCGCCCGCACGCTCGGCGTGCCGCTCACCGCGTCGCACTCGCTCACCGGGCCGGCGCCGCTCGGGGCGAGCGATCTGGTGCTCGCGGTCACCTCGCCGAGCGGCGACCACACCATCGTGCGCACCATGCCGGGCACCGAGCGGCGCAGCTGGACGATGTCGCTGCTCGCGGCCGACCTGCGACCCGCCACCGTGGTGACGCGGAACCACGACATCTGGCTCGTGGGTCGCGTCGCCGACGACGGGATCGTCGTGCGTCGCGACGGCGGGGGCGAGTTGCGCCTCGGTCGATCACACGGCGAGCTGTGTGCCGCCGTCGTCCACGACGATCGCCTCGTGGTGTTCAGCCGTTCCACCGCCACCCGCGGGGCCGCGGCCGATGCCACGTCCGACGGAGATCTGCACGCGTCGGTGACCGCCCGCACCGACGCGTGCACCTCCGACGATCAGTCGAGCCCGGCGTACATCGATTCGATCTCGGCCGCGTAGCGGGCGTTCACGCCGCGGCGCTTCAGCTTCGACGTCGGCGTGAGCAGGTCGCTGTCGGGCATCCACTCCTCGCCGAGGAGCACGAACTTCTTGATCTGCTCCACCTGCGCGAACTGCTGGTTGATCTCGTCGACGCCGGCCTGCACCTCGGCGAGCACCTCGGCGTCGCCGGCGAGCTCGGCGAACGGCACGCCGTCGCGTCCGTGTGCCTTCGCCCACACCGTGGCGGCCTCGGGGTCGAGCACCAGGATCGCCGAGCAGAACTTGCGGTTGTCACCGATCGCAGCTGCCTGACCGATCAACGGGATCGTCTTGAGTGCCGCCTCGAGGTTCGCCGGACTGATGTTCTTGCCACCCGAGGTGATGATCAGCTCCTTCTTGCGGTCGACGATGCGCACGTAGCCGTCGGCATCCATCTCGCCGATGTCGCCGCTGTGGAGCCAGCCGTCGATCAGCGTCTCGGCCGTCTTGTCCGGCTGCTTCAGGTAGCCCTGGAAGACGTTGCCGCCGCGGCAGATCACCTCGCCGTCGTCGGCGATGCGCACCTCGCAGCCGGGGATCTCCTGACCGACCGAGCCCGGACGGTTCGCCTTCGGCGACCACGTCATCGGGCCGCTCGACTCGCTCATGCCGTAGATCTCGCTGAGCGGCACGCCGATCGCGTTGAACCACTCGAGCACCGGGCGCGGGATGGCCGCCGCACCCGTGACGCCCACCTGCACCGCGTCGAGACCGACGAGTGCCCGGACGTTCGAGAACGCGACCGCGTCGAGGAACGCCCAGGTGTCGAGCTGTTCCTGGGTGGCCGTGCCGTCCCGTTCGGCCTGCTTGATCGCGAGCGCTGCCGCCAGACCCTCGTCGAACTTGGCCTTGCGTTCCGGGTCGGCGGCGAGCGCTGCGTTCACCCCGTTGTACACCTTCTCCCACACACGGGGGACGCCGAACAGGATCTCGGGGTGCACCTCGCGCAGGTAGCTCGTGAGCTGGTTGGGGTCGGGGCAGCAGAACACCGAGTAGCCGAGGATGGCCGCCTGGTAATGGCTCATCATCCGCTCCGCGATGTGGGCCATCGGCAGGTAGCTCACCGCTCGCTTGCCCACGTAGTCGTCGAAGTCGATGCAGCGCTTCAGCGACTCGACCGTGTACACGACGTTGTACTGGCTGATCATCACACCCTTCGGCGGCCCGGTGGTGCCGCTCGTGTAGATGAGCGTCGCGATGTCGTCGGGCGAGGTGTCGGCTGCGAGCTGGGCGAGATCGGCCTCGCCGTGTGCGAGCAGTTCCGACACGGGCCGGACGCCGTCGGGGAGACCGTCGGGCGATGCCTCGATCACGAAGATGTGCTGCAACTCCGGCAGCTCGTCGCGAACTTTCAGCATCCGATCGAGGAAACCCAGATCCTCGACGATCGCGATGCGTGCCTCCGCGTGGTGCGAGAGGTACTGGATCTCCTCGGGCGACGAAGAGTTGTAGATGCTCACCGGGGTGGCGCGCACGAACTGGGCGCCGAGGTCGAGCCAGTGGAAGTCGGGCCGGTTGCGCATCATCAGCAGCACGCGCTCGCCGCGTTGCACCCCGAGGGCGAGATAGCCGGCGGCCGCGCGGGCGGTCTGCGCGCCCAGCTCGGCGTAGGTCCAACGATTCCAGCTGCCGGGCGTGTCGGATGCCATCGAGTGCACGGCCGGGACGTCGCCGTGGGCGTCGACCAGGGAGAGGAACATCCTCGGCGTCGTCGTCCCGGCGACGACGGCGTCGAGCTCTGCTACGGAAGTTGCCATGTGTGAAGTCTGTCACGTGTTCGGGGGAACCGCGACGTCGTGTCGGAGGTCGGAGTCCGGTTTGGGTCACACGTCCGAGGCCGATCAGACTGACGGCGATCTCGACCGGCGTGCCCATCAACGTCGTGGCGAAGGAGGAGCCATGCCCACCGCGGTCATCGTCGACGCCGTCCGGACCCCGCTCGGGCGCCGCAACGGCCAGTTGAAGGAGTGGCACCCGGTCGATCTGGCCGCGCACACGCTGCGCGCCCTCGTCGAGCGCACCGGAATCGATCCGGCACTGATCGACGACGTGATCATGGGCTGCGTCATGCAGGTGGGCGAACAGGCGGCGAACGTGGGCCGCAACGCCGTGCTCGCCGCCGGATGGCCCGACACGATCCCGGGCACGACCATCGACCGGCAGTGCGGCTCGAGCCAACAGGCAGCCCACTTCGCCGCCCAAGGGGTGATGGCCGGTGCCTACGACGTGGTGGTGGCCGCCGGGGTGGAGGTGATGACCCGGGTGCCGATGGGCTCGTCGATGGTCGACGGCAGGTACGGCTTCCCGTTCGGTCCGGCGATCGGCACCCGGTACGCGCCGGAGGGGGGTCTCGTGTCGCAGGGCATCTCGGCCGAGATGATCGCCGACCGCTGGCACATCACCCGCGAGGAGATGGACGCCTTCGGGGTGCGCTCGCAGCACTTCGCCGCGCGCGCCACGGCCGAGGGGCGCTTCGAACGTGAGATCGTGCCCGTGCTGGGCGCCAACGGAGACCTGATGACCGTCGACGAAGGCCTCCGCGACACCTCGATGGAGTCGCTCGGACGCCTGAAGCCGGCGTTCCGCAGCGAGGAGGACGGGGGGCGGGTCACGGCCGGCAACTCGTCGCAGATCACCGACGGCGCTGCAGCGATGCTGATCATGAGTGAGGAGCACGCCACCCGGCTGGGGCTCACGCCACGCGCCCGCTTCGTGAACTTCTCGCTCGCGGGCGACGACCCGCGGATGATGCTCACCGCGCCGATCCCCGCCACCGAGAAGGTGCTCGCGCGAGCGGGCCTCACCCTCGACCAGATCGACCTGGTGGAGATCAACGAGGCCTTCGCCTCGGTGGTGCTCGCCTGGGAGCGTGAGCTGCACCCCGACATGGATCGGGTGAACGTGAACGGCGGCGCCATCGCGATCGGACACCCGCTCGGCTGTTCGGGCGCTCGCCTCATGACGACGCTGTTGCACGAACTCGAACGCACCGGCGGGCGCTATGGCCTGCAGACGATGTGCGAGGGCGGCGGCATGGCGAACGCCACCATCATCGAGCGTCTCGGCTGAGCCGAGCAGTCGTAGGCTGTGGCCATGCCTGCACTGTCCACCGTGATCTGGTGGGCCGGTGGTGTGCTGATCGGCGTCGTCCTGTGGAAAACCGGGATCGCCATGCTGCGCAGCATGACCACGCCGCTGCCACCCCCACCGCCGCCCGGCGAGCTGCGCCGCGTGAACGTCAGGTACCGCTGCAACATCTGTGGCCTGGAGATCAAGCTCACCTTGGCCCCCGACGAAGACCCGCCACCGCCGAAGCACTGCCTCGAGGACATGGACCTGGTGGCACCGATCTACGACTGAGCGCCGTCCCCGTCGTCCACATCCTGTGGACAACCTTGTGACGAATCACATCGATGTCAGCTGACCGACATCCGTTCGACCCACGCTCGTCATCTCTGGTTCAGCTCGACGGTCGTGGCGCACCCGACCCGGTGCGACGAACCGACGTCAATGCCACTTCGTGGCGGTGTAGAGACCGCCGAGGAGGAACACCAGGCCGACGAGCACCGGCAGGTTGGTGTCCTGCCACACGATGTAGCGCAGCATGATCGTGATCGCGCCGAGCACGAGCAGCACGATCATCAGGATCGGCACCCACCGGGGACTCTCGATCGTCGCCCGCGACACCGGTGGGGTGTAGCGCGACGACGCGCTCACCGTCTTGCCGCCGTCGTAGCCGTGCTCCTGGGCGTGACCGTGGCTCGCCAACCGCCCGGCATCGCCCGGGCGGGTGCCCTTCGGGGTCACCCGTCCGCCGCTGGTCTTTCTCTTGGGAGGAGCCACGGGGCGCAAGTCTACGCTGTCGGGATGCCGGGTCCGCGGGTTCTCGTGATCGACAGCTACGACAGCTTCGTCTACAACCTGGTGCAGTACCTGGGCGAGCTCGGTGCCGACCCGGTGGTCGTCCGCAACGACGAGCGAACCGTCGACGGCGCGCTCGAGCTCGAACCCGACGCGGTCCTGCTCTCGCCGGGGCCCGGCCGCCCCGAAGACGCCGGCATCATCTGCGACGCGATTCCGGCGTTCGCCGAACGGGGGATCCCGGTGTTCGGCGTGTGCCTCGGGCACCAGGCGATCGGGCACGTGTACGGCGGCACGGTGGAGCGTGCCCCACAACTGATGCACGGCAAGACCTCACACATCCTGCACGCCGACGTCGGGGTGTTCGCCGGTTTGCCGTCGCCGCTCACCGCGACCCGATACCACAGCCTGGTGATCGAGCCGTCGACCATGCCCAGCTGTCTCGAGGTGACGGCGTGGACCGAGGACGGCGTCGTGATGGGCGTCCGTCATCGCGAGTTGCCGGTGGAGGGTGTGCAGTTCCACCCCGAGAGCATCCTCACCGCCGCCGGCCACGACCTGTTGCGCAACATGTTGCGGGCCGCCGCTCGCTCCTGACTCGACCGTCTCGACCGGGCGATCCGGACGATCCGGACGATCCGGACGATCCGGACGACGACGTCGTCAGGGCTCGGTGGTGGTCGTCGTCGTGGCCGTGGTCGTCGGTGCCGCCGTCGTGGTCGGCGCGGCCGTGGTGGTCGGCGCGGCCGTGGTCGTCGGTGCCGCCGTGGTGGTCGGCGCGGCGGTCGTGGTGGTCGCCACGGCCCGACCCACCTGGATCCCGACGGCGGAGTTGGGCTCGACGAGGTTGCCCCCCGTCGGGCTCTGCGAGATCACACGTCCGTCGTTCGCGTCGCCGGCAGGCACGTTGCGGTACGTGACGTTGGCGGTGAGACCCTCGCCGGTGATCAGGTTCTTGGCCTGGGCCTCGGTGAGCCCGACGACCGGCGGCACCTGCACCTGCTCGACGCCGCTCGACACGAACAGCGTGATCGCCGATCCGGCGGCGAGCTCGCTCGACACGGCCGGCTCGGTGCGCAGCACACCACCAGCGGGCACGGCAGCGCTCGGCTCGGTGACGACGGTGACCACGAAGCGGTACGGCTCGCCCTCGAGCAACTGCTTCGCTGCGTCCTGGGTCATGCTCGTCACCTGTGGCACCGTCTGGGTGTCGGGGCCACCCGACAACACGATCGCCACGCTCTCACCGGGCTTCAGCAGCTCGAGCGCGGCAGGCACGGTGCGGATCACGGTGTCCTTCGGCAGGTCGCTCGTCTCGCTCGTCACCTCGCCGATCTGGAACTGGGCTTCGGTGAGGATCCGTTGCGCCTCGGCGAGGTTCTGCCCGGTGACGTCCGGCACCGGCTGTGGATCGACGGTGGGTTGGAAGAACACCTTCACCGCCGAGTCGGCGGCGACGACCGTGCCGGGCGCGGGGTCGGTCTGCCACACCTGGTTCTCGGGCGTGGCCGGATCGTTCGGGTTGGCCTCGGCGACGGGATCGACGGTGAGCCCCGCCGCCTGCAGCGCCGTGACGGCGGCGTCGTAGTCGAGACCGACGACCGGGGGAACGGTGGCATTCACCTCCTCCTCGGTGGTCTCGTCGTCGGCGGTGAGGGTGTTGTAGAGCACCACGCCGCCGATCACGAGCGCGATCACCGCGATGAATCCGAGCACCGCATACAGCCCGTTGCGGCTGGGCTGCTCGTACTGCACCGGCTGGATCTGCGGCTGCTGTTGCGAGTTGGGCGGATACCCCTGCACGGGCACCGAGCCGGTGTGCTGCGGCATCGCCGTGGTGCGCGCGTGGGCTGCGGCATCGGCGTACGCGGCCGCGCCGGCCGCCTGCGACGGCACCGCGGTCGTGCGTGGCATCGTGGTGGTGGCGATGTCGCGCTGGGGCGGCCCCTGTGGCGTGATGCCGACCAACGCCTGCACCGGCTCGCCGGCACGGAATCGCCGGAGGTCGTCGCGCAGCGCGTCGGCGTCTGCGTAGCGCAGATCGGGGCTCTTCGCGAGCAGCTTGGCGACGATCGCCTCGAACGGTCGGGGCACGTCGGCGACGATCTGATTCAGCGGTTGGGGTGCGTCGTGCACCTGCTTGTACGCGATGCCGACGGGGTTCTCGCCGGTGAACGGTGGCTTGCCGGCCACCATCTCGTACAGCACGATGCCGAGCGAGTACAGGTCGCTGCGCGGGTCGGGCTGGGCACCCTGGGCCTGCTCGGGCGAGAAGTAGGTGGCGGTACCCATCACCGAGCCCACCTGGGTGAGGTTGCTCTCGGTGGGCGAGTTCATCGCGCGGGCGATGCCGAAGTCGGCCACCTTCACCGCGCCGGCGGTGCCGATCAGGATGTTGGCCGGCTTGATGTCTCGGTGCACGACGCCGTTCTTGTGGGCGAAGCTGAGCGCGGCCGACACCTCGCTCGCGATCTCCGCGGCCTGCACCGAACTGATGTGACCGTTCGCGCGCAGGATGTCGGCGAGCGTGCGGCCCTGCACGTACTCCATCGCCATGAAGTAGGTGTTCGAGTACTTGCCCCAGTCGTAGACGCTCACGACGTTGGGGTGGTTGAGGTTGGCGGCCGACTGCGCCTCGCGGCGGAACCGCTCGACGAAGTTGGGGTCGGTCGCGTACTCGGGGAACAGCACCTTGATCGCGACCGGTCGGTCGAGCAGCACGTCGCGCGCGAGGAACACGTCGGCCATGCCACCTCGGCCGATGCGGTTCTGGATCTCGTAGCGGTCGTTCAGGACGATGCGCTCGTTGCTGTTGGTCACGTGGTCCTACTCAGCGGCGGAGTGCACGAACGCACGAGGGCGGCGCCGCGCAATGGGTGCGAGGTTATCCAGCACGGCGGTGTCACGGTTGTGCACCCCCGGCCACGGTGTTCGCCTCCGTGGCGAACACGAAGTCGAGCACCTGCTTCGCGATCGGACCTGCCAGCCGGCCCCCCGTCCCGGCGCTGATCTCGTCGTTGGTGCCCTTCAGCATCACGGCGATCGCGTAGCGCGGCTGCTCGGCGGGAGCGAACCCGATGATCCATGCGTGCGACCGCTCCGGCTCGCCGGCGGCGTTCAGCTGGGCGGTGCCGGTCTTGGCCGCGGCCTGGATGCCGTTCGCCAACTGCATCTGGCGGCCGGTGCCGTTGTTCACCACGCCGACCATCAGCGTGTTCAGCGTGGCGGCGGTGGTGGGCGAGATCGGGGTCTTCCACACCTCCGGATCGGTCCGGTCGAGCACCGTGTCGTCCTGGTACCGGGTCACGTCCACCACGTGGGGCGCCATCATCCGCCCACCGTTGGCCACGGTGGCGGCCACCATCGCCATGTGCAGCGGCACCATCACGTCGTTCCCCTGCCCGAACCCACCGATCGCCAGCAGCGGGAGGGCCTCGGTGAAGTCGTCCACCTCACCGAAACTGCTCGCCACGGGGCCGGGCAGGTCGATCGGGAGCCGCTCGCCGATGCCCCACGCCTTCGTCCCCGCCACCATCGCCTCCGGCCCCAGGTCGACCGCCATCTGGGCGAACGGGATGTTGCAGCTGCGGAAGAACACCTCGACGAGCGACCCGCCGCACGACGAGCCGTCGTAGTTCTGGATCGGGTCGGTGGTCTGTGGCGGCGTCCACTCGGTCTCGTTCGGCCACCTGCTGTCGAGGCTGATCGTGCCGTTCTCGAGCGCGATGCCCGTGGTGATCACCTTGAACGCGGAGCCGGGCATGTAGCGCTCCTGATAGGTGTTCGCGAGCAACGGCTTGCCGGGGTAGTTGTTGAGGAAGTCGAAGACGTCGTTGACGTCCTGGTTCGAGCCCGTGACCACCTGGTTCGGGTCGTAGGTGGGCGAGCTGTACATCGCGATCACGGCGCCGGTCGACGGGTCGATCACCACCACGCTGCCCTCGCGTTCGAGACCGGTACGCGGGTCGACGAGCGCGTCGCGTGCCGCCTGCTGCACGTCGGCGCGCATCGTGAGCACCACCGAACCACTCACGTCCTGGCCGGTGAACAGGTCGCCGAGCGCCTTCACCTGCTGTTCTCGGGTGGTGCCGGCCAGCACGTCGCTGTACTCGCGTTCCAGCTGCGTGCTGCCGTAGCTGAAGGTGAAGTAGCCGGTGATGTTGCCGAACAGGCTGCCGGTCGGATACTCGCGGCGGTACTTCAGCTCGGCGTCCGGTTCGTCGATCCGCACGCTTCGCGCCAGCACCACGCCGTCGGCGGTGATGATGTCGCCGCGCGGACGGTTGAAGTCGCGGATGGTCTGACGGTCGTTGCGCGGATCCGACGTCAGTTCCTCCTCGCGCTGCACCTGCAGCAGGTTGAGCTGCACGAACAACGCCAGGTAGCACACGAGCAACCCGACCGCGAGGCGGCGGATGCGGGTGTTCATCGCGACGCCCTCGCAGCGAGCTTCGCGCCCCGGCGGGCGCGACGTCGGGCGAATCGTGCCTCGAACCGCTCGCCGAGCGTGAGGTCGTCGGGTACTTCGCCGAGGCGCCGTGCGGTCGAGTCGCTGATCCGCATCAGCAGCGCCAGCAGCACGTAGTTGGCGAGCAGACTCGATCCGCCGTAGCTGACGAACGGCAGGGTGATGCCGGTGAGCGGCACCACCCGGATGACGCCGCCGACGATGATGAACGCCTGCAGGCCGATGATCGTGGTGAGGCCCGTGGCGAGGATCTTCTCGAACGGGCGCTCGGCCCGGATCGCGATGCGGAGGCCGGCGCCGATGATCAGCATGAACGCGATCAACACGGCGGTGGCGCCCACCAGGCCGAGTTCCTCACCGATCGCGGCGAAGATGAAGTCGTTCTTCACCTCGGGGATCTTGTTGGGGCTGCCGAGACCGAGACCGGTGCCCTCGATCCCGCCGTTCGACAGGGCGAACATCGCCTGGATGATCTGATAGCCGCGGCCTTCGTACTGCGGCCACGGGTCGAGCCAGATGGCGACGCGCGTCTGGACGTTGCCGAACATCCGCCACGCGATGTAGGCCGCGCCGGCGAACAGCAGGAGCCCGATGACGAGGAAGCTGGTGCGTTCCGTGGCCACCCACAGCATCACGACGAAGAGGGCGAAGAACAGCAGCGACGCGCCCAGGTCCTTCAACCCCACCATCACCACGACCGAGAAGCCCCAGGCGAGCAGGATCGGTAGCAGGTAGCGCGGTTCGGGGAGCCGGAGGAAGCCGACCCGCCAGGTGTTGGTGGCGATCAGCTCGCGCCGCTCGGCCAGGTAGCCGGCGAAGAACAGGGCGAGCGCGATCTTGGCGAACTCGCCGGGCTGGAAGTTGATCGGTCCGATGCTCACCCAGATGCGAGCGCCGCCGAAGGTCCGCCCGACGCCCGGGACCAGCGGCAGCAGCAACAGCGCGGCACCGATGCCGAACCACCACCACGTGCGGTGGGCGAGGTCGGTGGTGCGTTGCACCACCACCAGCACGCCCACGTACGCCGCGATCGCGATGAACGTCCAGGTGGTCTGCAGTCCGGCGAGGCGGTCGTCGAGCCGGGTGATCATCACGTACCCGATGCCGTGCAGCAGCGCGGCGAGCGGCAGCAGGGTGGCATCGGCGCCGCGGGCGAAGAGGCGGGTGGCGACGGACGCGACCACCAGCAGGCCGAGCGTGGCACCGAGGAACGGCAGGATGATCGGCGGGATCTCGGCGTTCTTGCCCAGCGACGCGACCGTGTAGGCGGCGGCGGTGATGGCGCCGGCCATCACCACCAGCCCGAGCTCGGTGCTGCGCCGAGCGGACGCGAGTGGGGAGGGGGTGCTCATCCGCTGTCGGTGGTGGTCGGCTCCGCGGCGGCGGTCGTGATGGTGGGTTGCGGGCGGGTGGGCGTCACGGTGGTGACCGTCGACTCGGGCTCGCTCGACTCGGGCTCGGTCGACTCGGGCTCGGTCGATGCGGGCAGCGTCTCGTCGGTGGTGACAGTGGGCGTCGGGTCGCCGCCGTCGTCGCCGCCGGTGAGCGCGACCAGCACGAGCACGATCACGACGGTGAGCGCCACGGCGGCGCCGAGCAGCATCAGGAACGTCTTCACCGTCATCTGCCGTCCGAGCTGCCGCTTCACCTTCGCGGTCACCGGCACCACCGGCTGCTCGAGCGTAATCGGGTCCCCGTCGGCGACGGCCATCACGCGGGTGAGCGGCACGGTGTCGTCGTCGGTGGCGTCGGCCGGGATGCCGGCCACCGCCTCGGGATCCACCCCGTCGAGCACGTCGACCACGACGACGGTGACGTTGTCCCGTCCGCCGTTGGCGACCGCTGCGGCGACCAGCGCCTCGGCGCACGCCTGGGGTTCGGGGAGGCGGCGGAGGATGGTGTGGATCTCGTCGTCGTCCACCTCGTCGACGAGACCGTCGCTGCAGAGCACGTAGCGGTCACCGCGCACGAGCGGCATCACCCACGAATCGACGCGGACCGTCGGCTCGATGCCGAGCGCGCGGGTGACGATGTTGCGACGGGGGTGGGCACGGGCCTCGGCCTCGGTGATGTGGCCGGTGGCGAGCAGCTCCTGCACGTAGCTGTGGTCGATGGTGGCGCGGGTGAGCTCGCCGCCGCGGGCGAGGTACACCCGGCTGTCGCCGACGTTGACGATCGCGAGCTGCTCGGGCCGGCCGTCGGTGGCGGGCATCACCGCGACGGCGGTGAGGGTGGTGCCCATGCCGCGTTGCGCAGCGTTGGCGTGTGCGGTCTGGAAGATCGCCGCGTTGGCCTCCACGACCGCGGCCACCACCACGTCCACCGTGGGCGCACCCTGCGCGAGGCGCTCGCGGATGGTGCCGGCGGCGAGTGCGCTCGCCACCTCGCCGGCCTGGTGGCCGCCCATGCCGTCGGCCACGGCGAACACGAGTTCCTCGGCGACGTAGGCGTCCTCGTTGTCGGAGCGGATGCGGCCGGCGTCGGTGGCGGCACCCCACAGGAGCGCGGGCATCAGGCACCCTCCAACACGGTCGAGCCGATCTGCAGACGATCGCCGACCGAGAAGGGTTGCACGCTCCCCAGCCGGGCGCCGTTGTGGAAGCTGCCGTTGGTGGAGCCCAGATCCTCGACGTAGGTGACGCCGTCGATGGTGTAGAGCCGGGCGTGGGTGGCCGACACGAACGGGTCGTCGGGGATGCAAATGGTGCAGGTGGCGAGGCGGCCGATGGTGAGTTCGCCGACGATCCCGAATGCCGCGCCCTTGCGCTCGCGAGGCTGGATCACCAACAGACGCGTCACCTGACCGCGCTTCACACGCTTGTTGGCCCGCACCTGCGGCGGAGCGGGTGCGGACATGGTGGCGTCGATCGGTGGCGCGGCGGTGAGGTGGCCGGCGCGGGGCCCGCGCACCTCGCTCCACACGGCCCACAGCACGCGAGCGAAGAACAGGTACAGCAGCGCGAGGAGCGCGTAGTTGAGGATCTCGAGAACGGAATCCGTCATGCCGGCGCGTTCGAGGCCTCGAAGCGCAGATGCGAGCTGCCGAGGCTGATGATGTCGCCGTCGACGAGCACGCGTTCTCCGTCGATGCGAAGCCCGTTCACCTTCGTGCCGTTCGTGGAGCCGAGATCGACGATCATGAGCTGGCTGCCCGGACGAACCTCCGCGTGGCGGCGGCTGACGTTGGGGTCGCTCAAGGTGACGGTGCACTCGGGCAGGCGGCCGATGCTCACCACACGGTGGCCGACGGTGACCTTCTCGCCCGACGGCAGCTGCAGGCGGCCGACGGCCGAGCCGATCCGCGGTGGCACGGGCGGTGCGTCGGGCACGGCGGTGTACACCGGCGGCGTGGCGGGCTGGGGCGGCTCGGCCGCGGGTGCGTACGCCGGCGGCCGCTCGACCATCGGCGGTTCCGCCGGCGCGGGCGCGGCGGCGGGCGGTGACACGCGCGGCTCCTCGACGATCGCGAAGCCGGCGTCGGCCTCGCCGGCTCCGGCGTCACCGGCAGCGACCGAGACGGGCTCGGGCGCACCCTCGCGCAGCACCGAGGCGACACCGAAGCGGCCCGGCTTGAGCGCGTTGTCGACCACGATCTCGACGCCCACCGGGCCGACGAAGTGGTAGCCCTCGTCGCGGGCGTACTCGCGGGCAGCCTCGCCGAGCTCGTGGATCAGCGCGTCCTCGATGTCGGCGAATCCCGCATGATCACGAGGGCTGAGGTGGAAGGTGAACATGTTGGGCACGATGCGCCGACCCTTCACGTCGACGCTGCGTTGATCGTCCATCTCGCGCAGGAGACGGCGACCGAGCTCCACCGGGCGGATGGTGCTGTTGCGGGAGGAGCGCGAAAACACGTGGAGACCCTATTCGCTCACGCTCGGTCGAAACGGTTGCAAGCCCATGACGTTCTGAGCGTAGTGGCGTCACATCACAGGGTGAGGGCAGCGGGGAGATCCGGGTTGGGCGGCCCGAGCGGAGTTGCTAGCGTTGTGCTCCGCACTCGGGCGAGTGGCGAAATGGCAGACGCGCTGGCTTCAGGTGCCAGTGTTCGAAAGGACGTGGGGGTTCAAGTCCCCCCTCGCCCACCACGAAAGGCCCCGCTTCGGCGGGGCCTTGGTGCGTCTCGGGCCTCGTGTGCGGTGGTTCGTGTGGTTGCGCCGGTGTGGGGGCGGCGGAAGCACACGGACGGCGTCGTTCGTGTGGTTGCGCCGGTGGATCGGCGGCGGAAGCACACGGATGCGGGGCCTCGACCGGGGCGTCGAGCGGCGGCAGCGGCTCAGTGCTGGGCGCGGTACAGGTCGCGCAGCAGTGCGACCTCGGCGAGGTGGTGGATCGCCTCGCGGTGGATGTGCAGCACCAGCGCGGCGTACGGATACTCGGCGAAGTCGCCCTCGGCCTCGCCGACGGGCTCGGCCAGGCGGGCGTCGTCCATCGCCGCGACGCCCGCGATCCAGCCGGCGTACACGGCGTCGAGCATCGCCAGCGCCTCGGCCGCGGTGCCCGGCCACACCACCGTCTCGTAGTCCATCGGCGGACCACCGAAGTGCGCGGCGTTGCGCATCCCGAAGATGCCGACGATCACGTGCCCGAGACGCCAGGCGATGGTGGTCAGCGGCACCGGCGTCGGCTCGGGGAACTCGAAGTCGGCCACCAATTCGCCGCCGCCGGCGGCCATGGCGCCGCGAGCCTCGGCCCGCGGGCGGATACCCCACATGCCGGGCACCGGCTCCCAGTGGTACTCGTCGTCGGTGAGATCGGCCAGGCCCGGGCGCACCTGGTGGTCCCAGTGGAAGGTGAGTTGGTCGAGCAGCAACGTGGTCCAGTTCATGACGAGCAGCCTGCACGTCCATGCGGACCAGACGTGACCGCATGGCGCGAGAATCTCCGGTGATGGCCGACACGTCCGCCCGGTTGCTCCAGCTGCTGTCGCTGCTGCAGCAACGACCCACCTGGCACGGCCCCGAGCTCGCCGAGCGCCTCGGCGTCACGCCACGTACGGTGCGTCGCGACGTCGATCGGCTCCGAGGTCTCGGCTACCCGGTCGATGCCGCCCCCGGGGTCCTCGGTGGCTACCGGCTGGCGATCGGCGCATCGGTACCACCGCTGCTGGTGGATGACGACGAGGCCACGGCGATCGCGATCGCCCTCGGTCTGGCCGCGGCCGGCACCACGGGTGGCGTCGAGGAGGCGGCGCTCGCTGTGCTCGCCAAGCTCGACCGGGTGCTGCCCGCGCACGTCCGCGCCCGCGTCGCTGCGGTGCGAGCGACGACGGTGTCGCTCGGCGGACACGATGCCGTCGACCCGGCGACACTGGTGGTGCTCGCGAAGGCGGCGGCCGACGGCGAACGTGTCCGCATCGCGTACGTCGACCGCACCGGACGTCCCACCGATCGGCGGATCGATCCGTACCGCCTCGTCTCGACCGGGCGTCGCTGGTACCTCGTCGCCCACGACGCGGATCGCCGCGACTGGCGCACGCTGCGCGTCGACCGCGTGCGCGAGGCGGTGCCCACCGGACACCGGTTCACGCAGGTCGACCCGCCCGACGCCGTGGAGGCCGTGAGCCGAGCATCGGGCGTCGCGCCCTACGCACACGTCGCCGAGGTGGTCGTCGAGGCGAGCGTCGACGTGGTGACGGCGCGGGTGCCGCCCACCGTGGCGATGGTGACGCACCATCCACGCGGGGCACTGCTCCGTGTGGGTGCCGACGACCTCACCTCGCTGATCGGTCACCTCGTCTCACTCGACCTGCCGTTCGAGGCCGTCGAACCGCCCGAACTGCGCGACATGCTCCATCGCATCGGCCGGCGAGTCGCCGACGCGCACGCGCCCGGACGGGCGTGATCGTCACATGCCCCTACATGCCCCTGCCGGGGGAACCGCCCCACACGGCCGTCACCTGCACCACCCGCGTGATCGTCGGTTCGTCACCGGCCGGCGCGTCGTCGAGGCGCGTCGCGATCGTGTCGAGCACGTCTCGCTCGTGGCGCAACTCGCGTTTGTAGCCGGCGTTGTCGGTGTCGACGATCTCGCCGCGGAGTTCTTTCAGGTACGAGCGCAACACCTCCCGCAACAGGTGGGCCTCGTGGTCGTCGAGATGGAGCTGCATGATGACCGTCCTCGCGAACTGGGGTGCGTCTCCGGTACCGCGATGATCGATCGACGAGACGTCGCCCGCCAGGGTCGTCGGGCCCGAGCGCTGATCGGCCCGACCGGCGCCGTGCGATGATGCGGCGATGAGCGAGCCCACCGATTGGCGCGACTGGATCGGACGCACCCGGATCGACACCGACCGGGTCGACGCCGGCGTCTGCCGCAAGATGGAGGCGACCCTCGGCCGGCCGCCGTCGCTCGCCGACGGCGACCCACTCCCGCCGGCGTGGCACTGGCTGTTGTTCCACGACGCCGTGCCGGGCGGCGATCTCGGACCCGACGGACATCCCCGCCTCGGGATCGTGATGCCACCGGTGCCGCTGCCACGACGGATGTGGGCCGGCGGTCACCTCGAGTTCGTCGCGCCGCTCGTGATCGGCGAGCAGGTCGACCGGACGAGCACCTTCACCTCGATCGAGGAGAAGCGAGGTCGCTCCGGCACCCTGGTGTTCGTCACCGTCGAACACCGCGTCGCGCAGCGGGGTCAGGACTGCGTCGTCGAACGCCAGGACGTCGTCTACCGCGAGATGCCCACGGCAGCCGCCGTCGTCGAACCCGAGCCGGCCCCGGCGACGTCGGATGCGTCGGCGGCGTGGCAGCTCGACACGACCGCGCTGTTCCGGTACTCGGCCCTCACCTTCAACGGCCACCGCATCCACTACGACGCCGACTACTGCCGCCAGGTGGAGGGCTACCCCGACCCCGTCGTGCACGGCCCACTCATCGCCACGTTGCTGCTCGACCTCGCCGCCCGCCACGGGCGACGGCTGCACCGCTTCGACTACCGGGCGAGGAGCCCGCTGTTCGTCGGGCATCCGTTCACGACACACCTGCGTGCCACCGGCGACACCACCGATCTGTGGGCCGCCGGAGCCGGCGGCGGTCTCGCGATGTCGGCCCGGGCCGAGTAGCGACCGTCGCGCCTACGATCTGCACCAGGTCAGGGACGCCGCCCTCGGGCGGTGCCGCACGGAGGGGACGTTCGGATGCCGTACAACCAGTTGGGTCGCGTGATCCACGACGCCGATGCGCACATCATGGAGCCGCCGACGTGGTTGCGCGACCACGCCGACCCGGCGCTGCGCGATCGCCTCGCGCCGCTCGATCTGGCCGGCGGGAACGAGCTGAAGCAGACCGGTTCGGTGGACGAGCAGCTCGCCGACCTCGACGCCGCGTTCGCGCGCCTCACCGCCACGCACCGCTCCGACGCGTACCGGGCGGTCGAGGAGCAGGAGATCATGCTCCGCAAGAACTACGCCGCCACCGGGGCGTTCCTGCCCGAGGACCGGCCGCGAGCGGTGGACCTGCTCGGCTTCGAGAGCCAGCTGATGTTCAACACCTTCCACAACCGCCGCCTCCGCGACTGGGAGCACAGCGGCGACCTCGACCTGGCCTACGGCGCGGCGCGAGCCCACAACCGCGGCATGGTCGAGTTCTGCTCCGTCGATGCCCGGCTGCTGCCCACCTGTTTCGTGCCGCTCGCCGACTTCGACCGGGCGGCGCAGATGGCCGAGGAGTGCGTCGACATGGGTGCGGCGGCCCTGTTGATCTCGAGCAGCTGCCCGCCCGGACACTCGCCGTCGCACCGGTCACTCGACCGGGTGTGGGCCACCGCGCAGGACGCCGACCTGCCGGTCGTGTTCCACGTCGGGGGCACCGGCGACCTGATCGACCCCGCCTACTTCCAGAACGGCCTGCCGATCCCGCCCGACTTCCACGGCGGCGAGGAGAACTTCCGATCGGTCGACTACATGGCGATCCCCTTCCCGCCGATGCAGACCCTCGCCACCATGGTGTTCGACGGGGTGTTCGACCGCTTCCCGCGCCTGCGCGTGGGGGTGGTGGAGCAAGGTGCCATCTGGGTGCCTAGCTGGATGCGGCAGATGGAGAGTGCGTTCGAGGCGTTCGTGAAGCACGAGGAGCGCGTGCGCGACCTGCAATTGCGGCCGAGCGAGTACGTGCGCCGCTCGATGAAGTTCACCCCGTACCCCACCGAGGACGTCGGATGGATCATCGAGCAGGCGGGCCCCGAGACCGTCCTGTTCAACAGCGACTACCCGCACGTCGAGGGTGGGCGACGGCCGATCGAGCGGTTCGAGCGCAGCCTCGGCGACGCACCCGAGTCGGTGCGCCAGGCCTTCTACTGCGACAACTTCCTCGACCTGATGGGAGCTGGCGCCCGCCACCTCGCGACGGTGTGACGCGCGTCTCGTGGACCGCACCCCCATGCCGTAATACCCTCGGGGGTATCTGAGGGAGGTGGGTCATGGCCCGCATCGTCGTACTGGGAGCGGGGGTCTCCGGCCACACGGCCGCCCTCCACGCCCGTCGCAAGCTGGGACGCGAGCACGAGGTGATCGTCGTGTCGCCGAACTCGCAGTGGAACTGGATCCCGTCCAACATCTGGGTGGGGGTCGGCAAGATGACGGCGAAGGAGGTCACGTTCCCGCTCGCCCCGGTGTACGCCCGCCAGCACGTCGAGTTCCACCAGGCGAAGGCGGTCGCCCTGTACCCGGAGGGCGACGAACACGAGCCCGCCGGCTTCGTCGAGATCGAGTACACCGACGAGGCACGACGTGGCACCACCGGCCGCCTCACGTACGACCACCTGATCAATGCGACCGGGCCGAGGCTGCGTTTCGACCTCACCCCGGGCCTCGGTCCCGAGGGCAACTCGCTGTCGGTGTGCACCTCCGGCCACGCCACGCAGGCGGCCGCAGCGCTGCAGGACGCGATCGCGCTGATGAAGGCGGGGAAGCGGCAGACGCTCGTGGTCGGCATGGGCCACGGCGCATGCACGTGCGAGGGCGCCGCGTTCGAGTACGTCTTCAACGTCGATCACACGTTGCGCGAGGCCGGCGTCCGCGACCTCGCTCGCGTCGTGTACCTCAGCAACGAACACGAACTGGGCGACTTCGGCGTCGGCGGCATGTCGTTCCACATGCACGGCCGCGACGTCACGAGCGAACAGTGGATGACGAACCTCTTCGCCGAGCGCGGCATCGAGGTGCTGCTGCAGGCCCACGTCACCGAGGTGGCGCCGGGCGTGGTGCACTACGAGCAGATCGACGGCACCGTCGGCTCGCTCGTGTTCGATTTCGCGATGCTCCTGCCGCCGTTTCGCGGGGTGGGGCTCCCCGTGTACGACCGGGTGGGCGCCGACATCGGCGACCGGCTGTTCGCGCCGTCCGGGTTCATGAAGGTCGACGCCGACTACCGCGTGAAGCCGTACGAGGAGTGGAGCGCCGCCGACTGGCCGAGCACCTACGAGTCGCCGCTGTACCCGAACGTCTTCGGCGTGGGCATCGCCTTCGCGCCGCCGCATGCGATCTCGAAGCCGTACCAGACACCGAGCGGTGCGCCGGTCGCGCCGGCGCCGCCGCGTACCGGCATGCCCTCGGGCACCCAGGGCAAGGTGGTGGCCCAGACGATCATCGACCGGATCACGAGCGGCGATCCCACCACCACCCATGCGGCCTCGATGGCGAAGATGGGAGCCGCGTGCATCGCCTCGATCGGTACCGGTCTGCGCAAGGGGGCAGCAGCGACGATCACGATGTCGCCGATCGTGCCCGACCGCGAGCGTTTCCCCGACACCGGCCGCGACCCGCACTTCACCTTCGGCGAGATCGGCCTCGCCGGTCACTGGCTGAAGCGCCTGCTACACACGCTGTTCATCTACAAGGCCAAGGCCCGCCCGGGCTGGTGGCTCATCCCGGAGTGAGGTGACCCCATGGTCCGTCGCGATCCCACTGCCACTGTCGAGGGTTTCGAGGCCCGCCGGCGCGCGAGCGTGTTCCACCAGGCGTTGCGCTTCGTGGTGCTCAACCTGAAGATCCTGAAGCTCACCCGTCACCACGGCTGAGCGACTGCCCTGCGGTCGGGACCGCCGGTCAGCGCACCTTGTCGCCCGCCTTGCGGGTGGCGATCATCGTCGGATCCCACACCGGCGAGAACGGCGGCGCGTAGGCCAGGTCGAGCTGACTGAACTCGTCGACGGTCATCTCCTCCCACACCGCGACGGCGAGTGCGTCGATGCGCTTGGCCGCCTCGACGCCACCCACGATCTGGGCGCCGAGCAGGCGTCCCGAGCCGCGCTCGGCCACGATCTTCACCGTGAGCGCCGAGCCACCCGGGTAGTAGTGCGCCCGTGAGGCACCCTCGATCGTGCCGGCCACGGCGTCGAACCCGGCGGCCGCCGCCTCGCGTTCGGTGAGTCCGGTACGGGCGATCTCGACCGACCCGACCTTGGTGATCGCCGTGCCGATCACGCCGGGGAACCGGGCGTGCGAGCCGCTCAGGTTGAGCCCGACGACGCGACCCTGCTTGTTGGCGTGCGTGCCGAGCGCGATCGACACCGGCCTGCGGCTCACCCGGTGGAAGCTCTCGACGCAGTCGCCCGCGGCCCACACCCCGTCGACCGGTGTGGCCATGCGCGCATCGGTGACGATGCCGCCGCTCGGGCCGATCGGGATGCCCGCCTCGGCGGTGAGCTTCGTGTTGGGCCGCACGCCGAGCCCGATCACCACGATGTCGGCCGGCACCTCGCCGTCCGCCGTGACGACCGCACGCACCTGCCCGTCGTCGCCGGTGGCGAAACCCTCGACACCCACCCCGAGACGGAGCTCGATGCCCATCGCTCGCATCGCGTCGGCGACCCTGGCACCCATGTCGACGTCGAGCGTGCTCATCGGCTGCGGCAGCTTCTCGACGAGGGTGACCTCGAGCCCGCGCAGTTGGAACGCCTCGGCCATCTCGAGCCCGATGTACCCGCCGCCCACCACGACGGCTCGGCGAGGCGAGCGGTCGCGCAGCATGTCGTCGATGCGCACTGCGTCGGGGATCGTGTGGATGCCGAACACGCCCGCCGCGTCGATCCCCGGGAGCGGGGGTCGCAGCGGCGACCCGCCCGTCGCGACGACCAGGTGGTCGTAGCGCTCGCGGGTGGAGGTGCCGCTGTCGAGGTCGTGCACCTCCACCTCGCGCGCCTCGGTGTCGATCGCGATCACCTCGTGTCGGGTGCGCACGTCGATGCCGTTCTTGCGGTGCTGCTCGGGCGATCGGGCGACGAGATCGTCGCGATCGGCCACCACGCCGCCGACGAAGTAGGGCAGACCGCAGGCCGCGAACGACGTGTACTCGCCGCGCTCGAACACCACCACCTCACGCGGTTCGACACCACGCGTGATCTGCGCAGCAGCGGACATCCCGGCGGCATCGCCACCGATCACCACGACCCGTTCCATGTGCCCTCCTCGAACGCGAGCAGTGCGAGTCTACCCCCTGGGGTATCGAGGATCCCGGGCCGGAGGTCCTCACGAAGCGCCGCTCGGACGAGCGAGGTTCGTCCAGGGCGTGACCAAATGCGGGGTACGCTCGGCCCATGAGCGATCACGGTGACCCCGGTCTGCGCCACGAGATCTCCGAGGCCTCGGCGACCACGTCGTCCTGGTCGGGTCCGAACGAACGCTCCGCCTACGTCGACGCGGCGCTCGTCCGCGTGGTGCGAGCGCTCGACGCGGTCGCCCTGCACCACACCGGCCGGCGGCCACGACGGGTGGAGGTGGTGGTCGACACCGCTGCACAGAGCACGCTCGAGTTCGAGGTGGGCCACGACGGGCGCTGGTCGTTCGACGAGGGGTCGTGGGTGGACGAGGGTCGCGCCCAGCGCTCGCGCCTGTTGCGCCCCGTCATCCGCGGCGTCGCTCGCGCCAGCCGGCCGGCGTTCCGCGAGGCACTCGACACCTTGGTGCAGGACGTCGAGATCGCTTGCGCGGCTCGCATCGCCGCCGACACCGAGGGGCTGCCGTCCACGCCCACCGTGCCGGGGCAGTCGCTCGAACAGTTGTTGGAAGCGTCGTTCCCCGGTCTGTCGCCCGCCGATCGTGACGCCCTGCGCACCGTCACCACGCCGCTCGACCTCGGGGCCGGTACCACGCTGTTCGTGGAGGGTGCCGACGGTGACGAGATGCTGTTCCTGCTCGGCGGCACCGTGGGCGTCGAGACCCGCGCCGGACTGGTGCGCCTCGGGCCCGGCTCCGTGATCGGCGACCGCGCACCGCTGAGCGGCACACCGCGCGACGCCACCGTGCGTGCCATCACCGACGTCGCCGTGCTGGTGCTGCACGCCGACGAGATCGCCGCGCTGCCGGCTGCGGTGCGCGACGCGCTGGGCGCCAAGGTCGCCTTCTGACACACGGGCCGGGCGGGTACCGCTCCGGCATGGATCCGACTCCGCCCGACGATCTCGGCACACGCCGTCTCACCAACGACGACCCCCGCGACGACATGACGCTCGACGACGTGTTCGAGGCCTTCAACGCCGAGGACGCGCTCGAGCGACCCGGCGAGCCGCCCGAGGAACGGCCGGACCCGCCGAGCCCGGCCACCGACGCTGCGATCCCGCCCCCGCAGTAGCCGTCCCGCCCCCGCAGTAGCCGTCCCACCCCTGCGAAGGCGCTCGCTACCATCCGGGCGTGTCGCCCGAGGCCCTTCGCACGCTCGTCCTCATCGTCACGATCGCGGCACTCAGCCCGTTCCTGGCCGACTTGGTGAAACGCCGGGTGGCCGTGCCTCGCGTGGTGATCGAGATCGCGCTCGGGATGCTCATCGGCCCGCATCTGCTGGGCTGGGCCCACCTCGACGAGGTGATCTCGGTGCTGGCCGAGATGGGCCTGGTGTTCCTGATCTTCCTCGCCGGCTTCGAGATCGATCCCGACGAGGTGAAGGGCAAACCGGTGGTGTCGGCGGTTCGCGGCTGGCTGGTGTCGCTGGCGATCGCGATCGTCGTCGCAGCGGGGTTGCACGCACTCGACGTCACCTCGTCCGTTCGTTTCGTCGCGATCGCCCTCACCACGACGGCCATCGGCACACTGCTACCGATCCTCGGTGACGCCTGCGTGTTGCGCACCCGGCTCGGCACCGACACCCTCGCCGGTGGCGCGATGGGCGAACTCGGCCCGATCGTCGCGATCAGCGTCGCGCTCACCACCGACGCTCCGGGTCGTACCGCCGTGGTGCTCGCCGTGTTCACCTTCGTCACCCTGGGTGTCGGGTGGGCGGCCACTCGCGAGGCGAAGCCCCGCACGGTCGAGCTGATCGCCCACACCCTCCACAGCAGCGGTCAACTCGGTGTGCGGATCTGCGTGCTGTTGTGTGTGCTGCTCGTGTGGACCGCAGCCGAGTTCGGACTCGACGTGCTGCTCGGCGCATTCGCCGCAGGGATGCTCGCACGGCTGTTCCTCGTGGAACACACCCCGTCCGACGGGCCCGGCGTCGACGCCGCTCCCGGAACAGCGGCCGGTGCGGGCAGTGCGCACCACGCCCTCGAACGGTTCGACCACCGCGAGGAGGTGCAGCACCGGATCGAAGCCCTGGGGTTCGGCTTCTTCATCCCGCTGTTCTTCGTGGTGAGCGGGGTGCGCTTCGACCTCGAGGCGCTGTTCAATCCGATCGAGTTGCTGAAGGTGCCGCTGTTCCTGGCCCTGTTCCTGCTCGTGCGCGGTGCGCCCGCGCTCGTGCTGTACCGCGGCGAGCTCGAGCAGCACGAGCTGCGCGCCCTCGCACTGCTGCAGTCGGCTGCCCTTCCCTTGCTCGTCGTGATCGCCGAGATCGGTCTGTCGACCGGTCAGATGCGATCGGACAACGCCGCCGGGTTGGTGGGGGCCGGGCTCGTGTCGGTGATCGTGTTCCCGATCGCGGCCCTGTCGATCGCTCGTCAGGGCGTCGACACGACCCGGGGTGCTCGACCCACCGGCGACGGCTCACCGGAGCAGGGGAGCTCGACGCCGGTACCGTGACCTCCATGAACAGTGATGGCGGTACGGGTGGACACGGCGAGACGGGCGACGACAGGCCGGTGAACGACGTCGCGCGCGCCTCGGTCGAACCCGTGCTCGACCGCGTGGACGACGCGCCAGGAGCCGACCTCGCCGACCCCGCCGACGACGGGTTCGCCGAACTCGGGCTGCGACCCGAACTGCTCAGCGCACTCGGCCGCCTCGGGTACGAGGAGCCGACACCCATCCAGCGCGAGACGATCCCGCTGTTGCTCACCGGGCGCGACCTCGTCGGCCAAGCGGCCACGGGCACCGGCAAGACGGCGGCGTTCGCGCTGCCGGTGCTGGAGCGAATGCCGCACTCGGGGCGTCCGCACCCGTACGCGCTGGTGCTCGTGCCCACGCGCGAACTCGCCGTGCAGGTGTCGGAGGCGATGTACAAGTACGGACGCGACCTGGGCGCGAAGGTGCTGCCCATCTACGGCGGTCAGCCGATCGGTCGGCAGCTCGGCGCCCTGCGCGACGGTGTGCACGTGGTGGTGGCCACGCCCGGTCGGGCGATCGACCACATCAACCGAGGCACGCTCGCGCTCGACGCGGTCCAGATGGTGGTGCTCGACGAGGCCGACGAGATGCTCGACATGGGGTTCGCCGAGGACATCGAGGCGATCCTCGGCCAGGTGCCCACCGGCCGCCAGACGGTGCTGTTCTCCGCCACCTTGCCGCCGCGGATCGACGCGATCGCGTCGCGCCATCTGCGCGACCCGCTCCGGATCCAGGTGGGCATGGGCTCGGCCCGTCAGCTCACTGCCAACCCGAGCATCCGACAGACCGCCTACGTGGTGCACCGCGCCCACAAGGCAGCGGCGCTCGGGCGCATCCTCGACGTCGAGACGCCGACGGCAGCGCTGGTGTTCTGCCGCACCCGTGACGAGGTCGACCAGCTCACCGAGACGATGAACGGCCGTGGGTACCGCGCCGAGGCGTTGCACGGTGGCATGAACCAGGAGCAGCGCGACCGGGTGATGGGGCGGCTGCGTTCGGGCACGGCAGAGCTGCTGATGGCCACCGACGTGGCTGCGCGCGGGCTCGACGTCGACACCCTCACCCACGTCGTCAACTACGACGTCCCGTCGGCACCCGAGTCGTACGTGCACCGCATCGGGCGCGTCGGTCGCGCCGGCCGCGAAGGGGTGGCGATCACCCTGGCCGAACCGCGGGAACTGCGGATGCTCGAGAACATCGAGCGGCTCACCAAGCGCACCATCCCCATCGCGAAGATCCCCACCGTGGCCGACCTGCGCGCCAAGCAGGTGGAGAGCACCACCGAGGCCGTACGCGACTCGCTCGCGGCCGACGACCTCGACGAGTACGAGGTGATCGTCGACGCCCTGCTCGACGACTTCGAGCCGGAGGAGATCGCGCTCGCCGCCGTACGTCTGGTGCATCTCGCCTCGGGCGCCGGCGACGACGAGGGCGAGATCCCGGACGCCTACGTGCGCGACCGCGAGCGCGGTCCCAAGCAGAACCGGCGCGACCGTGTGGAGCGGGCCGATCGCGGCGATCGGCCGATGCGCGACCGTGGCGAGCGGTCCGAGCGCGCGCAGCTGCCGGCCGGCACCGCCAAGGTGTTCGTCGGTCTCGGCCGTCGCGACGGGGTGCGCCCGTCCGACCTGGTCTGGTCCGTCGCCAACGCCACCAACCTCTCGGGCAAGCAGATCGGGCCGATCTGGATCTCGGAGAACTTCTCCACCGTCGGCGTGCCCGAGCAGCGCGTCGACGACGTGATCGAGGCGTTGCGGTCGGCGAAGCTGAAGGGCAAGAAGCCCAACGTGCGCCGCTTCGTCGACGACCGCTGAGTCGACCTCAGGCCTGATCGACCAGCATCAGGGCGTCGTAGGCCATCTCGGCCACCCGCCGACCACTGGCCGCCATCACGACGGTGGAGAACCGGCCGTCGAGGTGCATCGCGGCCTGTCCGGCCAGCCCGGTGCCCCATCGCATCGTGACGAGCACGCGCCACCACCGGAAGCGCTCCTCGTCCCAGGTGCCGCCGGCGCCCACGTACGCGTCGCGCAACGTGTCGACGGTGCCGAGCCCGCCGACGGCCAGATGGTCCTCACCGAAGCGCCACATGCGGGTGCACACCCACGCGAGGTCCTCGATCGGGTCGCCGATCTTCGAGGTCTCCCAGTCGAGGATCGACCGGAGCCCCGTCCGGTCGACGATGATGTTGCCGGTGCGGACGTCGGCGTGCACGACACGACGCGTGCTCGGCTCGTCGGGACGGTGCTGACGCAACCAGCGCAGCACGTACGAGAAGGCGGGTTCGGGCTGCAGCAGCTGGCCGATCGCAGCGGTCACCCCGTCGAGCGCCGCGGCCACCGGTGCCACCGGCGCAGCCAGCGCCGCAGGTGCAGCTGCCGGATCGATCGCGTGCAGTCGGCCGAACGCGTCGCCGAGCTGCTCGACCACGTGCGTGCCGATGCCGGCGTCGGCGACGAGCCGCAACAGGCGGCGCGGGATGGTCTCACCGTCGAGGAACTCGCTCACGAAGAACTGGCCGCCGAGCACCGACTCGTCGAGGCAGACGGCCACCACTTCGGGCACCGGCACACCGTGCTCGCGGGCGAGCATGCGCACGGCGGCCTCGTCGGCCATCGACAGGATCGCGATGTCGGCCGTCGGCAGCACCGTGGCCACGAACCGGCCGGGGTGCGGGCCGCCGTCGATCTCGAGGGTGAGGTTGCGACGCCGGGCGCCGGCCGTGCTCTGGCCGGTGATGCGCACCTCGAAACCGGCTGGCTCCACATGCCATTCGGCGGCGAGCCAGTCGCGCAGTGCCGTCGACTCGCTCATGGCGCACCGGTGATCGTGTCGTAGCCCGGCTTCGCGATCGCGAGGTCCGCCCGCAGCGTCGCGAGCAGCGAGTCGCGGATGAGCCGATCGGTGGTCGCGTCGATCGCCGAGTCGTCGTCGAGGCGGTGGGCGAGCTCGGCCCGGAGTTCGGTGAGCGGTCCGTCGTGGCCGAGGACGGCCGACAGGCGGTCGCGCTCGGCGGTGTCGTTGGCCGGCGCGAGCTCGGCTTCACGCTGCAGGATCCGGCACAGGTTGGCCGACACGCGCACCTGGTGTTGCAGGTGCGGGGGGACGGCGGCGATCACGTCGCGCTCGAGCAACGAGGCGATCGCGTCGAGGAGCTCGGCGGCATCGGGGCGGTACTGCACCGCTCCAGCCTGACATCGAGCTCTGGCGGTGCTCGCAGCGGAGATGGCCGGTCCGTGCGACCGAGTACCGTTCGCCCGCCTGTTCGTCGGGCGTGCGAAGCCCCCGGGTGCGCCTCGACGACCGCCCGCTTCCCGCCGGACCTCCGCGACCGGCTGCTCGATCGATGCGTCGATCTCCGACGCAGATTCGACCATCCGTCGACGTCGACCTGAGCCGGGCGGTCAGGAGGGTTCGCGTTCGGGTTCGCCGGCCCACACGCCGAGATCGAGCGCGAGCGCCGGCAGGACCAGATCGCACACCTCGCCGCCCGAGGCCGGGCGCTTGCCCGCCACGACGGCGGCGATCGTGGTGCCGTCGTGCAACACCCACGCGCACGCCTTGGCGCCGTCGAGCGTGCCCGTGTGTCCCCAGCCGTACTGATCGGCGATGATGCCCGGCCAGCGCAGCACCCCGAGGTCGGCGTCGGTGACGCCGGCGAGCATGCCCACCACGTCGTCGGTCGACATGATCCAGGTGCCGGCAGCACCGAGTCGTTCGAGCCGGCCCACCCCTCGCGGTGACGGCGCACTGTCGGGACGCAGCCCCTCGGTGGTGAGGTACGGACCCTCGATGCCGGCAGGCCCGAAGACCAGCTCGTTCGCGGCGACGTCGAGCGGCTGCCCGGTGAGGTGCTCGACCAGCAGGCCGAGCGCGCAGTAGTTGCCGTTGGAGTAGCGCCACGTGCCGCGCTCGTCGGTGGGCGGGTCGCCGAGCACCGCGGTGAGCGGGATGGTGCACGGACCCGGGTCGTCGAGCCAGGTGGTCCGCTCGGGACGCATGCCGCTCGTGTGGTCGAGCAGTTCGCGCACCGTGACGTCGTCCCAGGCGGGGTGGTGCGCGATGCCGAGCTCGGTCCAGGGCACCGGTGTCGCATCGGTGAGCATCCCGCGTTCCACGAGACGGGCGATCGAGATCGCGGTGACGAGCTTGCTGACGCTGGCCTGCACGAAGGGGGTGTCGCTGTTGACGGGCTCGCCGTCGAGGCGTCGACCGGCGCTCGACTGCCATGTCGTGCCGTCGGGATGGCGCACGCTCACCGAGACGGCGAGGTTGTCGAGCGCGAGGAAGAACACGGCCTGCACGAGATGGGCGAGCTCGTCGGGCCGGTCGGGCGGCGACGAGGCCACCACCACGTCGGTGGTGGTGGCGACCGCGATGTCCGGCTCCGACGTGGATGGCACGGCGGCGGGCGCGGTCGTCGCGGTCGACGTGGTCGACGTGGTCGACGGCGCGGTCGTCTCGAGGACGGAGGTGTCGGCGGCGACCGTGACCGGTGCAGCGGCGACCGAGTCCGGCTCGGGCGAGCCCGGCTCGGGTGCGCGCGACTCCACGACGGACGAGCACGCCGCGCTCGCCACGAGCGCGACGACTGCCAAGGCGCGTCGGGCGACGGTCGCGTTCATCCCGCCAGGCTGAGCGCGAGGCCGATCAGCGCGCCGTGATAGGTGACCATCACCACGAGCGACATCCACCGGCGCTCGGCGACGAACTGTCGCCACCCGAGCACGCTGTCGCTCGCGACGAACAACGCCGAGCCGGCGATCGCCGCCGGACGTCCGGTCGCCCAGCCGACCACCGCCATCGACGAGATGATCGTGAGGTAGGCCTGCACGGGCCGGACGAGGCCGGGGTCCTGCCGGTGCGCGCCGGCGACGATCGGGCGGCCGAGGAGCGTGGCGACACCGACCGCGAGGACCAGCGCCACCAGACCGAGCCACCACCGGTCGAGGCCGAGCAACACGAACATCACGACGAACGCGAGGTGCCCGGCCAGGAACGACGCCAGCCCGAGGACGAATCGGTCGACCACGGGCATCAGCGCGACGTCGCCGCCGAGGCAGAGCACGAACCCCACGGCGGCGGCCACCAGCGCGGTCGCCGACACGTCGTCGCCGGCGACGAGCAGCCCGAGCGTGCCGATCGCGACGGTGGCGAGCGGCTTGCTCCACAGCTCGAGCCGCCGGGCACGATCGCCGGTGGCGACCCGCGACCACCAGTTCGCGGCCATGGCCACGCCGGCGACACCGGCGGTCGAGGCGATCACGAGGTCGGCGGCCACGGGTGGGCACGGTACCCGAGGCCTCGCCGCCGCGGCCGTCATCCGCGACCGCGTCCCACACGAGCCCGAGTCAGCGTTCGAGGTCGTCGATCGACCACTCGGGCGTCGGGCGCGCCATCGACGCGTACCCCTCGGCCTGGTGGTGGGTGAGGTACTGCTCGAACTGCTCGGCCGGCATGGCCTTCGCGTAGTGATGACCCTGCTGGCGGATGCAGCCGAGTGCGATCAGGGCATCGGCCTGGGCGCCGGTCTCCACACCCTCCGACGTGACCTGCAGGCCGATCTCGCGCACCACCGAGATGATCGAACGGACGATCGCCCGGTCGTGCGGGTGCGCCGTGATCGAGTCGATCGACTGGCGGTCGATGCGCACCTCGTCGACGGGCAGCTTGCGCAACAGGCTGAGCGACGACACGCCACGGGCGAAGTCGTCGAGGCAGACCCGCCCGCCACGCGCCCGGAACGACGCCAGCGTGGCCGCGGCCGTCGGCAGATCGGCCACCACGGCCGCCTCGCGCACGTCGACGGTGATGAGCGACGGGTCGATGCCGCGGATGAGCTCGTCGATCGGGTCGTCCCGCCACGACCGATCCGTCGACGACGGCGCCAGGTTCACCCGGAAGCGGAAGCCGTCGGGCAGACCGAACGACGCCAGCCGCCGGATGTCGGGGCGGGCCTGGTTGAGCACCCGTTCGGTGAGCCGCTCCAGCAGGCCGGCCTTCTTCGCGATCGCGATGAACTCGTTGGCCGTCGCCACGGTGCCGTCGGGGCGCAACCACCGTGCGAGCAACTCGGCGCCGATCACCCGCCCGGTGGCGGCATCGATCTCGGGTTGGAAGAACGGCATGATCTCGCCGTCGTCGATCGCCCGACGCAACGACTGCTCGGCGTCGAGGGTGGCCTGCAACTGCTCGTGCATGTCGCGGTCGAACAACTCGACCCGGTTGCGCCCGGCGTTCTTCGCGCGGTACAGCGCTGCGTTGGCGTTGCGAAGCAGGTCGCTCGTCGTGCCGCCGTGGCTCGGGGCCGAGGCGACGCCGATGCTCACCGACGACGGCACCGCCCGCCCCTCGGCGTGCACCGGCTGGGCGAGCACGCCGACGAGCCGGCTCGCCACCGCCGCGGCCTGTGCGGTGTCGTGCCCCGGGAGCACGACCACGAACTCGTCGCCACCGATGCGGCCGGCCACACAGCCGTCGTCGATGGTGCGCTCGATCCGGTCGGCGAGGACGGTGATGAACTGGTCGCCACCGCGGTGGCCGAGCAGGTCGTTGACCGCCTTGAACCGGTCGAGGTCACAGAACAGCAGGGCGACGGGCCGATGGTCGACCTCGGTGAGGAGGGCGTCGATCACCTCCAGCGTGCCGCGCCGGTTGTAGAGGCCGGTCAGCGGGTCGTGCGACGCGAGGTGTGCCAGCCGGGCGTTGGTCTCGCTGAGCTGTTCGTAGGCGTCGGTCAGCGCGAGTTGGTCGGCCGCCATCCGAACGGCCAGCGCCTGACTGGTGAACTGCAGCCGCAGTGAGGCGAGCAACGACCGCGAAACGGTGTGGTGCAGGGCGAGCTGGGTGACGGCGAATCCGATGTAGAGCCCGGCGAGCGCCTGCATCCGGCCGTCGCCGGTGCTGAACAACCCGTAGGACGCACACGCGGTGAGGGTGGTCGCATACGCGACGAACATGTCGCGACGGCCCGCGCACACGATCGTGCCGACGGCCAGGCTCACCGCCGGGAAGAGCGCGAACATCATCTCGACCTCGAGCTCGCTCCGCGCCGCCACCCAGGTGCTCAACCCGGCGACCGCGCCGATCGAGCCGAGCGACACCCCGACCGACACGATCGTGACCGCGTTGATCACCGGGTGACGCCGTGCCCATTGTGTGGTGGCGATCACGAGCACCGTGGTGATGATCGCCAGCGTGATCCAGATGCTCAGGCGTTCCTCGTCGACCTCCTGGCGCATGACCGCGGCGATGAGCAGGGCCAACGGCAGCAACATCACCTGCAACGGCCCCAGGTTCGCGATGACGTGGTGGAGGGCGTCGTCGAGCACACGCTCGTCGAGCGGCCGATCGCGGCGTCGCGACGACGAGGACGACGAGGACGACGAGGTCGCGACGTCCAGGGCTGCACCGCCCATGCCTGCTCGTCACCCCTTCCGTGATCCGTCCGTCGTCGATCGCGCGACGCGTCGCATGACCGTGATCTGTTCTTCGGTCGATCTGGCCCGAGCTTGAAGGGTTCTTCCGGCGATTCCGGGTGAATCCCGCAGGTGACGGCACACTGGAGACGTGGACGACGTCGCCGTCACGGGCCGGTTCGCGCCGTCGCCGACCGGCGTGCTGCATCTCGGCAACCTGCGCACCGCGCTGGTGTCGTGGTGCGTGTCGCACGGCGTCGGTGGCCGCTGGCTGGTGCGGATGGAGGACCTCGATCCGGTCACCGCGAGCCGCGAGCACGCCGCTCGCCAACTCGATCACCTCGCCCGGCTGGGGCTCGTGTCGGACGAGCCGGTGGTGCGCCAGTCCGATCGCTTCGACCTGCACCGCGACGCGATCGCCCGGCTGCGCCGCGACGGCCTGGTGTACCCCTGCTATTGCACCCGCCGCGAGATCCGTGATGCCGCGGCGGCACCCCATGGCGACGGGTTGCCCGACGGTGCGTATCCGGGCACCTGCCGCGAGCTGACCCGCGCCGAGCGCATCGAGCGCGAGCGGGCAGGCCGGGTGCCGGCGCTGCGCCTGCGCACCGAGGGCGAGCGTCATCGCTTCGACGACCTCGTGCTCGGCACGGTCGAGGGCGTCGTGGACGACCTCGTCCTGCAGCGCAGCGACGGCGTGCCCGCCTACAACCTCGCCGTGGTGGTGGACGACCACCTGCAGGGCGTCGACCAGGTGGTGCGCGGCGACGACCTCGCCTCGTCCACCCCGCGCCACCTGCACCTGCAGCGACTGCTCGGCATGCCGCACCCGACGTACGCCCACGTGCCGCTCGTGCTCGGCCCCGACGGGAACCGGCTCGCGAAGCGCCACGGCGCCGTGACGCTCGACGACCTGTCGGCGCGCGGCTGGACCGACGCCGAGGTGGTCCGGCTCCTCGGTCGCAGCCTCGGCGTGGACGACGCACCCGGCTCGGCCGAGGCGCTCGCCGCCCGCTTCTCGCTCGCACGGCTGCCGCGCACGGCGTGGCGTCTCGATCCCGGGCGCGATCTGACACGATGACCGCGTGAGCACCCCCTCCGACCTGCAGCAGATCCTCGGCTACGAGGGGGCGGTCCCCGACGACGACCGCGACCAGGTGGTCGAGGTCGGCGCCGAGATGTACCGGACCGGGTTCTGGACACCCACGTTCTGCGACACCGTCATCCGGGCAGCCGAGGCCACCGGCGCGTTCGAGCAGGACGACGACGACCCGGTGCCCGGTCACGAGGTGTCGCTGGCGGTGATCAGCCCGGTGCTGTTCGACCAGGTGCAGAACGACATCGGGCGGCGCATCGTGCCGCGGCTGCGACGCGTGTGGCCGTACATCGACTACCACGGTCTGCGCGACGTGTTCGTCATCAAGTACGAGCTCGGCGGCCAGGAGACCTTGCGCATGCACCACGACGTGGCCCAGATCTCGGCGTCGGCGAAGCTGAACGACGCCTACACCGGCGGCGAGCTCGACTTCCCCCGTCAGGGGGTCACGAACGAGTCGATGGCCGTCGGCGACCTGATCGTGTGGCCGAGCCTCGTGACGCATCCGCATCAGAGCAACCAGCTCCGCTCGGGGATCAAGTACTCGCTCACCATCTGGTTCGAGTTGCCGCAAATCTGAGCTCGCCACCCGCCTGCGACGATCACCGAGCGGGAACCACATCCGGAGCGAACCGCAGAGCCTTGATCTGATTGGGTTTGCGCTCGGCGGCTGGATCGGCTTGCCGCGAACCGCGCCGACCCGGACGGTAGTGTTCGTTCCGCATTCGTCGTGTTCCCGCCCCACACGTCAGGTCTTCTCATGCACCTCCCCTCCTCACGGACGCAGCAGCACGGCCGTCGCACCTCACACGTGGTGTGGCCGTTGCTCGCGCTCCCGGTGATCGGGCTGGTCGCCTCGTCCTGCTCGACGGGTGGCTCGGTGCGTGCGGAGGCGCCCAGCACCCCCGCCACCGTGTCGGCGACGATTCCGGTGTCTGGCCTGCCCGCGAGTTCGATCGACGCCGTCACGACGACCGCCGTCCCCACCACGCCGGCGACGCAGGCACCGACGACCGAGGCCCCCACCACCACCGAGGCCCCCACCACCACGGCGGCCCCCACCACCACGGCGGCACCCACGACGACGCTGCCGCCCAACGTGGAGATCATCGGTCCGTCGGCGGTGCCGATCGTCGCCGTCGGCACGTCCGACGGTGAGGACACCCGGATCATGCAGGAGCGCCTGCTGCAGCTCGGGTTCTGGCACGCCGGCGCCGACGGCGACTTCGGCCACAGCACCAAGCAGGCCGTGATGGCGTTCCAGAAGTACCTCGGCCTCGACGCGACCGGGACGGTCGACCAGACCACCGCGGACTATCTCACCTTCGTCGATCAGCGCGGTCACGGCACCGCCGACACCGGCGACCTGATCGAGGTCGACAAGGCCAAGCAGTTGCTGTTCGTCGTGCGGGGCGGCAAGACGTTGTGGGTGATCAACGCCTCCACCGGCAGCGAGGTGCCGTACGAGGAGCAGAACAAGAAGGATCCGACCAAGATCGAGGTGGGCGACTCGGTCACCCCGAAGGGTCTGTTCAAGGTGAACCGCGAGCGCGAAGAGGGCTGGTGGGAGGGCGATCTCGGCGAGATCTACCGGCCCAAGTACTTCCGCGGCGGCATCGCCGTGCACGGGTCGAACAACATCCCCGACTACCCCGCGTCGCACGGCTGCGTGCGAGTGAGCACCACGGCGATGGACTTCATCTGGGCCACCGACCTCATGCCGATGAAGACCGTCGTCTGGGTGCACGGCGAGATCCCGACCGCACCGCTGTGAGCCCGGCCGCTCCGTAGGCTGCTCCGCGTTCGTCGTCTCACCCGAGGGGGTCTGTCGTGTTGCCGGTGATCGGTGCCCTACGTCCGTGGGCGGACCCCGAGGTGGTGTGTCTGCACCGGCTGCCGATGCACGTCCCCCTGCCGTTGCCCGCCGATGCGCGTCGCAGCCTCGACGGCGACTGGTTCTTCGAGCGCTACGAGACCCCCGAGTCGATCCCCGAGTCGGCCGTGCTCGGGCCGACGCCGCGCACGGGCAAGGTGGTGGCCGTGCCCGGCAACTGGACGCTGCAGGACACGCCCGACCACCCGTGGTACACCAACGTGCAGATGCCCTTCGACGGCCCGCCGCCGCGCCTGCCCGACGTGAACCCGGCCGGCGTGTACCGCCGCTCGTTCACCGTCGGCCGCGGGTGGAAGCGCCAGCAGGTGGTGCTGCACGTCGGCGGTGCCGAGAGCGTGCACGCGGTGTACCTGAACGACCGCTTCGTCGGCTACGGCACCGACAGCCGTCTGCCGAGCGAGTACGACATCACCGACCACCTCGTGCCGGGCGCGAACCACGTGGCGATCGTGGTGGTGCGGTTCAGCGCGCAGAGCTATGTCGAGGACCAGGACCAGTGGTGGATGGCCGGCCTGCACCGCAGCGTGTTCGTCGAAGCCCGATCGACGGTGCACGTGGCCGACGTCGCCGTCGACGCCGACCTGCGCGTGGCGGACGGCACCGGCCTGTTGACGGTGCGCACCGACGTCGGCTTCGTGGGCACGCCCCGGGCCGGGTGGCAGGTGCGGTCGTGGCTCGAACGGCTCGATGGCAAGCGGATGACGAAGCCGCACACCGGCGACGTCCCGCACGCCTTCGACGTCCCGTACGTGTTCGGCGGTCATCACGTCGACGCCACGTGGGAGATCCCGAACGTCGCACCCTGGAGCGCCGAGTCGCCCACCCGATACCGCGTGGTGGTCGAGTTGCTGGCGCCCGACGGTGGCGTCACGCAGCAGACGTCGCAGCTGGTCGGCTTCCGTCACGTCGAGGTCCGCGACCGCCAGTTCCTGGTGAACGGGCAGCCGATCTGGGTGTTCGGGGTCAACCGTCACGATCACCACCCCGACCGCGGCAAGGCGGTCACGGTCGACGACATGCGCGCCGACCTCGAGGTGATGCGTCGCCACAACATCACCGCCATCCGGACGTCGCACTACCCCAACGACTCGCGTTTCTACGACCTCTGCGACGAGTTCGGCATGTACGTGATCGACGAGGCGAACATCGAGAGCCACGCGTACAACACGAGCCTCTGCGACGACCCGGCGTACCTCGCGACCTGGCTGGCGCGCGGCTCGCGGATGGTGCAGCGCGACCGCAACCACCCATCGATCCTGCTGTGGAGTCTCGGCAACGAGAGCGGCTACGGGCGGCACCACGACGCCCTCGCCGGGTGGATCCGTCGCGCCGATCCGAGCCGGCCGTTGCACTACGAGGGCGCGCCGTTCCACGCCGGATGGGTGGACGGCGGCCTCGCTGCGAGCGACCTGGTCTGCCCGATGTACGCCCCGATCGACGCGATCCGGCGCTACGGCGAGCGCGGTGCGGGCACGCGTCCGCTCATCCTGTGCGAGTACTCGCACGCGATGGGCAACTCGAACGGCACGCTGGCCGACTACTGGGACACGATCGAGGCGACGCCAGGTCTGCAGGGCGGATTCTTGTGGGAGTGGAAGGACCACGGCATCCGCCAGACGCTGCCCGACGGCACCGTGCGTCTCGCCTACGGCGGTCAGTTCGGCGAGACGCCCCATGACGGCAACTTCGTCGCCGACGGTCTGGTGTCGGCCGACCTCGAGCCGCATCCGGCGATGCACGAGGTGGCCTGGGTGTACCGGCCCGTGAGGGTGACTCGCGGCCCGCGGGGCACGCTGCGCATCACCAACCGACAGTCCTTCGTCGGGCTCGAGTCCTTCGACGCCCGCTGGACGCTCCTGCTCGACGGCGTCGAGGTGCGCAGTGGCACGCTGACCCTGCCGAAGCTCGCCGGCCTCGCGTCGGCCGACGTGCCCGTGCCGGTGGTGGTGCCGCCCGGAACCGGCCAGGTGGTGTTGTCGGTGTGCTTCACCCTGAAGCGTCCCACCTGGTATGCCTCGGCCGGCCACCTCGCTGCGTGGGACCAGGTCGAACTCCGGGCCGCACGACCGGCCCGACCGGGTCGGTTCCGCCCGAACGACGCACCGGCCGCTGTCGACGAGTTGCTCGTCTCGCCGATCGAGCTCTGCCTGTTCCGCGCGCCGGTCGACAACGACGGCTTCAAGCTGATGCCCGAGCTGTCGCGACGCATCCGCGTCGGCGGCACCGCCCTCGTGCACTGGCAGGACACCGGCGTCGACCGGCGGCGCGCCGACGAACTGGTGGAACACACGTGGGACCGGGCCTCGAGCGGCGACGCCGTCGAGTACCGCCACCGGGTGGTGGTGCCCGACGAGCTGGCCGACCTGGCGCGCGTGGGTGTCACCTTCGAGCTGCCCGCAGGCTTCGAGCGGCTGCGCTGGTTCGGTCGGGGCCCGTTCGAGAACTACCCCGACCGCAACCGTGGCGCACTGCTCGGCGTGTGGGAGGGCACCCCCGATCCCTCGCCCTACCTGGTGCCCCAGGAGTTCGGCTTGCGGACCGACTGCCGATGGTTCGAGTTCGCGGACGGTGTGGGACCCGACGCCCGTACGGTGCGGCTCGACGTGGTCCAGCCGCTCGCGATGCACGTGTCGGCCACGCACCACCGCGTGCACGACCTGTACGAGGCACCCACCGCCACCGAGTTGCGTCGCCGGCGCGAGCTGGTGGTGCACCTCGACGTCGCGCACCGCGGTGTCGGCACCGCGAGCTGCGGGCCGGACACCTTGCCGCCGTACCGGCTCACGCCGGGGGTGTACGAGTTCGCCTACCGCCTCACCGTGCGCTGACCCGGCTTCAGGCCGGGCGGATCTTCAGCTTGCGGTTGGTGGCGTTCAGGCATTCGCCGGTGGCGAGGTCGAACTTCCAGCCGTGCAGCGTGCACACCAGGTGGTCGCCCTCGATCTCGCCGAACACGGCGAGGTCGGCCTGGCGGTGCGGGCACAGGCGCTCGCACACGTGGTCACCGATGCGGATCTCCTCGCCGGCCATGCCGTTGCGCTCGGGGTCGGCCTTGCGCAGCGCCTCGGCCTCGGTGCGGCGCATGCGCTCGACCGACAACGACTTGAAGAAGTTGTAGACGTACTCGTTGTAGTTGCCCCTGCGCCACGCCCGGAAGCGCGCACTGAGGAACAGTGAGTTGCTCCAGTCGACGGCCTTCTGGGCGACCACGGTCTCGACGAGTTCGCGCTGGATGACGAACCGGAAGTCGTAGGGCTCGTCGTGCCAGGCACGCACCTGGCCGTTCGGGAAGTCGATGAGGATGTCGACGTCCCCCGCGCGCAGCAGCACGTTGGCGCCCACCCCGGCGCGCAGGGTGGGAGCCATGGCCAGCAGGGGTTCCCACCACGCCTGCACGGTGCCGAGCAGGTCGTCGCTGTGGGCGGTCCAGCCGGCCTTCATCGCGTCGAGCCAGGGCAGGTAGTCGGCCTGGTACTTCTCGAGGTACTCGCGCTTGTGCTCGAAGATCGCGGCGACGTCGGTCTCGCTCATCGGGTGTGTGACCTCGAACCCGTCGGGGCGGATCTCGATCGTGGTGCCCGGGATCGCGAGGATGCCCTCGTGGCCGCCTCGCGCGAGCCGGTCCATGAACACGCGCTGGTCGGGGAAGATGTTCAGCTCGTCGCCGTCGATGCGATTGAGCCCGAACAGCTCCGGGTCGAGGAACGCGGGCGGGCCGGCACTCGGCACCGTGGCGCGCGCGCCGACGGCCTCCACGTAGCGCATCGCCCTGGTGAGCTGGCTCTCCACCTTGAGATCGACGAGTTCGCGCATCGTCTCGGGCGTCTCTTCGTACACCATCGGGTACCAGATCGCGCCGGAGTACTGGATCCAGTGCAGGTCGACGGGCCCGTGGGCGCGCAGTGCGACGAGGTCGCTCGTGCGGCAGTCGTTCTGGTTCACGAGGCGCGACCGGCCGTCGCTCACCACGAGCGCCGAGTCCCCACCCGGACCGTCGGTGATGCTCACCTCGACGTGGATCGCGATCCGGAGCTCACCGTTCAGGCGCACCTCTTCACCGTCGCTGGTGCGGATGAACTTCGTGAAGCCCATGTCGCGCAGCCGTCGCTCCAGCTCTCGCGTCGGGTAGCCGGGCAGCAACACGGTGGCGTCGCGGCTCACGTGGTGGGGGAGCCAGGTCTCGTCGAGGTGGTCGCCGTGGATGTGGCTGATGTAGAGGTAGTCGGGATGCTCGATCCGGTGCTGGAGATCGGGGTCGAGCTGGTCGTTGCGCGGGAACACGAACCACGACCCGAAGAACGCCGGGTCGAACCACGGATCGCAGGTGATCGAACCGAACTCGGTCTCGATCAGGATGCCGGCATGACCGATGGAGGTAGCACGCACGGCCGTCGACGGTAGTGCGCGCGACTCGACGGCGCCCGGCGACGCGCCGGGTCGAAGGTCACTTCGTCGCGGTCGGGATCAGGCGACGGGCGGGTCGGTGTACTGCTGGCCGGCGCGCGACACGTGCTCGGTCCAGGTGCTGCCGTCCCAGTAGCGCAGCTCGAAGCGACCGGCCGGATCGGCGTACCAGCCGGCAGGCACCGCAGGGGTGGCCGGCGCGGCGGCAGCCGGCGCGGGGGTGTAGGCGGTGGTGGTCGCCGGCTGGTACGCCGCGGCGGGCTCGGGCGTCGGGGCTGCCGGCTCGGGGGCGACCGCCCATCCGGCCGGCTCGCTCACCGCCGGTTCGGGCGCGGCGGCCGGCTCGACCGCGGGGGTCGATCCGCTGACGGCGCCCCACGACCCGGCCGAGTTCGACGTGTCGGCGGCGGGTTCGCTGCCGGCGGGCTCGGCGGCGGGCTCGGTCGCGGACGCCGAGTGGTCGGCAGCAGCACCAGCGGCGGCCTTGCTGAGGAACGCCGTCACTTCGCCCCCGGTGGAGACGATGCTCACGACGCTCCAGCCCTCGGCCGACTTCTCGGTGAGCTTGGCGGCGAGTGCGGCGGGGTCGTAGGAGGACGAGCTGACGGTGGAGAACTCCTGCATGGGGGTGATGCTAACGCACTTGCCTCGGTCGGGACGCGCTCGGTGACGGGTTGGTTCCGGTGTGTGAGCGAGCGGCGACCGGCCGGCACGAGCGGAGGTCGAGCGGAGGTCGAGCGAAGGTTCAGGTGTGGAACACGAGCGCCTGCACGTCGGTGTCGCCGGGGGCGCCGTCGTAGCGCACCTCGCCGTCGCCGAGGGCGAGCAGGCGGTCGGCCCGATGGACGAAGCCGAGCTCGTGGGTGGCCACGACCAGCGTCGCGCCGCGCGTGTGCGCCTCGTCGAACAGCGCCAGGAGTGCCTGCTTGCCCGCCTGGTCGAGGCCGACGAACGGTTCGTCGACGAGGAGCAACTCGAACGGCCGGACGAAGGCGAGCGCGATCGCGGCCTTCTGTCGCAGACCCCGGCTGAAGGTGGTGGGCAGCAGGTCGATCCGGTCGCCGAGGCCGAGGTGGTCGACCAGCCGTTCGGCCTCCGGCGCCCAGTCGACGACGCCGTGCATCCGCGAGACGTACTCGAGGTGTTCGCGCAGCGACAGGTCGTCGTAGAACGTCGGATGGTCGGCGAGATACGCCAGCGCGGCGCGGGCCTCGATCGACTGGCGGGGTGCGCCGCACACGTGCACGGTGCCGCCGCTCGGCTCGAGCAGACCGGCCACCATGCGCATGAACGTGGTCTTGCCGCTGCCGTTGTGGCCGACCAGCGCGACGAGCTGGCCGACGGGGATGTCGAGGGTGAGCGGTGCGAGCGCCGGTCGCTCGCCGGCGCCGCCGTAGGACTTCGTGAGCTCGTCGGTGACGATGGCCGACGCTGCGGCGGGGGTGGTGTTCATCGGTGCGACCTCACGTGCTGCTTCGACGCTGTTGCTGGGTGTACTCGCGGCCCTCGGCCATGAAGGCGCGGAGGCGGGCGCGCACCCGGTCGCGGAACCGCACCCACACCGCCACGAGCGTCGCCGTCAACGCGACCGCCACGGCACCGCGGAGTGCGTTGGCGAGCGGGTCGGCGGCGGGATCGTCCAGCCCGGCACGGACGCCGAGCGCCATCGCGGCACCGACCGCGCTCACGAGCAACGGGATCAGGGTGCGCACGACGGTGGTCATGCCGGCCATCTCCGGCGGCAGGTACACGTCCTGTGACCCGCCGGCGACGGGATCGGGCATGTCGCGAACGATGCTGACCGTGGCGCCCGCCGCGCCGGCGTACACCGCGGCCACACCGAGCAGGAGCGCGACCGGGATCGTCCCGGCGACGCGTGTGCCGTCGGTGACCATCGCGTCGATCGCCACGCCGACCGCCGCGCCGACGATCGTGAACGGCACCAGCACCACCGCGGGGGCCGCCAGGTGGCGCACCATCAGCTCACCGCGTGGCATGGGGAAACTGTCGGCTCGATCGGGCTGGTCGACCTCCTGCGACAGGGGCTCCATCACCTCGAGCCCGAGCACGAAGGCGCACACCAACGTCGCGAACACCGCGGGCGACGTGCCGTGCACGACCGCCACCTGCGAACCGGCGGCGAGCGCGACGAGGCCGAACATGCGCAGCAGCCGCCCCGCCGGCAATCGCAGCAGGCTGTGCCAGCCGCGTCGCCATACGGTGGGTCCGCGTCCGCCCGCACCGAGCCGCACCCACGGACGCGCACGGGTGTGTTCGGCCGCGAGCTGTCGCCGCAGCAGGACGACGGTGCGCAGGTCCTGCATCGTGACGGCGAACCGGAGTTGCGCGACCAGGCTGCTCCGACGCACGAGCGCCTCGAGCGACGATCGAGCGACCAGTGCCACGCCGGTGACCGTGAGGGCGACGGTGACGACGATCGCGACGACGTCGACGCCGCGCTGTCGCCATCCCCAGAGCCCGAGGCTGCCGTGCAGGTCGCCGGGGCCGGGGACATCGGTGCCGATGGCTGCGGCCTGCCAGCCGATGCCGACGACGGCGACCACCGTGCTGGCGGCGAGCGGCACGTGCAACGCGTGTGCGACGAGGGCGCCGCCGACCCACACGAGCGCAGCGATCCCGCCGAACAGCGCACCTGCGGCGAACCAGGCGATCGGCGAGCCGGGAAGTCGACGGCCGGCGAGTTGGGCCAGGCAGGCGGCCACCAGCGCGCCGGCGAACGCTGCGCTGCGCACCCGCTGGAAGGTGGGGCGCATCAGCGCCGCCCGGCGATCGATCGGGGCGAGCAGCACATGGGTGACGTCGGCGGCCTCCAACGCAAGCGGTCCGCCCTGCGATCCGCTGCGCAGGCCCAACGCGAGCGCCACCACGGCCACCATGCCGAGCACGGCCGGTCCGTGTGCGGCGACATCCGCTGCTTGTGCGGCGCTCAACGCCTCGTCCCCCACGAGATCGCTCAACCAGAGCAACACGATCCCGCCGAACAGTCCGACGACGTACACCTTGTACGCGGCGTCGAACCACTCGATGTCGCCGAGGCGATGGCGCTGTCGCGTGGCGCGCAACTCGTGCATCGCCGCGACCCCGGTCGTGACCGATGCTCGATCGGCCGAGATCGAGGCGGCCACCGGCGGACCGGCGGCGTTCACGCGCCGAGCTCTGCTGGACGTTCGGGGTCGGCGGACCAGCCCGACCAGCTCGCGACGAACAGGCGCGCCGGCCCGACACCGGCGTGCTCCATCGCGATCAGGTTCGCGCAGGCACTGACACCGGAACCGCAGTACGCGACCGCCGGCCGTTCGCCGTCGACGCCGAGTGCGGCGAAGTGGGCGCGGAGTTCGTCGACCGGTCGGAGCCGACCGTCGGCGCCGAGCACCGCCGACCACGGGGCGTTCACGGCACCGGGCACATGGCCCGGCCTGGGATCGATCTGGGTGACCTCACCGGTGAATCGCTCTCGCGCTCGTGCGTCGAGCACCACACCGTCGCCGGCCGCGAGCGCTGCGGTCTCGTCGGCGTCGGCGAGCCGGTCGGCGGGCCACGGACGGCTGGTGAACGCGGCGGGTACGGGCTCGACCCGTCCACCTTCGACGTCGCCGCCGGCCGCGAGCCATGCGGCGATCCCGCCGTCGAGCATCGCGGCACGCCGACCGAGCATCCGCAACATCACGACCAGACGGCCGGCCGTCAGGCCGCCGGTGTCGTCGTAGGCGACCACGACGGTGTCGTCGCCGATCCCGAGCCGTCCCATCTCGCGTGCGAAGGCGTCGGGATCGGGGAACGGATGACGCCCGGCGGTGGCAGGTGCGTCGTCCGATGCGAGCTGGTGCTCGAGGTCGACCCACACGGCGCCCGGTAGGTGCGCCTGCTCGTACGCGGCGCGTCCGTCCCGACCGTCGAGGTACCAGCGGACGTCGACGAGGAGGGCGTCGGGCAACGTTCGGAGGGTGTCCGCGTCGACGACGACCGGGAACTCGACGGAACCGGGCTCACTCTGCACCTCCGCATCATGCCAGCGCGCCCCGGCCCGCCGCGCGCGTCACTCGGCCGGGTGCGCGCCATCTGCGGCGTCCGGGCGGCAGAATGTGCCGATGTCGCTGTCCGCCGCCGAGCGCTTCTTCTCCCTGCTGGCCCTGCTGGCCGGTGCGGGCGCGATCGGGCTGGTGGTGCTGCGTCTGGTGCCCGGTGGCCGACCCACGCTCGCGATGCTCGCGCCGGCGAGCCGTTGGCTGGCCTTCCTGGTCACCGGCACGGCCACCGCCGGCAGCCTGTACTTCAGCGAGATCCAGGAGTTCACCCCGTGCCGGTTGTGCTGGTTCCAGCGGATCTTCATGTTCAGCCTGGCCGTGGTCACCTTCGTCGGCGCGGTGCGTCGCGACCCTGGTGTGCGCCGATACGCGATCCCGCTCGCGGGGCTCGGCATCTGCGTGTCGATCTACCACTACCTGGTCGAGTGGTACCCGCAGCTCGAGACCGACTCGTGCGCGATCTCGGTGCCGTGCTCCGTGCCGTGGTACCGCGAGTTCGGCTTCGTCACACTGTCGTTCTCGGCCATGTGCGGCTTCGCCGCCGTGCTCGCGCTGATGACCGTCGTCCCGTCGGACGATGCGTCCACCCCGTACTCCGATCCCGACGATGAGGACCTCGATGTCGACACCACCTCCGCCCATGCCTCCTCCGCCCCGGGGATCGACGCCGCTCACTGACCCCGGTCCCACTTCCGGCGGTCCCGCCCGGTCGAAGCCGAACCTGTTGTGGCTGTGGGTGGCGATCGGTGCCGTGGTGGTGCTGCTCGCCGGGCTCGCCGTGCTCACCGTCGGCGGCGACGACGGCGACGACGAGGTGACGGTCGGCACCATCGACGACGACAGCGGTGCATCCGACGACACCGCCGGCACCGACGACGACGCCGAGCCGACGGAGCCGACGGAGCCGACGGAGCCGACGGAGCCGACGGAGCCGACGGAGCCGACGGGGTCCGCGCCCGACACCACGGCGTCCACCGGCACCGGTCAGTTCGCGGAGACCTGGCCCGTCACGGTGTCGAGCACCCTGGTCGACCTGCCCTCGAGCGGCCCCGACCCGGCCGTCGGCCAGCCGGCGCCGACGTTGTCGGGCTACTCCTTCGATGGCACCCCGATCACCGTCGACCCGTCGACGGGACCGGTGATGCTGGTGTTCCTCGCCCACTGGTGCCCGCACTGCAATCGCGAGGTGCCCGAACTGAACGCCTGGCGCGACAGCGGCGAGGTGCCGGCCGACCTGCAGGTGATCGCGGTCACCACGGCGGTCACCCCGGGGCAGGCGCACTACCCACCGTCGACGTGGATCTACGACGAGATGGGCTGGACGTGGCCCGTGCTCGCCGACAGCCCGACCAGCGACGCCGCGTTGGCCTTCGGTGTGTCGGGCTTCCCGTTCAGCGCGATCATCGGCACCGACGGCACGGTGCTCGGTCGGATCTCGGGTGAGCTCGGCCAGGAGGGCATCGCCGAGTTCGTCGCTTCGGCGCTCGGCTGACGCCACGGCGCGACTCGGTGGCTCAGCCGCCGGTCGCGATCGAGATCGCCCGTTCCATCACCACCCGCAGGGGCAGCCCCAGTGCGGCGGCTGCGGCTGCGGCGTCGTCGTGTTCGACCTTCACCCGCCCGGCGGCTCGTTTCAGCCGGACCGGGTGCCCGTCGACGGCGACGACGTCGGCGGCGCGCTGTTGCGGCCAGCGGCGCATGGTGGCGCCGCGCACCCCGAGCGTGCCGGTCTCGGCCACCATCACGTCGCGCACCACGTCGATCACCGACTCGTCGCACAGGGCGTGCACGGTGAACGCCGGCCGCCCCTTCTTCATCACGATCGGGCTGGCCCACGCGTCGTGGGCGCCGGCGTCGAGCAGGCGGGCGATGGTGTGGGCCACCACCTCGCCGGTGACGTCGTCGACGTTGCACTCGAGCAGCTCGACGGGCTGACCCGGCCCCGGCGAGCTCCGGAGCTCGTCGCCGATCACCACCTGCACGACGTTGGGCCGGCCGGGCACGTCGCGGCTGCCTGCGCCGTAGCCGACGCTCGACACCTGCATCGGCGGCATCGGGGCGAACTCGTCGGCGAGCGCCACCATGAGTGCGACACCGGTGGGCGTGGCGAGTTCGCGGTGGTCGTCGATGCCCCGACTCGGCACCCGACGGGTGGCGAGCAGGTCGACGACGGCCGGCGCCGGGTTGGGCAGCTCGCCGTGGGCGGCACGCACACGCCCCTGGCCGAGGGTGATCGGGCTGCACACGACGCGGTCGATGCCGAGCACCTCGAGCGCCGCGCACGAACCCACCACGTCGACGATCGCGTCGACACCACCGACCTCGTGGAACTCGACGTCGTCGGGGTCGGTGCGGTGCATGCGCGCTTCCGACTCGGCGAGCACCCGGAACGTGCGCTGGGCCCGCTGACGCACCCGCTCGGGGAGATCGGCGGCCTCGAGCAGCTCGCGGATCACGCGGTACGGCCGATGCGGCGCGTGCTGGTGGTCGTGGTGGTCGTGGTGGTCGTGGTGGTCGTCGATCGCGACGACGGCGTGGGTGGCGGCGATGCCACAGCGCAGCACCGGCTCGAAGGTGAGCGCGTAGCCGTCCACCGGCACCGCCGCCACCATCGCCATCACCGTCACGGGGTCGGCGCCGGCGTGCACGAGCGCGCCGAGCGTCATGTCGCCCGCGGTGCCGGCGAAGCAGTGGAACCACGCCGTGCGGGTCATGCCGGTACTCGCAGCATGCGGGCCACGGCGCAGGCCGCGCCGAAGCCGTTGTCGATGCCCACCACCGTCACCCCACTCGCACACGACGCGTGCATCGCGAGCAGCGCGGTCACCCCGTCGAGGCCGGCGCCGTAGCCCACGCTGGTGGGCACCGCCACCACCGGCACCGCGGTGAGCCCGCCGATCACGCTCGCGAGCGCCCCCTCCATGCCGGCCACCACCACGACGGCGTCGGCGCCCGTGATCCGGTCGAGATGGGCGAGCACACGGTGCAGGCCGGCCACCCCGATGTCGCTCAGCCGATCAGGCGCGAAGCCGTAGGCGCGCAGGGTGAACACCACCTCGTCGAGCACGGGGACGTCGGCGGTGCCGGCGCTCACGGCCAGCACCCGGTACGGCCGGAACGGCTCGGGCAGCCGCCAGGCCACCGAGCCCGATCCGACCACGCCGCCCGGGTGCTCGGTGAGCACCGCCAGCCGTTGGGCCTCGGTGGTGCGGGTGAGCAGCACGGGTCCGGTGTCGTGTGCGAGCAGTTCGGCCACGATGCGCACACACTGGTCGGGGCTCTTGCCGGGCCCGTAGACCGCCTCGGGCAGCCCTTGGCGCAGCGCCCGATGATGGTCGACCAGGGCGTCGCCGACGTCGGCGAAGGGCAGCCGCCGCAGTTCGGCGACCGCCTCGTCGGGCGAGGTGGCGCCGTCGCGGAGGTCGTCGATCAACTGCCGGAGCCGCGCCTCGTCCACCCGGCCATTCTGGCGGCTCGGCGCCTCAGCGCGGCAGGCCACCCTCACCGCCCCACCTCCGGGACCGCCCGCACCGCCGAGGCCGGCCTCGCGTGCACGCACGATGGCCCGGGCGGAAGGGACCGGCATCCCGGGTGTCCGGGAAAGCACACCGGGACGCCCGGGTGACGCCCGTAGCCTGTCGGCCATGACACGCATCGGGTTCCTCGGCCCGCTCGGCACCAACACCGAGCAGGCGCTGAAGACGCAGCCGGATCTCGCCGCCGGTGAGTTCGTGCTGTTCCGCACGATGCCCGACGTCCTCGACGCCGTCGAGCACGGCGAGGTCGACCTCGGGTTCGTGGCGATCGAGAACTCGATCGAGGGCGCGGTCAACCTCAGCCAGGACGAGTTGGCGTTCAACCACGACCTGCTCATCCAGCGCGAGGTGGTGCTCGACATCGAGCACTGCCTCATGGCACCGAAGGGCACCACGATCGACGACGTGAAGGTGGTGCTGTCGATCCCGATCGCCACGGCGCAGTGCCACACGTTCTTGCGCAACCGCCTCAGCCACGCCGAGGTGCGCGCCGCCAACTCGACGGCCGAGGGTGCCCGACTCGCCGCCGAGCTGGGACACGGCCACGCCGCGGTGGCCCCGCGCCTGTCGGCCGAGCTGTACGACCTCGACATCCTCGACGACAACATCAACGACCAGCAGGGCAACCAGACCCGGTTCGTGCTGGTGGCGCGCGACGGCGTCCCGGCGCCCACCGGTCACGACCGCACCGCGCTCGTCATCTACCAGCGGGCCGACGAGCCGGGCTCGCTGATCTCGATCCTGCAGGAGTTCGCGGCACGCCGGATCAACCTGTCGAACTTGCTGTCGCGGCCCACCAAGGACGGTGGGCTCGGCGACTACTGCTTCATCGTGTACGCCGACGGACACATCGCCGACGAGCTGCTCGCCGACGCGATCCGTTCGCTGCGGGCCAAGCAGGGCCGCGTCAAGTTCCTCGGGTCGTATCCCGCGGCCGGCGACCAGGCGACCGAGGCACGCGAGAACGCCGATGCCCGGTGGCGCGACGCGGACGACTGGGTGCGATCGTTGCAGCAGCAGATCCGGAGAGGGTGACGAGCCATGGGCGTGAAGGACGAGCTGAAGGCCGCGCTCACCGCGGCGATGAAGGCGCGTGACGAGGTGGCGCTGTCGGCGCTGCGGCAGGCGTTGTCGGCGGTGTCGGTGGCCGAGACGGCCGGCAGCGAACTGGTCGAGCTCGGTGACGACCAGGTGCTCGCCGTGCTCGCCGCCGAGGCGAAGAAGCATCACGAGGCGGCGGATGCGTTCGAGCGCGCCGGCCGGGCCGAGCAGGTGGCGAGCGAGCGGGCCGAGGCCGCCGTGCTCGAGGCCTACCTCCCGGCGGCGTTGAGTGACGACGAGCTGCAGGCGATCGTGGCCGACGAGGTGGCGGCGGCCGCCGCCGACGGGGCGACGGGCATGAAGGCGATGGGACGGGTGGTGAACGCCGTGCGCGCACGCGCCGGCCAGTCGGCCGACGGTGCGCGGATCGCCGCGCTCGTGAAGGCCGCGCTCTCGGCCTGAGCGACCTCGTCGACGAGCGTTCCGCCTGCCGGAACGCCGGGCTCGCGCCGCGCCGGTCGTCCCTGGTACCGATGCCTCATGGCCGATCTGCTGCCGATGTCCACCATCTCGCTCGACACCGCCCGCCGCGTCCTCGACGCCGCCGTGGCGCACGCCACCTCGATCGGACTGGCGGCCTGTGTCACCGTCGCCGACCCGTCGGGCGAACCGATCCTGACGGCGCGGATGGACGGCGCACCACGGCTAAGCGCGCAGATCGCGGCGAACAAGGCGTGGACGGTCGCGTCGTTCAACGGCCTGCCGACGGAGGCCTGGTGGGGGCTCATCCGGGACGAGCCGGCGCTGGTGCACGGCATCACCCACACCCCACGGCTCACGATCTTCGGTGGCGGGGTCGCGATCCGCTCGAACGGTGAGCTCGTGGGGGCGATCGGCGTGTCGGGCGGCTCGGCCGAGCAGGACGCCGAGGTCGCTGCGGCGGGCGCCGATGCCCTTGGCTGACCCACATCGGGTCGTCGACCTCCGCACCGCTAGCGTGTCGCCCGGAACGGTGGCAGAGCGGACAAATGCAGCCGCCTTGAAAGCGGCCGGCTCACAAGGCCCGGGGGTTCGAATCCCTCCCGTTCCGCGTAGACTCTGACCGGGTCATTTGTCGCTGAGCCCGTTCGAACCCCGACCTGTCGACATGCCTGTGAGCTGGTGCGATATGCCCTGGCCCTCATGTTTGGTGCTCGATCGCCGGTTGCGTTGCGACCACGGTTGCTACCGCGACGCGGTTCGACATCGGCAGCTCTGCGTGGGTCAGCTCCGCCCGCACACGCATGTCTCATGGGCTGACGCCCAACCTGTGCCCGTGTGGCTCGCCGACCCGGCGCTGCAGGTTCCGGCTTGGAGGTAGAGCAGAGAACGGTTCAGCGGTCCTGCATGAATCGGCCTACGAGTGCTGCATCTCTCGGCATAGAGGTAGCATCGAATCATGGACACGGTCAAGGTGCTGGGACGGCGGTACCGGCCGCGCGTGGTCGACGGGCCGCTCCAGCGGGCGCTGGCGATCTCGGGCGCAGTGGTGATCGAGGGTGCTCGGGCGACGGGCAAGACGATGACCGCCCTCAACGCCGCGTCGTCGTACGCCTTGCTCGACGATCCCGAGACGCGGCAGATCCTCGACGTCGCACCGCGCTCTGTCTTGGAAGGCGGAGCCCCGCGTTTGCTCGACGAGTGGCAGTTGTCGCCCGAGCTGTGGAACCTCGTCCGACGAGCCGTCGACGCATCACCGGAGCGAGGGCGCTTCATCCTCACGGGATCGGCGTTGCCCGCTGACGACATCACGAGACATACGGGCGCCGGCCGGTTTCTTCGACTGCGTCAACGGACCATGTCGTGGTGGGAGAAGCTCCCGCCCGCGTCGACGTCGCTGAGCCTGGGCGACCTCTTCGAGGGTGCCACGCCGACACCGAACCTTGACGCCGCGCCCGATCTCGACGACGTCGTCGACGGTGTGCTGCGACCGGGGTTCCCAGCGCTGGTCGATCTCGACCCGGACCAGTCGGCCACGAGTCTGCGCGCGTACCTCGACGAGGTCGGGCGCGCCGACATCCAACGGCTGGCCGATGTCCGCCACGGCCCTGACGTGATCCGACGGCTGATCGTCGCCATCGCTCGCTCCGTCGCATCCGAGGTCGCGTTCACTACGCTCACCGCCGATGTGCGCGCCGTCGCGCCATCGATCAACGCCGAGACGATCAGCACCTACGTCGGGCTCCTCGAGCGGATGTTCGTCGTCGAAGCACAGCAGCCATGGAGTCCCGCCCTTCGCTCACGGGCGCGGCTCCGCACCGCGGCGAAGCTCCACCTCGTCGATCCAGCTCTCGCGGCCGCTGCGCTCGGTGCCGGTGCCCGCCAGTTGCGAGGTGACCTGACGACCCTCGGGCTGTTGTTCGAGAGCGCCGTCGTGCACGACCTCGCGGTGTACGCCAGCGCCTTGGGCGGCGAGGTCCGCCACTATCGCGACTCCAACGGCAAGGAGATCGACGCGATCATCACCCTCCCCGATGGTCGCTGGGCCGCCGTCGAGGTCAAGCTCGGCGGACCCCAGATGAGCGCAGGAGCGAGGTCGCTCCGCGACGCCGTGGCACAGATCGACACCGACGTCGTCGGTGAACCGGCCCTCCGTCTGGTGGTGACCGGCACCGGCCCCATACTCACGCTCGACGACGGCACCGTCACGCTCCCGCTCCGGGCGCTCGCGCCCTGAAGGATCTCGTCGTCACCGTCCAGCCACCACGGGCCCCGACGAACGACGGCAACGGATGATGAGCGGACATGAAACCCACTCGGTCATCCGGACGGTTGCTACCGCGGTCGCTGTCATCTCGCGCTGACGTGCCCACTGAGCTGGGATGATTCGCGAGATCGCCGAATCCCTCCCGTTCCGCGGGCTCCCCGACGTCCGGGCGCCGCCGCTCGCCGCCGACCAGCAGCGGTGAGACGCGGTCGGCGCCCAGACGTCGAGCGATCAGGCGACGGCGGCTGCGGCGGCGTTGGCGGCGATGCCGAGCTGGGCCGACTCGTCGAAGGTGCCGGTGTGGTCCTCGACGTCGACGATCACCACGCCCGTGCCGGCCGGGGCGATGACCGCACCGAAGCACGCGACGGCGTCGGGACCGGCCGCCGGCACCGGCATCGGGGTCTCGCCCTCACACGCCTGGTCGCGCACCTCTGCGAAGTCCATCAGCCCGTCGTAGCCGAGCAGCAGGGCGGGCACGTCGGTCGGCGCCGTGGCCCACCGGCAGCCCATCAGGCCGAGGCTGGTGTCGGTCGACGCAGCGACACCGGAGGTGCCGAGCCATCCGTCGACGGCGGCCGCGTCGAGCAGACCGCAGGGTTCGGCGGGCTCGATCCCGGACGCGTCGCCTCCGGTGTCGGGCGCATCGGGCGAGTCGGCTGCGGCGGTGACAGGCGTGTCGGTGTCGGTCGCAGTGTCGGTCGCGGTGTCGTCGCTGCAGGCGCCGAGGAGGAGTGTGGTGCCGAGGGCGAGGGCCGCTGCCCAACGAACGGTGGGACGAGTGCGGTGGGTGAGGTGATGACGGGGTTGCATGTCGACAGCGTCCAGCTCGCGCCTTGCAGGTCGCTTGGCGACGGCTTGCAGCGGGCCCATCGGCCCTGGTGTCCGTCCGTCCCGGCGCGACCATGGAATCGATCTCAACGAGGAGGTCGTCTCATGGCATCCGCTCGCCACCACATCCACCCCGACGCCGATCTCGACGTCGTCGTCACCAACGTGCCGGCGCTGCACGTGATGGCCGTCGACCAGGTGGCGACTCCCACCACGATCGGCGAGGCGATGCAGCATGCATTCGAGCGCCTGTTCGGCGGGGTCGACGCGGCAGCCGTGGCGGTCGTCGGTCCGCCGTTCGCCCGGTATCCCGAGATGCCCGCCGGGGAGTTCCGTTTCGAGCTGTGCGTACCGGTCGGGCTCACGGCCGGTCGCGCCCACCCCGGCCCAGGCGGCACCGACGGAGCGCAACGCGACGCCGAGTTGCGCGACATCGAGCCGGTGCGTGCCGCCACACTGCGGTATCGGGGTGCGTACGACGACGTCGGACCTTCGTGGACATGGCTGCTCGACTGGGTGCGGACCCACGGGTACGCGGTGCGCGGCCCGCTGCGCGAGGTGTACCTCGACGATCCCGACACCTGCGGCCCCGAGGGTCCCGACACGCTGCTGGTCGTCCCGATCGGGTGAGCCACCGGCTGCAAGCATTCGCCAAGCCGGCGTCAAGCGGCGGGGCGCACCGTGGGGTCCATCACAACCCACACAGGAGCACCCCACACCATGGACCCGAACCGCACCCTGCGGCGCGCCGCCCGGCGCAACACCACTTCCACGTCCTCCGGTCGTACCGGCCGGCGTACCGGTCGTCGCACCGCGGCCACCGTCGCCCCGTTGCTCGGCCTCGCCCTCCTCGCTGCCGCATGTGGCGGCGGCGTCGATGCGAAGGACCTCCGCGACGACGAACCGACCACGATCGACCCGGCCGACGAGCCCACCACGAGCAACCCCGGCGTCACCCTGCCCGACCAGCCCGCCACCACGGTGGCTGCGCCCACCACCACCACGCCCGCCGATGGACTCGACACCGTGCGCAGCGCCACGATCCAGATCGTCGGCCAGGGCACGTTCGTCGACCCGGAGTTCGGCGTGTACGAAGCCGCCGGCCGTGGCTCGGGCTTCGTGATCGATCCGAGCGGCATCGCCATCACCAACCACCACGTGGTCGGTGGAGCCGGCCTCATCCAGGTGTTCGTCCAGGGCGAGGACAAGCCGCGCAACGCGAAGATCCTCGGCGTGTCCGAGTGCTCCGACCTCGCCGTGATCGACATCGACGGTGATCCACTGCCGTCGCTGTCCTGGTTCGACGGCTCGGTCCAGCCCGGCCTCGAGGTGTACGCCGCCGGCTTCCCGCTCGGCGACCCCGAGTTCACCCTCACCCGCGGCATCGTGTCGAAGGCCGACGCCGACGGCGAGACCAACTGGGCCTCGGTCGATCACGTGATCGAACACGACGCCAACACCCAGCCGGGCAACTCCGGTGGGCCGCTGGTGAGCGCCGACGGCCGGATCGTCGCGATCAACTACGCGGGCGGCAGTCGCACCAACACCGATCAGTTCTTCGCGATCGAGGCGAGCGACGCCCAGCCGATCATCGAGCAACTGCGTGCTGGCCGCGATGTCGACTCGCTCGGCATCAACGGCCAGATCGTGCGCAGCGAGGACGGCTCGATCTCTGGCCTCTGGGTGTCGGGCATCACGTCGGGCTCACCGGCCGACGTGGCCGGGATCATGCCCGGCGACATCGTCACCCGCCTCGAGGGTGTCACCGTCGGCCTCGACGGCACCATGTCCGACTACTGCGACGTGATGCGCACCCACAGCCCTGGTGACGTGCTGTCGGTGGAGGTGCTCCGGTATGCGACCGAAGAGGTGCTGACCGGTCAGTTCAACGGCGATCAGCTCACCACGGCGTTCAGCTTCGCCGAGGAGATCGAGACCCCTGACGCCGGCGCGGCGTACACCGACTACGTGACGGTGACCGATGTGAGCGGCGTGCTCACCGTGTCGGTGCCGACGGCGTGGGCCGACGTCGACGGCGCGCCGATCGACATCGACGGCGTGTCGTCACCGTCGATCATCGCGAGCAGCAGCGTCGCCGAGTACAACAGCCGCTGGGACGTGCCCGGCGTGCAGTTCGTCGCCAGCCAGGCACTCGTCGGGTACTCGCCCGACGAACTGCTCGACCTCGCGGCGAGCACCGACTGCACGTTCGAGGGGCGCCAGGCGTACGACGACGGCTACTTCGTCGGATCGTTCGACACCTATCGCAACTGTGGCGGCACCGGCGCCAGCTCGATCGTGGTGGCGGCCTTCCCGCCCGACGGCGCCTACGCCGTGCTGGTGATCGTGCAGGTGGTCACCGAGGCCGACCTGGTTGCGCTCGACGAGGTCCTCCGCACGTTCAACGTCGTCGCATGATCCTCCCCTGATCAGCGATTCCACAACCGACTCCCACCGAGTCCGGCCCGGTGCCGTGCGTCGTCCCCCGGACGCACCGGCGCCGGGCCGTCGGCGTTCCCGGCCGCGGTGATGTCGAGGTGCTCTCACCAACGAGCGCGCGGACGAGACCGTGGTGTACGACGCCGACGGGATGCGGCGAGGCACCGGATGACGACCTCGATCGATCCGGCTCGGCAACGCCTGCGTCGGCGCGCACGCTGGGGATGCCTCGTGCTGGCCGCTCGCTCCCGCATTCGACGACCACCGGACGACGGTCCCTCGGCGGTGCGATGCACTGAGCGACGGGTGTCACCCGCGAACTGCTTGCTCTTGCAAGCGAATGGGTGCAGGATGATCGCGGGCCGGACGCCCGGGTGCCCGGCCCTCGACAACGGGAGGTGCCATGAGCACGAGACGCACGCCGATCACGAAGGACTGGCAGGAGCGCTGGTTCACCTTCATGGAGCGGCTCGAGACACCCGTGGTGCGCACGACGGCGCGGATGGCCGGTCGGATGGCCGACTACGTGCCGGAGCGGCCTGCCCGCCTCGCGAGCATGCCGAAGGTGCACGACCTGGTGGACGACGGGCTGACGTTCCGCCGTCGACTGGTGGACGAGCAGACCGAGTTCGTCCGCTCGATGGTGAAGGCGATGGAGCCGATGCTGGTGAAGATGGACACCGTCCACCCGGCCGAGCGGCACGACGCCGCGCGGCCGCATGCCGGCCGCACGACCACCGCTGCGCCGCGCACGGTGACCAAGCCGAAGGCGCGTGCCAGCGCGTCGCGCACCTCGCGGACGACGCGACGCCCGACGCATCCGACGACTCGACCGGCGGGGCCGACGGCCTCCACCGCGCCGACCGAGGTCGCGTCGGCAGAGCGCGTCGCCTGAGCCTGAGCCGGGGCGGTCGCGCACCGTCGCCGACACGGGACGACCACACGATGCACCGGGGGCGGACGGGTGACCGTCCGCCCCCGGTCGCGCGTCAGGGCTGCTCAGGCCTCGGTCAGCGCGTCGATCGCGCCACGGGCCGAGCAGGTGCGCAGTTCGTCCACCGGGACGAACCGGGTCGGCACATCGGCGTCGCTCACCGAGCCGTCGGGTTCACCCGGGATGATGACCACGGCACCGGCACAGGTGCCGCCGGCGTCGACGACCGCCCAGGCGAACGACTGGTCGCCGGCTCCCGTAGTGTCGTCGATCAAGAACGCGCTCGACGACGAGACCGTCGCCGGGTCGGCGAGCTGATCGTCGAGGAGCGTGCGCTGCAGGGTCGGGTACGTCTCGAGCCAGGTCTCGACGATCGTCGTGTCGGCCGCCCAGCCCGATCGGCCGAACGGGGCCGACGCTGCCAGCCGGAGGAGATCGTCACGCAAGGTGCGCGCATCGACCTCCGACGCCGGCGTCGCCGTCGTGTCCACGACCGTGTCGGTGGGCACGATCGAGGCGCCGGACGACATGTCCTGCGACGACCGGGCGACCGGACCGCGATCGGGGGAACTGCACCCCGACAGTGCGATGGTGCCGGCGGCGAAGGCCATGGCGGCGGTGCGGACGTGGAGCGTGTGCATGGTGGAACCTCGGGTCGTTCGGACGACAGCAGCCTGCGCGCGGCGGCTTGCAGGCCACTGGCCGACGGCTTGCAGATGACGGCGCAACCAATCGCCCGTTCGCCGATCGCCCGTTTGCCGATCGTCCGTTCGCCGATCGGCAACACTGTGTCGATGAGCTCGCGCCTTCGCTCCCGGCCCGCTCGGATCGTCGCCTGCGCCGTCGCCGCCGCCCTTTTGGTCGCCGCATGTGGCGGCGACGACGACCAGGTCGGTGGCCCCGGCATCGTCGACCTCGTCGGGGCGCTGCCGGCTCGAGACCGCGAGGATGCGATCTGGGTCGCGTACGCCGATCTCGACGTCGCCACCGAGCTGGCGGGGGAGGAGCGTCCCGATCGACCCGGCGACGAGGACCAGTTGCTCGAGTGGGGCATGGCGGTGAGCGGACCCGACGCCGACGTCGCCGTCCCGTGGCCGGGTGACACCGCACGGTCGCTCGCGCTCACCGGTGAGGTGGACGACGAGCTCGGCTGGTCGATCCTCGACGTCGCGGCGTTCGCCGAGCTGCAGACCCCTCCCGCGCGCTTCGCCGTGTACCGCGGGATCGACCACGACGACGTCACCGCCGCGCTCGGCAGCGCCGACGACGGGGTGTCGACCGCCGGGGACGGCGACGACTTCTCGGTGAACCCGGCCGAGCGCACGGCGGCGCGCCCGCTCGGCGCGCCTCTGCACTTCGCGGCACGCGACACCCTGCTCGGCGAGGCACCGGACGCCGACGAGCTTCGTGCGTGGGCCGAAGACGACGCAGGTTCCCTGCTCGACGACGAGGGGCTGGCCGAGGTGGTCGGTGCGCTGGACGAACTCGGCGTGTACGCCGCCTACGTGATGGCCGAGGCAGCTGACACCGACGGTCCGACGGACACGATGGCGGTCGCTCAACTCGGTGCCACCGAGGACGATCCCGCCCGCGGCGTGCTGATCTACCGGTTCCCGGACGGCGGTGAGCGCGGCGAGCCACTCGTGGAGGAACGACTCGACGGTGCGTCGTTCGTGACGAACCGACCGTGGTCGGAACGATTCGAGGCGTGGGAGGTCGAGGTCGAGGGCGACCTCGTCGTGGTCACCGTCACCTTCGCCGACGACACGTCACCTGCGGTGTTGTACCAGGCGGTCGTCACCCGCGACCTGGTGCTCGGTCCGCCGCCGGCAGGCTGAGATCCACCACCACCGGGGCGTGGTCGCTCGCGACGCCGGCCGCCCGTTCGTCTCGATCGATCCACACGTCCCGCACCGACGACGCCACTCGTGCGTCGACGAGCGCGAGGTCGATCCGGAGACCCCGATCGGCTGCGAACTGGCCGGGGCGGTAGCTCCACCAGGTGAACGGGCCTCGTCCCGGCCGGTCGGGGTGGTGGGGGTGTGCGACACGGGTGACGTCGACGAGGCCGAGGTCGATCAGCGCCTCGACGGCGGCGCGTTCGGGTGGGCTCGCATGGGTCCGACGCCGCCAGCGAGCTGGGTCGTAGATGTCGGCGTCGGTGGGCGCGACGTTCAGATCGCCGGCGAGCAACGTCGGTGTCCCGGAGCGGTCGGCGGCGATGGCGCCGCGCAGACGCTCGAACCACACGAGCTTGTACAGGTAGTGCGGATCGTCGAGCTCACGGCCGTTGGGGGCGTAGACCGACCACACGCGCAGGCCGCCGCACGTCGCCGCGATCACCCGAGCCTCGTCGTACGGCGGCCGGTTCGTGCCGGGGAACCCGCGGGCGACGTCGGTGAGTCCGACCCGGCTGAGGATCGCCACGCCGTTCCAGTGATCGCGACCGTGATAGGCCACCTCGTAGCCGAGCGCCTCGTAGGTGTCGGTGTAGCCCTCGCTCGCGAACAGCGCGTCGGTGCACTTGGTCTCCTGCAACAGCACGACGTCGGGGCGATGCCGGGTGAGCCAGGCGAGCACCCGACCCTGGCGCGCGCGGATCGAGTTGACGTTCCAGGTGACCACGCGCACGGCCGTCAGCATGGTCCGCGCCCCGCCGGCCGTGCGCATCCCGATGGCGCCTGCCGGCGGTCAGCCGGCTGCAAGACCGCTGCAAGCCGGCTCACGCACGGTGTGCACCATGCACACGACCATCGCCCCCAAGACCCACCTCGCCCCGACGAAGCTCGCCAGCGAGACGTACCTCCTCCACGACCACCAGGGTGAGGGCACCGCCCCGGTGTGCGTGCCCCTCAACGCCATGGTGATCCGCGGGGTCGAGCCGATCGTGGTGGACACCGGCATGCCCGAACACCGCGAGCAGTTCTTCGCCGACCTCTTCTCGATCGTCGAGCCGGAGGACATCCGCTGGGTCTTCGTCAGCCACGACGACATCGACCACACGGGCAACGTGAACGAGCTGATGGACCTGGCCCCGAACGCCACCCTCGTCGGCAACTGGTTCCTCATGGAGCGCATGGGCGCGTCGCTCGCGGTGTCGCCGCTGCGTCAGCGTTGGCTCGGCGACGGCGAACGCCTCGACCTCGGCGATCGCACGCTCGTGGCGATGCGCCCGCCGGTGTACGACTCGCCCACCACCCGCGGCCTGTTCGACCCCACCACCGGCGTGTACTGGGCATCGGATGCCTTCTCGACGCCGATGCCCGTCCCGGTCCGCGACGTGGCAGCGCTCGACCCGATGTTCTGGGACGAGGGCATGTTGATGTTCAACCAGTACGTCGCGCCGTGGCTCACGATGGTGGACGAGACCCGATTCCAGGCGTGCGTCGATCGGGTGCAGGCGCTCGGTGCCTCGGTGATCGCCGCCTGCCACACCCCGATGATCGGCCGCAGCCATCTCGACCAGGCACTCTCGGCGACGCGCCGATCGACCTCGGCCACGGTGGCGCCACAGCCCGACCAGGCGGTGCTGGAGCAGATCCAGCGCACCCTGGGCGGGCACGGCTCGTGACACTCGCCGAGCTCGGCGATCCTCGCGTTCGGGTGACAGCGTGCCCGGCCTGGCACGACGACCCGTGTGGTAGACCTGCCCGGGTGCTCACGGTGCACCTCCTCGGACCGATCGACGTGCGTCTCGACGGCGCATCGCTCGATCTCGGGGGACCACAGCAGCGGGCCGTCGTCGCCCACCTGGCGCTCGACGCAGGACACGTGGTGTCGGTCGAGCGGCTCATCGACCGGCTGTGGGGCGACGAGCCGCCGCGCACGCCACTCGGCACGCTGCAGAGCTACGTGTCACGCCTGCGCCGTGCGATCGAACCGCGTCGGGCCACCGGCGCGCCACCCGAGGTGCTCGTGTCCGAAGCGCCCGGCTACGTGCTGCGGGTGTCGCCCGAGCAGGTCGACGTCCACCGGTTCCGCCAGCTGCTCGCCGCCGCTCGACGTGCCGCTGCCGACGCCGACCACGCCCGCGCCGTCGACGTCCTCGACGAGGCGCTCGGGCTGTGGCGCGGTCCGGCGCTCGCCGGCATCGGCAACGACGACCTGGTGCGACCGGTGGTCGTCCGGCTCGAGGACGAGCGCAACGCCGCGCTCGCCGAGCGTTTCGACGCGCTCCTCGCTCTCGGACGGCACCAGGAGGTGATCCCCCAGCTCCAGGCCGCCGTCGAGGCGCAGCCGCTGCACGAGCGGCTGTGGGCGCTGCTCGCGCTCGCGTACTACCGGTCGAGCCGTCAGGCGGACGCGCTGCGAGCGGTGTCACGCGCACGTGAGGTGCTCGCCGACGAGCTCGGACTCGACCTCGGTCCCGAGCTCCGCGACCTCGAGCAGCGGATCCTCGTGCACGATCCCACGCTGGTCCTCGCGGCGTCGCCGTCACCATCGGCGGCCGCCCCCCGGCAACCCGACGTCGTGGTGCCCGCGGCGCCGAGCCTGGTGGGCCGGCCCCACGAGTGGGCGGCGCTCACCAGCGCGCTCGACGCCGCCGTCACGGTGCCCGCTCTGGTGGTGGTGGAGGGTGAACCGGGCATCGGCAAGAGCACGCTCGCCGACGCCTTCCTCGCGTCCGCCCGGCAGCTCGGATGGCACACCGTCACCGGTCGCTGCCTCGAACCCGGTCTCGCGCCGACGTTGTGGCCCTTCATCGAGATCGCCCGCGATCTCCTCGCCGAGACCGCACACGAGACCGCACACGACGCTGCACACGACATCGCACACGAGACCGCACACGAGGCTGCACACGACATCGACCGGTCGGGTGGTCCGCAGGCCACGTGGCGTCGACTGGCCAGCGGGCAGGAGGTCGCGCTCAAGCCGGTGGAGGTGGCCGCGCACTTCGTCGAACTGCTCGACCACGTCGCCCACCGACCGGGCCGTGCCGGGTGCGTGGTGCACGTCGACGACCTGCACTGGGCCGACGGCGCCACGCTCGACTTGCTGCGGGTGGTGTTGACGCAGCTCGATCGAGGCGGGGTGCTGGTCGTGACGGCCACACGGCCGCCCGAATCGGAGCCGGGTTCGCTCGTCGGCGCGGCGATGGCCGGTCTGCACCGGGCGGCACGGGCCGTCACACGTGTGCGGATGGAACCGCTCGATCCCTCGGCGGTCGGCGAGCTGATCGCGCTCACCACCGGGGTCGTCCCCAGCGACGACGTGGCCGCTCGCGTCCACGCACGCGCCGGGGGCAATCCGCTGTTCGTCACCGAACTGGCACGCCTCGCCGGCGAGCGCGGGATCGATGCCGGCCGCGAGGTGCCGGCGGCCATCCGCGACGTCGTACGGTCACGGCTCGCCGCGTTGCCCGACCATGCGATGGCCGAGCTCGAGGTGGCCGCCGTGCTCGGCGAGCGGTGCTCGGCCCGCACCGTGATGGCCGCCAGCGAACGGGATCCCGACGCATGCCTCGACGCGCTCGACGCGGCCATCGTCACGCGAATCCTCGTCCCCGAGCCTCAGGGCTTCCGTTTCGCACATGCACTGGTACGCGACGCCGTGCTCGCCGGGCTCCCCGCGCTGCGGCTCGCCCGTCTGCACCAGCGGGCGGCCGACGCGATGTCGGCCGTACACGGCGACGCGGCCGATGTCGCCGAGCCGATCGCGCACCATCGTCTCGCCGCCTCGTCGTTCGCCGATCCCGTGACGGTGGCGCGAGCCGCGGTACGGGCATCCGACGTCGCCCGGTGGCGCAACGCGCTCGACACGGCGGAGTGGTTCGTCGAACGAGCACTGTCGGTGCTCGACGGCGTGCCGCGCACCGCCGAACTGGCCCTCGCCGAGTTGGAAGCGCTCGAGGCACTCATCGGCGCGGCCGTGCGGCGACAGGATCCGGTGGTGTTCGCGCAGGTGACCGACCGGGTTCGCCGCCACGGTGAGACGACCGGCAGCGACGCGGCGACGGCTCTGGCCGGGTTCCTCGAGTGGGACATCGACGAATCGACCGATCTGGTCGACGGCGAGGTGAGCCGGCTCTACCACGGCGCCGCAGCGTTGCTGGCACGCACCGCCGATCCGCAGGCGCAGGTGATCGCGGCCTACATGGTGGCGTCGTACGAGATGCTCGTGGGGCGTCTCGACGACGCCGAACGGCATGTGCGGATCGCGCTCGCCGCGCTCGGCCCGCACGATGCCGATGTCGCCCCTGTGCACGTCCCGATCGTGCTGCTGCCACTCGTCGGGGCGATCACCATGGCGTTGCGCGATCGTCCCGACGAAGCCCGCGAGCTCGCGCACCGACGGCTGCGGGCATGGCTCGCCCAGCGGGCGGAGGTGGACGAGGCGGCCAAGGGCGCGTTCGCGTTCACGAGCGGTCTGATCGAGGTGGTGCTCGCCGAGCCCGAACGTGCACTCGGGTTCCTCGGTCGCCGGGGTCACACCGACGAGTTCGGCTTTCTCGAGGGCCAAGGTGTGGCGAGCGACGTGCTGATCGGCTGGTGCCGGGTGAAGACGGGCGACCCGTCGGGTGCGTCGCTGGTGTTCGCAGGGCTCGAGCAGTACCTGCGCACCGAGGAACGGTCGCTGCGTCCGACCCTGCAGACGTTGGCCGCCGAGGTGTGTCTCGACCTCGGTGACGAGCGGGTGTTCGCGATGCTCGACGCCGCGGAGCACGACGCACGCCCGCGCCACGAACTCTGGTGGATGCCCGAGACCATGCGGATCCGGGCGCTGGCGCTGTCCGTCACCGGCGACGTGGAAGCGGCGCTCGACGTCGCTCGGGCCGCGCGAGCGCTCGCAGCGGAGCAGGGTTCGTCGCTGCTGCTCCGGCGGATCGACGCGACCATCGCCGCGCTCGGCGGTCAGCCCAGCCGGTAGACCCGACGCGCGGTGCCCGCGAACATCTGGGCCCGTTCGGCAGGATCGAACCCGGCGGTCATCTTCTTGAACGCGTTCCACACGGTGCGGGCGCCGAGCGAGAGTCGATCGACGGGGAAGTTCGACTCGAACATGCAGCGCTCCGGCCCGAAGCACTCGATGGTGTGGAGGTAGTAGCGCGACTGCGCCGCGACCACCTCGTCCGATGTCGCCGGGCGCTCGGCCGCATGCCAGCCGAAACCGTTGTCGGGCATGGCGAGGCCGCCCAGCTTCGCGACCACGTGCTCGCACCGCGCGATCTCGGCGATGTCGGCCGCCCACGACTCGAAGATCTCGTCGCGCCGCCCGGCGAACGGGCCGACGCCGAGCGGCGTGCCGAAGTGGTCGAGCACCATCGTCGTGCCCGGCACCGCCCGGGCGAGCTCGAGGAAGTCGCGGTTCTGGTGGTGGTAGTGCCAGGTGTCGTAGGTGAGACCCCGTTCGCCCAGCCGTGCGACGCCACGCCGGAACGCAGGGTCGAGGTGGAGGTCCTTCGGCGCCCGCCCCGGGATTTTCAGCGTCTCCGGATGCATGGCACACGACAGTGCGTGGCGGATGCCTCGGAAGCGGCCTCGGCCCGCGGCGACGTGCGCGTCGAGCACCTCGTCGAGGCGATCCGATCGCAGGTCGGCGTGGGCGACGATGCCGGCGATCAGCTGGTCGGGATCGTGTTCGGCCTCGGCGGCGACGAACTCGGTCTCACCGACGGGGGCCAGCTCGGGGTCGCCGTCGGCGCGATACGCGGCTCGGCACTCGACGAACACGGTCTGCTCGACGAGGTGGCCGTCGTGCGCGTCGCGCCGGAGGTCCGCGATCCCGTAGTGCATCCCTTCGCCGTCGGGCCACAGGTGGTGATGCGGATCGATGATCGGCAGGTCGGGATCGACGACGTCCTCGCGGACGAGGTCGTACCACGACGGGGTGCCGGGTGCGGCAGATGCGCCGGTGCTCACGTCACGACCTCCGGGATCGGGCGTCGACCCCCGTGCGACGCGCTGGGTGAACCGTATCCGCCATGGTCGCCCGGCGGCGCACGCGCCGTCGCGATCGTGACAGAGTGAGGCGATGGACGACACCTCGCGGGACACGCCCCGACTCGGCCTGGTCGGCGCCGGCCCGTGGGCCCGGATGTTCACCGGCCCCATGCTCGCCGCCAGCGGCGCCGCCACGTTCGCCGGCGTGTGGGCGCGCCGGCCGGAGGCCGCGCAGGAGGTGGCCTCGGCGCACGGCGTCGCCGTCGTCGACGACCTCGACGAGCTGTTCGCCACGTGCGACGGCGTCGTGTTCAGCCTGCCGCCCGACGTGCAGGCGACGCTCGCGGCGCGCGCGGCGCGCGCCGGGGTGGCGGTGTTGCTCGACAAGCCGGTCGGTCTCGACACCGGACAGGCCACCGAGTTGGCGGCGGCGATCGACGAGGCCGGCGTGCCGTCGCAGGTGATCCTGACGAACCGCTACTACGACTCGATGCGGAGCTTCCTCGCCGAGGCCGCGTCGTTCGACGGGTACGGCGGGCGAGCCTCGTTCTTCGGCAACGGCTGCGTGCCCGGTACCTACTTCGCGACGCCGTGGCGGCTCGCGCAGGGAGGCCTGCTCGACCTCGGCCCGCACGTGCTCGACGCGCTCGACGCGGCGATCGGTCCCATCGTCGACATCCGCGCGCGGGGCGACGCGCACCGGCTCGTGCTGCTCGAGTGTGAGCACGACGGTGGCCGTCTCAGCCAGGCAGCGCTGTCGGCGACCTCGAACCAGCCGGGTGGCCTCGCGGTCGAGGTGCTCGGTCTCGACGGCGGCATCGGCTTCGACGCGGCGGCGTTCGCGGCGGATCAGGCCCGCGTCGAGTTCGCGACCGCGATGCGACGCATCGTCGACGAGTTCGTCGACTGCATCGGTCGCCGCGAGAGCCATCCGCTCGACGTCCATCGGGGCCTGCACCTGCAGCGGCTCATCGATCGCGCCGCTGCCCAACTCTGAACCGGTCCACCCGAGGAGCCCCACATGAGCACACCCACCACCATGCGCCAGATCCGCTCGCTCGTCACCGCCGACGGGGTGCTCGAGCTGTCGCTCGCCACGGTCGACGTCCCTCGCCCCGGGCCGGGTGAGGTGCTGGTGCGGATCGAGGCGGCACCCATCAACCCGAGCGACCTGGGGCTGCTGCTGGCCGGCATCGACCCCGCGTCGGCGGAGAACGCCGGCACCGCCGACGACCCCGTGGTGCGCGCGACGATCCCGGCGGCGGTGGTGCCGGCCCTGGCCGCCCGCGTCGGCGAGTCGCTGCCCGTCGGCAACGAGGGTGCCGGGATCGTGGTGGCCGCCGGCGAGGGCGATGGGGCGCAGCGTCTGGTCGGCAAGGTGGTCGCGATCATCGGCGGGGCCACGTACGGCGAGTACCGGGCCGTCCCGGCGATCTCGTGCCTCGAGCTGCCGGACGGCACCGACCCACGAGATGCGGCGTCGTGCTTCGTGAACCCGCTCACGGCGCTGGGCATGGTGGAGACGATGCGGATGGAGGGCCACAGCGCCCTCGTGCACACGGCGGCGGCGTCGAACCTCGGGCAGATGCTCGTGAAGATCTGCCTGGCCGACGGCGTGCCGCTCGTCAACGTCGTGCGGCGACCCGAGCAGGTGGCGCTGCTGCGCGGCCTCGGAGCCGAGCACGTGTGCGATTCGAGCAGCCCCACGTTCCTCGCCGACCTCACCGCGGCGCTGGTGACGACCGGTGCGACCCTCGGGTTCGACGCCACCGGCGGCGGGCCGCTCGCCGGCCAGATCCTCGGGTGCATGGAGGCCGCGATCAACGCGCGCAGCAGCGAGTACAGCCGCTACGGGTCGTCGGTGCACAAGCAGGTGTACATCTACGGCGGCCTCGATCGCCGTCCGACCGAGCTCGGACGCACCTTCGGCATGGCCTGGGGGCTGGGCGGCTGGTTGCTCACGCCGTTCCTGCAGCAGGCGGGACTCGAGACGATGCTGCGCTTGCGACAGCGCGTGGCCGACGAGCTCACCACCACGTTCGCGAGCCACTACACCGACGAGGTGTCGCTCGCCGGTGCGCTCTCGCTCGACGCGATCCGGGCATACGGGCGGATGGCGACCGGTCAGAAGTATCTGATCCGCCCCGCCGGCTGACCGCCGGCTGACCGCCGGCTCAGCTCGCCGCGTGCACCGTGCGGCCGCTCGGCTGCTTCGACGCGTAGAGCGCATGGTCGGCACGGACCAGCGCCTCGTCGAGACCGAGGTCGGCTTCCACCCCGGCCGCGATCATCACCGCACCGGCCGTTGCCGTGACACCCGGACACGCCCGGTCGAGGTCGCACGCGGCCAGGATCGCCACCCCGGCCGACGACGCGGCGGCCTCGTCCGCGGCCAGCGCCACCACGGCGAACTCGTCGCCCCCGAGCCGGCCGACGACCGAACCGGTCGTGTGCGCCGACGCAGCGGCCACGAGCGCCGACGCGAGCGACACCAGCGCGAGGTCGCCGGTCGCGTGGCCGAAGCGGTCGTTGACCGCCTTGAAGTCGTCGATGTCCACCATCGCGACCACCGCGATCGACTCGCTGCGTCGTGTCCAGAGCGCAGCTGCGTCCTCGGCGAACGACCGTCGGTTCGCCACGCCGGTCAGCGCGTCGGTGTGCGCCAGGTGATGCAGTTCGGCCGATGCCCGACCGAGCGCCTGCAGCAGCCGACCCAGCATCCACGCCGTCAGCGGCGCCACGATGCTCGGCACCAACAGTGCGGTGAGCGCGCCGATCAGCATCTCGACTGCCGTCATCCGCAGCACCAACATCCAGCTGACGGTGAGCAGTTCCGACAGCGCCACCGATGCACCCGTGACGATCAGCACGAACGTGCGGAGTCCTCGGCGGGCGATCGTGCCCATCAGACGCTGTTCCAACGCCGTCAGTCCGAGGGCCCTGGTCCGCTCCATGCTGGCGTCATCGGCAGCCGTGCCGACCGCCTTGACGTGGCTGTCCGCAGGTTGACGAACTCATGAGCAACTCCTGAGGAACCGCGAGCAACCCCGCGCGACGCCGGTCAGAGCCGCGCGAAGCGGCGTGCCGAGAGCGACGCGAACACGACCAGGATGACGATCGACCAGAGCAGCGACCGGACGACGAACCACGAGGTGCTGTGCCCGAGCAGCGCCTCGGTGTCGCCACCGATGACCAGTGCTCGCACCGCACCCACCATCGCGGTGACCGGCTGGTTGTTCGCGATCGGCTGCAACCAGCCCGGCATCGACTCGACCGGCACGTACGCGCTCGACACGAAGATGAGCGGGAACACCGAGAACGACATGCCCTGCGCCGCCTGAGCCGACCCCGACACGAGACCGAGGAAGATCATCAGCCAGCTGAACGACGCCGCGAACACGATGCACAGCGCGAGCGCGCCCACCGCGGCGACCGGTCCGCCGTGCACCCGGAACCCCACGATGACACCGACCACGAGGGTGATGACGGTGCCCCAGGTGTTGAGCAGGGTGTCGGCGATCGATCGGCCGAGCAGCACCGCCGGGCGCGGGATCGGCAGCGAACGCAACCGGTCGAACAGCCCGCTCTCCATGTCTTCGGCCACGCCGACGGCGCCACCGGCGAACAGTCCGCTGACGGCCGCCAGTGCCGGGATCAAGAAGTCGACGTAGGCCACGTCGCCGGTGCCGATCGCCCCGCCGAAGACGAAGCGGAAGATGAGGAGGAACATGATCGAGGTGACGGCGTTCACGACCAGCAGCTGCGGGGTGCGGATGAACTGCTTGATCGTGCGAGTGGCGTACGTGGCCGCGGTGGCCCACACGCCGGGCGGTCGGGCGGGTGCCTGGATGGAGGCGCTGATGCTGCGTGCCGAGGCCGACGTGGGGGAGGTGAGGGGTGCGGTCATGCCGGTGCTCCGTGGGTGTGGGGCGCCGGGGCGCCGTGCGTGGATGGTTCGGTGGTCTCGGGGTCGAGGGCCTCGACGGCCGGGTGGCCGGTGAGGGTGAGGAAGACCTCGTCGAGGGTGGGTCGGCGCAGCCCGACGTCGTCGAGATCGATGCCTCGCTCACCGATGATCCGCACCGCGTCGGTGAGGGCCGCGGTGCCACGTTCGACGGGGATCGCGACGCGGCGGGCGGGTTCGTCGACGTGTGGCTCCTCGGTGCCGAGCGGGGCGAGCAGCGCCGCCACGTCGCCGAGATCGTGCCCGTCACGGACGCGCACCTCGACCACGTCTCGCCCTGCGAGGGTCTTCAACTCGCTCGGTGTCCCGGTCGCGATCACCTTGCCGTGGTCGACGATCACCACGTGGTCGGCCAGCTGGTCGGCCTCTTCGAGGTACTGGGTGGTGAGCAGCACGTCGGTGCCGCCGCGCACGAGGGAGCGGATCGACTCCCACAGCTCGATGCGGGTGCGGGGATCGAGCCCGGTGGTCGGCTCGTCGAGCAACAGCACACGTGGGGCGCCGACCAGGCTCGCGCCGAGGTCGAGCCGGCGCCGCATGCCACCCGAGTACGTCTTCACGGCCCGGTCCCCGGCGTCGGTGAGGCCGATCTCGTCGAGCACCACGTCGGCCGCGGCCCGTGCCTCGTCGCCGCGGTGGCCGAACAACCGGGCGATCATCACCAGGTTCTCGCGGCCGGTGAGCGCCGGCTCGACTGCCGCGTTCTGGCCGGCGAGCCCGATCACCCGCCGCACCTGCTCGGGATGGGCGATGGCGTCGATGCCGGCGACGCGCAGCGTGCCTGCGTCCGGCCGCAACAACGTGGCGACGGCCTTCACGAAGGTGGTCTTGCCGGCGCCGTTGGGGCCGAGCACGGCGGTCACCTGGCCGGCCGGCGCGACGAGGTCGAGCCCGTCGAGTGCATGAACGTCGCCGTAGTGCTTGCGCAGGCCGATCGCCTCGATCGTCGGCCCGTCGTGACGTGCGGGTGCGGGATGGGATGGGGACATGGCAGCAAGCATGGCGCACGAAACTGGACACGTCGTGTCCAGGTTCGAGAAGATCATGGACACGTGCGTGCCGACCGCCTCGTGGCCATCCTGCTGATGCTCCAGACCCGGGGGCGTGTCACCGCGCCCGAGGTTGCCGCCGAGCTCGAGGTGTCGGAGAAGACCGCCCGACGCGACCTCGAAGCACTGGGGATGGCCGGCCTGCCCGTCTACTCACAGCCGGGCCGCAACGGTGGGTGGCGGTTGCTCGGCGGAGCGTCGACCGACCTGTCCGGCCTCACCGCCGAGGAAGCCCGTCACCTGTTCCTCACCGCAGGCGCCGCCACCCCGCTCGACGGCGGTGAGCGTCACACGAGCGGCATCCTGCGCAAGCTGCTCCGAGCGTTGCCGGAGACGTTCCGCGCCGATGCCGAGGTGGCCGCGAAGGCGGTCGTCGTCGATCCGTCCGCTTGGGGGGACGGGCCACCGGCTCCCACGCCCGAACACCTGCCCGTGCTGCGCCGGGCCGTGGTCGAACGGGTACGGGTGCGGATCTCGTACGTCGACCGCACCCGCGTCGCGACGGAGCGCGTCGTCGATCCGCTCGGCCTGGTCTCGAAGGGCAGGGTCTGGTACCTGGTGGCAGGCACCGACCGTGGGCAGCGCACGTTCCGCGTCGATCGGGTGCGTACCGCAGCACTCACCACCGAGCGAGCCGAGCGACCCGCCGACTTCGACCTGCGCGCCGCGTGGCTCGCGGTCGTCGCCGAGATGGGCGAGCGGCGCTCGCCGGCGCGGGCGACGGTGCGGGTGCCGGCGGCCTACGTGCGCGGGTTGCGCGGCCAGTTCGGCAACGATCTGCTGCTCGACGAGGTCGAGACCGCTCCGGAGCACGCCTCGCCGAGCGCGGCGGGCGAGGCACGGGTGACCGTGATCGTCGCCGGACGTTCGCCACAGGTGATCGCACAACACCTCGCAGGATGGGGCGCGGCGTTGGAGGTGCTCGACCCGCCGGAGGTGCGCGCCCATCTCGAACGGCTCGGTCGTGAACTGGCGCAGCTCTACCTCGACCCCGACCGCCTGCCAAGCTGACGGCGTTCACCGTCGAGGAGGGATCGGGATGCGGCTCAACGTGGTACGTGGTGGGGTGCGCGGCGCCGTGCCGATCGTGTTCCTGCACGGCCTCGGGTCGAGTGCCGCCACCTGGTCGCAGTGTCTCGAGTTGCTCGCCGACACCTTCGACGTCGCTGCCGTCGACCTGCTCGGCCACGGCGGCTCACCCGTGCCCGACGACCCGGACGAGTACACCCGCGACCGGGCCCTCGCCGACCTCGACGACGTGCTGGCCGACCTGTTCGGCCCGGCGGACGGCAGCCATCGACCCGTCCTGGTCGGTCACTCGCTCGGTGGCTACCTGGCGCTCGCACACGCGATCACCCGGCCCGGCGTCGACCGTGGCCTGGTGGTGCTGAACACGGGGCCCGGCTTCCGCGACCCGGACAAGCGCGAGGCGTGGAACGAGCGGTCGCGGCGCAACGCCCACAAGTTCGGTGTCGCCCCGCAGGTGACCGACCTGAACCTCCATCGCGACGCACTGGTGATGGACCGCATCGCCGAACTCACCGTGCCCGTGCTGGTGTTGGTGGGCGACCGCGACCGGCCCGAGTACCAGGCGTCGGGAGCGTGGTTCGAGCGGAGATTGCCCGATGGTCGGGTGCGGCTCGTCGAGGGCGGCGAGCACTCGATGCACGAGGCGACCCACGCCGACGTCGTCGCCGCCATGATCCGCGAGTTCGTGCTCGGCCTGACCAGCTGAGCACGGGCCTGCTGACGCGCCGGCCGAGTTCAGCGCCGCAGCTCGTCGACCAGCGCTCGCCGTGCGCGGCGCGTCGACCCTCGGTCGAACGCGGCGATGGCCTCGACGGCCGCTCGCCGTCGCTCCACGAGCTGGTCGTCGAACACCACTCGCAGCTCGTCCAGTGCTGCAGCAGTGGCCGGATGCATCCCGCCTGGCTGGTGCTCGAGGTCTTCGCGCAACCGGTCGAACAGCTGCCGGTGCACGTCGACGTCCTGCAGCTCGCCGAGGTGGCCGAGCAACCGCTTCAGCCGTCGCAGATAACGCCGCCGGTGCTCGCGGGCCCGACGGCCGTCGGTGAGCGGTGCGAACGCTTCGACGAGGTAGCGCAGTCGCTTGCCGTCCTTGCGCAGCTCGTGCAGTGCCGGCACCGGGGTGTCGTCACCGATGGTGCGGGCGGCGCGGACGAGGCCTCGGTGCTCGCGACGCACCCGATCGGCCACCACTCGACCGGCTCGGCGGCCGGCGTCGCGTGGTGCGGAGGCGGCGTCGAGGCCGGCGCTGCGGTCGAGGTCGACGAGCCGCCGCCACGAGGCGAGCCACTGATCGCGATCGAGGTCGACCAACTGGGCGGACAGCACGGCGTGGGCGTCGGCGCGACGACGGACGAGGAGATCGCGTGCCGGTTCGAGGGTGACGCGCCGCTCGGGTGTCAACACGGCCACATGGTCGTCCCAGCGGGCCACCAGCACGTCGAGGTCGCGGGCCGGGCCGGTGCGGTCGGCGAGCGCGCCGGCCAGGTCGAGCGCATCGTCGCACGCCTCGGCGGGCAACACGTCGCGGGCGGCGCGCCACACCGAGCGACCCGAGCGCAACGCGACCCGCAGTTCGTGGAGGTACTCGGGATCGAGGTCGTCGACGGTGCCCTGCCACGAGTCGCCGATCGTGTCGCCGTAGGCGTGCAGCACCCGGCGGAACACATCGGCCGCCGGTTCTCGCCGACGCATCGTCGGACGACGGTGACGCTGCCGGCCGGTGAGGTCGACATCGCCACGATCGCTCGCCCACACCAACACGTCGCCGGCCAGCACCGCCAGCCCCAGGTCGCGCAGCCGCCGCTGCACCCGTCGTACCGGCTTGATCCGATCGCCGACGAGGTGCAGTTCGATGCACCAATCGGGCGCCACCTCGCGACGACGGCCACGCTCGTCGTGCACGACCACCTCGGTGTGCAGTTCGATGCGCGCCTGTGGTGCACCGTCGGCGGCGCGCAGCAGGGCGTGCGCGCACGACGAGGCGAACGACATCCGCACACCGAGCGCCCGCTCGCGGAGCAGATCGCCGACGACGGTGCGGAACCGGCCCGCGGGCAGATCCCGGGTGGTTCGCGGCAACCGGCTCACCACGACCGGACGGTCGGGCACCGCGTCGCCGCGAACCCGGAGCTCGACGGCGTCGGCACTGTTCGGCTGGTAGACCGGTCGAGCGTCGAGGCGGGCCCCGGCGCGCACCAGCCGGGCGTCGGGCGTGTCGAGCACCATCACCTGGTACGGCTCGGACGGGCCGAGCTCGAAGCCGAGACGAACGAGCTCGTCGAGCACCGTGGCGGGCTCGACGGCACCCCCCGACAGGCAGCTGATGCCGGTCACCGGACCCTCGCTCGGGGCGCAGGCGGGGGTGTCGGCCTCATCTCGCCAGCATCTCATCCGCGCTCGCGCGATACGCGGCGCTTGACACGATCGTCACGCGATTCGGCGACACGTCGTGTGCTCCGGCTCAAGCGGGGTCGCGCGATGCCGATAACCGCTCCGTGTCCGACGTCTCCCTCACCGTCGACGATCGCTGCGACGTCGAGCCGCCGCTCCCCGGCGCGCCCGCGCCCGCCGGGGAGGCAGCGGCGACGCCACCGCGCCCGTTCCTGCCCCGTCTGCCGGCGGCGGCGCCGAAGCGCGCCGACAGCGTTCCGGCGGCCGATCTGACGGCCGCTCCGGCGCCCGCGCCGACGGTGATTCCGCCCGCGCCGACGGTCGTGGCTGCGCCGACGGTCGTTCCACCCGCTCCGGCGGCCGTGACGGCGGCCGTGACGACGTCGGTGGCGCCGACGGTCCTGCCGCCGCCGCTCCCGCCTCCGTCGCTGACCGTCCCGCCGGTGCCCGTGATGCCGCCACTGGCGCCGGTGCCTGCCGACGCGGTGCCGTCGGTCACCCCGCCGGCACCGCTGCCGTCCGAGTCACCGGCGGTCGCGGCCGTGCCCACGACGGCGGTGCCAGGTGCGTCCGACGCACCCTCGGTCGGCGCGACGACGGTGGCCGAGCCCGAGCCCGTCGACGAGGACCTGCTCGCTCGCAAGGCGGCCGAGTCGGGCGACCCGCACCTCATCGCCGCCGCGCAACACTTCGCCCAGCAGCGCAGCGCGAAGGCGCTGCCGCAGGTGAAAGGCCGACGATCGAAGCGTTCGCGGCGCAAGCTGCCGTTCCTGCTCGCGTTCGCCGTGGTGGCGGGGGGCGCCGGCATGCTCACGATCGGCAAGGACACGACCGTGATGCAGCGGCTGCGTGGCGACGGCTACGACCCGGACGCCACGCCCGGCACGGTGTTCGCCCGGCCGACGACGGGTGGGGTCACCTACGAGTGGACGACGGAGCGGGTGACGGTGGAGGCCGGTGCGGCGCGGCTCGACACGATCGACGCGACCGTCGTGCTCGACCTCGCGACCGGTGACCGTTCGATCGCCGCGGTCACCAGCATGACGGCGCTCACCGACGGACGGCCGGGCGATCCGGTCACCGTGCGTGACCTCGAGATGGTGGAGGGTCCCTCCGGGTCGTTCGTCCGTGACGCCGGCGGCGAGTGGGCCGCCCACGAGCCCGGCAGCTTCCCTGCCGACGACGCCGGTGCCTGGACACGGATCTGGATGTACCAGGACCTGGTCGATTCCTCGCTGCGCACGTTCGCCCCGTCGTCGATCCGCGCGTCGCTCGACGGCGACGTCGAGCTCACCACCTACACCTGGGAACTCGAGCGCGGCACATGGTTCGAGACGGCGCCGCAGCTGCTGGCACAGCTCTGGCAGTTCGGCGAGCAGTCCGGCGACGCCGTCGTCGAGATCGAGCTCACCGTCGACACCGCCGGGGTGGTGCGCGAGTTGAGCGTGACCTCGCCGCTCGCCGACACCCTGACGTCCCTCGGCGATGGCGACGGTTCGGTCGGTCACCGCGAGCGATGGACCCTGGTCGAGCTGTCCGGCGACGCTCCCGGGATCGTCGATCCGACGGTGTCTGCCGACGTCACCGGGGAGGGCTGACATGGCGTCGATGCGATCGGTCGCGATCGGTGTCGCCACCGTCACCCTGATCGGCGGCGCCGGAGTGGGCGGATGGTTCGGCTACCAGAGCGAGCCGGTGCAGCGCGCGTTCGGTCGGCGCGAGGCAACTCGGGTCGAGGCCGACCAGGTTCGACCGGTGTACGGCTCGATCGAGCTGGTGGAGACGAGCCTGTGGATCGGTGACGGGTCGCCGTCGACGATGCGCACCGTGCTCACGACAGCGGTCGACCTCGAGACGTCACGGCTGCGCCGGGGCACCAAGGTGGAGCCGACCTGGCTCGATGCGCAGCAGACCGCGCTGGCGCCGGACCCGGCGGTGCAGCCCGCCACCGCGCCGGACGAGATCTGGGATGTCACCGGCGGGCAGTACGCGGCGAGCGAGGAGGCGCCCGGGGGCTGGGTGCGCCAGCCCGACGCCGATCCGGCGGAGATCGTGGCGTACCTGTCGGACCACCTGGTGCCGGTTCGCAACGACCTGATCGGCCTCGAACTGGCGTCGCTGCCGGTCACCGACCTGCTCACCACCGCATCGGCGATCGACCAGACCGTCGAGGACGCGTCCGAGATGGTCGACGTCGTCGGGCCCGGGGAGCGCGGCGAGCCCGCGCCGGCCGGGGAGACCGGCGAGACCGGCGAGGGCGCAGTGGCCGCGCAGGTGCCGCCCGTCACACTCCCCGAGTTCGCGGACGACATCGTCGATCTGCGGCGCTGGCGGCTCGACGCGGCGACGTTCCGTCGACTGGCCCCGGTCGCGTTCGACATGGTGCGACTGTCGCTCACCCGCGACGCCGAGCTCGACCTCACCATGGGCTTCGACGCCACCGGCGCCCTGCGCTACCTGTCGGTCACCGCCGATCCGAGCGGGGTGGTGCCCGCCGACGACGGGACCGTCACCTACCACGCCTCGTGGTCCGTCGTGTCGACGAATCCGGCGGGACTCGACCTCCCCGACCCGGCGGCGAGCGCAGGGGCCGAGCCCGTTGCACCCTGAGTCGAGCCGGCGAGGGCGGGCTCAGGTCGCGAGACGTTCCGGCGGATAGTTCGCGTACGACGCCTTGAACACGCCCGAGTGCAACAGCACGCGTGCCACCGTGACGTCGGTGCCGGGGTCGACGACGAGCGTCTCGATCCACGAGCTCTCGGTCCGTCGGCTCTGACCGAGGCCGACGATCCGGCGGCGCAGCTCGTAGGTGTGCCCGACGAACACGGGGCCGGCCAACAGGCGCACCTCGAGGTCGACGAACAGCCCGATCGACGGCCCGCGTACCGGGAACGTCGACGGCGCCTTCATCGCCAGCACGCTGATCATCTCGAACGGCACGACGGCGCGACCCCACGGTGACGACGCGCCGCCCTCGAGCGTGTACCACGGATGGGGTTCGGTGATCCGGTCCAGCTTCTGGGCCAGCGAGAACGGGTAGAGGTCGCCGTTGTGGTCGTCGTGCGTGACGACCGCGGTCTCGCCGGCCGGACCGGCCATGCCCACGTGCAGCCGGTCGACGATGAAGAGCTCGCCGGGTTCGCGCAGCGACGCGAGGCGGCGGTCGAGCTCGGTGGTCGGGTGCTCGGGTCCGATCGACGCCGTCCCGGTGAGCACCGCGGTGCCGTCGGGCTTGCGGGCGTCGATGCGGGCCAGGTCGGGCTCGTCGCCGGTCGTGAGCGTCGCCTGCACCTGCTCACCCGCCACCACCATCTCGAGGAAGTGCGAGCTGATGCAGCCCCGCTCGAACCACGCGTCGCCCCACCGGGCGACGGCCAGCGGGTCGAACTGACTGAAATGGGTGGGCCCCTCGATCGGAGCACCCCGCAGGCCCAGGGTGGCCGCCGTCGCTTCGTCGTGGACGCTGGCGTGGCCGTCGTATTCCTGGGCGTCGAGCATCTGCGCCGGGGATCGCCACGGGCCGGTGAAGGTGATCGGTGTCGCGAAGCGTGCGGACATGCCCTCGACGCTAGGCCACCTGCACCCCACCGGGTGCCAGCCGATGCACTCGCGCCGCGCTGAGCGGGAGGGCCGCCATCGGCAGTGCGGCCGACGCGGTCACCAGCACCGGCCACACGCCCCAGTGGGCGACGCCCACCCCGGCGAGGCCGGCGCCGATCGCGTTCGTGACGAGCTGCAGGCTCTCGAGGAGGCCGAACACCCGCCCGGTCGCTGCACCGGCGGTCCGGTGCAGCAACACCCAGCCCCCGACCGTCACGGTCTGCATGCCGGCGCCGACGAGCGCGAACGCCGCGGCAGCACCCGCCCGTCCGAGCGGGACGCCGAGGCCGAGCAGGCCGAGCGCCACGAGCACCGCACCGACGCGCAGCGCCGGGCACACGCCGCGCCGAGCGACCACCGCGCCGCCGAGGCGGGCGCCCACGAGCAGGCCGGCGCCGGCGGCGCCGAGCAGCACACCGGTGCCCGAGCCGGTGGAGCCGAGGCGCCACGACACCTCGGTCGCGATCGACTCGATCGTGCCGAGCACGAGCGTCACCATGCCCAGCACGCCGAGCACCGCCAGCGACCCGCGAGCGATGCCCGGCCGGGCGAGGCCGGGTCGGGGGTCGCAGCCCGACCGGACCGGCCGAAGCACACGATCCGGTCGGGGCGAACCCGGTTCCCGCGAACGCTGGTCGTCGTCGACCGGCTCGACGCGCAGCGTGAGCAACGCAGCGGCGGCGAGCAGGCAGGTGGCGACGGCGAACACCGACGTCGGCCCGACGACGGCGATGAGGCCGGCGGCGAGCAGTGGTCCGCCGAGCTGCGCAGCACCGGTCGCCACCCCGGTGGCCACGGTGGCCGCCACGGTCGAGCCGTGCCGCGCGAGCACGGCGTGATGCGCCGGCCGGCTGAACACCACGGTCACGGTCACCATGGCCGCCGACAGGTAGAACACGATCGGATCGAGACCGAGCGCCAGCGTCGCAGTGGCCAGCACCAACGCGCCCGTCTGCATCGCATAGCTCGCCGGGAGCGGATGACGCAGGCCCGAGTCGTGCACCTCTCGCGCCGCGAACGGCGCGACGACCGCGGCCGGCAGCATCAGCGCGGCCGACACCGTGCCGGCCTCGGCCACCCCGCCCGAGCGGTGGGCGATGACCAGCACCGTCACCCAGACGGCCTGCTCGGCGAGGGAGAACAGGCCGAGCGCGATCACGGCGCGACGGGCCGCCGGGTCATCGGCGAGACGGCGGTCGACCGGGGCACGGGACATGGACGCCACGGTGCGCCCGAGTCGCGACCCCGGCATCGGGGATTCTCCCCATTCGGTCGGCGCGGCCGAGATGGGGGATCTTCCCGATGTGCGCGTCGCACCCTCGGCAGACCATGGAGGTGTCGCCCATCGACGTCCCGCATCCAGGTCCGTCCCGATCCCCGACAGGAGCCCGCCATGATCCGCCCCCATCTGGTCCTGAACACCACCCGCGTCGAACCACGCACCGCCCGGCCCGACACCGGTGACGGGGCCGGCGCCCGGCGTTCCCCGCGGCCGACACTCGTCGTGCTGCCCGGGGGTCGGGCCGGGGCACCGGCACCGTTCGTCGTGTCCCCGCCCGGGCTCGCGAGCGTGTCCCCGCCGTCGACGGAGCGGGCGCCCGTGCGGGGCACCGTTCCCGCGGCGCGGGCGGCTCGGGCAGCCGAGGTCGACCCCTGCCGGTGCCGGCAGCTGCGACCGAGGTGGCGCTGACGGCCGGGACCGTCGAGCGCGCCGCTCGGGTGTGGCAACCTGACCCCCGATGTTGCCCTCCCGAGCGAGCGGCGCCGACGTCGCCGCGGCCGTCTCCGTCGTCGGGCGCGAGCACGAGCTCGCCGTCCTCCTCGACGAGTTCGCGGCATGCCGAGCCCGGCACGAGGGCCGTGTCGTGGTCGTGCACGGTCCGAACGGCTGCGGCAGCTCGGCACTGCTGCGGCATCTGCGCGACGAGCTCCGGCGTCGACGGCTCGAGCACGAGTGGTGGCAGGGACGGTGCTCGCGCCAGGCCCCGATCCCGTACGAGCCGTTCGTGGGGCTGCTGCGTGACGTGCCGGGCGACGCCAGCACCTGGCTCGCCGAGGCGGCCTCGGCCGGGGGCGCCGAGGCCGGTGGTGTCGCACTCCTGGCCGGGCTGGCTCGACGTGTGCGCGGCGCAGCCGCGGTTCGACCCGTCGTCGCGGTGGTCGACGACGTCGACGGCGCCGATGCCTCGACGCTGCGCCTGCTCGACGGGCTCCTCCCGCTGCTCGACGACGTGCCGGTCCTCGTGGCGCTGGCCGGCAGGTCGACCCCCTCGGGCGTGGCGCCGCACCAGCTCGTACGTGTCGGTGTCGCGGAGGTGCGCGTGACACCGCTCGATCCCGACCACGTCGCCCGCGTGGTGCGGGACGCAGCGCCCGATCTGGACGACACCGCCGTGGCCGGCGTCGTTCGGGCGTCGGCCGGTCGCCCGGGTCTCGCATCGGCGCTCGCACGTGCCGGCGATGCCGAACGCGCGCTCTCGGCGGTCCTCGACACCGTCCATCCCTCGGCCGCCCTCGTGGTGGCGGCCGCCGGTCTCGCCGACGGGTGGCTCGACGCGGCGCAGCTCGCAGAGCTGGCCGGTGTCGGGCCCGAGGTCGTGGCGGCGCTCGAGTCCCAGCGTGTGCTGACGACGGGACCGCACGGTCGCCCACTGCCCTCGTCGGAGCTGTGGGTGACGGCAGCCCGACGGTCGCTCGGGGTTCGAGATCGGCGCGGCACGGCCGAACCGGCTGCGGCCGCGGACGCGCCCGCCGTCGTCGCGCTGGCCGCGCGAGTCGCGGCGCGACTCGAGCGGTTCGCGCCGGCGGCACCCGGCTCCGTGACGGCGACGGTGTGGGAGACGGCCGGGCGTGTCGACCGGGCCGGCGAGGCCTGGGAGCGCGCCGCCGACGAGGCTGCCGCCACACACGCCGTCGGGACGGCTGCGGCAGCGCTCCGTCGCGCGATCGAGCTCGGGGGCGACGACGCGTTGCTCCGACTCGGTCGTCGCGCCGGCGAATGGTCGCTGGCCGCCGGCGATCGTGTCGACGCCGATCGACTCGCCGCCCGGCTGCTGCCGCGACTCGCCCGGGCCGACCGGCCCGCACAGATCGGCGCGCTCGCGTTGCGGTACCGCGCCCGGCTCGAGGCCGGTCTCGGTGGTCACGACGACGCGCTCGACCGCGCGCTGGAGATCGACGCACCACCGTGTCGCGAACGCGTCGACGTGCTCGTGATCGACGCGCTGCGTCGCGTGCTGGACGATCCGGTCGGCGCCGGCGCCACCGCAGCGATGGCGCTCGCCGACGCGCGCGTGCTCGCCGACCGCGCGTCGATCGCCCACGCTGCCGGCGCCGCCGGCCTCGCGCTGGCGGTCGCCGGCGACGTGGACGGCGGGCTCGAGCACTTCGACGAGGCGCTGGCAGCCGCCGCTGACACCGACGACCCGGCACTCGAGGCGCGCCTCGCCAGCAACCGCGTCTACGTGCTGTGGCGTGCCGGACGGCCGAGCGAGGTGGAACGCGCGTCGGCGATCGAACTCGAACGGCTGCGCGTGCGGGGGCTCGAGGCGCTCGGTGACCAGCTCGCCGTGGGGCGAGTCGGGGCGCTCGTCACGCTGGGTCGGCTCGACGAGGCCGCTGCGGCCGTGTCCGAGGCGCGTGGCATGAAGATGGCCGCCGACCCCGCCGCACACCTCGATCTCGTCGACGCCGAGCTCGCGCTCGCACGCGCCGAGGTGGACCGAGCGGCCGTCTTGGTGGAGCGTGTCGCTGCCTCGCCGCTCGGCGGCCTCGCGGAATTGGTGGGCGAGCGACACGCGCTCGCCGCAGCGGTCGAGGCGGCTCGTGGCCGTCACGACCGGGTGGCGAGGGTCGCCGAGGACGGTGTGCGCCGGTGCGCCGACGGTGATCTGCTGGCGAGCGCGCGGCTGGCGCTGTGGTGGTGGCGTGCCCGCCGCTCGGCCGTCGGTCGCCACGCCGACGCATCCGATGTCGGGGCGGTACCGGAACCGGTCGCCGCCGTCACCGCTCGTCTCTCGGAGGACGGCAACAGCCGTGAGCTCGAGGCGATCGGCGCCACCATCCGGGCGCTGCGCGACCACGACACTGACGCCTGGTCCGCTGCCGCGGCCGCGTGGGCGGCGGTCCCGGCGCCGTTGGAGGTGCTGCGCTGCCGGCTCGCCATGGCGGCGCTCGCCGGTACCGTCGCCGAGCTCGAGGCGATCGGGGACGAGTGCCGACGGATCGGTGCCTTCGGGCTCGCCGCCGAGGCCGACGATGCGGCGCGAGCGGCCGGCGGGCGTCGCGCCACTCCTCGGCTGCCCGGCCTGCTCACCACTCGCGAGGTCGAGGTGCTGGCGTGCGTGGCCGAGGGGCTCACCAACAAAGAGATCGCCACACGCCTGTACATCAGCGTGCGAACCGTCGGCGCACACCTCGAGCGGGCGATGGCGAAGCTGCACGCCGGCACCCGGGGCGCCGCCGTGCACGAAGCCCGCCGGCGGGGTCTGTTGGTCTGACTACTTCTTGATCCCCATCGACGCGAACTGCAGCGAGCGGCTCTCCACCCGCACCGACGTGCGCTTCGCCTTCGCCAGGTCGTGCACGATGTGACCGACGACGACGAAGCCACCCGAGGAGAACCCGCCCACCGGGAGCACGATCGTGGCGAGTGCTGCCGCCGCGTCGACCACCGCTGCGGCCAGCTGTTCGGCGTCGTCGGCCGTGGCGACGAGCACCTCGTCCACGACACCGTCGACATCGACGACCACGAGGTGCTCGGTGCGGTCGGGGACGGACGGCTTCATCCGGGCGGTGGCCATGCGCGAGCGTACCCTGCGAGAGCTGGGGGTCGGATCAGTGCCTGCCGGTGCCCTCGAGCATCTCCCCGAACCGCTCGAACGCCCGTGCGGTCGCGTCGAGGTCGCCGGTGGCGAGCAGATCGAGCAACAGCCCACGCGTGACGGCGAGCGCCAGCCGGGCGTCGGCACGTGCGCGGACGGCGTCGATGCCCTGCCGCCGACGGATCGAGGCGACCGGTTCGAGCCAGGGTTCGATGAGGTCGTCGAGCAACGGCTTCATCGCCGGATCGCCCTGCAACGCCATGCCCACCATCTCGAAGAACAGCCGCTCCTGGCGCTGGGTGTCGGGCGACGACCAGTGAGCCCACATCGCGCGGATGTGCGTGGCGACCGTCGCGTCGACCGGGGCATCGTCGCGATCCAGGAGTGCGGCGAGGGCCTCGATCTGCGCCCGCTGCCCGGCCTCGACGTGTCGCACCACCTCGGCGAGCAGCGCGGCCTTCGACCCGAAGTGGTACACGAGCATCCGGTGGCTGGTCCCGATCGCAGCGCCGAGCTCGCGCAAGGTGAGTCCGCTCACGCCGTGGGTCGAGAGGTGGCCCACCACGCGTTCGAAGAGGAGATCGCGAGCCTCGGTACGGGGACGTGCCATCGGGGCTGCACCGTATCGCTCGACACCATCTGTACCACACGGTACAATCGAACGATGCCTCGACATCGTGTCTCCGGTTCGGCCGTCACCACCGCCGACGCATCCACCGTGTACCGCATCCTGCGCGACCGGCCCGCCTGGCCGTCGTGGTCGGCGCTCGGCCGGTACGAGCCGGTCAGTGGCACCGAGGGCGAACTCGATTCGGTGTGCGCGTTCGTCACCCGGGGGATCCGCTCCGTCGAGCGACTCGTCGAGCTGGTGCCCGATCGACGGGTGTCGTACGTGTTGGTCGAGGGCATGCCGATGCGCGACTACCGGGCCGTGATCGACCTCGACCCCGAGCCGAGCGGCGGCACCCGCATCACCTGGACCTCGACGTTCGACCACACGATCCCGGGCACGGGCTGGTGGTTCCGCCGTCTGATGGGCGGGTTCATCCCACGGATGGCCCGCGACCTCGCCGCGCACGCCGCGCACGCCGCGCACGCCGCGCACGCCGCACACGCCGCACAGGTTGCACAGGTTGCGTCGCCTGCGGCCGACCGTTGAGCGCGGAGTGGCTACCGTTCGCCCATGAGCACGGTTGCACCCGATACCGACATCGTCCACGGCGCCGACGTTCCCCGATGCGGGCCCGACACCCCTGCCGAGGAGATCAGCCGACTGCTCGTCACGCACGGCGTCGTGATCGTCGAACGTCTCGCCGACGACGCGACATGCGACCGCCTGGCCGACGAGCTCGGGCCGTGGATCGAACAGACCCCGGCAGGCGGCGACGCGTTCTCCGGGTTCAGCACGCGCCGGACGGGTGGGCTGCTCACCAAGGCACCGTCGAGCGAAGCCCTGGTCGCTCATCCGCTCGTGCTCGACGTCGTCGACCGCACCCTGTGGCCGAAGAAAACCACCTTCCAGCTGCACCTCACCCAGTCGATCGCGATCGGCCCCGGTTCGCCGGCACAGATGCTGCACCGCGATCACTGGTGCTTCGACTTCTTCCCGTTCCCACGCGACGTCGACGTGGAGGTGAGCACCATCTGGGCGCTCACCGAGTTCACGGAGGCCAACGGCGCGACACGCGTCGTGCCCGACAGCCACCGCACGCCCGACGACGTGAAGTACGCCTTCGAGCAGACGTCGCCCGCCGCGATGCCGCGGGGCTCGGTGGTGCTGTACCTCGGCTCGACCGTCCACGGCGGTGGTGCGAACACCGCCGACGAGACGCGCATCGGCATCAACGTCGACTACGTCCTCGGCTGGCTGCGCCAGGAGGAGAACCAGTACCTCACGTACTCGCTCGACGAGGTGCGCGCGATGCCCGAGCGCCTGCAGCGGCTGCTCGGCTACGAGGTCGGCGCCTATGCGCTCGGGTACGTCGACGGTGGCCGCAGTCCGATGGAGTTGGTGCAGGGCGTCGATCCCGGCGACACCCAGTCCTTCGCGCCGAGCTGACTCGCAGCCGGTCGAGACCCGCCGCCGTCGAGAGCAGCGTCGTTCAGGCGCGGCGCATCGTGGCCATCGCGTCGACGACCACGCGGCGCAGTTCGGCGAGCGCCGGATGGGCGCTGCGGCGGGGCCAGGCGAGCAGCAACGGCACGAGTGGCGCGCCCTCGATCGGCACGTAGCGCACGTCGGGGTGACGCGAGAGCGACGCCGTCGAGGCGACGGTGACGCCGAAGCCGACCCCGGCGGCGATCTCGACCAGCCAGTCGTCCACCGTCGGTACCTCGACGGCGACACGAGGACGCGCGCCTTCGGGCCACAGCAGCGGGGTCGTCACACCGACACTCGTCGCGACGAGCGACTCGCCGCTCAACTGCTCGAGCCGGATCACGCGTCGTCGTGCAAGGGGATGGGTGCGGTGCAGCACGGCCATGCGGGGTTCGCGGTCGACCACCACGGATCGTACGCCGGCGCCATCCAGGGGCCCCCGGGTGAGGGCGGCGTCGACCGTGCCGGACCGCAGCCCCGCGCTGCGATCGTCGCTGCGGATGACCGAGATCTCACAGGGGCGGGCAGCCGCACCCCACGCGCGCAGGATCGCAGCCAGGTGGATGCCTGCCGACCAGCTGTGACCCAGGCGGAGCGGTAGGTTCGAGCCCGCCGCACCGGCCAGCGCCGTCTCGAACGCACGCACCGCGTCGAACGCCCGCTGTTCGAACCGGCGGCCGGTCTCGGTGAGCTCGACGTGATGGGTCGATCGGTCGACCAGGAGGACGCCGAGCTCCCGCTCCATCTGTGCGAGCGTGCGCGACAACGCGGGCTGTGACACGTGGAGGCGCGTCGCTGCCCGAGTGAGGTTGCGTTCCTCGGCGATCGCGAGGAAGGCGCGGAGGTGGCGGATCTCGACGGTCATTCGCCGTGAACATAACCGCACGCGGATCGGCATTTCCCTTCGTGAGCGAGGCACTGCATCGTGTTCGCCACATGGACACCGCCGCCACCAACTCGATCGCCGGCGAGGCAGCGCTCCCTGCCGGCGGCACCACACGACTCGTCCCCACCCGCGCGTGGCTGCTCGTCGTGTCGATGCTGTCGGTGCAGCTGGGTGCCGGGGTCGCCGGCCGCCTCATGGAGGCGGTGGGCGCGCCGGGCGCCGTGCTGTACCGGCAGGGAGGTGCAGCAGTGGTGCTGTTGCTGGTGTGCCGGCCGACGTGGCGCGGTCGGACGTCGTCGGAGTGGCGCACGCTGATCGCGCTCGGCGTGGCCCTCGCGGCGATGAACACCAGCTTCTACGCGGCGGTCGAACGGTTGCCCCTGGGCGTGGCCGTCACCGTCGAACTCGTCGGTCCGCTCGGCCTCGCCGCGGTGATGAGCCGGCGGGTGCGCGACCTCGTGTGGGTCGGTGCAGCGGTGGCCGGCGTCGCTGTGCTCGGTGGCGGCGGGCACGACCTCGATCCCGTCGGCCTGGCACTCGCCCTCGTCGCTGCACTGGGGTGGGCGAGCTACATCCTGCTCAGCCGTGCCGCCGGGCGGTGGTCGACCGGTGTGGGCTCGCTCGGCATCTCGATGGCGATCGCCGCAGCGTTGGTGGCGCCGGCAGGGATGGCGGCGGGCAGGTCGCTCGTGCGACCGGAGTCGCTCGTGCTCGGCGCACTGGTCGCGATTCTCGCAGGGCTCGTGCCGTTCTCGCTCGAGATGACGGCGCTGCGTCGGGTGCCGCCTCGGGTGTTCGGTGTGCTCATGAGCCTCAGCCCGGTGGCGGCGGCAGCGAGCGGTTGGCTGGTGCTCGGACAGCGGCTCGGTGGCCGTGACCTGGCGGCCATGGTGCTCGTGATGACGGCGAGCCTCGCCACGGTGCGCGCCGCGCGGCGGGCGTGACCTAGGGGCGTTCTTCGTCCGACCCGACCGCGCGTTCCTCCCAATCGGTCCAGCTCACGCCGCTCTCCTCCACCCAGGTGCGCACGGCTTCGCCGGTGGTCCGTGCGAAGTAACGCCGACCGATGTCGTCGACGAGACCGGAGGCCTCCATCCGCTCGCGGACCACTCCCTTCAACTCGGCGAAACGCAGCGACACGTCGCGCACGGCCAGGTCGTCGAGCAGCTCGTCGAGCGCGTCGGCTGCGGTGGTGTCGATGTCGGTGATCGGCTCGGCGGTCACCACCACCACGTCGACCGGACGACCCGCGCGAGCTGCCGAGTCGACGCGCCCGACGATGTCCTCCACGAAGAAGCGGGCGTTGGCGAAGAACAGCGGTGCGTCGAATCGGTAGAGCATCAGGCCGGGCACCCGCCTGCCCTCGGGGTGGCGGTCGGCGTCGTGGTATCCCTTCAGCCCGTCGACGCGCACGAGCTCGGTGGTGTGCGGCATCCACGCCTTGCGCATGAAATTGAGCACCGACAGTGCGATCGCAGCCACCACGCCGACGACGGGCCCGAGCAGCGACACCCCGACGAACGCCGCCATCGACAGCCAGAACTCGCTTCGTCGGATGCGGGCCAGGCGGACGACGCCGCGCAGCTCGAACAATCGGATCGCTGCTGCCATCACGACGGCGGCGAGCGTGGCCTGGGGCAGGTTGCGGAAGGTGCTCGACCCGACCACCAGCAGCACACAGAGCACCAGTGCCGCGAACACGCCGGTGAGCTGTGTGCGTGCACCGGCCGCCTCGGCCACCGGCGTGCGCGACGAGCTCCCGCTCACGGGGAAGCCCTGGAAGAACCCGGAGGTGACGTTGACGAGGCCCAGCGCGACGAGTTCCTGGTTCGAGTCGACGGGCGAGCCGCTGCGCAGCGCGAACACGCGTGCGAGCACGCTCGTGTCGGCGAACGCGACGAACGAGATGCCGAGTGCTGCGCCGAACAGCGACGCGATCGTGTCGCCGTCCAGATCGGGCATCCTCGGCGCGGGGAGCCCGGAGGGCAGGTCACCGACGAGGCGGAGCCCGCGACCCTCGAGATCGAGGGCGACGGTCACCACGATCGCGCCGATCACCGCGACGAGCACGCCCGGCACCACCTTCGTGACGCGGCCGATCCCGAGGATGACCGCGAGGCCCCCTGCCGCGATGCCGAGGGCCCACCCGTTCGTGTCGCCGTCGAGGACGCCCCGAACGAACGCGCCAGCGGTGGCGAGCACACCGTCGGCGTCGACGGAGAACCCGAACGCCTTCGGCAGCTGCGTGACGACGATCGTGAGCGCGATGCCGTTCAGGTATCCGTCGCGCACCGGAGCCGAGAGCAGTTCGGCGAGGAAGCCGAAACGGGCGACGCCCGCCAGCACGCCGATCAGGCCGACCACGATCGACAGCGTGCCGGCGATCGCGATCGTCTCGGCGGGGTCGTCGGCGGCGAGTGGCACCAACGCGGCCAGGATGAGCGGCGCGAGCGCCGAGTCGGGTCCCATCACCAGGATGCGTGACGGGCCGACGACCGCGTACACCAGCAGTGGCACGATCGTCGCGTACAGCCCGGTGATCGGGGGCAGGCCCGAGGCCTGCGCATACGCCATCCCGGCGGGGACGAGCAACGTCACCAGCACCACGCCGGCGACGGCGTCGCGTCCGAGCCAGCGCGGCTCGTACGAACGGAGCTGGCCGACGATCGGCACGAATCGCGTCCAGCCGGACTCGGGCTCGGCGAGATGCGTCTCGTGGTGCCCGGTCGTGCTCACGGATCCGACCGTACCCGCACCCCCGAGCCGTCTTCGTGAGCCGGATGCGCAGCCGGTGCGCATCTCGCTCACGAGTCCGGTCACTTCGTGAGCCGGATGCGCAGCCGGTGCGCATCTCGCTCACGAAGCGGGGTCAGACGGGGGCGTGCACCTTGGGCAGCGGCGACCGCATCGGGGGCTGGTGGTCCCACAGGTCGGCGAGGAGGTCGCTGCGCAAGGCGGTGAGCGACGGGTCGTCCCAGCGGTTCTCGCGCTGCAGCGGATCGTTCGCCAGGTCGTACAGCTCACCCTCGGTGCCGTCGTGGCTGTGGCCCGGCAGGTACGTGGTGCACACCCAGCCGTCGCGGGTGATGGTGCGCAGATGCACGTCCACGCCGAACAGGTCGCTGTCCCACTCGGTGAGCACGCGCTCGAAGCCGCGGGCGTCGGCATCGGCGTCGTCCACCGGCAGCGGCGTCCCCTCCATCCACTCGGGCACCGGGAGCCCGGCGATCGCACAGAACGTGGGTGCGAGGTCGAGGTGGCCGACGGGTCGGCCGACCGCTGCCGGGGCGATGCCCGACGACGGTGCCGGCCGCCAGATCAGCGGCAGGCGCATCAGCCCGTCCACGTGGTACGGGCCCTTGAACATCAGCCCGAAGTCGCCGCCGAGTTCGCCGTGGTCGGTGGTGAACACGATGTCGACGTCGTCGTCCCACCCGCGGGCGCGGATCGCGGCGAGCACGCGGCCGATCGCCTCGTCGATCAACTCGACCTCCACCGCGTTGAGCGCGGTGATCTCGCGCACCTGATCGGCTGTCATCGTCTTCGGTGCCCAAGCGAGCGGCGCCTCGTAGTTGCTGACGAGCGTGCCCTCGTACCAGGCGCGGTAGTGGCGCGGTTTGCCGTCGAGCACACGCTCGCGTTCGGTGGCGTCGTCGATGTAGCCCGCGGGCAGCGGCACGTCGTGCCAGTCGATGCGGCCGATCTCGCTCGCGGGCGGATCCCACGGGTGATGCGGGTCGGGGAAGCTCATCCAGCAGAACCAGTCGTCGCCGGCCGGCAGCGAGTCGAGCCAGGCGATCGTGCGATCGGCCACCCAGTCGGTGTGGTACCACTCGCGCGGGATCTCGTTGCGCCACGCCTGCGGTGCGCCGGTGTCGCCGCCGCCCATCGCGTTCACCTCGAGCAGCCCGTCGAGCACCGGGTAGAACATCCCGACCGCCTCGGGATGCGTGCTCGCCAGCCAGCGGGCGTAGTGCAGCGGGCCCGCGGCGCCATGGGTGGCCGACTCGAAGTGCTCGAACCCGCGGTGGGGTCCGAAGGTGCCGTTGCGAGCGAAGCCGTTCTCGGCGAAGCGGGCGAACGGGTCGAGGAACGGCTCGAAGTGCGGCTTGCCGATGATCGCCGTGCGGTAACCGGCGTCGTGCAACACCTCGGCGACCGACGGGGCGTCCTCGGGGAGCGGGACGCCGTTCATCCAGACGCCGTGGGTGCTGACGTGCTGGCCGGTGAGCATCGTGCTGCGCGACGGCATGCACACCACGCTCTGGGGATGCGCTCGGTCGTAGCGCACACCCTCGGCGGCGAGGGCGTCCACCACGGGCGTGCGGGCGATCGTGCCACCGTTGCAGCCGAGGGTGTCGTACCGCTGCTGGTCGGTGGTGATGAACAGGATCTTGCGTCCCATCGTCAGGCCTCCATCTGTCGCTTCAGCTCGTCGAGCGCACCCGCCGTACCGCCACCGATGACGAGCGCCATCGCACGCGGCTCGCAGTCGGTGGAATACACGACGAGGCACTCGTCCGGATCGAGCTCGATCACGTCGATCGTGCCGCGGTGGGTGCGGAACATCGGCGCGGTGATCTCGTACTGGAACCTGCGTTGCGAGCCGTCGTTCATGACGATCCGCTCGGGCATCGGGAGCCCGACACCGGTGGTGATCACGCGCGTCGTGCCGTCGACGGTGCAGTCGACGATGCCGGGGAACCAGGTGTGCAGCCGGGCGGGATCGCCGACGAGCGCCCACACGTCGTCTGCGCTGCGCCGGATGCGGATGTGGTGACGGATCGAGCCGTACATGGTCGTGAGTCTGACCGATCGTGCAGCGGGTGCCGGTGCTCAGCGCGTCCGGTCGATGAACTCGACGATCACCTGTGCGAGCTCGGGGCCCTTGTCCTCCTGCAGGAAGTGGCCGCCGCCCTCGATGGTGGTGTGCGGTTGGCCCTGCGTGCCCGGCACGGTGCGGAGGAAGATGCCGTCGCCGCCCTTGGTGACGGGGTCGCCGTCGCTGAATGCGCACAGCCACGGCTTCTCCCAATGGGCGAACACCTCCCACGCCGCGGCGTTGTCGGCGCTGGCCGGGTCGTCGGGCATGCTCGGCACGAGCGACGGGAAGATCCTCGCTCCGGCCTTGAAGGTGTCGTCGGGGAACGGGGCGTCGTACGCAGCGATCACCTCCGGTGGGAGGTCGCCGGCGCACCCGCCGTTCACGATGTTGCCGATCGGGAACACCGGCGACTCACGACTGAAGCGTTGCCAGTTCAGGAATGCCTCGCTGAGCTTGCCGTCGCCGACCGGCAGCCCGGTGTTGCCCACCACGACCCGGTCGAACCGCTCGGGCGCGGCGGCCACGAGACGCAGCCCCACGAGGCCGCCCCAGTCCTGACCGAAGAACGTGATGCCGCCGAGATCGAGGTGGCCGAAGAGCAGCTCGCTCATCCAGGCGACGTGGCGCGCGTAGGTGTAGTCGTCGGTGGCCGCCGGCTTGTCGCTGCGCCCGAACCCCACCAGATCCGGTGCGACCACGCGGTGGCCGGCGGCGACGAGGGTCGGGATCATGTGCCGGTAGAGGAACGACCACGACGGCTCGCCGTGCATCAGCAACACCGGCGCCGCATCGCGCGGTCCCTCGTCGAGGTAGTGCACGCGCAGGGTGCCCGAGTCGGCGTCACCCGGGATCGCGGCGATCTCCGCGTAGTGGGGCTCGAAGGCGAAGTCGGGCAGGTCGGCGAAGCGGTCGTCGGGGGTGCGGAGGATCTGCACGGTCGGTCTCCTGTGGTGAGGTCGAGTGGCTGGAGCGAGAGGACGTCAGAGCTCGACCGACGTGAGGTCGTCGCCGAGCACGATCGGGCCGTCGAAGTGCGCTGCGGCGAGCGCCCGCCAGTCGTCCTCCTGGCCGGGCTGCATGCTCGGCACGTAGTGCGTGAGCACGAGCGTGCCGACACCGGCGCGCGCCGCGGTCTGCGCAGCCTGGGCGACGGTGGAGTGGTAGTCGAGGATGTCCTGCAGCCGCTGCATCGGCACGAGCTTCACGAGGTCGTCGCGGATGACGGTCTGCACATAAGCACTGGCACCGAGGCACAGCTCGTCCAGGCCGGCGCACGGCACGCCGTCGCCGCCCATCACCACCGAGGTGTCGCCCACCTCGAGGCGGAAGGCGACGGTCGGTTCGACGGGGCGGTGATCGGTGGCACCGACGCGGACCGTGGCGCTGCCCACGGAGAAGGTGTCGCCGGGCGACACCTCGACGACCGTGACCGCCGGACCGTCGGTGAGGTCGGCGTGGTGGTCGATGCGGTAGCGCACGTCGGGCCGCAGCGACGCGAGGGTGCCGTCGACCACCTCCTGCGTGCCGGGCGGTCCCCAGATGGTGAGCGGGCGTGCGACGGGGCTCATCACCCACCGTGTGGTGATGACGTCGCCGAGGTCGGTGATGTGGTCGCTGTGCAGGTGCGTGAGCAGCAGCCCGTCGAGCATCGGGGGCAGTACGCCGGCGGCGACCAGGCGCATCAACACCCCGCGGCCGCAGTCGACGAGCACCGTGAGGCCGTCGGCGGTGACGAGTTGCGATGGTCCGGCGCGACGCGGGTCGGGGATCGGACTGCCGGTGCCGAGCAGCGTGACCTTCACGTCAGACTCCTTGCTGCGCCGTCGCGACGAGGGTGGCGAGGCGGTCGATCGACGGGGTCACCACCACCCGCTCGCGGTCGGCGACGTCGTCGAGGGCCGGGAGCGGGTCGTCGGCGCCGAGCCAGGTGACGCGGAGCTCGGTCCACACCCGGCCGTCGCCCATGATCGTGCCCTCCACCGGCCCGGCGACCTGCCCGGTCGCGGGCGACGCAGTGGGTGTGTCGGCGCGGACGAGATCGAACACGACGCGCGAGGTGCGGCCCGGTGCGGATCCCGTCACGAGGTGCGGCGGCACGCCGAACACGATCGTGTGGTCCATGCCCGCTTCTTTGTGGCGGTGCTTCTCGCGGAAGTCCTGGCGCGACTGCATTTCGATGAACGAGCGCCGGGTGGCGTACTGCACGATGCCGATGCGGTCCCACCCGGTCGAGGCGGCGTCGTCGACCACGTCGCCGAAGAAGGCCACGACGGCACCGATGTCGGCGAGCACCTCGGTCGGGGCGTACTCGTCGTCGGCCTCCTTGCCGCTGCGGCCACCGTCGCTGCCGTCGCGGTACGACGCACGTTCCCGGTACTTCATGTAGTTCACCATCAGCACCGGGCCGTCCTCCGCTGGCGGGCAGTTCGCCAGGTGGCCGGCGTACTCGAAATCGATCGTGCCGTATCGGGGTGCCATGACGGCACCGTATCAATTGTCACTCGATGTGACAAGAGTCGAGCGATGCGTTCAGGGGGCGAGCAACCGGTGCAGCGTCCACCGCCAGGTGGCCGCGGTGTCGTCGAGCGTGCGGCCGTGGTCGGTGCGCAGCAGATCGGCGACCTCGAAGCTGGCGAACACGTCGAGCGCGGCGCGCAGGTGCTCGCGGTCGCGGGGTGGGCATGCGTCGAGCTCGGCGCGGAACAGGTGGTGCAGCTGATGGCGCAGGAAGGCGCGGGTGCTCGTGAGCTCGGCTTCGATGATCGGCTGCCCGGCGGCGAGCGATCGGGAGAGTCTCGCCACCGGACCGATCGCCTCGAACAGGGCCAGCCGTCGCGCGACGAGCTGGTCGATCCGCGTGGCCAGTGGGGCGTCGGACGCGACGGCGATCGCCACGAGCGGGCGGGCGAACTCGAGTTGGCGTTCGATCGAGGTGCGTGCCAGTTCGTCCTTGTCGGCGAAGTACCGGAAGACGGAGCGGTGCGACACCCCCGACCGCTCGGCCACCTCGGCGACACTCGGCTTCGCGTTGCCCTCGCGGACGAGCTGCAGGTAGGCGTCGACGACGGCGTAGCGGTTGCGATCGCGGCGGGCGTGCCGGCCGTCCTCGCGGATGAGGTCGTCGGTCGCGTCGGTCGTCTCGATGTCCGCAGCGTCGTGGTCGGGCGCCACCACTCCAGCGGCGACGCCGGCCGTGCCGGCGCGGGGGTTCGCCATCGCGTCAGCCTACGCACGACCGACCGCTGCCGGCGCGGTCACGGCGTCGCGGTGTACGCGAGCCCCCGATCCCCACTCGTGAGGGTGAGCGTGCCGGCCTCGATCGCGACGCCGACCGTGCCGTCGAGCACGGCGACCACCGCCGCCTCGAGCTGCATGCGGGCGTCGTCGCAGGCCATCTTCGTGAGCGCCAGCGGTCCGAGCACGAGCGTGTCGCCCGCCACCACGGCCGACGCCGACCCGGTGTTGCAGCCGGTGGCGACGAGCAGGCGACCGTCGACCAACTGGATCGTCGACACGGCATCGGTCGGCAGGCTCGATGCCGACTCGCCGTCGACGACCGACGTCAACGTCCACAGCGTGCCCTCGAGCGGACGGTCGGGATCGGCGACCTCTCGATCGAGGAAGGTGATCGAGGCCAATGTCGACGCGATCGTCAGGGCATCACCGTCGAGCGTGATCGTCGGTGACGATCCGAGCAGATCGACGAGCCGCGAGTCCTGTGCCATCAGCGGCTCCTCGCAGCCCATCTCGGTCATCTCGATGCCGCCGTCGACGCGGAGCTCGCGGCCGTCCACGATGTACGTGGCGCCGAGGATGTTGCAGCCAGCGCTGGCCGAGAAGCGACCGTCGACGAACTGGATGCGCACCGTGGTGCCCGCGACGAGGTCGAAGCCGGAGGTGGCGGTGGACAGGAACGTGCGGCCGTCGAGCGGGAGCACATCGGGTGTGGTGTCGGGCACGGTGTCTTCCGGGTCGGTGGGAGTGGCGGTGGGCTCGGTCGCGAGCGGATCGTCGGCGTCGTCGCCGCACGCCGCGGCGCCGACGGCCAGCACGGCCGCGAGCGCCACGCCCGCAGCCGCTCGCGATCGGGTCCGGTGGCGACGGGGAACGAGCAGGAATGTCATGCTCGTCGGACGCTCGGACACCGTCTCCCGGTTCCCGAAGCTATTGACATATCAACTGACAGAACATAGGTTGACTCGATGACTGCTCGCCGTGTGGCCCTCGTCGCCGGGGCCGGCTTCTACGTCGGCCCGGATCTCGCTCGTCTGCTCGCCTCGCGCGGCCACGATCTGGTGCTCGGCGATGCCCGACCCGACCTCGTGGCCGAGGTGGAGGCGCTCGGCGCCAGCGTCGAAGTGGTCGACGGGTGCCGCGATCTCTCGGTGCCCGGCGCTGCACAGCGACTGGTCGACGGCGGCCTGGCCCGCTTCGGTCGGATCGACTCGGCCACCGCGTTCACCGGTGCGATCGTCACCGGGCGTTTCATGCGCTCGTCGGCCGACGACTACCGGACGGTGATGGAGGGCTGCATGATCGCCCCGTACGAGTTCTTGAAGGCCGCGCTCGTGCCGATGATCGACCAGCAGGACGGCCAGGTGCTCGTGATCACCAGCGCGAGCGCTGCTCGCGCCACACCGGGTGCGCCGCTGTACTCGTCGGCACGCGCCGGCGCCACCCACCTCGTGCGCAACGTCGCCGACGAGGTGGCCCGCCACCGGGTGCAGGTGAACGCCGTCGGCACCAACTTCATGGACTTCCCCGAGTTCCGCCGGGCCAACAACGCCGACGATCCGGCCGTGCGCGCCAAGCTCGAGGCGATGGTGCCGCTCGGCCGCCTCGGCACGATGGAGGAGTTCGCCCACTTCTGCGCCCCCTACGTCGACGGCACGAGCCGCTTCACGACCGGCCAGTACACCTCGTACGCCGGAGGTTGGGCGTGAGCACGATCTACGAGCCCGGCTTCGGCGGCCACATCGGTCGCACCCACCGCGACTCCACGCCGTGGTGGCCGCCGCTGCCCGAGGGCCTCGGCAAGTCGAACGTCGTGATGATCGTGCTCGACGATCTCGGCTTCGCGCACTTCGGCTCGTACGGCAGCACGCTCGCCACCCCGCACGTCGACCGGCTCGCCGCGGGCGGACTGCGGTACACGGGCTTCCACACCACGGCACTGTGCTCGCCCACGCGCGCTGCACTGCTCACGGGGCGCAACCACCACAGCGTCGGCATGCGCGGCGTCAGCAACTGGAACACCGGGTTCCCGCACATGCGTGGCGGCATCAGCCGGCGCGCCGCCACGCTGGCGGAGGTGTTGCGCGAGCACGGCTACGCCACGTTCGCCACCGGCAAGTGGCATCTGGCGCCGATGGAGGAGACGTCGGCCGCCGGACCGCACCACAACTGGCCGCTGCAGAAGGGCTTCGACAAGTTCTACGGGTTCCTGCAGGGCGAGACCGACCAGTTCTTCCCCGAGCTCACGCGTGACAACACCCACATCGACCCGCCGGCCGGTCCCGACGAGGGATACCACGTCAGCGAGGACATCGTCGACCAGTCGATCGCGTACATCAACGACCTCGTGAGCGTGCGCCCCGACCGGCCGTTCTTCTTGTACGTCGCCTTCGGCGCGATGCACGCGCCCCACCAGGCCCCGACGTCGTATCTCGAGAGGTACCGCGGCGCGTTCGACGAGGGCTACGAGGTGTTCCGCCAGCGGTGGTTCGAGCGGCAGCTCGAGCTCGGGGTCGTGCCCCCGGACACCACGCTCGCACCCCTCAACCCGGGCGTGCCGCACTGGGACGACCTCACCGAGAACCAACGCCGCTTCGCCTGCCGGCTGCAAGAGGCGTTCGCCGCGATGCTCGAGCACACCGACGACCAGATCGGGCGGCTGGTCGGCTATCTCGAGGATCGCGGCCTGATCGACGACACCGTCATCCTCGTGATGAGCGACAACGGTGCCAGCCGCGAGGGCGGACCGTTCGGCGTGATGGACGAGTTCAGCTTCTTCAACGGCATGTGGGAGGACATCGACGCGATCGTCGCCGACCGGCTCGACGACATCGGTGGCCCACACTCGCACAGCAACTATCCGTGGGGGTGGGCCCAGGCGGGCAACTCACCGCTGCGTTGGTACAAGCAGAACACCTACGGCGGTGGTGTGCGCGATCCGCTGATCGTGCACTGGCCGGCCGGTATCGGCCCCGACCTGGCCGGGGGGATCCGTCGCCAGTTCTGCCACGCGGTCGACATCACCCCGACGCTGCTGGAGATCGCCGGCGCCTCCGCACCGGCCTCGTGGAACGGGACCGACCAACTGCCGATGCACGGCGCGAGCATCGTGCCCACGTTCGCCGACGCCGACGCGCCGCCGCAGCGCAGCGTGCAGTACTTCGAGCAGATGGGCCACCGCGGCATCTGGGTCGACGGGTGGAAGGCCACCACGTACCACGAAGCCGGTCAGCCGTTCGAGAGCGACACGTGGGGCCTGTTCCACCTCGACGACGACTTCAGCGAGTGCCACGACCTCGCCGCCGAGCAGCCCGAGAAGCTGCAGCAGTTGGTGGAGCAGTGGTGGGTCGAGGCCGGCGACAAGGGCGTGCTGCCGCTCGACGACCGCACGATCGAACTGTTCGGCGGGGCGCCGCGACCCGGCACCGTGCACGCGCGCAGCACCTACACCTACGTGCCGCCGCTGTCGCACATCCCGTCCGACCCGTCGCCGCCGCTGGGCGCGCGGGCGTGGACCGTCACCGCCGACGTCACCGTCGGCGACGATCGCGACGGCGGTCCGGAGGGCGTGATCTACGCCCGCGGCAGCCACAACGTGGGCCACAGCTTCTTCGTGCAGGGCGGTGAGTTGCACTTCGACTACAACGCGCTCGGCACCCACACCCGGGTGCGGGCACCGTTGACGCTCGTGCCCGGGCGGCACACGATCACCGCCCGGTTCGACCGTGAGGGCAAGAGTGGCACGATCACCATCGGCGCCGACGGTGCAGATCTTGCATCTGCAACGATCCCCAAGATCGTCCGCATGCTCGGCAGCACCGGCACCGACATCGGCCGTGACGCCCTGTCCACCGTGGTGTCCGACTACCAGGGTCCGTTCCCGTTCACGGGCACGATCCACTCGGTCACCTTCGACATCCGATCCAAGCGCGACACGGGCGACATCGCCGCCACGGCCGCCACCGAACTCGCACGGGAGTGACCGATGACCGACACCTCCACCTCCACCCATCCGCTGGTGCTCGACTCGTTGCAGCGCCGGATGAAGGCGCTCGAGTCGTTGTACGAGCAGGCGGTCACCACGATGGGCCCCGAGCACGTCAACCACTTCGAGCGCGAGGGTGTGCTGCCGATCGCATTCAGCCTGTTCCACTACCTGAACATGCACGACGCCTCGTTCATGTTGCTCACCGGCCAGGCCCCGATCTGGAACGCCGAGTGGCAGGCGCGCGTGCAGATGGCGATCGACGACCACGGCAAGCACCGCACCGTCGACGACATGATCCACCAGCGCATCGGCGACTTCGAGGCTTACATCGAGTACCAGCGTGCGGTGTTCGCCCGGAGCCATGCGCATCTGGCGGCGCTCGATCCGGCCGAGCTCGACCGGGTGGTGATCCCACCGCCGTTCCCGCCCCAGGTGGCGTCCACGTACAGCGCACGAGTGGCGGGCCCGCAGGGCATCACGGTGCTCGACGGCTGGGAGTGCTGGATCTACCAGCACGGCCTCCGGCACATGGGCGAGATCGAGCTCGCCCGCGGGTTGGTCGGCCTGGGGGGCATGACGAGCTGACCGGGTCGCGCTGCCCGGCGCCGGTCCCGGGACGTTGACGGAAATCAACGTTGACCCGTCCCGGAACACCCCGCACCCTGGACGTGTGCGTGCAACCACCGAGCTGACCGGGCGAGGGTCGTTCGACTCCGCCTTCGCCGTGACCCGGCTGGCCGTCGAATCGATCGCCCTCGCCGCCGAGGCGGTCGCCGACGTGGTCGCGCTCGTCGCGCCGCCTCCGGGGGTCGCCGTCGATCGCGAGCTCGCGTCGTGGTGGTTCGCCTGGTCGTTCCGGCCGGACGGCTGGGAGCTGCCACCCGTGTGGGACCCGATCGCAGGTGACCATCGGGGCGCGGACTCGTGGATCCGGCTGCACACGAACGCGCCCCGACATCGCCGAGCGGCGCTGTCGGTGCTCGGCTGGTCACCGGACGACGCACCGTCACGCGACGAGGTCGGTGCCGTCGTGCGGACGTGGGTGGCCGACGATCTCGAGTCGGCGATCGTCGACGCCGGCGGGGCAGCGGCGGCGATGCGCAGCGCGGCGGCGTGGGCCGCGCACCCGCACGGACGTGCGGTGGCGACGGAACCCCTCGTGCACCGGACCCGCACCAGCACGATGGGCGCAGGTTCTCCACCACCCGCCGACCGCCCGTTGGCCGGCGTGAGGGTGCTCGACCTCACCCGGGTGCTCGCCGGACCGGTGGCGACGCGCTTCCTCGCAGGCTTCGGTGCCGAGGTGCTCCGGGTCGACCCGCTCGACTGGGACGAGCCGGCGGTGGTGCCGGAGGTGACGCTCGGGAAACGATGCTCGCGCCTCGACGCACGCTCGGGCGACGGGCGTGCTCGGCTGCGCCGGCTGCTGGCGGGCGCCGACGTGCTGGTGCACGGCTACCGCCCCGGCGCGCTCGACGCGTTGCTCGCCCTCGACGCCGACGCGCGGGCCGAGGTACGTCCGGGGCTGGTGGAGGTGTGCCTCGACGCGTACGGATGGACCGGGCCGTGGTCCGCCCGGCGCGGCTTCGACAGCCTCGTGCAGATGAGTGCCGGCATCGCCGAGGCCGGCATGCGATGGGCCGGACGTGAGGTGCCCACACCGCTGCCCGTCCAGGCGCTCGACCACGCCACCGGCTATCTGCTTGCCGCCGAGGCGGTCGACGGTCTCCGGGATCGCTGGAACACCGGGTGGGGTTCGCTCCGTCGGGCCTCGCTGGCCCGCACGGCCGTGTGGTTGACGGAGCTGGCCGGAGACGACGGGCCGCCGCTCGCCGACGCGCCGTGGGGCGACGCGACACCCGAGACGACCCCGTGGGGGCCGGGCCACCGGCTGCCCGCGCCGGTGACGATCAGCGGCGCGCCGGTCCGGTGGGATCGCGGTGCGTGCCACCTCGGGAGCGCCGATCCCGAGTGGCCACCGGCCCGATCCCGTGCGTCGTGACCGGACGCCGCGACACGCGGCGTCGGGTTCACGAAGCGGTCAGGCAGCGGCGCGAGTCCGCCGCAGCAACGGGTCGGCGGCGCGCAGCGTGCGGTCGGCGAGCTTCAGCACGGCACCGGCGGCGCCGGGGGTGCGGCTGTCGACGAGGTTGCCCATCACCGCCAGCGTCACGTCGGCAGCTGCCTGGGTGCCGACGGCCACGCGCAGGCCCGGCTTCAGCAACCACGGGTGGCCGATGATGAAGCTGAACCGGCGGCCGGTGCCGAGAAAGCTGTCGAAGCGCTCGCCGATCAGCCGGTCGTACACGGCGGGTGCCGTGGACGGGTTCGAGAGGCACAGCTCGGCGGCGAGCATGCCGCTCTCGAGGCCGTAGTCGATGCCCTCGCCGTTCATCGGGTTCACGAAGCCGGCGGCGTCGCCGACGGCCAGCCAGCCGGGGCCGTGGCGTTTCACACAGCTCATCGGCAGCCGCCACGCCCGAGGCTTGTCGAGGTACTCCCCGAGGCCCCAGGCGTCGCGCTCGATCGCTCGGTACTGGTCGAGCAGGGTGTTGAGGTTGAGGCGCTTGAAGCCCTTCATGGTGCTGAGCGCGCCGACACCGATGTTCACCGTGCCGTCGCCGGCCGGGAAGAGCCAGCCGTAGCCCGGCACCGGTGTGCCGTGCTCGTCGCGGAGCGACAGCCGCGCCTCCAGGTGACGGTCGGCGTGGCGGGGCGACGGGGCGTACGCACGGATCGCGAGGCCGAACGGTTCGTCGGGGTCGCGCTCGGCGCCGAGGATCTTGGCCGCCGCGCCCTGGGCGCCGGCGGCGAGCACCGTGAGCGGCGCCCGGAACACCTCGCCGCCGGCACGTACGCCGATCACGCGGTCGCCGTCGAGCTCGGGCAGGGCTTCGGTCTCGAAGCGCACGTCGGCGCCGGCAGCGATCGCGACGTCGACGAGATGGGTGTCGAATCGGTGCCGTGGCCACACCGCACCGTGGGCGGGAAACCGGCCGCCCTCGGGCCACGACAGCTCGCGGGTGGTGCCGAACGCGATCATGCGCACGCCGACGGTGCGGTGGGCGGGGGAGAGGTCGATGCCGAGGTCGTCGAGCGCCTTCACCGCCCGTGGGGTGAGGCCGTCGCCGCACACCTTGTCGCGGCCGTGGGGCCCCTTCTCGAACAGGGTCACCTTCGCGCCGGCGCGGGCGGCCACGATCGCGGTGGCGGTGCCGGCCGGGCCACCGCCGATGACGAGCAGGTCTCGCTGGTTCACGGGCCGACAGCCTGCCAGTCCGCTGCCGGCGACGCCCACCGAGGCGCGCGGGCGTCGGTCACAACCCGTTCGCCCGGAACCACTCGGCGAGCCGCTGGAGACCCTCGTCGATGGTCACCGTCGGGTGCCAGCCGAGATCGGCGCGGGCGGGCCGCGGATCGAACCAGTGCGCGGTCCCGAGCTGCTCGGCGAGGAAGCGCGTGAGCGGCGGTTCCTCCTCGGGCTTCAGCCGGCCCCACACCTGCTCGACGATCCCGCCGACTCCGACCGCCACCCGCAGCGGCACCTCGCGCGGCACGACCGCCACGCCTGCGGCGTGCAGGATGCCCTCGATCAGCTCGCGGATCGGTCGCGGTTCGCCGTTGGCGATCACGTAGGCCCGACCGATGCACGCGGCACCGGGGAGCGCGGCGTCGAGCGCGGCCACGAGTGCCGATGCAGCGTTGTCGAGGTACGTGGTGTCGATGAGGGCGGCACCGCCGCCGACCAGTGCCAACCGGCCGGCGCGGGCGCGTTCGACGATGCGGCCGACGAGCTGGGTATCGCCCGGCCCCCACACCAGGTGCGGGCGCACCGCCACCAGGGGGAGGGCGTCGCTCGCGGCCCCGAGCGCGAGCCGCTCGGCGACGGCCTTCGACTCGGCGTAGTGCGCGCCGCGACGGCCGGTGACCGCCGGATCGGCGGCGGCGCCGACGAGCGAGTGCCCGGCGTGCGACACCGACGGCGTCGACACGTGCACCACACGTCCGACGCCGAGTTGGCGTGCGGCGGCGACCACGTTGGCGGTGCCGTCGACGTTGACCGAGCGGAAGTCCTCCCGAGTGCCGACGATGCCGACCTTGGCCGCGGCGTGGACGACCGCGTCGCAGCCGCGCATCGCCTCGCGCACGGCCTCGGCATCGCGCACGTCGGCGCGCACCTGCGCGAGGTCGAGCCCGGCGTCGCCGCGCTGCAGCAACACCACGTCGTCGCCCCGGTCGCGCAGGGCCAGCGCAGTGGTGCGGGCGAGCAGACTCGTCCCACCCGTGATCAGCACCCGCACGGCATCCCCCGATCGTGCTTCGTGAGCACGATGCGCACCGGCTGCGCATCCGGCTCACGAACCAGGCTGTTCCGTGAGCGAGATGCGCACCGGCTGCGCATCCGGCTCACGAAGGTCGGGCAGGTCACCACGGGCGCCGCCCGCGGCCGCCGGCCAACACGTCCGAGGCCCAGCGCGCCACGAGCGTGCGGTCGATCTTGGTGTTGTGGCGGATGTCCACCGGCAACGAACCCACCTGCAACACGGCGGCCACCGGGTGCGCCACCTCGGTCCGCACCGCGGTGCGCACCGACTCGGCCAGCGGCGCCGGCGCGAGCCCGTCGTCGCCCGAGGCCACCTCGATCACCACCACCAGGACCTGACAGCCCGCCGGGCCGACGCCGACGGCCGCGGCGCGCCCGACACCCGGCACGTACTCGGTGGCCACTTCCACCGGCACGGGCGTCACCGGCCCTCGATCGGTGTGCACCACGTGCACCGACCGGCCTTCGATCCACAGCACACCCGACGCGTCGACGTGCCCGACGTCGCCCGATCGGTGCCACGTGCGACCGACCGCGTCGAGGGGACGGGCGTCGCGCTCGGTGGCCCAGTGCCGGTCGTAGCCCTCGCTCACCCATGGTGCCCGCACCAGCACCTCACCCGTCGTGCCCGGCGGCACTGCCACCACCGGTGTGGCGGCGTCGAACCCGAGCGGCGCGACCAGCACCTGCGCGCCGACCACGGGCGGCCCGACGCACACGCCGCGACCGGTGCCCGCAGCGTCGATCGCGGCGAGCGACACGTCGGCCACCGGCAGGCATTCGGTCATGCCGTACGGGGTGTGCGGCTCGGCGGTCGGTACCAGCCCGGCCACCGCTCGCAGCGTCGCCACCGGCACCGGAGCGCCCGCCGACAGCACCAGGCGCACGCCACCGAGGCGCGGGTCGGCACCGGCGGACGTGCGCACCACGTTGGCCAGCGCGGCGGGTGAGGCGAACACGATGGTCGCGTCGATCGCCGCGGCGGCGCGGCCGAGCGCGTCGGCGGTGAGCGTGCCGGGCTTCGTCACGTCGACGTCGGGGATGGTGGACGCGATCCCGAGTGCGGGGCCGTACAGCGCGAAGGGTGCGAACGCGGCGACGAGCCGGTCGTCGGCGGTGATGCCGTAGGAGGCGGCCAGCGCGTCGCGCTGCGCGGCGAACTGGTGGTGCAGGTAGCGCACACCCTTGGCCGGGCCCGTGGCGCCGCTCGTGTACAGCACGGCTGCCTGATCGTCCGGTGCGGGCTCGGGCGGCATCGGCGCCGTCGACGCCGCCACCTCGTCGAGCGTGGCGATCGCCCCCATCGTGCGCCGCGACCCGACGGCGAGGCGCGTCGCTCCCGGCGCCCATCGCATCGTGCGGGCTGCCGCGAGCGCCTCGCGCGGGCCGATCACCCACTGCACCCGCGCCCCGCGCACGGCCGCGCCGAGGCCCCGCAACCCGAGCCCGCGATCGGCCACCACGGTCACGCCACCGGCACGCCACACGCCGTACACCGCGGCGAGCAGGTCCACCCCCGGCGGGATGAGCATCGCCACGCGGTCACCGGGTCGGAGGCCGCGTTCGACGAGCCCGCGGGCGATGCCGGTCACCCGCTCGTGCAGCGTGCGGAACGAGTGGGTGTCGCCGGTGGCGCCGTCGACGAAGGCCACGGCGTCGTCGGCGGCCCGGGCGGCGAGCGCCGCCCACACCGGTGGCCGCGCCGCGCTCGCCTCGGCCACGGCACCGCCGGCCGACACGGCGTCCTGAGCACCCCCGGCGATCCGGTCGGCCAGCCAGGTGTCGATCACCCCGGCCACGTCGGCCACCTCGGTCTCGAGCGGCGACAGGTGGCCCGCCCGAGCCAGACGGTGCTGGTCCGCGTGCGGCAGACGCGTGGCCAGATCGAGCGCGAACGAGTCGTCGAAAACCGGGTCGGCCGCACCCCACACGAGCAGCGCGGGCGCGGTCACCTGCGACAGCCGGGCGGCGACGTCGGCGACCGCCGCCGCCGATGGGTGCGTGTCGTCGAAGGGCACGTCGTCGACGAAGTCGCGGATCGCCGCACGATCCGCCGCCCGCCCATACGGCGCCCGCAACGGCGGTCGCACCGAAGCCGGGATCCGGCGCGTCGACAACGCCAGCGTGCCGTCGACGAACACCCGGGTGCGACGCCCCACCAGATCGGTCATCGGGCCCGCTGCCGCGAGCCGGATCAGCCCGGGTGCGCGCCGGCCGGCGGGCACCGCGATGCCGGTGTTGCAGAGCACCAGACCGGCGAGCCGGTCGGGATGGTCGACCGCCCAGCCCTGCACCACGGCACCGCCCCAGTCGTGGCCCACCACGACCACGCGCTGGTCGAGGTCCAACGCGTCGATCGCGTCGGCCAGGTCGCGCACCCGCTCGGCGTACCGTCGACGACCGAGCCGGTCGCTGTACCCCATGCCCAACTGGTCCAGCGCGATCACGTGCCAGCGGTCGCCGAGGCGCTCCAGGAGGCGCAGCCACAGGTAGCTCCACGTCGGGTTGCCGTGCACACACACGACGGCGCCGATCGGGCCGTCGGGCCGCCGTTCGAGCAGATGCCAACGATGGACACCGCCGTCGTGGGACGGCACGTCGATCGTGCGCGACCACGCCGGGTCGACGCCCCACTGCTCCCACTGCTCGGCACCCGGACGTGCCGGAGCGCTCATGCCGGCATCGCGCTCATGACGGGGTCGGCGGTGGCTCGATCACCGCGAGCTCACCGACCGCTCACCAGACGATCTCGGTGAAGCTCGTGTTGAGCCCCGACCCGATGCCCATGCACAGCACGCGGTCGCCGGTCGACAACTCGTCCTGGACGCTCGCGAGTGTGATCGGGATCGCCGCCGGTCCCACGTTGCCGTAGTACGGGAAGGTGAGCGGCACCTTCGTCTTGTCGAGGCCGAGCCGCTCGCAGATGAGGTTGGTGTGCACCGAGCTGATCTGGTGGATCACGTAACGATCCATGCCGTTCACCCAGTCGAAGTCGACCGACGAGTCCTTCCACGCCTCCTCGGCGAGGTCGAGGCCCGCCTCGAGCAGCGCCTTGGTGTCGGTCGTCATCTTCTCGAGCGAGCCGACGCACAGCTGGTGGTGCTGGGTGCCCGCACGGGCGATGCCGCCCACGATGCGGTGTGCGTCGGGGTGCGCGTCGAGGCTGCCCACCACCATCGCGGCGGCGCCCGAGCCGAGGGTGAGCGACGCGAACTCGTCGAAGACGTCGGTGAACGAGGCGTCCTCGCGCTGCAGCCGGGCGATCGTGGTCTGCTGGGTGTAGCGGCTGCCCTCACCGTCGACGATCAGCGCGTACTTGATGAAACCCGAGTCGATGGCGGTGCTGGCGAGGTGCATCGCGTTGACGAAGCCCAGGCAGGCGTTGGCGATGTCGAAGTTGGTACAGCTGGGGGGCAGGCCGAGCTGGTGGTGCACGGCGCAGGCGAGCGAGGGCTCGAGATGGTGCTTGCACACCGAGGTGGAGATCATCATGCCGATCTCGGCCGGGTCGACACCCGACGCGTCGATCGCCTTGCGACCGGCCATCGCTGCGGCCTGGTCGAAAGTGACGTCCTCTGGCCACCAGCGACGCTCCCTGATCCCGGCCAGCCCCTCGAGCAACCCGGGCCGCATGTTCCAACGCTCGTAGGTGGCGCTCAGCTGCTCGTCGATCCAGTCGGAGGTGACCACCTCGGGTGCCTCGACGGCCTCGATGCTGACCACCCCGGCACGCTGGTGGGTGAACACGGCATTGGCGTTGGCCGCCGGTGTGGGTCCCGAGTTGGCGGTCACGGGGTCTCCGATCTCGTAGCGTTCGTTGCATGGTACAGAGAACCGCCCTGGTGCGACGGCCGAGCCCCAGATTGGCCGAGGGCCTGGTCACCCACATCGAGCGGTCGCCGATCGACCTCGGTCTGGCGTTGCGTCAATGGGAGGCCTACGTCGACGTGCTGCGGGAGGCAGGTTGGCGGGTGGTGGAGGTGCCCGAGGCGCCCGACTGCCCCGACTCGGTGTTCGTCGAGGACACGGTGGTGATGTTCCGCAACGTGGCCGTGATCTGCCGCCCGGGCGCCGACGAGCGCAAGCCGGAGGTGATCGACGTCGAGAAGGTGGTCGAGGACCTCGGCTGTTCGATCAACCGGATCCGGCCGCCGGGCACGCTCGACGGCGGCGACGTGCTGAAGGTGGGCGACACGGTCTACGTCGGCCGGGGTGGACGCACCAACGGCGAGGGCATCCGCCAGTTGCGCGCCATCCTCGAACCGCTCGGCGCGTCGGTGGTGGCGGTCCCGCTCACCAAGGTGCTGCACCTCAAGTCGGCCGTCACCGCACTGCCCGACGGCACGGTGATCGGCGAGCCGTCGCTCATCGACGACCGCTCGATCTTCCCGCGTTTCGTCCCGGTGCCGGAGGAGGACGGGGCCCACGTGGTGCTCGTCGGCGGCGACCGGCTCCTCATGTCGGCGGCGGCGCCTCGCTCGGCGGCGCTGCTGCGCGACCTCGGCTACACGCCGGTCGAGGTGGACATCTCCGAATTCGTGAAGCTCGAGGGGTGCGTCACCTGCTTGTCGGTGCGCCTGCGCCACTGACGGCCGGGCCGAGCCCCGACGCGCAGCCGGCGACTCAGGGGTTCGGCGTCTCCACCACCATCGGCTCGGGCGGGAAGCGACCGATCCCGCCGTCCTTCACCAGCATGTGCGTGTGCGTGCGGTCGGCATGGCGCGATCGCCACACCAGCATCCGCTGGGCATAGTCGAGCACCCGCGACGGGTCGTCGACCTCGGTGCGCCCGCTCGGATCGGCCGCCAGGTCGAAACAACGCCAGCTGCCGTCGCCGAACTGCACGTACAGCCCCGCGTCGTCCCGGAGCGCGGCCAGGTGCATCTCCTCGAGGCGTCGTTGCCACGGCCACCCGTCGTCGTCGAGCGGTCGCTGCTCGCCGCGTTCCAGGAGTGCGTCGCGCCAGTCGAACTCCCAGTGCGCTGCGTCGCGCCACCACGGCGGCTCCTCGTCGTGCAGGAACGGGGTGAGCGGCAGCCCGTCGCACTGTGAGGGGATCGGCGCGCCGATGGCCTCGCAGATGGTGGGGAACAGGTCGATGTTCTCGGTGAACGCCTCCACCACCGTGCCGTGCGCCTCGGCCGTGGCGGGGTCGCGCACGATGCCGAGGATGCGGTAGCTCGGCTCGAACCAGGCGAGCTTGCCCACCAGACCGTGATCACCGGCGAGCTCGGCGTGGTCGGCGGTGACGACGATCACGGTGTCGTCCCACATGCCGAGCTCGCGCAGCGTGGTCCACACCCGGCCCAGCTGGGCGTCGACCTCGCTGATCATCCCGTAGTACTGGGCGAGCAGGTGCCGAAGCCCGGCCTCGTCGGTGGGCGCGGCGGCGCCGGTGATCCCGAGCAGCACCCGGTGCAACCAGTGCCGGGCGTCGGCCGGCTGCGCGGGTTCGATCGGCAGGGTCACCTCGGCCGGGTCGTACATCTCGGCGAAGTGCCCCGCCGCGGCGTACGGCGGGTGCGGACGCAGGTAGCTGAGGTGGGCGAACCACGGACGTTCGCCGACCTGCTGGCGCAGCCAGTCGATCGCGTGATCGGTGAGGAACGCCGACACGCTCAGCTCGGCCGGGCGCGACGGTTCGGTGCCGAGGGCGTCGTACCCACCGCCGAGCCCGGTGTGGCCGCGCTCGGCCAGCCAGTCGAGCCACACCTGGTGGTCGTCGGGGATGTGCAGCAGCGGTCGGAACCCGGGGAGGACACCCGTGTAGTGCTGCATCCTCGGGTCGTGGCGGCCGGTGGCCTGGCGGGGATCGATGCTCTGGTCCGTGTAGCCGAACAGCACCGGGTCGTAGCCGGCTCGGCGGGCCGTCTTGGCGACGTTGTCGAACCGCGCGTCGAGCGGGGTGCCGTTCGCGACCACCCGGTGGTTCATCTGGTACATGCCGGTGTAGAGCGAGGCCCGTCCCGGCGCGCACGGCGCCGCCTGGCTGTAGTGGCGTGCGAGCCGTACGCCGCCGGCGGCGAGTTCGTCGAGCGCCGGGGTGCGCACCACGGGATGCCCGGCGCTCGACAGGCAGTCGCCGCGGAACTGGTCGAGCGTGATGAGCAGCACGTTCACGTGCCGCGACCCTACCGGTCGAGCGGTGTCGGGCCGAGGTGGGCTCAGCTGGCGGCTGCGAGGATCTCCTTGACGCTCGGGTTCACCAGGCCGACGTCGCCGACGGTGACGGTGGGGACGGTTTCGTTGCCCCGAGCGATGGAGCGCACGGTGGCGGCGGCCTGCTCGTCGTCCCAGATGTTGATCCGCCGGTGCACGATCTCGTGCTTGTCGAGCTGACGGAAGAGGTTCCAGCAGAACGGGCAACCGGGACGCCAGTAGACGACGATGTCGGTGCCCGGAGCTGCGTCGGAGGGATCGGAGGGGAGGCGATCGGTGCTCACGAGAGGTCCTCAACCTGCGGGGTTTCCCATCTGTTCCCGGACAGTTCAGAGGGTGTCCGGTGGAAGTTCGCGTCCGAGCCCTAGTGTGGGCCCCGTGAGGCGGACACTCTCAGCGTTCGCTGCCGCACTATTCGTAGCGGCAGGACTGTTCCTGCCCGCGCGTGCGCTCGAGGCGGCGCCTGCTGCGCCGGCCGCCGAACGCCAGCCGTGTCTCGCACAACCGGTGCTGCAGCGCGACAGCACCGGCCCGGGGGTCTTCTGCCTGCAGTTCGCGCTCACCATGCGTGGGTACTCGGTGCCGTACGACGGCGTGTACGGCCAGGCCACCGAGGACGCGGTGCGCTGGTATCAAGCCACCCACCCGCCGCTCACCGCCGACGGCGTCGCGGGAGAGGACACTCTCGCCGCGCTGGGCATCGCGGGCAAGGCCGCCGTGTTCGTGCCCGCCGGCGCGCTCGGCGCAGCGCCCGTCGAGGCCTCGTCACAGGCAGGCACCGGCGGTGCGGCCGAACGGTCGCGCTGCATGGCCGACGCCACCCTCACGGCCGGCAAGCGCGGCGAATCGGTCATCTGCCTACAACACCGGCTGATCGAGCTCGGCTTCGGGTCGGTCACCGTGAGCGGTTCGTACGACACTGCCACCCAACAGGCCGTGCGCTCGTATCAGCAGCGCACACCGCCCCTGAACGTCGACGGCCTCGCCGGGCCACGCACGCTGGCGGCGCTCGGCATCTGGAGCGGCATGACCGGCGGCAGCGGGCGCAACGTCGGTCCCGGTCCGTTCCCCGCAGGCATGCAGGACGAACCCGAGTGGCGCCTGACGGCGGAGGGCATCCCCGTGTACGGCAACCGGACGCCGTGCACGCCCGAGCAGGCGGCGATCATCGCCGGCGAGTTCGCCCACGACGGCGCCGACGCCGCCACTCAGCAGTGGGCCGTCTACATCGCCTCGCGCGAAGGCGGCTGCCGTCACGACGCGGTCAACATCAACGCCCGCACACGCGACGACTCGCACTGCACGTTCCAGCTCAACGCGCTGTCGGGCACGTTCGGGCCGACCGGCGAGCTCGGACGACGCGGGTGGAACATCGACAACGTGAAGGCGTCGCTGGCCGCGTGCGCCGACGCCGCGAGCGACCTGTGGGTGTACTGCGGTCGGGGCCCGTGGACCCCGCCGTACGACTGCGAGCCACCGTGGGCCGGGTCGACCGTCGGACAGCCGCCGGCACTGCTCCCCGCGCCGCCCGACACGGTCGTCCCCTCGCCGGACGACACCCTGCCGCCGGAGACGGTGCCCACCACCTCGCCACCCGGCTCCGACGCGACGACGAGCACCACGGCAACCGGTGGTGCAACCGCCTCGACCGCCTCGACCGCCTCGACCGCCTCGACCGTCGCGCCGATCGACACCACCGTGTCGACGATCGTGCCCTGACGTCGCGCGCCGGCGGCGACTCGGGACCGTCGATCGAGTGTCGCCTCGGGGCGGGCTCGGATATCATCGGCGCTCGCATCGCGAGATGCGCACACAACCTGGAGAGGTGCCAGAGTCAGGTCGAATGGACCGCACTGCTAATGCGGGGACCACCTTCAAAGTGGTCCGTGGGTTCAAATCCCACCCTCTCCGCTCCGAGACGACAGCCCGGTGGGTCCGCCCGCCGGGCTGTCGTCGTTCCGGGCGGACGCCGGCCGCGGTCGGCACGGGCGTGCAGCCGGCGCGCTGCCGTGTTGCATTCGTATGACGGAACAGACAGAATCGTCGTCATCTTCGTAACACGACACGCGGACCGACGCGGTCCGGGGTCGTGGGTCGAAGCACCCGAGCAAGGTGTACGCCGCCGACGGCGTGCGCCCCAGGAGGCGTTCATGCATGCAAGCGAGCCCACCACGTCCGGTGGACCGAGCCCGGTCGTCCCGGCCCACCGGCGGCCACGTCGTCTCGGCGCAGTCGCGGTCGCGACTGCCGTGACCATCGCGCTGGGGGTGCCGAGCGTGGCGCAGGCGGCCCCGTTAGCGCCGTCTGGCCCGGGCCGGACCTGCACCGGCGCCACCTACACCGTGGTACGCGGCGACGGCTGGTTCGCCATCGCCCGCAAGCTGAAGGTCACCACGAAGGCCCTGTTCGCCGCCAACGGTGCCACGGCCCGTACGGCCATCCACCCCGGACAGCGGCTCTGTGCGCCCGGCGGCTCCACGGCGCCGTCGGCCGGTTCGACGTCCACCGCCTCGTCCAGCACGTCCACCTCCTCGTCGTCGACTGCCTCGTCCGCCGGCTCCTGCGGTTCCGCGAGCTACACGGTCGTGCGTGGCGACGGGTGGTTCGCGATCGCTCGCAAGGTCGGGTCGTCGTCGACGGCGCTGATGTCGGCCAATCGTGCCACGACGCGGACGCCGCTGTACCCCGGGCAGGTGCTCTGCCTGCCAGCCGGTGCCACCAGCCCGGCGCCGAGCGCGTCCACCACGCCCACGTCGGCGTCGGTGCCGACGGTGGCGCCCGCCGACAACGAGGCCACGATCCGCGCGATCTGGCCGGACGAGCTCGAGGAGGAGGCGCTCCGCATCGCTCGCCGCGAGAGCAACCTGCGCAACAAGGCCCAGAACTGGTGCTGCTACGGGCTGTTCCAGATCCATTGGAACGCCCACAAGAGCTGGCTCGCGAGCATCGGGGTCACCAGCGCATCGCAGTTGCTCGATCCCACCGTGAACGCGACCGCTGCCTACACGCTGTATCAGCGCGCCGGCGGATTCGGACCCTGGCAGTGATCGGGCCGGATGCTGGCGCGACCATTCGTGCCTCCGGACCATCGTTGACGGTGTCGATCCTGGCCGAAGCCGGTTAGACTCGCCGACCGATGCGACGAGGCTCCGGCCCCGTCGTCTCCAGCGCTCGTAGCTCAATGGATAGAGCATCTGACTACGGATCAGAAGGTTAGGGGTTCGAGTCCCTTCGAGCGCGCTGAACGGCACCGGCTGAATTCGGTGTCGTGACAGAGAAGGGCTCCGCCGTCGGGCGGGGCCTTTTGTCGTTCTCGGGTCCAGGTCGGATCACCTGGGTGCCACGCTCGGACGAGCCACCTGGAGATCCGAGATCACTGGCACCCGAGACAGTCGGCGCCGATTCCAGGGTGCCACTGGAACCTCACCGCGGCAGCTCACCCGGGTCTCGCGGCACCCAGAACACGCGGCGGCCCGGGGTGCGTAGCGTGGATGCGATGTCGACGACCTCCGACCGCCGGTGGACGGCCACCGTGATCGGCGGCGGCCCGGCGGGGCTGATGGCGGCCGAGGTGCTGGCGGGCGCGGGATGCTCGGTGACGGTGCACGACCACATGGCGTCGATGGGACGCAAGTTGCTGCTGGCCGGCCGGGGTGGGCTGAACATCACGCACAGCGAGCCCACGGAGGAGCTGCTCGAGCGCTACGGCCCGGCGAGGACCCGACTCGAGTCGGCCATCCGCCGGTGGCCGGCGGCGGCACTGCGCGCCTGGTGCGCGGACCTCGGCGAACCCACCTTCGTCGGCTCGAGCGGCCGGGTGTTCCCGCAGTCGTTCCGGGCGACACCGTTGCTGCGCGCCTGGCTCGCGCGGCTGAGCGCGACCGGCGTGAGGCTCGAGACACGACATCGCTTCGTCGGCTTCGCCAGCGCGCCGACGGCGGTGCTCCTCGACACGCCGGGCGGCCGCTACGAGATCGAGACCGACGTGGTGGTGCTCGCGCTCGGCGGCGCCAGTTGGCCGCGGGTGGGCTCGGACGGAGCGTGGGTGCCGCTGATCCGCGAGGCCGAGGTGCGGGTCTCCGCGTTGCGACCTGCCAACTGCGGGCTGTGCGTGGCCTGGCGACCCGACTGGCTCGAACGGCACGAGGGCGCTCCGATCAAGAACGTCCGGCTGACGCTCGACGGTGTCGACGTCCGCGGCGACATGGTGATCACCCGCGCCGGGGTGGAGGGCGGACCGATCTACGCACTGGCGGCTGCAGCGCGCGACACGATCGAGCGCGACGGGTCGTGCACGATCACCGTCGACCTCAGCCCCGACCTCGCGGAGGTACAACTGGCCGAACGGATCGCACGGGCGCGGCCGGGCGACTCGACCACCACCGTGCTGCGCCGAGCGGGTCTCGCGGCCGAGGCGGCATCGCTCGTGCGCGAACTCGGCGGCCGACAGCTGCCCGCGGCACCGGCGGATCTGGCGCTGCTCGTCAAACGGCTCCCCCTCGTGACGTCGGCGACGATGCCGATCGACCGTGCCATCTCGTCGGCCGGCGGGGTCGGGCTCGACGAGGTGGACGAACGCTTCATGCTCCGGCGGAAACCCGGGGTGTTCGTGGCCGGCGAGATGCTCGATTGGGAGGCACCGACGGGCGGCTACCTGTTGCAGGCGTCGTTCAGCACGGCCGTGGCCGCTGCCGAGGGTGCGCTCGCCTGGCTCGCGGAACGGCCGGTCGAGCCGGACCTCGCCGGGGAGACGTGACGCACGAGACCTGCGTGCCGTCGGCCGCGAGCGCGTCGCCGTCCCCGCGCGCCGCCCAGGCGCGGCCCGCACCTCGACACGTCGGCTCCGTCCCGTCGCTGGAAGACTCGCCGGATGACCTCACGACTCACCGGCACGGGCATCTGGAGCGGCATGCTCCGCTATGGAGACGCGGCAGCCACCGCGGCAGCGGCCACGGAACTCGAGGCCCAGGGCTGGGCGGCGTTGTGGATCCCCGACGTCGGCGGCGACCTGTGGAGCCCGCTCGCCAACCTGCTCGGCGCCACCTCGACGGTCACGATCGCGACCGGCATCCTGAACGTGTGGATGCACATGCCCGAGGAGGCCGCCGCCGAGCACGCCCGGCTCGTCACCGCGCACGGCCCGCGTTACCTGTGCGGCATCGGCATCAGCCATCGTCCCTTCATCGACCACGTCAACTCGCCCGGCACCTACACCAAGCCGGTCGAGACGATGGCTGCCTATCTCGACGGGCTCGATGCCGCCGACACACCGCTCGCCAAGAGCGACCGCGTGATCGCGGCGCTCGGCCCCAAGATGCTCGAGCTCGCCCGTACCCGCAGCGCCGGCACGCACCCCTACCTCGTCACCCCCGAGCTCACCGCGAAAGCTCGCGCCGGCATCGGCGACGGTCTGGTGGCGAGCGAACAGGGGGTGGTGCTCGAAACCGACCCCACGAAGGCTCGCGAGATCGCCCGCATGCACCTCGCCACCTACCTCGGCCTGCCGAACTACGCGAACAACTGGAAGCGCCAGGGCTTCACCGACGACGACATCGCGAACGGGGGCAGCGACCGGTTGGTCGACGCGCTCGTGGTGTGGGGTGACGAGGCGGCGATCGCTGCACGCGTGCAGGCACATCGTGACGCGGGCGCGGACCACGTGTGTGTCCAGGTGCTGACCGCCGATCCGCGAGCGCTCCCCGTCGACGAGTGGCGAGCGCTCGCTCCCGCACTCGTCGGCTGACGTGGTCGCCGCCGACGAGCCCTACCTCGAGGTCGACGCCGGTGACACGCTCTGGCGGTTCGAGCGTCGCTTCCTCGGGTCGAACTGGACCTGTATCTGGGGCCGTGGCTGCCACGGGATCGGGCCGGAACGAGCCGCCCACCTCCAGCACGGCTGCTGCTCGATCGGCGCCGAGCTCGACGGTCTCGACGAGGCGCGCACCGTGGCGGCGCTCGCCGCGACGCTGTCGCCGGCGGTGTTCCAGCACCACCGGGTCGCCGCCGTCGACGGCATCTTCTCCGACGACACCGCCACCAACACCCGTGTCGTCGACGGTGCCTGCATCTTCTCGAACCGTCCCGACTTCCCGGGCGGTGCCGGATGCGCGCTGCACCTGGGCGCAGTCGCATCCGGCGAGTCACCGAGCGACTGGAAGCCATCCGTGTGCTGGCAGTTGCCGATCAAGGTCGACTGGGAGATGCGCGACGACGACGTCGAGGTGGCCACCGTGCGCGGGTGGGCGCGGCGCGACTGGGGCGCGGACGGCGACGCGATGGCGTGGGTGTGCACCGAGGCGCCCGATGCGTACGTGGGTGATCGGGCGGTGATCGAGTCACTCGCCGGCGAACTCGCCGCCATCGTCGGCGACGACGTCGCGGCCGAGCTCCACCGACGCTGGCGAGACGTCGTCCCGACGTCGTCTCCGCCGTCCGGGTCGACCGTCGCCCGAAGCGACGACGACCTCCGAGCGTGACAGAGTGCCGACGAGCCACCCGGTGCACCGCCACCGACGAGACAGGAGGGATCGATGGGCGACGAATTGATGGAACTGAGCCATGAGGAGACGCTGAGCCGCGAGGCGGCCGCGGCGCGTCTGCGCGAGCTGGCCGATCAGCTGGCCCGGCACAACCAGGTCGAGGTGGTGCGTGGTGGTCTCCGGTACACCGTGCGCGTACCCGACCAGGTGACCTTCAAGATGGAGGTCGAGGTCGGCGCCGACAACGAGATCGAGGTCGAGATCAGCTGGTGATCCACACCTGAGGGCAGCCAGCCGAGCCCCACCCGATCGGTGGGGCCCGGTCGTGTGACACGACTGTGCGCGATCCGGCGCGACGCCGTCACGGGTTCGCGACAGTGGCCCGGCAGCATGCAGAGCATGCTCGATCTCCAGATGAACACCATCTCGGGTTGTGCCGTCGTCCGTGTCATCGGGGCGGTGGACGGTGACGCCGACGCGAACACCATCGCCGAAGCGATGCGCTTCGTGCCGATCGACGACCACCTGGTGGTCGACCTGCGCCAGGTCGAACGCATCAGCCCCACTGCGGTGCATGCGCTCACGACCGCGCTGGTCCACCGGCTGATGGCGGCGGAGACCGTCGTGGTGTCCGACCGTGCCGATGTCACGCTGCATCTGGTGCTGGCCGACGCCGACCGGCTCGCGCCGCTGGTGGCGACCGTCGAGCAGGCACTGCAGGTCATCCGCTCGCGCAGCGGCGCCGATCTGTCGACGGTCGCTGCCGACCTGATCGATCCGCTCGGGGAGGTTGCCTGATGTCGTGGCTGTTCGACCGGCTCTGCGAGATCGCGGTGGCCGACCGCGTCGAGGTCGTGATCGCGGCGCAACCCGCGCCCAGTGACATCGGCGACCTGGCGGAGGTACTGGCCCGTGTCGCGCTGGTTCCCCAGGTGGACGCGACCGTGCTGCCCGCCGGATGCGTCCCGGGGACGCCCCTCGGACCGGCGCTGCGCTTCGTCGACCTCGACGAGCTGCCACCCGGAGCCACGGCGATGGCCGTCGAGCGGCTCGTGCGCGACGCCCTCGACCAGGCCGACGCGGTGCGCCTGCGCGGCTCGCTGCTCGAGCTGCGTCCGACCGACCGGTCGCCGGGAACCACCGCCGCACTCGCCGATCCGCTCGTGAGCGTCGTCGTCGCCACCGATCTGCCGACGACGGGCGAGGTGCTGCGCGCCGTCGAACGGCGCGGGCTGGCGATCGCCGTCGGCGGGGTGGATCCGGACGCGCAGGTGAAGATGGACACCTTCACCGGCGTGGTGTCGATCGTGGACGCCCTCGTCACGCTGCGGGGCTTCGCCTTCGGCGGCGACCAGCAGAGCTCGCTCGCCGCCGCTGATCCGGCGATGATGCGACGCATCGCCTGAGTCGTCACCGGCCAGCTCCTGCCGAGTCCGGACCGTTGCCGGACCGGACTCGGATCAGACCGTGATGGCCAGGCCGTAGTAATCGTCGCGTGACACCCGCTCGCCGGACGACTCACCCGACGGCAGCGGCACGGCGATCGGGGCGCCCTCCACCTGGAACGCCACCAGGCCCACCCCGCGCAGATCGGTGAGCGTGAGCACGATCTGTGCCACCGCCAGCAGTTGATCGCTGGCGGGGATCTCGGAAAAGCGCGGCGACAGGTCGACCGTCGCGATGCCGCGTGCGAACGTGGTGCCGAGCACCACCTCGGCGTCGGGCAGGGCCGACCGCAACGCTCGGCCCTGTTCGTCGGCGTCGGGGCCGAGCAGCAGCTCGTCGAGCGCCTTCTGCGGGGTGAGCGGTGCGTCGACGGTGTGTCGCGACCCGACGAGCAGCTCGTCGCGCACGAACCACACCTCCACCGACTCGGTGGTGTCCGGGGAGTCCTCCACCGTGGTCTCGGGTGTCTGCAGGCCGGCAGGCAGCTGGTTGGCCGGCACCCCGCGCGGCGAGCCCTCGATCGGCACCCCGCACGCGGTCACCACCAGGGCGACTGCGCCGACGGCGGTCGCGCCGAGCGCCGCCCCCCGTCGTCGGTGATCGATCCGTCTCACGACGCCGACCTCGGACCCGGGATCGGGAAGGTGACGACGAAGCGAGCCCCACCCCAGGGGCTGTCGGTCACGTGGGCCTCGCCGCCGTGGAGGCGGGCGTGCTCCTCGACCAACGACAGTCCGAGGCCGGTGCCCTTCGGCCGATCGACCGGCTGCTCGGCGTTGCCGCGGTGGAACCGCCCGAAGATCGCGACGCGTTCCTCGAGTGGCACACCTGGCCCGGCGTCGTCGACACACACGACGAGCGTGCCGTCATCGTCCCGTTCGAGCTCGACGGCCGTGACGCCGCCCGCGTAGCGCTCGGCGTTCTCGAGCAGGTTGGCGAGCACGCGCTCGAACCGGGTGCGGTCGAGCGGATGCAACGTCTCGTCGCCGAGCTCGCAGCGCAACCGGGTCGCCTCCACCCCTGCCGCCGCCATCGTGCGCAGCGTCGCCTGCCGGACGTCGACGTCGTCGACCTCGAGCTCGGCGACTCCGGCGTCGATGCGCGAGATCTCGAGCAACTCGAGGGTGAGGCGGCGCAGGTGATCGACCTGCTGGTCGAGTACGTCGATCGCGAACTGTGCCCGTCCCGTCAGCTGCGCCCGTTGGGCGAGACCGACCGCCGATGCCATGGCCGTCAGCGGCGTGCGCAGTTCGTGGCTCACGTCGGCGGTGAACCGCAGCTCTCGGGCGATACGGGCCTCGAGGCCCTCGGCCATCTCGTTGAAGGACGTGGCCACCGGTTGCAGGTCGCGGTCGTCGTCGACCACCAGACGGCGCGACAGGTCGCCAGCACTCATCGCCTGGGCCACGCCGGCCACTTGGCGCAGCGGCCGCATCAGACGCCGCGACGCCAGACGGCCGGCGAACGCGCCGCCGATGGTGGTGATCGACGCACCCACCACGAGCACGGCCAGCAGGGTCTCCAACGTCCGTTCGTACTCCGACAAGGGGGCGAACTCGTAATAGCTCGCGTCGACGCTCGGCAACTCGACACCGACCAGCAGATACGGCGCGCCGTTGATCAGGACGCGCTGTTTCGCGGCACCTTCGTCGGCCACCTCGGAGCGCAGCCCGTCCGGCACCCGTTCCTCGGTCAGCTCGACCACGGATGCGAACCAGGTGTCGCCGATGCGCAGCACCGACCGAGCGTTCGTCAGGGAACGCACGCGCTCGACCACGTCCTCCCGCTCGGCGACGCCGGCGGCCACGAGACCGCGCACCACCAGAGCGTTGATCGACACCTGCTGGGTCGCGAGGTCTTCGCGCTGGTCGAGCAGATACCAGCGGGCGAGCTGGTAGGTCACGACGCTCAGCGTGATCGACAGCACGAGCGCCAGCAGCGCGAACGCCATGGTCGTGCGCGCGCGCAGACCTCGCGGCAGGAACCTCATCGGCCCGTCGTCGACAGCCGGTACCCCAGGCCGCGCACGGTCTGGATGATCTCCGGGTTCGCCGGGTCGGGTTCGACCTTTGCTCGGAGACGAGCGATGTGCGTGTCGACCAGGCGGCCGTCGCCCTGGTACGCGTAGCCCCAGACGTGTTCGAGCAGTTGGTCGCGCGACCACAACCGGTTGGGGTGCAGTGCCAGATGGTTGAGCAGCTGGAACTCGGTCTTGGTGAGTGCGATCTCCTCGCCGTCGCGCAGCACGCGCCCTTCCACCGGCCGGATCTCGAGGTCGCCGATCACGATCGACGTTCGGATCGGCCCGGTGGCCGCAGCGGCGACCGCACCTGATCGGCGTCGGAGTTGTGCCCTGACCCGCGCCATCAACTCACGATCGTTGAACGGCTTGGTGACGTAGTCGTCGGCGCCCAGCTCGAGACCGGCGACGACGTCGTGGCTGTCCTGCTGAGCGGTCACCATGATGATCGGCACGTCACTCGATCGGCGCAACTGCCGGCAGACGTCGAAACCGTTCATGCCGGGCAGCCGGATGTCGAGCAGCACCAGGTCGATCGCGTGACGGCTGAAGGCGTCGATCGCCTCGGTGCCGGTCGCCGCCTCGACGACGGTGAGTCCTTCGTCCTCCAGCAACAATCGGACCAGCGAACGAACGGCGTGGTCGTCTTCCACGAGCATCACGGTGTCAGCCACCATCACATGTTCGCCCATTCGCTCCTCGTTCCGGACGCGGTCGTCGATCGCGCCCATCCGTCGTCGCCCCACGAGGATCGCCGCCGTGCGTCGCGGGGAGGTCGCAGGTGTGTGGCGATCCTGTGTCCACTGGTCAGCGGCGGATGCGCCGCAACAGCCAGATCTCCGCCGCGAGGCCGCCGCCCGACGCCGCAGCGAGGCTCACCGTGCCCATCGTCGTGGCGTCGCGAGCGAGCAGCACACCCCCGCAGACCAGCGCGCCGAGCAGCACGGCGAGCGAGACCACCGACACCACCCGTTCGAGACGGGTGAGGTCGCGGTCGTAGCGGATGCCGGTGGACGTGGCACCTTCCGATTTCAGCACGCGGTCGAGCCATTGCACCGGTGAGGCACTCACGAACAGCACGGTGGGCGCCCACACGACCAGAGCCGCCACGATCCAACGTTCGGCGCTGTCGTCCACCAGTGGCGCCATCTCCACCACGGCGGCGAGCGTGTACGTGGATGCCAGCGTCACCAACACCACGAGCAGCGCCTTGATGTAGCGCAGCACGATCACCTGCACACGCAACACGTGGCGGGCCATGCCGTACTCGATCTTCGCGACCTCGTCGACGAGCAGCCGGTCGCGCACGCCGGCGAGCTGCAGCAGCGCTGCCGCACGCATCGAATCGCTCGACGTGTGGTCGCGCAACCCGTCGTAGGCGCGCAACTGGGCGTCGATGACGCGCCGCGCGATGTCGTTGCTGGGCACCAGCAACTCGACGTTCGAGGGGTCGTCGCGACGGGCCTGCAGCGCGGCCAGACCCGTGGGCCCGAGCTCGTCGTAGGGCAGGTGCAAGCTGGTGAGGGTGAACCGTGGCGTGAAGGTGGTACCGCCTTCGCCGCTGACGTGGTTGGAGTGGAAGTAGAAGCGGGTGATCTCGTAGAGCAGCAGCCAGAGCACCGCGAACGTGAGCGACAAGGTGCAGACCACCAGAGCGGCGAGGACGGTGTGCATCGGCGTGTTCGAAGCCAGCAGGGAGCGCAGCACGTTGACGACCGAGTCGCGACCGATGGCAGGCAGCAGCACCAACACGCCGGCGCCCGACAACAAGGCGGTGACCACGCGGTGCGTCGTCGACAGGCGGACCTCCGACCGTTGCAGGTAGGCCCGCATGGCTGCGCGCTCGTCGTTGGTCAGATCCACGTGCCTCACGATCCCACAGCGCGGACGTGGTGGTGGCGGATGCCCGGTGCGAGCGGTGAAGGCGGCGTGAAGAAGGGCCGGTCGGGCGTGAAGAACCCGTGAAGGCGCTTCCCGTGGCGGACGGCGCCGGCGTACACCGGATCCCGCTCGTCCGACCGGACGGGCTGGTCGATCGGAGGAGGTCCGAGATGGGCGACGTGGTGATGGTGGCGACGATGGTCGCCTTCGTCCTGCTGTGCGTCGGGTACGTGGGTTGGTGCGATCGGATCGTGGCCCGGGACGACGTCGACACCAGCGCAGGAGTTCGCGCGATCGGTGCTGCCGACGCCGAGCCCGACGAGTTCGAGGCGGTCTCGTGATGCTCGCCTCGTCGACCGACAACTGGCTCGGGCTCGGCCTGGCCGTCGCCGCCGTGCTCTCTCTCGTCGTCGTCCTCGTGTACCCGGAGCGGTTCTGATGACGTGGCAGAACGTCGTCCAGGCGCTCGCGCTCGTCCTCCTGCTGGTCGTCACGGTGCCGCCGCTCGGCCGCTACATCGCCGCCGTGTACGGCAGCCGCGACGACGGCACGGCCCCCGGTGATCGTGTGTTCGGCCCGCTCGAGCGCTCGATCCATCGCCTCTGCCGGATCGACGACCGGCGTGAACAGCGGTGGAACGTCTACGCGATCTCGATGCTCGCGTTCTCGCTCGTGTCGCTGCTCGGGCTCTACGCCCTGCTCCGTCTGCAGGGCAGCCTGCCGTTCAACCCGACGGATCGCGACGGCGTCGGCCCGACCGGCGCGTTCAACACCGCCGTCAGCTTCGTCACCAACACCAACTGGCAGTGGTACTCGGGAGAGGTGGCCTTGAGCCACCTGTCGCAGATGCTGGGCCTCGCCGTCCAGAACTTCGCGTCCGCCGGCGTCGGCTTCGCCGTGATCATCGCGATCATCCGCGGCATCACCCGCACGACGCACCGGTCGCGCACCCTCGGCAACTTCTGGGTCGACCTCGTGCGGGGTACGGTGCGGATCCTCCTGCCGCTGTCGTTCCTGTTCGCCCTGGTGATCGCCTCCCAGGGCGTGGTCCAGAACCTGTCGGGCCACACCTCGGCCACGTTGGTGGACGCCGCCGCAGCGGAGTCGGTCGGGTCGGCCACCCAGGCGATCCCGGGTGGGCCGGTCGCATCGCAGGTGGCGATCAAACAACTCGGCACGAACGGCGGTGGCTTCTACAACGCCAACTCGGCGCATCCGCTCGAGAACCCGAACCCGATCACCAACCTGCTGGAGAACTGGGCGATCCTGGTGATCCCCTTCGCGCTGGTGGTGGCGTTCGGGATCCTCGTGAGGGACCGACGCCAGTCGCGGCTCCTGGCGGCGGTGATGGCGCTGTTCCTCGTGTGCGTCACGGCGTTCTCGATGTTCGCCGAGTCGAACGGCAACCCCGAACTGACGGCACGCGGCGTCGACCAGTCGATCTCGACGACGCAGTCGGGTGGCAACCTCGAGGGCAAGGAGGTGCGTTTCGGGACGAGCGCCTGCACCCTCTGGGCCGGGTCGACGACAGGCACCTCGAACGGGTCGGTGAACTGCATGCACGACTCGTTCACCCCGCTCGGTGGGCTCGGTCCCATGTTCCAGATGATGTTGGGCGAGGTCTCGCCCGGCGGCATCGGTGTGGGTCTGATGGGTCTGCTCGTCAACGCGCTGCTCGCCGTGTTCATCGCCGGGCTGATGGTGGGTCGCACGCCTGAGTACCTCGGGAGGAAGATCCAGGCGGCGGAGATGAAGCTGCTGACGCTCTACATCTTGGCGATGCCGGCCGCGCTGCTCGGCTTCGCCGCGGCGTCGATGACACTCGACAGCGCGGCCACCTACCAGCCGGGGCCGCACGGCCTGTCGGAGGTGCTCTACAACTTCGCCTCCGCCGCCAACAACAACGGCTCGGCCTTCGCGTACCAGGGCACGGGCACCCAGTGGTACACGGTCACGCAGGGCATCGCGATGCTGATCGGCCGGTTCTTCCTGATCATCCCGGCCCTCGCGATCGCCGGCTCGCTCGCCGGGAGGCCGAAGGTGCCCAGCACCAGCGGCACCCTGCCCACGCACACCCCGCTCTTCGGCGCACTGGTCACCGGTGTCGTGATCGTCGTCGCCGGTCTCACGTTCTTCCCCGCCCTCGCCCTGGGCCCGATCCTGGAGCACCTGTCGCTGTGAGCACGACCACCACCCTCGAACCCGATCCCCCCGCCGGTGGCGCGCAGCGCGCGCCGAAGGTCCGCACCAAGCCGTCCGCCTCGCGGTCGATCTTCGATCCCACGATCGTGACGTCGGCCCTGCTCGACTCCGTCCGCAAGCTCGACCCGCGGACGATGGCCAGGAACCCGGTGATGTTCATCGTCGAGGTCGGAGCCGTGCTCACCACGGTGCTGTTCCTCCGCGACGTCGGCGACGCCGAGACCCAGGAGAACGTGTTCTCGGCCCTCGTCGCCGGATTCCTGTGGTTCACGGTCCTCTTCGCGAACTTCGCCGAGGCGATGGCAGAGGGTCGTGGCAAGGCGCAGGCGGCGACCTTGAAGGCCACCCGTGCCGACACGATGGCCCGGCTGATCCAGCCCGACGGCACGATCGTCATGCGCTCGTCGTCGGAGCTGGCGATCGGTGATCGCTGCGACGTGGTCGCCGGCGAGGTGATCCCGGGCGACGGCGACATCGTCGAGGGCATCGCGACGGTCGACGAGTCGGCGATCACCGGTGAGAGCGCACCCGTGATCCGCGAGAGTGGCGGCGATCGCAGCGCCGTCACCGGCGGCACTCGCGTGCTGAGCGACCGGATCGTCGTGCAGATCAGCGCGAAGCCGGGCGAGACGTTCCTCGACCGGATGATCGCGCTCGTCGAGGGTGCGGACCGGCAGAAGACGCCGAACGAGATCGCGTTGTCGATCCTGCTCGCCGGACTCACGATCGTCTTCCTGCTGGCGGTCGTGACGCTGCAGCCGTTCGCCATCTACAGCGGCGCCGAGCAGCCGATCATCGTGCTCGTCGCGCTGTTGGTGTGCCTGATCCCGACCACGATCGGCGGTCTCCTCTCGGCCATCGGCATCGCCGGTATGGACCGACTCGTGCAGCGCAACGTGCTCGCGATGTCGGGCCGCGCGGTCGAAGCCGCCGGCGACGTGACCACGCTGCTGCTCGACAAGACGGGCACCATCACCTTCGGCTCGCGTCAGGCGGCCGAGTTCATCCCGGTGCACGACACCACCGAGGTGGAGGTGGCGGAGGGCGCGCTCGTGTCGTCGCTGGCGGACGAGACGCCCGAAGGTCGCTCGATCGTCGACCTCGCCACCTCGGCACACGGCCTCGTGCCGGCCGACCCGACCGGAGCCGAGCTGGTGCCCTTCACGGCGCAGACCCGCATGTCGGGGATGGATCTGCCCGACGGCCGGCGCGTGCGCAAGGGCGCCGCCGACTCGGTGCGCCGCTTCGTCACACAGCAGGGAGGCACGGTGCCGCTCGAGCTGTTGCCGATCGTCGACGGCGTGTCGAAGGAAGGCGCCACGCCGTTGGTCGTGATCGACCAGCAGCCCGGGGGCGTGTGGCGCGTGCTGGGCGTGATCCGTCTGAAGGACACCGTGAAGCCGGGCATGCGCGAACGCTTCGACGAGCTGCGTGCCATGGGCATCCGCACGGTGATGATCACCGGCGACAACCCACTCACCGCAGCAGCGATCGCCGCCGAAGCCGGTGTGGACGACTTCCTCGCCGAGGCGACGCCCGAGGACAAGATGGCGTTGATCACGCGCGAGCAAGCCGGCGGCAACCTCGTGGCGATGACCGGCGACGGTACCAACGACGCCCCGGCCCTGGCGCAGGCCGACGTCGGCGTGGCGATGAACACGGGCACCCAGGCAGCGAAGGAGGCCGGCAACATGGTCGACCTCGACAGCAACCCGACGAAGCTGATCGAGATCGTCGAGGTGGGCAAGCAGTTGCTGATGACGCGAGGCTCGCTCACCACGTTCTCGATCGCCAACGACGTCGCCAAGTACTTCGCGATCATCCCTGCGATGTTCTCCGGCGTGCTGCCGGCACTCGACCGGCTGAACGTGATGGATCTGCACAGCCCGCGCACCGCCATCTTGTCGGCAGTGATCTTCAACGCCTTCGTGATCATCGGACTCGTGCCGCTGGCCCTGAAGGGCGTGAAGTTCCGGGCGGAAGCCGCCTCCGCGGTGCTGCGCCGCAACCTGCTCGTCTACGGCCTCGGCGGGGTGCTCGTCCCGTTCGTCGGCATCAAGCTCATCGACGTCGTCGTCGCTGCGCTGGGAGTGAACTGACATGCGCGTGTTCCTGCGTCAACTGACCCCGGCCCTCGTGGCGCTCGTCGTGTTCACGGTGCTGCTCGGGCTCGTGTACCCCCTCGCCACCACCGCCGTCGCACAGGTGGCCTTCGGCCACCGCGCCGACGGCAGCACCGTCGAGCGAGACGGCGTGGTGGTGGGCAGCGAGCTGATCGGGCAGCCGTTCGTCTCGCCGCAGTACCTCCACCCGCGGCCCTCCGCTGCGGGTGCGGGATACGACGGTTCGGCCAGCTCGGGTTCCAACGCCGGGCCGCTGAACGAGGACTTCCTCGACGCGATCGACGAGCGGGTCGCGGCCTACCGCGACGAGAACGGACTACCCGACGGGGCCGAGGTGCCCGTCGACGCGGTCACGGCGTCCGGCTCGGGCCTCGATCCTCACATCTCGATCGCCAACGCCCGGCTCCAGGCGCCACGCGTCGCCGCAGCGCGCGGCCTCCCGGTGGAGGACGTGCTGGCCGTGATCGAGGAGCACACCGACGACCGAGGGATCGCCGTCCTCGGCGAGCCGGGAGTGAACGTGCTGCTCGTCAACGTCGCGCTCGACGAGCTGTCGCAGGGCGGGTGAGACTCCCTCCATGGCCCGCGGTCAGCTGCGCATCTACCTCGGCGCCTCGCCCGGTGTCGGCAAGACGTTCGCCATGCTCAACGAGGGACGTCGGCGGCTCGAGCGCGGCACCGACGTCGTGGTCGCCGTCGTGGAGACGCACGGCCGGGTGAACACCGCAGCGCAGCTCGGTGACCTCGAGGTGGTGCCACGGCGCTCGTTCGAGCATCGCGGCGCCAACTTCACGGAGATGGACGTCGACGCCGTGCTCGCCCGTCGCCCGGCGCTGGCGCTCGTCGACGAGTTCGCGCACACCAACGTGCCGGGCAGCCGCAACGAGAAGCGGTGGCAGGACGTCGAGATGTTGCTCGATGCCGGCATCGACGTCATTTCGACGCTGAACATCCAGCACCTCGACTCCCTCAACGACGTCGTCGCCAAGATCACGGGCATCACGCAGCGTGAGACGGTGCCCGATGCCGTCGTGCGACGCGCTGATCAGATCGAGCTGGTCGACATGTCGCCCGAAGCGCTCCGGCGGCGCATGGCACACGGCAACATCTACCCGGCCGAGCGGATCGACGCCGCGATGACGAACTTCTTCCGACCGGGCAACCTCGGGGCCCTGCGCGAGCTGGCGTTGCTGTGGGTGGCGGATCGGGTGGAGGAGTCGCTGTCGGCCTATGTGGCCCAGCACGGCATCGCCGATGCGTGGGAGACGCGTGAACGGGTGGTGGTCGGGCTGAGCGGCGCACCCGGCGGCGATGCGCTGATCCGCCGCGCGGCGCGCATCGCCGGCCGTGTGGGCGGCGAGCTCGTCGGCGTGCACGTCGTCAGCGACGACGGCCTCACACGCGACCATGCCGACGTCCTGATCGCGCAGCGTGCCCTGGTGGAGTCGCTGGGTGGACGCAGCCACGAGGTCGTCGGCCACGACCGAGCCGAGACACTGGTCGAGTTCTCCAGGACCGAGAAGGCGACGCAGCTGGTGATCGGCGCGACCGCCAGGACCAGGCGCGAGGAGTGGCTGCACGGGTCGTTCGTCTCGAAGGTGACCCGCCTGGCACGCGACGTCGACGTCCACGTCATCGGCCGCGGCGGGAACGCCGATCGCGATGTCGCCGACGTGGACCGCGTGGCAGGTCGAGCGGTGCGGCGAGGTCCCTTCGGTCGTGAGCGCGCGATGACGATCGACCTGCGCCGCCAGCTCCTGGCGTGGGCGCTGGTGATCGTGGGCCTGCCTGGTCTCACGGCGACGTTCCATCGCCTGCACGACGAGCAGACCCCGATCGCCGACGACTTCCCGACGGTGCTCCTGCTGTTCCTGGCGCTGACGGTCACCGTGGCCGCGATCGGCGGGATGATGGCGGGAACGGTGTGTGCCGTGGTCGGCTCGGTGCTGGTGAACTGGTGGTTCGTCGAGCCCCGGTTCACGCTCACCATCGCGCAGGGCCGCCACGTGGTCGCCCTCGTGGTCTTCGTGGCGGTCGCCATGGTGGTCGGCGCCTTCGTGAACGCGTCTGCACGGCGCTCGTCGGAGGCCCGCCGCGCGAGGGCCGAGGCGGAGGCGCTCGCCCGGAGTGCCACCAGCCTCGCCACCGACCCGAACCCCGTGCCGACCCTGCTGGAGGAGATCCGGCGGACCATGGGACTCGACGGCGTCCGGTTGGTGACGACCGGCTCCGACCGGACCGACACCGTCGTGGCCGCCAGCGGTGGCGTCGACGTGGCCGCGACGACCATCGAGCTCCGGCCGGCCGACGACGGGCGAGCACGGCGCCTCGAGCTCTCGGGCCGGCGACTCTCCACCGACGATCGTCGAGTCCTGACGACGCTGGCCGACCAGCTCGCGATCGCCGCCGACACCGAGCAACTCGAACGCGAGGCGGCGACCGCCGAGCGCTTGTCGGAGGTCGACGCGGTCCGGACGGCGCTGCTGCGTGCCGTCTCGCACGACCTGCGTACGCCGCTCTCGACGATCAAGGCGCTGGTGTCGGGGGTGCTCGACCCGACCGTGTCGTGGAGCGACGAACAGCTCCGCGAGGCGCTCACGTCGGTCGACCACGAGACCGATCGGCTCAACCGATTGGTGGGCAACCTGCTCGACGCGAGCCGGCTGCAGATCGGGGCGCTCGCCGTGCACCGTCGCCGATGTGCGACCGCCGAGATCATCGATACGGCGCTGCGCAGCCTGGGCCCGGAGGCGGACGACGTGCAGTGGGACACCACCGATGTGGCCACCGAGGTGACAGCCGATCCCACGCTCGCCGAACGCAGCCTGGCCAACGTCGTCTCCAACGCCCTTCGGTACGGCGCAGCTCACGGCCCGATACGCGTCCGAGCGGAGCGGGTCGGCGACGAGGTGCACGTGCGAGTCGTCGATCGCGGGCCGGGGATCCCGCCGGCCGTGCGTCAGCAGGTCGTCGCGCCGTTCCAGCGGCTCGGCGACACCAACACGGCCGACGGCGTCGGGCTCGGCCTCGCCATCGCGCAGGGTTTCCTCGATGCGATGGGCGGGCGTCTCGAGCTCGACGACACGCCGGGCGGCGGCCTCACGGTGACGCTCGTCCTGCCGGCAGCCGTCACGGGCTCGGACGAGTCGGCCGATGCGGACGAGCCGGTCGCGTGCTCGACGGCCGAGGAGGCGAGATGACACGCGTCCTGGTGGTCGACGACGAGGTGTCCATCCGCAAGGCGCTCTCGCTCAACCTCGCGGCTCGCGGGTACGAGGTGGTGCTGGCCGACAGCGGCGAGGCCGCGATGCGCGCCGTCGCTGCCGAGCACCCGGACATCGTGCTGCTCGACCTCGGGCTCCCCGGTATCGACGGCATCGGCACACTGGAGGCGCTCCGCGGCTGGACGCAGGTGCCGGTGATCGTGGTGACGGTGCGCGACGACGAGGCGTCGAAGATCGCAGCGCTCGACGCCGGTGCGGACGACTACATCACGAAGCCGTTCTCGATGGGCGAGCTGCTGGCTCGGCTGCGCGCTGCACTCCGCCGGGCACCCGACGCAGCGCCGGAGTCGCCCGAGGTCGTGGCCGACCACTTCCGCCTCGACCTGCCGGCGCATCGCGCGTTCGTCGGCGATGCCGGAGCGGAGGTCCGGCTCACCCCGACCGAGTGGTCGATCGTCGCGTATCTGGCTCGGAACCCCGGTCGCCTCGTCACCCATCGGCAGCTGGTGACTGCGGTGTGGGGGCCGACGTACGACCCCGACCCGAACCTGTTGCGCGTGCACATGGCCCACATCCGGCGCAAGCTCGAGGCAGACCCCTCGCGTCCCCGGCACTTCGTCACCGACTCCGGTGTGGGTTACCGCTTCGAACCGAGTCCCGGCTGAGGTCGCTCGTGAACGCCGACGCGGTGCGCCGCTCGCTGGCCGGCGTCGGGGCCGGCAGTGGTGGTGGGCATCGATGTCGAGCCCTCGAGATCACGAACCCGGCGTACACGCTGCTTCCCTGACGTCGTGCAGGCGACTCAGCACCTGCGCGACGGCGGGGACGTCCCGAACCCGGTGGCGGGCGATCGTCGGGCCGTCGCCCACCTTCACCCCGACATCGCCGTCGCCGAGCACGGCGAAGGCGTCCTCGTCGGTGAGGTCGTCACCGAGGAACACGACGGCGTCGGCGTCGATCGAGCGACGCAACCGATCGAGCGCGGCACCTTTGTCGGTGTGCACCACCGTGAGCTCGACGACGTCCTTGCCGTGGCGGACCCTCACGCCGTGCCGGCTGCCGGGTCCGGCGAGCACGTCGGCCACGGCGCGTGCCGCCGCCGACGGGTCGGCGCGGCGGGTGTGGAACGCGACGCCGGCCGGCTTGCGCTCCACGTGCGCGCCGGGGACCCCGGCGGCCAACCCGTCGAGCTCGGACGCGACGGCATCGAGTGCGCCACGCACGTCCGGATCGAGGCCGTCGACACCGCCGTCGCCGAACTCGGCGCCGTGCGAGCCGATCAGGATCGCCACATCGCCGAGGTGTGACAGCGCGCGCAGGTCGGTGAGCGACCTGCCCGACACCACGGCGACGGTCGTGTGCGGCAGCGCAGCGAGCCGCCGGAGCACCTCGATGCTCGGCGACCACGGATGCGCTCGGTCGGGGTCGTCGACGAGTTCGGCGATCGTGCCGTCGTAGTCGCTCGCCACGAGCAGCCGACGGGCGCTGCCGGCGGTGTCGATCGCCGCTTCGAGATCGGCGTCCATGCCGTTGCCGAGGTCGCCGATCACGCCCGTCCCACCAACCCGCTGCCGATGGGATCGGCGTGTGTGGCGCCGGTGTCGGAGGACCCCGGCACGGGCGGTGGCGGGGGGTCGCTGCGCCGCTCGAGGGCGTCGAGGAACTCTCGCGCCCACCAGGCCGCGTCGTCGCGGAAGACGGCCCGCCGGAGCAGCGCCATCCGTCGGCGATGCACCTTGCGGTCGCCGTTGACGGCCTCGTCCATCGCGGCCTCGAGGCCTCGCACGTCGAACGGGTTCACCAGCACCGCCTGCTTCATCTGATGCGCCGCACCGGCGAACTCCGACAGGATCAACACGCCGTCGAGGTCCACCTGCGCGGCGACGTACTCCTTCGCCACCAGGTTCATGCCGTCGCGGAACGGGGTCACGAGCATCACGTCGGCCGCCCGGTAGAGCGCCACCAGCTCCTCGAGGTCCTGCCCCTGGTGGAGGTACTGGACCACGGCGGCGCCGATGCCACCGAAGTCGCCGTTGATGCTGCCGGCCATCTGCTCCACCAGCGTTCGCGTCTCGGCGTACCCCGGGGCGTCGTCGCGGCTCGGCTGCGCGATCTGCACGAACACGGTGCGACCCGGATCGACTCGGCCCTCGTCGAGCAGGGCCCGCAACGCGCGGAGGCGCACCTCGATGCCCTTGGTGTAGTCGAGCCGGTCGACGCCGAGGAGCAAGGTGTCGGGTTCCCCGAGTTCGGCGCGGATCTCCCGGGCTCGCCGAACGGTGTCGGGTGATTCGGCGATCTCGCGGATGCGCTCGGCGTCGATGCCGACCGGATACGTGCCGACCCGGGTCCGCCCACCGGCGTGCACGAGGGTGCGGGCCTCGATGCGTGCGCCGAGGAGGCGCCGGGCGACGAGGCGGAAGTTGTCGGCACCGACCGAGGTCTGGAAGCCGACGACGTCGGCTCCGAGCAGACCGCGCACCACCTCGGTTCGCCACGGCAATCGAAGGAACAGCTCCTGCGCCGGGAACGGGATGTGGAGGAAGAACCCGATGCGCAGGTCAGGTCGCAGCTCGCGCAACATGGCCGGGACGAGTTGGAGCTGGTAGTCGTGCACCCACACCGTCGCGCCGGGCGACGCCACCTCGGCGGTCCGCTCGGCGAACCGTCGGTTCACGGCCTGATAGGCCTCCCACCAGTCCTCCTGGAACGTCGGCACGAAGATCGCGTCGTGATACAGGGGCCACAGCGTGCCGTTGCTGAACCCCTCGTAGAAGCGTTGGAGTTCGTCTGCGCTCACCACCACCGGACGCAGGTCCACCCCCTCGTGCTCGAAGGCGTCCAGCGGTTCGTCGGGCACCCCCGTCCAACCGACCCAGCTGGTGCGGCTCGTCCGCACCGCGGGCTCCAGCGCGGACACGAGGCCGCCCGGACTGCGCTCCCACGACTCACCGACGCGCCGCACCGGCAACCGGTTGGCGACCACCACCAGGTGTCGTGGCGGTTGCGGCGAGGTCGTCTCGGTCGGCGCAGGCATGATCTCCTCGGTTCCCCGAACGGGTGAACGCCAAACGCCCTGCCCGCATCGGTCCGACCAGTGTCCCACGGCCGATGAGTCCGCTGGCGATTTCACGTCCGATCACGCATGATCGACGAGATGACGTCTTCCTCCTCCGCTGCCACGCTGCTGGTCGGAACACGAAAGGGCGGTTTCGTCCTGCGGGCCGACGACCGGTCCGGCGACTGGCGCCTCGGCGAGCCGATGTTCCTCGGCCACGTGGTGCAGCACCTGGTGCTCGACCCGCGCGACGGCCGCACCGCGCTGATGGCGTGCCGTACCGGTCACCTCGGACCGACGGTGTTCCGGTCGACCGATCTCGGCGACACCTGGACCGAGGCGTCCCGCCCACCGGCGTTCGCCGCCGGCGACGCGCACGGTCGTGCGGTGCGCGCCGTGTTCTGGCTCACTCCCGGGCACGCCGACGAACCGGGTACCTGGTACGCGGGCACCTCCCCGCAGGGCCTGTTCCGCAGCGACGACGCCGGCGACACCTGGCAGGCGGTGTCGGGCTGGAACGACCATCCCAACTGGGGCACGTGGGCCGAGTGGCCCGACACCGAAGGCACCCCGGACGGTTCGCTGCTGCACTCCGTGATCGTCGACCCACGCGACCCGGCGCACCTGTACATCGGGTTGTCCGGCGGCGGCGTGTTCGAATCGGTGGACGGCGGACGCGACTGGGCGCCGCTCAACCAGGGCAGCACGGTCGACTTCCTGCCCGACCCCGACCCCGCGTTCGGCCAGGACCCGCACTGCGTGCGGATGCACCCGACGCATCCCGATCGGCTCTACCAGCAGAACCACTGCGGGATCTACCGGATGGATCGTGACGAGGGTCGCTGGCACCGCATCGGCGACCACATGCCTCGCGAGGTCGGCGACATCGGCTTCCCGATCGAGCTCCACCCACGCGACCCGGACACCGCGTGGGTGTTCCCGATGGATGGCACCGATGTCTGGCCGCGCACCAGCCCCGACGGCCGCCCGGCGGCCTACGTCACACGCGACGGGGGCACCACGTGGCGGCGTCAGGACGCCGGGTTCCCCGAGCGGGCGTGGTTCACCGTGAAGCGCCAGGCGATGTGCAGCGACGGTGGCGATCCGCTGGGGCTGTATCTCGGCACCACGAGCGGCGAGATCTGGGCGAGCCACGACGAGGGCGAGCACTGGCGGTGCATCGCTGCGCACCTGCCCGAGATCTACTCGCTCGAGATCGCGCACCTGCATGCCGACGTCGGTGCGGGCGCGCACGCCGGGACGTCTCGGTGAAGGTACGGATCCCGACGCCGCTGCGGTCGTACACGGCCGGTGCGGCCAACGTGATGGCCGACGGATCGACCGTGCGCGAAGTGCTCGCCGATCTCGACCGGCAATATCCCGGCATCAGGTTCCGCATGGTCGACGAACAGGACCGGGTGCGGCAGCACATGGTGGTGTTCCTCGACGAGCACCGCTGCCGCGACCTCGACGCGTCGGTCGCCACGGTCGGCGAGCTGGTGATCATGCAGGCCCTGTCGGGCGGCTGATCCGTCCGGGTGAGCCGCCCCGGTCGCGATGCGGACGCAGGCCGCCGACGCGCCAGACTGTGCGCTCGCGGTGACGCCCCCGAGTCGTCGCGCCGTCAGGGAGAGACACCGAAGTGCATCATCGATCCGTCGCAAGGTCCTCGTCGGCCCGGCATGCGAGGCGTCGGGCACGCCCGCTGGTCCGGACCGCCGTCACGTTGGCGGTCGCGTTGGCGGCCGCTGCCTGTGGCGGGGGCGAGGGCGGGGAGTCGACGCCCACGAGCACCTCGGCGGCGGTGCCGGACACCACCGCCGAGCAGACCACCACCACGTCGGAGCAGCCGGCCGCCACCACGACGGAGGCCCCGACGACCACGGCCGCTGCCACCACCACGACCGAGCCCGGCCCGCCGGTGTACCCGCTGACCGGCGTGATCGTCGGCGATCCGGCGGTGGCGGCGTTGCCCGCGCTGGTGGTGAAGATCGACAACGCACCCGGGGCACGCCCGCAGAGCGGCATGAACGAGGCCGACATCGTGATCGAGGAGATCGTCAACGACAACCTCACACGGTTCGCGTTCGTGTTCCACAGTCAGTCGGCCGATCCGGTCGGGCCGATCCGCTCCGGACGCATCCAGGACATCGACCTGTTCGGGTCGTTCAACCGGCCGCTGTTCGCCTGGAGTGGTGGCAACCGCACGGTCACCGACGCGGTGCGTGCGAGCGACCTGGTCGACATCGGCCCGAGCCGGGCGCCGGTGTACTTCCGCTCGAGCGAACGCCGAGCACCGCACAACCTGTACTCGACGACGGGAGCGTTGTGGAGCCAGGCGCCCGAGGGTTCGGCACCGCCGCCGCAGCAGTTCGCCTACCGCAGTGAGGGCGAGGCCGTACAGGGTGTGCCCAGCCCCGGCGCACTCATCACCCTCGACGCCGTCGACGTCGGCTGGGAATGGGACGCCGCGCTCGGCCTGTACCGCCGGTCGATGGAGGGACGAGTGCACGAGGACACCTTGAGCGGGCCGGTCACCACGAACAACGTGGTGGTGCTCGAGATGGTGTACGTGCCGGGGATCTCCGACAGCCCCGACGCGCAGACCATCGGCTCCGGTCGGGCGCTCGTCTTCACCGCCGGCAACTACATCGAGGCGACCTGGAGCCGCGGCGACCGGCTTGCGCCCTTCGCCCTCACCACCCTCGACGGCCAGCCGGTGGAACTGAGCCCGGGGCGCACCTTCGTCGAGTTGCCGCGGATCGACAAGACGATTCCACTCCCGGCAGCCTGAGGTCGCGCCTCGGGCGCGAGAATCCCGCCGCCGGCGTCAGTCGGGCCAGGTGGGAGCGTCGCGACCGGTGACCCGCTGCACGGCGTCGAGTGCCGACGCGTGGCTTACCTCGACCTCGGGTACGTCGGTCCACCCGCCGAGGTGGTCGCCGGTGCCCATGTCGGCACCGGCGCGCCGAGCGATGCGCTCCTGGTCGAGGGTCTCGATGCCGGTGACGGTGGTGGTGATGCCGTGTCGTCTCGCGAGCGCGATCAGTTCGGTCATGCGCGCCTCCTCGCGGATGCACGCATGGACGGCGTGCAGGCGAAGCCGCGTGATCGGCAACCGGTCGACGATCGCCTGCCGCGCGAGCGTCATGTCCGGATCGCAGAAGCCCACGCCGATGTCGAGATCGACCAGCCGGCGCAGTTGCGGATGGAACTCGGGCAGGGCGACGACGTCGGTGCCGGGGAACACCATGCCGAACCGCGGTCCCGGCAGGCCGTGGTCTTCCACGACGCGGCCGAGGTGGTCGGCGAGTTCGCCGGCCTCGTCGACGTCGGCCTCCACCGCCATGAACCGCAACGAGCGCCGGCCGCCGTCGGTTCGCAGCAGCGTCTCGGTGAGCTCGTCCGCGAGACGTCGGAAGTAGGGCGTACGCAGGTGGGGTTCGGAGGGTGCGTCCACGCGGGTCACCCGCCAGCCGACGACGGTGTTCGTCGGCAGGTGCACCACGCGACGGAACGCGAGGAGCAGGTCACCGGACATCGCCCCAGTGTGGCCGGATCGGCGCGGTGCGTGCCGTGTGGTTGTGCGCCGACTTCGTGACAATTCTCACCCATCGGAGTGAGCGCAGCGGGGGTCAGCCGACGCGGATGAGGCCGTTGCGGATCGCGTAGCTCACCGCTTCGAGGCGCGAATGCACGTTGAGCTTGCGGATGATGTTGTTCACGTGGTTGCGCACGGTGTTGACGCTCACGTACAGGTCGGCGGCGATCTGCTCGGTGGTGAGCCCGTCGGCGAGACGGCGCAGCACCTCGGTCTCGCGGGCGGTGAGGGTCTCGGCCTGCACCGTGCCGGGTCGCAACAGCTTGAGCACGCGGCTGAGCACGCTCGGGGCGAACGACGCCTCGCCGCGAGCGACGGCCCGGATGCCCTCGACCAGCTCGTCGAGCCCTTGCTCTTTCAGCAGGTAGCCGTGACAGCCGGCCTCGACCGCCCGGGACACCGACCAGTCGTCACCCCACGCGCTCACCACCAGCACCTTGGCATCGGGTGCGCTGGCGAGGATGTCGGGGATGAACGAGGTGGTGTCGTCGCCGTCGGCGAGGCGCAGGTCGAGCACCACCACCGCGGGGGCCTGGGCGTTGATCGCGTGCATCGCCTCGGCCCGCGACCGCATGCAGCCGTTGATGCGGAAGCCGCCGGTGGCGGTGAGCGCCGACGCGAGGGCCTGCGCGACCATGTCGTGGTCCTCGACGATGAGCACGTCGATCGCGTCGTTGTCCTCGTCGTCCACTCGGGCGATCCTAGGCCGCGGCCATGCCGAAGCCGCCGACCGCGTCGGGGCGTCCACCGCTGTCGAATGCCACGATGGCGCCCCTCGGAGCTGCTGTACTTCCAGCATCGAGCTCATCGAACGCGCCACACGTGAGCCGGCGACGCTGGCCGAGCACCCGTCCGGTCCGCTGCCCGTCGTGGGCGGTGGACCGGTCCTGCCGGCGCGCCGGGGCATCCGCTGGCCGCGGCTGATCGTGGCCGGCGTGGCCTGGATCGCGGTGGGCGCCGCACTCGCGGTCGCGTGGACCGGGCGTCGACGGCTGATCGACACGTTGTGGTCGTGGTGGCCGCTCGTGGCCGTGGCCGTGGTCGCCGCCGCCGTGGTGGTGGCGATCCGCTCTCGTCCGGCGCCGCCGAAGTCGGCCGCGCATCCCGCGCTCGCGGTGCGCCGGTCGCCGCAGTGGCCGTACCGGCCGGTGCCGCGCCCGCTGGGCCGTCGGGTGGTGCCGAACGTGGTGGTCGATGGCGACACCTTCGCCCGCACGGCATGGCCGACCGCCGAGATCGAGGTGTCTCGGCGGTGGAGCATCGACGCGAGCGAACGGGTGGCGGGACGGTTCGGCACCGAGGTCGCGGTCGTGGTGGGTGCCGACGGTGCAGGTGCCGCGGGGCGCCGTCACGTGCGGGTGACCGCCGTGCCGGCCGACGGCACGATCGAGGATGCGATCTGGGAACTCGTCACCGGGGTCGATCCGCGGTTGCCGATGCTGTTCGTCTCCGACGACGAGGTGGTGACGCGCGCAGCGGTCGCGCACGGCGCGCAGGTGATGTCCTGCCGCAGCTGGATGGCGCTCGCCGACCGCATCGAAGCCGGCTGAACGACGCCGGCTGAACGACGCCGGCTGAGCACTGCCGTCAGGCGTGCTCGTGCACCTGGCAGCCGATGCTGCCCCACGGGCCGACGAAGCCGAGTTCGAGGGTGAGCTTGCTGCCCGGCACGGTCTGCATGCCGTCGGACACCACCGGCAGCGACAGCTTCCACGAGGTGTGGTCGTCGCTGACGGCACCCTTCAGGTTGCCGCCGATGATGTTGGCGAGCTCACCCATGATGTCGCGGACGTCGGCCGACTCGATCTCGGAGGGGTCCATGCCGAGCACCGAGGCGGCGCTCGCGGTGGCGACCTCGGTGTCGCAGTAGAGGAGGAACGTCGCGCTCCACGGACCGTGGATCGAGATCGACGAGCACATCACGCGCTCGCCGTGGTTCACCTCGTCGGTCGGCGCGAGCTCGCATCCCACGAAGGTGCTCCACGCCAGCGACACCAGTTCGGCGACGACGTCCGGCGCTGCCCCGTGAGTGAGTTCTCCGGTCTGCATGTGTCCCTCCTCGGGGGCCTGCGATAGCACGACTGCTCGTGACGAATGTCCGTGGCGTTCTCATGTGCGCCAGGGTCTCGGACGAGCGGGACGACGCCGATCGGGGGAGCGGTGCCGGCATCAGCCGATCGTCCGGTCACTGGACGTCGGTGCACGAGGCCGGACCATCTGGTGCACCATGGTCGCGCTCGGTCCCATCACCGCGGTCGAAGCCAGGATCGCTGCCCTCCGGCAGCGCACCGCCGTCGCGGGCGCGGTGCCGGCGGAGGAGTCGGCGCTCCTCGTCGACACCACCGCCCAACCCGACGCCCGGTTGACCGGCTGGGATCCCTTCGGTGCCGCGTACCAACAGGCACTGATCGACAAGTCGACCGGCGTGTTGCCGAGCAGTGGCTCCACCTGGTCGGCCGCAACCGGTGACGTGTTCTCGACCGACGTGGCCCGCTGGGTCGGCGGGTCGATCACGGGCATCGAGTCGTACGGCGGCGTGAACGCCACGCCGGGCTCGAGCGTCGGCCGCATCGGTGGGTTCGGGCCGATGCCGGTGCCGGCCGAGCTGCAGATGTACGGCAACGGCCGCATCCCCGCAGGCGTGCTGCAACCGATCGGACAGGGCGGCCACGTGCTGTACGCCCCCGCCGCCGAGGCGTGGCAACAGGCCGTGCAGGCCGCCGCCGCCGACGGCATCGACCTGCGGATCACCGATTCGTACCGCACCTACGACCAACAGGTCGATCTCGTCGAGCGCAAGGGCCTGTACTCCCAGGGGGGCTATGGCGCCACGCCCGGCACCTCGAACCACGGCTGGGGCCTCGCCGTCGACGTCGACGTGACCGACCCGGCGACCCTGTCGTGGATGCGCGCCAACGGCCATCGCTTCGGCTACGTCGAGGCCGTGCCGCGCGAGCCCTGGCACTGGGAATTCCGCCCCACCCAGGCCTGACGCACGCCGCCGTGGCCGGGCGCGCTGTCGCTCGAACGGGGGACGTCGGGGGAACGGCGGGGGATTCCGACCCGAGACCCCTGCACCGCCGCCGGTGAGCTGAACGGTGATGAGGGCCCAACCAGGGCAAGGGTTCGACGGAACGAACCCGCAAGACAACCCCACACGGAGGTAGGGAAGAAATGCGTATCAACCAGAACGTGATGGCCAACAACGCCTCACGTAACCTCGCCGGTACCAGTGTCCAGCTCGGCAAGAGCCTCGAGAAGCTGTCCAGCGGCTTCCGCATCAACCGTGCGGCCGACGACGCCGCCGGCCTCGTCATCAGCCAGGGCCTGCGTGCTCAGACCAGCGGTCTTCGCCAGGCCACCCGCAACGCCCAGGACGGCATCTCGGTCGTCCAGACGGCGGAAGGTGCGCTGAACGAGGTCCACACCATGCTGAACCGCATGCGTGACCTGGCTGTGCAGTCGGCCAACACCGGTGCCAACGACTCGGCGGCCCGCTCCGCCGCCCAGGCCGAGATCACCGCGCTCAGCACGGAGATCACCCGGATCTCGAGTACCACGAAGTTCGGCGCCACCACGCTGCTCGACGGCTCGTACGGCCTCCAGACCGCCAAGCGGACCGGCTTCGACGCCAACAGCTCCGTGGCCGTGGGTGCCACCGACACGTTCAGCATCACCGTGACCGGTGGCACTGCTCGCACCGTCGACATCGCCGATGCGACCCTACACGAACGGCGCACAGCTCGCCTCGACGCTCGAGTCGGCGATCAAGTCGGCGCTGTCCTCGAGCGCCAACACGGCCGACCAGGCCGCGGCTGGCAAGATCAAGGTGTCGTCGTCCACGGTGGGCGCCGGCTTCGCGATCACCATCGAGGCAGGTCTCGCGGCGACCGAGACCTTCACGCTCGCCGCAGTCGGTGCGGGCACGGCGTTCGACGCCGCCGGCATGGGCCTCTACGGCGCTTCGTCGGCTGCGTCGGGTTCGGGTGGCACATTCCAGGTGGGCGCCAACTCCGGCGAAACCGTGGCGCTCAGCATCTCGAGCATCTCGGCTTCGTCGCTGTCGGTCAACGCACTCGACGTCACCACCGACGCCGGTGCCGCCTCGGCCATCACGGCACTCGACACGGCCATCGCGAGCGTGTCGACGACCCGCGGCAACCTCGGTGCGTTGCAGAACCGCTTCGAGTCGATGATCAACAACCTCCAGGTCACCACCGAGAACCTCTCGGCGTCGGAGAGCCGCATCCGCGACACCGACATGGCGATGGAGATGGTCAGCTTCACGAAGAACCAGGTGCTGCAGCAGGCCGGCACGGCGATGCTGTCGCAGGCCAACCAGATCCCGCAGACGATCCTGTCGCTCCTGCGCTGATCCAGAACATGGCGACGGAAGGGGGCTCGGCGATGCCGGGCCCCCTTTCGCCCGTTCTCGCCTCAGCCGTCTGACTCTCCCCACCCACGCCCGCCCGTCCCGAGGAGGACCCGATGTCGAACAGCATCAGCTTCACCGCCGCCGGCATCGACGTCAGCTCGATCGTGAGCGGGTTCATCGCGATCGACCGGCAACCGATCGACCGGCTCACCAGTCGTCAGTCGGCCGTGAAGTTGCAGAGCGACGCCGTGGGACGCCTGCGGAACAGCTTCGAGAGCCTGAAGACAGCCGCGGGCGGCCTGCTCACGAGTGGCCTCGCGAAGTACTCGTCGTCGGTGTCGTCGTCCGCGGTGACGGCGACCCTGTCGGCATCGGCTGCCGCTGGCAGCATCAGCTTCAGCGTCGACCAGCTGGCTCGCGCGCACGGGGTGCGCACCAGCAACTCGGTGGCGAGCAACTCGTCGGTCGTCACCACGGCGGCCTCCCTCGCGCTGTCCACCACCAGCAGCAGTCTCGGGTTCGGCGCCGCAACCCCCGATTCTGGCGTGCCGGCGGGGAAGTACACGGTCACGGTCACGCAGGCCACCGTCGGCGCAGTGAAGTCGGCAGGCGCGGCACTCGCCGGATCGACGGTGATCACGGCTGGTGTGAACGACACCATCGACGTGTCGATCGACGGAGTCGCAACAACACTCACCCTCGCCGCCGGCACCTACAGCGCCGCCGGAGTCCGCGATGCGATCGACTCGGCCGCCGCAGCAGCAGGCGCCGGGATCAGTTCTTCGCTCGACGGCACCGGCCGGGTGCGGATGACCACCACACACGAAGGTTCCGCCGCCACGATTCAGGTGACCGGCGGGAGCGCGCTCGCGTCGCTGGGCCTCGCCGTCGACGGCGTGGCCATCGCCGGCACCGACGGCGCCGTTCAGATCGGCACCAATCCCGTCACCGTCGTCACCTCCGCCGGTTCGGGCGCGCCGCCGATCGCCGTCGACACCGGATCGGGCAACCTCACCTTCGACCTCCTGGGTGGACTGCGGACCGGGAACGCCACCGTGGCCGTGGTCTCGACGGGTGACCGCACGCTCTCATCCGTCGCAGCCGCGATCAACGGCGCCAACATCGGAGCGACAGCGTCGGCGGTGAAGGTGGCCGACGGCAACTGGCTGCTGCAGATGAACTCCAAGTCGACTGGCCTCGATGGCACGCTCGCCGTGACGAACGGAGTGTTCGGTGGCGTGGGTGGGTTGATCGAGACCTCGGCAGCCCAGGACGCGCAGATCACCATCGGGAGCGGCCCGGGGCAGTACTCGGTCACCTCGTCGAGCAATGTGTTCTCCGACGTGATGCCAGGGGTCACGCTGACCGCGAACGCGGAGTCGGCGACCGCCGTGACGGTGTCGGTGTCTCGCAACGAAACAACCACGGCCGACGCGGTGAGCAGCCTCGTGACGTCGATCAACCGGGTGCTCGCCGACGTCGCGCTGCAGACCAAGTACGACGCCAGCTCTGGCACGGCGTCACCCCTCTCGGGCGATGCCGGCATCAGGCGCCTGGCCGAACAGGTCCGCGCTGCGGTCACGACCTTGGTGGGCGACGCTTCGGTCGGACTCGCGTCGTCGATCGGCATCGACGTGCAGCGCGACGGCACGCTGAAGTTCGACAGCGCCAAGTTCACCGCGGCGATGCAGGCCGATCCCGCCGCTGTCGAGCGCTTCTTCGCGCGAGGCGGCAGCAGCACGGCATCGCTCCAGTTCGCCGCGGCGACCGACAAGACGGCCGCCGGCTCCTACGACGTGGAGGTGACGACGGCAGCGACTCGCGCCACCACTGGTGACGTGCTGGCAGGCGGATCGGTCGCCGGCCAGCGCATCGCGGTCCGCGTGGGATCGGTGACCGCCACCTACGATGCGGCGCCGGGGGCGTCCGCAGCCGAGATCGCGAGCGGGCTCAATGCTGCACTCGCCGACGCCGGTCTGAAGGTCAACGTCGAGGAGAGCGGCGGCGGCGTGCGTATGACGGCGGTCGACTTCGGTGCTGCTGCTTCCTTCGAGACCAACCTCGACGTGCTCGGTGCCGGCAGCTGGCAGTCGAACGACGGCACCGACGTCGCCGGCACGATCGACGGCAAGGCGGCGATCGGTGTGGGCAACCGGCTGCGGCTGCTCGACACCGACACCTCGACGCTGGCTCGCGGGCTCGAGATCACGGTGGGGGAGGGGGCCGTGGGAGCGATCGGGTCGGTGTCGTACTCGCCCGGCATCGCCGCGCGTCTCGTGAACCTGGTCACGAACGCCACGGGTGAGGGCGGGGCCTTGACGAGCTCGGCGAACACCTACGACTCTCGGTACTCGTCCTACGCCGAGCAGATCTCCCGGTACGAGGCGCGGCTCACCATCAAAGAGGCTGCCTACCGGAGGCAGTGGACGCAGGTGCAGACGCTGCTGAACTCGCTCCAGACGCAGCAGAGCTGGTTGTCGAGCCAGCTGGCCGGGCTGACCGGCGGCGGCGAGAGCTGAAGCCCGGAACCCGGGCATCCCGTCGCGGAGACCGGACGGTCAACCACGCAGGGTCCGTTGCTGCAACGACGCTCCCCACAGAACGCTCACGTCACACCACGGAAGGTCAGTGATGCTCCCCACATCCCCCCGCAACAGGTTCAGCGCCGATGCGCTCGAGACTGCGTCGCCGGCGAAGATCGTCGTGATGGCGTTCGACCGGCTCGAGCGCGATCTCGCCGGCGCCGTCGTGGCGATCGAGGCGAAGCAGATCGAGCGTTCGCACGAGCTGCTCGTGCATGCCCAGGATCTCGTGCACGAACTGCTGTACATGCTCGACCAGGACGCCTGGGAGCACGCGCCCAAGCTCGCGTCGATCTACGTGTACGTGATCGATCTGCTCACCCGGGCCAATGTGCGCAAGAGCGTGCAGCAGGTCGCGGAGGCCCGCACCCTGCTCGCCGACATCGGCGACGGGTTCCGTCAAGCCGCCACGACCGCCTCGGTGCCCGCGACGCCCACGGCGCCGGCGCCGGCCACACCCACGCGCTCGGCATTCGCGACGCCCGCGGCCTCGCCCGCCGCCAGCCCTTTCGCCACGTCCGGCACCGGCCGGCAGAGCTTCTCGGCGATCGCCTGATGGTCCGACCGCCCGACGCCGGCGCGCTCGCCGAGGCAGCAGCGCTCGCCGCCTGGGACGACCTGTTGCGTGCCTACGCCGAGACGATCGAGCTCCAGCGCTCGTACCTGCTGTCGCTCAGCTCGCTCGACGACGTCGACGAGGCGCTGCTCGCCGTGCCCGGCTTCGAGATCCCCACCGACCTGCCCCCGATGCCGGCGAGCCTCGAGCGCTGGGCCACGTCGCTGCTCAGCGAGACCGCCGGACTCGCCGCACTCGCACGCCAGATCCTCGACGACCGTCCGGCGACGGCATCGTCGGGAGCAGCGCGCGCGTCGCGGTTCGCGGCTGCGCCGAGCGGCTCGTCACTGGACCAGAAGATCTGAGGACGTCGTGGTCGCGGCCGACCTCCTGACGACCCTGCTGGTCGCGGGTGTCGTGGTGCTCGTGGTCAGCTCGGCCGTCATGGGCATGGGCATCAGCACGTCGGTGAAGGTGCCGCGCCGTCGGCGTCAACGAAAGGCTCGCCCGACGGCTGCACCCAGCGCGGCCAAGGCACTCGAGCTCGCGAAGGCACGTGCCGCGGCGAACGAGGCCGAGGCGTTGCGCGCCCTCGCTGCGGCGCCGACACGGGTGGCGATCCCCGCTGGACAAGTGATCGACATCTCGGACGGTCGTCAGGGAGGTCGGGAGATGTCGGTCGAGTACGCGCATGCGCTCGCACGGCATCTCGCGGACACCGACCCCCAACGTGTCGCGGAGGTCGTCAACCAGTGGATCAGAGCAGACTCGACGGATCCCCTCGATCTGTTCCGCTGACCGACCGGCGACCCACCACCGAACGCCCGGCGTCCGCCCTGCGGCCGGTGCGCTTCGCACCGCCCAAGCTGAACGTGCTGAGCGAACAGCTCGCCGCCAAGAACGCGCCCGACCCCGAGATGCTCGAGGCGGCACGCGAGACAGGCCGGCGCGAGGCCGAAGCTCGTCTCGCCGGGGAGGTGGCGGCGAACCAGCTCGCCACCGAGCAGATGCGCGTCGCCGCATCGGCGCTCGCCAACGCGCTCGACCACATCGAGCACGTCGACCTCGGCACCATCCACGACTTCCAGCAACAGGTGCTGTCGCTCGCGCTGCAGATCGCCGAGGAGATCGTCGGGCGTGAGCTGCAGTCGGTGGACGACGTGGTGCTCGGCGCCGTGGAACGGGCCATCAGCATGGTGCCGGACCGGGGTGACGTGGTGATGCGCGTGCATCCGGCCGACCTGGCCGTGGTGCTCGACGCCACGGCATCGATGGGCCATCGCGCCGGCGACGTGCAGATCGTGGCCGATCCGGCGGTCGCCCGCGGCGGCTGCGTCGCAACGTGCGGCGCGCTGCAGGTGGACGCCCAGCTGCCCGCGGTCTTCGCGCGGCTACGCGACGCGTTCGCCTCGTGAAACTCTTGACGAACGACACAGCCGATGCTGCTTGCAATCCCGTGGGGTCGCACACAGTCATGGTCGTGCGGACGGACCGGCGGAACCCCCGATGAATGTCGTCAACATCTCGGGCATCTCCGACGGTACGACACAGGCACTCCATCTGGCGATCAACGGTCTCGACGCGCGGCAGCAGGCCATCTCGGCCAACGTCGCGAACGTCGAGACGCCCGGCTACCGGGCGCGCATCGTCAGCTTCGAGGACAGCCTGCGAGCCGCACTCGAAGGCGGTGAGCCGACCGAGATGGATCTCGCGGTCACCGAATCGCTCGGTGCCACACGCGCCAACGGCAACAACGTGAACATCGACTTCGAACTGCTCAACGAGAAGGAGAACGTGCTGCGCCAACGCCTCGTGGTGCAAGCACTGAACGCCAAGTACGCACTCTTGCGAACAGCGATCACCGGTCAGTGACCGGTCGGGCCACGGATGGCCGAACCGAGACACCAGTTTCCCATCCACCCCTGAATCGATCCCGTCGCAAGGAGGAGCCGTGAGCGCGATCTTCAAGATCCTCGACGTCGCCACGTCGGGCATGGGCGCCTACAAGACCTGGCTCAACGCCGTCGCCGACAACGTCGCCAACATGAACAACACCGTCGCCACCAGCGAGGCCGCGTTCCGCGAGCGCTTCGTCGAGGTGAAGCCGATCGTCGGCGAGGACAGCCTCGGCGACGGGGTGGTGGTGAGCCGGGCCGTGTTCGGGTCGGCCGACGGTCGACTCACCTACGAGCCCAACCACCCGCTCGCCGACGCCGAGGGCATGGTGCGCAACCCGGAGATCAACCTCACCGACCAGATGGTGTACATGCAGCTCGCCCAGCGCGGATACCAGGCCAACGTGCGCTCGTTCGAGAGCGCCAAAGAGGCCTACGACACCATCTTGTCGATCGGTCGGTGATCAGCGTGGCCATCCCCATCCTCCCCATCTCCCCGATCTCGGTCGCCACCGCCGTCCAACCCGGCAACCGCACCGTCACCTCGTCCGCTGCCAACGAGGGCATGTCGTTCGGCGACGTCCTCACCCAGCAGCTCGACAAGCTCTCGGCCGCACACGCGCGTGCCGACGACCTGTCGCTGAAGGCCGCCACCGGCGACCTGCAGTCGATCCAGGACTTCACCATCGCCTCCACCGAGGCACAACTCCTCACCCAACTCACCGTGCAGATCCGGAACCGGGCCGTCGAGGCCTTCAACGAGATCATGCGCATGCAGGTCTAGATGCCCACCAACGATCAACCGAACGCCGTCGTGCGGGCCAAGGAGCTCGCCGGCAAGCTGACCCCCATCCAGCGCATCACCCTCGGCGCCGTCGTCCTCACCGTCGTCGCCGGCAGCCTCGTCCTGTCGAGGGGTGGCGGCGACGTGGCGATGACCGCGCTCTACACCGACCTCAACGCCACCGACGCTGCATCGGTGGTCGATGCGCTCGCCGCGCGCGGGGTGGCCTACGACCTCACCGACGCCGGCAAGACCGTGCTCGTGCCGAAGGACGAGGTGTACGACCTGCGCGTCGCCCTGGCCGGCGACGGCCTCCCCACGTCGAACGAGGGGTACGCGCTGCTCGACAACCAGGGCATCACGACGAGCGAGTTCCGCCAGCGCATCGACTACCAGCGCGCCCTCGAAGGCGAGCTGGCGAAGACGCTCAGCGCGCTCGAGAGCGTGCAGAGCGCTTCGGTGCACCTGGCCCTCCCCGACGACTCGGTGTTCGTCGACGAGCCGGCCACGCCCACGGCCTCCGTGCTCGTGAACACCGGCGGCATGAGCAGCATCTCGTCGGGTGAGGTGGAGGCGATCGTGCACCTGGTCGCCTCGTCCGTGAAGGACATGAAGCCCGAGGGCGTCACCGTGATCGACTCGAACGGCACGGTGCTCTCGGCGGGTGGCGGGGCTGCCGGCGGCATCGCCGGTGGTGGCAGCAGCGACCGCGCGAAGGCCACCGCCGAATACGAGGCCCGGGTGATGGCGTCGCTGAGCGCCATGCTGTCGAAGGTGGTGGGCCCCAACAAGGCGGCCGTCACCGTGACCGCCGAGCTCGACCTCGACCAGGCCCAGTCGACGTCGGAGGACTACGGCAGCCTCGACGGCGAGGACGAGGAGCCGTACGTCCTGTCGAACTCCGGCTCGCGTGAGCAGTACGACGGCACGGGCACCGACGGCACCGCCGCCGACGGCACCACGATCGACGGTGGCGAGACCGGCATCCTCGGCCCCGACGGCGCCCCGACCGCCGACGACATCACGGTCGACGACGGCACCGGAGGTGTCACCGCCGGCGACGGATACGTGAAGATCGAGGCCGACACCGTGTACGGCATCGACCGCGTCGTCGAGCAGCGCACGGCGGTCCCCGGCACGGTGGAGCGGCTCAACATCTCCGTGGTGCTCGACTCGAACGTCGTCACCGAGGAACAGCGCGAGACCATCAAGTCGATGATCCGGGCCGCCACCGGGGCCCGCGACGAGGAAGGTCCCGACAGCCTCGAGGTCACCTTGTTGCCATTCGACACCACCACGGCCGCTGCCGCCGAGGAGGCCGCAGCGGCCGAGGCCGCCGCGGCCTCGAAGGACCAGATGATGGGGCTGGTGCGCACTGTCGCCGTGCTGTTCGTGATCCTGATCGCCCTGTTCCTCGGCTACAAGAGCGCCAAGAACGCCCGCAAGGTGACCGTCGAGCCGATCAACATCGGCGAGATCAGCACCGGCCCGAGGCCGAGCCTCGGCCCCGGCTCGGCCGAGACGCTCGACGACTCGCTCGAGACCGAGCTGGTGCCGATCGCGATCCAAGCACCGCCCGATCGCGACGCCATCGTGATGAACGAGCTCACGCAGATGGCCGACCGGCGCCCCCAGGAAGTGGCCAACGTGCTGCGCGCGTGGCTGGCCGAGCAGAAGCAACCCGCCCGACGTTGACCCGCGACCGACGACCCACGACCGATCACCCACGACTGATGACCCACGACTGATGACCCACGACTGATGACCCACCATGTCTGACTCCGCACCCGCCATCCCCCAGAGCGATCTCACCGGCGCGCAGAAGGCCGCGATCCTGCTGTTGAAGCTCGGCCAGGAGCACTCGTCGAAGGTGCTCAAGCTGCTCGGCGACAACGAGGTCACCCAGATCACCGCCGAGATCGTGAAGTCGCAGACGATCAAGAAGGAGGACAGCGATCACACGCTCACCGAGTTCGCCGCCCTCGTCGTGGCCGGCGACCATCTGCAGAGCGGCGGCTTCCAGACCGCGCAGGAACTGCTCGAGGCATCGCTCGGAGCGACGCGTGCCACCGAGATCATCGAGAACCTCAAAGAGACGATGGTGAAGGCACCGTTCGAGTTCCTGAAGAACGCCGACCCTCGTCAGATCCTGAACTTCTTGTCGTCCGAGCACCCGCAGACCATCGCCCTCGTCCTCGCCCACGTGAACCCCGACATCGCATCGATGGTGGTCGGCGGCCTCCCCGAAGAGCTGCAGCGCGAGGTGTCGATCCGCATCGCCACCCTCGACCAGACCTCGCCTGAGGTGATCTCGCTGCTCGAGGCGCAACTCGAGAAGCGTCTCTCGTCGGTGGTGAAGAGCCAGCAGAACCAGGCTGCGGCCGACGGCGTGCAGACCCTCATCGAGATCCTGAACCGCAGCGACCGGGCCACCGAACGTTCGATCTTCGAAGGGCTCGAGCACCACAACGAAGAGCTCGCCGACGAGGTGCGCTCGCGGATGTTCGTGTTCGAGGACATCGTCACCCTCGACGACCGCGCCGTGCAGCTCGTGTTGCGCCAGGTGGACGCGAAGGAACTGGCGACCGCCCTGAAGGGCGTGCGCGCCGAGGTGAAGCAGAAGATCATGCGCAACATGTCCGAACGTGCGGCGCAGAACCTCGACGAGGAGATCACCCTCCTCGGCGCCGTGAAGATGAAGACCGTGGAGGAGGCGCAAGGCTCGATCGTGCGCGTCATCCGAGCGCTCGAGGAGAGCGGCCAGGTCGTCGTCACCCGCGGCACCGACGAATACGTCTCGTAACCCACCACTCACCCGCGCTCACCCGTGCCTCACGGGCGGGCAACGGACCATCAGACACGACGGCACAGGGACGCGCCGCCGGAGGAACCCACGGAACGGGGACCGACACGACAGGGAGCATCCCTTGGCCTTGGCCGTCGCCACGCTGCACGACGATCTCGCCCGACGACTCGAACAGGCGCGCGCCTGCGTGCGTCCGGTTCGTTCCGGATCGATCAGCAAGGTGCTGGGTCTGCGCTTCGACGTGGAGGGACTCGATCTGCCGATCGGCGCGAGCGTCCGTCTCGCCGAGTCGGGCCTCGACCTGTCCGGGGAGGTGGTCGCCGTCGGCGACGGCTCGATCACCTGCATGCCCTTCGGTGAGGTGAAGGGCCTGCGGGTCGGGGCGCGCGTCACCGGTTCGGATGCGCCCAGCTCGATCGGCGTCGGCCCGCAGCTGCTCGGACGGGTGATCGATGCACTCGGTCGACCGCTCGACGACCGGGGCCCGATCGTCGGTCTCACCGAGGTCGAACTCGACGGCGAGCCGCCGCACCCCTTGCGCCGGGCGATGGTGGACACCCCCATGTCGCTCGGCGTGCGGGCGTGGGACACCCTGATCCCCGCCGGCCGCGGCCAGCGCGTCGGCATCTTCGCCGGTTCGGGCGTGGGCAAGTCGACCCTGCTCGGCATGATCGCACGCAACACCGCCGCCGACGTGAACGTCGTCGCGCTGATCGGCGAGCGCGGCCGCGAGGTGCGCGAGTTCGTGGAGAACGACCTCGGTCCCGAGGGCCTCGAGCGTTCGGTGCTCGTGATCGCGACGTCGGACGCACCGGCGCTCGTGCGGTTCCGCGCCGCGTTCGTGGCCACCCGCATCGCGGAGTACTTCCGCGACCAGGGCGCCGACGTGATGCTGATGATGGACTCGCTCACCCGGTTCTGCATGGCGCAGCGCGAGATCGGATTGTCGGCCGGCGAGCCGCCCACCAGTCGTGGTTACCCGCCGAGCGTGTTCTCGCTGCTGCCGCGACTGCTGGAGCGTGCCGGCGCCGCCGAGGTCGGCTCGATCACCGGCCTCTACACGGTGCTGGTGGACGGTGACGACCACAACGAGCCGATCTCCGACGCCGCTCGATCGATCCTCGACGGACACGTGGTGCTGTCGCGCAAGCTCGCGCACGCCAACCACTACCCGGCGATCGACGTGCTCGCGTCGGTCTCCCGTGTCACCAACGCCGTCACCACCGAGGCCCAGCGCGACCTGCTGTACGAGCTGCGTCGCCTGATGGCCGCCGAGGCCGAGGCGCGCGATCTGATCGAGATCGGTGCGTACGTGCCGGGCACCAACCCGCTCGTCGATCGTGCGGTCACGATGCGCGACACGATCCGGGCGTTCCTCACCCAGCGCACCCACGACGCCTGGGACGCATCGCGGTCGTTCGCCCGTCTGGCCGAGATCCTCGGTCCGGTCGGAGGACGCTCGTGAACCCGAAGCGCCTCGCCGCCGTCCTCCGTGTGCGCGAATTGCAGGAGCGCGGCGCCCGTGGCGAGATGGCCCGCCGCTCGCAGGCACACCGCATCGCGCTGGCTGCGGAGGAGCACACCTGGACCCAACTGCACCAGCTGTCGACCGAGCGCGGCGACGCAGCACGCCTGCGTGTGATGACCGCCGTGCGCGATGCCGGGATGCTCGCCGCGGAACGTCAGCGCGACACCACGGCTGCCGCCGACGAGGCGCTCACCGGTGCTCGCGCCGAATGGACGATCGCGGCACGGCGGGTGGAGGCGCTCGAACGACTGGGCGAACGGTTGCGTGAGGCCGAGCAGGCCGAGGACGACCGTCGCCAGATCCTCGAGGTCGACGACCTCGTGCTCGCCCGACGAGGACGAGGAGACCGGCCGTGACCGCCGTCGCCGCGATCGCCGCGGTGCAGGCGCGGATCAGCGCGATCGAATGGCAGATCGGCGTCCGCCGACCAGCCACGACCGGCGCAGGGGACGCCGAGCCGGTGGCTCCGACGACCGACGGCACCACCGTGGCGGCGACCTCGACGACGGACCTCGCGTCCTTCGACGACGCCTACGCCGCGGCGATCGACCAGTTGCGAGCGGGTTGGACGACACCCACCACCATCGGCGCCTTCACCGACACCTCCACGATCGCGACCACCGGCACGACGACGAGCGCCACCACCGTGAACGGTGTGCGCGTCGACGGTCCGGTGTCGGCCGGCACCCCCCACGCCGCGCTGTTCGAAGAGGCCGGGGCACGCTACGGCATCCCACCGAAGGTGCTGGCCGCGATGGGGTTCGTCGAGTCGCGGTTCCGCACCGACGCCGTCAGCAGCGCCGGCGCCGTCGGGATGATGCAGTTCCTGCCGAGCACCGCGGCGTCGATGGGCGTCGACCCGTACGACCCGGCCTCGGCGATCGACGGGGCCGCCCGCTACCTGCGGTCGTCGATCGATCGGTTCGGCAGCCTCGAGGCGGCGATCGCCTCGTACAACGTCGGCCCCGGTGCGATCAGTCGCGCCGGCGGCGTGCAGCCCGGCACGCAGGCCGAGCGCTACCTCACCAAGGTCGTCGAGGCGACCGCACAGATCTGAGTGGCACCGACCACGGAGACCTCCATGAGCACCATCGACATCACCGCCACCACGAGATCGACCGGTACCACCCGCGCCGGGGCGTCGTCGGCCACGTCGGGCTGGTCCGACGGCTCGACCGCCGCCCACGATCCGTTCGCCGCCCACTTCGAGCGGGCGCTCTCGCACGACGGTCCCACCGACCGCGTCGCCGATCGTTCGCACGACCGCCGGCGCGACGACCGTCCGGTGGGCGACGACCGCTCGGACCGGGCGGACCGCTCGGACCGGTCGGACCGGCCGGACCGCCCGGACCGCAGCGACCGCAGCGGTCATGCCGCACGCCCGGAGCGGCGAGACCGCGCCGCCGGACACGTGGACGACCGTCGACGTCCCGAGCGTCGCGACGACCCCCAGCCGAGCACCACCGCCGCCGACGCAGCAGCCGACGCACCGGCCGAGCACGACGCCGCCGACGAACCCGCCGACGCCGCGGCCACGGTGGCCACGACCGTCGCCGCGGCGTCGATCGTCGCCGTCACCGCAGCCGCCGAGTCCGTGACTCCTGCCGTGCCGGACGGGGCGAGCTCCGGCGACGCGGCCGCCGCGGCGGTGAGCGCCATCGGCACCGCGACCGATGCGCCCGCCGGAGCGCTCCGTCCCTCCTCGCCGGCCGGCGCCGACCCGACCCCGGCGGTCGCCGGCGGCACCGACCTCGCCGCCGGCGCTGACGCTGATGCGGACGCCGTGACGCCGGGCGCGTCCGTGTCCGTCGCCGAGGCCGCGTCCGCCACGACCAGCCGGGCAGGCGGCGACGCGTTCACGTCCGGCACGGCGGAGTCGGCCGAGGCCCAGGCCATCACCGGCGCCGAGCAGGAGCTCGCCTCCACGGCGTCGCCGACCGCCGGCGACCCGACGGCCACACCGGTCGGCGACCCGGAGCCCGAGCAGGGCATCGACCGGGGTGGCGACCAGGGCGGTGGAACGAACGCCACTGGGACGGGCACGTCCGGCACCACGATGCCGTCCGGTCCGGCCGTGGCGAGTCGGGCCGCCGGCTCGGCACAGCGGATCGCGGCCGATCGAACCGGCGGCACGGCGGCCGGGCACGCCGCCCCGTCTCCGACGACGATCGCCTCGACGGCCGTCGCTGCGTCACCCGGGGGCGACGAATCGAGCCGCGCCGCCGAGCCCACGCGCTCGCCCGGTGCGCCGAGCGCCACGCCATCGATCGGTTCGGCACCGGCCGCCGACACCCGCATCGTGGACGAGGCGATCGCACCCACCGAGATCGCGTCGGGCGAGGCGACCGCTCGCAGCGACCGCCGCAGCGCCGACGTGCCCCTGATGCGCACCCCTGGCCTCGACCGGATCACGGTCGATCTGTCCGACGAAGGCCTCGGCCCGCTCACCGTGCAGGCCGTCAACGGCGCCGGTGGTCTGCACGTCCGGTTGCAGGCCGGTGAGCGAGGCGTCGCCGAGGCACTGGCAGGTGCTGCCGACCAGTTGCGTGACGACCTCGAGGCCGGCGGCACCCGACTCGGCTCGCTCGACATCGGTCATCGCGATCCCCGCTCGGGCGGCGGTGCACACCGGTACACGCCCGATCGACGCACATCGCTCACCACCGAGCCCCGCCGCAGCGGCGGTGGCTGCGACCTCGACCACCCGTCCCTCCCTCACGCCGAGCGCCCACGGCCTCGACGTCCGGATCTGATCCCCACCGTCAGGAGCACCACCCCCATGACCATCGCAGCCATCGCCGGTGTCACTGGCGTGACGAACGCAGCGCTCGCCGGCGCTCGTACCGAGGCGAGGCGAACACCGGCTCGTCGGGCGACTCTGGCACCGGCGGGTCGTCGGGCACCGACGGTTCGTCCGGCACGAACGGCTCGGCGAACGCCCTCGAACAGCTCGACCTCGTCCGCCGTGTCGCGTGCCACCTCGCTCGACCGTGACACGTTCCTCAAGCTGCTCGTCGCCCAATTGAAGTACCAGGACCCGAGCAAGCCCGTCGACGCCTCGGAGATGATCTCGCAATCGGCCGAGCTGAGCGTCGTCGAGAAGCTCGACGCGATCTCGCAGGCCCTCGCCGAGACCCAGGCCACCAACCGGCTCACCCTCGGCGGCTCGATGATCGGCAAGCAGATCACCTTCGTCGGTGCCGACGAGACCCTGGTCACCGAGACGGTCACCTCCGTCAGCTTCGACGGCACCGCGATGGTGCTGCGCGCCGGCGGCTGGGACGTCCCGATCGCCGCGGTCCGGTCGCTGGCCGCCGCCCCCGCGACGACCGGCACCGCGACGACCGGTACCACCACCGACACCGGCGGTGCCACCGACACCGCCGACACCTCGACCACCGCATCCTGACCCACCGCACCGACCCACCCCATTCGCCACCACCCCATTCGCCACCACCGAAGGAACCTCCGATGATCCGCTCCATGTCCACCGCCCTCTCCGGGCTCCGCAACCACCAAGTGATGCTCGACGTCGTCGGCAACGACATCGCCAACGTGTCGACCGTCGGCTTCAAGAGCTCGACGACGGTGTTCTCCGACGTCCTCACCCAGACCCTCCAGGGCGCCGGCGCTCCGCAGCCCGGCCTGCAGGGCGGCACCAACCCGGCCCAGATCGGTCTCGGCTCGCGCCTGATGGCCACCGTGCAGTCGTTCACCCAGGGGTCGCTGCAGCGCACGGGTCGCAGCACCGACCTCGCCATCCAGGGCGACGGCTTCTTCCAGGTGCGCACCGCCAACGAGACGATGTACACGCGCGGTGGCGCGCTCACCCTCGACTCCGACGGCAACCTCACCACCGCGGAAGGCTTCTTCGTGCAGGGCTGGCAGGCCGACGTCACCGGTGCGATCAACACCAACCTCGACACCGGCCCGATCCAGATCCGCGTCGGCGACAACCTCAACCCCAACCAGAGCCAGAACGTCGTGCTCGGCGGCAACCTCTCGGCCGACGCCGCCATCGGCACCGCCACCACGCTCACGCTGGTGGGCTACGACGAGCAGGGCACCACCACCCCGATCAACCTCACCTACACCAAGACCGCGGCGAACACCTGGACGGTGACCGGCACCTACGGGCCCGGCAACACGGCGTTCGCGCTCACCGACAACGTGCTCACCTTCGACGGCGGCGGCGAGCTGATCGGCCCGGCCGACCACAACATCAACATCGCCGGCGGCGTGATCCCCGGCTACCCGAACCCGATCGTGCTCGACCTCGGTGCCGCGGGCAGCCCCGGCCGTGTCACCCAGTTCGCCGGCGCCGCGAGCATCGCGATCACCAACCAGGACGGCTTCGCCGCCGGTTCGTTGCAGTCGTTCTCCGTCGGTCAGGACGGTGTCATCTCGGGCACCTACTCCAACGGACGCACCAAGGCGATCGGTCAGCTCGCGCTGGCGGTGTTCAACAACCCGCAGGGTCTCGAGCGTGTCGCCGGTGCGTGGCGTCCGACGGTGAACTCGGGCGAGCCCCAGGTCGGCGTCGCCGGCACCGGTGGCAAGGGTCTGCTGTCCGCCGGCACCCTCGAGATGTCGAACGTCGACCTCGCCGAGGAGTTCACCCGCCTGATCGTCGCCCAGCGCGGCTTCCAGGGCAACGCCCGCGTGATCACCACCTCAGACGAGGTGTTGCAGGAAGTGGTGAACCTGCGTCGCTGACGCCGTCGACGCCGTCGGGGGTGCCGCCTGATCGACAGATCGGCGTCACCCCCGACAGTCGTCACCGTCGGTTCCGGCCCCTGCCGTTCCGACCCCTGCCGTTCCGACCCCTGCCCAGCCCGACACTGCCGATCCGAGGAGTGCGTCGACCCCGATGTCCGACCAGGCGATCCCGACCAGCGCGAAGGCGGCGCGCCGCCGTCGCAGCGAACCGAAGCCGTACGACTTCCGGCGGCAGAGCACGCTCTCGCGTGAGCACGTCCGCACCATGCAGATCGTGCAGGAGACCTTCGCCCGGGGCTTCTCGACGATGCTCGCGTCGCAGCTGCGCAGCGTCACCCAGGTGACGATCCAGTCGATCGAGCAGCACTCCTACGACGAGTACATCCGCGATCTCGCCAACCCCAACCTGCTCACGCTGTTGAGCCTCGAACCGCTCGTCGGCGCCGCGGTCTTCCAGATCCCGATCGAAGTGGCGTTCACCGCGATCGAGCTGATGATGGGCGGCAACAGCAACCCCGAACACCCGCAGCGTCCGCTCACCGAGCTCGAGCTGCAACTCATCCGCGGCATCCTCGACCGGGCCATGCCCGAGCTGCGCTACGCCTTCGAACCCGTCGTCGCCACCCATCCGAAGATCGTGAGCCAGGAGTCGAACCCGCAGTACGCACAGGTGGCGGCACCGACCGACATGGTGATCGTGGTCACCTACGAGATCCGCATCGAGAACGTCGCCGGCACGGCCACGCTGTGCATCCCGTTCTCGAGCCTGCAGCCCCACCTCGAGGCGCTGTCGGCCACGTCGCTGTTCGGGAACCAGGCGGCACACAACCAGGCCGACACCCGCGAGCGGTTGCACGAGCACCTCGGCGAGACGCCGGTCGTGGTGTCGGCCCAGTTCCGCCAGATCGAGATGACGGCCGACGAGATCGTGCACCTCTCGATCGGCGACATCGTGCCGCTCAGCCATCCGGTCGACGAGCCGCTCACGCTGGTCGTCGGCGAGACCCCCACCCACAAGGCCCGGATCGGGCGCAAGAACCGGCGGCTCGCCGTCCTCGTCGAGGGACAGGTCGACCCGCTGGAGACGATGCTGCCGGCCAAGCCGTTGATGCTCGTGAAGGCCGGTCGGTGACCGACCGCACGTGGCCACCTGCCTGACAGATCCGTCGGCGACGGCACAGTCGGCGAGGCACCCACCACGGTCATCCGGCCTCACGCGAAACAGGAGTTGACGTGACGGACACATCTCGGGCGAGTTCGATCGCCGGCATCGAAGCTGCAGCGCTGGTGATGGCGCAGAAGCTCGGCCTGGGCGACGAGACCCGCGTGGGGGACGACTGGCCGATCGACGAAGGCGACGCGGTCCTCGCGATGCCCTTCGAGGGTGACCCCTCCAGCTCGCTCGTGCTCGCCGTGAACGACGACGTGGCCGAACGGCTGCTCGCGAACGGCGCGCTGTTGAACAGCACCTTCGCCGAGGCCACCCAGGCGATCAACGACGCCACCGGCCTGTCGCTCGCGCCGACCGCGGTCGAACGCTCCGAGGTCATGCAGCCGTCCTTCATCGCCGAGATCGTCGACGACGGCTCGCTCACCGCCGTGGCCGGCATGACCCTCCCACTCGACGAGGCGGCGGGCGCTCCCGAACCACCGCCTGCTGCCGAACCCTTCGAGCCCGCCCCGATCGAGACCGCCGTCGGGAACGGCGCCGGCGGCCATGGCGGTGCCGGCGGTGCCGGCGTCGGTGCGATGTCGTCCTCGCTGCACGTGCTGCACGACGTCGAGATGGTGGTGACCGCCGAGCTCGGCCGCACCACGATGCCCGTACGCGACCTGCTCGGCCTCGCGCCCGGCATGGTGGTCGAGATCGACCGCGCCGCCGGCGCGCCGATCGACCTGCTCGTGAACGGCCGCAAGATCGCCGCGGGGGAGGTGGTGGTGATCGACGAGGAGTTCGGCATCCGGATCACCGAGATCGCTCCGAGCGGCGAGCACGTGCGATGACCGACGTCAGCTTCGTGGACCTCGTGGTCCGGATGGTGCTGTCGCTCGCGGTCGTGCTCGGCTTGATGCTCGCCGCCTACTGGTACCTGCGCCGTCGCCAGGGGTTCGGCCCGATCGCGTCCTCGCGCTCGCCGCGCTCGCCGCGCACGGCGAGCGCGTCGCGACCTCACCTGCGCTCGACGATGTCACGTGGCCTGGGTGGTGCCGGGCTGCCGTCGCTCACGCGCCACCCGACGGGTGCCCGACGCGGTCTGCGCGTCCTCGGGCGGGTGGCCGTCGGTCGCACCACCCAGGTGGTCGCCGTGCAGTTCGCCGACAAGGTGTTCCTGATGGCGGCCAGCGACCAGGCGCCGCCCACCGTCCTGGCCGAACTCGACCATGCCGACTGGCTCGAAGCCACCGAGCGGCTCGACGACGAGTCGACGTCCTCCGTACATCGCGAGCCGACCGTGCGCGAGCCGATCGTGCGCGAGCCGATCGATCCGACGGCACCGCGACCGATCGGTCTGCTCGAGTCGCTGCGAGAAGCGACGACACGACGTGGATGACCGGTCACCTCGCACCCTCGTCGCGATGCTCGCCGCCACCTTCGTGGCGGTGTTCGCGCTCGCACTCCTGATCGCACCGCGGTCGGCCGGGGCCGCAGGATCGGCGATGGCCACACCCGGCACCGCGCCCGCAGCAGCACCCGAACCGGACGTGCCCGAGATCCCCGAGGTGAGCGACCCGTTCGATCGACCGAGCAACCTGCCGGGCGGCGACGACAACGGCGACGGCTCCGACGCCAGCATCGACGTGAACTTCCCGAACGTCACCGAGGACCCGTCGAACTCGGTCGTGATCATCCTGTTGCTCACGGTGCTGTCGCTCGCCCCGAGCCTGCTCGTGCTGTGCACCTCGTTCACACGCATCGTGATCGTGCTGTCGCTCACCCGCAATGCGCTCGGCATCCCCACGGTGCCCCCGCAGCAGGTCGTCGTCGGCCTCAGCGTGTTCCTGACGCTGTTCATCATGGGCCCCACGCTCAGCGAGATGAAAGAGGCTGCGCTCGACCCGATGCTCGCCGGCGAGATCACCACGAGCGAGGCCCTCGACGCCGCGCAGGGTCCGCTCCGTGAGTTCCTGCTGGCGCACACCCGCGAAGGCGAGCTCGAGATGTTCCTCGACGCGTCGGGAACCGACACACCCGTCGCTCGTGACGAGGTCCCGCTCAACGCCCTCATCCCCGCCTTCGTGCTGTCGGAACTGAAGAGCGGCTTCATCATCGGCTTCGTCATCTTCATCCCGTTCCTCGTGATCGACCTCGTCGTCTCCGCCGTGCTGATGGCGCTCGGGATGATGATGCTGCCGCCCTCGTTCGTGTCGTTGCCCTTCAAGCTCCTGCTGTTCGTGATGCTCGACGGCTGGATGCTGGTGATCGGCACCCTGCTCACCTCGTACGGCTAGATCGGAGATCACCATGACCAGTGAACAAGTCATCGACATCGGGGCCCGTGCCCTCATCGTGTGCATGAAGGTCGCCGGGCCGTTCCTGGCCGTCGTCCTCTCGGTCGGCGTCGTGATCGGCCTCCTGCAGTCGGTCACCCAGCTGCAGGAGCAGACCCTCACCTTCGTGCCCAAGCTCATCGGCGCGGCTGCAGTCATCGCCGTGAGCGGCAACTGGATGCTCGCCACCATGGTGGAGTTCGGACGCGAGCTGATGGACACGGTGCCGGCGCTGTTGAACAGCTGACCGGAGCTCGCGAGTGCGGTTCTACGTCGACCCGTCGACCCTGGTCGGGTTCTGCCTGGTGTTGGTGCGCGCCACGGCCTGGGTCGCGATCTGTCCGCCGTTCAACACCCCCGCCATCTCGGCGCGCGTGCGCGTCGGGATCGCCGTGTCGATCGCGCTCGTGCTCGGCAACCAGGTGGGCCGCGAGGTCCGCTCGATCGCCACGCCCGAGCTGGTCGGGATGCTCTTCGCGCAGTTGCTCGCCGGGTTCACCCTCGGCTTCTTCGTGTTCGTGATCTTCTCCGCCGTCCAGTCCGCCGGTGAACTGATCGACCTGCAGGTCGGCTTCAGCCTCGGCGGCGTGATCGACCCGTTGTCGGGCAACACGTCCACGCCGATCGGGCGGCTGCACCAACTGCTCGGCGTGGCGATCATGTTCGCGATCGACGGTCACGTGTTCGTGGTGCGAGCCTTCATCCGTTCCGTCGAGATGTCGCCGCTCGGCGGCCTCGACACGGCCAGCGTGGGCGAGAACATCGCCCGGCTCGTCGCCACACTGCTCGCCGCGGCGATCGAGATCGCACTGCCGATGCTGACCGCGCTGTTCCTCACCGAGGTGGCGCTCGGCTTCCTCGGCAAGGCGGCTCCGCAGCTGAACATCCTGGTGATCGGCTTCGCGGTGAAGACGTTCCTCGCCTTCTCCTTGCTCGGGGCGACCCTGCTGTTGCTGCCCGGCTCGGTGGACTCGCTGCTCGGGAAGGGCGTGCGCGCCGCGATGGAGGTGTTCCGTCGGTGAGCAAGCGCGACGGCAAGACCGAGGCACCCACCGAGAAGCGCAAGCGCGACGCACGCAAGAAGGGGACGATCTCCAAGTCGCAGGACCTCGGTCCGTGGATCGCGGTGCTGGTGGGTACCTACGCGCTCCCCGCCACCGTCGGCGGCACCAGCGAGGCCGCCACCAGTGCGTTCGCGTCGTTGCGCGACCTGGGTGCGCAACCCGACACCGAGCGGGCCGTCGACGTGCTCGGTCGAGCGTTGTTCGCCGGGCTGACGGCGGTGCTGCCGTTCCTGACGGTGATGATCGTCGTCGGTGTCGCGTCACATGTCGCGCAGGCCGGGTTGTTGGTCTCGATGCACCCGTTGAGGCCAGACCTCAAACGGCTCAACCCGATCACGGGCTTCAAGAACCTGTTCTCGGCGAAGCAGCTGTGGAACACCGGCAAGCAGGTCGCGAAGAGCGCGGTGATCGGGTGGCTGTGTTGGCCGAAGGTGCAGGACATCGCCGACGAGCTCACCGGTTCGGGCCGTGTCGGGCTGATGGACGGGTTGTCGGCCAGCGGACATGCGTTGCTCGGCATGACCCGCACGACCTGCTGGGCGATCATCGTGATCTCGCTCGCCGACTTCGCCTTCCAGCGTCGGAGCAAGCTGCTCGACCTGCGGATGACGAAGCAGGAGATCCGCGACGAGATGAAGAACAGCGAGGGCGACCCGCACATCAAGGGCCGGATCCGCCAGATGCAGATGACGCTCGCGCGGAGCCGGATGATGAACGACGTCCCGACGGCGTCGGTGGTGGTCACCAACCCGACCCATGTCGCGGTCGCGTTGCGCTACGACCCGGTGGCGGGCGGCGCTCCGAAGGTGGTGGCGGCCGGCGTCGACAAGGTGGCGGCGCGCATCAGGGAGAAGGCGATCGCCGCCGGGGTGCCGATCGTCGAGGCCAAGCCGCTGGCTCGCGCCCTGTGGCGGTCGTGCGAGGTGGGCGACGAGATCCCGGCGCCGCTCTACGAGGCGGTGGCAAAGGTGCTCGCGTTCGTGCGACGCCTCCGTGGCGGGTTGCTGTCGGCCACGTCGCTGCCGCTGCCCCGGCAGTACCACGTCGACGAACAGTCGCTCGAGGCCGTGCAGGGCCGTCGCCGCAAGCGCCTTCCGGCGGCCTGACGGCCGGGACGCCGCCGATCAGCGGCGACGGGGGAGCTGGCTGAACGTCGGCGACGGGCCGACCACGGTGGCCACCAGGCTCGCGTCGTCGGCGGCGGCAGCCTGGTTCGACAACAGGATCTCCTGGTACACCTCTTCACGGTGCACGCTCACCGAACGTGGCGCTCGGATGCCGATGCGCACCTGGTCGCGGTTGAGCTCGAGGACCGTGACGACGATGTCGTCGCCGATCAGGATGCTCTCCCCGACACGGCGGGTCAGGACCAACATGGCTCAGACCGCCGCAGTCGACGGGGAGGTGTCCGACGTCGGGACGGTGGCGTCATCGTCCGCATCGAGCACACCGAACGGGGCCCGGATCGGCCACCGTGAGTCGGAGAGGATCACCTGCTGCACACGGCGCCGACCGACGTCGACGACCAGTGGTGCGCGCAGGTTGGCGGTGAGATGCGGTGTGTCGGCCGTGCGGTGCACCGTGACGAGCGACAGGATGCGCACGTCCGCCTCCTCGGCGATCCCGAGAGTGCGTTCGTCGATGTCGATCTCGTAGTCGGGGAAGATCTCCCACGGCACGAGGCACATGAACGCCAGGTCACCGTCGTCGAGGTCCTGCATCCAGTAGAGCGACGAGTCGTCGCCCGGGTTCACCCCCGGTGCGGGGCCCGCCCCGAGGAGCACCACGCGGCGCAACTCCGGGAATCCCGGGATGCCGTTCGGGACGGCGTACACCTCGTCGTCGTCGACGACGATGCTCCCGAATCGGCGAGTGTGGACCTGCATGGGACCTCCTGTTCGTCTCGTCCCGAGGCGTCGGACACCTACTGGACGAGGTCGGCTTCCTGCGAACAGTCGAGACGGTCCGGGGCGACCGGAGATGCGCACGCAGGGTTCGGCCCCGACGGCGCACCCCGGCCGCCGGCCGAATCGGACCGATCGCAGGACGCGGTCGTCAGCACCGTGAGGAGCGGAGGAGCGTTGGAGAAGAGTCGTTTCGGACAGGTGATGCTGCCCGCGACCGTCGTCCTGGTCGTCGCGGTCATGGTGATCCCCCTGCCGTCGAGTCTGCTCGATCTCCTGATCGTCGCGAACATGTCGACGGCGATCCTGATCCTGCTCGTGTCGATGAACGTGACACGAGCGCTCGACTTCAGTTCGTTCCCGTCGCTGTTGCTGGTGGTGACCTTGCTCCGATTGGGCTTGAACGTCGCCACGTCTCGAGCCGTGCTGTCCGACGGTCACGCCGGCGAGGTGATCGCCACGTTCGGCTCGGTGGTGGTGGGTGGCAGCCTCGTCGTCGGTCTCGTGATCTTCCTGATCCTGACGCTCGTGCAGTTCGTCGTGATCTCCAACGGTTCCGGACGTGTCGCCGAGGTGACCGCCCGCTTCACGCTCGACGCGATGCCCGGCAAGCAGATGGCGATCGACGCCGACCTGAGCGCCGGCATCATCGGTGAGGAGGAGGCTCGCCAGCGTCGCAAGGACGTCGGCGACGAGGCCGACTTCTACGGTGCGATGGACGGCGCGTCGAAGTTCGTGAAGGGCGACGCGATCGCCGGCCTCGTGATCACGATGGTGAACCTGATCGGCGGCTTCGTGATCGGCGTCGTCCAGATGGGCATGCCGGTGGGCGACGCGATCCAGACGTTCTCGCTCCTCACCGTGGGTGACGGGCTCGTGTCGCAGATCCCCGCCCTGTTGGTGTCGATCTCCGCCGGTCTCATCGTCACACGAGCGGCCGGTGGCAGCGACCTCGGGACCGACGTGTTCGGCCAGTTCCGACGCCAGCGTCCGGCGATGCGCGCGGCCGGCGGTGTGGTGCTGTTGATGGCGGTCGTGCCGGGTCTGCCGAAGCTGCCGTTCGTCCTCCTCGGTGCCACCCTGCTGTTCGTCGCGAGCCGGCTGCCCGATGCCGAGCAACTCGCGATCGAGTCGCTTCCGGCCCTGCCGGCCGGCGCCGCAGCGCTCGAGGCACCACCGCCGCAGTCGCCGCAACAGATGGCCGTCGACGCGCGTGTCGAGCCGCTCGAACTGAACATCGCGTTCGATCTCATCCCCCTCGTCGACAACGCGAGCGGTGGCGACCTGCTCGATCGCGTCGGGGCGCTGCGCCGCAAGATCGCATCCGAGCTCGGCTTCGTGATGCCCTCCATCCGCACCCGCGACGCCGCCGACCTGCCGGCCGGCACGTACGTGATCAAGGTGCACGGCGTGGAGGTCGGCCGGGGGATCGCGCCCTCCGGGCGTGTGTTGGTGATCGGCGACTCGTTCGACGCACTGCCTGGTGACGACGTGCGCGAGCCGGTGTTCGGGCTGGCGGCCCGCTGGGTGCCGGCCGAGTTCCAGGCCCAGGCCGAGATCTTCGGCAACACCGTCGTCGACCGATCCACCCTGATCGTCACCCACCTCGCCGAGATCGTGCGCCGCAAGGCCGGACGCCTGCTCGGCCGAACCGACGTGAAGACCCTCGTCGACGGTGTCCGTGCCACCGATCCGCAAGTGGTGGACGACCTGATGACGATCGGGGTCACGACCGCCGAGGTGCAGCGCGTCCTCGCCGGCCTGCTCGACGACGGTGTGCCGATCCGCGACCTCGTGCGCATCCTGGAGGCGATCGGTGATCGTGCCCGCACGTTGCGCACGGTGGAGGCGATGATCGAGTCGGCTCGCCACGAACTCGGGCCGGCGATCACCAGCGGTCTCGCCGTCGACGGCCGGCTCACCGCCGTCACGCTGTCGGCCGCCTCGGAGAACCGCCTCGCCCAGGGCCTGCGCGTGGCCGACGGCACGAGTCAGCTCGAGCTGCTGCCGGACGAGGCCGACCAGCTCATCCGCCAGCTCACCGATCTCGCCGGCGTCGCGGCAGCCCGCGGCATCAATCCGGTCGTGGTGTGCTCGGCACCGTTGCGGCCCGCACTCGCACGTCTCGTGCGTGCCACCGTGCCCGCCGTGGCCGTGGTGGCCTACACCGAGATCGGCGATCACCTCCAGATCGACGTCATCGCCAACCTCGAGATCGGCCCGACGAACGCCCATATGAACGCCCAGACGAACGCACCGTTCGGAACCAGCCCGGAGGACTTCGATGCCTACGCCGTCTCGTGAGAACCCGCCGTTCGGCGCCACCGCCGTGGCGGCGCCCGGTCGCGACGCCGACACGGCGGACGCTGCGCTCGGGAGCGTCGGAGCGGTCGATCCGGACGAGGCGTTGCGGTTCCGTGCGCCGACGCTCGAGGACGCGATCGCCGTGGCGGAGACCGCGCTCGGCGCCCGCGTCCGGGTGATCGCCGCCAACCGCATCCGCCGCGGCGGCATCGGGGGCTTCTTCGCATCCGACCTCGGCGTGGAGGTCACCGTCGTGGTCGACGACGAATCGATCGACGACACGTTCGACCGGATCGTCAACGCAACGCAGACGACCACGGCGCCCCACCCCGCACCCCGCCGCACGCCGCCGGCACCGCTGCACGCCGCTGATCTGCTCCTCGGTCGTCGATTCGATCGCCGTGACACGGCCCCGAGCCACGACATCGACGACGTGCACGACGACGTGCACACCGAGCTGCACACCGAGCCGCACGACGAGCCGCACGACGAGGACACGGCCGTGCACCAGGTGAACCCCGTGCTCGCCGAGGTGCTCGCTGCGCTCATGGCCGAGGCGGCCGAGCAGCAGGCGATCGTCGCTGCCGCCGACGACGAGCAGATCGAGCCGGCGACGCGCCCCGCCAGGATCGCGGCACCGGTCGCCACCCCGGTCGCGGCGCCGGTCGCGGCGCCGGCGCGCCCCATCGAACCGCCGCCCACGATGTTGCGCGTGGAGCAGATCATGGCCGAGCTCTCCGCGATCACCGCCGAGCCCGTGTTCGGCCGTCAGCGCCAGCGCGCTCGCGTGGCCCGCCCGACGCTGCCGACCGCGCCTCGGGACACCGCCGACCCCCCGGACACCGACGTGACCGCCGTCCCGCGTCGCCCGACGGTGCTGCCGACGTTGCCGCCCCGCCCGAGCGAGATCGCGCAGCGCGCCTCGCAGGCCGCCCACGACGCCCGCCAGCGCATGTTCGCGACCCCGTCCCTCGCTCCCCGGAAGGTCCCCACCGACACGGTCCCCCCCGACACGGTCCCCACGGTCCCCACCGACTCGGTCGACTCGGTCGAGACGGTCGACACGGTCGACACGGTCGACACGGTCCGCACCGACCCGGTCGACCCGATCGACGAGATCCACGCCGAGGTCGCGATCGACCGCGATCCGAGCACCGACATCGACGCCCCCGCCGATGCCGGCCCCGACGCCGGTGCCGACGAACGTCGCGGCCGGGCCGGCGCGGCCGTGCCCTCGCGACGCCAGGTGGAGCTCGCCGTCGCCGCCGCCGACCAGCTGATCGAGTCGCTGAAGCGCGACGACGGCGTGAAGCGGCTCTCGGTGCGGGTGGTGCTGCGCAGCGGTGACCAGCGCGCCGTCGAGGCCGAAGCCGAGTGGGAAGCCTCCTGACGGCGATGGGTGCTCGGGGTGAGACATCGGCCGAGGTCGAACTCGTCGACGACACGAGCTCGGGCGACGCGAAGCCGAAGAAGTCGAAGAAGGGCAAGGAGAAGTCCGAGGCGCTCGCCGGCCCCGCCGAACGCCCCGACCCGGGGCCGCTCGCCCCGTGGCGGCTCAGCATCGCGGTCGCCGGGGCTGCGGCACTCACCGGGATGGACGCCTTCGACGCCGCGATGAGCGGCGTGGGCGTCGAAGCCGCGATGTTGCGCTCGTTCGGTGTCGCCTTCGCCCTGTGGATCGGCGTGGGCATGGTGAACAAGCTGCTTGCGCAAGCCCACCAGGCGGTCGAGGCCGACCACGCAGCACGCGAGGCAGCGGCCCGCGCGGCAGCGTCGGCCGAGGTCGAGCAGACCCTCGACACCGGACCGAAGCCGTGGTCCGGCTCGGGCGCCAGCTGAGCCCCTCGACGAACACGGCGGCCGGGCCGCTGGTCGCGCCGCCCCCGGCTCAGCGCAGGTAGTCGAGCAGCGAGGGCGGCAGGATCTTCGCTGCCGCCTGGAGCGCCGCCTGGTACGAGTTCTCCTGTGCCTTGGCGGTGATCAGGGCCTCGACGATGTCGACGTCCTCCACCTCGGAGAGCTGTTCGGTGAGCAGCAGCTGCTGGTCCTCGGCACGGATCTTGGTCTCCGCGAGCCGCGCCGCACGTGTGCCGATCTCCACCGTTGCACCCGACACCACCGACGTGAGCGAGTCGAGGTTGGTGTGCTCGGTCGCCATCGCCGTGCTGTCACCCGCCTGGATGGCGGTCGCCAGACGGTCGAGGACCTCGAAGACGTCGCCGACCGGGCCACCTGCGGTACCGAACACCTCGGGTCCGGTGAGGTTGATCGCCACCGTGGTCGAGGGTGCCACGTCACGCACGATGCTCGCCGCGTTGCCCTGGTACACGCCGTTGGCGTCGTATGCCGCGCCGACGGCCGTCCCGTTGAAGATCGAACGCCCGCCGTAGGTGGAGTTCGACAAGGCGAGCATCTCGGAGCGGATCGACCGGATCTCGGCGGCGATCGCCTGACGCGCCTGAGGATCACCGATCGCGCCGGTGTTCGACGCCCGAACGGCGAGTTCCTTCGCACGACCGAGCGACGTCAGCGACGACGTCAGCGCGCCGTCGGCGGTCTCCAGCCACCCGGCGGCATCGTTCAGCGACCGGACGCGCTGCTCGGCGCGGCGCATCTCCTGGCGCATGCCCATCGCATTCGCGGTCGCGCCGGGGTTCACCGACGGACGGGTGAGTTCCTTGCCGGTGGCGAGCTTGGTCTGGGTCTCCTGCAGGCGGCTCAGACCCTGCGACAGGTCGCGCAGGGTGGACCGCACCATCATCGAGCTGGTCACGCGCACGGTTCACTCCTCATCTGCCGACCGTCCCGGTGCGCTCGATCAGGAAGCCGAGCATCTCGTCCACCACGGTCATCACCCGCGCGTTCGCCTCGAAGGCCCGCTGTGCGGAGATCATCATCGCCATCTCCTCGTCGATGCTCACCGCACCGACCGAGTCGGCATCGCGTATCGCCGTGTCGGCGATCTGTTCCTGGATCGTGGCTCGGTTGTTCGCCGCCCGTGTCTCGACGGCGAGGGTCGTCACCAACGACTGGTACGTGCGGTCGGGCCCGGTGGCCGACTCGGCCAACGCAGCGATGAGGCGGGCCTGTTCACCGTCGAGCGGTCCCGGCGCCGTCGGCCCGGGCAGCACCGGCGCGCCGGCAGCGATGTTCGCCGGCTGGCCCGCCACGTCGGTCGACAACGCGATCGTCGCGCCCGTGACGCCCGCCGGGTCGAAGAAGTTGCGCCCGGTCGTGCCGGCCTGGTCGTACGCCACGCTGTGCAGGGCGTTGACGTTGGTGACGAGCGAGTTCGCCACGCCGTCGAGCAACGCCTGATAGCGCGGCACGACGTCGCTCACGACCGCCGTGAGCGCCTGGGCCTCGCCCGAGGTCGGGTTCACCGCGGCGTTGTCGCTGTCCCAGCGCAACACGCCGGACGTGCCGTCCATCGTCTGCACGATCGTGCTCGTCACGAGGGCACGCCCGCCGACGTACACGTCGACCGCACCGCTGTCGCCCGGTCGTGCCACCCCACCGGTGAGATCCGAGATCCGGCTCACCACCAGATCGCGCTGGTCGAGGAGGTCGCTGTTCGTGCCGTGGGTCGCGTTGATCGAACGATTCAGATCGGCCAGTTGGGTCGCGAGGTCGTTCACCTCCGACGCCAGCGTGCCCATCCGCGTCCGCGCGCTGTCGGCCACACCCTGCAGCTGGGTGGACGTGCGGTTGATCGACGTGGCGAGCGTCTGGGCGTTCTCGAGCAGTTGGGTGCGGCTCGCCAACCCGCCCGGGTCGTTGGCGAGATCGCCCCACGAGCTCCAGAAGACGTCGAGCGCCGATGCCAGACCGGTGTCGCTCGGCTCGGGGAAGATGCCCTCGATCGCGGTCATCGACGCGCTCGTGGTGTCGGCGGCGACACGCGCCGCCTCTTCCTTCACGGCCCGTGCCGCGAGCAGTTGGTCGTACGAGCGGGTGACGCCGACGACGTCCACCCCGAAGCTCTGCGAACGACCGGAGAACACACCGGCACCGGTGGTGCCGCCGAGCGACACGAGTTCGGCTCGCTGGCGGTGGTAGCCCTCGGTCGACGAGTTCGCGACGTTGTGGGCGATGATGTCGAGCGCGCGGCGATGCGCGCTCAAGCCGGTGTAGGCGGTGTTCAGCGATCCGAAGTTCGACATCGGCGCCGCCTCAGGCCGTCCGGTCCAGACGCAACGAACCGACGGCGAGCGGCGTGGTCATGCCACGCGGGTCGTACACGTCGACGCTCTGCTCACCGAGCGAGGCGATGATCTCGCGCGAGCGCATGAGGCTCCGCTTGGCCATCTCACTGTTCGCCCGCGAGATCTCCTCGATCTCGGCCTGCAAGGACAGCAGGTGGAGCCGGTGTTGGGAGAGCAGGCTCGCCCACGGCTGTTCGACGTGCTCGATGAGTTCGGCCAGGCTCGCCGAGGCCGGCTGGCGCGTCGCCCGGGCCAGCCGCGCCGACGCCTGCGCGCGAGCGGCTTCGATCTCGCCGATCGCCTCGATGATCGCCTCGAGTTCGGCCGTCACGTACGGGATCCATCGCGCGCGGCCGGCGGCGAGCAGCAGCCCCTGCACGTCGAGCTTGTACACGAGTTGCTCGAGGAGCTCGCGCATCGTCCAGAGCTGGTGGGAGAGATCCTCGGCTGGTTCCACGGAGAGGATCGTCCGGGGTGATGAGCCGGATGCCACAGTTTCCGCAGCGTTTCGGACCCGGCCGCAGGCCGTCAGCTCATGGCGTCCGAACGCCGATCCGGCACAGTCCGCGGCATGATCCGCCTCACGAGGCTGCGGCAGACCGATCCGCTGTACCTGAATCCCGATCACATCGAGCGCCTCGAACACCACCACGAGACGGTGGTGCGTCTCCTCAACGGCAACGAGTACGTCGTCTGCGAGTCGCCCGACGAGATCGTCGACCAGGTGGTGATGCTGCGCGCCCGTTCGATCGCGCTGGCTGCGCGCCTCGCCGCCGACGATCTCGATGCGCGGGTCGGCACGATGTCGCACGAGGTGTCGCTCGCCGCCGGCACCACGCCGTTGCCCGAGGTGTCGACCACCCACCCGGACCGTCCTGCGGTCCGCCCCCCGGACGCGGAGGGCTGAGCCGTGCCGGCAACACTCGTCGGGTTCGTCGTCGCGCTCATCATGGTGCTGGTGGGGGCCCAGACCCACCACGTGAACCCGGTCTTCCTCGTCACCAACGTGACCGCGCTGATGATCGTGCTCGGCGGCGCCGCGGGCGCCACCATGATGAGCTACGAGTTCAGCGTCACCACCGGCGTCATCAAGGCGATCCTGAAGGCGATGCTCGGCAAGGAGCGACCGGTCGATCTCGAGAAGACGATCACCACGCTGGTCGAGTTCGCCCGCAAGGCCCGCGGCGAGGGTCTGCTCGCACTCGAGTCCGAGATGGCCGGCCTCGACGACCCGTTCATGAAGCGCGGGCTGCAACTCGCGATCGATGGTTCGGATCCCGACGCCGTCGCACAGGTGATGAAGGCCGAGATCAAGGCGATGAAGGTGCGACACAAGCTGATGGCCGACTGGTGCCAGTCGTACGGCATCTTCGCCCCGACGTTCGGCATCATCGGCGCCGTGGTGGGCCTCATCGCCACCCTCGGCGAGCTCGACAAGCCGGAGAAGCTCGGCGCCGGCATCGCCGGTGCGTTCGTCGCCACCTTCCTCGGCGTGTTCATCGCGAACGGCGTCATGCTGCCGCTGTCCGCCCGCATGAAGCGGATGTCGGCCCAGGAGGTGCAGGCGCGCGAGATGGTGGTCGAGGGCGTGCTCGCCATCCAGGGGGGTCAGAACCCGCGGGTGATCGAGGAGACGCTGATGAGCTACCTGTCGCCGAAGGAGGCCGAGGCGTTGCGGGCAGCCTCGTCGTCCTCATGAGCGGCGGCGGTCACGGTGGCCACGGCAAGAAGGGCGGCCACCACGAAGAGCACGAGGAACACGAGGAACACGTGAACCACGAGGCGTGGGTGATCCCCTACGCCGACATGCTCACGCTCCTGATGGCGCTGTTCCTGGTGCTGTTCGCGATCGGCCGCACCGATCTCGAGAAGTTCAAGAAGCTCGCCGAGAGCTTCGCGCAGGAGTTCGGTGGCGGTGGCTCGAGCCAGGTGGTCACGATCAGCGAGGGGCAGAACGGCGAGTCACCGCTCGACGGCGGCGACGGCGTGCTCGACTCGAACTCGTTGCCGAGCACGGCGGAGGGCACCGGCAACGGCGACGGCACCGGCATGGCCACGCCCACCGACCTGCAGGTGGAGCACGCCATCCAGGAGCAGTTGAAGGAGGAGGCGCAGGAGGCCCTCGGCGAGCTCCAGGGGCTGGGGGAGGCGATCGAGGACGCCGCCGCGGCCGAGGGGCTCGGCGACAGCATCGCCTTCCGCTTCGACGGTCGTGGGCTGATCCTCACGGTCACCAACTCCGGCGTGCTGTTCGACAGCGGCAAGTCCGACCTCAAGCTCGCCGGTCAGGTGGTGCTCCAGACGATGGTGCCGGCGCTCCAGGCGATCCCGAACAAGATCCGGATCGAGGGGCACACCGACAGCGTCGGCGACGAGTACGACAACTACGAGCTCTCCGCCGACCGAGCGCTCGCGGTGCTGCGTTTCCTGTCGTTGCAGGGGGGCTTCGACGAGCGGATCGAGCTCGCCGGTCGCGGCGAATGGGATCCCATCGCCGACAACGCGACGGAGGAGGGACGCGCGCAGAACCGACGCGTCGAGATCATCGTGCTCAGTGACATCTCGCTCGACCCCGCCTTGGAGATCGACGCCTGATCCTGGCGTCACCCGGGTTCCCCCGGACGGTCATCTCCGACGAGAAACGTCCGGCGCCGCCGGACGCCCCCACGACACGGACGGTCACAGATGGGCAAGAAGAAGGACGACAAGGCCGGCGAGGACGGCGAGCAGAAGAAGAGCCCGGTCAAGCTGATCGGCATGATGGTCGCGATCGCCGGCGTGGGCTACATGCTGGGCGGACGTGGCGCGGGTGCGGGGACCGAAGCGGTCACCACCACCACGATCGTGCAGCTCGAGGGCTGCGCCGAGGGCACCGACGCGACCACCGCCGAGCACAACACGCTCGACCTCGAGTCGATGAGCATCAACCTGAACGACGGCCACTACCTGCGGGTGACGGTGTCGCTCGGCCTGTGCCCAGGTGTCGTCGGCGTCGCCGCTGGTGAGGGTGCGGGTGAACCGCTCAACACCGCACCGGCGAAGGACATCATCGTGTCGACGCTGTCGGGCAACTCGATGGCGATCCTGAGCGAGCCCGAGGGCCGCGAGAACGTCAAGGAACTGCTGACCCAGCGGCTCGCGCACGAGTACCCCGAGGAGATCTACGAGGTGTACTTCCTCGAGTTCGTGATGCAGTAGCGCGGGCGATCCACGCTCGCCGCTGTTGCTCGCGGTGGCTCACGCGCCCGTGGCCGCAGCGGCTCGCAGGCGGTCAGCGTTGGGGATGCAGCTCGCGACGCAGCGCTTCGCCCCAGGCGGCGCCGTCGCCGAAGCTCTCACGCAAGTGCTCGGCGTCGTCGGGACGCAGGCGATCGAGCGCTGCGGCGTCGGCTCGCTCGAAGGCGTACACGGCGGCCAGCACCGCTCCGACCGGACCCGAGCCGTCGACCAGGGCCGCACGCACGTCGGCCTGCAGCGGCAGGTCGCCGACCAGCTCCTCCATCGGACTCTGGAACACGGCGTCGATCACCGACAGCAGGCCGGCCGTGAGGCAGTTGTTCGCCATCTGCGCATCGTCGCCGGCGAGGCTCGCCGCCATCTTCGCCCGCGTGGCGGCGAGCACGATCAGCTCCTCGTTCACCGTGGCGGCCTTGGTGGCCATGGTGAGCAGGACGGCGAGGTGACGCACCTGGGCCAGCCCCAACAGCACGATCGCGTGGCGGATCGACTGTACGTGCACGGTCAGGCCGTACGAGCTCGAGTTCACCAGGCGCAACAACCCGTAGGCGAGCGTGGGGTCGGTCGCGATCAGGTCCTCGACGCGGTCGAGGTCGACCTCTGGTCGGTTCACCTCGGCCATCAGCTGCACGGCAGCGGCCAGGTTGGCCGGCCGTTCCGTCCGACCCATCACCTCTGGCTTGGCGAAGAAGTAGCCCTGGAACAGGTCGAAGCCGAGTTCCCTCGTCTCGTCGAACTCGCTCGGCTCCTCCACCTTCGCGGCGAGCTTGAGTGCCGACGGGAAGGTGGCGGTGATGCCGGCCACCAGCCGCGGCAGCTTCGCCGTCGGGACCGACTGCACGTCCACCTTCACGATGTCGACGAATGGCGCCACGTCTGCGTACCCGGCGACGTCGATCGACGTGACGCCCTCGAGCGCGAACCGCAGACCGCGCCCGCGGGCTGCACGGATGGCCTCGACGGTCGCCCAGTCCAGCTCGACGCCGGGCTCGAGCTCGATGACGGCGCGGTCCGCCGGGAGGATGTCGAGGATGCCGCTGTGCAAGATGCCCGACGCCGCATTGATGAACCCGAACCGATCGCCGACCACTCGGTCGAAGCCCCACTCGAGCATCGCGACCTCGAGCACCCGCCGGGTCGCGTCGTCCGGGTTCCGGAAGAACGCGAGGTTCTCCGCACCGTTGCGGTACAACAGCTCGTAGGCGTACGTACGCCGGGAGGTGTCGAAGATGGGTTGACGGCCGAGGAAGACGCTCGTCGACATGTGGCTCCTACGCGGTGGGTGTCAGTAGCGGAAGGCGCCGACGAGGTTCTGGAGGTCGGTGGCCATGCGGGCGAGTTCGCTGGCGGCGCGGCTGGAGTCCTCGGCGCCGCTGGCGGTGCTCTGTGCGGCGTCGGCGACGGTGTGCATGTTGTGGGTGATCTCTTGGCTGCCGCGGCTGGCTTCGCTGACGGAGCGGGCGATCTCGCTGGTGGTGGCGGCTTGTTCTTCGACGGCTGCGGCGATCGTGTCCTGGAAGTGGGCGATCTGGTCGATGATGGTGAGGATGCCGGTGATCGAGTCGACCGAGGAGGTGGTGTCGGTCTGGATGGCTTCGATCTTGGCGGAGATGTCTTCGGTGGCTTTGGCGGTCTCTTTGGCGAGTTCTTTGACTTCGTTGGCGACGACGGCGAAGCCTTTGCCGGCTTCGCCGGCGCGTGCGGCTTCGATGGTGGCGTTGAGGGCGAGGAGGTTGGTCTGTTGGGCGATGCCGGTGATCACCTTCACGATCTGACCGATCTCCGCGCTCGAGTCGCCGAGCTGGGCCACGGTGGTGTTCGTGACACGGGCGGCTTCGACGGCCTGGGTGGCGACCTGTGCGGCTTCGCTCGCGTTGCGGGCGATCTCCTTGATCGACGACGACATCTGGTCCGACGCGGCCGACACCGTCTCCACGTTGCGCGACACCTCGACCGATGCGTCCGACACGAAGCCCACCTGGCGGGAGGTCTCCGCCGAGTTCTGTCCCATGCCCGAGGAGAGCATCTGCAGTTCCTCGGCGGCGGCGGCGAGGGCCTCGGAGTTGGCAGCGATCGCCTGGATCGAGGTGCGCAGGTCGCCGAGGAGCTTCTCGACGGCGTGGCCCATGCGGCCGATCGCGTCGTCACCGCTCACGCTGACCCGAGCGGTCAGGTCACCCGCCGCAGCGGCGGCCAGGGTGGCGCTCAACGCGTCGACCTTCGACGCGAGCTCGGCGGCCGCCGCACGCTCACGCTCCTGCGCCTCGCTCGCGGCCCGCTCCACACGGAGGCGGTCGGTGATGTCGCTCCAGGTCGACATGTAGCCGAGCACGTCGCCGTCCTGGTCGTGGATCGGTTCGACACCCACCTCGATCGCACACTGGTCGCCCACCGTCATGATCGGATCGGCACTGCCGTCGAGGAAGCCGGCGAGCTGCGCGAGCCGCGCACCCTCGAGTTGGTCGGCGGGCACCGGCATCGAGGACTCGTACTTCCGCCAGATCGCGAGGCCCGCTGCGTTCACGTACTGACAGCGCAGGTCGCGGTCGACGAACAGCGTCGGCAGCGACGACTGGTCCACCATCGCGTTCACCTTCGCCATCTCGGCCTGCATGGTGTTCATCGAGTCGACGGCATGCAGCACACGCCGGCCGATCAGGACGAAGGTCGCGAGCGCCACCACGGCCGCCCCGATGGCGAGCAGCAGTCCACGATCGCCGGTGCTGTGCGCCTCGGCGGCGTGGTCGATCGACGACTCCTCCAGGACGTCGCTCAGCTCCTCCTGCGCCGCACGCAAGTCGTCGAGCGGTGCCACGGCACCCCGATAGGCCGGCTCGAGCTGCTGCGGCGTCAGCATCGCTGCCGCCTCGGTGGAGAACGACTCCGCGAACGCCGCCCACGCCTCGTAGGCCGCGTCCACCGCTGCCATCTCCTCCGTCCCGTGGCCGGTCGCCTCGATGTAGGCGCGGACCTCGGCGAGGTGCCCGTCGAGATCGGCCGCCGCCTCGTCGGAGAGCACCGTGAGCTCCTCGGCCAGTCCCGTCACGCCGTTCTGCAGCGCGATGATCGTGCCGAGGGTGTGACGTGCCACGGCCGTGCCGTCGCCCATCGACTGCTCGAGCGACAGCAGCGCCAGACCGACCTCGTTCACGTCGTCGACGGTCGTCTGCTCGGCGCGGATCGTGTAGCTGGACATCAGGCCACCCACGATCACCAACCCGGCGATCGCCGCGCCGAAGCGCAGCAGGCGCGGGCGGGTGAGCGTCGGGCCGGAGGTCGTGGCTGCGGAACGGGTGGAGGTCATGTCGTCTCCTCGAGGGCGGAGTCGTGGATGGGGTGGGTGGGACGAGGGCGCCGGCGGACCGGCGGAGCGACGTCAGGTGGGGATGAAGTAGATGGTGCGGCCGAACTGGTGGCGGCTGAGGCGGGTACCGCTGCTGATCGACACCTCGCTCGAGCCGAGCAGCAGGTAGCCGTCGGGGCGCATGCGAGACGCCGTCTCGTTCAGGATCCGGGCCTTCGTCGCGTCGTCGAAGTAGATGAGGACGTTGCGGATGAACACCAGGTCGAACTTGGCGGCCGCACGGGGATACGTCGCCGGGGCATCGAGGTTGCACGGCCGGACGTCGACCATCCGGCGCAGCTCGTGGTCGATGCGCCAGTCGGCACCCTCCCGCTGGAAGTTGCGGATCAACATCGGCGCCGGCAAGCCACGGTTGACCTCGAGCTGGCTGTAGATGCCTTCGCGGCAGCGGTACAGCATCGACTCGCTCAGGTCGGTCGCGATGATCTTCACGTCCCAGGACCGCACGACGTCGGGGAAGTTGTCGCGCAACGACATCGCCAGCGAGTACGGCTCCTGGCCGCTCGACGCCGCTGCACACCAGATGGTGAGTCGGCGCTCGCTCGAACGAGCTTCGACGAGCTTGGGGATGATCTCGTCCTTCAGTGTCTGCCACGGGTGCACGTCGCGGAAGAACGAGGTCTCGTTGGTGGTCATCGCATCGATGACCTCGTTCTTCATCTTCGCCGACGGCGTGGTGATCAGCTTCTGCACGAGATCGGCGACCGACGCGAGACCTTCGCGCCGAGCGATCGGCGCGAGACGGCTCTCGACGAGGTACTCCTTGCCGGGTTCGAGGACGATCGCCGACTCCTTGAGCACCAGGTCGCGGAGATGGTCGAACTGGTGGGCGGTGATGGTCGTCATGACATCCTCTCCCTGACGCGGGATCCGTTCGCGGCGCGCTGGACGATCGCAGCACCGACCTCGTCGAGTGGGACGACGGCGTCGGCGAGACCCGACTGCACGACGGCCCCGGGCATCCCCCACACCACGCTCGACGGCTGGTCCTGGGCGAGCACGGTTGCACCACGCTGCTTCAGCACCGCGGCACCGTCACGTCCGTCGTGCCCCATGCCGGTGAGCACGACGGCGAGCACGTCGCCGCCGTACACGTCGGCGACCGAGCGGAACAGCACGTCGACGGCGGGCCGGCAGAAGTTGACCGGCGGGTTCTGGTCGAGCACCACGGTCACCCCCGAGGGCGAGCGGCGCAGCGTCATGTGATGGTCGCCCGGCGCGACCAGTGCGAGACCGGGCTGGAGCAGGTCGCCGTGCACCGCCTCGCGGACCTGCAGGCGTGATCCAGCGTCGAGGCGCTGCGCGAGATACCGGGTGAACACCGCCGGCATGTGTTGGGCGATCACGATCGGCTTGTCGAACGACGCCGGCAGCTGGCCGAACACCGTCGAGAGCGCGTTCGGGCCACCGGTCGACGACCCGATCGCGACGACGTCGCAGCGGCCGGTCGACGCCGTGGGTGTCACCTGGATGCGCAGCGGCGGCGGAGGCGGCTGGGGCACGTTCCGGCGGCAGAAGGTCTTGATCTTCGGGATCAGTTCCTGACGCACCGCGTCCATGGCGGCCGTCACGCTGCCGACGTTGGCAGGCTTCGTGACGTAGTCGGAGGCGCCGAGCGACAGCGCTTCGAGCGTCGCGGTGGCCCCGCGCTCGGTGAGCGTCGAGAACATGATCACGGGCAACGACCGATCGGTCGCCCGGATCGCTCGCAACGTCTCGATGCCGTCCATCTCGGGCATCTCCACGTCGAGGGTGACGATGTCCGGTTTCAGCGTGTCGATCTTGTTCAAGGCGATCGCGCCGTTCGCCGCGATGCCCACCACCTCGAGATCGGGATCCTCGTCGATGACCGTGGTGAGCAGCTTGCGAACGACGACTGCGTCGTCGACCACGAGCACTCGGATGGGACTCATGGCAGACCGAGGAGCATGAGCTTCTCTTCGATCACGTCCCGGGTGATCGGCTTCATCGCGTACTCGTCGGCACCGGCCTTCAGGGCCTCGTACACCAGCCGGGGGCTGGACTCCGAGGTCACCATCATCACCTTCACCTTGTCGTACTCACGTGACTCGCGGATCGCGGTGACGAACTCGAGTCCGTTCATCACCGGCATGTTCCAGTCGACGAGCGCGAGCTCGGGCCGGAACGCCTCCATCTGCGCGAGGGCGACGGAGCCGTCCTCGGCCTCTGCGACCTCGGCATGGCCCATCTCGGCCAGCATTCGCTTGAGGATCAAGCGCATCGAACGCGAGTCGTCGACGATCAGGATTCGCACATCAGCTCCTCGGGGATGAGTCCCGAGCGATGCCCGGGGTGCGGTGGAGTGGCAGCTGACGAGCGACCACGTTCGGTGAGGGACAGTCCCGACTCGGCGCGAGATCGCCATGAAGCTGAGGCATGTCAGATCGAGTTCATCGAGGTGGTCGTCGTCTCGGCGCGAGCCGAACCGCTCCCGCGGCGAAAGCCGGCGCCGAGGGCCGTCAGGCGCACGATCGCCGCGGCGACCTTGTCGATCGGCAGCACCTCATGTGCCAGCCCGGCCTCGTGCACCGCTCCCGGCATGCCCCAGACCACGCTCGACGCCTCGTCCTGTACGAGCACCTGCGCCCCCGATTCGTGCAGCACCGCGCAGCCGTCGCGACCGTCGTGACCCATGCCGGTGAGCACGACGGCGAGCGTGTGGCGGCCGAACACCTCGGCCGCGCTCCGGAACAGCACGTCGACCGCCGGGCGGCAGTGGTTGACCGGCGGTCCCTGGTCGAGGAGCACGTCGGCGCCGGAGGCGGTCTTGCGCAGGACGAGGTGGTGATCGCCCGGAGCGATGTACACGGTGCCGGCCACCGCTGGCTCGCCGTGCGCGGCCTCGCGAACCGTGAGCGGACCGATGCCGTCGAGTCGCTGCGCGAGGTACGTGGTGTACACGGGGGGCATGTGCTGGGCGATGAGCACCGGCACACGCAGGTTGCCGGGCAGCCGTCCGACGACTTCGGCGAGGGCGTTGGGTCCGCCGGTCGACGAGCCGATGACGATCGCATCCACCCGGCCGCTTCGCGCCCTGTCGGCGGCGGTCCCGTCGTCGACCGGGGTCGGCGTCGTCGACGGTCCACCTGCTGGGTTCGCCTCACGGGCCGCTGCGCCTGCCGCCGCCTGGGCCCGGTGGCCGCGGACGATCGCTCGGATGCGGGGCACCAGTTCGACGCGGACGGCCTCGAGGGCGTCCATCGGGTTGTCGTAGTGCGTCGGCTTGGTGACGTAGTCGGCCGCACCGAGCGACAGTCCCTCGATGGTCTCGCGGGCGCCGTGATGGGTGAGTGTGGAGAACATCACCACCGGCACGTCGATCCGGCGCTGGCGCATCTCGCGCAGCATCGTGAGACCGTCCATCGTCGGCATGGCCAGATCGAGCGACACGATGTCCGGCCGCAGCGACTCGATCCGCTCGAGCGCGACCTCCCCGTCCTGCGCGATACCGGCCAGCTCGAGATCGGGTTCGCTCTGCAGCAACATGGTCATCAGTCGCCTGACGGCGACCGCGTCGTCGACCACCAGGACCCGGATCGGGCCGTCAGTGTGTGGGGGGGAGGCGTGGGTGCTCATCTCGTCTCGGGTTGTGGACACCGTCGATGACGGCGGGTGCGGGTGCAGGAACGAGCGGTGCCGGCCGCGCGAGTGAGGGGTCGGGGGAGGACGCCGCGGTGGGTGTCAGTAGCGGAAGGCGCCGACGAGGTTCTGGAGGTCGGTGGCCATGCGGGCGAGTTCGCTGGCGGCGCGGCTGGAGTCCTCGGCGCCGCTGGCGGTGCTCTGCGCGGCGTCGGCGACGGTGTGCATGTTGTGGGTGATCTCTTGGCTGCCGCGGCTGGCTTCGCTGACGGAGCGGGCGATCTCGCTGGTGGTGGCGGCTTGTTCTTCGACGGCTGCGGCGATCGTGTCCTGGAAGTGGGCGATCTGGTCGATGATGGTGAGGATGCCGGTGATCGAGTCGACCGAGGAGGTGGTGTCGGTCTGGATGGCTTCGATCTTGGCGGAGATGTCTTCGGTGGCTTTGGCGGTCTCTTTGGCGAGTTCTTTGACTTCGTTGGCGACGACGGCGAAGCCTTTGCCGGCTTCGCCGGCGCGTGCGGCTTCGATGGTGGCGTTGAGGGCGAGGAGGTTGGTCTGTTGGGCGATGCCGGTGATCACCTTCACGATCTGACCGATCTCGAGGGAGCTCTCACCCAGCGCTGCGACCGACTGATTCGTCACCTTCGCCGCTTCGACGGCCTGGGTGGCGACCTGTGCGGCTTCACTCGCGTTGCGGGCGATCTCCTTGATCGACGACGACATCTGGTCCGACGCGGCCGACACCGTCTCCACGTACCGAGCCACCTCGATAGAGGCATCCGACACCTTCGCCACCTGGTGTGACGTGTCGGCGGAGTTGCCGCCCATCTGCGCGGCGACCGCCTGCAGTTCCTCGGCGGCGGCGGCGAGGGCCTCGGAGTTGGCGGCGATCGCGTGGATCGAGGTGCGCAGGTCGCCGAGGAGCTTCTCGACGGCGTGGCCCATGCGGCCGATCGCGTCGTCACCGCTCACGCTGACCCGAGCGGTCAGGTCGCCCGCCGCAGCGGCGGCCAGGGTGGCGCTCAACGCGTCGACCTTCGACGCGAGCTCGGCGGCCGCCGCACGCTCACGCTCCTGCGCGGCATCGGCCAGCTGTTGCGTACGCACTCGGTCGGTGATGAGGGACCACGTGGCCATCGCACCGATGTACGTGCCGTGGGCGTCGCGGATGGCCGATGCGTTCAGCTGCATGATCTCGTCGCCGACGCGGATCTCCGCGCTGTGCGGCAGGAAGCGGTCGGGATCGCCGAGCAGGCGGCGCTGGTGCGCGGGGTCCTCGTGGAAGATGTCGATCGATCGCCCGACGATGTCGTCGGCACGGCACGGCAGGAGATGCTCGATGCTGCGCAGCGTCTGCAGCGACGCCGGGTTCATGTACCGGACCACCAGGTCCGTGTCGCAGAACATGGTGTTGGTCGGCGAGTTCTCGACCATCGACCCGATGCGCTCGGTCTCGGCCTGGAGCTCGTTCATGTGGGTGACCGCTCGCAGCACCCGGACGCCGACGGCCACGAACAGCCCGAACGCAGCCAGCGCCGACAGGGCGATCAACAGCTTCGCCGTCGAAGCCGCTCGGGCGGCATCGTCGACGATCTCCGCGCCGACCGTCTCGACCGACGCGGCGAGCTCGTCGTCGAGCACGACGGCCAGTTCCTCGAAGTCGCTCACCCAGGTGTCGTAGGCGGCGCGCGCCTCGTCGCGGTCGATGCCGTCGGTGGTGCCCGCAGACGAGAGCGCTTCGAGCGCGGCGGCGGCGCCCACCGATGACGCGCCGTAGCGCTCGACGACCGGGCGCATCGCGTCGAGTGCGTCGCTGATCCGGGAGTCGACGTCGAGCGCCGATGCCTCGTCCACGATGTCGAGGAAGGTCTGTGCCGATCCGGGGATCTCGTCGGCCAAGGCCGCCGCGGCCTCCGGCCCGAGGAGGTCGTCGAGCGCCGAGCCGTACACCAGCGCTCGCAGCGAATCGTGGTACTTGTCGGCGTCCTTCACGAGCGCTGACATCTGTGCCATGTCGTTGCGGCGTTCGAGCGCCGAGCCCTGTCGCACGGCGCTGAGGAACGAGACGCCGGTCAGCAGTGCGCTCCCGGCCATGATCGCGGCGCCGAAACGGACGAGTGAGGAACGCGACAAGGCTGTCATGACGACATCTCGGTTCGGATCTTGAAGGTGGTGTGGTCGAGCACGCGGTCGAGGTCGATCAGCAGCAGCAGTGCGTCGTCGAGCTTGAACACGCCGGTGACGAACTCGCGATGGGGTCCCGAGAGCGTGGGTGGCGGGAACTCGAAGAGGTTCTCGTCGGCGTCGATCACGTCGCCGATCTGATCGACGACCAGGGCGACGGGGCCGTCGGGGGTGCGGATCACGACGTTCATCGACGGCTGGTCGGCCTCGCGCTGCGGCAGACCCAACCGGCGGCGCAGGTCGATGGTCGTGACGATCTCGCCGCGGAGGTTGATCAGGCCGTGCACGACGTCGGACACGAGCGGGATCCGGGTCGCGTCCTGTCGGTTCAGCACCTCCTGCACGAGCGTGACGTCGATGCCGATCGTGAACTCGTGCAGGCGGAAGGTGCAGAGGTTGACCGCCGCGTGGGCGACGGTGCCGTTGGGGGCGTGGGTGGTGCTCATCAGGCCGCCGCCTCCGATGCGGCGAGGACGTCGTGGGCCACGAAGGCGCGGATGTCGAGGACGTCGGTCACCTCACCGGCGATCACGGTCGTCCCGACGACGCCGTAGCTCTCGGTGCGGTTCGAGTAGTCGAGCCGCTCGTCGACGATGTCGAACACCGAGTCGACGATGAGACCGACGCTGCGTTCACCGTTGCCGCACACCAGCACCTGCAGCTGTTCGGGATCTTCGGGGCGAGCCGAGATGCCGAGTCGGTCGGCGAGCGACACGAGGGGCAGGATCAGGTCGCGGTAGTGCACGACGCGCTGGTCACCGGCCGACCGCACCGAGGCGACGGGCAGCTCCTCGAGGCGCGTCACGTGTGCGAGCGGCAGGGCGAAGCGCCGTTCGCCGATACCGACGATCAGGATCGACTCGCGGTCGGTGCGGGTCTCGGCCGCACGCGCCGCGGCTGCCTCGGCCTGCGCGCGGGCGGCGGAGGTGCTGTTCACACCGGCGAGCTGCGACACGCCGAGCAGATCGAGGATCAGCGCGACGCGGCCGTCGCCCATGATCGTCGCTCCGGCGAAGCCGGCCGCGCCCTTCAGCAGGCGGCCGAGCGGCTTCACCACGATCTCCGCGGTGTCGCTGATCTCGTCGACGACGAGGCCGAACTGGGTGTCGTCCGACTGGACCACCACGATGTTGACCGCGTCGTCGGCCGGTGCGGGCGTGGTGCCGAACACCTCGTTGAGGTACACCAGCGGCAGCAGCTTCCCGCGCAGCCGGTGCACCGGTGCTCCCTGCACGCTCTCGATGCCGGCGACCGCGCTCTCCCCGTCGAGACGCACGAGTTCGACGAGGCTCACCTGCGGGATCGCATACCGCTCGCCGCCGGCGCGCACCAGCAGCGCCGGGATGATGGCGAGCGTGAGGGGGATCTTCACCTTGAACGTCGTGCCCCGACCCACCACGGTCTGCACGTCGACGGTGCCGCCGATCGACTCGATGTTCGTCTTCACGACGTCCATGCCGACCCCGCGACCACTGATGTTGCTCACCTGCTCGGCGGTCGAGAACCCCGGCATGAAGATGACGTTGACGATGTCGCGATCGGGCCGTGTCGCCGCCTCGTCGGCCGTCAGCAGGCCCTTCTGCACCGCCTTCCGGCGGATGACGTTCGCGTCGATGCCGGCGCCGTCGTCGGCGATCTCGATGATCACCTGGCCCCCCTCGTGGTAGGCCGACAGGCGCACCACCCCCTCGTCGGGCTTGCCGGTCGCCATGCGCACCTCGGGCGTCTCGAGCCCGTGGTCGATGGCGTTGCGGATGAGGTGGGTGAGCGGGTCCTTGATCGCCTCGAGGAGCGTCTTGTCGACCTCGGTGTGCTTGCCCTCCATCTCGAGACGGGCGTTCTTCGAACAGGCGAGCGAGAGATCGCGGACGATGCGTGGGAACTTGTTCCAGATGTTGTCGATCGGTTGCATGCGCGTCTTCATCACGCCCTCCTGCAACTCGCTCGTGATGAGGTTCAACCGCTGCGAGGTGGCCGAGAAACCGGGATCGAAGACGCTCGCGTTGTACTGGAGGATCTGGTTGCGAGCGAGCACCAGCTCGCCGACGAGGTTCATGAGATCGTCGAGCAGACCCACGTCGACGCGGATCGACTCGTTGGCGACCGGCCGATCCTCGGTCTGCGCCTTCAGGGCGTCGACCACGTCGGTCGGTTTGATCACCTCGTGCTCGACGAGGATCTCGCCCACGTGGCGGGGATCGCCGGCGTCCTGCTGTTGCAGCGCGCCGTCGAGCTGCTCGGCGTCGATGAGGCCGGCGTCGATCAGTTGCTCGCCGAGCTTCGGCGGCTCGACGGTGGGCGCCGGGACCTCGTCGTCCTTCTTCGCCGGGCGCTTCGAGCGCACCCGTCGCGGCTTGAGTGGGGTGACGCTGGCCTCCTTGGTCCGGCGCTTCGCCGACGCCGGTGCGGATCCGGCCGTGTCGGGGACGGACTCGGTGGACGACCCGGTCGGCGCGATCTGGGTGTCCGGCACCGCTGTGTCCGGCGCGGCGACCTCGGGATCGGGAGCCGGGGCCGGCGTGGCGGCGAAGGCGTCGGCGCCGTTCAGTCGGCTCAGCTCCTCGATCAGGGAGGCGTAGGTCTCGGTGCCCTCGGCCCCCGTCGCCTCGACGCGGTCGAGGATCGCCCGCACCGCGTCGACCATCGACAACAGCGCAGTGGTGTTCTCGCGGGTGACGGGCATCGCGCCGTCACGCATCTTGGACAGCAGGTTCTCGCCGATGTGCGTCACCGATTCCAGGGTGCGCAGTCCGAGGAATCCGGACGTGCCCTTGATCGTGTGGATCGAGCGGAAGATCTTCGCGATCACACCCGCGTCGGGGTGCTGCTCGAGGGTCACCAGTGCGGTGTCGAGGTCGTCGAGGTTCTCGCGTGACTCGGTGATGAACTCGACCATCACCTCGTCGAACTCGCTCGTGTCCATCCGCGTCCTCCCAAACCGGGCCAGGCGACACGTCGGGACGGCATGCGCCGACGTCGTCGAGCGATCCCGGCTGGCACCCGACGCGGTGTGAATGTCCGCCGAGGTGCGGGATGCGCAATAGAGTTCGCTCGTGCCCGGAGCAGACCATCGGCTCCGCGTCCTCGTCGCCGACGACCAGGTGGTCTCGGTGCGTGGCGCCGTGTTCTACCTCGGCGCGCTCGATCTCGACGTGTGCGGCACGCTCGACGACCCACGACGTCTCGTCACCACCTACACCGAGCTCCGTCCCGATGTCGTCGTGATCGAGCCGATCATGGGGCCCCGGGGTGCCGCGCTCGCCCACGTGCGCGAGTTGATCGAGGCCTTCCCCGACGCCCACGTGCTCGTGCTCACCGCCGAACTGACCCCCGTGATGGTGGAGGCGTCCCTCGAGCACGGGTGCCTCGGCGTGGTGCCGAAGACCTGTTCGGTCGCCGCCCTCGGCACCGCGGTCCGCGCCGTCGCGACCGGGGAACGACATCTGCACCCCCGGGCGATCGCCGCGCTGCTGACCCGCCGGCAGAACGCCGAGTCGTCACGCGCCACCAAGGCGCTCAGCGCACGCGAGCTCACCGTGCTGTCCCGCGTGGCCGAGGGTCTCACCAACATGGAGATCGGCGTCGAACTCGGCATCTCCGCCGACACGGTGAAGACCCATCTCGCACGAACCCTCGACAAGCTCAACGCACGCGACCGCACCCACGCGGTCGCGCGGGCACTCCGGCTCGGGCTGTTCGACTGAGGTCGATCCCGGGGCCGCGACCTCAGCGGCCGGCGGGGCGAGCGTCGCGCTCGATCTCGGCCACCGCCTCGGCGTGGCTCAGCACACGGCGGCGGCCCGGCGACACACCACCGAAGTATCCGCTCACGATCTCGTGCTCGTACGCGTGGTCGAGGCACGCCCGGCGTGCGGGGCACTTCCGGCACAGGGCCACCGTCGACGACGCGATCGTGCGACCTGCCTCGACGAAGAACAGATCCAGTTGGTCGAGCTCGAGGTCGCCACATGCGGCTTCTTCCAACCACGGCAGATCGGGGGTGTGCTCGATCAGTTCGTCCAGTGCACGGGGGGCAGCCATCGGGTTCGTCTCCTCGGATCGCGTGTGTCGTGCCCGTCCTGGGCACCGCACACCTGACCGTCCGGCGCGCGGGCGGTCGTGCAACCGGAATTTTCGTGAGAGGGCGACGCCGGCTCAGCCGACGGGTTCCACCGACGCAGCGAGGCAGAGATCGCCGATCGCCTTGTGCAGGCTGCGGTTCGAGCGCTCGGCCCAGATGTTCACGGTGGCAGCGAGCAGCGCGACGGCGCCGAAGAGCAGTTCGGGGTCGCTCGCCGCGGTGCGGGCGTGCATCACCTCCGCGGCGACGAGACCGTGATCGTGACGGCGCACGGCATCGAGCCGTCGGGCCGCCGCCTGGACGGGGATGGCGTCGACGAGGGCGAAGCGGTGGGCGTCGGTGAGCAGGCGTTGCGCCAGTGCTCGCGTCTCGCGCGGCGACAGCTGGGTGCCCGTCGTCAGCGCGGCGTCGAGCCGGTCGAGGGTGGCGAAGGCCATCGTGGCGAGCAGCTCCGTCGGATCCGTGCAGGTGCGGCGCAGGTCGTCGAGCAACACTTCCATCCCGATCCGGTCTTCGCGGACCAACGCAGCGACCGCACCGTACATGCAGCTCAGCGTGTCGCGAACCTGATCGTTGTCGTCTCGTGCACCCGCCGCATCGCTCGTGTCGCTCTTCACATCCGACGACTGTGCCGAGCAACCCCGATCGAGGCAAGCAGTCCCAGGGTGAGGTCGGTGGATCGTCCGGCGTGCCGGCGACCCTGGTCAGGCGACGCCCACCTCACCCGTGATCACCATCGCCTCCCCCGTGGCGCCCGCGACACGGGCTGCGGACTCGAGCCCGTCGAGCAGCAAGGCCCACACGACACCGAACGGGACCGTCCGCACGTGCCACCGCAACGAGCGCGGCACCAGCCAGCCGAGCGGCCTCGCGTCGTGCTGATCGAGGTGCAGCGACTGGCCGCGGTGATCGATCACCACCACGTCGTCGTGGCGCAGGTCGACGGCGCTCACTCCTTCGAAGGCCGCGGTGGGTGGGTCGCCGTGCAGGACGGCCAGTCCGACGCCCGGCCGCACCACCACGGCGGCGACGGACGTCCCGGCGAGCACGACCTCGTGGTCGGTCGGTGCCCACGTACGTGCGAGACCGTCGGCACGAGTACGTGCGGGCATGTCGTCGACGATGCCCCACCCGGTGCGGTCGTCGACCGACAACGCGAGTCGGACGGTGACGATCTCGGTGATCAGCGCCTCCGCGACCGTGGCCTCCACCTGCACCGGACGGCCGGACGCGCCGACGAGGGCGTCGAGCAGGTCGTCGAGCTCACGTCCGAGGTCGTGCTCGATGTCGGCGACCACGTCGCGCAGCGACTCGACGTTCGACAGCGGCCCGAGGGGCCAGTGGCGTCGCCAGGTGTTGCGCCATCGCCAGTACTGGGGCACGGCGTCGTGGTCGTCGAATCCGGACGCGAACAGCAACCAGTCGACGAGCCGCCCGGTCTCGTCGTGGAGGGGACGGAGCAGGTGCCGGATCGAGCCGAGCGGGATGTGCGGGGTGGGTTGCAGCTGGACAGCGGCGACGAGGTCGGGTGGCGGGAGGTGCACCCAGGTCGCGTCGGGCGAGCGTCCGCGGGAACTCATCGAGGCTCTCGCGACGGCACCATGGGCCGATCGTAGGGCGCCACCACGGGCGCGGACCCTCGGGGGTCGCCGACCGGCGTCGAGGTCGGCAACCGGTCCCCGTCAGCTCGCTCGTCGGGCGGCGGTGATGTCCTCGCCGAGCAGCGCGGCGATGCGCAACGGCACGAGCGTGCCCACGCGCGGTGGCAGGAACATCGGGTGGCTCCACGCGCCCGTACCGTGGACGTCGTACAGCAGCGTGCCCAGCTGACGGGTGCTGGTCGGATCCTCGTCGACGTCGAACGCGGTCGGCACCCCGCCGTCGGCGACGCGACGCTCGAGCATCAGCACGCGGCGAGAGGTGCGCGACACCTGTTCGGCGGCGTCCTCGATCGCGGCCTGCAGCCGGTGTTCGTCGTGCATGATCGTCGCGAGTTGGCTGATCACGGCCGGCAGCAGTTCGGCGGCGGTGGCGGCGAAGGTCTCGAACGCGAGCGGGCTCGCGTCGACGGCGATCGTGCGCCACGCGTGCTCGGCGATCAGGCGGCGCCCCTCCAGCTCGCGATGGGCGGCGAGCAGCCGGTGCGGCTTCACCCCGGGAGCCTGGCGCAGCAGCTCGTTCGGCATCAGTCCGCCGCGCAACGCCGTGATGAGCACGGTGACGTCGCGTCGTTCGAACTCGTCGACGTCGTGGTCGCCGCTCAGCACCTCGAGCTCCTCGACGAACGCCTCCTCCTCGGCCGCGTTGCACGGCACCTGGCGTCCCGTCCACGGGCTCGCCACCTCGATCGACGCCGACCGGGCGGTTCGGGACGAGGGGTTCGTCCGGGCACCGGTGCGGGGAGCAGGTGATCGGGTGGTGACTGACCGAGCGGTGCTCGGCGCGATGGTCCGGGCGGACATGGGGCTTCCTCCGTGAGGCTGGGTGCTCGCCACGATCCGTGTGGCGTCGGAGGATGACCGTCCTGGGTCCGACCCGGAACCTCAGGGGGATTGAGCGTGATTCGCGGGGGAATCGGCGGGGGATCAGCCCCGCCCGTGACGCTGCACCTTGCGCAGCACCATCGGGTGTTGGATCTTCGCAACCGCCTTGGCCTCGATCTGGCGCACGGCTTCGCGCGACAGACCGAGCGTCTCGCCGATGCCGGCGAGCTTCTCGGGCGGTTCGCCGTCGAGGCCGAAACGGCGCACGATGACGAACAGCTCGCGCGAGTCGAGCGCGGCGAGACCGTGCGTCCGCAACGCCGACAGCATGAGGCTCGACACGACCACCGATTCCGGGCCGGGGGTCGCACTCTCGATGGTGTCACCGAGCGTCGCGTCGTTCTGCTCCGACGCCGCCTGGTCGACCGACTCGAGCTTCGGGGGGTTGAGCACGCGCCGGACCTGATCGATCGTCGCGCCCACCACCGAAGCGACCTCGGCGTGCGACGGGCTGTAGCGGTCGTCGTCCCCCTGGAGGTGGCGGAAGGCCCGCAGGATCTCGGGGCGGCGCTCGAAGTCGCCGAGGTTCACGTTCGGATGGTCGGCGTCGCGGACGGCGCGCAGCACCTCACGCTGGATCGGCTTGAACGCCCACTGACCGAAGCGGCCCTGCTCGGGGTCGAAGCTGTCGATGGCCCGCATCAGCCCGAGCAGTCCGGCTGCCTCGAAGTCGGCCGAGTCGTCCCGGCTCGAGTTCGCGGTGAAGCGCTTGCAGTACGACCGGACGAGGCCGAGGTTGAACTGCACGATGTCCGAGGTCACGTCGTCGAGTTGGCGGCGCAGTCGGTTGACCGTCCGCTGGTCGGCGATCTCCTCGTCGAGTTCCGCCAGTTGCCGCTGCAGCTCACGCCGCCGCTGGAACAGTGCCGAGTTCCCGTCGACGAAATCGTCTGGAGCCATTGCCATGGAGCTGTCCGCGCCCGCCATGTCCTTCGTACCTTCACTCCTGTGCATGCCCGACTTCCGGGCGTCCCAGCCTCCGCACGGGACGGTTACAGGATGACGATCCCCGCCATCCCCCGAAAGCTGCGCACGCCTCATTTAGGGGGGCCGTATGTGAGGGGGTGTGATGTCGCCTGAACGGGTGAATGCGTCTGGTGCATCTGTGTGCGCAGCGCGGTGACTCGCACACGTGACGTGGGAGAATGCCACTCGGGATCGTCACCTCCCCCGAGCGCTCCCCCGGGAAATCCCCCGGGGTGTGCGGGGGTCGACGGCGGGGCCTGGTTGCCGTGGGCGACGCGTCGGGGACTGTCGACCCCATGACCGCAGTGCCCGTCGATGACGTGCCCCACCTCGACCACCGGGTCGCCGTTGGCATCCCCGTCGTCGTCGTGCAGCAGCATCGCGTGCTGCGGGAGGCGGTGCAGTTGCGGCTCGACGCCGAGACCGACCTCGAGGTGATCGCCTCGGTCGCCACGGTGCGCGACGCTGCCGATGCCATCGGTCGCCACCCCGGCGCCGTCGTCGTGCTCGACGAACCGCCGGCCCACGAGTCGTGCCACAGCTTGATGGTCGAGCTGCGCAGCCGGTCGGCGAGCGCCCGTGCCGTGATGTTGCTGACCAGCACCGACGTGAGCATGGTGTCGGCCGCGGTGAACGCCGGCGTCGCCGGCGTCTTGTGCAGCGACACCCCGACGAGCGCGCTCGTCCAGTCCGTGCGTACGGTGGCGAGCGGCGCGTGCGTGCTCGACGAGGACGCACTGCGCCAGCTGGCCGGCACCTGGCAACCCCTCGTGCAACCGATGCTGTCGGGTCGCGAGCGTGAGGTGCTCTCGCTGCTCGCCAACGGCTCGTCGAACGCCGAGATCGCCAACCAGCTCTACGTCTCGACCGAGACCGTGAAGACCCACGTCGCCCACGTGCTGCGCAAGCTCGACGTGCCCAACCGCAACTCCGCGGTCGAGAAGGCCACCCGACTCGGACTCCTCGTCTGAGTCCGCCGCCCCCGCCGCCCCACACACACCGCCCCCACACACCGCCCCTCGGAGGAAGCCATGAAGGTCCTGATCGCAGATGACAGCAAGGCGATGCGGATGATCGTCCTGCGCACGCTGCGCCAGAGCGGCCTGCCGATCGACGACGTGCACGAGGCCGAGGACGGCGCGCAGGCGCTCGAGGCGGTGGCCAGCTTCGGTCCCGACCTCATCCTGTCCGACTGGAACATGCCCAACATGACCGGGATCGAGTTCCTCAACAACCTGCGTGCCCAGGGCAACCAGGTGACCTTCGGGTTCGTCACATCCGAGTCGAACCCGGCGATGAAGGAACTCGCGATCGCCGGTGGAGCCGCCTTTCTGTTGACCAAACCGTTCGACGCGGAGCGTCTCGCCGAGGTCGTCGGTGCGGTGGTGAGCGGGTGAGCTGATGCCGCTCGGCACCCCCGCTCGACGGATGCCGATCCCCGAGGACGTCCGCGACTTCCTCGGGGACCTGGTCGGTAAACCCGTGTCGGTGACCAAGAAGCCGGTGACCGACCTCTCCACGATCGATCTCGACGAGGAGAAGTGGGTGACCGGGCTCTACGTCAACGACAAGAACAAGCTCATCGGCGCGTGCATCGCCGACCTCTCGCTCGCCGCGAACACCGGCGCGGCGCTCGCGATGATCTCCGAGCAGGTGGCGAAGGAATCGGTCGCCGCCGGCGAACTCGGCGACAACCTCCGCGAGAACTTCTACGAGGTCGTCAACATCATCTCGGCGCTCCTGAACGGGCCGAGTGTGCCCCACCTGCGGCTCACGGAGTTGGTCGACGGCATCCCCGACGAGGTGATCGAGCTGTCGAAGCAGGCCGCCGGCAACAAACGCTACGACGTCACGATCGTCGGCTACGCCGGCGGCACACTCGCCCTGTTGGGCATCTGACCTTCGCCCCCGCACGTGCGGGGTTCTCCGCGCCCGTCGCCGAAACGCGCTCAGGTCGTCCTGTCGACGTCCGATGACAGCCATGTCGAGTCCCCCCCGAACCGACTGGAGCAGGTCATGGAACAGCAGCACGACAACGAGATCGCCGCACCCGAGCGCACGCGTCGCCGGCGGAAGATCGCCGCGGTCGCGCTCACGACCACGGTCGTCGCCGGAGGTGGTGCGGCCTGGGCGCTGTGGTCGGCCAACGGCTCCGGCTCGGGGCAGGCCACCGCACTGACCGCGCAGACGATCACCGTCACCGCCGCCGCCGGTCCGGCGTCGCTGTACCCGGGTGCCACCACGGGCGACCTCACCTTCACGCTCACCAACCCGAACCCGTACCCGGTGACGATGAGCGCGATGACCCCCGGTGCGATCACGACGAGCAACCCCGGCTGCGCAGCGTCCAACATCACGGTGTCCCCGGCCACCGGTCTCTCGCTGAACGTGGCGGCCGGCGCGACCTCGGCCACCCAGACGATCGACGACGTGGTGTCGATGGACACCGGTGCGCCCGACGCGTGTCAGGGCGTCACCTTCACCATCGCGCTCACGTTGACCGGCATGCAGGCCTGAGCCTGCGGCCGCCCCCACGGTGCACGCGCACGCCGAGCGCTCCTCCGTCGCCACGGCGTGGCTGACGGCGTTGGCGTCGGTGGTCGCGTGCGTGGTGTTCGTGTCCGTCGGCGTGCCGAGCGCCGCCGCCGGGTACGAAGCGACCGCGAGCGGTCAGGTGCAGGTGGACGCGCAGTTCGTCCCGCCACCGGCCGCCCCGGTCGCGACGAACGTCGGTGCCGACGTCACGGTGTCGTGGGGCGCCGTGACGTCGAGCGGCGGGCTGCCCGTCGACGGCTACCTCGTCGAACGCCTCGACGCCGGTGGCGCGCCCGTGGTGATCGGCGCCGGGTGCGACGGGGTGGTGGCCGCCACGTCGTGCGTCGAGACCGGCGTGCCGGCGGGCACCTGGACCTACCGGGTGCGGGCGCGGTTCGCCGGGTGGACCGGCCCGTTCGGACCGGCCAGCGGCGCGATCGTGATCGCGGCGACCTCGCTGACGATCACCGGCCCCGTGCCCCTGTCCGCCGTGCCGGCCACCGTCACCGGCACACTCGACGGGTTCGTGACCGGCGAGACGATCGAGTTCCGGTTGGACTCGCCGACCGGGTCGCTGCTGGCCGGCACCCCGACGGTGGTGTCGTCGGGCTCACAGCCGATCTCGGTGACGATCCCGTCCGGCACCGACGACGCGCCGCACTCGCTGTTCGTCGCCGGCTCGTTCGGCAACGTCGCTGCGGCACCGCTGCCGATCGTGATGCCGCCGGCGCTCCAGTCGCTCACCATGCACGACGTCGACGCCGACGGCCGCGTCGACGAGGTACGGGCGGTGTTCGACGACACACTGGCGCCGTATGCGGCCGGCACCGCGCCGTGGACCCTGACGAACGTCCCGTCGGGCGGCACGCTGGACGGGGTGAGCGTGATCGGCGACACCGCCGTGCTGACGATCGCCGAGGGTGCCGGCGCACCCACCACCGTCGTCGGGGCGTTCACGGTGGCCCTCGCCGCCAACGCCGCAGGTGTGCGCGACGTGAACGGTCACGCCAGTTCGTTCGCCGCGCAGGCGCCGCTCGATCGGGCCGCGCCGGCGCCGGTGACGATGGTGATGCTCGACCCGAACACCAACGGCCGGGTCAACCGGGTGACGATCACCTGGAGCGAGAGCCTCGCCGCCACCACCACCAACCGCACCATCTGGACGCTCGCGAACGTGCCCTCGGGCGGCACCCTGTCGTCGGTCAGCGCGTCGGGCACCACCGGCACGCTCACGATCACCGAGGGTGCCGGCGCGCTCGACACCGGCGTCGGGGCGTTCACGATCGCGTTGGCGCCGGCGGCGAACGGACCGCGCGACGCTGCCGGCAATCGGTCGACCTTCGCCGCTCGCGCCCCCACCGACGGCGCCCGCCCGTTGCCGGTGTCTGTGTCCGACACCAACGGCGCGACCGACGGTCGCGTCCAGCCGGGCGACACGCTGTCGGTGCTGTTCAGCGAGCCGATGGACACGTCGTCGATCCCGGCCACCACCACGGTGACGCTGACCGACCCTGCGGGCGCGGGTCGCGACACGATCACGATCGCCGGGCTCACCAACGGCGCACGCAGCACCGGCGCGAACAACTACGTGAGCACCAACAACTCGACGTACTCGTTCGCCGGCTCGCCGGTGTCGTTCGCCGACGGCGATCGCACGATCGTGGTCACCGTGGGCGCCGCGTGTGCGGGGACGTGCTCGGCGATCGCCACACAGACCACCGCCGCCAACTTCTCGTTCCGAGCGGCGACGACGCTCACCGACGTCGCCGGCAACCTGGTGACGACCACGACCCGGACCACCTCGATCCGGCTGTTCTGAGTCCGATCAGCGGAGCGCGATCGAGCGTCCGACGGCGGCGAGCTTGTCGCGGTTGAGGATCGAGAACACCCGCTGCACCCGTGCGTCGCGCACGTCGAGGGCGAGCACCATGTCCGGCCGTCCGCGAACCGTGACGAGCAGCCCGGGCGCCCCGTTCACCCACACCGCTGCGACCTCGGCGCCCTGGGGCACACGGCGGGCGATGTTGATCACGAAGCGGGCCACGCGTTCGGGCCCGAGCACCGGCCGGCGGGCGGCATGGCGCGCCGGACCACCGTCGCCGACGAGCACCACGGCGGGGTCGAGCAGCCGGCGCACCTCGTCGAGATCGCCGGTCATCACCGCGGCCACGAACCGGTTGGCCACCGACCACTGCTCGGCGGCGCTCGGCCGCGGCGTGTCGGATCGGCCCTCGCGCGCAGTCGCGAGCTTGCGTCGCGCCCGCACGGCGAGCTGGCGTGTCGCGTCGGGCGTACGCCCGAGCACGTCGGCGATCGCCGGGAACGGCTCGGCGAACACGTCGGCGAGGAGCACCACCAGCCGCTCGTCGGGCGCGAGTGTCTCGAGCAGCACCAAGAACGCGGTGGTGAGCGAGTCGGCGAGCTCGGCCACCGCCGCCGGGTCGGCCACCGGTTCGACGATCGGCTCCGGCAGCCACGGGCCGACGTAGTCGGTGCGGTCGCGCCGGCGCGCCCGGAGCCGGTCGAGGCCGAGGCGGCCGACGACCGTGGTGAGCCACGCCGGCGGGTGCTCGATCGCGGTGCGGTCGGCGCGTGCCCACCGCAACCAGGCCTCCTGCACCACGTCCTCGGCGTCGCCGACCGAGCCGAGCAGGCGGTACGCGATGCCGGTGAGCCGGGCGCGCTCGGCCTCGAACGTGGCCGTGTCGTCCGCGCCGACCGCGTTCGGGTCGACCGTGTGGCTCATGCGGCGATCGTGCCACGCTCGTCGAGCCGGCGGCACACGGTCTCGGCCGCCTCGACCCCGCTCGCCGCCGAGGCGTCGGCGAGCAGACCCGTGGGTCCGACCCAGTCGCCGGCCACCACCACGTCGGGCAGGCCGAGGCAGTCGACCTGCGGCCGTCCCGGCAGGCCGCCGCCTGCTGCGGTGGGGGCTCCGTGCGCGACCACCACCCGATGCAGGTAGCGCTCGTGGGCGACGTCGCGACCGACGATGCCGGCCGTGGTCGCGAACGCGCGCAGTTCGCCTCGCGCGATGTCGGCGGGCGCCGGGTCGGCGCCGGGCGCGTGGTAGCGCAGCACCGACACGAGACCGCCGCCCGCCGGCGCCAGCCGTGCGGCCGGCGCGTGGGCCGACAGGTACAGCGGTTCGTCGAGGGCGAACGCCACGCGCGGCACGGCGCGTGTGAGGCACAGGTCGAGCGCCGACGCGGTGACCGGCGGGGTGAGCCGCTCGACCCCGACGACCGGCCGCCCCGTGAGGCGGCTCGCCGTGTCGGGGCCGCCGGTGGCGATCACCGCTCCCGTGGCGAGGACCACGGTGCCGCCGGCGAGATGCACCTCGACGCCGGGGCCGCCGGCGAGGCTGCGGACGGCCGACACCTCGACCCCGGTGCGGATCTCCCCGCCGAGCGATCGCACCCGTGACGCCATCGCGTCGAGCATCGTCGCCCACCCGCCGTCCAGGTAGCGCACGCCGGGACCGACGGCGAGCTGTACCTGGCGCAACGCCGCACCGGCGTCGAGCACCTCCGGCGCGTGGGTGTAGGTGCCGACTCGCGCGAACATCTCGACGAACTGTCGAACCGGGACGGGCACCTCGCGCAGCCAGTCGGCGAGGCTGCGGCCGACGTGGCGCTCCGGGTCGAGGCGCTGGACGCGAGCGAGGAGCGCGAGCAGACGCAGGCGGTCGCGTCGTCCGAGCAGCGAGGTGCGTGCGATCGCACCCGGTGACAGGCGCTGTGGGTGGGCAGCGCCGTCACGCACCAGCCAGGCGTCATCGGTGGCAGGCATGCCGCCGGCGCACACGATGCCGTGCCGATCCAGCAGTTGCTCGAGCGCGGCTCGTCGGTAGAGCGCGTGCGGGCCGACGTTCAGCGACCATCCGTGGTGGTCGGCGGTGCGACCGCGACCGCCGACACCGTGGGCGTCGACGACGAGTGTCCGGCGGCCGGTGGCAGCCGCGGTCATCGCCGCAGCGAGACCGGCCACACCGGCACCGACGACGATCAAGTCGGCGTCGGTGCCGTCCGGGCCGGGGTGGGACGAGTGGTCGCGGGTCGAGACGTGCATGGCAGGAACCTCCTGCACGTCTCGACGTCGCCGACGACCCCGTTGTGACGGTGGCGCCGACCGGTGGTGCCGACGGTCAGGCGGCCGACTTCTCGAGGATGTGGACGCCGCAGGCCGACCCGAGGCCGATCACGTGGGCGAGGCCCACCTTGGCACCCTCGATCTGGCGGTCGCCGGCCTCGCCGCGGAGGTGGTGGCAGACCTCCCAGATGTTGGCGATGCCGGTGGCCGAGATCGGATGGCCCTTCGACTGCAGACCGCCCGACACGTTCACCGGCGTCGAGCCGTCACGCCACGGCGCGCCCGACTCGAAGAACTCGACGGCGCCGCCTTCGGGGCACAGCATCAGGTTGTCGTAGTGCACGAGTTCGGCGGTGGCGAAGCAGTCGTGCAGCTCGACCAGGTTCAGGTCCTCGGGGCCGACGCCGGCCTGCTCGTAGGCGATCTTGGCCGCGTTGCGAGTAAGGGTGTTGACGTTGGGGAGGATCTGGCACCCCTCCTCGTACGGGTCGGTGGTGAGCACCGAGGCCGAGATCTTCACGGCGCGCCGTTGCTGCCCGAGCGACAGCGTGCGCAGCTTCGTCTCGCTCACGACGACCGCCGCGGCGCCACCGTCGCAGTTGGCCGAGCACATCGGCCGGGTGTTCGGGTAGGCGATCATCATGTCGTTCATGATCTCGTCGAGCGTGAACCGCTTCGAGTACGCCGCGAGCGGGTTGAGCACCGAGTGGGCGTGGTTCTTCTCGCTGATCTTCGCGAAGGTCTCGAAGCTCACCTCGCCGTACTTGTGGCCGTACTCCATGCCGACCTGCGCGAAGGTGCCGGGCATCGCGTCGGTGCCGATGCGGCCGTCCGTGGGGGCGACGGCGCCGAAGCGACCTGACGGTTCCCACACCTTCGAGTCCTTCTTCGGGGTCCCGCCGCCGCCGAGGAGGCCGGCGCCCGCCAGCTTCTCCACACCGACTGCCAGGCCCATGTCGACCTCGCCCGACTTGACCGCCATGATCACGGTGCGCAGCGCGGTGGCGCCGGTGGCGCAGGCGTTGGCGACGTTGTAGACGGGGATGCCGGTCTGGCCGATCTGCTTCTGCAGGCGCTGACCGAACCCGGCGCCGGCGTTCATCAGGTTGCCGGCCGCCAGGATGCCCATATCGCGCATGGTGACGCCGGCGTCGGCGAGCGCCGCCATCGCTGCCTCGGCACCGAGGTCGACGACGTCTTTGTCGGCATGCTTGCCGAACTTCGTCATGTTGATCCCGAGGATGTACACGTTCTCGGCCATTGGAGTCTCCTGTCGTGCGGTGCGTGCGTGCGAGCGGGTTGCGGGTGGGACGTGGTCAGGCGGGCTCGAAGCCGAAGCCGATCGCCTCGGTGCCCTGGTCGTCGGCGCCGAGGGAGAAGGTGGCGAGGCGTACCTTCATGCCGAGCTTCACGTGCTCGGGGTCGGGCTCGGTGTTGATGATGTTGCCGCGCACGCTGGTGCCGTCGCAGTCGACGATCGCGGCGACGAACGGCACGGGCACGCCGGGTGCGGCGAAGGTGACGATGGTGAAGGCCTTCACCACGCCCTCGGTGGCGATGTCGGCCGGCTCGAACTCGGTGCCGAAACAGCCGGCGCACGCGTTGCGGCGGTCGAAGAAGCGTGCACCACAGCTGGTGCACTGGTGGGCGACGAGGTGCGGGTGGTCGCCGAGCACGAGGTAGTCGACGAGGGGGACCTGGGCGGGAGCGGCAGCGGTGTCGGTCACGGGCGCGAGCGTACCGATCGAGGGCCGGGTGCCTGGTACCGAAGGTGCCGGTGGCCGCGGTCGGTGGGTTGCGGTCGTCGCCGACACGCGACACAATACTAGGACACATTCCTATTAGTGGGAATGGATTGAGACCCACTGTTGTGAGAACCCGATGACGCCTGCACCCGCTCCCCACCGCTCGTCCCGCTCGCGGCGACCCATCGCCGCCCTGCTCGGCACCGTCGCGCTCGCCGCACTCGTCGCGGCGTGCGGTGACGACGACGCGTCGACCGCTGCCACGGTCCTCGTCGACGGCAAGCCCGTCGTCCTCGTCACCTACAGCGTCCTCGGCGACGTCGTGTCCCAGCTCGTCGGAGATGCCGCGAACGTGCAGGTGCTCATCCCCAACGGACAGGACCCGCACGACTTCTCGCCCTCGGCGCGCGACGTCGAGACCATGCAGGGTGCTGCGCTGATCGTCGCCAACGGGCTCGACCTCGAGGAGGGTCTGGTGGAGGCGCTCGAGCAGACCGCCGACGCCGGGGTGTCGGTGTTCTCCGTGAGCGATCACGTCACCGTGCGCGAGCTCGCGGAGGGCGAGGAGCACGGGCACGACGAGGAGGCCGGGCACGACGACGAGGCCGGGCACGACGACGAGCACGACCACGAGCACGAGGGCGGCGACCCCCACCTGTGGACCGATCCGCTCACCATGCGCGAGATGATCCCGGCGCTGGCCACCGAGCTCGAGGCGGTGCTCGGCGTCGACCTCGGCGCCGCAGCCGCCGCGGTGGAAGCCGAGATGGATGCCCTCGACGCCGAGGTGCGCACGATCATGGCGGCGATCCCGGCGGGCGAGTGCCGGCTCGTCACCGGGCACGAATCGCTCGGGTACTTCGCCGACCGGTACGGGTGCGAGCTGATCGGTGCGGTCGTCCCCGGGCTCTCGTCCACCGCCGAGGCGTCGGCGCAGGATCTCGCCGAGTTGTCCGAGGTGGCGCGCGAGACCGGTGTGGCCGCCATCTTCACCGAGGTCGGCACGCCGGCACAGGTGGCCGAGCAGGTGGCGAGCGAGGTGGGTGTGCCACTCGTCGAGCTGCCGTCGCACCAGCTGCCCGACACCGGCGGGTACCAGGCATTCGTCGTGGATCTCGCCACACGAATCGCCGATGCGCTCGCCGGCGCGGCCTGATCGTCGCCTGCCGGGGGAGCGGAGTCACGGCGCGACCCGTGGGTGCGCCATGATCGAGGTCCGCACATGTACGACGCCCTGATCGCCCCGTTCGTCGACAACCAGTTCCTCGAGCGCGCCCTCTACGCAGGCGTGCTCGTCGCCTGGTGTTGCGCCGTGGTCGGGTCGTTCGTGGTCCTCCGCGGGCTGGCCTTCGTCGCCGACGCGCTCGCCCACGGGGTGTTGCCCGGCATCGCGACCGCGGTGCTGCTCGGTGTGCCCGTCGTGCTCGGCGCCGCCGTCGGCACGGTGGTCATGATGGGCGGCGTCGCGGTCATCACCCGCCGGTCACGGCTGTCGAGCGACACGGCGATCGGGCTGTTCTTCGCCGGCATGCTCGCGGTCGGCGTGATGATCACCTCGCGTGCGCGCAGCTTCACGGGCGATCTGACACGCATCCTGTTCGGCGAGCTGCTCGGCGTCGACGCGAGCGAGCTGTGGTGGCAGGCGATCGCGGTCGTGTTCGTGGGAGGCGTGGCCTGGACGTGTCGCCGCCCGTTCCTGCTGTTGTGCATCGAGCCCGAGCTCGCCGCCACGTCGGGCTTCCGAGTCCGGCTGTACGAGACGCTGATGCTGGTGATCGTGGCCGTCGCGATCATCGCCTCGTTCCAGTCGGTCGGCACGCTGCTGGTGTTCGGCATGCTGCTCGCCCCTGCGTCCACTGCGGCGCTCGTCACTCGTCGACTCGGCGCGATGATGCTCGTCGCCGCCGTCCTCGGTTCGGTGTGCACCTACGCGGGACTGCTGGTCAGTTACCACGCCGACCTCGCGGCAGGCGCCAGCGTGGTGGCGGTCGCGGTGGGGGTGTTCCTCGCCACCTTCGCCGGCGTGGAGATCCGCGATGCGGTCACCGGCGGCGGGATCGGCATCCCGCCGGGCGCCGTGCAACGTCACGCCCACACCCACGACGACGGGGCGCACGTGCACGTCCACGGCGCCGAACACCCTCACGGCCACGTCCCGGGAGAACGGCGATGACCGCGGCACCGCCGGCGATCGTCGCCCGGGACCTCGCGGTCGGATATGGCGGTCGCGCCGTCGTCGACGGGATCTCGTTCGAGGTGCCGGCCGGCGGGTGCGTCTGCCTCATCGGCACCAACGGCTCGGGCAAGTCCACGCTGCTCAAGACCCTCGCCGGGCTCATCCCGGCGGTGGCGGGCGGCGTCGAGGTGGCCGGCGCGGCGCCCGGGACGCAGCCAGCCCGCGTGGGCTATCTCGCCCAGCGGCCGGCGTCGTCGTTCACGTTGCCGATCCGGGCGGCCGATGTCGTGTCGATGGGGCGTTTCGCGTCGCTCGGGCTGTGGCGTCGAGCCACCAGCGCCGATCGGGCGTGGTGCGAGGACGCGATCGACCGGATGGGTGTCCGACCGTTCGCCGATCGTCCGCTGCTCGAACTGTCGGGCGGGCAGCAGCAGCGCACGCACCTGGCACAGGCGCTCGCGCGCCGAGCCGACGTGTTGTTGCTCGACGAGCCCACCGCAGGGCTCGATCCCAACGGTCGCGAGACCTTCGCCGAGGCGGTCGCTGCCGAACGTGCCCGCGGCACGGCCGTCGCGATGGCGACACACGACCTCGGCGATGCCGACGGCGCCGACGTGGTGGTGCTGCTGGCCGGGCGGGTGGTGGCGATCGGTCACCCGTCGGAGGTGTTGACCGACGACCATCTGCGGGCGAGCTTCGGGTTCACGGGTCCGCACTGACCCGCGGGAACATGGGGTCGCGCCGCACCGGGTGCAGGCCGAGCAGCCGGCGGGCTCGTATCAGGTCGACCGAGCGTGTCGGGTCCACCCGCTGGCACTGCGGACACCATGACGAGATGCGTCCCCACGGACTGTCGCGATCGTTCCAGTGGCGCAACAACGAGGCACACACGGGACACGACTGGTGCCCGTACACGAAGTGATCGGGCGTCGCGAGCCGCTTCCCGGTGGTGTTGCGCGGGCCCTTCGCCGCGTGCTGACGGATCATCGGGGTGCCGATGGCGAGCAGCCCGTCGAGCCCGATCACGCTGCCGACCGGCTGGTTGGGTGAGACGCCGACGATGAACGGCAGCTCGACGGCGTAGACGTTGCCGAACCCGGCGACGTTGCGCTGGTCGAGCAGTGCTCCGGCGAGCGGCACCTCGGGGTCGCGGCGCAACCGTTCGGCCACCTCCGACGGATCGGGGGCCACGGGCCCACACAGATCGGGACCGAGATGGTCGATCAGCTCGTGCTCGCGGTCCGTGGGCACCACACGGAGCAGTGGGACGTCGAGCCCCGTGAGCCGACCGTCGGCGAACCACAGTTCCAGTCGTCGGCGCCAGGTGTGCTCCTTCGACGCCGGACCGACCACGAACCGACCGTCCATCAGCAGATGGGCGTGCACGGTGCGCCGTGTGCCGTCCGGCGAGGCGAAGCGCAGGAACAGGTGCTTGCCGACGGCGTCGGCCTCGACGAGCACGTCGCCCGAGAGGTCGAGTCCCACCAGACGGGGGTCGCGTGTGACACATCGGGTGCAGGGCTGCCCGCCGAAGCGTTCGCTGATCCGGTCGGCCAGCCGTCGTATCGTGTCGCCCTCCGGCACGGCTCCATGATGCCCGCTCGTGGCGCGGTAGGTTCCGGAGATGTCGGCCACGCATCCCGGACTCCGCATCGGCGCGGTCCCGGCGTCGGGGTTCAACACCGCAGCGCCGGACGAGCGTGCCCGGCTCGTGCGAGCGCTCGCCGACGCCGGTCTCGACGGGGTGCTGCAGGCCGACCACGTGTCGTTCCTCGATGGCTCGGGCACCGACGCGATCGTGATGATGGCCGGGCTGTCGGGCGCTCATCCGACGCTCGGCCTGCACATCGGCGTGTACCTGCTGCCGTTGAGGCACCCCGTCACGGTGGCCCGGTCGCTCGTCACCCTCGATCAGTTGGCACCCGGACGGGTGGTGTTCGGTGTGGGCATCGGCGGTGAGGACCGACACGAGGTGGAGGTGTGCGGTGTCGATCCGCGTACGCGCGGACGGCGGTGCGACGCGTCACTCGCGATCCTGCGCGCGCTGCTCGATGGCGACACGGTCACCCACGTCGACGAGTTCTTCGCCGTCCACGAGTGCCGCATCCGCCCCACCCCGACGGCGCCGATCCCGGTGCTGGTCGGCGGGCGTTCCGACGCAGCGATCCGCCGTGCCGGCCGCTTCGGCGACGGCTGGCTCGGGGCGTGGTGTTCGCCCCGCCGGTTCGTGCAGGCCGCGGAGACGTGCGAGGCGGAGGCCGCTGCCGCCGGCCGCGGACGGGTGACGTGGCGTCACAAGTACCAGCCGTGGATCGGCGTGGGTGACAGCCGGGAGGAGGCACGCGATCACGTGAGCCGCGCGATGCAACGGTTCTACGGGTTGCCGTTCGAGGCCTTCGAGAAGTACACGCCGTACGGCACGCCGGCCGACGTGGCCGACGCACTGGCACCGTACGTCGAGGTCGGGGTGCACGAGTTCGACATGAGCGTCTGCGGTCCCGACGCCGACACGTCGATCGAGCTCGCCGGTGAGGTGAAGCGTTTGCTCGCCGGCTCGGTGCGCGCCGGGGCCTGATCCGGGTCAGACCACGCGAGCGGTGACCTGCGTGAGGTGAGCGAGCAGCTTCGGTCGACCGGCGTACCCACGCGAGAGCGCATCGGGTGCCCAGGTGAAGCCGGCGTCGGAGAGCATGCCGGGCACGTGTCGGTCGGTGTGGCAGCCGCCGGCGATACGTCGTTGTATCGGATTCCACCGACGCTGCCAGCGCTGGACGCCTGGGTCGTCGGCGAGCCCGTGCTCGAGCACGTGGAAGGTGCCACCCGGCTTCAGCACCCGGCGCACCTCGTGGAGCGCGGCCTGGACGTCGGGGATCGTGCAGAGGGTGAACGTCGACACCACGCAGTCGACGCTCGCGTCGTCGAGCGGGATCTGCTGACCGTCGAGCCCGACGAGCTCGACCGACACACGCGACCGTTCGATCCGCGGTGTCGCGATCTCGAGCGCCCGGCCCGACGGGTCGACCGCGAGCAGCCGGTCGACGGCGTCGGGGTAGTGCGCCAGGTTGTGCCCCGATCCGAAGCCGATCTCGAGCACGGTGCCGTGGGTGCCGGCGACGGTGTCGGCGCGGAACTGACGGAACCCCGACGAACCGCAGGCGATGTCGATCGCACGCGGCAGCACCCGTCGTTCGTACCAGGTGACGAGGCCCATCAGCGCCGCGCCAACCGAGCGTGGGACACCGCGATGTCGGCGGCGGTGGCGGCATTGTTGCGCACGAGCGCCAGGTTGGCGTCGAGGCTGCGGCCACCCGTGCGTTCGACGACGTTGGCGAGGAGGAACGGAGTGACGTCCTGGCCCACCACCCCTCGGTCGTCGAGCTCGGCCAGCGCCGCCTCGATCGCCTCGTGGATCTCGGCGGCCGGGATCTCGTCGGCGGCCGGGATCGGATTCGCGATGCTCACGCCACACGAGAGCCCGAGGTCGGGACCCCAGGCGGCGTGGAGGAACGCAGCGATCTCCTCGGCGCCGTCGAGGCGGCGGGGCGCAGGGAAGCCGCTGGTGCGCGAATAGAACGACGGGAAGTCGTCGCTGCCGTTCACGATCACGGGGATGCCCAACGTCTCCATCCGCTCGAGCGTGAGCCCGATGTCGAGGATCGACTTCACGCCTGCCGACACCACGGCCACCGGGACCGTCGCCATCTCGGTGAGATCAGCGCTGATGTCGAAGCTCAGCCCGGCGCCACGGTGCACACCGCCGATGCCGCCCGTGGCGAACACGCGAACACCGGCGCGTGCGGCGAGCCGCATCGTCGCCGCCACGGTGGTGGCACCGTGCCGACCGGTCGCGAGCAACCAGGGCAGGTCGCGAGTGGTGGCCTTGTGCACGTCGGGGTGCGTGGCCAGCAGCTCGAGGTCGTCGCTCGTGAGCCCCACCTTGGCCACACCGTCGAGGACGGCGATCGTGGCGGGCACGGCGCCGCGATCGCGGACGATCTGCTCGACCTCGCGCGCCATCGCCACGTTCGTCGGGTACGGCATGCCGTGGCTGATGATGGTCGACTCGAGCGCGACCACGGGGTCGCCCGCGGCGACCGCATCAGCGACCTCCGGCAGCAGGTGCAGCAGCGATCCGCTCATGCCGACTCGTCGATCCGGGGCAGGCCGCGCATGTCGTGCACGGCGTCGGCGATCGTCTGATGGGCGCGCCGCTTGAGGTCGGGGAGGTCGGCGAGCGTGAGACCGTCGGTGCTGATCGGCTCGAGCACGCGTACCTCGGCATCGCTCACCCCGAAGCGCCAGTCGCCCTTCACCATCGCCTTGTACGCGCCGTTCACCGCGAGCGGCAGGATCGGCACCTGGTTCTCGATGGCGAGGCGGAACGCCCCGTCCTTGAACTCCTTCAGCTCGCCGTCGCGTGAGCGGGTGCCCTCGGGGAAGATCATCACGCTCGTCTTGCGCTCGAGTCGGTCCTTGCAGGCGGCCATCGCCTGGATGACGCTGTCGCGCTCACCACGGACCAGGCGGATGTCGCCGGCCATGCGCATCATCCAACCGACGAGCGGGAAGCGGAAGAAGTGCTGCTTCGACAGCCACTTCATCTCCCACGGCAGGTGCGAGATCAGCAGGATGTCGACGAAGCTCTGGTGGTTCGCGATCACGACGTAGGGCCGGCGCGGGTCGGTGATCATCGTGCCGGTGGTGCGGAAGGTCCAGAGCGGGTTGAGCACCTGATGGGCCACCGTCAGCTTCCGGAACAAGTAGCCGGCGGCGTAGTGGCCGCGATCGAACGGGAGCGTCACCAGCCAGACCACGAACACCATCGGAGTCCACACGATGATCACCGTGACGAGCACGATCCAGGCCCACACCGACAGCACGGTGCGGGCAACGGGGTTGCCGAGCACGCGGTGGCGGCCGGGGGCGGGGGGCTGGGTCGCGGCGACGGCGGGATCGGACATAGGGCCCCCATGGTGCCAGACCCGCCGGGTCCGTCTGAATCCATGTCGCTCGTAGTGTGTGGTCATGAACGCTTCCTCGGCGAACGATCCTCAGGTGCAGGTGCTGCTCGATGCGGCGCGCACCGTGCAACGGCGCGCCTACGCGCCGTACTCGCACTTCCACGTCGGCGCCGCGATCCGGGCGACATCGGGTGCGGTGTACGCGAGCTGCAACGTCGAGAACGCCGCATATCCGCAAGGGGTGTGCGCCGAAGGCGGCGCGCTCTCGATGATGATCTCGGCTGGCGACCAGCGGGTGGCCGAGGTGGTGGTGATCGGCGAGGGGGAGTTGCTCTGCACCCCGTGTGGCGGCTGTCGTCAGAAGCTGCGCGAGTTCGCGGATCTCGACGTGAAGGTGCACGTCGCCGGTCCGGAGGGCATCCGGCGCACCTTCACCCTCGACGAGTTGCTCCCCGCGAGCTTCGGGCCCGAGCACCTGTTCGGCGACCACGGCGGTGCAGCCGACGACGAGGGGGACGGCCTCGACGCCGACGGCGGCTGAGCCCGTCCGGCGGCCGGCGCGTACGCTCGCGGCGTGACCAGCAGTCGGGTTCCGCACCTCACGGCCAAGCTCCAGGGCTTCGGCACCACGATCTTCGCCGAGATGAGCGCGCTCGCCGCGGCCACCGGCAGCGTGAACCTGGGCCAGGGGTTCCCCGACACCGACGGACCGAACGAGGTGCTCGACGCCGCGGTCGACGCCATTCGCACCGGGCAGAACCAGTACCCGCCCGGGCCCGGTCTGCCGGTGCTGCGCACGGCGATCGCCGAGCACCAGCAGCGCTTCTACGGCCTCGCCTACGACCCCGACAGCGAGGTGCTCGTCACCGCCGGCGCCACCGAGGCGCTCGCCGGCGCACTGCTCGGCCTGCTCGACACCGGCGACGAGGTGGTGCTGTTCGAGCCGATGTACGACAGCTATCAGGCGTGCATCGCGCTCGCCGGGGCGACGGCGAAGCCGGTGACGCTGCGCCCACCCACCTACGGCTTCGATCTCGACGAGCTCCGCGCGGCGATCACGCCGAAGACGAAGCTGCTGCTGGTGAACACCCCGCACAACCCCACCGGCAAGGTGCTCGACCGCGCCGAGATGCAGATGATCGCCGACCTCGCCGTCGAGCACGACCTGATCGTGATCACCGACGAGGTGTACGAACACCTCCGCTTCGACGGTGCCGAGCACGTCGCGATGGCCGCGCTGCCGGGGATGCGCAACCGAGTGCTCAGCATCTCGAGCGGCGGCAAGACGTTCAACACCACCGGGTGGAAGATCGGCTGGATCTGCGGCCCGGCAGCGCTCGTCACCGCCGCTCGCACCGCCAAGCAGTTCCTCACCTACGTCAACGGTGGGCCGTTCCAGGTGGGCATCGCGGCCGGACTCCGGCTCCCGGACGACTACTTCTCCGGGCTCGCCGCCGATCTGCAGGCCAAGCGCGACCGTCTCGTCCCCGGTCTGGTCGACGCCGGCTTCGAGGTGTATCCCACGTCGGGCACGTACTTCGTCACCGTCGACATCCGCCCGGTGCGTGCCGACGGTGACGGCATGGCGTTCTGTCGCGAACTACCGCAGCGCTGTGGCGTGGTGGCGATCCCGAACGAGGTGTTCTACGCGAACAAGCACGAGGGCCGGCACCTCGTCCGCTTCGCCTTCTGCAAACGCCTCGACGTGCTCGACGACGCCGTCAGCCGCCTGACGACCCTCGCTGGCTGAACTCAGGGAGTCACGCCGACCATCGGGAGCCACAGCTTCAGCAGTTCGGCGGAGCGGGTGATCCACTGCGGGTTCGTCGAGTCCATGATCACGTCCATGTCGATCGCCTGCACCGAGTAGGAGGTGCCGTCGACGACGACCGCTGCGACGGCGGAGTAGCCGAAGCCGCCCGGCAGCGCGGGATCGGCGAGGTCGGTGATCGTGGCGCCGACGTTCGCAGCGATGTCCGTCATCGACTCACGGGTGACCTCGGTCAGCACCGAGAACTGGATGTTGGATGCCGCGTCACCGGTGACGTCGCAGATCGCCTCGCCTGGTGTGCGAGGGAGTTCCTGCACCGTGGTGAGCGGCTCTGCAGCGGAAACGAACCCGTTCAACACCTCCAGGGGTGGAACGGTGGCACAGATGTCGGCGGGAACGCCGGCGACGCCGCCCGCCGTCGCAGTGCCGGCGGGCTCCTCGCCCGAGGCCGCTGCGCTCGTCGCCGGCTCGGCGGAGGTGGCCGCAGGCGCGTCGGGTGAAGCCGGCGCAGAGGCCGCTGCGGCGGCAGGGTCCGTGGTCACGGCATCGGCCGAGGTGTCGGCGGAGTCTGCGGCGTCGTCACCACCGCAGGCGCCGACCGCCACCGACGCGGCGACGAGGAGGTGCATGACGAGCCGACGAGCGGTGGATGGTGGTGTGTGCAGTTGCATGGATCTCTGACTTTCGGGAGGGCCGGGTGGGCCGTGAGGATCGAGTGGGGATCAGCGGTAGAAGCCCTGGACGTCGAGGAGGACGTGGGCGTTGCCGCCACCACCGGCGAAGATGCGCACGCGTCGGTCGCCGTCGAGCGGGGCCAGCTGGCCGTTGGCCAGGATCTGGCCTGCGGCAGACCAGTTGATCGACGACGCACGGAAGGTGGCCGAGCTGCCGGCCGTGACGGCGAGGAACCCCGAACCGGCCGTGTCGACGACCGTGAGGTTGTAGGCGATCGCCGTTGCACCGGCCGGCACGACGTCGGTCAGGTTCACCACGCCTGTGGTGAGGTCGATGCCGTTCGCCACGGACACGGGCCGCGACGAACCGCTCGTCATCGGGCCTCGGCCGTTGCTCGCGTCGAGCCGTGAGTCGTACACCCGGACGGGATCGATCACGTGCAGCTGCCCGGCGGTGCCCGGGCCGGCGAGCTTGCGGAGCACGGGCGTCGCCCCGTTGGTGACGGTGCACCACAGGTTGGAGCCACCACCGCTGACGGCCTCGCACACCAGCTCTCCTGCCTGTCGATCGACGTTCACGGCGAGCGGCCCGGGGACGAGCAGGAGCGATGCCTTCACGCCACGGATCTGGGCGCCGTAGGTCGAGCCCTCCAAGAGCCCGCCGACGCCGGAAGCCGTCCCGGAGGCCAGACCCGACCCGATGATGCCGACGGCGTCGTTGCCCGAGGGGTTCTGTGCGAGCGCCGTGACGCCGTTGAACACGCCCCGCACGCGAGCACCGGTCCCACTCGACGTCAGATCGATGCCGAAGAAGCTGCCGTGGCCGCCGTACACGGTCTCGGCCTCGCCGCCGTAGGCGTAGCCGTTCGTTCCCGTGTTGGTCACGCTCAGCGTCCGTGCGCCCGCCGTGCTCGACGCGAGTGCCGTGCCGTCGGGCCCGGCGTTGTTGGCGGCGCCGTACTGCATCGTGCCGACGCCTGCCGAGGCGGTGGACGCGTTGCCGGCCATCACGGCGGCGGTCGCGCCGGCTGCTGCGCCGAGCAGGTGGCGCACCATCGTGCGGCGCGAGGGTGCGTCGGGGTGGTCGGCGGCGAGATGGAGGTCGGACATCGGGGTGCTCGCTTTCTGATGCTGAGACGTGACGGGGGGTGCGGGTTCAGCCGACGACGATCTCGACGCGGCGGTTGACCTGCCGGCCGATGTCGCTCACCGAGCCGTCGGGCAACTGCTCCTCGGCGACCGGATGGTCCTCGCCGAGGCCGATGGCGGTGAGGCGAGTGGGATCGATGCCGAGCGCTGTCAGTGCTCCGGCGACGGCGGCCGCACGTTGCTCGGACAGCACCTGGTTCGTCGCCGGTTCACCCACGGAGTCGGCGGCACCGCGCACGGCGATCGGTGCGTCCGGGAAGCGGGTGGTGATGGAGGCCACGATCGCGGCGAGCGGCGGTGTGGCCGTGGAGCGGACGTCGGCGCTCCGGGCGTCGAACAGCGTGTCGCTGCCGAGCACGTAGATCACGACACGGCGCCCGTCGGGCGTCGTGGCCGTGCGGACGGTGGCGTCGACGTCGGCCAGATCGTCCCACCGCGTCGGCGACGGCAGCAGGAGCAGCGAGCCGGCCGTCGCGACGACTCCGTCCTCCGGCGTCGGGACCAACTCGGTGTTGCAGAGCGTCTCGACCACCAGGCCGGCACCGAGGTCGACGGTGCCGCAGCGTTCGTCGCGCGCGCCGTCCTCGTCGAGGTCGTCGAGCGGATCCGAGACCGGCGCGGGCGCTCCCGAATCGGTCGACGACGGGGCGTCGGTCGACACCGACGTCGGTTCGGTCGCGGCGGGCTCGGTCGCGCCGGGCTCGGTCGCGCCGGGCGACTCGTCGGATGCGGTCGTCGCAGCCGATGTCGTCGAGGTGGGCGCCGGGGCTTCCGGAGCGGCCGAGACCGCTGATGCGACGGTGCCACGGCCCGACGACGGGTCATCGCCGGAACAGCCGACGGACCAGAGCACCGAGGCGGCCACGACCAGTGATGCGACCAGGGGCGGGGACGACAGGAGGCGGCGCGAGTGGCGACCGGTGAGGGATGTGGCTGCGGGCACGGAACGGCCTCCGGGGTCGGGGGGTCGGCACTCCGCCGTCGTCGGCGAAGGGCGTGATCCACGCCGGGCCGTCAGATCCCTGATGAGGATCCCGACCGGATGACGACGTGGGCACGTCGAGCACGGTACGGATCGACACCCTCGCCGGAATCGGGGGATCCCCTACGAAGGACCGCACTCCTCCTTCACGTCAGCCGGAGGCGAGCCAGGTGGCGAGCTCGGCGCGGCCGCTGATCCCGAGCTTGCGGTAGACCCGTGTGAGGTTCGCCTCCACCGTCTTCGGGCTGATGAACAGCTCGTCGGCCACCTGTCGGACGGTCTTGCCGGTGCCGGCCAACTCGGCGACACGCCGTTCGGTCTCGGTCAGGCCGCTGCTCGCAGGCGGGCGGAGTCCGATCCGGGCGAGGTCCTGCCGGGCACGCCGCGCGAAGCGTTCGGCCCCGAGCCGTTCGAACACCTCGAGCGCCGCCTGCAGCGCATCGCGGGCCGCCGCCTTCTCCTTGAACCGGCGATGCACCTGCCCGAGCGTCAGCAAGGCACGGGCGTGGTCGACGACCAGCGGCGACGCCGCGTAGCGATCGACCGCTTCGCGAGCGTCGGCAACCGCTCGTTCCCGTTCGCCGCGAGCAGCCTCGACCAGCGCACGGCTGCGTAGGGCAGCAGCGATCGAGGTGGAACGCCCGAGGCGAACGGCGACCTCGTGCATGGAGCGGGCGAGCGCGTCGGCGTCGTCGAGCCGGCCCGACGCGACGAGCGCCTCGACGTGATCGGGTTGCAGCCGGCAGTACCCCGGATCGAGGATCCCCATCTCGTCCGAGAGCCGTTGGGTGCGGTCGAGCATCGCCGCGGCCGCTGCAGCGTCGCCCTCGGCGAGGAAGCACTGGCCGAGCAGCGCAGTGGCCGAGCGCTCGGTCCATCGATCACCGCTCGCGACCGCGGCCGTCTCGAGCCGCTCGGCGGCGTCACGGGCTTCGGTGACGTCACCGCGCCACAGACTGATCAACGACAGGCTGGATCCGGCTTGCGCCACCTGGTCCATCTGTCCGGTGCGCTGGGCGGCTTCGAGGTGCCGCCGCACGTAGTCCTCGGCGCGATCCCAATGGCCCGCCCAGAGCTCGAGTTGCGGGAGGTGGGACAGCAGGAACGGCATCGCACCGTCGTCGGCGGCCTGTGCCAGGAGGTCGACGAGCATCGCACGCGCCGTGTCGAGATCGTCGGTCTGCTTGAGCAGCGCCGCGTACGACGCCTCGGCGGAGTCGGTGACGAACGGTCGGTGCTCGCGCTCGAGCTCGATCGCCGCCCGGAACAGGTCGTGGTCGAGACCGTGCCCCACCATGTACTTGGTCTCGGCGTGGGCGAGCATCGCCGCCGACCGGACCTCGGAGGTCAGGGTGCCGTCGTCGCACGCACCGGCGAACGCCATGGCCTGCTCGGCGTGGTGCGCCGCCCATCGGAAGTCGTCGTCGATGCACCGAGCGACGAGGGTGTGCACCTCCACCCGCTCCGCGTCGTTCTCGCACCAGGCGAGCGCCTCTTCCGCGCTCCGGCGAGCCTCGGGCCCGATGCCGTTCGAGTAGGCGATGTGGGCTCGTGCCATCAGCTCACGGCGACGGACATCGGCGGACATCGTCGCCGGGTCGACCGACGCGAGCATCGTCTCCGCCGCCGCCGGATCGCCACGACGGAACGACAGCAGAGCCGCCTCGACGTGGCGAGCGTTCCGTCGCGGATCCTCGCCCGGCGTCAGCTTCGCGGCCGAGACGGCGAGATCGGCCGCCTGGGAGAGCGCACCCCTCGCGGCGAGCGAGTGCGCCGCCTCCTCGAGACGCTTCGCGAGGTCCGCGTCGGCCGCCGCGGCGGCGTGGGCTTCGTGGCGGAGCGACTCGAGCGGGTCGTCGAGGACGGCTGCGAGCTCTGCGTGCAGCCGACGTCGCACCGACGCCGGAGTGCGGCCCAGTACGGCGGCGGCGAAGAGCGGATGGCAGAACGCGACGCCACCGTCGATCGTCGAGAGGATGCCGAGTCGCTCCGCGCGCTCGATCGCCGGCTCGAGGCCGAGCCGTCCGATGGTCGAGAGGTCGGGGCGTGTCAGGAGCGCGATCGTTGCGAGTGCCTCCGCGGTGTAGGTGTCGAGTTCGTCCAGGCGCCCGGCCACGAGCGAGGCGAGGTCGGCGGGCACCACCAACGGATCGTCCGCCGAGCCGGCAGGGGAGGCGAGCGTGGCCCGGGCGAGCTCGAGCGCGAACATCGGGTTGCCCGCTGCGGCCTCGACGATGGCCGACAGGCGGGTCCCGGCGAGCGTCGGCGATCGCTCACCGAACGACGTGAGGAGCAGCCGTCGCACGGCCTGGTCCTGGAGCGGTGCGAGCGGGAAGGTGTCGCCCGGCAGGGTCGGCCCGCGCTCGTCGACACGGCGGGTCGCCAGCACCACCACCCCGCGGCTCGGGAGACGTCGCAACGCGAACACGAGGGCCGCGGCGGACTCCGGATCGAGCCAGTGCACGTCGTCGATCGCGACCAGGACCGGCCGGGTCGACGCGAGCCGTTCGAGCACACCTGCGACCGCACCGCCGACCGAACGGGCATCGACCGTGACCCCGGCCGGCGTCGGGGCGCGAAGCAGGGCTGCGTCGAGAGCTGCCCGCGGGACTGCTCCGAGGTGCCCGGCGAGCGCGTCGAGATCGAGTCCGCCGAACAGGTCACCGAGCGCGGCGTGGGCGAGGCCGGTCTCGGATGCCGTCGGCGCTGCGCGCAGCACCAGCGTGTCAGGGTCGACGGCGCTCACGACGCTCCGCAGCACCGTGGTCTTCCCGGCGCCGGGAGGGGCGACGATGGTCACCACAGCCGAGTGCGTGGTCGAGCCCCGTGCGATCCGGTCGAGCGCATCGAGCTCTGCGTCGCGTCCGACGAGCACGAGGTGCCTGCGGTCAGCGACGATCGTTCAAGAAGCCGAAACGCTCGCGTGCGGCGGTGACCTGTGCGGGATCGACGTCGGCGAGCAGCACGGTCTCGCCCATCGCACCCGTGGCGAGCATCTCGCCGAGCGGATCGACGATGCGGCTGTCGCCCGAGTACACCAGCCCGCCTCCGCTGCCGACCCGGTTGCATCCGACGACGTAGGCGAGGTTCTCGATCGCTCGGGCCTGCAGCAACGACATCCAGTGGGTCCGACGTGGCTCGGGCCAGTTGGCGGGCACGAGGTACACGTCGGTGTCGTGGGCGAGCTGCCAGAACTCGTCGGCGAATCGCAGGTCGTAACAGACGAAGAGGCTGATCCGCAGGTCGTCGATGGTGACGGTGCGGAAGCCGTCGCCCGCGCGGAAGTGCTTGTGCTCGCCGCCGTAGCCGAAGGGGTGGATCTTGCGATACCGGTGCACGGTGCCGTCGGGGCCGGCGAGCACGAAGCTGTTGTACGGCCGCGGGTCGCCGTCGTCGCCCCGCTCGGGGCAGCTGCCGCCCACCCATACGTCGTGCTCGCGCGCCTGGGCGATCAGGAATTGCGACGACGGGCCGCCTTCGGGCTCGCCGAGGTCGGGGTCGTCGACCGCGAACCCGGTGGAGTACGTCTCGGTGCACAGCACGAGTCGGGCGCCCGATGCGGCCGCGCCGCTGATGCGTGGCGCGAGGCGCTCGAAGTTCGCGTCCCGGTCCCCCCAGACGATGTCGTGCTGTACCGCCGCGATCCGCATGGCCGCGATGCTACGTGAGGCCGTTCGTCCGCCCGGTCCGCGCTCGTCGTCGGCCGCGAGGTCTTGGGTGCCGGTCGTCGTTCACCGTGCCTGGTCGTGGGATCCCGTGGCACCCAGGACCGGTTCTCGAAACTCCTGGGTGCCGGTCGTCGTTCACCGTGCCTGGTGGTGGGATTCCGTGGCGCCCAGGACCGGCTCAGTCGAGGTCGAGGGCGAGCAGGCTGACGGTCTTGTTGCCGCCGTCGGTCTCCTGCTGGCCGACCTCCCGGAACCCGATCGAGTGGTGGAACGCGAGCGAGGCCTCGTTCATCGGTCGGACGTTCACCTCGCAGGTGATCCGCGGGACGTGGCCTCGAGCACGCTCGATCAGCCGCTCGTAGAACGCCCGACCGATCCCGTAGCGACGGTAGGCCGGGTCGACGGCGATGCGGTCGAGGTACACGAACCGGTCGTAGGTGCGGCTGAACCAGCCGTAATTCAAGCTGCCGTAGTCGACGCCGGGCGCGAACGCGACGCAGAACCCGGCGAACGCGCCGTCCACCTCCGCGGTGAGTGCCGTGTGCGCGATCGACACGAGGCGGGCGATCTCCGGCGCGTCGAGCTCGTTCAACGCCGGGACGTTCGCGTTGTTGAGAGCGAGCGCGTCGTCGAGGTCGGCGGGTGTGGTCTCACGGATCTTCACGGGCACGAATGTACGGCGTGCGTCGTGGGCCGTAGCCTCGACATGTCACCACTTGTGCAGGAGGAGCGTCACCGTGTTCTTCGGATCCAAGAAGACCCAGATGATCTCGCCCGACGAGGCGTTGCCCGGTCGCACCGACCAGACGATGCCGGTGCCCGCCGCGCACTTCGTCAACGGCAACCCGCTCGTCGGGCCGTGGCCCGACGGCCATCAGACCGCGGTGTTCGGGATGGGCTGCTTCTGGGGCGCCGAACGGAAGTTCTGGCAGACCGACGGCGTGTACAGCACCGCCGTGGGCTACGCCGGCGGGTACACGCCGAACCCCACCTACGAAGAGACGTGCTCGGCGCTCACCGGCCACGCCGAGGTGGTGCTCGTGGTGTTCGATCCCGCGCAGGTGAGCTACGAGCAACTGCTCAAGGTGTTCTGGGAGAACCACGATCCGACGCAGGGCATGCGCCAGGGCAACGACGTGGGCACCCAGTACCGCAGCACCGTGTACACGACGAGCGACGAGCAGCTCGCCGCTGCGCTCGCCAGTCGAGACACGTACCAGCGACAGCTCGACGCGGCCGGCCACGGGACGATCACGACCGAGATCGCCCCGGCGGGTGCCTTCTACTACGCCGAGCCCTACCACCAGCAGTACCTGGGCAAGAACCCGGGCGGCTACTGCGGCATCGGTGGCACCGGGGTCAGCTGCCCCATCGGTCTGCGCGCCTGACGCGACTGCGGGGTCTCCAGCCGACCGTCCGATCGCCCGTTCGTCGTGGGATCGATTCGTGGCACAATCTGGCGCGACGAATCGGGCTGCGGCGACGTCCGACTGCCGATCCGTCGGATCACCCCGCCGAACACGCCCCTGAAGGAGCACACCATGAGCGATTTCCTGGACAAGGCCAAGGAGAAGGCCGCCGAGCTGAAGGACAAGGCCGAGGACCTCGTCGAGAAGGTGGCCGACAAGCTGCCCGACAGCGTCACCGACAAGATCGAGAAGATCATCCCGGGCGACAAGGACGGCGACGGCAACTGAGTCCGTCCGTCCGGCGGCACCACCGCCGGCGTCTTCGGCGTACGACCGAGAGCACGGCCGCATCCTCCGGGGTGCGGCCGTGTCCGCGTCAGGCCTCCGGCGGGGGTCCCCAGCCGTGTGCGCGGATGGCGGCGCCGTCCGCGTCGATCGCGCGGCCGTGCCAGCGCAACACGCCCGGCGTGGCCGAGAGCTTCGCGATCAGGCCCTGCATCGGCACCCCGTCGAGCTCGACGATCGCATCGCGGGCTGCGTAGTGCGGATCGGTCGAGATGTCGGCCATGTCGAGCACCGGACCGATCGCCGCTTCGGCGTCACCGAACGCCTGGATCACCTCGGCCTGCGTGCGTGCCGCGCACCACTCCGTCATCACGGCCTCGAGTGCCTCGCGGTGGGCCATCCGACCCTCGAAGGTCGCGAACCGCGGATCGTCGCCCACGCCGAGCACCCGGTTCACGCGCTGGGCCACACTGTCGGCACTGGCCGACAACCCGACCCATCGCCCGTCGCGACAGCGATAGGTGCCACGCGGCACGGTGTACGGCAATCCGGTCCCGAGTCGGGGCTGTTGCTCACCGGTCAGCCGGTACAGCGAGATCAGCGGCCCCATCAGCTGGAAGAGGCTCTCGAGCAGGCTGACGTCCACCACCTGACCGGCGCCGCTGTGGATCGCCACCATCGTGGCGAACGCGGCCACCAGCCCGGTCACCTCGTCGGTCAAGGCGATCGCCGGCAGCATCGGCTGCCCGTCGGGTTCGCCGCTGATCGCGCTCAGCCCCGACATCACCTCGGCGATGGTGGCGAAGCCGGGACGCGACGCGTAGGGCCCGTCCTGGCCGAACCCGGTGACGCGGGTGAGCACCAGCTGTGGGTTGCGCGCGTGCAGCACGTCCGGGCCGAGGCCCAGGCGTTCCATCGTGCCGGGTCGGAAGTTCTCGATCACCACGTGCGCGTCGTCGACGAGACGCAGGAACAGTTCGCGGTCGTCCGCGGCCTTCAGATCGAGCGCGAGCGTGCGCTTGTTGCGGTTGACGAGCTTCCACCACAGCCCGGTGCCGTCGCGCGGGTCGCGCCAGGCCATGTTGCGCAGGCTGTCGCCGGTGTCGGGTCGCTCCACCTTGATCACGTCGGCGCCGAAGTCGGCGAGGTAGCGGGCGGCGTTCGGTCCGGCGAGCACCGTCGACAGGTCGAGGACGCGCAGGCCGTGCAACGGTGGTGGGTTCACGCCGACATGGTGTCAGCCCCGGGCCGACCCTCACCAGCCCGTCAACGCACGGCGATGGTGAAGCACCGCTCGTCGAGGTGGCCGAGGGCGTAGGACGCGTAGTCCATCCCGAAGTCGCGGTAGAGACCACGGCACCGCTCGCTCCAGCGCAGCGCGTCGAGCGACGACATGCGGTGCACCACCTGCAGGATGCCCCCGTCGTACACCCGGTACTCGGCCCAGGTACCGGGGAAGTCCTTCACGCAGCCGACCTCGATCGTCGGCACGCCCGACGGCAACCAACGCCGACGGTGCCGATGGGTGTGACCCGCCGTGTACGCGACGATCGAGCGGCGCCGGCCGATCAGCTCGGTGAGTGCGTCGCTCGGATCGGGATGGATGCCGAAGTAGTCCTCCGACCGTGCGCCCGACACCCATTGCTGGTGGTGGCCCATCACGAGCACGGGGGTGCCGGACCGTTCCGCACTCGCGGCGTGGGCATCGAGCCAGTCGAGTTGCTCGGGTGAGATCCAGCCGGTGCTCCGCTCGGGCCGCACGGTGTCGAGCAGGGCCACGGCGACCCCGGCGAGCTCGATCCACTGGTCGCCGGCGTACGCGGTCTGTCCTCGGTAGGCGTCGTGGTTGCCGCGCACCACGTGCAGGCGGTCACCGAAGGGTGCCCGGTAGCACGCTTCGAACGCGGCCCATTCCTCGTCGGTGCCGTCGCTCGAGAGGTCGCCCTTCACGATGACGGCGGCGACGTCCGTCGCGGCGATCTCGGCGACGGCAGCCCGGTTCATCGTCTCGGGGTACGGCGGCTCGTCGGGGCCCACGCGCTGGACCGGACCTTCGGCGAGATGGTCGATCCGCCCGGCCTCGAGCTCGCCGAAGTGCACGTCGTTGACGGTGGCGATGCGGCAGCGGAGTTCGCCCGCCGGACGCGCCAGGGTGCGCGCCTCGACGCCGCCGACGTCGTAGACCGTGTCGGGTTCGAGGTGCTCGAGGCGGCGGACCACGACACCGTCGTGCGCGACGATCAGGTCGTCGGCGACGGTCGTGATCTCCACGGTGCCGACCGTACCCGAGGTCGCCGCCGGATCGACGCCGTCAGTGGAACGGCCGGTCGCGGCGGGCCGAGATCGGCTTCGCCCACCACCGTCCGCTGAAGCGCCACGCGGTGTCGCGTCGCCTGGTCTCCTCGGCGGCGATCACCGGGCGGGGCCACAGCGCCTGTGCGGCGGCGACGATCGCGGCGGCCTCCTCGTCGGTCGGCGCCGGGCTGATCTCGGTGTCCATCGGTCGCTCCGGCTCAGAGGGGCACGTTGCCGTGCTTGCGTCGGGGCAGCTCTTCGCGCTTGCTGCGCAACATGCGGAAGCCGGCCACGATCTTCTGGCGGGTCTCGGCCGGGTCGATCACGTCGTCGACGTAACCGCGCTCGGCCGCGTTGTACGGGTTGGCGTACTTGTCGGTGTACTCGGCGACCAGTTCGGCGCGACGGGAGACGGGGTCGGCCGCCTGCTGCAGCTCGCGGCGGTACACGATCTCGACCGCACCCTGGGGGCCCATGACGGCCAGCTCGGCCGTCGGCCACGCGTAGGCGAGGTCGGCACCGATCGACTTCGAGTTCATGACCACGTACGCGCCGCCGTAGGCCTTGCGGGTGATCACCTGGATGCGCGGCACGGTGGCTTCGCAATAGGCATACAGCAGCTTGGCGCCGTGGCGGATGATGCCGCCGTACTCCTGATCGACTCCTGGCAGGAAGCCGGGCACGTCGACGAAGGTGAGCAGCGGGATGTTGAACGCATCGCAGGTGCGCACGAAGCGCGCGGCCTTCTCGCTCGACTCGATGTCGAGCACGCCGGCGAGGATCATCGGCTGGTTGCCGACGATGCCGACTGGCTGGCCGTCGATCCGGCTGAAGCCGCAGGTGATGCTCTTCGCCCAGTGCGGGAAGTACTCGAAGTACTCACCGTCGTCGACCACCGACGCGATCACCTTCTTCATGTCGTACGGCTGGTTGGGCGAGGGCGGCAGGATCGTGCGCAGGTCCTCGCACAAGCGTTCCGGGTCGTCGCCGGTGTCGACCGTCGGTGGTTCTTCCAGGTTGTTCGACGGCAAGAAGCTGAGCAGGAACCGCACGTCGTCGAGACATGCCTTCTCGTCGCCGCTCACGAACGTCGCAACGCCGCTCTTGCTGGCGTGGCTCATCGCGCCGCCGAGTTCTTCGAGCGTCACCTCTTCGCCGGTGACGGTCTTCACCACGTCGGGGCCGGTGATGAACATGTGGCTCGATTCGCGGACCATGAAGATGAAGTCGGTCATCGCCGGCGAGTACACGGCGCCGCCGGCACACGGACCGAGGATCACCGAGATCTGCGGCACCACGCCGCTCGACAGCACGTTGCGGTAGAAGATGCCGCCGTAGCTGGCGAGGCTCACCACGCCCTCCTGGATGCGCGCACCGGCACCGTCGTTGAGTCCGACCACCGGGGCGCCCACCTTGAGCGCGAGGTCCATGAGCTTGTGGATCTTCTCGGCGAACACCTCGCCGAGGGCGCCACCGAACACCGTGAAGTCCTGGCTGAACACGAAGACCTTGCGACCGTCGACGGTGCCCCATCCGGTGATGACGCCGTCGGTGTAGGGGCGCTCCTCCAGCCCGGCGGCGTGCGCACGGTGGCGGGCGAGGAGATCGAGCTCGTGGAAGCTGCCCGGATCGAGGAAGTACTCGATGCGCTCGCGGGCCAGCAGCTTGCCCTTCTCGTGCTGACGCTCGACGGCGCGGGGCGAACCGGCGTGGTAGGCCTGTTCGCGGCGCTGACGGAGATCTTCGAGCTTCTCGATCATGGGGTCACTCACGGGGGTCCAAACTAGTTGCCGACCCGAGACCCCGTGCATTCCTGGCGGTGGGCCTGGCATCGTGGGCACATGACCTCCTTCCGCGGCCTGCCGCTCGAGTCACCGATCGCCCCGATGCTGGCCAAGGCGGCCGACACGATCCCCGAGGGCGAGCCCGACGAGTGGCTGTACGAGCCGAAGTGGGACGGCTTCCGCTGCATCGTGTTCCGATCCGGCGACGAGCTCGAGTTGTCGAGTCGGAACGAGCGGCCGTTCAACCGGTACTTCCCCGAGCTGTTCGCACCGCTGCTCGCGCAGCTGCCCGAACGGTGTGTCGTCGACGGCGAGATCGTGGTGCCCGACGTCGACGACCGCGGCCTCGACTTCGACGCGTTGTTGCAGCGCATCCACCCGGCCGAGTCGAGGGTGCGCCGGCTGGCGGCCGAGACGCCGGCGTCGTTCGTCGCGTTCGACCTGCTCGCGCTCGACGACCGTTCGTTGATGTCGGCCCCGCTGGTCGAGCGGCACGCACTGCTCGACCGGGCGCTCGGTGCCCCGGCGGTGCCGGCCGGGCCCGACCACACGCCGGCGGTGCACCGCTGCCCGAGCACACGTGACGCCGTCGTGGCGCGACGCTGGTTCGTCGAGTTCGAAGGTGCCGGCCTCGACGGTGTGGTCGCGAAGCGGCTCGCCGATCCGTACACCCCCGACAAGCGGACGCTGGTGAAGGTGAAGCACCTGCGCACCGCCGAGTGCGTGGTGGCGGGCTACCGGATCCACAAGGACGGTCAGGGCGTGGGCTCGCTCCTGCTCGGGCTGCACGACGACGAGGGCCGATTGCATCACGTGGGCGTGACGGCCAGCTTCACCGCGAAGCGTCGGGCCGAGCTGCTCGTCGAACTGGCCCCGCTGCTCGAGGGCGCGCTCGACGATCACCCGTGGCGCGACTGGGCCGAGGCACAGGCGCACGCCGAGGGCCGTCTCCCGGGCGCGCAGAGTCGTTGGAACGCGAAGAAGGACCTGTCGTGGGTGCCGATCCGCGCCGAGCGGGTGGCCGAGGTGACCTTCGGCCAGCTCGAGAAGGGCCGGTTCCGTCACGGGTCGTCGTTCCTGCGCTGGCGACCCGACCGCACCCCGGCGAGCTGCCGCTACGACCAGCTCGAGGTCGCGAACCGCGTCCCGTTCCACGACCTCGTGGCGGCGGCCGACGGCTGACGATGGCTGACGATGGCTCTCGATGGCTCTCGATGGCTGACGACGGCCGGGCACGCCGGCGGCGTGGTCACTCGACGACGAAGGTCTTCTGCGCCGTCTGGGTGCCGGTCGCGGAGGTGACCGCCACCTCGAGGGTCCACAATCCGGCCATGTCGAGCGGGATGCCCTCGATCGCGGGCAGCACGGCGGCGCCCTCACCGGTGAGCTCGGCCGGCACCGTGAGCACCACCGTCGCGGCGAGGGTGTCGTCCGGGGGCCGGAACGTCACGACCACCGAGGCGAGGCCGGTCGTGGGTGCGTCCACCTCCACCTTCACGCCGTTGCGGCCGATCCCGCCGGTGAGCATCACGGTGAGGTCGGCGCCCGCGTCCTCGAGCACGAACCGACCATCGGTGTAGGCATAGCGGGTGGGGTCGCCCGTGTCGATGACGCCGGTCGGTGTGAGCGACAGCATCCACGCGGTCAGTGCCAGCACCAGCACGCCGCCGGCGGCCTCCATGCCGGTCGCCCGCCGCAGCCGCGACGCGAGCGGCCCCGTCATCGAGTCGGCGTTGCGCAACCGGGACGACACGAACTGCCGGGTGGCGAGACCGACGAACACCATCACGCCGACGGCCAGCGCCTTCAGGAGCACCAGGCGCCCGTGCGAGGTGTCGAACAGCGAGCCCCGGTCGAGCCGCCAGGTCTGCACGGCACCGGTGACGATGGTCGCCAGCAGGGCCGGGGTCGAGAGTCGGCTGAACCCGCGCACCGCGTGGACGAGGTCGTCCTCCCCGGGGCCGGCGAGCACCACGCGCGTGAGGAGCACGATCCCGCCCAGCCAGACGGCCATCGACACGGCGTGGAGCACGCCGGCGGCGTACCCGAGCAGCACCAGGTCGCCGCCGGATCGGCTGAAGCCGAAGGTCGCGACGGCGAGCGCCGGGAGTCCGAGCGCCATCGCCTGCGACTGTGGCTCGAGGCAGCGCTCGGGGCGGATCACCGTCCACCCGCACGCTGCGGCGAAGGCGACGCGAGCCAGGGCGGCCAGCCCGGGCCCCGAGTCCTTCAGGTCCACCCAGGCGGTCGGACTGAGCGAGGCGCCGATGGAGGTACCGGTCATCTCGGCTCGCATCAGGATCGCGACGAACACCGACGACACGATCGCGACGCCCCACGCGGTGCGCAGGAAGCGGACCGTCAGGATGTACTCGATGCCCTCGGGCCAGGCGACGACGATCAGCACGAACGATCCGAACAGCACCGCGACCGACAACGACGACACGAGTCGGGCGAGTCCGAGCGGTCCGCCCACGCGGGGGGTGTCCACCTCGGTGTCGGACCCGTCGCCCGTGCCGGAGCCGGCCGTGTCGTCGAGGGCGACCGAGCCGTCCACCGAGCCGTCCACCGAGGTCGGGGTCGAGGCATCACCCGTGGATGTCGCCGGGTCGGCCACGGCGACGGTCGTGGTGGGCGCGGCGTCGGCGGTGATGTTGAAGGTGATCCGGGCCGACCCGTTCGGCTGTGCGTCGGGTGCGCTCACCGACAGCACCGCGCTGCACGTCCCCTTCGGCATCGGGTTGGGCACGGCGACGGATGCGCTCAGACCGTCGGGACCCACCTGCGGCACGCCGACGGGGAACGGCTCGCCGTTGCAGGCGACGACGATCGTCGAGGTGGGACCGAGCGGCTCGGCGAACACGAAGCCGAGCGACGTCGGTGAGGTGGCGACGGTCTCGTTGTTGGCCGGCGACGAGCTCACGAGGGTGTTCTCGGCGTGGGCCACCCGCACCGAGGCACCACCGAGCCACCCGGCGAGCACCGCCGCGACAGCGGCGGCGATCGTCAGGAGCCAGGTGCGCGCACTCGGTCGACGGACACGGCCGACGACGAGGGAGCGACCGGCGGGCGGAACGGACGAAGTGGCGGGACCCATGGCGGCCCGAGGAACGCTACTCCGACACCGCAGGTCGCGCGGGTCTCACCCCGCAACGTGGTGGTTCGTCGGGCGGCTCAGGGGTTGGCGGCCAGGAACGCATCGGCGACGAGGTCGCCGGGCACGTCGGGCACGAGGGTGTAGATCGAGATGCCGACGTCGCCGACGGTGGCGGTGAAGATCTCCCAGGTCGGCGAGTCGACGGCGCCGAAGCACACGATGCCGGGGATGCCGTTGGCCGAGGTGCGCAGCTGCCCGCCGTCGGGGCAGTCGAGGTCCTTCCAGTCGCCCGGCATCGCGTCGGTGCGGGACACGCCCACCCAGATGTCGGCGATCTCGGTGTTGTCGGACGCGTCGACCAGGGTGGCCACACCGAACTCGAGCAGCTGCTCGTTCAGCTCCGGCAGGCTGCGGATGAGATCGAGGGTGCCGTCCGACGGGTTGGTCGACTGCAGGAAGAAGCCGTTCGGTGCGAGGAAGATGGTCGTGAGGTCGACCACCGTCCAGGCATCGCCGGCCGGCACCGGTGCCACCGTGGCGGGCGGAGCCGTCGCCGGCGGGGCCGTGGGGGGCACGGTGACCGGCAGGGTGAGCGGCGGCGCGGTCGTGGGCGGCAGCGTGGCGGCCACGGTGGTCGTCGGCGCGGCGACCACCTCGGTCGTCGTCGTCGCCGGGTCGTCGGGCTCGTCGCCCCCGCCGAAGGGGTCGCAGGCCTCGACGTCGAGGTCCTGGGCGAGCTCGGACTGGTCGGTGGCGAGATCGGCGATCTCGTCGAGGGCGTCCTCCGCATCGCCGAAGTCGCGCGCGTCGGCGAGGGCCTCGGCCTGCTCGAGCTGATCGGCGATGTTGTCGACGAAGTCGCCGTAGTCGCGTGCCAGGTCCTCCGGCGGGGTGAGCTCGCGGAGCTGCTCGAGCACGTCGCCGTACACCTCGGCTGCGTCGGCACCGACGTCGTCGTAGTTGTCCTCGGTCGGGTCGTCGAGGCGCTGCAGATCGCGTTGCGCGTCCTCGCAGATGTCCGTGAGCTCGTCGATGAGGTCGTCCTCCGACAGCGCACGCCCGCCGTCGTCGCCGCCGCACGCTGCGAGCGCCAGCGCGGTGGCGGCCATCAGGGCCGAGATCGAACGGGTGCGCATCGGTGTCCTCCCAGGAGTGTGTGCTGCGATCGTAGGACGCGCACGTGGCGTCGACGGTCACCGGTCGGCCGGCGACCGCGAGTGGTCATCGTCACCGAGGGTGGCCGACTTGAGTCGTCACGTGTCGCGGGTGTCCGGATCACCCGGCCGGGTCCGGCGGCGGGCCGGCCAGGGAACGGGTGGCGTGTGTCGCCCGTCCAGACGACCGGCGCGGGTCGTCGGTTACAGCGTGCCGCCGCGCCGCGGCCGGAGGAGGCGGCGCGCAGGGGTTCGGTAGGCTCCCCCCGATGGCCACCCAAGCGCTCTACCGTCGGTACCGACCTCGCCGGTTCGGCGAGGTGCGCGGCCAGGAGCACATCGTGCGGGCGTTGCGCAACGCCGTCATCCACCACCGTGAGGGCCAGGCGTACCTGTTCTCCGGTCCCCGCGGCACCGGCAAGACCACCTCGGCGCGCATCTTGGCCAAGGTGCTCAACTGCGAGCGGCCCGTCGACGGCGAGCCGTGCTGCGAGTGCGACTCGTGCCTCGCGGTCGAGCGGGGCACCAGCTACGACGTGCACGAACTCGATGCCGCCAGCAACAACGGCGTCGACGCGATGCGCGACCTCATCGAGAAGGCGTCACTCGGCACCCCCGGCCGGCACAAGGTGTACATCCTCGACGAGGTCCACATGCTCTCGAAGGCGGCCGAGGCCGCCCTGCTGAAGACGCTGGAGGAGCCGCCGCCCCACGTCGTGTTCGTGCTCGCCACCACCGATCCGCAGAAGGTGAGCGACACCATCCGCAGCCGCACCCAGCACCTGCGGTTCCACCTGCTGCCGATGGACGAGCTCGAGCAGCACATCCGCTGGGTGGCCGAGGACGCCGGTCTGCAGGTGAGCGAGGCCGCGATCATGGCCGCGCTCGAACAGGGCGGCGGCTCGGCGCGCGACACGTTGAGCGCGCTCGAACTGGTGGCCACCACGGGCGGCGACGACCTCGACGTCGTGCCGTACGGCGAGTTCGTCGAGTCGTTGATCGAGTTCGATCCGGGTCGTGCACTCACCGCGGTCGCGCACGCGGTGCAACAAGGACGCGACGCCCGGGCGCTCACCGAGGACGTCGTGCGCTACCTGCGCGACTGCTTCCTGTCGCTGATGGCTCCCGAGTTGGTGGCGTTGCCGGACAGTCGCGCCGGCGTCGTCGCCGAGCAGGCGAGCCGGCTCGGCGCCGCCAAGGTGGTGAAGGCGATGGAACGGCTCGGGGAGATCCTGGTCGAGATGCGCCACGCCCCCGACCCACGCCTGTTGCTCGAGGTCGCACTCGTCCAGCTCACCCATCAGGCCGTCTCGCACGACGTGGGCGCGTTGATGGATCGGATCGACCGACTCGAACGAGCGCTCGCCGAGGGCGTCGCCAAGCCGTCGGCACCGGCGGTCACGCCCGTCGATCCCGCGACCGGGCGCGTGCCGCTCGGGGCTCGCGCCCGTCGCGACGCCACCGGCGCCGCACCGCGGCCGACCGTCACGACGCCGGCGCGCACACCCGACTCGCCGCCACCGGCACCGGTCGTGGCGAGCCCGGCGAGCCCGCGGGTGCGGCGTTAGCCCCGTGACGCTCGACTGGCCTGCGGCAGCCGATTCGCCGTCAGCTGCACCTGCGCCCGGCGCCCGGCCGCGCCGGCGCCGCGAACCGCCGACCCGGCCGCATCACCGGCACCGGCACCGGCACCGGCACCGGCGAGTGGCGGCGACGCGCCGACGCAGGCCGCCGCACGCTGGTCCGGCGAGATCGTGCCCGCGCTCAAACCGCTGGTCCGGGCCATCTACTCGGTGCCGCGCGTGCTCGGCGTCCGCGACGGCGCACTCACCCTCGGTGCGCCGAACGACGCACACCGGGCCAAGTGCGAGCAGCACCGCGCCGACGTCGAGCGCGTCGCCGCGGGCCTCGTCGGCGCACCGGTGCCGATCGTCGTCGTCACCGATGCGTCGCCACGCCCCGACGACCACGACCACGACCTGGGTCGGGGCCACCCGGACGATCACCACGACGCAGGCGATCACACGGCGCCGGTGGTGCCCTTGCGGCCGGCTGCACCACCGCCCGCCGACGAGGACATCGATCTGCACGACCTCGTCGACGCCCCACCGGCATCGGTGGTGTCGCCGATCGACCGGCTGGCCCAGGCCTTCCCCGGATCCGAGTTGCTCGACGAGCGGCTCTGACGCACGAGCACGGACGGACGACGGGAGCTGGGCGATGGCCGCGTACACCACACCGGTGCAGGTGCTGATCGACGAGCTCGGGCGCTTGCCCGGCATCGGGCCGAAGAGTGCGCAACGGATCGCGTTCCACCTGTTGAAGGTGCCGGCCGACGACGTCGCCCGGCTGGCACACGCGCTCACCGAGGCCAAGGCGAAGGTGCGATTCTGCGCGAGGTGCTGGAACATCGCCGACGACGAGCTGTGCCCGATCTGCGCCGACGAGCGGCGCGACCCGACCACCGTGTGTGTGGTCGAGGAGGCCCGCGACATCGTCGCGATCGAACGCACGGGCGAGTTCCGTGGCAGGTACCACGTCCTGCTCGGCGCGATGAGTCCGCTCGAGGGCATCGGGCCCGAGCAGTTGAAGGTGAAGGAGCTGTTCGCCCGGATCGAGCCCGAGGGGATCACCGAGGTCATCTTGTGCACCAACCCCAATACCGAGGGTGAGGTGACGGCGATGTACCTCGCGCGGATGCTGCAGCCCTTCGGTGTCCGGATCACGCGCATCGCGAGCGGTCTGCCCGTCGGCGGCGATCTGGAGTACGCCGATGAGCTCACGCTCGGTCGGGCGCTCGAGGGTCGTCGCGACCTCTCGGCCTGAGCCGGCCGGGCGGAGGCCGCCGGCGACGTCAGCGGGTGCTCGGCGTCCGTTCGAGTTCGTCGAGCATCGCGACCGCCAGCCGGAACGCCTCGTCGTCGACGCCGGGGACGTCGGCCCCGGGAGGCGGGCCGAACGCGGTCCGGTCGAGACGATCGGCGAGCGCTCGAGCGACCGGTCCGCGCAGCGGGTCGAGCGTCGCCCAGCGGCGTGCGAGCTCGGGATTCGTGCACCCGTCGTCGAGCCCCCGCCGCCGTGCCGCCGCCGCCCAGCGGTCCTGCAGCAGGCCCCAGCGGCCACGGCGACGCCGATGGAGGACGCGACGACGAACCGACACCGCGCCCGCGATCAGGCCCGTCGCCGCCGTCGCCGCGAGGGTGCCGGTCGCGATCGCACGACCGTGCGACTCGAGGAGGCCGTCGGCCCATGAGGTCACCGACGCCACCACGTCGGCACCGACGGTGCTGCGCTCCTGGTCGCCGGCCAGGGGGACCGACGCCGTCGGATCGAACGCCTGCCAACCGGTCTCGGGGAACCACACCTCCACCCACGCATGGGCGTCGCTCGCGCGCACCTCCCACACACCGGTGAGGCGGTCGCGTTCGCCCGGGACGTACCCGGTGGCCAGGCGGGCAGGCACACCTTGTGAGCGCAGCATGATCGCGAGCGCGGTCGCGATCTGCTCGCAGAAGCCGAGTTGCGAACCGAAGAGCAGATCGTCGACCGCGTCGACGCCGGCGGGTGGTACGGGCGCGTCGAGGTCGTACCGCACGTTGGCGCCGATCCATTGCTCGAGCCTGCGGACGAGGTCGTAGGTCGACGTGGCGTCGACCGCGAGCGAGGCTGCGAGCGATGTCGTCCGTGTCGTCGTGGTCGACGGGATCTGCAGGTACGGCTCGAATGCCCGTCGACCCTCGTCCGTGAGCCGGTCGGACAGGTGGCCCTGCCGCGCCAGCGCGACGTCGGTGACGAGCGCTCGTCGCGACACGACGGTGTAGACGGCGCCGGCCGTGAGGGTGACGTCGGTGCGCAACGCGCCATCGGCTCGGGTGAACACGTCGGCCTCGACGATCAGCCGTTCGGGCCGTGAGGCGGCGAACACGACGTTCGGCTGATCGACCTCGACGTAGAACGTCTGCAGGAACTCCTCCATCGGCACGAGCGGCGACCGTTCGACATCGCCGAAGGCGGGGTCCACCACGATGTCCGGGCCGTACCGCAACGTGCCGGGATCGTCGAGCACCGTCCAGCGCCGTCCGTCGAAGGTGGCGAAGGTCTGACCACGCCAGAAGTCGGGCTCGGGCGCGCGCACCCGCATCACCACCTCGTCACCGAGCGAGCCGCGCATCGAGGTGTCGAGCGAGTGGTCGAAGCCCGGGTAGCCGCCCACACTGCCGGTGCGAGCCGAGTCGTCGCGCGAGCCCGAGCCGGTAGTGGCGTCACCGTTGGCGTCGACGATCGCTCCCGGGCTGTCGGCGTATCGCACCGTGGTCAGCGCCGACGGCAGCCCGAGTCGCGCCGGACCGTCCGGGATCGGGACGACCGACAGCAGACCCACGGTCGCCGTCGCGCCGACGGCGAGGGCGCCGCCCGCACGTGCAGCCCGCCGGATCGTCGCCTGCGCACGACGCGAGGTCGTGGCACCGCCCGCTCGACCGGGCGCCGACGCCGATCCTCCGACGGCGCGCAGGGCGGCGATCCACGGCACCGCCCACACGACGAGCCACACGGGTAACGCCGGGTCGATCCGCTGACCGGCCGCGTACACCGTGACCACCGCACCGAACGACAGCGACGCGCGTCCGGCACGCCGGTCGACGCACTCGAATCCGTGCAGCACCACGAGCAGCATCAACACGTGGGGGAGCGGCCCGCTCACGAGCGCGAGCAGGTCGTCGGCGCGGGTGGCCGACACGGCGATGGCACCCATCCCGGCCATGGTGAAGGCACCGACGACGCCCTGGACCGCGAGTTTGACCCATCGTGCGGTGCCGCCGCGGGTGGTCAGAATGGCGGTCACGATCGCGCCCCCGGCGAGCGCGGCACCGACGACGCGCGAGGCGTGCAGTGCACTCGCGAGCATCGACAACGACACGACCGATGCGGCGGCGATCCACCAGCGGGCAGCCGTCGTCAGCGTGGCGTCGGGTTCGGCGTCGACGCGCTGCACGTCGCGCCGCCACCACGGTCTCGGTGCCGCACGCGGCGGATCGTCGAGACACGTGGCCGTCCACCGGGCGATCGCCGCGCTGTCGGCCAGCACCGTCGGCCGTGCGTCGCCCACGGCTGCGGCGACGATCGCCCCGCGACGATGGCCGTCGTCGAGCGCCCACCGCACCCGCCCGGCCTCTGCCTCGGCGTCGGGCGTGCCGTCGGCGCCCAGGGCTGCTCTCACCACCCAGCGCTGCTCGGCGCACCGACGGTGGTCGAAGACGCTGAGGGCACCGGTGCGCAACGAGGTGGGCCAGTGCACCGCGTGGTCGGCATCGCCCTCGCGCCAACGCCGGACGCCGTCGAGCTCACCGTCGGTCGACGACCGGCCGAGCACGTGCGGATCGGTGCCGCCGCCGGCCTCGGTGGCGATCTCCACGGTGGCTCCCGGGCCGGTGGGGCGCGGCGCGATCACCAGGGGATCCACCACGACGTCCAGGGTCCGTCGCCACCACACGAGACCCGCGGCACCCGCGGACGACACGATCACCTCCAGCCGGTCGACGACCCCGCGTCGGGAGACCGTGCCGGCGGCTCGCATTTCGCCCTCGTGCGTCCAGCCCGTGGCGATCGCCTCGCCGCGGTGCCGCAGCACGACGTGCACGGGGCGGCCGCCGAGCGCCCCGGCGGGTTCGAGCCGGACGCCGACGTCGAAGGGGTCGCCCGCCGTGGTGACACCACGGGCCCCGGCGCTCGGGCGCAGCTCGACCGTCGCCGTGCTGATCGGCGCCAGCCGCCCCCAACCGGTGAGCAGTGCGCCCAGGGCACCGACGGCGCCGGCGCCGAGCAGGATGAGCACCGGCACCGCACCGGTGAGCCGTGCCATCCCCAGCGTCGCCACCCAGGCGAAGACGAGGTAGCCACTCCCGGACGCGAGTCCACGTGGGACGGCCGGACGCGAGCGCAGACGTCGGGCCGGCTGGACACCGTCGTCGGCGGGCGCGGCGGTCATGCCGTCGGTGGCCGGACCTGGTGGAGGCACTCGGCCACCACGTCGCGACCGGCCACGGTGGAGCCGTCGCCATCGACCAGCAGCAACCGGTGCGCCAGCGCGGGCACCACGACGGTGGCGACGTCGTCGGGCACCACGAACGGCCGCCCGCGCATCACCGCGATCGCTCGCGCCAGGCCGGCCACCGCGAGCCCGCCGCGGGTGGAGGCGCCCAACCGGACGCGCGGGTGTCGGCGGGTGGCGTCGAGCAACTCGACGATCCAGCGCGACACGCCGTCGGTGATCGTCACCTGCTCGATCGTCGCCCGAGCCGCGACGAGGTGCTCGGGCGCGGCGACCGGATCGATCTCGGACAGCTGACGGCGGCCGCGCCGGCCGGCGATGACGGCGACCTCGTCGTCGAAGGCCGGTCGACCCGGCGAGACGACGGCGGCGAACCGGTCGACGGCACCCTCGCCGAGGCGGAAGGTGCCGGCCATGTCGATCGGGTTCTGGGTCGCGACCAGGAAAAACGGGTCGGGCAGGGCGTGGCTCGTCCCGTCCACGGTGACGGTGGACTCCTCGGCGGCTTCGAGGAGTGCTGCCTGTGTGCGCGGGTTGGTGCGATTGAGCTCGTCGAACACGACCACGTGGGCGAAGATCGGGCCGGGTCGGAATCGCAGCCGCATCGCGTCGCCCTCGGGCACCAGGGTGCCGGTCACGTCACCGGGCAACAGGTCGACGGTTCCCTGGATGCGATGGAACGTTCCGCCGACCGCCGCCGCGATCGACTGCGCGAGCAGTGTCTTGCCGACGCCGGGGATGTCCTCGATGAGCAGGTGCCCACGCGACAGCACGCAGGCAGCGGCGATCTCGGCGATGTCGCGCCGGCCGGCCACGACGGTGGCGACGGTGTCGACCAGCGCCGTGCCGAGCCGGCCGGCGGCGGTCACCTGGTGCGATGTCGGTGCCGGCAGGCCGTCGGCGTTCGGGCCGGCGAGCGCGGTGGCGGGGGCCGGGGGCCGGGTGAACAGACTCATCGGGGGGTGTCATCGGCACGGGCGGGCACGATCTTCACCGGCTGTGTCGCCGTCGAACGGGCATCGCCGGAAAACGCCAACGAGGTACCACCCCTGGACCTGGTAGCGGGCGGACGGGCCAGCTCCAGAGGTGGTACCTCGATCGGTGTGGTGTTCGGAAGCTCCGATCACCATGTGTCGGTTACGTTACAACGCGAGCCCCGGGCTGTCAACAACTCGCAACAAATGTCGCGTGGGCTGACACAAACTCTCTCGCCGTGGTCATGTGACCACCTGGAGTGGAGTCGAGGGGTCCGGCGCCTCAGACGGTGCGCACGAGCAGGGCATCGCCCTGGCCGCCACCGCCGCACAGTGCCGCAGCACCGAGCCCGCCACCGCGGCGCTTCAGCTCGTGCAGGATGGTGAGCGCGAGGCGGTTGCCCGACATGCCGATCGGATGGCCGAGCGCGATGGCGCCGCCGTTGACGTTCACGATCTCGTCGGTGATCCCGAGATCGGCCATCGACGCGATGCCGACCGCGGCGAACGCCTCGTTGAGCTCGAACAGGTCGACGTCACCGACGGTGAGGCCGGCCTTGTCGAGCGCCTTCAGGATCGCCCGGCTGGGCTGGGTGAGCAGCGAGGCGTTGTCCGGGCCGGCCACCATGCCGTATCCCACCACCTGGCCGAGCGGCGAGACGCCACGAGCGTTCACCGCTCGCTCGCTCATCATCACGATCGCCGAGCCGCCGTCACTGATCTGCGACGCGTTGGCGGCGGTGATCGTGCCCTCCTTGTCGAAGGCCGGCTTCAGGCCACCGAGCGACTCCATCGTGGTGCCGGGGCGGACGCCCTCGTCGGTCTCGACGAGCAACGGGTCGCCCTTGCGCTGTGGGATGCTCACCGGCACGATCTCGTCGTCGAACTTGCCGTCCTTGATCGCGTTGGCGGCCCGCTCGTTCGACTTCATCGCCAGTTCGTCCTGCTGCTCGCGGGTGATGCCGCCGGCGTTGTAGCGCTCGGTGCCGAGGCCCATCAGGCAGGCGTCGAACGCGCACCACAGGCCGTCTTTGATGATCGCGTCGGCGAGCTCGGTGTTGCCGTAGCGGAATCCGCCACGCGCCCCGGCCGCCAGGTACGGCGCGTTGGTCATGCTCTCCATGCCGCCCGCGATCACGATGTCGGCGTCGCCGGCCTGGATCATCTGGTCGGCGAGGTAGATCGCGTTGATGCCGCTGAGGCACACCTTGTTCACGTTGATCGAGGGCACGCTCATCGGGATGCCGGCCTTCACGGCGGCCTGACGTGACGGCACCTGGCCCTGCCCGGCCATCAGCACCTGGCCCATGATCACGTGCTCCACCTCGTCGGGTGCCACGCCGGCGCGTTCGAGCGCCGCCTTGATCGCGAAGCCGCCGAGGTCGGCGGCGCTGAAGCCCGCCAACGCTCCGCTCATCTTGCCGATCGGCGTACGAGCACCCGCCACGATGTACGAACCAGCCATTGTCCTTTTCCTCCCTCGGAGAACCCCTGTGAGCGCAGGTTATGCGCGTCGGGTTACCCGCGGGTAATGGGAGCGCGACTCAGGCGTGCAATCCGTCGACCGCATCGAGCACGTCGCCGGCGTCGTTGTGGCTGTGGGTGAAGCCACGCCGGCGCTCCTCGGCGACGGTGGACTCGCTGCGCAACGCCACGATGTACGCGCGCCGGTAGCTGCCGGCCGAGGTGTTGCCACCCGAGCCGTGCAGCACCGACTCGTTGTGCACGGTGATGTCGCCACGGCGGATCTCGACGGGCACCATCACGTCGCCGTCGCGGAGGTCGGTGACGAGCGTGTGGCTCGCCCCACGATCGCCGTGCAGCGGGCGATGGGGTCGGACCGGCTCGCGGTGCGAGCCCGGCAGGAACTGCATGCACCCGTTCTCGATCGTCGAGTCGTCGATGGCGAGCCAGCACGTGGCGGTGCGCCGGTCGTCGGTGTCGATCCAGTACGCCTGGTCCTGGTGCCAGGCGAACACGGCGTCCTCGCGGCCGGGTGACTTGGCGAGCAGCTGGTCGAAGTCGATCGTCATGCCCTCGCCACAGAGCTGCTGGGCGATCGAGTGCGCTCGGCGCTCGAACAGGTTGCCCTGCCAGGAGGTGAGGTAGCGGCGGGGGACCATCACGTTGATGACGGCATAGCCGGTGGGATCCGTGCCGTGCTCGCCGGTCGTCATGTCGTTGAAATCCTTGCCGGCGACGGCGATCTCGCCGCGCAGGAAGCGGTCGTAGACCGCCTCGATCTCGAGCATCTCGTCGTCGCTCATCACCCCGGTCAGGTGCACGTAGCCGTCGCGCGCGAACGCGGCGCGGTCGTCGTCGGTGACGAGGTAGCGCTCGCCCTGGCGACGTTCGTCGGGCGTGGGATCGGTGAGCGGACGGGACTCGTCGTGCACGCGCCGCATCCTACGGCCGGCGGTTCACGGCAGCGTGAGACAACCGAGTTGGTGCAGCGAGCCGGCGTCGCCACCGAACCCTCGCGCGTGCAGGCACACCTGCGCACCGGACACGGCGGTGATCGGCACACCGACGGTGAAGCCGTGGGTGCGGCTCGGCAGCGGCCAGTTCGCCGGATCGTCACGGACGTCGCGGGCCAGGCTCGGTCCGCTCATCTGGGGCGAACCGCCCGGGTTGGTGACCGACACCTGGAACGGGATCGGGAGATCGAACTCCGGATCGGCCGCCCAGCCGCCGACCACCACGTCGCCGCCGCTGATCTGCGCGCTGTCCAGCGATCCGATCGGTGTCGTGCCTCCGGCGCGGGGGACGTCGATCCCCGAGAGGGGCTCCCACAGTGACGGCGTCTCGTACCCGAGCGCCCAGATGGCGATGCCGCTGAAGCCTGCGGCGACGACGGCGTTCGCTCGCTGCACCACGGTGAACTCGTCCGGCACGTAGACGGTGCGGCGCACCCTGCACGAGGTGGCGCTGCCGTTCAGCCGCAGCGCCGGCCGCAGCGAGGTGGGATCGATCGGGCGCGTGCTGGTGGCGGCGGTGTTCGGTGCAGGCAGGGTGACCGCCGGTGGGGTGACCGTGCCCGAGGCCGATCCGCTGTAGTCGACCTCGTAGGTGAATCGCAGCTCGCCGCTCACGTCGCGAACCGGGGTGGCGCCCACGTCGGCGGCCAGCTTCGCCGCCGACTCCATCTGCACCGCCGTCGTGCCGGTGCTGGCGTTCGTGGGGCAGGTGCCCGAGATCACCGTCGCCCAGCTGCGCCCGTAGGCGTTCACCCCGATCTGCACCTTCGAGCGCTCGTTCACCGGCACCACGGTGTGCAGGTACGAGATCACGTTCGCCTGCCACGACAGTGGTCCCACCGGCCCTGGCGAACCGACGCTCCAGTCGTAGACCATCAGCCGGAGACGGTCGACGTGGGGCAACATGCCCGGGATGTCGTACACCCAGTAGCCCGAGGTGCCGGCGTCCCACACCGGCGGCACGGTGACGGCGAGGAGCTTGCCCCGGGCGTGGAGCGCCGCACCCAGCTCGGCGACGAAGGCCACCCAGCCGGGCTTCGTCGTCGTCCACGAGCTCCGCCCGTCGGCGAACGCGAAGCCCTCGTAGTCGAGGTCGATCCCGTCGTACCCGCGTCCGACGACGAGGTCGGTGATCGCCTGCACGTGCTGGCCTCGGCTCGTCGGGTCGGAGAGGATGCCCGCCATCACGAGCTTTCCGGTGCCATCGGTGATGCTCGGCACCACCGGTAGTCCCTGTGCTCGCAGCGCAGCGGTCGCGGCCGACAGATTGCTCTCGGTGCCCGAGATCGCGATCGTGTCGGCGTTGCGGGCCGTGAAGCCGAACGGTGACACCTCGCCGAACACCGATGCCGAACCGCCCGAGATCGCTCGCGTGCCCTCGCTCACCGCGGTCGGCGACCAGTTCGGGATCCACCCGGTGACGAACCGCGCCGGCGTGACGGCGCTCGCGTCGGGTTGGGACCCGACCAGCAGCGCCACACCCGCCACGACGGCCAGTGCGCGGGTGGTGACCTTGCGTAGCCGCGACCGCACGGCGGGGACGATAACCCGGTCGCCGGCACAGGTGGCCGCGACCCGGTCGGTCGATTCTTCGCCGGTTTCTACCCGTCGGTAACCTCCGGAGATGCAGCAGATCCTCGACGCCATCCAGTCCGGTGCCTCCGGTGATGACATCGCCGCCCTGCCCATCCCCGAGAGCTACCGCGCGGTGCACGTGCTCGCTGCGGAACAGGAGATGTGGGTCGGTACCCCGTCGAAGGAGAAGGACCCTCGCCAGAGCCTCCACGTCGGTGAGGTGCCGACCCCGGAGTTGGCGCCCGACGAGGTGTACCTCGCGGTGATGGCGAGCAGCATCAACTTCAACACCGTGTGGACCAGCATCTTCGAGCCGGTCAGCACGTTCGGCGCGCTGAAGCGGCTCGGCCGCGAGAGCGAGTGGGCCAAGCGCCACGACCTGCCCTACCACGTGGTCGGCAGCGATGCGTCGGGGGTGGTGCTGAAGGTGGGTTCGGCGGTGCGCAACTGGAAGCCGGGCGACCGGGTGACGGTGCACTGCAACCACGTCGACGACCAGGACCCGTCGGCCCACGACGACTCGATGATGGCGGCCAACCAGCGCATCTGGGGCTACGAGACGAACTTCGGCGGTCTCGCCGACCTCGCCGTGGTGAAGGCCAACTCGCTGATGCCCAAGCCCGAGCACCTCACCTGGGAGGAGGCGGCGGTCAACGCGCTGTGCAACTCCACCAGCTACCGCATGCTCGTGTCGGCCAACGGTGCGAACATGAAGCAGGGCGACGTGGTGCTCATCTGGGGGGCCACCGGCGGGATCGGCGCCTACGCCACGCAGTACGTGCTGAACGGCGGCGGCATCCCGGTGTGCGTCGTCAGTTCGCCCGACAAGGCCGAGATCCTGCGCAACATGGGTGTCGAGCACATCATCGATCGCGCCGCGGCCGGCTATCAGTTCTTCGACGAGAACGGCGTGCACGACGAGACCGAGTGGCGGCGCCTCGGCAAGGACATCCGCGGGCTGTGCGGTGAGGACCCAGACATCGTGTTCGAGCACCCGGGTCGCTCGACGTTCGGGGCGTCGATGTACGTCACCAAGCGCGGTGGCACCGTGGTCACCTGCGCAGCGACGAGCGGGTTCATGATGGAGTTCGACAACCGCCACTTCTGGATGCGGTTGAAGCGCCTGGTCGGTTCGCACTTCGCCAACTACAAGGAGGCGTGGGAAGCCAACCGTCTGGTGAGCAAGGGCATGATCCACCCGGTGATGAGCCAGGTGTTCGACCTGCAGCACTCGGGCGAGGCCGCATACCAGGTGCACCACAACATGCACGAGGGCAAGATCGGCGTGCTGTGCCTCGCACCCGACGCGGGCCAGGGCGTCACGAACCACGAGCTCCGCGACAAGGTCGGCGACCAACTCCACCTCTTCCGCCGCTGACGTCGAACGCGTGTGCGGACTCCGGCCCCATAGTGGTGCTGCGGTCCGCAAACGCGCTGGTCACGCCGCACCGGCGGGCCGGACGAGGTCACCAGCGTGATCGTGTTCATGCCCGCCTTGACGCCATCGGTGGGTGGTCTGGTTCACTGGACACATGCTGCTCACCGAGATCGATCACGTCGCCATCGCCGTCAAGGACCTCGAGGCGGCGATCGCCTACTACCAGGAAGCGTTCGGAGCCGAAGTGCACCACCGCGAGATCGTCGACAGCGACGGGGTGGAGGAGGCGCTGGTGAAGGTGGCCGACAGCTACATCCAGCTCACCGCCGCCACCCGCCCCGACAGCCCGATCGCCAAGAGCATCGAGAAGCGTGGCGAGGGCCTGCACCACGTCGGCTACCGGGTGGCGAACTGCCAGGAAGCGCTCGACGCGATGATCGCCGCCGGCGCCACCCCGATCGACACCGCACCCCGTCCGGGGAGTCGTGGCACCACGGTGGCGTTCATCCACCCGAAGGGCAGCTTCGGCACACTGATCGAGCTCGTGCAGGAGAACCCCGGCGCCGGCCACTGAGCCGAGCCGGGCTCACCCGACGAGGTCACTCCGCCTCGAGCACCAGACCCTTCAGATACTCGGCCTCGGGGAAGGCGAGCGGCACCGGATGGTCGCCCGGCTGCGTCAGGCGATCGACGATCCGCACGGTGCGGCCGGCATCGAGCGCCGCCCCGGCCACCACCTTCTGGAACAGCTCGGCGGTCATCGCGCCGCTGCAGCTCCACGTGAGCAACATCCCGCCGGGCGCCAGCAGCTTGATCGCGAGCAGGTTGAGATCCTTGTAGGCGCGTGACGCCTTCTCGAGCTGACGTTCGCTGTTCGCCAGCTTCGGCGGGTCGAGCGCGATCAGGTCGTACTGCCGGGCCCGGTCCCGCAGCCCACGAAGCGCGGTGAAGGCGTCGGCCTCCATGAGCTCGCCGACGTCGACCCCGTTCACGGCACCGTTGCGACGCGCGACCTCGAGCGCCGGGGCGGACGAGTCGATGCTCAGCACGCTCATCGCACCGTTGCCGGCGGCCACCACCGAGAACGCTCCGGTGTACGAGAACACGTTGAGCACACGGCGCCCGGGTGCCAGGCGTGCGATCGCAGCACGGGCGTGGCGTTGGTCGAGGTAGAAGCCGGTCTTGTGTCCGCCCGTGATGTCGACGACGTACCGCCACGGTCCTTCGTGAGCCACGAGATCGGGGTTGGGTTCGCCACCGCGAACGACGCCGACGCGTGGACCGAGGCCCTCGCGCTCACGCACGTCGGCGTCGCTCCGCTCGTACACGGAGCGGACGCCCGGCAACGAGAAGAGTGCATCTGCAACGACCTCGCGCCAGGCCTCGGCTCCGGCCGTGGTGAGCTGCACCACCACCGTGTCGCCGTACCGGTCGGCGATCACGCCTGGCACACCGTCCGCCTCGCTGAAGACGAGACGTGCCGCATCGGTTCCGGAACCGAGCAACGCCTCTCGGCGCGCTGCGGCTCGCACCACGCGACCGGCGACGAAGGCGTCGTCGATCGTGTCCGTCGGGTCGAAGCTCCACATCCGCACGCGGATCTGCGACTCGGGGCTGTACGCGCCCCAGCCGAGCGCTCGTCCTGCGTCGTCCTCCACGAGCACCGTGTCGCCGGCGCCGGGCCGACCTTCGACGCCGGCGATGCCACCGCTGAAGATCCAGGGGTGCCGGCGAACCAGCGACCGCTCCCGCCCCGCACGGAGCGCCACCACCGCAGGTCGGACCGACGACATGGCGTGCACGGTACCGGTCGACGGGTCGAACGATCGCCGGCGTCCGGTGCTCAGTGGAGGCTGAGCTCCTCGCTGTTGCCGTTCGCGACCAGCCAGCCCTCGCGTTGCATCTTCTCGTCGATCAGCACCGCCACCTGCTCGGCCAGTGCTCGGGTGGTGTCGATGCTGCGCTCGAGTGCCGCTGCCAGGCCGTCGAAGCGCTCCTCCAGTGCCGCGAGACGCGCGAGATCGCTGCCCTCGCCGCCACCGGCGCGCACTTCCACGCCCTGGATCGCGTCGGCACACTCACGCCGCACTCGCTCGATCAGTCCGATCACGGTGGACTGCGAACGGTCGAGATCGGACCGGCTCTCGGCGCGAGCGGCCTCGGTGTTGTTCTGTGCGATCTGTGCGTAGGCAGCCATCGCGGTGTACTGCGCCATCATCTGGGTCTCGAGACGAGCGATGCGGTCGCGGAGGTCGTTGCTCGCGAGACGCTGCTCCTGGACGGCTTCGTCCGGCAGGAACTCCTCGGTCGGCGAGGCGATCTCGTCGTCCCAGCTGATCTCGTCGTCCTTCTTGCGGCGCACGTTGCATCCTCCGGCCCACCCGAACTCGGCTGTTCGGTGTCGTGACAGATGCATCGGCGTCCGGACCGTCCGACTTGAGACCCTCCATCAAGACTTCTTGACGATCTGCCTCTCAAGTGGGTGACCGGGAGGGCCGAAACCACTGCTGCGTTAGGGCGGGTGGATGCTCGTTCCGGCGTTTCGTGGGACAAGCACACAGCGGGAGGACACCCCTCACATGGAACAGCACATCGACATCGAGACCGACCAGCAGCAGGACAAGGGATTCACCCTCGTCGAGCTCCTGATCGTCATCGTCATCCTCGGCATCCTGGCCACCGTCACGGTGTTCGCCGTCCGCGGCATCACCAACCAGGGTCAGGACAGCGCCTGCGAGGCCGACCTGAAGACCATCCAGGTCGCAGCGGAGGCCTACATGGCCCAGGAAGGCACCTACCCGGCGAGCCTCGCCGCGATGGAGAGCGAAGGCTTCCTGCGCGACGCCTCGTCGACCAACTGGACCTACGCCTTCGTGGCCGGCCCCCCGGTGGACTTCACCGTCACCGCCACCGCCGGCGGTCCGTGCGTCTGATCCTCGCCGGATCTCACTGAGACCCTCGAAGGGGTCGGGCCCATCGGGCCCGACCCCTTCGTCGCGTTTTCACCCGCCGCTTCGTGAGCCGGATGCGCTGCCGGTGCGCATGGCGCTCACGAAGGGGCGGGGTCCGTGAGCGGGATGCGCTGTCGGTGCGCATGCGGCTCACGATGGTGTGGGGTTCACGGGTGGGGTGCGTTGTCGGCGGGGGTGTCCGGCCCAGCGTTCCTTCGTGAGCGGGATGCGCTGTCGGTGCGCATGCGGCTCACGAAGGGGCGGACGCGAACACGGGCGCTCCTCGTCGGAGCGCCCGTGTCGGGGGGAGATCGAGTGGAGCGGGCCTGCAGCCCGAGGGTCAGCGCACGAGTTCCATGCGCAGGCCGCTGTTGTCCCAGTTGGGGTCCATCGGCAGGCGGTTCACGGCTCGGCCGGCCGCACGACGCGCGGTCCACAGCAGGCCGGCGGCCTGCAACAGGTGGATCTGTGCGGCACCGGGCGGCGGGTTGGCCACGACGGCCTCCTCCACGCCCGGCAGCTTCGACTTGATGAGGTTCATGCGCTCGTACACCCCGTCCTGCTGGTACGGCGAGCTGGTGACCGGCTTGTCGCCGTTCAGCACGTAGAAGCTGAGATCGGGGTGGGCCGCGAACCAGTTCCGCTGGTGGAACGGCTGGAACTCCTGCTCGGCCTCGCGGATCCACTTCATCCGCCGGAAGTCGTCGTTGGTGAGCCACGGCTCGAGCTCGCGGGCCTCCTCGCGGGTACGGGCGCGTAGCGCGGCCCGCGACGGGATCGGCTTCACGGCCGCCAGACGCGGCCAGCCGATCATCTCCCGGGCCTCCAGATCGCAGGGGCGGTACGGACCGGCGGGCTCGTCCTCGAAGCCCACCGGCGCGTAGATCGCCGCGGCCTCGAACTTCGGCTTGAACTCGAGCACCTCCACGAGCGTCCGCACCACCATCGGTTCCTCGACGATCACGGTGACCGCGGCGAGTCGGGCGGGCAGGATCAGCCAGCCGCCCGGGCACGGCACCACGCCACCGAGCATCTTGTAGGGCATCTGCTTGGCGACCATGTCGACCTCGTTTCCCGTCCTCCGTGCCGGTCCGTCGGATCAGCGGTTGACGAACTGACCGGCGCCGGTCGAGCCGGCCTGACCGGCGGCGATCGTGGCGGCCGCCTGCATCTGCGACTTCTGCGTCGCGGCCAGCGTCATGATCTCCTTCGGGTAGGCGCTGATCTCCGCCGCCGTCTCGAAGCTGATGACGCCCGAACCGACGAGGCGGGCGAGGTCCATCTCGATGGTCTGCATGCCCTCTTGCTGGCCCGAGATCATCACGTTGCGCAGCTGGCGGGTCTTGCCCTCACGCAGCAGGTTGCGAACGGCCTCGTTGGCCATCAGCACCTCGTACGCCGCCACGCGACCTCCGCCTTCGGCGGGCAACAGACGCTGGCTGATCACGCCCTGCAGCGAGCCGGCGAGCTGGATCTGGATCTGGTCGCGCTTCTCGGCGGGGAACACGTCGACGATGCGGTCGAGCGCTTGAGAGGCGTCGTTGGTGTGCAACGTGCCGAACACCAGGTGGCCGGTCTCGGCGAGTGTGAGCGTGATCGAGATCGAGTCGAGGTCGCGCATCTCACCGAGCAGGATGACGTCGGGGTCCTCACGCAGAGCGCTGCGAAGACCATCCGTGAAGCTGTTCACGTCGGTGCCCACCTCACGCTGGTTGATCATCGCCATCTTGTGGTAGTGCAGGTACTCGATCGGGTCCTCGATGGTGAGGATGTGGCAGGGCTTGGTCTGGTTGATCTTGTCGATCATCGCGGCGAGCGTCGTCGACTTGCCCGAACCGGTCGGTCCCACGACGAGCACCAGGCCGTACGGCTTGTTCAGCAGGTCCATGCAGGCCATCGGAGCGCCGAGCTCGTCGAGGCTGCGCACGCGGTTGGGCACCACGCGCAAGGCGAGGGCGAAGGTGCTGCGCTGCTTGAACGCGTTGGCGCGGAATCGGCCGATGTCGGTGAGGCCGAAGCTGAAGTCGACCTGGCGGTCGGCGTCCAGCTCCTCCTTCTGCCGCTCGTTCAGGAGCGACATCACCATCCGCTCGGTGTCGTGGCCGGTGAGCACGTCGACGCCCTCGAACGGCACCAGGATGCCGTCGCGACGCGCGGTCGCGGGACGGCCAGGCGTGAGGTGGAGGTCGCTGGCACCAGCAGCCACGGTGGCCTCGAGCAGCGCCACGAGCATCGGATCTGGATTCGGCATGGAGAGCTAACCTCGTCGTTCGGCGCTCGGATCGAGCGGTGCGTGTACTGACTCGTGTGCGAAAGGGCGTATGTCTGCTGGATGGATCGTGATCGCGGCCGTGGCCGGCTTGTTGATCGGGTCGTTCCTCACCGTGGTCACCGAGCGAGTCCCCGCTGGGGAATCGATCGTCGCCCCCGGATCGCGCTGTGGAGCCTGTGGCTTGCGCCTCGGCCCACTCGACCTGGTCCCGGTCTTCAGTTGGCTCGTCCTGCGAGGGAAGTGCCGACGTTGTCGCACCAATATCGGCATCGAACCCCTCGTCCTTGAATTGGGCACCGCTTCACTGTTCGTTGCGATGACCTTGAGGTTCGAGGCCACGCTGCAGGCCGCTGCGTTCTGCGTGCTGGCTGCCGGGCTGCTCGCGCTGAGCTGGATCGACCTGCACATCAAGCGCCTGCCGCGCGAGATCAGCTACACCACCCTCGCGATCGGCGCGCCGCTGCTGGTGATCGCTGCGCTCGTCGACGACGAACCACGGCGCATCTGGACCATGGCGCTCGGAGCCGTGCTCGCCACGGCGTTCATGTGGGCCCTGCACGTCGCCAGCCGTGGCGGCATGGGCGACGGGGACGTGCGGCTCTCACCGCTGCTCGGCGCCTATCTCGGCTGGCTCGGACTCGCATTCGTGCCGGTCGGGCTGTTCCTCGCCTTCTTCTTCGGCTCGGTGGTCGGCGTCGGGGCGATGGTCGTCGGCCGTGCCGGCCGCAAGACGGCGATCCCCTTCGGCCCGTTCCTCGCGCTCGGCACGATCGTGGCCGTCTTCGTCGGTCGGGCGATCATCGATCGCGTCTGGCCGTCGGTCTGATCCCGGCCGGGCGGCTCGAGACGGCGTCCGTCAGATGCTGTCCTTGGTGTTGCCGAGCACGCCGTACATCGCCGACACCAGCGCCATGGCCACGAAGCCCACGATCACGCCGACGAACACGATCATGATCGGCTCGAACATCGTGGTGAACTTCTTGATCCGGCTCTCGAGCTCGCGGTCGAAGTAGAGCGACGCCACCTCGAGCTGCTCGTCGAGCGTTCCTGTCTCCTCGCCCACCTTGAACATCTGCTTGGCGGCGCCGGGGAACAGGCCGGTGTCGGCCAGCGGCCGGGAGAAGCCACCGCCCTCGAGCATCACTTCCTGCGCGCTCTCCAGTGCCTCCTGGAACACGATGTTGTCGACCGACTCGGTGGTGGTCTTGAACCCCTCCGGCAGCGGCACGCCCGCCTTCACCATCGCGCCCAGGATGCGGCAGAACCGCTCCAGCACGGCGTACTCGACGATCCCCTTGATGATCGGGATCTTCAGCATCAACCGGTCCTTCGGTGCCTTGCCGCTCGTGGTCTTGAACAGCCAGAACATCACGGAGAACAGCGCCGCGAAGAACGTCAGCGGGATGTAGATCATGTCCGAGAACAGCGTGGCGACGCCGAGCAGCATGCGTGTCGGCAGCGGCAGGTCCGCGTTCAGCTCCTCGAACAACGGCTTGAATTGGGGGAGCACGTAGCCGGCGAGCACGGCGACGGTGACGATCGCGAGCACCATGACGACCATCGGGTAGGACAGCGCGCTGACCACCTTCGACTTCGTCTCGAGCTCGCGCTCCAGGTACCCGGCGAGGTTGTCGAGTGTCTCGTCGAGCTTGCCGGTCAACTCCGCCGACTGCAGGATGCCCATGTAGTAGTTGGGGAACGCCTCCGGGTGCTTGCGCGCCGCGTCGCTCAAGGTGCCGCCGTTGCGCAGGTCCTCGGTCATCGACACGATCGTGCGGCGCAGCGCCACGTCGGCAGTCTCGTCGCCGATGATGTCAAGCGCCTCGGTGAGCGGGATGCCGGCCCGGACGAAGACCGACAGCTGACGCGTGAAGTGCATCAGCTCCTTCTTCTTCACCTTCTCCTGCGACAGTTCGAACTGCAGCGCACCGCGCCGCTCCTCGATCTTCACGGGGTACAGGTTCTTCGCCAGCAACGTGGCGCGGACGTCGCCGAGGGTGTCGGCCTTCTGGAAGCCTTCGACCGTCGCGCCCGTGGCGTCGATGGCGGCGTATGCGAACTTCGGCATGGTGATCTACCTCGACGGTCAGCTGGCGAACAGGGTCTTGACGACTTCGGGGATGGTGGTGACGTCGTTCTCCACGAGCGCCATGGCTTCGCGGAGCATCGTGCGCATGCCCTGCGCGACGGCGAGTCGGCGGAGCTCTTCGGTGGTGGCCCAGCCGACGATGAGCCGGCGGAGCTCGGGAGTGATCCGCAGCAGTTCGTACACACCGATGCGGTCGCGGTAGCCGGTGCCGGCGCAGTAGTTGCAGCCGGCGCCGCGGTAGAACACGGTCTTGTCGCTGCCACCGCTGTGCTGGCGGAACACGGCCAGTTCGTCGGCACCCGGCGTGTACGGCTCCTTGCACGAGTCGCACACCCGGCGGAGCAGACGCTGGCCGATGACGCCCACCACCGACGATGCGATGAGGAACGCCTCGATGCCCATGTCGAGGAAGCGGTGGAGTGCGGCGACACTGTCGGTGCCGTGCAGCGACGACAGCACGAAGTGACCGGTGAGCGCCGACTGGATCGCGATGCGGGCGGTGTCGGCGTCACGGATCTCACCGACGAGGATCACGTCGGGGTCCTGACGCAGGATGGCCTTCAGGCCGGTGGCGAAGGTGAGGCCGGCCTGGGCGTTGGTCTGGATCTGGTTGATGCCCGGGAACACGTACTCGACCGGGTCCTCCACCGTGGTGACGTTCTTGCCGCCGGAGTTGATCTCGAGCAGCGAGGCGTACAGCGTGGTGGTCTTGCCCGCACCGGTGGGGCCGGCGCAGATCACCATGCCGAACGGTGAGTGGATCATCTTCGAGTAGTGCAGGTACGTCTCGCGCGGGAACCCCAACTGGTTCAGGCCGATCGTCGATCGCGACTTGTCGAGGATTCGCATGACGATCTTCTCGCCGAACACCGTCGCGACCGAACCCACACGGACGTCGACGTCCTTGCCGTCGATCGTCATCGAGAACTGACCGTCCTGCGGGCGACGCTTCTCGACGATGTTCATCCCGCTCATGATCTTGAGTCGGCTGGTCAGCGCGGCATGGACGCCGATCGGCAGGTTGAAGGCCTCGACGAGGTGACCGTCGATGCGGAACCGGATGCGGAGCCGGTCGTCGAGCGGTTCGACGTGGATGTCGGAGGTGCGGTCGCGCATCGCCTGGCTGACGATGCGGGTGACGAGCTGGACGATCGGCGCCTGGTCGTCCATCGACACCTCGGCGGCGACCTTCGCCAGCTTCTCCATGTCGTCGACGCTCTCGAACTGCTGCACGAGCTTGTCGATGTCGCCGTCGGCGCGATAGCTGCGGTCGATGAAGGTGCGGATCGTCGCAGGGTCGGCCGACATCCAGCGGACCGGCTTCTCGACGAGCCGCTCGACGACTTCGCGCCGTTGCGGCGACGGGTCGGCCGAGAGGATGACGACGGTGCCGTTCTCCTCGGCGACCGGCACGACGCAGTTGGCGCGAGCGGTCTGCTCGGTGACGAGCGCAGCGATCTCCGCGTCGAACTCGACTTCTTTGGTCTCGGCCGCGACCACGCCCCACACCTCGGCGATCGCCGTCGCGAGGATCTGGCGGTCGACGCGGAATCGCAGTGTCACGAACTCGCTGAACGCGAGCGCGTCGCCATTGGCCGACTGCAGGGCCTGCGCGAGGTTCTCGGTGGTGAGCTGCTCGCGATCGACCAACAGCTGGCCGATCTTCATGCACTCGGCAGCATGCGGTCCCGGTTCGGCCTCGACCTTCTCCTTGACCGCGACGGCACCCGCCGGTGCCGCCTTGCTCCCCGATTCGCTGTCCTTCTTGAAAAGTGCCATGTGCCCGTCTCAGCCCCGTGTCCGCTGCCCGCCGTCGTCGTCGCTCAGTGCGACGTGAGGTTGGGGTCGGCCGTCAGCGGGTCCTGTCCTGTATCGGCGCCGGCGAGGCGCGGGTTGAGTGCCGTCGGGGCCGGCCCGGAGGAGGTCGCCGCGCCAGCGGGGCCGCCGGGGCCGCCGCCACCGTGGTCGGTCACCTTGACGAACTGCGCCGGATCGAGGTACTGCATCTGACGCTCGAGCTCGTCGAGTCGCTCCAGCTGTACCGCAGTGCTGACGTCCATCTGGTCCGAGAGGAGTCCTTCGATCTCGGCCATCCGGATCGTCTGGCGATCGATCTTCTCGTCGACGTTGGCGACGACGCGATCGAGTTCGATCCGCACCAGCGTCGCCTCGCCGACCGCGCGGGACATCTCGGCCTTCACCTCTTCGAGCGCGTTCTCGTCGACCTTGCCGAGGCGCTCCTGCAGTTCCGTGAGGCGTTCGTCCAGCTCGAGCAGGCGGTTCTCGAGTTCCAGGACGCGCTGGTTGACGGCGATCATCGCGTCGTCGAAGCCGCTGCCGATCCGCCCGACCGTCGCCTCGACGTTGGCGATCTTCTGACCCTGTTCGTCCTTGATCCGCTGCTCGAGCTCGAGCAGGCGGTCGGTGGCTCGCGACTCCACGCCGTCGAGCTTGATGAGCAGGGTGTTCGAGTGCTCGTTCACCTGCTCGGCGACGCCTTCGAAGCTGGCGGCCAGATCCGTGGCGAACTCGGCCAGCCGTTCCTCGATCGCGTGTCCGAGCCGCTGGTCACCTTCGTCCATCCGGGCCGAGAGCGCCGCCGTCGTGTCGTTCAGGTGCTGCACGATCGTGCCGGCCTGCTCGTCCTGCCGGCGGTTCACCAGGTTCAGCTCGTCGAGCCGTGCATGCACGTTGGTGAACGACCGCTCCATGTCGTCTCGCACGGTCTGGCGGATCTCGAGCAACGTCTCCGGGTCGATCCCCGACGTGCCCTGCGCGACCTTCTCCTCCAGATCGGCCATCCGCCAGTGCTGGTGGTTGGCGAACTCGGACAGCCGCTCCTCGAGCGCGGCCTGCAATGCCTGCTGGTAGTGCTCGTTGGCCACACGCTGCGCGTCCATCGCCGCCTCGAGCGCCGGGAACTTGGCCATGAGCTCGGTGCGCAGCTCGTTGCTGCGCTGCTCGGCGGCCATGCGTGCCGCCTCGGCCTGGTGGGACATCGCCGTGAAGTACTTCGTGAGCTGGCGCTCGACGGCCGTGAGGATGGTCGCGGTGATGCGCTCGACGTCGCTCTTCGACGCGCCTGAACCTGCTGGTTTCGGATGTTGCTCCACCGTCACGAGTGGGTTATCGGTCGAGGTTGCCGAGATCTTGAGACGTCGTTGCCCCGTTCCCGAGAACCGTTCACGACCAGCGAGGATGCCCGGCGGTCGTGTCCACCGGCCGCGGAGCAGGGCCGCTCGGCTGGTGGCGCGATCGCGACCCGCCCGGACGATCGGGCGCAGCCCGGCGCGTCGGTGGTGCCGTCCGAGGCGACAGAATGCTGGTCGAACCGGGGAGCACCACCATGGACATCCATCTCGTCGACGGCACCTACGAGCTGTTCCGCCAGCACTTCGGCCAGGCGGCTCGCCACGAGTCGCCCGGCCCGCTGGCAGCCGCGGCCGGCGTGGTTGCCTCGACGCTGCAGCTCGTCGCCGACGGCGCGACCCACATCGGCGTGGCCTCCGACCACGTGATCGAGAGCTTCCGCAACGACCTGTGGCCCGGGTACAAGACGAGCGAGGGCATGTTGCCCGAGTTGTTGGCGCAGATCCCGGTCGTCGAGACAGCGCTCGCCGCAGCCGGGTTCACCGTGTGGGCGATGGTCGAGGTGGAGGCCGACGACGCGCTCGGCGCCGCGGCGGCGGTCGCGTCGGCCGACGCCCGAGTGGGTCGGGTGTTCATCCTCACCCCCGACAAGGACCTGGGGCAGTGCGTCGAGGGTGACCGGGTGGTGCAGTACGACCGACGCAAACGCGAGATCCTGGATCGAGATGGCGTGATCGCCAAGTTCGGCGTGCCTCCCGAGTCGATCGCCGACTACCTGGCGCTGGTCGGTGACTCGGCCGACGGCTACCCCGGTCTGCCGGGCTGGGGCGCCAAGAGCGCGGCGGCGGTGCTGGCCCGCTTCGGCACGATCGAGGCGATCCCCGACTCCTCGGCCGACTGGGGGATCGGCGGGCTGCGCGGCGCCGAGAAGCTGGCGGTCACGCTGCGCGACCAGCGACCACTGGCGATGTTGTTCAAACGGATCGCCACGGTCGAGCGGGACGTGGACGTGGGCACCGTCGACTCGTGGAGGTGGGCCGGGCCCCGTCCGTCGTTCGAGCAGTGGGCGATCGACCTCGGTGCCCCCGAGCTGTGGACCCGGGCGACCCGGCTGGCCGGACGCGCCGCACCCGCTGAGTGAGGTGACGGCCAGGCGACCTGCGGCACACAGGCGCCACCGTTGAAGGCTGCTCCCTCCCGGGCCTGACCTGATTCCCGGCTGCCCGTCGCACAGGACCCGACCGTCACCTCACCCAGCGGGTGCGCCGACGAGCCTAGCGGCCGGCGGGCGCCGCGCGGCGGTGGCGCGCGGCAGGGAACGGGCTAGCCTGCCCCGCACCCCAGGAGGGGTGCGAGAGCGGCCGAATCGGCACGCTTGGAAAGCGTGTGAGGGGCAACCCTCCGTGGGTTCGAATCCCACCCCCTCCGCCATGTCCGCGAGTCCGTCCGTGCCCGACGACGTGTGGATGCATCGGGCGCTCGACGAAGCGCGAGCCGCCGAACGGCACGGTGACGTGCCCGTCGGTGCCGTGGTGGTGCGAGACGGCGCGATGATCGCCGCACGTCACAACGAACGCGAGGTGCGCGGCGACCCCACTGCGCACGCCGAGGTGCTGGCCTTGCGCGACGCCGCGGCAGCAGTCGGGCACTGGCGGCTGCACGACTGCACCCTGTACGTCACCCTCGAACCCTGCGCGATGTGCGCGGGCGCGATCGTGAACGCCCGGGTGGCGCGCGTCGTGTACGCCGCGACCGATCCGAAGGCCGGTGCGGTGCGCAGCCTGTACGAGATCGCCGACGACCCACGGCTCAATCACCGCGCCCTGATCGATCACGGATGCCGGGCGGACGAGTCGGCCGCATTGCTGAGGGCGTTCTTCGCAGCGAGGCGGTGACGGGCCGCCTGCCGGTGATCAGGGCTTGGGCAGGCTGATCGTGCGACGCAGGCCGCCGGTGGGCGGCGAGTCCGGTGCCGGCTCGCCGGCCGGGTGGGGTTCGACCGGATGCTCGGCCGCCGCCGCGGCCTCGTGCACCCAGGTGTCGACCGATGCCGGGAGGCCGCCCTCGCCGTCGGCCAGCGCTGCCTGCATCAGGATGGACGGCACCTCGTGGTCGCCACCGGTGCGCGTGGCCGCCTCGATCTCGGCGAGCGCGGCACGAACGGCCGCGGCGACGTCGGTGTCGACCTCGGTGTCGACCTCGGCGTCGACCTCGGCGTCGACCTCGGCGTCGACCTCGGCGTCGGAGGCCACCGTGTCGTCGGCGCTCACCTGGGCGAGGATGTCGTCGAGGTCGAAGTGCACCATCGGGGCGACGGCGGTGCTCGGGGTGGGCTCGGCGAGCGTCAGCCCGGGCATCTCCCAGGCGGCCAGCGCCTGCGAGACCGCGTCGGCCAACTCGTCGGCGTCGAGACCCTCCGGCTCGGCGTGGGTCTCGGCGTGGGTCTCGGCGTGGGTCTCGAACGTGGCCTCGACGTCCGGATCGGCGCCGGGCAGTGGTGGCAGCGTCACCTCCGTGTGCCACTCGATCCGGTCGTCGATCTGCCACGAGAGGTCGTCGTCGCCGAGCACCGGCGCCGGCGCGGCCTCGGTGTGCGCCGCCGTCTCGGGGGACGACAGGGTGGGCAGCGCCGGCTCCAGGACCGGGGGCTCCAGGACCGGGGGCTCCAGGACCGGGGCGTCGAGGGTCGGGGCGTCGAGGCTCGGCGGGTCGAGGGCCGGCGGGTCGAGGGCCGGCGGGTCGAGGGCCGGGGCGCCGGCGGGCGGTGCATCGGCGACGGGAGTCCCGAGGGTGGCGGTCAGGCCGGCCTCGTAGTCGCGTACGAGGGCCTCGTCCTCGGCCGTCGGGGCGACGTCGTCCCGGGTGCCGCCGACCGCCACGGCCGTCTCGGGCTGCGCGGACGCCGCACGGGCGAGCTCGTCGTCCGGCACGAACGCCGGCACCGGTCGCTTCTGCCAGCGAACCACGCCGCTCGGGTGGTGCCGGTAGCTCGCGACGGTGATGTCGGTGACCACGTGGTCGGCGATCTCGCCCACCACCTCGCCGGTGAGCACCTCGAGCGCCAGTTCGACCCGGTCACGATCGAGGGTCGGCACCCGGTCGAACAGACGTCCGAGGTGGCGGATCGCGCCGAGCTCGACCGAGCCGGCGGCCAGGTCGTCGGAGGTGACGACGCCCAGTGCCAGCAGACGATCGGCCAGCTCGGGGTCACCCTCGCGCGTCGCGTAGTACAGCTCACCGCCCTGGAACCAGGCGCGCACGGCGGGCTCCACGTGCAGCGTGATCTCGCCCGTGAAGTGCCGGATCCCCGCCGCGTCCAACACGGCCCACACCGGGCGCGATCCCGGCGACTCCAGCTGGAGCAGCCGGCAGGTCGATCCGGGCACGGCGCAGCGCGAGATGAGCTCGTTCATCGCAGTGTCATCGTCCGGCCGGCGCGCGTTCTTGAGACGATGCTGACGGAGCGCCCCGGTTTCGCTGTCCCGTGTGGCACGTCGCCCGCTAACCTGCCGCACCGGAAGGATGCCGGAGTGGACGAACGGGACAGTCTCGAAAACTGTTGAGGTCTTCTGGGCCTCCGTGGGTTCGAATCCCACTCCTTCCGCTGCACGAACGCCTCCCCTCGGGGAGGCGTTCGCCGTTCTCTGACGAACCCTGCCCGGAGGAACCATGTCGCTCGATCGCGCCGACGATCTCGTGCCCGTCATCGACCTCGCCCCGTGGATCGACGGTTCCGACCGGGACGGCGTCGCCGCCGCCGTCGACGCGGCGTGCCGCCGTGTGGGGTTCCTGCACGTCGTCGGCCACGGTGTGCCGCCGGAGGTGTTCGCCGCGATGCGCGACGCCACCGACGCCTTCTTCGCGTCGCCCACCGCCGACAAGCTCGCATGGGTCCCTCCCTCGGCCGACGTGAACCGTGGGTACGCCGCACGCGGGAGCGAGAGCCTCACCTACAGCCTCGGGTTCGACCGGCCGGTCGATCTCTTCGAGGCGTTCAACGTCGGTCCCGACGACCTCGACCTCGACCTCGACGATCCGGCGGTCGCGGCACAGCGTCACGGCGTCTTCGCCGCCAACATCTGGCCCGACCAGCCAGCGGGGCTGCGTGCCGCCGTCGTCGCCCACTTCGTCGCGGTGCGCCGCGTGGCCCACGTGCTCACGGACGTGTTCGCCGCTGCGCTCGGGCTGCCCGACGGGTGGTTCGCGCCGTTCACCAGCCACAGCACCGACACGTTGCGGATCGTGTCGTACGAGACGGCGCCCGGCGACCCCGAGCCGGTCGAGGGCCAGATGGGGATGGGTGCGCACACCGACTACGGCATCTGCACGGTGCTGTGGGCCGACGCCGTGCCGGGGCTGCAGATCGTCGGTCCGGACGGTGCGTGGCACGACGTCGTGCCGGCACCCGGAGCGCTGCTCGTCAACCTCGGCGACCTCACCGCGCAATGGACCAACGACCGCTGGCGCTCGACGGTGCACCGCGTGCTCCCGCCCGCCCGACGACCCGACGGTGTGGCCCGGCGCCGATCGGCGGCGTTCTTCCACGACGGCAACTGGGATGCGGTGATCGAGTGCCTGCCGACGTGCACGGGTCCTGGCGACCCGCCGCGCTACCCACCCGTTCGGGCGCTCGACCACCTGATGGGCAAGCTCCTCGGGCCGCGCACGCTCCGCAGCTCGACGGCCACCGACACCGCAGGCGATCGCCGCGCCGCCGTCTGAGCGCTGCCGTCCGCCGCGACGGCGTCACCCGCAGGCGGTCTCGTCGGCCGGTGGCACGAGCTCGACCAGATAGGTGTCGACGAGTTCGGTGACGCAGTCGTTGGCCCCGTAGCCCGTGTGCTGCTCGGCCTCGACGACGATCAGCCGCCCGTCGGGGAAGGCGTCGGCCATCACCCGCGTGCCGGCGAGCGGGGTGGCCGAGTCGCCCGTGGTGCCGACCACCACGATCGGTCCCGTTCCGGCGCCGGTGATCTCGATCCGGCCACGATCCGCCGGCGGGAACGCCGTGCACGACCCGAACGCCACCGTGTTGGGCACCATGCGTGGCGCCACCGCGCGGATCTCGTCGAGATCGGCCTGCGCCTCCGCCGGCGTCTCGCGCGTCGGGTCGTCGGCACACTGGATCACCTGGAACGCCTCGAGCGTGTTGAGCCAGGTGCCGTCGGGGAGGCGATCGAAGTAGCGATCGTGCAGCGCGAGCAGGCCGCGCCCGTCGCCGTCGGCGGCATCGGCGAGGGCATCACCGAGGTCGGACCACTGCGAGCTGCTGTACATCGCCTGCGCGACCGCGTTGTTGGCGAGGCCGAGATCGGCCGCCGGTCGGCCGGGCTCGGTGGGCACCGGTGAGCTGTCGAGCTGCACCATCAGCTCGTCGAAGCGTGCCGCCACCGCGTCGGCATCGGCCGCGCCGTCGCCGAAGCGGCAGTCGTCGTTGCCGGCGCACCAGCCGAGGAACTCCTCGAGTGCCTGCTCGAAGCCGGCGGCCTGTTGCACGGTGGTCTCGAGCGGATCGGCGGTCGGATCGACCGCACCGTCGAGCACCGCGGCGCGCACCGTGTCGGGGAACAGCGTCGCCCACACCGCGCCGAGCTCGCTGCCGTAGCTGAAGCCGAGGTAGCTGATCCGCTCCTCCCCGAGCGCAGCGCGCAGGCGGTCGATGTCGGCCGCCGAGTCGTTGGTGCCCACCCGGGTGAGGATGTCGCCGGAGCGTTCGACGCAGCCCTGCTGGAATTCGTCGTTCAGGGCGGCGAGCTCGGCCACCTCGCCGCCGTCGTCGGGCGTGATGTCGACCCCGGCGTAGTAGCGGTCGTAGTCGTCGACACAGTCGATCGCGGGATCGGTGAGCCCCACGCCGCGGGGGTCGAAGCCGATGATGTCGAAGTGTTCGAGCAGGGTGTCGCTGAACACCTGCTCGGCATAGATCGCGTAGTCGGCGCCGGCGACGCCCGGCCCGCCCGGGTTGACGACCAGGCTGCCCACGCGGCGGTCGGGGTCGGCCAGATGGCGGGTGACGTACAGCTCGAAGCTGCCGGCAGTCGGGTCGTCCGGGTCGACGGGCACCTCGAGCGAGCCGACCTGCACCCGCTCGTCGCCGAACTCGGTCCAGCCGAACACGTCGTCGGTGTCGGGCCGCGCCACCGCATCGACGTCGGGCCCCGCGTCGTCCCCGCCGCACGCGCCGAGCGCCGCCGCGCCCGCGAATGCGACGGCGGCGAGCACCGCCGCAGCGGGCGAGCGGTCACGTCGGGGTCGGCGGTGCTGCACGGTCGATCAGCCTACGGTGGCCCCGTCGATCCGACCGGGCGGTCCGGCCGGCGACGTCGACCCGTATCGTGACCCGATGCGCATGGGGCCCCACAGCATGATGCCGGGAGATGCCGCGGCGGTGAAGGGCAAGCGGCTGCAGCGCGCCGCGCTGCGGCGCGCGTGGTCGTTCGCCCGCCCGTACCGCGGCACGATCGCCGCGTTCCTCGCCGCCATCCTCGCCGCCGCGCTGCTCGCGCTCGTGCCGCCGTTCGCGTTCCGGGCGATCCTCGACACGGCGATCCCCGACGCGGATCGGCGCCTCATCACCGTGCTCGCCGCCGTGGTGGTGACGGCTGCGCTCGCCGACGCCGGCCTCGCGATCCTGCAGCGCTGGTGCAGCGCCCGCATCGGCGAGGGGCTCATCTACGACCTGCGCGTCGCGCTGTTCGCCAAGGTGCAGCGGATGCCGGTGGCGTTCTTCACGCGCACCCAGACCGGTGCGCTGATCAGCCGGCTCAACAACGACGTCGTCGGCGCACAGTCGGCGGTCACCTCCACGCTCGGCAGCGTGGTGAGCAACGTCGTCGTGCTGATCACCACCGTGGGGGCGATGGTCGCGCTCGAGTGGCGCCTCACGATCCTGGCCCTCGTGGTGCTGCCGATGTTCATCGTGCCCGCCAAGCGGGTCGGACGACGGTTGCAGGCCATCTCGCGCGAGCAGATGGGCGTGAACGCCGAGATGAGCAGCCAGATGACCGAGCGCTTCAACGTGTCCGGCGCCCAGCTCGTGAAGCTGTTCGGGCGCAGCGCCGACGAGGTGGGCCTGTTCGACCGGCGCGCCGCACGCGTGCGCGACATCGGGATCACGTCGGCGATGTACGGCCGGGTGTTCTTCGTCGCGCTCGGTCTGGTCGGTGCGATCGGTGCGGCCGCGGTGTACGGCATCGGCGCGTTCTACGTGGTCGACGGCACCATCACGAGCGGCACGCTCGTCGCCCTCGCCGCACTCGTCACCCGGGTGTACCAGCCGCTCACCGGCCTCACGAACGCGCGGGTCGACCTGATGACGGCGATGGTGAGCTTCGAGCGGGTGTTCGAGGTGCTCGACGCCCCGGAGGCGATCGTCGACCGGCCCGGTGCGGTCGACCTGGTCGCCCCGATCGGTGAGGTGCAGCTCGACCACGTCCGGTTCCGGTACCCGGCGGCGGCCGCGGTGACGGTCGCGTCGCTCGAGGCGCCGAACGCGCTCGGCGGCGCCGACCCCGACCGCGACGTGCTGGTGGACGTGTCGCTCACCGTGCGCCCGGGCGAGACGGTGGCGCTCGTCGGCGCCTCTGGTGCGGGCAAGACGAGCCTGGCGTCGTTGGTGCCGCGCCTGTACGACGTGAGCGACGGTGCGCTGCGCGTCGACGGTCACGACGTGCGCGATCTCACCCAGGAGAGCCTGCGGGCGGCGATCGGCGTGGTGAGCCAGGATCCACACCTGTTCCACGACACGATCGGCGCGAACCTGCGGTACGCGAAACCCGATGCCACCGATGCCGAGCTCGACGAAGCCTGCCGCGGGGCACGCATCCTCGACACCGTGCGCGCCCTGCCCGATGGCTACGACACCGTGGTGGGCGAGCGCGGCTACCGCATGAGCGGCGGCGAGAAGCAGCGCCTGGCGATCGCCCGGCTGCTGCTCAAGAACCCGGCGATCATGATCCTCGACGAGGCGACGAGCCACCTCGACAACGAGAACGAGGCACACGTGCAGGACGCGCTCGAACACGCGCTGCGCGGCCGCACGGCGATCGTCATCGCCCACCGGCTCACCACCATCCGCGACGCCGACCGGATCGTCGTGCTCGACCAGGGCCGCATCGCCGAGGAGGGCACCCACGACGACCTGCTCGCACGCGGCGGCCTGTACGCGTCGCAGGTGGCGGCCGGCGAGACGTCGCTGCTCGCCTGACCGAACACCAGGTCGCCCGGGGCATCCGCGACCCGCGTGACACCCCCTCGCCATCATGAACGGCATGGATCCCCTCGTCGTCGTCCTCCTGGTGGTGGCAGCGCTCGCGATCGGCTGGTTGCTCGCGCAGCAGGCCGTCGCTCGCCGCGCCCCGCAGCACCTCGACCCGGTCGAGCCGGCGCCGGCCATCGACGTCGCCGCGCTCGTCGCCGCTGCCCGTGCCGAGGCGCGCGACACCGCCGCCCAGCTGGCCGCCGAGCAGCAGGCCCTGCTCCACCAGCAGCACGCCATGATGCAGGCGTCGTTCGGTCAGGCGCTCAGCTCGCTGCAGCAGCAGTCGCTGGCCGAGCGCGAGGCGGCGCTCGCCCAGCTCGCCACCATCGCGAAGGAACACCTCGGCACCCAGGTCGCAGCCAGCCAAGCCGAGCTCACGGCCAAGAAAGACGTCATCGACACCACGCTCGAGCAGATGAAGGGCGAGCTGCGCTCCGAGCTCGGTCGTCTCGGCCAGATCGTCACCGGCCTCGGCGAGCGCAGCGCCGAGCAGTTCGGGCAGGTCGATCAGTCGCTGCGCGCCCACGCCGAGATCGTGCAGCACCTCTCCACCACCACCCAGAGCCTGCGCGAGGCGCTCGCCAACTCCAAGACCCGTGGCCAGTGGGGCGAGCGGATGGCCGAGGACGTGCTCCGCCTGGCCGGGTTCATCGAGAACGTCAACTACGTCAAGCAGACCGCGGTCGAGGGCGACGGCCGGGGCATGCCCGACTTCACGTTCTTCATGCCGAAGCAGCACGTGCTGTACATGGACGTGAAGTTCCCGCTCACCTCGTACCTCAAGTTCCTCGACGCCGGCACCGAGGCCGAGCGCCAGGCGCACCGCGACCAGTTCCTGCGCGACGTCCGCCTGCGGGTGAAGGAGCTCGCGAAGCGCGAGTACGCGAAGTCCAGCGCGGCCGCCACCGTCGACCAGGTGCTGCTGTTCCTGCCGAACGAGACGCTCACCTCGTTCATCCTCGAACAGGACCCGACGATCGTCGACGAGGCGATGCGCCAGGGCATCGTGCTGTGCTCGCCGGTCACCCTGCTCGCCTTCCTGGGGCTCATCCGTCAGGCTTTCGACAGCTTCATGATCGAACAGACGAGCGACCAGATCCTGGCCCTGCTCGGCAAGTTCGGCGAACAGTGGGGCAAGTACACCGACTCGCTCGAGACGGTGAAGAAGCGCTTCGACAGCGTCCAGCGCGAGTTCGACAACCTGATCGGCACCCGCAAGCGTGCGCTCGAACGGCCCCTGCGCGAGCTCGAGAGCATCCGCCGCGAAAAGGGTCTGCCCGTCGACGGCCAGCTGTTCGAGCTCACCCCCACCGGCACCGGCGACTGGGACAACGTACGCGAACTGGGCGCCTGACACCCGTCGGGCAGACTGCAGGTCATGAGCCAGCCCTCGTTCGACTTCGGCGACGACCTCGACGTCGACGACGAGGGGTCGCCGACCTACACCGTCGGTGAGCTGGCGGACGCGATCAACGGCAACCTCCGGCGTCGCTTCGGCGACGGGGTGTGGGTACGGGGTGAGATCCAGGGATGGAACGAGCGAGGCCCGCACGCGTACTTCCGGCTGGTCGAGGACGGCGAGCAGGGCCGGGCGGTGCTGAACGTGCAGTTCTTCGCCCCGTCCCGGATGCGGCTCCGGCCGATCCTCGCGAAGCACCGGCTGCGCCTCGCCGACGGGCTGAAGGTGCGCATCTTCGGCCACCTCGACTTCTTCGCCGGTTCGGGCTCGCTCGGGCTGAAGATGAGCGGGATCGACCCGCGTTTCACGCTCGGCGACCTGGCGATGCAGCGCGAGCAGGTACTGCGCCGGCTGGTCGCGAGCGGCATGTACGACGCCAACCGGCGACGCCCGTTGGCGGCGGCACCACTGCGCATCGGGGTGATCACCAGCGTCGACAGCGCGGCCTGGGCCGACTTCTCCCACGAGATCGAGCGCAGCGGGCTCGGATTCCAGCTGCGGGTGTGCGACGTGCGCGTCCAGGGCGAATGGGCGGTCGGCATGGTCTCCACCGCGCTGCAGGCGCTCGGCCGTCACGACGATCTCGACGCGCTGGTGCTCATCCGCGGCGGTGGGGCGCGCAGCGAGCTCGCCACCTTCGACGCCGAGGAGATCGCCGTGGCGATCGCCACGTCGCCGCTGCCGGTGCTCACCGGGCTCGGCCACGAGATCGACCGCAGCGTCGCCGACGAGGTGGCACACACCGCGTTGAAGACGCCGACCGCGTGTGCGGCCGCACTCGTCGAGCGCGTGCACGACTTCTGTGCGCGCTCCGAGCAGGCATGGGCGGCGATCGCCCGGCATGCCGAGCGCTCGATCGGGGCGAGCGAGGGCCGTCTGCACGAGGTGGCGCTGGGCATCCGCCACCGCACGCTCGGGGCGGTCGAGCGCAGCGACGATCGGTTGCACCAGCGTGTCGAACGGCTCGTCGCCGGCGCCCGCCGGGCCGTCGACCGAGCCGAGACGGCGCTGGGCGTGGCGTCGACCTCGTTGCGGCGGGCACCGGGCCGGCTCGACCCCGAGGCGCGCCACCTCGACGCGGTCGCCGAGCGGGTGCGCCTGCTCGACCCCGCCACGACGATGGCGCGAGGGTGGAGCATCACCCGCACCGCCGACGGTCGCACCGTGCGCGACGCCGCCGAACTGACGCCCGGTACCGAGCTCGTCACCCAGTTCGCCCGCGGCAGCGCCCGCAGCCGGGTCGAGGCCGTCACCGACGACCTGACCCCCGACCTGACCGCCGACGTCACCCCCGAGCCGACTCCCGAGGAGACCGACCCCGCATGAGCACCTCCGACCGTGATCCCGAGGCGCCGATCGCCGCCGGCTACGCCGCGGCGTTGGGCGAGCTCGAAGACATCCTCGCCCGGCTCGAACGCAGCGACGTCGACGTCGACGTGCTCGCCACCCAGGTGCAGCGTGCCGCGGAACTGATCACGTTCTGCCGCGACCGCATCGGCAACGCTCGCCTGCAGATCGAGCAGGTGGTGGCCCGACTCGACGAATGACCGGCGCGAAGGAGCAGTACGGAGCACACGGGTGGTCCGGATGACGTGACGCCGTGTGGCACACGCACGCCGCGCGAATGGGGGGCTCGGCCGAGCACGCCTGCGCGAAGCCACCTAGCCTCGGGGACGTGCAGACCGCCCCGACGCCGCCCTCCCTCGCCCTCGTGGCAGGCCGAGTCGACGACCGGCTCCGCGTCCTGCTCGCCGCCGAAGAGGCTCGGTGGACGGCGTTCGATCCCGACCTCGGCGATCCGATCCGCGAAATCGGTCGCCTCGTGCTCGCCGGCGGCAAGCGACTCCGACCGGCGTTCACCTACTGGGGTTTCGTCGGCGCGGGGGGCGATCCCGGCGATCCCCGGGTGATCGACGCCGGCGGCGCGTTCGAGTTGATGCACGCCTTCGCCCTGTTCCACGACGACGTCATGGACGACGCCACCAGCCGTCGCGGCGCGATCACCACCCACACCGAGTTCGCCCGACGACACGAGCAAGGTGGCTGGGCCGGCGAGGCGCGCCGGTTCGGCGACGGGGTCGCGATCCTGGTCGGCGACCTCGCGTTCGTGTACGCCGATCAGCTGATGACCGGCTCGTCGCCGCAGGCGTGGGCGATCTGGAACGAGCTGCGCGTCGAGCTCAACGTCGGCCAGGTGCTCGACATCCTCGGCGGCGCGCGCCACGACCGACGTCGGGACAAGGCCGAGCGCATCTGCCGCTACAAGAGCGGCAAGTACACCATCGAGCGCCCCCTGCATCTGGGCGCCGTGATGGCCGCCCCCGAACGTGAGGCCGAACTGCTGCCCGCCCTCAGCGCCTACGGGTTGCCGCTCGGCGACGCGTTCCAGATGCGCGACGACGTGATGGGCGCCTTCGGCGACGAGGCACTCACCGGTAAGCCCGTCGGCGGCGACCTGCGCGAGGGCAAGCCCACCCCGCTGCTCGCTCGTGCGGTGGAGGCGTCGACGCCGGCCCAGCACGAGGTGCTCGACCTGGTGGGCCGGCCGGAGCTCGGCGACGACGAGGTGGCACGGATCCAGCAGGTGATCGTCGACACCGGCGCGCTGGCCGATCTCGAACGATCGATCAGCTGCCTCACCGACGAGGCGATCGTGGCGATCGAGCGGGCACCGATCACGGACGAGGCGCGCGACGAACTCGTCCAGCTCGCTCACTACGTCAGCTGGCGCCAGGTATGACCGGCGGCCGCCCGAACCGGACGCTCGACGTCGTCGTGGTCGGGGCCGGCCTCGGTGGTCTCGCCGCCGCTGCGCACCTGTCGGGCTCGGGGCACCGCGTCACGATCGTCGAGCGCGATTCGATTCCCGGCGGGCGCGCCGGCATGATCGAGGCCGACGGCTTCCGCCTCGACAACGGCCCGACGGTGCTCACGATGCCGAACCTGCTCGCAGGCGCCTTCGAGGCGGCGGGCGCCGACATGGCCGACTTCGTCACGATCGACGCGGTCGACCCGATGTACCGGGCGTGCTACGCCGACGGCAGCACGCTGTTCGTGCGTCACGGCCGCGAGGCGATGACCGAGGAGATCCGCGCGTTCGCGAACGCGAGGGAGGCCGAGTCGTTCGGCCGCTTCTGCGACTGGCTCGAGCGGCTCTACCGGGTGGAGATGGCGCACTTCATCGACGCCAACTTCGACTCGCCGCTCGACCTGGTGAAGCCGTGGCGGGCGGGACTCGAACTGGTGAAGCTCGGCGGGTTCGGCAAGCTCGGCCGCAAGGTGGCGAGCTTCTTCGACGACGAGCGGCTGCAGCGGATCTTCAGCTTCCAATCGATGTACGCGGGCCTGGCACCGTACGAGGCGTTGTCGCTGTACGCCGTGATCACGTACATGGACTCCGTCGAAGGAGTGTTCGTGCCGCGGGGCGGGATGCATGCGATGGCCACCGGCCTCGCCGCCGCCGTGGAGAAGGCAGGCGTCGCCATCCGGTACGACACACCCGTCACGCGCATCCTGCGCGCCGGCGACGGTCGCGTGGCCGGGGTGGAGATCGGCGGCGACGAGCGCATCGCCGCGGACGTCGTGGTGTGCAACCCCGACCTCCCGGTCGCCTACCGCACGTTGCTCGGCGGGGTCGACGCACCTCGGGCGGCCCGCCGCGGCACGTACTCGCCCAGCTGTGTGCTCTGGGTCGCCGGCGTGAAGGGTCTGCCGCCGGCCGACGCAGCGCACCACAACATCCACTTCGGTCGCGACTGGGACGGTGCGTTCCGGGCGCTGATCCGCGACGGCGTGCGGATGCCCGACCCGTCGATCCTGGTGACGCTGCACTCGCTCGACGACCCCTCGCTCGCGCCCGAGGGGTGCACGAGCATCTACGCGCTCGAACCCACGCCGAACCTCGACGGCACCGTCGACTGGGTGCGTGACGGGGAGCGGATCGCCGACTCGCTGCGCGCACAGGTGGCGTCGCTCGGGTACCCGACCGAGGTGGTGGTCGAGCGAATGTACGACCCGCTCGACTGGGAGGCGATGGGCATGGAGCGCGGCACCCCGTTCGCGCTCGCGCACACGTTCCGCCAGACCGGCCCGTTCCGCCCGAACAACGTCGACCGACGCGTGCCGGGCCTGGTGTTCACCGGCTCGTCCACCCTGCCCGGTGTCGGCGTGCCGATGGTGCTCGTCTCCGGCAAGCTGGCCGCCGCACGGGTCGAGCAGTTCGCCGAGGGACGACGGTGAGTGCGGTCGCAGCGGTGACGCTCGACGAGAGCTATGCGCGCTGCAAGGAGCTGAACAAGCGGTACGGCACCACGTACTACTGGAGTACCAAGGTGCTGCCCCGCGTGAAGCAGCACCACGTGTGGGCGCTGTACGCGTTCTGCCGGTACGCCGACGACATCGTCGACGACCTCGGTCCGGCACCGGTCGAGCAGCGGGCTGCGGCGCTCGCCGAGTTCGGCGACCGCCTCTTCGCCGATCTCGCAGCGGGCAGGAGCGACGACCCCGTGCTGAAGGCCGTGGTGCACACGGTGAGGGCGTTCGACATCGATCCCGACTGCTTCCGCCGCTTCCTTCGCTCGATGACCATGGACCTCACGGTCGCCACCTACGACACGTGGGACGACCTGCTCGTCTACATGGACGGCTCGGCGGCCGTGATCGGCGAGATGATGCTGCCGATCCTCGAGCCGCTGCAGCCCGAGGCGCTGCCTCACGCCCGCGACCTCGGCAATGCGTTCCAGCTCACCAACTTCCTCCGCGACATCGACGAAGACCTCGACCGCGGCCGCCAGTACGTGCCCCAGGAGGATCTGCGGCGCTTCGGTGTCGACCTCACGACCCGATGCGTCACGCCCGAGTTCGTCGAACTGATGCGCTTCGAGATCGCCCGCTGCCGCGAGCTGTACGCGTCGGCCGACCTCGGTCGGGCGATGTTGCCGCCGTCGTCGGCGCGCTGCATCGGCGCGGCACGCGACCTGTACAGCCGGATCCTCGTGAAGATCGAGGAGCAGGGCTACGACGTGTTCCGCGAGCGGGCCCGGGTGTCGACGACGGAGAAGGCCACGTTGGTGGCCAAGCTCGTCGCCCGCCGATGATCCCCACCACCCCCGCTTCTGGTCGCGCATCGTCTCGGATACCGAGAGGATTCGCGACCAGAACGCTGCCGACCCTGGTCCCGACGCTGGTCACGCTGGCCGGGATGATCGCCACGCCACTCGCTCGTCGTGGCGGACCCGTGCGGCGCACGCTGGCGAGCGTGGTCGTCACCGGTCTGTTCGCCACCACGAGCGCCGCCGCGGTGCGTCGGTGGGGACCGGCACGCACCGGCGCCACCGCGGCAGGGGTGTGCACCGCCACCGCCGCGGTGGAGCACCTCGGCACCGCGACCGGCGTCCCGTTCGGCCGTTACGGCTACTCCGGCGCGCTGCGCCCGCAGGTGGCCGGCGTGCCGGCGATCGTGCCGCTCGCGTGGTTCGCCATGGCCGTGCCGGCCCGCGAGGCAGCGCACGCCGCGCTCGGCCGCCGCTCGTCGCCGGCAACCCGCGTCGGGCTGGGGGCGGCGGCGCTCACGGCGTGGGACCTGTTCCTCGACCCGCAGATGGTGGGCGAGGGCTACTGGGCCTGGGCCCGCCGGGGTCGCTACCGGGGCATCCCGGTCACCAACTTCCTCGGGTGGCTCGCCACCGGCGCGGCGGTGATGGCGGCGCTCGAGGTCGCCCTGCCCGCCGACGAACCCGCCGACCCGACGCTCGTGGCCGAGTACGGCGTGATGGCCGTGATGGAGACGCTCGGATTCGCCGCGTTCTTCCGCGACCGCGTGGTCGCCGCCGTCGGGGGAGCGGCGATGCTGCCGGTCGCCGTCACCGCGGCCCGGTCGCTTCGCCGGGCGCGGCACGGGCGCGCGACCGCTCGGGGCCGGGGCTGATGGCCGGCGCCCGCTCGATCGTGGTGGTGGGCGGCGGCGTCGGCGGCCTGGCCGCCGCGATCCGCCTGCGTGTGCGCGGCCACGACGTCACCGTGCACGAACGCCACGACGTGCCCGGCGGCAAGCTGTCCGTGCTCAAACGCGACGGTTTCAGCTTCGACGTCGGACCGTCGCTCGTGACCCTGCCGCACGTGTACGACGAGCTGTTCCGCGTGGCCGGCACCAGCCTCGCCGACGAGGTTGATCTCGTCCGGCTCGATCCGCAGTTCCGGTACCGCTGGCCGAGCGGACGCACGCTCGACGTCGCCGACGCCGGCTGCGACGTGCCGGGGTGGGCCGACTTCGTCGCACGGGGCCGCACGATCTGGGAGGTCAGCGAGCGCACCTTCTTCGCCGGGCCGATGAGCGGGCCGTGGTCGCTCACCCGCCGGATGCGCCGCCCTCGCGACCTGCTCGACATCGACCCGCTGCGCACCCTGCACGAGGCGGCGGAGGCCGCCTTCGGCGACGACCGCGAGATGGCCCAGTGGGCGGGCCGCTACGCCACCTACAGCGGCTCGTCGCCGTACCGTGCGCCGGCCACCCTGGCGTGCATCGCCCACGTCGAGCACGAGTACGGATGCTGGTACCCGATGGGCGGGCTCGGCGCGCTGCGCGACGCGTTCGTGCGGGTGGCCGAACGGGTGGGGGTGCGGATCGAGTGCGCGAGTGAGGTGCGCTCGGTGATCGCCACCGCCGACGCCGTCCGCGGCGTGCAGCTCGCCGACGGTCGGATCGAGCACGCCGACGTGGTGGTGGCCAACGCCGACGCCACCCACCTGTACCGCGACCTGCTGCCCGACGCGGGCGCGCTGCGGGCGGTGCGCCGGGCGACGCCGTCGACGAGCGGCTTCGTGATCTGCGCGGGCGTGCGAGGCCGCACCCCCGACATCACCCACCACGGCATCTGGTTCAGCCGCAGCTACCGGCGCGAGTACGACGACCTCGACGCCGGTCGCCTGCCCGACGACCCGACGATCTACGCCTGCGTGAGCTCGGTCACCGACGCGAGCCAGGCCCCCGCCGGCGACGAGAACTGGTTCCTGCTCGTGAACGTGCCATCGGGCGCCGCGATCGATCGCGACGCGGCGACGAACCACGTGCTCGGGCGGCTCGCCGACCACGGTGTCGATCTGCGCGGCCGGCTCGCCTGCACCGAGACGATCACCCCCGCCGACCTCGAACGGCGCTTCCGTTCGCCGGGCGGTTCGATCTACGGCACCTCGTCCGACGGGCGACGAGCGGCGTTCGTCCGACCGCGCAATCGAGGCGCCCGGCGAGGCCTCTACCTCGTCGGCGGCAGCAGCCATCCCGGCGGGGGTCTCCCGCTCGTCACCCTCGGTGCCCGTATCGTGGACGAGATGATCGACCGCGACCTGCGCTGAGTCCGTCCGCAGGTCGTCGCCACGCACCCCTTCACCACCATCACGCCTGTGACCCGCCGAACCGCCCGCTTGGCACGCCACCTGCTGCCGGCACCGACCCCCTGGTCGGTCGCGCGCGGCGTCGCGACGACGATCGCGATCGCGCGGCTCGCCCGTGCCGCACGCCGTCGCCCACCTCTCGGTCGTGACGACGCAGCAACGGCAGCCGGGTTGCTCGAGGTCGTCGGTGGCGGCACGGAGCTGCCCTCGATCAGCGTCGTCGTGCCCGCACGCGACGAGGCGCCTCGGATCGGTCCGCTCCTCGCCGCCGTGGTCGGAGCACCCGGCGTGTCCGAGGTCCTGGTCGTCGACGACGAGAGCACCGACGGCACCGCCGAACTCGCCACCACCGCAGGCGCCGTCGTCGTGCCCGGTACCCAGCTCCCGCACGGCTGGGCGGGCAAGGCATGGGCGGTGCACCAGGGGGTGCGCGCCGCCCGCGGCGACTGGGTCGTCACCCTCGACGCCGACACCCGTCCCGATCCCGAGCTGCCACGCACGCTGGTGAACCGGGCGCTCGCCGACGGGTTGCAGTTCGTGAGCGTCGGCGGGCGCTTCGAGTGCCCCACCGCCGGCGCGGCCTGGTTGCACCCGGCCCTGCTCACCACGCTCGTGTACCGGTTCGGCCCGCCCGGGTCGACGGCACGCACCGCGCCGCACCGGCAGCTGGCCAACGGTCAGTGCACCGCGTTCCCGCGGGTGCCGTTCCTGCGGGCGGGCGGCCTGCAGCCGGTCGCCGGCGAGGTGGTCGAGGATGTCGCCCTCGCACGTCACCTGGCCGCACGCGGCTGGCGGGTCACGATGCTCGACGGTGCCGAACTGCTCGCCACCGAGATGTACCCGGACGGTCCGAGCACGTGGCGCGGATGGGCACGGTCGCTCGCACTGCCCGGTGTCGAGCCGCGATGGCGGCAGGTGCTCGATCTCGTCGTGGTCGCGATCGCCCAGGCCTCGCCACTGCCACGACTGCTGCTGCGGCGCGGCGACGTCGTCGACCTCGTGCTCGTGGCGGTGCGGGCCGGCACACTGGCCGGTACCCGCCGCGCATACCGGGGCGGCGGCGCGGCGTACTGGCTGTCGCCGCTGGCGGACACCGCTGCGGTGGCCGCGCTCGTGCGCGGGATCGTCAGCCCCCGTCAGCCGTGGCGGGGGCGCTCGTACGCGACGCGAACGCGAACCTGATCCCGATCAGTGTCATCAGGCACCCGGTCGCCGCCGTGCGGTACGGGCCGTCGACGACGAGCTGCACCAACGGGAACGCGGCCACGCCGGCACGAGCGCCCCACGCGAAGCCCCGCCACACCGTCACCACCCCGAGCACGCCCACCGCGACCGCCGCGGTCACCGGCGACACGACGCACGCCGCCCCGACGAAGGTGAGCACGCTGCGCCCACCGCGGAAGCGGGCGAACACGGGCCAGGCGTGTCCCACCATCGCCGCGAACCCGGCCACGTAGCCGAGCCACCAGTCGCCCTCCGCGGCGACGAGCCGGCCGATCACCGCCGCGATGGCGCCCTTCGCGACGTCGCCGACGAAGACCGGGGCGGCGGCCCGTCGCCCCAGGGTCTCCTTCGCGTTCCAGTAGCCGGGATTGCGGTCACCCACGTCGCGCAGGTCGAGGCCGGCGCGGCGCCGCGCCACGAGCCCGGCCACGGGCACCGACCCGATCAGATAGGCCGCGGCGCCGACGACCGCCACGACGCCGGGTGCAGTGGTCATGGCCGGGGCCCTGCGGGTGGCGGCAGCGCCGGGGCGCTGCCATCCTGACGGTCGTGCCGATTCGTCCCGCCGCCGATTGCTCCGCCGCTCGTCGCCGCGACGACGGTGAGCGGTCGCCCGGCGTCGGCTCGTTCCACCTCGTGCGCGTCGATCAGGCGTTGCGGGCGATGGCCCGGCTCGGGCTCGACCGGCGCCGCCTGCGCGACGTGCAGGGTCTGCGGTTCTGGCGCCTCCTCGGCACCGGCGCCGGCAGCGACACCGGGCCCGGTGCCGACCTGCATCGCACCGCCCTGTTCGCCATCTGGGACGACGACGAGGCGCTCGACGCGTTCCACGAGCACATGGCCGGTCGCTGGGCGGCGGCGGACGAGGCCTGGCACGTGCGACTCCGCGGCGCGGGCGGACACGGGGCCTGGCGGGGGACACGGGTGCTCGACGAACTGCAGCCCGCCACCGGCGACGGTGGGCCGGTGGTGATCGTCACCCGGGCCGACGTGCGCGCCCGGTCGTGGCGACCGTTCCGCACGGCGGGGATCCCCGTCAGCGCCGAGTTGCAGGATGCCGACGGCCTGCTCGCCGTGGTGGGCATCGGCGAGGCGCCGGTCGGACGGTTGGGCACGTTCAGCGTCTGGCGCGACCTGGCCGCAGCCCGCGCGTACGCGACCGGTGCGCCTCGCCATCGTGAGGTCGTGGAGCGGACCCGGCGCGAGCACTGGTACGGCGAGGAGCTGTTCGCCCGCTTCGAGCCCTACGACTCGACCGGTTCGTGGGACGGGCGCGATCCGCTGCGCGCCACCTGAGCGCGCCGCACCGGCAGCGGCACCAGCATCCCGTAGGGCGCGCCTCCCTCGTCGTGGTGGCGGCGATGCGCCGCCGCGAGCTGTTCGAACACCGGGAGCCGGCGGCCGCCGAACCAGCCGAGCCGCTGATGGATGTACACGTCGTGCACCAGCGCATAGGCCGCGCCGTACCCCGTGACACCGACGCCGATCGGTACGAGCACCGACCAACCGTCGACGTTGAAGCCGACGGCGAGCCCGAGCATCACGACCGCGGCGAACACCACGGGGAAGACGTCGTTGGCCTCGAGCCGTCGGGGCGACTCGCCAGGCTTCACCCGACGGTGGTGGCTGCGGTGCAACACCATGCCCGCGCCGTGCATCACCGCTCGGTGCACGAGCGCGGTGATCGGCTCCATCGCCACGAACGCCGCCAGGGCGATCAGCACCGGTCGCATGCCGAGAGGCTACCCAGGTGTGTCGCGCCACGCCCCTCGGGCGTCCGGGCTCAGGACGGCAGCCCGGCGTACGCCGCGATCGCCTCGGGCAAGGTGGTGCTCAGGACACCGACCGCGTCGGCGACCGCCGCCAGCCAGGGCGGCTTCACGACGTTGGTGACGGCGATCGGCTCGTCGAGGCCCGACCCTTCGAGCGCCAGACGCACGAAGAGGGTCGCGTAGTCGGGCGGGCGGAGGTCGCGCGACATCTCGAACAGCGCGTACGGGTCGGGCGGTGTGGGCCGCGGCGGCAACGTGACGAAGAACTGCGACGTCGGCCCGATCGCACCACCGGCCAAACCCGGCCCGTCGCAGAGCACGGCGCCGCGTACCTGGGCCGCGCGGGCGCCGGCGAGTTGCAGTGCCACGTAGGCGCCGAGGCCCCGACCGACGACGGTGACCTCGCCGAGGTGGGCGAGCGCGGCGTCGGCGTCGGCGAGCAGGATCTCGGCGTTGTAGCCGCCGCCGGCCGGCACGGTGGAGCGACCGTGGCCGGTGAAGTCGAGCGCGTGCACCGGGCCGGGCCACGACCCGGCCCAGGCCGGCACGGTGTCGGGCGACTGCTCGCCGAGACCGTGCAGCAACAGCAGTGCCCGTCCCTCGCCGCCGCGCAGTTCGTGCAGGGCGAGCTGCACCTTGTTGTGGGTGAGCATCGTCACCGGGTGCGAGGCGTTGCCGCTCATGACGCACCGCCGAGGAAGTCGAGCACCATGCCGGCCACCAGGTCGGGCTGCTCGATGTGGACGAAGTGGCCGACGTCGTCGAGCACCTCGCAGCGACCGCCCGACGGCAGGTACGGGAACACGTGGTGTGGCAGGGTGCCCCACCCCATCTCCTCCTGCTCGCGCCCGAGGATGCCGAGGAACGGCATCGGCAGGCCGGGCAGGCGCGTGATCGTCCACTCGGGACGCCAGGGGCCGAAGCCGCCGAAGCGCATCGACGGGTCGATCTTCCAGCGCCAGCCGTCGTCGCGCTCGAACGCGCCGACCGTCACGAGGTGGCACAACCACTCGAACGACAGCCGCGGGTTCATCCGGCCACGACGGTGGGCGAGCTCGTCGAGCGTGCCCGGCTTGCGTTCGCTCGTAGCGGTGCGGCGACGGTGGTCGAGCCAGCCGGTGATCTCGCTCGCCGCCATGCGGGTGCGCTCGTGCTCGCTCGCGTCGGGGATCGCCCGCTTGTAGGGGATGCCGTCGAGGTTGACGAGGTGGCTGAAGCGGAACGGCTCGGCGTCGGCGAGCTGGATCATCAACGACCCACCCTTCGAGTGGCCGATCACCGGGGCCGGGCGCTGGGTGATCGCGTCCATCACCGCCATCGCGTCGCGCAGGTCGCCGTCCCAGGAGTACAGGGCCGCGTGGGCGCTGTCGCCGTGGCCGCGCTGGTCCCAGGCGATCACCCGCCAGCCGGCCGCGGCGAGCTTCGGGGCGAACACGTCGTACGTACGGGCGAAGTCGAACCCGCCGTGCACGCAGAAGAGCGGATCGGCGGTCTCCGACCCCCACTCGTGCACGGCGATCTGCACGCCGCCCGCGTCGAGGTGGTACTCGCGTGCGGGCGTCACCACACCGGGGTAGTCGCCGAGAGCCATGACGTCGAGACTACGGGTCCGCTCCCGCGCGCCGGGCATCCGCCAGTAGTGTGCGCCGCCATGGAGAGACGAGGGCTGGTGACGCTCTCGCTGGTCCTCGCCGGCCTCCCGCTGGCGATGGCGGCGTGCGGTGACGACGGCGGCGACGGGGCCGCCGGCACCCTGCCGCCGATCAACTCGACCACCACCACCACGATCCCGGTGACCACCACCACCGAGTACATCCCGATCCAGTACGAGATCGCGCCCGGCGACGGCCTGCGCACCATCGCCGACCAGTTCGGGGTCGACTACCAGGAGCTGATCACGCTGAACTCGATCCTCGACCCCGACCACATCGAGGTCGGCGACGTGCTCGACATCCCGGCGCCGACCACGATCCCGACGACGACCACCACGACGACCACCACGACGCTGCCGCCCACGTCGACCACCGCAGGCTGACGTTCCATCGGGCCTGGCGGCCGCGGATCGCGGTCGACCGCGCAGCGTGACATGGGACCTCGTGCCCGGGACGTGCCGGTTCGGCGGGCGTAGTCTCGTGCCATGACGTTCTGGCCGACCACCGACCACTGGAGCGTGTCGATCCCCCGCGACACGGACCACTACCGGATGCCGATGCTCGCCGAGACCGGCTTCGTGGCGATGAGCCCGCTGCCGTTCACGGTGTCGCCCGAGGAGTGGGAGCGGCTCGAGTACATGGACTGGAAGAGCGGGGGCGACACCAACTTCGCCCCGCTCGCGTCGGCCGACGGTCAGCTCGACTGCCGTGGCTTCTGGGACAAGGGCAAGTGCGACAAGGACGCCCTGTGGACGCCCAACGCCGAGCACGCCCCCACGCTGCGCGACTACATCGCCGGGGTGGGCGCCAACTTCGGTCGTGTGCGGATCATCAAGCTCCAGCCGCAGGATCACGACCAGGCGCTCAAGTCGATCCACCGCGACGACAACAACCGCTTCAACCCGGAGGGCACCGGCTGGGTGGTGCGCAACTGGATCGAGCTCACCGACGACCCCGACAGCTACATGCTACTGATGGACTCGCTGCCCGACGGCACCCCCGACCCCGACACCGAGGTGCGCGTGCCGCTGCCGCAGTGGTCGCGCTTCACCGTCGACACCCAGCGCCTCTGGCACGTGGTGGTGCACAACCACGACCACCCGCGCTACGCGCTGATCACCAGCTTCGAGAGCGGCCCGGTGCTCGAGCGCTGGATCGAGAGCCAGCAGCCCGTCACCGTCTGATCCCCGTCACCGCCCGAACCCGCCACCATCCGACCCCCGTCCGGGGCGAACGGCGCGGTCAGGCGTGCAGCCGGGTGGGCGTGACGACGATCGGTGCCGAGAACAGCTCGGCAAAGCGTTCGACGGTGCCGAAGATCGCCCCGATCCGCTCGGTGTACTTGGCCACGTAGGCCGGCACCTGGTCCGCACGCGGGTGGTCGGGCGCGTGCGCGGCCGTCCCCTCGACACGAATGATGTCGCGGCCGATGTCGGTGACGTCGAGCCCGAGGGCGACGGCCGGGTTGGCGGCGATGTTGCGCAACTTCGCCTTGCCCGGCTGGCTGTACACGAGGAAGCGTCCGTCGTCGCCGGCGAGGAACCAGACGGGCACGCAGTCGGGCCGGCCCGTCGGCCCGACGGTGGTGAGCCACGCCATGAGGTTGGTGGCGAGCCGGGTCTCGACGTGTGCGCGTCGCGAGGGAGGGAGTGCTGCAGTGGTGAGCATGCGCCGTGGCTACCAGGCGATGCGGACGTTCGACGTCCGGTTCAGCCTCGGTGGGCGACGGCGAGGTCGGCGACGTCGCGCATGATCCTCGACAGCTGGAAGTCCTTCGGCGTGTAGACGGCGGCGACCCCTGCGTCGAGCAACCATTGACGATCGGTCTCGGGGATGATCCCGCCCACGACGAGCGGGGCATCGACGCCCTCGTCGGCCATCAGCCGCAGCAGGTCGGGGACGAGTTCGAGGTGCGAGCCGCTCAGGATCGACACCCCGATCACGTCGGGGTCCTCGTCGCGAGCGGCGGACACGATCTGCTCCGGCGTCGATCGGATGCCGGCGTAGACGACCTCCATCCCGGCGTCGCGTGCCGCCACGGCGATCTGCTCGGCGCCGTTGGAGTGCCCGTCGAGGCCTGGCTTGGCCACCAGGAACTTCGGTGGGCCACCCTGGATCGTCTTCACGAACTCGGCCACCTCGGCCAGCTCGCCCGGACGCTTGCCCACCGCTGCCGACACGCCGGTCGGGGCGCGGTACTCACCGAACACGTCGCGCAACGTGGAGGCCCACTCGCCGGTGGTGCCGCCGGCCTTCGCCAGTGCGATCGACGGACCCATGATGTTGCTGCCGTCCTCGCCGGCGCGGCGGAGGTCGTCGAGCGCGGCGTCGACCGCCGCCTGGTCGCGCGACGCCCGCCACGACCGCACGTCGTCGGTCATCTCGGCACCGACGGCCGGGTCGACGGTGAGGATGTTGTCGCTGCCGCCGAGGGGCGACTCGGTGGTCTCGGTGTAGGCGTTCACGCCCACCACCACCTGCTCACCCGATTCGATGCGGCGGGTGCGTTCGGCCATCGATCGCACCAGTCGGCCCTTCAGCTCCTCCACCGCCTCGAATGCGCCGCCGCGCTCGAGCACGTCCTGCAGCTCCGCCCACGCGGCGTCGCGCAGCTCGGCGGTCTTGGCCTCGATCACGGTCGAGCCGTCGAAGATGTCGCCGAATTCGAGCAGGTCGGTCTCGAATGCGAGCACTTGTTGCATTCGCAACGACCACTGCTGGTCCCACGGGCGCGGCAGCCCGAGCGCTTCGTTCCACGCGGGGAGCTGCACGCTGCGAGCTCGAGCCTTCTTCGACAGCGTGACCGCGAGCATCTCCAGCACGATCCGCTGCACGTTGTTCTCGGGCTGCGCCTCGGTGAGGCCGAGGCTGTTCACCTGCACGCCGTAGCGGAAGCGGCGCGCCTTCGCGTCGGTGACGCCGTAGCGCTCGAGGCCGATGCGGTCCCACAGGTCGGTGAACGCGCGCAGCTTGCAGATCTCCTCGACGAAGCGGATGCCGGCGTTCACGAAGAACGAGATCGAGCCGAACACCTGGGCGAACTGCTCGGGTTGCACCTGGCCGCTCTCGCGCACGGCGTCGAGCACGTCGATCGCCGTGGCGAGCGAGAACGCGATCTCCTGCACCGGCGTGGCGCCCGCTTCTTGCAGGTGGTACGAGCACACGTTCATCGGGTTCCACTTCGGGGCGTGGTTCGCGCACCAGGCCACCATGTCGACGATCAGGCGCTTCGACGGCTCGGGCGGGAAGATGTACGTGCCCCGCGACAGGTACTCCTTGACGATGTCGTTCTGGGTGGTGCCGCGCAGCGCCGTCGACGAGGCGCCCTGCTCCTCGGCATTGGCGACGTACAACGCGAGCAGCCAGGCGGCCGTGGCGTTGATCGTCATCGACGTGTTCATCGTGCCCGGCGGGATGCCGTCGAGCAGGGTGCGCATGTGGCCGAGATGTGCCACGGGCACGCCGACCTTGCCGACCTCCCCGCGCGCCATCGCCGAGTCGGGGTCGTAACCCGTCTGGGTGGGCAGGTCGAACGCGATCGAGAGGCCGGTCTGGCCCTTCGCGAGGTTGGTGCGGTACAGCTCGTTGCTCTTCTTCGCCGTCGAGTGGCCCGAGTAGGTGCGCATCAACCAGGGCTCGTCACGTGTCGCCATGGGCGCGATTGTTACCCGTCGGTAGGTGTGATCGCCAGGTGGGCGGTCGCACCGACGGCGCGCACTTCGATCCGCCAGCCGTCACGCTCGAGCACGTCGCCTGCTCCGAGCAGGTCGGTGAACGGCACGACGTCGGTGTGCAGGGGCACCTGGACACGCAGCACACCACCGCCCGCACGGTCGTCGATCCGGTGCACGGCCACGCCCGCCTCCGGCAGATGGTCGTCGAGACCGACGGGTACGCGGAACTCGACGCTCACCATCCGGTGCTCGTCCACGGGCAGCACCAGCAGTCGTGGACCCGACGACTCGCGCGGGTCGGACGTGGGGGTGAGTTCGACGTCGATCGTCTCGGCGCCCGCCCGGGGGACCACCACCTGGTCGAGCGCGAGCCACCCGACGTCGACGAGGTCGATCGCGAGGGGCAGCGGGCCGTCGCGTCGATCGGGGTGGACGTCACGTGGTGCCGCGCTGTTGCTCATCAGGTCGATCGCGCTGATGTACTCGTCGTCACCCGGCTGCTCGGTGCCCGAGTGCGGCAGGCCGAGGGTGTGCCCGTACTCGTGCTCGATGAGGTCGAGCAGCGGCACCTCGCCCCACGAGTCGTGGAAGTCGTTGGCGCCGATCACGATCGCGCGTCCCGTCGCCGCGGCGGAGCACGACTCGGTGCAGGTGAGCGAACTGCCCGGGCGGCCCCGTCCACCTGGCTGGCCGAGGTCGTGCTGTGCCGTCGCGACCGCCAGCACCACGTCGGCCTCGCCCGACGATCGGGCGAGTGACGCCTCGGCACAGGCATCGTCGTCGTCGTCGACGCCCATGGTCACGGTGCCGCCGGCCACGAGCCGCAGATCGGTGCGACCGCCCGACACGGTGCCGACGTAGGTGTGCAGGCGCTCGCCGATCGCCGCGACGATGCCGTCGGCGGTGAGGGGCTCACGCAGAGTCAGGCCGCCGTACACCGCTGCGGTCGCGCCGGCGGGGACGTCGCAGACCCAGACCTCCATGGCGTCGATCGGCGGCGCCGGCCGGTCGCTCAGCATGCGGGCGAGCGGCGGTGGCAGCTCCGGTGCGGCGACGCGCTCGGACGGCACCGCGGTGGCGGCGTCGGTGGCGGCGTCGGTGGCGCACGCCACCAGCGAGCACGCCACCAGCAGGCACGCCGCGGCAACCGGCAGGAAACGCGACAATCTCTTCAAGAACCGCTCAAGGTGCGCCGCAGATGTTCCGATCATTTCGGCGCAACGGTGCACATCCCAGAGCTCGCACGAGCGACCTGGGAGCGGGCGGAACCAGCGTGAGTCGGATTTCGGCGGTCCGACTGCATGCCGGACGCTGGGGCCGGCGGCCTTCGGGCCGTCGGCCCCGCACCTTTGCCAGGCGTGAGCGCAGTTCGGTGGCGGGACCACTGTGAGGGCCTCAGGCGGCGACCGCCTCGCGCAGCAGCGAGAGGTACGCCGCCCGAGGCACCTCCACCGCACCGAGGCTCGCCAGATGGTCGGTCGTCCACTGCACGTCGAGCAGCGTCGCAGCGGTGTCGTTCAACCACTCGACGAGTGCCACGAGCGCGACTTTCGAGGCGTCGGTCACGTGGGAGAACATCGACTCGCCGGCGAAGAACCCGTTGATGCGCACCCCGTACAGTCCGCCGACGAGTTCGCCGTCGCGATACGCCTCCACGGAGTGCACCCACCCCAGCTCGAACAGCCGCTCGTACGCGTCGACGAACGCTGCGTTGATCCAACCGTGCGGGCGGCGAGGGTCGCCGCACGCCTGCATCACGTCGCGGAAGCGGGTGTCGAATCGGATCTCGAACCGGGCGCAACTCTTGCGCAGCGACCGGCTCACTCGCAGCCCGTCGAGGGGCAGGACGCCGCGCGGATCGGGCGACCACCATCCGACGAGCTTCTTGCGGACCGGCATCGGGAACAACCCGTGACGGTACGCCGCGAGCAGGGTCCCCGGTTCGAGGTCGGCGCCCACGGCGCACAGCCCGTGTCGATCGGCGTCGTTCGGGTCGGGCAACCGCCACCGCGACGGCCACGGTTCGACGGGCCGCATCATCGGATGTGCCGACCGCCAGTCCACGCATTGATCATGCCCGACCGCACCCATCGTTCTGGTCGCGCATCTTCACGCTCAGCGTGAAGATGCGCGACCAGAACGCTTCTCTGCGGCCCGATGGAGCGCGAGGACGTCGGGTGCCCACTGCCGGATGACGGCCTCGATGCGTCGGGCGACCTGCGCAGGTTCCCTCGTGACCTGCGCCCACGTGACGTGGATCTGCACGAAGCCGGCCGCGGCGAGATCGGCGCCGCGTCGACGGTCGAAGTCGAACTGCTCGGGGTCGGCGCCGTGGACGCCCCAGCCGTCGCACTCGATCACGATGTGCGTGCCGCTCACCCGGAAGTCGACCTCGTAGCCGGCGCACTGGGCGTGGAACTCGCACGGCGGGAGTCGAAAGGCCGCGAGCAGCGCGTGCATTCGTCGCTCGAGCGGGCTGTCGGTCATGCGACCGTCGATCGTGACGGCGTCGAGCGCCCGCTCGAGGGCGCGGACCCCGTGACGACCCTTGCCCCGGTGCTCGGTGAGGAAGGCGGCGATCGAGCGATGAGACACGACCCGGGTCCGCAGGATCTCCGTCAGCGCCGACACGACGCCGGCTCGATCGACCGCGCCGAGGTCGAGCAGCATCCGTGTCGGTGACGTCGTCGGGATCCCACCACGTACCACCGGTCGGAGATCGACCAGGTCGCGAGGGTGGTGGACGACCACACCCTCGATCCGCGCGCTGCGCGATCGAGCCGGCACGATCACGTCGACGGGGTCGTCCATCGGCCGCCGGACCCCCCAGACGAGCGCCGACGACCGGTGGGAGCTCATCGACCCGGGCCCGCAGGCCCAGACGGCGGCGAGGATCAGTTGCTCGCGGGTGACCGGAGCGCCGGCGATGCGCGCCACACCGGGATGGACGAGTTCGAGGGGACCGCCGTCGAGCGCTCGGTACCACGCTGCGAGGGAGAGACCGAGTCGGTCGGCGGTCGTGACGTCGATCAGCCCGTGATGGGTGCGGGCGAAGGCGTGAAGGCGTGTCATCTGCACGCCGTCAAAGAAGGGCGGCGACCTCGCCGATCCGGAAATCACCGTGGTTCTGGTCGCGCATCTTCACGCTCAGCGTGAAGATGCGCGACCAGAACGAGGTGGGTCAGTAGCTGTAGAAGCCGCGCTTGGTCTTGCGGCCGAGGTGGCCGGCGGCGACCATGCGACGCAGCGAGGGCACGGCTGCGTAGTTGGGGTCGCGGAACTCGGCGTACAGGGCGTCCAGGATCGACAGCGACGTGTCGAGACCGACCAGGTCGAGCAGGGCGAAGGGCCCCATCGGGAAGTTGCAGCCGCCCTTCATCGCGGTGTCGATGTCCTCCATCGACGCGGTGCCCGTCTCCCACATCCGCACGGCGTTGTTGAGGTAGGGGAAGAGCAGCGCGTTGACGACGAAGCCGGCGCGGTCCTTCACCTCGACCGCGTCCTTGCCGCACGACGTGGCGAAGGCCATCGCGGCGGCGATCGTGTCGTCGCTGGCCGTGATCGGGCGGATCACCTCGACGAGCTTCATCGCCGGCGCCGGGTTGAAGAAGTGGATGCCGCACACCTGGGCGGGCCGCTTGGTCACCATCGCGAGCTCGACGACCGGCAGCGTGGAGGTGTTGGTGGCGAGGATGCCCTCGGGCTTCACGATCTCCTCGAGCTCGACGAAGAGTGCCTTCTTCACCGCGAGGTCCTCGACGACGGACTCGATGACGAGATCGCAGTCGGCCACCCGACCGAGATGGTCGGTGGCCGAGATCCGGCCCAGGATGGCCGCCTTCTCGTCCTCGGTGGCCTTGCCGCGCTCGACGGCCTTGGTGAGGCCCTTGTCGATCGAGGCCACCATCGCGTCGGCCGACGCCTGCGACCGCGATCGCACCACGACCTCGTAGCCCGACCGCGCCATCACCTCTGCCAGACCCGAGCCCATGATCCCGGACCCGAGCACCCCCACCCGCTTGATCTCAGTCATGGCCCGCACGATAGCTACTCACCGGTAACTTCTCCCAAGGCGACGGTGCGCGCTGGCAAGCTGTCGGCATGGCCGACGCTCCACCGCCCATGACCGATGCCGACGTCGAGCTCACGATCGCGTTCTTCATGGAGCTCGACCGGCTGAAGGGGGTGGAGCGCCGCAACCGCCTGGCCGACGGGTCGCGCCGCGAGAACACCGCCGAACACTCGTGGCACCTCGGGATGGCGGCGCTCGTGTTCGCCGGTCACGCCACCGAACCGGTCGACGTGGCCCGTGCGGTCGCGATGGCGCTCGCGCACGACATCGTCGAGATCGACGCAGGCGACACCTTCGCCTACGACCAGGGTGAGCACCTCGCGAGCAAGGTCGAACGAGAGCAGGCCGCCGCCGACCGCCTGTTCGGGCTGTTGCCGGAGGCGGCGGCGCGCCACCTGCGCGAGCTGTGGGACGAGTACGAGCGCGGCGACACCCCTGAGGCGCGCTATGTGATGGCGATCGACCGGATGGCCCCGATGCTGCTCAACCTCGCCGAGGGGGGCACCACCTGGCGCGAGCACGGCATCACCCGCGAGCGTGTGGTCGAGCGCAACGCCCCCCACGTCGAACCCGTGCTACCCGGCGTGTGGGCGCGTGCCCGAGCCGCACTCGACGCGTTCGACTGACCCCGCAGCGGGTGCGAGGTGCCCGGTGTGCGGCGCCGTTCACCACCCGTTCACCTGTGTCCGCATCGGAGCGTCATCTGCCGTCGGTACCGTCGGGGCGATGGAACAGGGTCTCGTCGATCCCGTCGTCGACCCGCGACGTCTGGTCGCGCTCGACGCGGTGCACAACTTCCGCGACCTCGGCGGTTACCCGGCGCGCGACGGCATGATCACCCGGTGGCGGACGATCTTCCGTGCCGATGGTCTGCACCGGCTCACGCCGGCCGACGTCGACGTCGTGCGTTCGATCGGGCTGCGGACCGTGATCGACCTGCGCAGCCAGCCCGAGCTCGACGAGCAGGGCACCTTCCCCCACCACGAGGTCGAGGTGGCCTTCGCGCATCACCCCGTCATCGACACCACGTGGGATCGTGAGGCACACGTCGACGCCGAGGCCCACGAGTTCCTGGTGTGGGCCTACACGGAGATGCTGGCGCAGGGAGCGCCACGGTTCGCCGATGCGATCACCTCACTGGCGGCGCCCGGGGCCCTGCCGGCGGTGTTCCACTGCGCTGCCGGCAAGGACCGCACCGGCCTTCTCGCGGCGTTGCTGCTGAGCGCTCTCGGGGTGCCGCGGACGGTGGTGCTGGCCGACTACGCACTCACGGCCGACGCCATGGTGCGCATGCGCGAGTGGGCGACCCGAACTCATCCGGAGCTCGCGGCCAGGTTCGCCGAAGTGCCGTCGGCGTTCTTCGCCGCGCTGCCCGACGCGCTCGCCGACGTGCTCGCCGTGGTCGACGCCGAGCACGGTTCGATCGGGACGTACCTCACCAGCATCGGCGTGGACGACCACACGATCGAGTCGCTCGCCCGGTCGTTCCTGTCCGAGCCCTGACGCCCGCGGAGCACCTACGCTGCGCACATGGCCGGCGTGATCGCACTGCAGGGAGGCGGGCCCTTCACCGCCAACGACGAGCTCGACGCCGCGCTGATCGGCGAGGTACGGCAGGCCGGGATCGCCGGTCGTGTGGTCGTGCTGCCCACCGCCGACGCCTTCGAGCATCCCGAACGTCTCGTGGCGGCGGCGCTCGGATGGGCCGAACGCCTCACCGTGTCCGGTGTGGCGTGCGAGGTCGAGGCACTGATGGTGTTGCGCCGCGCCGAGGCGATGGAGGAGGGCGCGGCGGCGGTGGTGCGCGACGCGTGCGCGGTCTACCTGGTCGGTGATCAACCGCTGCACCTGCGGTCGGTGTTGAAGGACACACCGCTGTGGCGGGCGATCGGCGAGCTCCGCTCCCGGGGTGGCCTGGTGGTCGGGGTGGGTGCCAGCGCCTCGGCGCTGTGCGACCCGATGGTCGATCCGCGAGGTGGCGCGTTCACACTGGGTCTTGGCCTGGTGCCGGGACTCGCCGTGGTGCACGCGGTCGAGACGTGGTCGGCCGAACGGCTGCAACGCACCCTCGGCATGGCCGACACGCCGGTGGCGAGCCTGTCGACGGGTGCGGCGCTGGTGACGTCCGCGGGCGGGTGGCGCACGATCGGCGAGGTGGACGTGCGCGGCGAACTCCCCGCATCGCCTGCCTGACGTGCTCGACCCGCCCGACCCGGCCGGTCCGACCCGACCGGTCCGGCGGGTCAGCTCTCGGTGATCGTGATCGACTCGATCGTGACGGGCGCGAGCGGTGGCACCCCGTTGCTGGCGGTCGGGTCGGCGAGGTTCTCGAGTGCCTGCACCGTGCTGGTGAGGCCCTTCGTGACGGTGCCGAGGATCGTGTACTGCGCGGGCAGCGACGCCCCGTTCTCGCCGGTGATGATGAACCACTGACCGCCGCCCGTGTTCGGCGAGCCCGTGTTCGCCATCGCGACCACGCCCTCGCTGTACTCGCCCTCGGCCGGCAGTTCGTCGGCGACGGAGTAGCCGGGGCGTGCCTCGGCGTCGCTCTCGGGCAGGCCGGTGGGACGGCCGCACTGCACGACGAAGTCCTGGATGATGCGGTGGCAGTCGGCGCCGTCGTAGTAGCCGTACCGGGCGAGCGCCACGAAGTTGTTCACGTTGCCCGGTGCGCCTCCGGTGTTGAGCTCGATCGTGAACGAGCCCTTGTCGGTCTCGACCTCGGCGGTGTAGGTCGCCTCGGGGTCGATGCACAGCTCGGGTGGCCCGTCGAAGGTGTCGGGCATCTCGGACGAACCGTCCTCGGCCGGGCACGGCGCCTCGCCGTACTCGAACGCCACCGTGGTGGTGGTGGCCTCGGTGGTGGACGCCGCGGCGGTGGTCTCGGTGACCTCGGTCGTCGTCGCGGCGCCGTCGCCGGCACCCGTCGAGTCGGTCGCCGGCACGCTGGTGGCGGTGGTCGCGGCGGGGTCGGGGGTCACCACGGGCGGGGTGGTGGTGGCCGTGTCGTCCTCGTCGTCGTTCACGAGCCAGGCGAGACCGAACAGCACCGCCAGCGCGCCGCCCACCACCACGGTGACGGTGACCCAGCGCTTGCGTTGCTTCTGCTGGCGGGCCTCCTTGGCCAACTGCTCGAGACGAGCCTGGCGGTTGGCCTTCTGACGTTCGCGTTTGGCGGTGCCCACGAGGTCGGCAGGATAGCGGCGGGGGCCCGGGGGACGTGGGTCGCCCCAGCGGGAGGGTCGTGGATCGTCCGGAACCGCTCAAGTCCGGCACGGGGCGTGCCGAAGCCTTGTCGTGCCCGGCGCCGCGCGGGTGCCCGGTGCCGAGCGCGCCGGTCGACAGCCGACACGGTGGGACACGGGCGAGAGATGAGCAGAGCGCGATCGACCATGGGCAGAGCGGCCGGTCTGTCGGCGCTCGTCGCCGGGGCCGCCCATCTCGGGTGGCGGTTCGCGACCTTCGGCGGAGCTCCCTGGTGGCTCGGCGCACCCACCTTGGCGGTGGAGGCGATCGGATGGGTGGCGTGTGCGCTCCTGGTGTGGGCGCTGTGGACCCGGCCCACGGCGGCGAGGTCCGGCCACGCCGGACTCGACGGTCGCCCCGATGCCGATGCCGATGCCGATGTCGATGTCGAGGTGGTCGTGCGGTGCCGGCGCGCCGATCCGGGTGCACTCAGGGCCACGCTGCTCGCGGCGCGGCCGGTGGGACCGGTGCTCGTCGTCGATCCTCACGCGAGCGCGGCACTCGCCACCCTCGCCGTCGAGTTCGGTGCCCGCTACCTCGCGACCGACACCGACGACGTCGACGGCATCCGAGCCGCCGCCGAGCTCGTCACGACCGACGCGTTCCTGGTGCTCGATGCCGGTGACGTGGTGCATCCCCGAGCCGTCGACGTCCTCTCGCCCTGCCTCGCCGACCCCCACGTCGCCGTGGTGCAGGGTGTCGTCACCGGGCTCGACGGCGACTCGGCCGAGCACGGCGCCGGTGGCCGTCACGATCAACAGTTCGAGCGACGCGCGCTCGTCCCGGCGCTCGGCGCCCGGGGCGTCGCCCCCTACAGCGGCACGGGTGCGCTCGTCCGCACGCGTGCGATCGGTGGGATCGACCTGGTGCGGTCGGCGTCCGAGACCGTCGCCGCCGACCTCACCGCATCGCTGTTCGCAGCCGGTTGGCGCATCGTCGCGTGTGACGGCGACCCGGTGGTCGCCGCCGCGCCGCTCACGTCGCCGATCGAGGTGGAGGACGCTCGCGCCCGCCAGGCGAGCGCCGCCCGCCACCTGCTCGTCGGTCGCCACGGAGCCTGGCGCCCCAATCAGCTCTCGATCACCCAGCGACTGTCGCTCACCGCCCAAGCGGTCCGCCCGCTCTCGGGACTGCGTCGGGCCGTCGTCGTCGCGCTGCTCGCCGGTGTGGTGCTGTCCGGCCGGCTGCCGTTCCAGCCCGACGTCCGCGCGCTCGCGGCGCTGTGGGCCCCGTGGTTCGTGCTGTCGGCGACCGCACTGCACCTGCTGTCGGCCGGCGAGCTGCGGCCCGGTGACCGAGTCCGTACGTCGATGCGAGTGCTCGGTGCGTCGTGGCGGGGCGTGTTTGCCCCCGACGGGCGGCCCGATCCCGCACGCCACGTGCTGGGGAGCGCGTTCGGTCTGCACCACGGCGTGGCTCCGGCGCTCGCGATCGGCTCGATCAGCGTGGTGATCGGTCTGCGCGCCCTGAGCGACCGTGTCACCCACACGCTCGCGGCGATGCCGTCCGACCACACCGCCGGCGTGTTGCTGGTGGCGCTCTGGTCGCTCGCCGGCGGCCTCGACGCACTGCGGATCCTCGCCCGGCGCGCGCAGACCCGTCGCGCCACCCGCATCGCCTCGTCGTTGCCGAGCACCTTCGCCGACCGGGCCTCGCTGGTGGTCGACCTCACCCCGCTCGGTGCCGGCGTGCTCGGCGACGCCGATCTCACCGTCGGCAGCCGCCGCCGTCTCGACGTCGTCCTGCCCACGGCGACCGGCGTGGTGTCGGCGTCGGTCGACGCGGTCGTGCGCAACGTGCGGATCGACTTCAGCGGCGAGCAGCGCTTCGGTGTCGAGTTCGTCGACGTCGACGGATACGTGGCCGACGCGCTCGCGGAGTACTGCGTCCTGCAACCCGCGTACGACTCCCTCGGTGCCGGCGTGGCCGGTGTCGCGCCGGCCGACGTGCGTCCCGTGGTGGTGCTCGACGACCAGCCGGCGCTCCCGCGTCGGATGGGACTGCGCGCCGCCGCACTGGTGGCGGTCGCCGGTGCCGTGGCGAGTGCGGTTCCCTCGGGCGAGGCGTCGGCGTCGCTCGGTGGTCGCATCAGCGGTTCGATCGAGGTGGCCACCGGCGGCGCCGTGGCGCCACCGACGACCACGGCAGCGGAAACGGGCGGCGTCGCTCCCGACGACACCGCCGACCTGATCGTCGTCACCACCGCGACGCCCGTGTCCAGCACGGCGGTGTCCAGCACCTCGCCGTCGGGCACGGAGCCGTCGGGCACGGATTCGTCGAGCACACCGCCCTCGACCCCTCCCCCGACCGCGCCGGCCGACACGTCCGATCTGCCTGGTGACACGTCCGACCTGCCGGGCGATGCCGGTGACCGGGGCCCGACCGACGCGACCGACGCCTCCGAGGCGGCCGGCACGCTGGTCGTGGTGGTGTGCGCCACGGCTGCCGGTGACGACGGGGCGTGGGGCACCGCCGACGACGTGTACACCGCACCGGTGTCGACCGTCGTCGGTGCCGATGGCTCGTGGACCGTCGACATCGGTGGCGGCGCGTGTTGGGCGGCGGTCGCCCCACCTCCCGGGTACATGGTGCGCGGCGAGACGAGCGACCTCGAGTCGCCCGCCACGCCGCAGCCGCTGGACGTGCGCAGCCGGACGGCGCCGAAGGTGGAGTTCGTCCGGACGACCGAGGCCCTGTCGGACACCGAACACCTCGGCGGCGACGCCACCGCGGTCGTGCTCGTCGACGACGTGGTGTGGTCCGACGAGGACGGCGACCGTGTGCTCGACGAGCACGAGCCGTTCGTCGGCGGTGTCACCGTGCACCTCGTCGACGAGGCGGGCACCGTGCGAGGCGTCGACGTGAGCGACGCCGACGGCCGCTTCACGATCGAGGCAGAGGCGGGCCGCGCCTACCGCCTCGTAGTGTCGAACCTGCCGTCGGGCCATCTCGCCCCCGAGGTGTTCGGGCGGACCGAGATGTTCGTCCTCGATGCCGGATCGGACGTCGACCTGTCGATCGGCCTGCGCGTCGCGGCGACCAGCCCGTCGTCGGGCGCGCCCGGTGCGCCGGGCACCGCGCCGACGCTGGTGGCCGACGCCGGCACCGGTGACGTCGGCGACGAGGTGGGTCCGGTGATCGTGGCGGCGCCCGCGCGACTCCTGGCCGCGCCCGCGGCGAGCGAGGTGGGCGATGCCCCGTCGAGCCCGGGAATGGGTTCGTGGCTCGTGGTGGTGCTCGCCACGCTGATCGGTGTGTCGGTGCTCGCCGGATCGCTGCGTCCGGCGCGTCCGGCCGTCCGTCCGGTCGCGCTCGCCTGAGGGCCCGCCGACGCGGTCAGACGCCGGCGGGCACGTCGTCGGGCAGGTCGTCGGTCTCGTCGGACTCGCCCGCCTTCGCGATCAGGTAGCCGATCGCCCGTTCGGTGCGCGGATAGCGGTGCACGAGCGCCCAGAACCCCGGGCCGTGCCCTGCCTCACGGAGGTGGGCGAGCTCGTGCACGATCACGTAGTCGAGCACCCAGTCGGGGAACGCCGCCAGCCGGTCGGAGATGCGGACAGTGCGCGTCGCGGGCGTGCACGATCCCCAGCGGGTCGTCATGTCGGTCGCCCACGAGATCGTGGCCGGCCGGTCGAGCTGGTGCCGGCGGGCCAAGCCGGCGGCGCGGCGGGTGAGGTCGATCCGATCGGTCGACAACCGGCGGCTGAACCGGCGCGACATCTCGTGCACCCACTGCGCTTCCTCGGCACGGCTCATCCACGACGGGATCGTCACCCGCAACGTGTCGCCCACCAGCTCGGCACCGACCGATCGCCGGCGGCGCGTCGACCGGCGCACCTCCACGGCGAAGGGTGCCTCGCCCGTCGCCGTTCTCCCGGTTGCGCTCACAGCACCACCGACCCGCGGCCGTCGTCCACCAGCAGGTGCACGGTGTCGCCCGCGATCAGCTCGTCCCGCTCGCGATCCGGCCACGTACGGTGCTCGAACCAACACCCGGACAGGTTGGGCAGGTGCGGCGGGTCGGCGCCGAGCCGGCGTTGCGCGGCGCGGACGACACCGCCGTGGCTGACGATCAGCACCTCGCCGCCGGGATGGGTCGACGCCAGATCGGCCAGGGCCGCACAGAACCTCGCGCCGGCGGCGTCGTCGGTCTCGAACCCGGCCGGGCGATCGCGCGTGGCCAGCATGCCCGGCCACCGGCGTTCCACCTCGGCGTTGGTGAGCCCCTCCCAGGGACCCACGTCCTTCTCGCGCAGGCGTGGATCGGTGTGCACCGGTCCCACCCCGAGCAGCTCGGCGATGATCTGCGCGGTGCGGTGCGCACGCCGCAGGTCGCTCGACCAGATGGCGTCGAACCCGCCGAGCACCTCGGTGGCGGCGACCGCCTGCAGCTCGCCGGTGTGGTCGAGGGCGATGTCGGCGTGGCCCTGCCAGCGCCCTGCGGCGTTCCACTCGCTCCGGCCGTGGCGGACGGCGAGCAGACGGGTCGTGACGGTCGGCGCAGCCATCGTCGGGCACGGTACCCGGCCGACTCCCGACCCGTTGGGTACGATTCGCCCGATGGCAGTGCTCCGGTTGTTCGCGTCGGCCCGTGAGGCCGCCGGCAGGGGCTCCGACGTGCTCGACGGTGAGACGGTCGGAGAGGTGCTCGACCGCGCGGTCGACCGGTATGGTGCGGCCTTCGCATCGGTGCTCACCACCTGCAAGGTCTGGGTGAACGGGGACGAAGCGGAGCGGTCGTCGGCGGTGTCGCCGACCGACGAAGTGGCGGTCCTGCCGCCCGTGAGTGGAGGATGCGCGTGACCGATCTCGACCCGACCCTGCTGCCGCTCGACGAGCTGCGCACCCTGCGGGCGTCGCTGCAGCACGACGACGACGCAGTGTCGTACGTGCGGCGCCTCGCCCAGGCCCGACTCGACCTCATCGACGCCGAGATGCGCCGCCGCGACCGGCGCGACGATCCCTCGGTCATCACGAGCGAGCTGCCGGTCATCCTCGGCACCCATCTCACCGGTGGCCCGGCCCGGCCACCGCGCCCGGCGGAGGACGCGTCCGACCATCCGCTCGCGATCGAGCTCGAGGAGCTCTGGGGTGAGCACGGCGGCGCCGACCTGCCCTCCCTCGACGAGGACCAGATCGTCGCCTTGCGCAGCGACCTGCGCATCTTCGAGCAGGCCCGGTCGAAGGAGCGCAAGGCGCTGTTCGCCCGCATCGACGCGCTGAGTGCCGAACTCGTGCGCCGCTATCGCGAGGGCGAGGCCGACATCGAAGGGCTGCTCGCCGACGAGTGAGCGGGCCCCGCATGCCGACCGACCCCGACGACGATCGACCGCCGCGCGGTCACCTGCCGCCCGTGCCCGGCCTCGACGAGCTCGACCGGCGGCTCGCCGACGTCGGCACGTTCATCCGCAGCCAGCGCGAGACCGCGAGCATGAGCGTGCGTCGCCTCGCCGAGCTCGCCGGTGTCAGCAATCCGTACCTGTCACAGATCGAGCGCGGGCTGCGCAAGCCCAGCGCCGACATCCTCCAGCAGATCGCGAAGGCGCTCCAGATCAGTGCCGAGACGCTGTACGTGCGCGCCGGGCTGCTCGCCGACGATCCCGCCGTGAACGCCGTGCGCGACGCGATCGCTCGCGATCGTGCGCTCACCCCCGAGCAGCGACGGGCGCTGATCCAGGTGTACGAGAGCTTCGTCGGCACCACGACCGACTGACGGCGGCCGCACCGCCCGCGCGCCGTTCGCCGAGCGGGAATCACGACGTGGTGGATAGGGTTTCGACCCGTCGTGCAACGCGTGGCCGTGATCTCGCTCCACACCTCGCCGCTCACCCAACCGGGGTCGGGCGACAGTGGCGGCATGAACGTCTACGTGCGCGAGCTGGTGTCGTCGCTGGCGCAGGCGGGCGTGGAGTGCACCACCTTCACCCGCGCCGACCGGCCCGACGTGCCCGAGGTCGTGCAGATCGAGCCCAACCACCGGGTCGTCCACGTCCACGCCGGCCCGTACGACCTGCGCAAGGAGGAGCTGCCGTCGGTGATCGACGAGTTCACCGCCGGGGTGCGTCGCCACCTCGACGGCGAGTTCCCCGCCGACGTGTTGCACGCCAACTACTGGCTGAGCGGCGAGGTGGCCCACCGGCTCAAGCACGAACGCGACCTGCCGTTCGCGATCACGTTCCACACCCTCGCACGGGTGAAGGCCGAAGGTGGCGATCCCGAGCCCGACTGGCGGGTCGAGGCCGAGGACCGGATCATCGGCTGCGCCGACGCGATCTCGGTGAACTGCGACGAGGAGGAACGCCAGTTCCGCCGGCTCTACGGCGACCCGCCCGGCCGGATCGAGGTGGTGGCGCCCGCGGTCGAGCACGCGTTCTTCGCGCCCGGCGACCGTCGCGGCGCACGCCGGGCGCTCGGTGTGGCCGCCGACCGGCCGATGGTGCTGTTCGTCGGGCGGATCCAGCCGCTGAAGGGCCCGGACGTCGCGGTGCGAGCGCTCGCGGCGATGCGCCGCACCGACGCGCAACTGCTGGTGGTCGGCGGCGCGAGCGGTGCCGACGGCACTCGCGAGGTCGGCCATCTCGAGCACCTGATCGACGAGCTCGGCGTCCGCGACCGGGTGCGGTTCGTGCCACCCCAGCCCCACCACATCCTGTCCACCTACTACCGCGCCGCCGATGCGGTCGTGGTGCCGAGTCGCAGCGAGAGCTTCGGTCTCGTCGCGCTCGAAGCGGCGGCCTGCGGCGTCCCGGTGGTCGCCAGTGCCGTGGGTGGTCTGCTCAGCCTCGTCGACCACGCGCACACCGGGTACCTGGTCGCCGACCGTGACCCGGACTGCTTCGCAGCGCACCTCGATCACCTGGTCGAACACCCCCTCGCTGCGGCGGCGATGGGGCACCGCGCCCACGAACGGTCGCTGCACTACACGTGGGGGATGGCTGCGGTGCGGTTGCGCCGCCTGTACGCCGACCTCACCGTCCGCGAGTTGGTGGCCTGCCGATGACCGATGTCTTCGACGACGGTCGCCTCGCCGTGGTGGAACGCCAGGTCGACGAGTGGCTCGCCGGCTTCCGGGCCGACAACCCGGCGATCGAGGCCGTCGACCGGGGCGACGGCGACGACCTCCGCTGGTACGTGCGCATGCGCGGCGATGCCAAGGAGTACATCACGGTGTGGCTCACCCTCGGCCAGCGCACGCTGCAGTACGAGGCCTACGTGATGCCGGCACCGCTCGAACACGTGGCCGAGGTGTACGAGCAGGTGCTCCGCCGCAACGAACGCACCGTCGGCGCCCACTTCGCGATCGGTGTGGAGGATGCGATCTTCCTGCGTGGCGAGTTGCCGCTGGTGGCCCTCACCGAGGCCGAACTCGACCGGGTGATCGGCTCGATGTACGCCTACGTCGAGCAAGCCTTCCCGTCGCTCATCCGCCTCGGGTACGCGTCGCACTTCGCGTCCGAGGACGACTGACCCGCCTTTTCCGGATCGGCGACCTCGCCGTGCTCTATGTCGGCGAACGGGCGGACGGCGCGTTCGGGGAATGCCGTGCCGTCCGTCCGTTCATCGGGTCGATCCTCGGGTCGATCCTCGGCCCGGCGGTGGCCTCTAGCCTGGCCGGATGACGATGCGACGGCTGGCGATGGTGGGCGGCGGCAACATGGGCGCGGCGCTGCTCGGCGGGATGCTGGCCGCGCGATGGGCCGAGCCCGACGAACTCGCGGTCGTGGAGGTGCTCGCCCCCCGGCGCGACGAGCTCGCCGCTCGGTTCCCCGGTGTCCTCGTCACCGACACGATGCCGGCGGCCGAGGCCGCGGTGATCGCGGTGAAGCCGTACGACGTCGCCGGCGCCACCGCCGCGGCCGTCGCCGCCGGCGCCCGGCGGGTGCTGAGCATCGCGGCCGGTGTCGCGACCGCGTCGATCGAGGCCGCGGCCGGCGACGACGCCGTCGCCGTCGTGCGTGCGATGCCGAACACCCCCGCGCTGGTGGGCGCGGGCGCGGCGGCGATCGCGGGTGGAGTGGCCGCCACCGACGACGACCTCGCGTGGGCCGAGAGCATCCTGGGCGCCGTCGGCACCGTCGTACGCGTGCCCGAGCACCACCTCGACGCCGTCACGGGCCTCGCCGGCTCGGGCCCGGCGTATCTGTTCCTCGTCGCCGAGGCGTTGATCGACGCGGGGGTGCTCGCCGGGCTCGCTCGTCCGGTCGCCGATGCGCTCGTGCGACAACTGTTCGTCGGGTCGGCTGCGCTGCTGGCGGATCAGGGCGACCCGGCCCGGCTGCGGGCGATGGTCACCTCGCCCGGTGGTACCACCGCCGCCGGGCTGCGCGAGCTCGAGCTGCACGGGGTGCGGGCGGCGTTCCTCGACGCCGTCACCGCCGCCACCAGCCGCAGCCGCGAGCTCGCTTGAGCGCTCGATCACCCCGGTGTGGACCCCCGAACGGAGGGACACCGACCGAGCAGCGAAGCACACCGGCGTCGCGTCCCGAGAAGAATTTCGAAGTTTTTGTGACGTGACTCTTTTCTCATCGCGAACGCGCGCCTACAGTTCGTCTCGGTCGTAGGACCACCGGCTGAATCCTCAGCAGGAGTCGCGCCCCGCAAGGGCTGCGCCGAACGGGCTGGTGCCATCGGGGGGTTGGCACCGGCCCGTTCGATTTTTCCGCCCGCTAGCGTTCGCCCGATGCCCCGCCGGTACGACACCGTCTCGTTCCTGTCCGACCTCGGCACCCGTGACGAGTCGGTGGGGGTGGTGAAGGCGGTGCTCGCCGACCTCGCCCCGCACGTGCGGGTGCTCGACCTCACCCACGAGATCCCGCCGTTCGACACTCGCGCCGGCAGCCTCGCCCTGGCGCGAGCGGTGCCCTACGTGCCGAGCGGGGTGGTGCTCGCCGTCGTCGACCCGGGAGTCGGCACCAGCCGTCGGGCCCTCGCGATCGAGGTCGCCGGTGGGGAGGGGGTGTTCGTCGGTCCCGACAACGGTCTGCTCGCGCCCGCGATCGCGATGGCCGGCGGCGCCGAACGCTGCGTCGTGCTGTCGAACGAGGCGTTCCACCTGCCGTCGCCGAGCGCCACGTGTGCCGCTCGCGACGTGTTCGCGCCCGCCGCGGCACATCTGTGCTCGGGGGTCGACCTCGCCGAGCTGGGCGATGCCGTCGACGCCGACGAGCTGCTGCCGGGGGTGGTGCCGCTGCCGCGCGACGAGGGCGACACACTGGTGTGCGAGGTGCTCTGGGTCGATCGGTTCGGCAACTGCCAGCTGAACGTCGGCCCCGACGACATCGCGCATCTCGGTGCGAGGGTCCGAGTGCTCGCCGGCGACCCGGCCGGTCCCAGCGGACCGGTCGTGCGCGTGGCCGCCCGGGTGCGCACCTACGCCGACGTGGGGGTGGGTGCGGTCGGCCTGGTCGACGACGCCTCGGGCATGGTGTCGCTGGTGCTCGACCGCCGGGCGGCGAGCGAGGAGCTCGCGATCGACACCGGGAGCCAGGTGGTGCTGGCGCCGCTCGGCGACGACGCCGGCGGTGTGACGAGCCCGGTGCAGTTCCGGCCTCGCTGACGCCTCGGTAGCGTGGCGGCGATGCGTCCCGCCACCACCCTCACGCTCGGCCTGCTGCTGCTGGCGATCCTCGCCGCGGGCATCATCTCGTTGTTGCGGCTCTGACCCCGGCCCCGCCGAGCAGCGCCGCCGAGCGGGCGTCGGCCGGGTAGAACAGCTCGATCGCGAGCTCGGCCAGCGTCACGTCACGTGGGGTGCCGAACGACGTGAGCGTGGTGAACATCGAGAGCTCGCCCTGCGGCGTGGCCACGCGGAACGGCACCAGGAGCGTCGAGTCGTCGGGCGGTGCGTCGGTGATCAGCGGCGCGATCGCGACCACGTTCGGATACGACCGGACCTCGTCCTCGAGCGCCGCCAACGCCGGGTCGTCGGTGAGCACGATCGACCGGCGGAGCTGGTCGAGCAGGTGGCCGGCCCACTCCACGAAGTTGGTGGTGCGCGGCGCCAGGCCACGTGGGTGCAGACACAGGCGGTACACGTTGGGCGACGTCCCGAGGACCTCGTCGGGAACTCCTGCCGCGAGGACGCCTGCGGCGGCGTTCGCGAGCACGATGTTCCACGCGCGGTCGACGACCACGCCCGGATACGGATCGTGGGCGTCGAGCAGGCGCTGGATCGACGTGCGAGCCGTGGCCATCTCCGGATCGTCGAGATCGCGCTCGGCGTAGCGCGGCGCGTAGCCGGCGGCGAGCAGCAGGGCGTTGCGCTCGCGGAGCGGCACGTCGAGATGGTGGGCGAGGGCGAGCACCAGCTCGGGGCTCGGTCGGGAACGACCGGTCTCCACACAACTGAGGTGGCGTGTCGACACCCCGACGTCGAGGGCGAGGTCGAGCTGGCTGCGCCGGCGGCGGGTGCGCCAATCGCGCACCAGCTCACCGACGGCCCGGCCCCGGTGCCGGGCCGTGCTCCGAGCGTGATCGGTGGCTGCCATCCGCGCCGATGGTACGGACCGCACCGCCGCGCCGCCATGACCCGACAGGTCATGCGCACCGCGCCCGCACGACCCGACGGGTCATCGTCGGGCCGACCGGCGCGGGCGCATGGTGACGGCATGACCGACACCAGCTCCGACACCACCTCCGACACCACCGCTGATCAACTCGGCCGCATCGTCGACCGCCACCTCGAGGCCTACGCCTGCCCCGACGCCGCACGACGGGCCGAGCTCGTCGCCGCGACGTGGGATCCCGCCGGCACCTTGCTCGACCCGCCGTTCGACGGTACCGGGCACGACGCGATCGCCGCCATGGCCGACGTCGTGCTCACGCACTACCCGGATCACCGGTTCGTGCGCACCTCCGGCGTCGACGCCCACCACGGCATCGCCCGGTACGGCTGGGAGCTCGTCGCCCCGGACGGCACCGTGGCCGTCGCCGGGCTCGACGTCGCGGAGCTGGCAGCCGACGGTCGTCTCCGTCGCGTGGTCGGCTTCTTCGGCCCGCTGCCGGCGAAGGAGGCCTGACCACGGCTTCCTGGACCCCGATGGTCCCCCCGCCCGCCGGCCCGAGCGGGGCCGGCGGGCGAGGGCGTATGCTCTGCGGCGCCGGCGCCGGCGCCGGCGGGCGAGCCGGGCAGGGTGGCCTGAGGGGGCCCGAAAGGGGACGCGGTGAATCTGGCACACATCATCGATGACCACGATGCGCAGCACGTGGCGTTGATCAGCCGCAGCCGGCCCACGACGTACGGGGCGCTGCGTGAACAGGTGGCCCATCTGCGCGGCGGCCTCGCCGAGCTGGGCGTGCAACGCGGTGATCGGGTCGTGCTGCTCTGCGGCAACGGCCGTCACTTCGTGATCGGCTACCTCGCGACCATCGGTCTCGGCGCCGTGGTCGTGCCGCTCAACCCCACCAGCCCCTCCCCGGAGGTGCAGCGCGAGGTCGCGCAGATCGGCGCCCGGGTGGCGATCGTCGAGCCGGTCGCGGCCGCCGCCTGGAACGCGATCGACCGGTCGACGATCCCGACCGTCGAACACGTCGTGGCCACCGAGTCGGGCTCGATCCCGGGAGCGATCGATCTGGCCGTGCTGCTGTCGAGCCCGCAGGCCGAGGTGGTGGACGTGGACGACGACACCATCGCGGCGCTCATGTTCACCAGCGGCACCGCCGGTGCGCCGCGAGCGGCGATGCTCAGCCACGGCAACCTGCTCGCGAACCTCGAGCAGGGGGGGACGGCGGTCAACCGGATCGAACCGGGCGACGTGGTGTACGGGGTGCTGCCGCTGTTCCACATCTTCGGGCTCAACGTCGTGCTGGGCCTCAGCCTGCTGCGGGGTGCGACCGTCGTGCTCGTCCAGCGCTTCGACCCGTCCACCGCGCTCGACACCATCCGTGAGCGCAAGGTCACCGTGGTCCCCGGCGCACCGCCCTTGTGGCTCGCGTTCAGCCACTTCGACGACGCGCCGGCCGACAGCTTCGCCGAGGTGCGGCTGGCGCTCACGGGGGCGGCACGGATGCCGGAAGAGGCGATGCGCCGTCTGCACGATCGTTTCGGACTCGAGATCCGCGAGGGCTACGGCCTCACCGAGGCGGCCCCCGTCGTCACCAGCTCGGCCGGGATGCCGCCCCGCTATGGCTCGGTCGGCAAGGTGCTCGACGGGATCGACGTGCGGCTGGTCGACGAGTCGGGTGAGGACGTCGTGCTCGGCGACGCCGGCGAGATCTGGGTGAAGGGCCCCAACGTGTTCCAGGGCTACTGGGACGATCCCGAGCAGACCCACAAGGTGCTCACCGCCGACGGCTGGTTGCGCACCGGCGACATCGGCACCGTCGACGACGACGGCTACCTCTACCTGGTGGACCGGGCGAAGGACCTCATCATCGTGAGCGGCTTCAACGTGTACCCGGCCGAGGTGGAGGAGGTGCTCGCCGAACACCCCGGTGTGGCCGAGGTGGGGGTGGTCGGCGTGCCGCACCCCCACCACGGTGAGGCGGTGAAGGCCTTCGTCGTCCCCGAACCCGGCGCGCTCGTCGACGAGGACCAGCTCATCGACTGGGCCTGCGACCGGCTGGCACGCTACAAGTGTCCGACCAAGGTGCTGTTCGTCGACGAGTTGCCGCGCAACGTGAGCGGCAAGCTCGTCCGTCGCTCGTTGGTCTGACCGGCACCCGCTACCGGGTGGGGTATCGCCCGGGCGGGGGAACGACAGTGACAAAGGTCCCGAGTGGATGGGACCAGCTGGGCTTTGTGAACGTGTGCACGTCTCCCTAAGGTGGGCGACGCTATGCCGTCCGACCGACCCCGCCGCCGCATTCCCGAGGCGACCGTGGCGCGTCTGCCGGTGTATCTGCGCATCCTGGCCGAGCAGGCCGACGAGCAGGTGGAGTCGATCTCGTCCGACCGCCTCGCCGAGCTGGCCGGCGTGAACGCCGCCAAGGTGCGCAAGGACCTGAGCTACCTCGGCAGCTACGGCACCCGCGGGGTCGGGTACGAGGTCCCGTATCTCGTGTACCAGATCCGCCGCGAACTCGGCCTCACCCACGACTGGCCGGTGGTGATCGTCGGCGCCGGCAACCTCGGTCAGGCGCTCGCCGGGTACGGCGGGTTCGGCGAACGGGGCTTTCCCGTGGCGGGCATCGTCGATGTCGACCCCGCCAAGGTCGGCACCGTGCTCGGCGGGGTGCGCGTGCGCCACATCGACGAGTTGTCGCAGATCGTGCAGTCGAAACGGGTGAACATCGGGGTGATCGCCACGCCGACCGCCTCGGCCCAGGACGCCGCCGAGCGTCTCGTGCGCGCCGGTGTCACCAGCATCTTGAACTTCGCGCCGGTGGTGTTGTCGGTGCCGCGGTCGATCGAGGTGCGCAAGGTGGATCTCGCCGTCGAGTTGCAGATCCTCAGCTATCACGAACAACGCCGTGCGTCGGCCAGTCCGCTCCGGCCGGTCGCCGGCGGTCTGGGCCCGCTCGGTGGTCCCAGCGGAACGTCCGGTCGGACGGCGAGCGCGTAAGGTCGGACGAACATGTCGATCGTGGTCTTCGGGGTCAACCATCGGACGGGTCCGCTCTCGTTGCTCGAGCGCGTCAACCTCGCCCAGGCCGACCTCCCGAAGGCGATCACCACGCTGGTGTCGCTGCAGAACGTCCGCGAGGCCGTGGTGCTCAGCACCTGCAATCGCACCGAGGTGTACGCCGTCGCCGAGCGCTTCCACGGTGCGTACGCCGACATCCGCGACTTCTTCTGCGACCTCGGTGGCCTGCACCCCGACGACCTGCACCCGCACCTGTACACCCAGCACGACGACGCCGCGGTGGCCCATCTGTTCGAGGTGGCCGCCGGCCTCGATTCGGCCGTGCTGGGCGAGACCGAGATCCTCGGCCAGGTCCGCCACGCGTGGGAGCTCGCCCAGGCCGAGGGCGGTGCCCGGGCGACGCTCAACCTGCTGTTCCGTCACGCCCTCGAGACCGGCAAGCGGGCTCGTACCGAGACGGCCATCAGCCGCAGCACCACGAGTGTCAGCAGCGCCGCGGTCGAGATGGCCACCGAGCGGCTCGGCAGCCTCGAGGGCCGGCGGGTGCTCGTCCTCGGCGCCGGCGAGATGGGTGAGGGCGTGGCGCACGCGCTGGTCAAGGCCGGTGTCACCGACATCATCGTCACCAACCGCACCCACGAGCGTGGCGAGGCGCTCGCCGAGCGCGTGCACGGCCGCACCGTCCCGTATGCCGAGCGCACCTGCGCGATGGCGCAGACCGACGTGCTCGTCACCTGCAGCGGCGCCGGCACCGTGGTCGACGCCGCGCTCGTGCACGAAGCCCGCGGCGGGGCCACGCTGCCGCTGCTCGTGGTCGACATCGCCGTGCCCCGCAACGTCGACTCGTCGGTGGCCGAACTCGACGGGGTCACCCTGCTCGATCTCGACGACCTGCGCGACTGGGCGGCCCGCGGCCTCGCGCAGCGGTCGCACGAGACCGACCACGTGCGCCGAATCGTGCGCGACGAGGTCGAGCGCTTCTCGGTCGAGCACACCGCCCGCCAGGCGGCGCCGCTGGTCGCCCTGTTGCACGAGCGCGTCGAGCAGATCCGCACCGCGGAGCTCGATCGGTTCGCGAACAAGCTCGCGAGCCTCGACCCGGCCCAGCGCGCCGCCGTCGAGGCGCTCACCAAGGGCATCGTCGCGAAGCTGCTCCACCAGCCGTCGATCCGGCTGAAGGACGACGCCGGCACGCCGCAGGGCGAGCGCAACGCCGCGGCGGTCCGCGACCTGTTCGACCTGTCGTGAGCCGCGCGCTCCGGATCGCCACACGATCGAGCGCCCAGGCGAGCACCCAGGCCCGACGAGTGGCCGATGCGCTCACCGACGCGCATCCGGGACTGCGGGTCGAGCTGGTGTTCGTCGACACCACGGGTGACCGGCGTCAGGACGTGCCGCTGCACACGATCGGCGGCCAGGGTGTGTTCGTGAAGGAGGTGCAGCGCGCCGTGCTCGACGGCCGGGCCGATCTCGCTGCGCACTCCGCGAAAGATCTGCCCTCCATCCCCGCCGACGACCTGGTGATCGCCGCGTTCTGCGAGCGGCGCAGTCCGGCCGATGCACTCGTCGGGGCTGCGCTGGCCGACCTCGCTCCCGGGGCTCCGGTGGCCACCGGGTCGGTGCGGCGGCGCGCGCAGCTCGCCTCGGCGCGGCCCGACCTGGACTTCCGCGAGCTGCGGGGCAACATCGCGACCCGGCTGTCGAAGCTGCCCGAGGGCGGTGCCATCGTGATGGCCGTGGCGGCGATGGAGATCCTCGGCCTCACCGACCGGATCGCCGAGGTGCTCGCCCCCGACCGGTTCGTGCCGGCGGTCGGGCAGGGCTGCGTCGCCGTCGAGTGCGCAGCCGACGACGCGGCGACCGTCGAGTTGCTCGCCGCGGTCGATCACGCACCCACCCGGACGGCGGTCGAGGTGGAGCGGGCATTCCTCGCCACCCTCGGCTCGGGCTGTTCGCTCCCGGTCGGCGCGCATGTGCACGGCGCCACGCTGCACGCCTTCCTCGCCGACCCCGAGCGCGGCCGGTGGGTGCGGCGGACGGCCTCGCTGGCGGTCGACGACCTGGCAGGCGGCTCTCGACCCGACGGCGCAGGCGCCCACGCCGCAGCCCTGGCCGTGGCTGCGGACATGGCCGCGACGATGCGCGACGAGGTGGCCGCAGGGTGAACACGACCGACACGGCGAGCCCGCTGGCAGGTGTCACCGTGGTCGTCACCCGCCCGGTCGAACAGGCCGACACGCTGGCCGAGCTGGTGGCCGCCCGCGGCGCTCGGCCGCTCGTCGTGCCGCTGATCGAGCTGGTCGACGTCGCCACCGCCGACGAGGTCGCCACGGCGCTCGCACCGCTCACCGACGGCTGCTGGGTGGTGGTGGCGTCCGCTCATGCCGCGTCGCGTGTGCGCGGCGTGCTCGCCACCTGCCCGGCGCGGGTCGCCGCGGTGGGTGCCACGACGGCTCGTGCGTTGCCTCGCGCCGATCTCGTGGCCGAACGGCAGAGCGCCGAGGGACTCGTGGCCGTGTTCCCGGCCGCCACCGGCGGTGACGCGCGGGTGGTGGTCGTGCAGGCCGCCGATGGCGCGCCCACCCTCGTCGACGGCATCCGGGCGCTGGGGTGGCACACCACCCGTCTCGACACCCACCGATCGCGTCCGCTCACCCCGTCCACCGCGCAGCAGTTCGCGGTGTTGCAGGCCGACGCGGTGGTGTTCACCAGTGGAACGCAGGCCGAATCCTGGGTGAACGTGTTCGGCGACGCGACGCCCCCGGTCATCGTCACGATAGGTCCACAGACCACACGAAGAACTGAGGCCGTGGGGCTCAAGGTGACCTGCACGGCGGCCGATCACTCGTTGCCGGGAGTCCTCGACGCGCTGGAACGTTGTTTCCCCCGCTGAGCAGGAACGCTTCCGACGACGGAGTAACGTCGTGCGGCGCTCGACTCGGGCGCCGCCAGAGGTTCGACAGGGCACGCGGACGCCGAGACGCGCGAGGACGGGTGAACGAGATGATCGGAGGGCGCAGGCTCCTGGCAGCGGCCGGGGTCGTGTCGATGGCCGCTGGCCTCGGCACGGTCGCCCAGGCTGCCGGTGGACCGCGCCCCACCGCGCCCGCCGCGACGGTGGCCGGCTTCGAGGATCCCGCCGTCGTCGGTGCGTTCCCATCGGTGTCCGACGACGGTCGATGGGTCGTGTTCGAAGGAACGCCCACCGACGGCAGCGATCGCTCGAGCACCATCTGGCTCCGCGACACCTCGGTGTTCGGTGCGCCCGACGTCGAGCTCACACCACTGCGGAGCGAGTTCGTCGCCGGTGACAGCGTGCGCCCGGCGATCAGCGGCGACGGGTGCGTGGTCGCCTTCGTCACCGAGATCGCCTACGACCTGTTCCGCGACGACGACACCGGTGCGCGGTGGGACGTGTACCGCACCGTGTTGCCCGCCTGTGACGACGGCGCCACCGATGTCGGGACGGCCGGTGCGCCCGGTGCGCCTGATGGCCCGGGTGGCGCGTTGACCGGCACGATGGAACTCGTGTCCACCCAGTCGTCGGCCGACGGCGACACCCGGGCCCTCGACCGGGTCGACCCGAACGACGCGCCGGCGCTGTCGCAGGCGGGCACCGTCGTGGCGTTCACCCATCAGGCCCGTGAGGGCAAGGACCCGTTGCTCGCGGTCACCGTCGCCGACCTGGCCGCACCCCTCGGCAACCCGCTGCGCACCGCACTGGTCGCCGGGACGCCGTTGCTGCCGCCCAACACCACGTTCCGTTACCTCGGCCAGCGCCAGCCCGATCTCAGCGACGACGGCCGGTTCGTCGCCTTCACCAGCGACGCGACGTCCGTCGACGTCGTGCCCGACTGGGGCACAGGCCCGGTGGACGGTGGCTTCGCGACCTCGCAGGTGTACGTGTGGGACCGGTTCGCGACCGACCCGACGCTGGCCGTCTCCGTCGTGTCGGCGCTCGACGGCCAGCCGGCCGAGTGGGGTGCCGAGCAGCCGGCGATCTCGGGCAACGGCCAGTTCGTCGCCTTCCAGTCGCCGTCGCCCGAGCTGGCCGACGGTGCTCGCCTGCCCGAGTGCGGGGGCGTGTGCCCGCCACAGGTGTACCGCCACGACCAGGTGGAGGGCACACTGGCGCTGGTCAGCCGCGAGCACACCGATCCCGACGAGCCGCAGGTGGCCGCCGACGCCGGCGCGACGCAGCCGACCATCTCCGACGACGGCACGCAGGTCGGCTTCGTCACCCGGTCGCGCAACCTGTTCCTCGTCTCGTCGGCCGCCGGGACCAGCCCCACCGACGGCGACGTCGTCGTGAGCGAGGTCGATCGCGGCATCGTCCGCCGGGCGAGCACCCAGCCCGACCGTGTGACCCCCGCGCCGGGAGGGAACGCCCATCCGCAGCTGTCGGGCAGCGGCCACGTCGTCGTGTTCGACTCGGTGAACGCCGAGGTGATCAACGGCTTCCCGAGTGGCGTGGCCGGCCGGCAGGTCGTCTCGGTGTCGCGGCCGGCACAACTGGACGTCCCGTCGCTCGACGTCGGGACGGTGGCCGTCGCACTGCCGGGTCCCGAATGGTACGTGCCGGTGCGCAACGAGGGACCGAGCACCTTCACGCCTGCCGAGGTGATCACCGACAATCCCGAGTTCACCGTCACCGGTGGCACCTGCGAGCTCGGTGTCCCGGTGCCGCCCGGTGCGAGCTGCACCGTGAAGATCGTGCTCACCCCGCTCGAGCCCGGTCCGCGCACGGGCACCCTCACCGTCACGGAGGACGTCGTCGGCGGCACGTCGGTCACCAGCCCACTGCTCGGCCAGGGCGGCGAGCCCCAGCTCGAGCCCACCTACTCCGGTCTCGACTTCCCGGCCACGGCGGTCGGCTCGTCGAGCGTGACGTTGGCCTCCGACATCAAGAACATCGGATTCGGCGCGGCACGCATCGTGGCGCTCACCGTCACGGGCGACCACCCCGACGACTTCGTCGTCACCGGCAACAGCTGTGCGATCCCGATCAACCCGAGCAGCACCTGCTCGTTCGACGTGGCGTTCACCCCCACCGAGGCGGGTCACCGGACGGCATCGGTGCTCGCGCTCACCGAGTTCGGCCAGTACACCTCGGTGCTCGTGAACGGCGACGGCTACCGCGACGCCGAGCTCGCGCTGGCCGCACCCGAGGTGCGCGCCGGCGACGACATCGGTCTCGGCGGGAACGGCTTCCGCCCACTGTCGACGGTGGTGCTCACCTGGGCCGACGGCCGGGGCGACCCGATGACGGTGACCACCGATGCGCAGGGCAACTTCCTCGCCCTCTTCCCGACCCGCCAGACCGACCGCGCCGGTGAACGGACGCTGGTGGCCACGGGCGGCGACCAGGTGGCCCGCGTCGACGTGCAGATCGCACGCAACAAGCGACTCGACGAACGCACCGACCGCGGCTGAGCGCCCCCGGCTCAGGCGTCGGCGAGCGTGCCCGACAGGAACGCCGTCGGCTGGCAGCCGGCGGCGCCCGGCTCGCCGATCGCCGTGCACGTCACCTGGAACGTCACCACCTCGCCGGCGCGCAACTCGATCGGCGTGCGGAACGCCCGGTAGTAGTCGAACCCTTCCCGGTAGTCGACGAGGTCGAACGGGAACGACGAACCGGTGCCCACCACCAGGATCGCCTTGCCCTCGTCGCCGAACGGGTTGCGCATCGTGATGTCGGTGATCAGCAGCTTCTTGCCCTCCGGCACCGTGTACGACTGCGGGTCGCTCGTCGCGCCCTGCGACACCGTGGTCGGCAGGGCGATGAACTCGGGGTCGCCCTCGATCGTGGTGCCGTCACCACCCGTGTCGGCCGGCACCGTGGTCGACGTGACCGGCTGCTGCGGGTCGACCGACACCACCGGCGCATCGGGCAGGTCGATGGCGGCCACCGCATCGGCCGCGGCGTCGTCGATCGCCGGGCGTACCACCCCGAACCACGCGCCGACGGCGAGACCGGCGGCGGCGAGCAGACCGAGGAACCGTACGCCGATGCGGTCGGGCAGCACCGGCCCCTGCACGAAGGTGCCGGTGGTGGACGCGGTCGGGGCGCCCTGCTGGTCGGCGTCGACGCGGAACGGGATCGTGCGGGCGCGCCGCTCCCACTGCCGCTTCGTGGCCTTCAACTTCAGTCGCACGAGTTGGCTGCCGCCGGGCTCGATGCCGAGCGCCGGCGGGTCGAAGTCGCCGTCGAGACGGCCGGTCGGGTCGATCAGGTGCATCCGGCAGCTGGCCTGTGCGTTGCCCTTGTTGTCGACCATCACCTCGAACACGGCACGCCGACGGCTGCGCAGCGCAGGCTGCAGCATCGTGACGATGCGGTCGTAGGTGGACGCGACGTGCAGCGTGACCTCGGCCTGTTCGACGTCGTCGGGATCGCTCTGGGGGACGACCCGCACCCCGAGCGCCGTGGGTCCGGCGGTGGTGCTGGCGAGCCGCGGTGGCGACACCTCCACCTGCACGGTCTCCTGCGACCCGCCGAACAAGGTGACGTAGGCGGGTCGGATCGTGCTCCACGCCGCGGCGAGACCGGTGGGCGACAGCGAGAAGCTCTCGGTCACGTTGCCGAGGTTGGTGATCGTGAGCGCGAGCTTCACCGAGTTGCCGGGTTCGATCTCGGCTTCGTTGCTGGCGAACCAGGCCTGGACGGTCACGGCGACGAGGGTACCCGTGACGACCACGCCGGGCGCGGCAGCCGGCACCCAGCGGATGGGCGGTTCACCGGAACACGATGCGGTCGCGTCCGGCGCGCTTGGCCTCGTGCAACGCCTCACCGGCGGCGGCCAGCACGCGCTGGGTGTCGTCGGCGCCGCTGCCGACGGCCACGCCGATCGACGCGGTCACCTGCACCTCGGGGGGCAGACCTTGCCACGGACGGTTGCCGATCAGCGTGCGCACCCGGTCGAGCATGTTGCGGGCGTCCCCGGGCGAGGTCTCGCGCAGCACGATCAGGAACTCGTCGCCGCCCAGACGCACGACGGCGTCGCCGCGGCGGCAGATGCGTTGCAGCACCCCGGCGAGCTCCTGCAGCAACGCGTCGCCGTGTTCGTAGCTCAGGTCGTCGTTCACGGCCTTGAACCCGTCGAGGTCGAGCAGCGCGACGCACACCGGTGCGCACTGTTCGAGCACCGACGGCAACCAGGTGTGCAGGAACCGCCGGTTCGGCAGGTTGGTGAGCGGGTCGGTCTCGCCGATCGCCGCCGTGTTGCGCAACGACACCCCGAGGCGCACGTGTTCCCAGCGCGCCTCGCGTTCGCGGCGCAGCGCGAGGCTCACGCCCTCGAACTGGCGGTTCATCACCTCGCGGGCCTCGTCGTAGCGGCCGCTCTCCCAGAGGATGTCGATGCTGACGCGAGCCGACGACTTGAGGTACGTGCCGATGCCGAGCCCCTTGCCCATCGCCGCTGCGTCGAAGATCAGCTGCAGCACGCCGGGGTCGCGCTCGAGGTGCCAGCGGGCGACGGCTTCGCCCACCATCGCGACGACTTCGCACTCCTGCAGTTCGTGACGTTCGGCGAGCTCGCGGCAGCGGAGCGCGTCGTGCAGTGCCGCGTCGTGGTGTCCGATCGCGTTCAGCATCACCGAGCGGTGGGCGAGCGCCGTCGCCTCGGTGACCACCTCGCGTCCGTGGTGGGTGTCGAGTGCGGCGGTGGCGGCGTAGATGCCGTCGTGCAGGTGGCGCGACGCGGCCTCGGGGTCACCCTCGTAGTTCATCGCCATGTGCAGCGCGGAGGCCATGTTGGCGTGGGTGATCGCCCGCTCGGCCTCGTCCGGGGCGAGGTGCAGCGCCCGGTCGTACAGTTCGATCGCCGGGAGCGGGAAGTCGCATCGCTGGTAGGTGACGGCCATGTTGTGGATCACTTGGTAATAGGCCGGGTCGTCCGGGACACGCAGCAGCACCCACATCGCCTCGGCCAGCTTCTCGCTCGCCTCGGCGTACTCGTCGCGCATCATGTGCATCTCGACGAGCAGCCCGAGTGCGTCGGCCAGTTCGGCGTAGCACTCCTCGGTCCGCGCCTGGGTGGCGACGTCCTGGGCGATCTGCTCGGCCGCCTCGCGGTCGTCGACCTGGAGACGGCAGTGCGCCTCGCGCATCGTGAGGTGCAGCCGCTCCTCCACGGAGAACGCCTCGCGAGCGGCCTCGTGGTAGAGGTCGGCGGCGCGCAGGTAGAAGCCCTGGGAGCGGGCATGGGCGGCCATCGCTTCGAGGCCGTGCATGTCGGTGATCGCCCCCGGCACCTTGGAGGCCGGCACGGCGAGCCCGGGGTGCAGCCCTCCGGGGCCGGCAGCGGATCCGAGATGTGCGGGCGTCAGCTCGCTCGTCATCGCCCCGCCTGCGAGGTCCGCTGGGCTGTCACGCGGTCGGTCGAGCCCGTACGATGCCGGGCCGTGGCAACGTTCCCCGTGCAGCGCCCCCGCCGCTTGCGCGCCTCCGCGGCGCTGCGAGACCTGGTGGCCGAGACCCGACTCGAACCACGACAGCTGGTCGCGCCGCTGTTCGTGCGTGAGGGCATCGACGTGCCCCAGCCGATCGCATCACTGCCCGGCGTGCTGCAGCACACGCGTGCCAGCCTCCTCGCCGAGGTGCGTGAGCTCGCCGACCTGGGGGTCGGTGCTGTGATCCTGTTCGGGGTTCCGTCCACCAAGGACTCCATCGGCAGTGGAGCGTTCGATCCTGAGGGGATTGTGCAGCTGGCCCTGGGGGAGATCCGCGAGGCGGTGGGGGACCGGCTCGTCGTGATGGCCGACCTGTGCGTCGACGAGTACACCGACCACGGACACTGCGGCGTCCTCGACGGGCGCGGCAGCGTCGACAACGACCGCACCCTCGACGTGTACGCGAAGATCGCGGTCGCCCAGGCCCGCGCCGGTGCCCAGGTGGTGGCGCCGAGCGGGATGATGGACGGCCAGGTCGGGGTGATCCGTCAGGCGCTCGACGGCGCCGGCTTCCACGACGTGGCGATCCTCGCCTACTCGGCCAAGTACGCGAGCGGGCTGTACGGTCCGTTCCGCGACGCGGTCGACTGCGCGATCGTCGGTGGCGGCGACCGCAAGGGCTACCAGCAGGACTGGCGCAACGGCAGCCGGGAGGCGCTGCGCGAAGTGTTCGCCGACCTCGACCAGGGCGCCGACATGGTGATGGTGAAGCCGGCGCTGTCGTACCTCGACGTGATCGCCGCCGTGCGCGCCGCCGTCGACGTCCCCGTCGCCGCCTATCACGTCAGCGGCGAGTACTCGATGATCAAGGCTGCGGCGAAGAACGGCTGGATCGACCACGACGCCGTCGCCACCGAACAGCTCACCGCCATCCGCCGCGCCGGTGCCGACGTCATCCTCACCTACTTCGCCCGCTGGTACGCCGAGCGGTACGCGGCGAGCTGATCCACGGAGGCACCCACGATGACCGATCGCGACGACCTGTACGACCCCGACGAGCCGGCGACGCCGATGACCAACGAGGCGCTGTTCGCCCGCTCGTGCGCCGTGATCCCCGGCGGGGTGAACTCGAGCATCCGCGCCTTCAAGGCCGTCGGTGGCACGCCCTACCTGGTGGCCCACGCCGAGGGCCCGTTCGTCTGGGACGTCGAGGGCAACCGCTACATCGACCTCGTCCAGAGCTACGGCGCGATCATCCTCGGGCACGCCCACCCGGCCGTCACGGCGGCGATCACCGACGCAGCGCGCAGCGGCACCTCGTACGGCGCACCCACGCCGGGCGAGATGATGCTCGCCGAGGCGATCCGGGTGCGGGTGCCGAGCTGCGAGCGGGTGCGGCTCATGAACAGCGGCACCGAGGCGACGTCGACCGCCGTGCGCCTGGCTCGTGGGTTCACCGGCCGCGACCGGATCGTGATCTTCCACGGCAACTTCCACGGCGCCACCGACGCGCTGCTGGCCGCCGGCGGCAGCGGTGTCGCGACCCTCGGCCTGCCCGGCACGGCCGGTGTGCCCGCCAGCGCGGTCGCGAACACCATGGTGGTGCCCTACAACGTGGTGCCCGAGCTCGACGAGCAGGTGGCCGCCGTGTTCGTCGAGCCCGTCGCGGCCAACATGGGCGTCGTCGCGCCGGCGCCCGGCTTCCTGGCCGGCCTGCGCGCCGAGTGCGACCGCGTCGGCGCGTTGCTCGTGTTCGACGAGGTGATCACCGGGTTCCGGCTCGGCCCGGGTGGCGCGCAGGCGAAGTACGACGTGACGCCCGACCTCACCACGTTCGGCAAGGTGATCGGCGGCGGCCTCCCGATCGGCGCCGTCGGTGGCCGCCGCGACGTGATGGAGACGCTCTCGCCCCTCGGCACCGTGTTCCACGCCGGCACGTTGGCAGGCAACCCGCTCGCCACCGCAGCCGGTCGCGCCGCGCTCGGCGAGCTGTCGGGCGACGTGTACATGGAGCTGCTCGCCCGGGCCCGCAAGCTGTCGGCGTTGTTGCGCGACGCCTGTGCCGCTGCAGGCCTGCCGGCACGGTTCCCGGTGGTCGGCACGCTGGTGGGCATGCACTTCGGCGACGCGCTCGGCAACGCCACGCCGACGAACTTCGTCGAGGCCAAGACCACCGACGAGCAGCTGTACGCGGCGTTCTTCCACGCGATGCTCCGCGAGGGGGTGGCACTGGCACCCGGCGCGTACGAGGCGTTGTTCGTCGGTCTCGCCCACGGCGACGACGTGCTCGACGAGATCGGCCAGGCCGCGGCACGCGCTGCGGCTGCGGTGATGCGCGAGCGGGGCCGATCCGGCTGACCCCGCCGGCGCCGGGCGGCGGCCTAGCCTCGGCCCGGTATGCGACAGTTCGTCACGGTCGGGTTCTGGGCGTCGTTGCTCGCGCTCGCCGTGCTGTCGTGGGGTCTGGTGGCACTGGCCCGCGACGACGAACCGACCGTCGCGCCGGACGCTGCGCCCGTGGTGCCGGAGGATCGTGAGATCGATCTGATCGCGATGGTGTTCGCGGCGCAGGCCGACCCCGGCTTCGACATCGTCGACGGTCGAGCCAGCGCGAACATGCAGGTCCGCGTCGACGGGTTCCGATACATGAACATCCGCACCGGCACCGCCGGCGAGAACCGGTGTGCGGACCTCGCGGAGCTGGCCAGCTGCGCGATCGCCGTCGACCTGCTCGGCGAGGCCGTGTTGTGGTTCTCGATCGTGCCGCTGTCGCCGCGCAACCTCGTCGAGCTGCCCGCGCCCCTCGGCTTCCGCGACGGCAGCAAGCTCCAGCTCGCCAACGACTGGGTCGTGCCGCACGCCGACGTGGTGCGTCGCGACTGCGACGAGGACACCACCTCGCTCACCGACTTCATGGACCGGTTCGGTGAGCGCGCCACGTCGGTGTACAGCCTCGACGACCAGCAGATCGTGCGCGTGGTGTGCACGCCCGACGCCACCGTCGCCGTCACCACCACGCTCGCCGTGCCCTGATCCCGGCCCTGATCCCGGCCCTGATTTCGGGCCGGGTGTCGGGGCCGGGCGCTCGGGTCGGGGCTCGCGCACCGGCAGCGGTACGGTCGCCGCGATGAGCGACCTGCCTGCGTACCACGACCTGCCGCGTCGCGCCGGGCTGCCGGCGAGTTGGGGGGTGTGGAGGGACGAGGGCACCGACGTGTTCGGGTGCCTCAACATGCTCACCCCCGAGCGCATCGTCGAGGCGGCCCGGCTGGTGCGGCGCGGTGCGGTGTTCGCCCTCAACTGGGACATGCGCCTGCCCGACCCGCCGCTGTTCGACCGCCGACCGTTCGAGCACGAGGTCACCGGCGGCGCCACCGGCACCAGCCACGACGACGTCCTCCACGGGTGGAACACCCAGTCGTCGTCGCAGTGGGACGGCTTCCGCCACATCCGCAACCACGCCGCGCTGGCCGACGAGCCCGGCACCGGGCACTACGGGGCCGTGGCCGACGACGACCACGGCATGCACCACTGGGCCCGTCGCGGCATCGTCGGCCGGGCGGTCCTCGCCGACATCGGTCGCTGGCGCGACGGGATCGGCCGTCCGCTGCGCCACGACGAGTCCGACCCGATCGAGCCCGACGAGCTGGCCGAGTGCCTCGCTGCGCAGGGCACCGAGCTCCACGAGGGCGACGTGCTGCTCATGCGCACCGGCTGGATCGGCTGGTACCAGGCGCAGCCCGACGACGTGCGCGCCCGCCTCGCACAGACCCAGCACCTGCGCACCCCCGGGCTGCGCAGTGGCGAGCGCCTCGCCGAGGTGCTGTGGGACCTGCACATCGCCGCGATCGGCTGCGACAACCCGGCGGTGGAGGTGTGGCCGCCGGGCGCGCTGAGCACACCCGAGCACGAGGCCGAGGTGCGTGCCGACCGCCGCCGCCTGCACGAGATCTTCACCCACACCTTGCTGCTGCCGATGCTCGGCCTGCCGCTCGGCGAGATGTGGGACCTCGAGGCACTCGCCGCCGACTGCGCCGCCGACGGCCGCTACGAGTGCTTCTTCACGAGTGCGCCGATCAACCTGCCGGCCGGGGTGGCGAGCCCACCCAACGCGCTGGCGATCAAGTGACCCCCACCGACCACCACTCGACCCAGGAGACGACATGGCCACCCTCGACGGACAGAGCGCGCTGATCACCGGCGGCGGCAGCGGCATCGGGCTCGGCTGCGCACGTCACGTCGCCCGCGACGGCGGTGCGGTCGTGCTCGCCGGCCGGTCGGAGGAACGACTCGCCGCCGGCGCCGCGGCGGTGCGGGCCGAGTCGCCGTCGGCCGAGGTGCACACCGTGCGATGCGATGTCACCGACGAAGCACAGGTGGCCGAGGCGTGCGCCGTCGCCGCCGGGGTGGGGCGGTTCACGATGTGTGTCGCGAACGCCGGGTACGGCAGCGCGGGCCCGTTCCACACCACGTCGCTCGACGACTGGAACGGGGTGATCGGCACCAACCTCACGGGCGCGTTCCTCACGATGAAGCACGCGGTGCCGCACCTGGTCGCCAGCGGCGGCGGCTCGATCGTGGCGGTCAGCTCGATCGCCGCGCCGCTCACCCACCGGTTCATGACGGCGTACTGCGTGAGCAAGGCCGGGCTCGAGATGCTGGTGAAGCAGGTGGCCGACGAGCTCGGGTCGAGCGGGGTGCGCGCCAACGCAGTGCGGCCCGGCCTGGTGCCCACCGACGCGACGGTGGGACTCATGTCGGCCGACGTGATCGTGCAGGACTACCTCGCGCAGATGCCGCTCGCCCGCACCGGCACCGACGACGACGTCGCCGCGCTGGTGCGGTTCCTGCTCGGCGCGGAGAGCAGCTGGATCACCGGACAGTGCATCGGTGTCGACGGTGGGCACACCATCCGCCGCGGCCCCGACCTCACGCCGCTGATGGAGATGGTGCTCGGCGACGCCGTGCGACCGCCCCGCGCGCAGCCCTGAGCCGTTCGGTCCATTTCGGCGCCCTGCGCTGTCACAAGCGCACATGAGCTGCCAGACTGATCTCCGATCGGCGGGCGGACCGCCCTCTCCTCCACACCACCAGCGAGACGACTCGGGAGAGGTCGTCACGAGAGGCAGGGTTCGATGGAACGGACAGCGTCGGGAGCACAGCTCCGGCAGTACGGGAGACGCGGTCGACACCGTCTCCAGGGTCGACGCCGCTTGGGCGTCCTCGTCACGATGGCACTCGCGAGCACGTCGCTCGCCGCGGGCACGGCGGTCGTGCTCACCCACGCCGACTCGGCACCGGCCGATCCGGGCGACCCGGCCACGCCGCTCACGGTGTCGGCCGACGCGTTGCCGACGGTGCAGATCGACGGCGTCGCCTGGTCGCAGGCGGTGGTCGGCACCACCGTCTACGTCGGCGGTCGGTTCACCAACGCCCGTCCGGCAGGTGCGGCTCCCGGCACCAACCAGACGCCGCGCTCCAACTTCCTCGCGTACGACCTGACGACGGGCAACCTGATCACCTCGTTCGCCCCGTCGTTCAACGGCCAGGTGCGCACGGTGGTCGCGTCGCCCGACGGCAGCCGCATCTACGTCGGCGGCGACTTCACCTCGGTGAACGGCATCTCCCGGTCGCGCATCGCCGCGTTCGACACCTCCACCGGCAGCCTCGTGCCGTTCTTCCCGTCGGTCGCGTACCACGTGCACGCGATCGCCGTGCACCCGAGCGGTTCGCCGGTGTACGTCGGCGGCAACTTCAACGCCGTCGGCAGCCAGCCGCGAGGTCAACTCGCCGCGTTCAGCGCTGCGAACGGTGCGTTGCTCGACTGGGCGCCGCAGGCCACCGGTGGGCTGGTGAAGGCGATGGCGATCTCGCCCGACGGCACCAAGGTCGCCGTCGGCGGCCAGTTCACCGCGCTCAACGGCTCGAACAACCCGGGCTTCGGCCTCGGCATGGTGGACGCCGTCACCGGAACCACTCTGCCGATGGCGATCAACGCCCTGGTGCGCAACGGCGGCAACACCGCTGGCATCACCTCGCTCTACAGCGACGGCAACGACCTGTTCGGCTCGGGCTACTGGTTCGGTGGCACGGGCAACTTCGAGAACGTCTTCTCGGCCAGCTGGGACGGCGGCACCACCAACTGGATCGCCGACTGCCACGGCGACACCCACTCCGTGTACGTCACCGGCGGCGTCGTGTACAACGTCGGGCACGCCCACGAGTGCGGCGGCCTCGGCGCAGCCGGATTCCAGCGCACCAACACCTGGAGCTACTACCGCGCCATCGCGTTCAGCCGGTCCGCCACCGGCACCCTCGTCCGCGATCCCTACGGCTACTTCAACTTCGAGGGTCAGCCCGCCCCGAGCCTGCTCAACTTCTTCCCGTCGCTCGACTCGGGCACGTTCACGGGCCAGTACCAGGGGCCGTGGCACGTGTCGGGCAACGGACAGTACGTCGTGATGGGCGGCGAGTTCCGCAACGTGAACGACGCGCCGCAGCAAGGTCTGGTGCGCTTCGCCCTCCCGTCGATCGCGCCCAACACGCAGATCCCGCGCCTGTTCCTGTCGAACTGGGTGCCCACGGCGGCGTCCGTCAACCCCGGCGAGGTGCGCCTCACCTGGAGCGGCAACTGGGACCGCGACAACGAGTACTTCACCTATCAGGTGTTCCGCGACACCGACGGCACCCGCATCGCCACGCTGTCGGGGCGCTCGCGCTTCTACGAGATGGAGCAGTACGGCTTCACCGACACCGGTCTCACGCCCGGCGCCACCGTGCGCTACCGGGTGAAGGCGATCGACCCGTTCGGCAACGAGGCGCCGAGCGACTGGGTCACGGTCACCGTCGCCGGGGGTCTCGCGTCGCCGTACGCCACCACGGTCCTCGCCGACCGACCGCTCCACCACTGGCGCCTCGGCCAGGCCACGGGCAACTCGTCCAACCTCGCGTCGAACGACACCCTCGTGCTGAACGGCTCGGTGAGCCATGGCCAGGCCGGTGCGATCCCGGGTGACACCGACACCGCCGTCCGCTTCAACGGCGCGAGTTCGCAGTACGGCACGACGTCGGTGGCGCGCCTCGGCCGGCACACGTTCAGCGTGGAGGCGTGGATCCGCACCGCCAGCACCGCCGGCGGCAAGATCATCGGCTTCGGCAACGCGGCGTCGGGCACGTCGGGTTCGTACGACCGCCACCTCTACCTCGGCAGCGACGGCCGGGTGCGTTTCGGCGTGAACCCGGCGGGCGGTACCCGCGTGGTCACGTCGCCGAACTCGCTGCGCGACGACCAGTGGCACCACGTGGTCGGCACCCTCGGGGGCGGCCTCCTCACGCTGTACGTCGACGGTGTGCAGGTGGACCAACTGTCCGGTGTCACGATGGCCCAGAACTACGAGGGGTTCTGGCGGGTCGGCGGCGACAACCTGAGTGGCTGGCCGAACCGGCCGTCGAGCGACTACTTCAACGGCCTGATCGACGAGCCGGCGGTGTACCCACGTTCGTTGACGGCCGCGCAGGTCGCCCAGCACTTCGCGGTCGGCTCGTCCGGCGCGATCGCCAACCAGCCGCCGACGGCGGCGTTCACGGCGACCACGTCACCGCTGCAGGTGGCGGTCGACGCGACCGACTCGACCGACGCCGACGGCACGATCGCCACGTACGAGTGGGACTTCGGTGACGGCGGCACCGGCACGGGCGCCACCGCGAGCCACACCTACGCCGTGGGCGGTCCCTACACGATCGAGCTCACGATCACCGACGACGACGGTGCGACGGCCACGGTCGAGCAGCAGGTCGTCGTGCCCGACGAGCCGGTGAACCAGGTGCCGACCGCCACGTTCGAAGCGACCACGTCGCCGCTGCAGGTGACCGTCGACGCCGCGACGTCGTCCGACCCGGACGGCACGATCGTGTCGTACGAATGGGACTTCGGTGACGGCGCGACCGGCAGTGGGGTGACGGCGTCGCACACCTTCGCAGCGGCTGGGACGTACACGGTCGAGCTCACGGTCACCGACGACGACGGTGCGACGGCGACCGGCTCGCAGGAGGTGGTGGTGCCCGACGTGCCGGTGAACGGGACACCGACGGCTGCGTTCGACGCGACCACGTCGCCGCTGCAGGTGGACGTCGACGCGTCGGGCTCGTCCGATCCGGACGGCACGATCGTGTCGTACGCGTGGGACTTCGGTGACGGCGCGACCGGGAGTGGGGTGACGGCGTCGCACACGTACGCCGCGGCGGGGACCTACACGGTGAGCCTCGTGGTCACCGACGACGACGGCGCAGCGGCGACCGTCGGCCAGGAGGTGCTCGTCCCCGGCCAGCCCGTCGGGCCGCAGCCGTTCGCCACTGATGCCTTCGAGCGCACGCTGGCCAGCGGTCTCGGGGTCGCCGATCTCGGTGGCAACTGGAGCCTCGCCGGCTCGGCCACGAACTTCTCGGTGTCGGGTGGGCAGGGTCGCCTGCGCATGAGCGGTCCCGGTTCGGGCGTGTCGGCGTTCCTGCCCGGCACCTCCACCGACACCGAGGTCCGGGTCACCGTCGGCACCGACAAGCTCCCGACCGGCGGAGGCATCTTCACCTCCGTCGTCGGACGACGCGTGGGCGGCAGCGACTACCGGGCCAAGGTGCGGTTCCTGTCGGGCGGCGGGGTGCAGCTGTTCCTCACGCGGGTGTCGGGTGGCGAGACCGACCTCACCGGCATCACGGTGCCCGGCCTCACGTACGCCGCGGGCGACCGCTTCCACGTGCGGCTGCAGGTCACCGGCGCGAGCCCGACCCAGGTACGCGCCAAGGTGTGGAAGGTGGGTACCACCGAGCCGGCCACCTGGCAGGTGAGCACCACGGACACCACGCCTGCGCTGCAGAACGGCGGCGGTGTGGGGCTCGTCGTGTACGTGTCGGGATCGGCCACGAACGCCCCGGTGATCGCCACCTGGGACGACCTCTGGGCAGGCCCGACGGCCTGAGCGGTCACCGGCCGCTGACCTAGTGTCGGCCCGGTGCACGACGATCGCGTCCTGATCGAACAACGGATCGAGCGGGAGCTGTGGCAGCGGGTGCTGCCACGGCTCCACCGCGATCGACGGCCACTGCGGATCGAGGCCTGGCACGTGCCCGGCGAACCCGTGTCGTACGAGGAGGCGGTGGCGCAGACCTACGAGCCGTTCGCGATCGGTGCGTCGTGGGGTCCACCGTGGAGCACCACCTGGTTCCGGCTCGCCGGACAGGTCCCCGACGACTGGCCGCGCGGGCAGGTGGAGGCGGTCGTCGACCTCGGCTGGGGCATGCGCGGGCCCGGGTTCCAGGCCGAGGGGCTGGTGTGGTGGGACGGCGCGCCGCTGCAGGGCGTGCACCCGCGCCGCACCGCCGTGCCGCTGCCGGACGTCGGGGTCGACGGCGGCGTCACCCTGCTGGTCGAGGCCGCGGCCAACCCGGCGATGCCGGCCTCGTTCCGTCCCACCCCGCTCGGCTCGCTCGACACCGCGGGCGACCGGCCGCTGTATCGCGTGTCGACCGCCGAGCTGGTGTGGCGTGACGAGGAGGTGTACCACCTGTGCCTCGACGTCGAGGTGCTGGTCGGGGTGATGAAGGGCCTGCCGCTCGACGATCCGCGCCGCCAGCGCCTGCTCCGCCAGCTCGCCCGGGCGTTCGACGCGATCGACGCCCGCGACGTCGGGGGCACGGCGACCGCGGCACGCGAACTGTTGCGACCGGCGCTCGAGGTACCGGCTCGGGCGAGCTCGATGCGCGTGATCGGCGTCGGGCACGCCCACATCGACTCGGCGTGGCTGTGGCCCATCCGGGAGACGGTGCGCAAGTGCGCGCGCACGTTCTCGTCGGCCGTGCGTCTGATGGACGACCATCCCGACTACCGGTTCGTGTGCAGCCAGGCGGTGCAGTACCGGTGGATGGAGGATCGCTACCCGGCGCTGTTCGAGCGGATCCGCGACCAGGTGGCGGCCGGCCGGTTCGTGCCGGTGGGCGGCATGTGGGTGGAGGCCGACATGAACCTGCCGAGCGGCGAGAGCCTCGCCCGCCAGCTCGTGCACGGTCAGCGCTACTTCGCGTCACGCTTCGGCGTGCGATGCCGTGAGGTGTGGATCCCCGACGTGTTCGGCTATCCCGCCACGATGCCCCAGCTGTACGCGGCGGCCGGGTGCCGGCGCTTCGTCACCCAGAAGCTGAGCTGGAACAAGCAGAACCGCTTCCCGCACAGCACGTTCTGGTGGGAGGGTCTCGACGGCACCCGCGTGCTCACCCACTTCCCACCGGTCGACACCTACAACGCCGAGGTGACCGGCGAGCAGATGGCGTTCAGCGAGCGCAACTTCCGTGAGCACGGCTGGAGCGACTGGGCGTTGATGCCCTACGGCTACGGCAACGGCGGTGGTGGACCCACGCGCGAGATGGTCGAACGGGCGCGACGCCTGGCCGATCTCGACGGCACGCCCCGTCTGCAGCTCGGCACCACCGACGAGTTCTTCGACCGGCTGGAGGCCGAGCTCGCCGCCGGCGCCGAGGCGCCGGTGTGGCGTGGCGAGCTGTACTTCGAGATGCACCGTGGCACCCTGACGAGCCAGATCGAGACCAAGGTCGGCAACCGCCGATGCGAGCGGCTGCTGCGCGAGGCCGAGCTGTGGTGGGCCGCCGGCGGAGCGCTGCCGGCAGAGGTGGCCGCCGAGCTCGACGAGCTGTGGCGCGACCTGTTGCTCCAGCAGTTCCACGACATCATCCCGGGTTCCTCGATCGCCTGGGTGCACGACGACGCCGAACGTGAACACGCCCGCATCGCGGCACGTCTGGAGCAACTGATCGTCGACGCGTTCGCCCGTCTCGGCGTGGTCGCCGGTGCCGGCTGGCTGATCGCGAACGCGTCGGCACGTCATCGGCTCGAGGTGATCAGCGGGCCCGATGGCGAGCCGGTGCCGGTGGAGGTACCGGCGTCGGCGGCGATGCCGCTCGTCGCCGTCGACCTCGGGCAGTTCACCGACCGTGTCGAGACGGGCGAGCGCTCGATGTCGAACGGTCGACTCGCCGTCCGCTGGGACGACGACGGCACGATCACGTCGATCGTCGACGTCGTTCGTGGTCGCGAGCTGCTGCCGTCGGGTCGCACCGTCGACGTCGAGCTGGCCCCCGACCAACCCGTGGAGTACGACGCGTGGGACCTCGAGTCGTGGACGGTGGGGCTCGGGGCACCGCTGCGCGGCGGCGCCGAGGTCGCCTGGATGGAACGTCACCCGCTGCGGGCTCGTGTACGGGTGCGGCGATCGCTCGGCACTGCGTCGACGATCTCGGTCACGTACACGCTGAGCGCCCTGAGCGAGCGGCTCGACCTGTCGTTCGACGTCGACTGGCACGAACACGAGCAGTTGCTGTCGCTCGTGGTGCCGCTCGACGTGCGCGCCGACGAGGCCACCTGCGACATCCAGTTCGGCCACGTCCGCCGGCCCACCCACCCGAGCAGCTCGCTCGACGCCGCCAAGTTCGAGGTGTGCGCCCACCGCTACGTCGACCTGAGCGAGCCGGGCTTCGGTGTCGCGGTCGTGAACGACGGCCGCTACGGTCACCGGCTGTTCGACGGCGGGATCCGGGTGTCGCTGCTGCGTGGTGCTCGCTACCCCGACCCCGAGGCCGATCAGGGGCGTCACCACGTGACGATCGCCGTGATGCCGCACGGGCCGGGCCTCGTCGACGTGCTCGCCGAGGCCGAGCGGCTGAACGTGCCGATCCGGCTGGTACCGGGCCGGATGCCGGACGGGGTCGGGGGCGTGCCGGTGGTGGAGGTCGACGGCACCGGCGTCGAGGTCGATGCGGTGAAGCGCGCCGACGACGGCAGCGGCGACCTGATCGTGCGGCTGCACGAGGCGCTCGGCGACCGGACGGAGGTGCAGGTGCGCGTCGCCGGCTCGGTGCGCGCGGCCGCGCGGTGCGACCTGTTCGAGGAGCTGCTTCCCGACGCCGCGGCGGTGGACCTGGTGGACGGCGCGGCCTCGCTGGCGTTGCGACCCTTCGAGCTGGTGACGCTGCGCCTGGCGACCTGAGGCGGCGCCCGCGCCGGCGCGGTCAGTCGAGCCCGAGGTGGCGCAGCGCGACGGCGGCGTACAGGGCGCTGCCGTCGACCATCGCCTGCTCGTCGAAGTACACCCGGTTCGAGTGGTTCGGCGCCGCCGTGGCGAGGTTGCGGTCGAGCGGGGTGGCACCGAGGAACATCATCGTGCCGGGCACCTGCTCGATCACGTAGCTGAAGTCCTCCGCACCCATCACCGGGTTGGGCAGGCGCACCACCTTGTCGTCGCCGATGAGGCCGCGAGCGACGTCCATGCTGAAGTCGGTGAAGTCGCCGCCGTTCACCGTGACCGGGTAGCCGAGGTTCACCTCCACCTCCACCCCGGCGTCGTGTGCGGCGGCCACCCCTTCGGCCACGCGGCGGATGCCGTCGTGCACCTTCGAGCGGGTGCGCTCGCTGACCGCGCGGATGGTGCCGAGGATCTCGGCCGACTCGGGGATCACGTTGCTCGTGGTGCCGGCCACGATCTTCGACACGGTGACGATCGACGGGTCGAACACGTCGATACGTCGGGTCACCATCGTCTGGAGCGCCTGCACGATCTCGCACGCCACCGGGATCGGGTCGAGCGCCCGGTGCGGCTCGCTCGCGTGCCCGCCGCGGCCGGTGACGACGATCCGCATCGTGTCGCTCGACGCCATGCACGGGCCGGGGCGGGTGGCCACGTAGCCGAGAGGGCTCGAGCTGGTGATGTGCAACGCGAACGCGCCGGTCACCGGCGATGCGCTGCCGTCGACGGCGTGCGGACCGACGTCGAGCAACCCTTCGTCGAGCATGAAGCGCGCGCCGTGGTGGCCCTCCTCGCCGGGCTGGAACATGAACAGCACGCGGCCGGGCAGGTCGGCGGCGCGAGCGGCGAGCAGCCGGGCGGCGCCGACGAGCATCGAGGTGTGGGTGTCGTGGCCGCAGGCGTGCATCACGTTGTCGACCTTCGAGCCGAAGTCGAGTCCGGTGTCCTCGGGCATCGGCAGGGCGTCCATGTCGCCGCGCAGCAGGATCGTCGGCCCCGGCTTGCCGCCGGTGAGCATCGCCGCCACGCCGCTGGTGCTCTCGTGCAGCGTGAGGTCGAGCGGCAGGCCCTCGATCGATTCGAGCACCGCCTCGCGGGTGAGCGGCAGGTGGTTGCCGACCTCGGGCCACTGGTGCAGCCGCCGCCGGAGATCGACCATGTCGTCGAGCAGGTCGCGGGCTTCGTCGCGGAGGGTGTCGGTCGTCATGGACCGATGCTAATCATGGGGGCGTGGACACCTCACCGCGGATCCGCCCCGTCGAGCCGGTGGAACCGGTCGAGTGGGTCGACGTCGTCGACGACGACGACCGGGTGATCGCGACGGTCACCCGTGCCGAGATGCGCGCCGGTCGATTGCAGCACCGGGCCGTCGCCGTCGCCGTGGTCGGCAGCGACGGACGGTTGCTCGTGCATCGCCGTGCCGACCACAAGGACGTGTGGCCGGGCTGGTGGGATCTGGCCGCGGGCGGCGTGGTGTCGGCGGGGGAGGGCTACCTCGACGCCGCCCGCCGCGAACTCGCCGAGGAACTCGGCATCGAGGTGCCGGTCGACCGGCTCGAACCCCTCGGCGAGGGCCGCTTCCGTGACGACGCCGTGGCGCTGATCGCGCACGGCTACCGCGTCGTGCATGACGGCCCGTTCCGCTGCACCGACGGCGAGATCGCCGAGCTGCGCTGGGTGACGTGGGCCGAGCTCGACGAGCTGCGACGCACCGCCACCTTCGTGCCCGACTCGATCGAGCTGATGTTGCCGCGGATCGACCCCCGCTGAGCCGTTTTCCGCAACGGCACCTCACGCGTGCTCTATGTCGGCGACGAGACCGGACCGACCGGTCGAGGAAACGAGGAGCAGAGCATGTCCATGTACGGAGCGAACCCCGAGCAGCTCGCCGGGCTCGGTCGGCAGCTGCAGCGCCAGATCGACAACATCGATGCGATCACCAGCGCCGTCGCCTCCGCGCTCGGTGGCACCACCTGGGTCGGCCCGGCCCGCGACCAGTTCGAGCAGGAGTGGTCGGGCGGCTTTCGCACGGCGCTCACCCGGCTCGGCGAGGCCTTCGACGCCGCCGGGCGCGACTGCCTGCAACGTTCGGCCGACCTCCAGCGCGTGATGGGCGCCCGCTGAGCCCATCGCCGCGAGGTCCCGACGGGTCGCCCCGGAGCCCGCCCACCCGCCGGGCCGGGGCTCCGGGGCACCCGGGTACCATGGGGAGCGTGTTGACCCTCGAGTTCACGATCGAGCCGTTCGTGGCCGGGCGGCCCGGGCCCCACGTGCTCGAGGCGGTCGCCGCCGCCGAGGCGCTCGGCGCCGAGGTCGACTTCGGTCCGTTCGGCAGCTCGTGCACCGTGCCCCGCGCTCGCGCCGGCCGGATCGCCGAGGCCGTGATCACCACTGCCTTCGCCCACGGTGCCACGCATGTCGCGTTGTCGGCGACCGAGGTCGACACCGACGATCGGCCGGTGCCGTGAGCCGGATCCCCCGGCACCCGCTGGTGCTCGCCGTGAAGCCGGTGGTGGAGGCACTCGGTGCCACGCTCGTCGCGTGGGACGACCGCGAACCGGGCGACCTGCCGCTCAAGTGGGAGGGCGTCGAGATCGCCGCGGTGCGGATGGCCCCGCTGCACGGCGCGCTCGATCGGATGATCGACGGTGTCGAGCGTGAGTTCGGCAGCAAGCTGCCGCTGCTGTCGCGTGAGGAGAAGCAGCAGGCGATCCGGCTGCTCGACGAACGCGGCGCGTTCACACTGCGTCGAGCCGTCGAGGACGTCGCCGACGCGATGGGCGTCAGCCGCATCACCGTCTACAACTACCTGAACGCCCTGCACCGGAGCTGATCCCTCGATGACCCCACCCCCGCACCGCCCCGACGGCGGGCTCGCCGCCTACGACGTGATCGGGTTCGATGCCGACGACACCCTGTGGCAGAGCGAGGACGGCTTCCGCGCCAACGAGCTGCGCTTCGTCGAGCTCGTCGCACCGCACGCGCCGGACGGTGTCGACGTGAAGGCCGCGCTCACCGCCGTCGAGCGCAAGAACCTGCACACCTTCGGGTATGGCGTGAAGGCGTTCGCGATCTCGATGGTCGAGGGCGCGATCACGATCACCGGCGGCAAGATCCCCACCGACGTGATCGCCGAGCTCGTCGAGATGGCCCGCACCCAGCTCGAGGAGCCCGTGCGCCTGCTGCCCCACGTGCCCGAGGTGCTCGCGCGGGTGGGCGCCCACTACCGGCTCGTGCTGATCACCAAGGGCGACCTGGTGCACCAGACCCACAAGATCACGACCAGCGGGCTCGAACACCACTTCGACGAGCTCGAGGTGGTGCTCGAGAAGGACCCGGAGACCTACGCCCGCCTGCTCGCGCGCTTCGACGTCGAGCCGGACCGGTTCCTGATGGTGGGCAACAGCGTGCGCAGCGACATCCTGCCGGTGATGGCGCTCGGCGGCCACGCGGTGCACGTGCCGTACCACCTGCTGTGGGACCTCGAGCACGTCGACCACGACGAGAAGTTCACCGAGCTCGCCTCGCTGGCCGATCTGCCGGCGCTGCTCGGCATCCCGGACTGATCGGCACGTCGGGACAGCGGATCACAGTCGGCGCAGCGACACCTCGGTGACGCGGTGGTCGGCGCCCTTGCGCAGCAACAAGCTGGCCCGCGACCGGGTGGGGGCGATGTTCTCGCGCAGGTTCCGGCCGTTGATCTCCCGCCAGATCCCCCGGGCGGTGCTCACCGCCTCGTCGTGGCTGAGGTGTGCGTAGTTCTGGAAGAAGCTGTTCGGGTCCTGGAACACCGTCTCGCAGAGCTTCAAGAAGCGCTGGACGTACCAGTCCTCGATGTGCGACTCGTCGGCGTCGATGTAGATGCTGAAGTCGAAGTAGTCGCTCACGAACTCGTCGGCCGAGCCCACCTGCAACACGTTGAGCCCCTCCAGGATCAAGATGTCCGGCTGGCGCACCTCGATCCGCTCGTCGGCGACGATGTCGTACACGACATGGCTGTACACGGGGGCCTGCACGCTCGACGCGCCGCTCTTCACCTCGCGCAGGAACTCGATCAGCCGGCGCGTGTCGTAGCTCTCGGGGAAGCCCTTCTTGTTCATGATGCCCCGCTCGGCGAGGACCGAGTTCGGATGCAGGAACCCGTCGGTGGTGACGAGCGCGACCTGCGGGTGGTCGGGCCAGCGGGCGAGCAACGCCTGCAGGATGCGGGCGAAGGTGCTCTTGCCGACCGCGACCGAACCAGCGACGCCGATGACGTAGGGCACCTTCGGTGACAACGTGCCGAGGAACGCGGCCGACACCTTGTGCAGGTTCTGCGTCGCCGCCACGTACAGGTTGAGCAGACGGGTGAGCGGCAGGTACACGGCCGCCACCTCGTCGAGGTCGATCCGGTCGTTGATGCCGCGCAGATCGCGCAGCTCGGTCTCGCGCAGCGTGAGCGGCGTCGCCGCGCGCAGGTCGGCCCAGGCGTCGCGATCGAACGAGAGGTAGCGGCCGTCCATGTCTGCGGTCACGGGTGCGACCTTAGGGATCCCGCCGTCCGTGAACCCAACGCGAGCGCCTCGCCGACCCTGTCGTAGGGTGGGCGGGTGGCGGTGACCGGGTCGCGTCGGAAGGCCCTCGGGGCCTGGTACACGCCCGACGCGCTGGTCGACCACGTGGTCGCGGTGGCGTTCGAGGGCCTGCGGGCGCGCGCCCGGTGGCGCGTGCTCGACCCCGCCTGCGGTGACGGCCGATTCCTGGTCGCCGCGCGCCGGCACCTGCTCGAGCGCGGTGTGGCCGATCACACGATCGAGCTCGTCGGGGTGGACGTCGACCCGTCCGCGGTGGAGGCGGCCCGTGCGGCGATCCCGACCGCACGCGTGGTGCTCGCCGATGCCCTGGCTGACGACTGGGGCGGCTCGGCGCCGGGGTTCGACGTGGTGATCGGCAACCCGCCGTTCGTGAACCAACTCGCGGCGGCCACCTCGCGTGGCGGTCGCTCGCGTCACGGTGGTGGGCCGTACGCCGACGTGGCCGCCGAGTTCCTGGCGCTGGCGGCGCACCTGGCCCGACCCGACGGGGGCCGGGTGGCGTTCGTGTTGCCCCAGTCGGTGCTCGCCGCCCGCGACGCCGCGTCCATACGCACCGCGGTGCTGCGCGATGCCGCGATCCGGCACTGCTGGTGGGCCGCCGAGTCGATGTTCGACGCCGCGGTACGCACCTGCGCGGTGGTGCTCGAACGAGGCGGGACCCAGACGGCGGTGACGCGCACGCACGGACCCGCCTTCGCCGCGACGTCGCCGGTCCCCTGGTCGGGCTCGTGGCCGGCGATGCTGGTGGACGACCCCGCAGCCGCGAGCATCGACCCCACCTCGGCGACCGGCCCGGTGCTGGGCGACGTCGCCTCGTTCGCGGTCGACTTCCGCGATCAGTACTACGGCCTGGTGGGCGCCGTCGGCGACGACGTCGACGGTCCGCCCCTGGTCACGAGCGGGCTGATCGAACCGGGCCGGTGTCTGTGGGGCGAGCGGCCGGTGCGGTTCGCGAAGCAGCGCTACACCGCACCGCGGGTGGCGCTCGACCGGCTCACCCCGCGCCTTCGGGCCTGGGCGGAGCGCCGCCTCGTGCCGAAGATCCTCATCGCCAACCAGACGCGCACGATCGAGGCGGTGCACGACCCGGCGGGCGCGTGGCTGCCGGGCGTGCCCGTGATCACGTGCGTCACCGACGATCCGTACCGGGTGCTCGGGGTGCTCTCCGGCGACGGCGCCGACCGGTGGGTGCGTCACCATGCGGCCGGCAGCGGGCTGTCGGCCGACACGGTGCGCCTGTCACCCGCGCTGCTCGCGTCGATCCCGCTGCGGCCCTGATCACGGGGCCGGCCGCGGACCACCGGGTGGCACAAACCACTACTGTTCGTGCCACTTCTTGCCGATACATGACCGAAATCGTGTCGGCTCCTGGCCGACACCGTGTCGTGCACAGAAGGAACCCGGATGCCCACCCCCATCGAATCCACGGCCGCTGGGCCCGTCGAGGCCTTCTGGCGGTTCCGCACTCGCACGATCCCCGTCTGCATCGCGCTCGGGGTGCTCGGCGCTGCCTTCGCGTTCCTCACCGGCGGCGACACCAAGGTCACGACGGCGATGTACCTCACCGATCCGCGCGGTGTGCCCGTGTTCCGTGACGGCACCACCGCCGCCACCGACATGCAGACCTACCTCAACCAGCGCGCCAGGTTCGCGGTCAGCGACTCGGTCTTCGACCAGGTGATCAAGTCGATCGACGAACCCGAGGTCGACCTCGAGTACCTGCGCGCCACCGTGCGGTCGATGGTGGAGGACAACTCGAGCTTCGTGATCGAGTGCGACGACGCCGACTCCGACCGAGCGTTCCTCATCTGCGGCGAGGTGACCGAGTCGTACATCGAGCTCACCCGCGCCGACACCCAGCGCCGCGCCGACATCGCGATCGGCTCGCTGCAGCAGACCAAGTCCGAACTGCTCGCCGAGATCCCGGCGGGGCAGACCACCGGGTCGATCCAGAACATCGAGGTCGACATCGCCGACACGGCCAAGCAGGCGGCGCTGTTCGACGCCGGCGTCGAGTTCGTCGACGCACCACGCGCCGTCGACCAGTCGCGGCTCGTCCCGACCGTGCAGTACGGCATCGCTGCGTTCATGTTCGGCGTGCTCGTCACCGGCGTCCTCGCCTGGCTCGCCGCGCTGCGACGGCCGATCGTGAGCTCGCCCGAGGGCGCGGCTGCCAGCCTCGGTGCTCCCCTCGTCGGCATGATCGAGGAGCACGCCTCCAGCGCCGGCGTCGAGGTGGTGGCCACCAACCTCGCGAACGGCGGCACCGGCATCCTCGTCGTCTCGGGCAGCACCGACGCGTCCAACCACAGCGACCTCGTCGCCGGTCTCGCCGAGGCGTGGACCCGTGAGGGTCGGCGCGTACTGGTCGTCGACGGCAACCTGCGCAAGCCGCGCCTGTCGGCCCGCTTCGGCGCCGGTCTGTCGTCGGTGGGCCTCACCGACCTCCTCGGGGGACTCGCGACCGAGAGCGCGGCGATCCGTTCGGTCAAGCTGCCCGACGGGCCGGCGATGAGCTTCATCTCGTGTGGTCAGACCGTCGACCACGCAGCCAGCCTGCTGCGCTCGGCCAACGCCCGCCAGGTGCTCACGAACCTGCAGGAACGCTACGACGTGGTGCTCGTCGACGCGCCGCCGATGATGGACCGCGCGGAGGGTTCGGCCCTCGCCAGCGTCGCCGACGGGGTGCTGCTCGTGGTGCCGTCGGGGACGCCTTCGAACGACCTCACCGCGCTGCGCCGCCGGATGGACGTGTTGCGCGCCCCGCTGCTCGGCGTCGTCTACGACGTCGCGGATCGTTGATGACGGACCGCCGTCGGAGCCGGAGAGGGTGATCGGATGAGGGTGCGCCGCGCGGGGACCGACCCCGACCCGTCGCGCCTCGTCACCTGGCGCAACCGGCTCGTCGAGTACACGCCACCGGTGTGGTGGATGCCGATCGCGCTGATGGTGGCCACCGAGTACAAGCTGCGTCGGCGCGCCAACGACCAGACGGTGTCGGGGTCGTTCGACGCGTTCATCCTGCTCGAGCTCGCGGTGTACGCCGCCGTGGGTGCGTACGTGCTGTTCAAGTTGCGGGCCCAGCTGCGGCCGGTGCCGATCGTGGTGTTCACCGTCGGATGGTGCCTCGCGGCGGCGGTCAGCACCCTGTACGCGCCGTCGCCGATGCTCGCCATCGTCCGCGCCGTGCAGCTCGTCATCATCGTGCTCGTCGTGCTGCGCGTGGTGCACGACGGTGACGTGTCGCTGGTGCGCCGGTTCCTGCACGGCTACGTGGTCCTGACGACGGTCTCGATCGCGATCGGCCTCGCCTACGTGGCTCCCACCACCGGCGAGCAGGCCGGCCGGTTCACGTGGCTGTTCACGCACAGCGTGGTGGCCGGCTCGATGCTCGCCATGAGCACCGTCGTGCTGTTCGGCATGTGGCTCACGCACAAGGTGGCGCAGCTGCCGTGGGCTCGCTGGGCGTACGGCGCGATGCTCGTCGTGAACGCCGTGTCGCTCGTGCGCACCCGCACCCGAGGGTCGATCGGCGCCGCCCTGATCGCGGTCGTGGTGCTCGCCGTGCTGTGGTTGCGCGCAGAGGGCAAGCGCGACCTGATGCTCACGTCGTTCGTGGCGATCACGGCGATCGCCTCCACCGTCGGCAGCCAGATCGTCGCGTACTACCTGCGCAACGAGGACGCCGAGAAGCTGGCGTCGTTCAACAACCGCACACTGGTGTGGGAGATCGCGATCGAGAGCTTCGAGCGCCGCCCACTCCACGGCCGCGGTCTCACCGCGTCGCGCAGCCTGTTCCTCGACGACACCGGGCTGGGCGGCGCCCACAACGCGTACATCAACGTGATGGTGGACGTGGGCCTGGTCGGGCTCTTCTTCTGGGGCGGGCTCCTGGTGCTCGTCACCGTCGGCGCGTGGCGGTTGCGGCACCGCGTCCGGCGCACGGACGGCGCCGACGCCCTCACCTTCGACAGCGTGACCGCCTTCTCGCTGATGGTGTGTCAGCTGGTGAACGCCATCACCGCCGAGTACGTGGGCGCCGGCGTGAGCGCCACCGCGCTGTTGCTCTACATGACCGGGGCGTGGGTGGTGCTCGCCGGCGACGCCCGCGACCAGGTCGAGCGGAACACCACGCTGGCCCGGGACGCGGCCGAGCGGGAGATGGCCGTCACCGCGGGGGCGCCCGGACCCGCGAAAACTGCGACGACTCGGCTCGGACGGACGTCGGTGACATCGTGATCTCGCCACCTCCCGACGCCGCTCATCCCGACGCCACTCCCCCCGCCATGTCGCCGTCCGGGGCCACGGTGCCCGGTCGCCGTCCGGCCCGATCGAAGCTCGACGTCGCCGGCGCGGTCGCCGCGCAGTTCTCGCAGGCCCTCGGCAGCTTCCTGCTGCAGCTGATGGTGCTGCGGCTGCTCGGCAACGAGGGCCTCGCGGTGTTCGCCGTGCTCTTCGGGCTGGTGGTGCTCGGCACCGCGATCGTGTCGGGGTTCGTCGGCGACTCGCTCACCGTGCTCGACCGCACTGCCGCATCCGTGCGCGCCGGGTTGCAGTGGTGGCTGGTGGTGCTCTCCGTGGGGCTCGGCCTCGCCGCGACGGTGGGCCTCGGGGCATCGTCGTACCTCACGCCGTGGCAGGCCGTCGCCTTCGGTGCGGCCGGTGCCGCGTTCATCGCCGAGGACAGCTTCCGCCGCCTGCTGATGGCGTCGATGCGCTTCTGGGCGATCGTGGTGGTCGACGTCGTGAGCCTCCTCGGTTCGGCCGGATTGGTCGCGGTCGTGTACTGGACCGGCGGCGACGTCACGCTCACGACGTTCCTCGAGGGCCTCGTGCTCGGACAGGTGCTGGCGATGATCGCCGCGATCGTGATGCTGCCCGCCGAGGACCGCTGGTGGTCGCGGCACTCACCGCCCGATCGCGCCCACGTGCTCGAGTACGGCAAGTGGCGTGCGCTGCAGGTGTCGGTGCGCCCGGCGATGCTGACGTTGATGCGGGTGATCGTCGTGGCCGGCGTCGGTCGTGCGGCCTACGGCGAGCTCGAGAGCGCCCGGCTGTTCGTCGCGCCGGCGATGCTCGCCGTCAATGGTGCCAGCTCGTACCTGTTCGCCCGCTTCGCCCGTCACAAGGACACCGCGACGCCCAAGCTGCTGCGCCAGTCCGACATCGGTGTCGTCGTGTTGATGGCGGTGTCGCTGGTGCTCGGTGTGACCGCCGCGCTGCTCGTGCCCAGCGTCGGTGCGGCGATGGTGGGCGACGCCGCCGAGCTCGATCGGTGGAGCGTGTTCGGATGGTCGGTGTACGCCGCCGCGACCGCCGCCGCCACGCCCTACGGCGTGCTCGCCGCCGTCCGAGGTCGACAGGGCGCCACCCTGTTGGCCCGGGTCGGCGACTCCGTGTTGTCCCTCACCGGGGTGGGCGTCGCGATGGCGATCGGCTGGAGCGAGGTGTCGGTGCCGTTCGTGCTCGGCCTGTTCGCCTTCCTGGGCGGGATCGCGATCCGGCAGTTGCTGGTCGCGGACGTGGCGGCGAGGCGAGTGACATGAACGATCAGCAGACGACGGTCGCGACGCGACCGGTGTCACGGACACGACGGAGAGGTACCGCATGAGTCCCGACGAGACGACCCCGGGTGACACCCCGGAGGCACGACCCGACGACACGCCGGCGGATGGGCGCGCCGCGGCGCAGCGCCGCTGGTGGCTCGCCGGCGTGGTGGCGGTGATCGCCCTGCTGGTGGTGACCATCGCCGTGTTCGCGAGCGGCGGTGACGACGACGACGCCGCACCGCCCACCACGGCCGGATCGATCGATCTCGGGGCCACGTCGGTGCCGGTCACCGACGCCACCACGACGCCCGACGCCACCACCGATGCCACCACCGAGGGCACCGACGACACCGCCGCCGGGTCGACCGAGCCGACGACGGCGACCACACCGGCCGCAGCCACGTCGACCACGGCCGGCGGCGCGACCACGACCGTGGCGAGCACCGTGCCGCCGGTGTCGTTCGTGCCGGGCAACGGCGACACGGTGCCGGTGCAGACCGTCGACACCCAACCTCCCGTGTCGATCGACGACGTCGCCGACGCCGGCACCGGCATGCAGTTCCGTCTCGAGCGGCTCGAGGCCGTGCAGGGCGAGGCCAACGGCCCCGGCGAGATCGCCGGCCCCGCCGTACGCGTCACCGTCGTCGCCACCAACGACTCGAACGCAGCGGTGCTCGTCGAAGGGCTCGTCGTCGACCTCGTGTACGGCCCGGACCAGACGTCGGCGGCGCCGCTCAGCGGACCGGGCGTCGTGCGCTTCGCCGGCGAGATCGCGCCGCGCGCCTCGCAGACCGGCGTGTACGTGTTCGACGTGCCCGTCGACCAGCGCGCCGAGGTGTCCGTCGTCGTGAGCTACCTCGCCTCGGTGTCGCCCGTGGTGTTCACGGGTCCGGCCCCCACGCCCTGACCGCCCGGCGGGCCGACCCGGTCGCCCCCGGTCTCCCCCCGATCTCCCTCCGATCTCCCTCCGATCTCCCTCCGATCTCCCCCCGATCTCCCCCCGATGCGAAGGACCCTCCCATGAGCACCCTCCTCCCGGCGATGAAGCAGCGGCGCGGCCTCGCCGCGCTCGTCGTGCTCGCGCTCGTCGCACCGATCGCGGTGTACGTGGTCGCGCGCGTCGACTTCGGTCGCGCCGACACCCGGCCGGCCGACTCCGGCAACCCGGCCACCCCGCCGACGGTGTCGGCCGACCCGCTGCCCACCGTGCAGATCGACGGGGTGGTGTGGTCGCAGGCGATCGTCGGGAACCGGGTGTTCGCCGGCGGCAACTTCACCTCGGCGCGCCCGGCCGGCAGCCCCGCGGGTCAGAACACGACACCGCGCTCGAACCTGCTGGCCTACGACCTCACCACCGGCGCACTCGACACCGGCTTCGCGCCCGTGCTCAACGCCCAGGCGCGCGCGCTCGCCGTCTCGCCCGACGGCCGGCGCGTGTACGTCGGCGGCGACTTCACGTCGGTCGACGGCACCGCGCGTCAGCGGATCGCCGCGTTCGACGCCACCACGGGCGCCCTCGTCGGCACCTTCGCCCCCAACATCGGCTACCACGTGTACGCGATCGCCGCGACCGCCGACACCGTGTACGTCGGCGGCAACTTCCAGGGTGTCGGCACCGCGACCCGGCGATACCTCGCCGCGTTCCGGGCGAGCGACGGCGCCCTGCTCGACTGGGCGCCCGTCGCCGCCGGCGGCATGGTGCGCTCCCTCGCGATCTCGCCCGACGGCACGAAGGTGGCCGTCGGCGGGCACTTCACGTCGATGAACGGCTCGGCCAATCCCGGCTACGGCCTGGCCATGGTCGACTCGGTCACCGGCACGTCGCTGCCGATGGGCGCGAACACGGTGGTGCGCAACGGAGGCTCGAACGCGGCGATCATGAGCCTCCACAGCGACGGTCAGTCCCTGTTCGGCACCGGCTACAGCTACTCGAGCGGCGGTGTGCTGGAGGGGGCGTTCCGGGCCGACTGGCGCGACGGCTCGCTCGTCTGGCTCGAGGACTGCCACGGCGACTCGTACGGCGTGCACACGCTCGGCGACGCCGTCTACGTGGTCGGCCACCCGCACTACTGCGGCAACGTCGGCGGCTTCCAGCAGGGCAACCCGTGGTTCTTCCGGCGGGCGATCGCGTTCAGCAAGGCCACGACCGGCACGATCACGAAGGAGCCGTACGGCTACTTCAACTTCGAGGGCAACCCCTCGCCGTCGCCGCTCACCTGGTACCCCGAGATCGACTCGGGCACCTTCACCGGCCAGTACCAGGGACCCTGGACGATCACCGGCAACAGCCAGTACCTGGTGCTCGGCGGTGAGTTCCGAAGCATCAACGGTGTCGCCCAGCAGGGCCTCGTGCGCTTCGCGGTGCCGGCGATCGCACCCAACAAGCAGGTGCCGCGTCTGTTCCTCGACGGCTGGCCACTGAAGCTGAACTCGCTCGTGGCCGGTCAGGTGCAGATCAACTGGAGCCAGAACTGGGATCGCGACAACGAACAGCTCACCTACCGCGTCTATCGCGAAGGTGTGAACACCCCGATCTTCGAGACGGTGGCCACGTCGCGATTCTGGAACCTCGGCACGATGAGCTTCACCGACACCGATCTCTCCCCGGGAGCCACCCACCGCTACCGGGTGCTGGCGATCGACCCGGACGGCAACGAAGCGCCGTCGAACTGGACGAGCGTCACCGTGGCCACGACCGGGGCCCAGCAGTACGCACAGGCGGTGCTGCAGGACGGTCCGGTGAACTACTGGCGGCTCGGCGAGGCGAGCGGCGCTTCCGGTGCCGACATGGTGGGCACCCGGCCGCTGTCGTACTCGGGTGTCACGCTCGGCACCGCCGGTGCGTTGAGCGGCGACACCGACACGGCGGTCACGTTCGCCGGGTCGTCGACGAGCCGGGCGGGCAGCGCGTCGAGCATCCCCGGACTCACCACCGACGTCACCGTCCAGGCCTGGTTCCGCACCAGCACCACGCGTGGCGGCAAGATCGTCGGCTACGGCAACAGCCAGACCGGCTCGTCGAGCACCAACGACCGCCACGTCTACATGGGTTCGAACGGTCGATTGAACTTCGGCGTGATGTACGGCTCGACCCGCGCCGTGGTCACCTCGACCGCCGCCTACAACGACGACCGCTGGCACCAGGTGACCGCCACGCTCGACGCGAGCGGCATGAAGCTCTACGTCGACGGCGCGCTGGTGGCGTCGCGAACCGACATCACCCGCGCCAACGAGTACGCCGGCTTCTGGCGTGTCGGTGGCGACAACCTGACGAGCTGGCTCAACCGTCCGACGAGCGACTGGTTCGCCGGCCGCATCGACGACGTCGCGATCTACAACCGGGCGCTCGACGCAGCCACGATCGCCCGCCAGCACACCATCGGCGCCACGGGCACCCTGCCCAACCGGGCACCCACGCCGGCGATCGCCGCCACGGTGTCGAACCTGACGCTCGACGTGTCGGCCGCCGGATCGAGCGACGTGGACGGCACGGTCGTGTCCGCCGGCTGGGACTTCGGCGACGGCGCCGTGGCGACCGGCACCACCGCGTCGCACACCTACGCCGACGCAGGTACGTACACCGTCACGCTCACCGTCACCGACGACCGGGGCGCGAGCGCGTCGACGACGCGGTCGGTCACGGTGACCGCACCGCCGGCCAACGTGGCACCCGTCGCGGCGTTCGACGTCACGACCGATGCGCTCACGGTCGCCGTCGACGGCGCAGCCTCCGCCGATCCCGACGGGACCGTCGCGTCGTTCGCGTGGGACTTCGGTGACGGCGACACGGCGACGGGGTCGACGGCGTCGCACACGTATGCCACGGCCGGCGAGTACACGATCACGCTCACCGTCGCCGACGACGACGGTGCGAGCGCCGCCACCACCCAGCAGGTCGCCGTCGCCGCCGCACCCGTCGGCCCGACGGCGCTCGCCACCGACACGTTCGAACGCGAGGTCGCCGGTGGTCTCGGCACGGCGGACCTGGGCGGCGCCTGGACCGTCACCGGTGCTGCATCGAACTACGCGGTGTCGGGCGGTGTCGGACGCGTGACGATGCCGACGCCCGGGGCGGGGCCGAACGCCTACCTCACCGGTGTGTCGAGCACCGACACCGAGATGCGTGTCCGCCTCGGCTTCGACCAGGTGGCCACCGGCAACGGCACCTACGTGTCGCTGCTCGGCCGGCGTGTCGGATCGGCCGACGAGCGCGCCAAGGTGCGACTGCTCGCCAACGGATCGGTGCAGGTGATCCTCGGCACCGCCAACGGCGCGGAGACCGCGCTCGCGAACACCGTGATCCCCGGGCTCACCTACGCGCCGGGCGAGACCCTCGAGGTGCGCTTCCAGGTGACCGGCACGGCGCCGACGACACTGCGGGTGAAGGTGTGGGAGACCGGTGCCGCCGAGCCGGCCGACTGGCTGCTCACGGCCACCGACGCCACACCGGTGTTGCAGACGGCCGGTCACGTGGGCCTGGCGTTCTTCCTGTCGGGCTCGGCCACGAACGCGCCGGCCACGGTGGTGCTCGACGAGTGGTGGGTCGGCGCTCCGCGATGAGCACCCCTCGGACCACGGACGGCATGCGTGGCCGTCGGATGCTGATCGTCCACTCGTCGGACGAGATGTACGGCGCCGACCGCATCCTGCTGCAGGTGGCCGCGGGCGCCCGCGACCTCGGCGTGGAGGTGGTGGTGTGGTTGCCGGACGACCTCACCCACGGCGCGACGCCGCTGTGCCACGAGCTCGAGCGAGCCGGCATCGCCTTCGACCACGTGCGGCTGCCGATCATCCGCCGCGCCAACCTGCGGCCGGCTGGTGTGGTGCGGATGCTGCGAGATTCGTGGCGGTTGCGTGCCCGACTGCGCGACGCCGACGTCGATCACGTGTACTGCATGACGAGCGCCTGCTTGCTGGCCGCCCCGGCGGCTCGCTCGGTGCGCGTCGCGTCGGTGGGCCTGCACGTGCAGGAGATGTGGTCGGGCAAGGAGGCTGCGCTGCTGCGGGCGCTCGCTCGCTTCACCACGATGCGCATCACGATCTCGCCGGCGGTGGATCGTGCCGCGCAGCTCACCCGGCCGGCATCGGTGGTGGTCGACAACTGCGTGCCGCACCCGGATGATCCCGACGCCCGCGTGCCCGACGGCGGGCCGCGTCCGCGATACGTGGTGGCCAGCCGGTGGAACGCGTGGAAGGGCCATCGGACACTGATCGACGCGTGGGGCCGCGCCGGCTGCCCGGGACTGCTCACCGTGCTCGGCGGACCGCCCCCGTCGGGCGCCAAGGTCGACGTCGTGGCACTGGCGGCGGCGCTCGACGTGCCGTCGTCGGTGGAGATCGTCGGTGAGGTGCCCGACGTGGCGCCCTACGTGGCCGCGGCCGATGCGCTGGTGCTGCCCTCCGACGAACCCGAGCCGTTCGGGTTGGTGCTGCTCGAGGCGTTCCGCCAGGGGCGCCCGGTGATCGCCAGCGCGGCGGGCGGACCGCTCGACATCGTCGACGACGGCCGTGACGGCTGGTTGTTCCCACCCGGCGACGCCGAGGCGTTGGCCGGGTTGCTGCAACGGCTCACGGTCGACGACCTCGCCGACGCCGGTCGTCACGCGCGTCGCACGTACCTCGATCGCTACACACCGGAGGTGTATCGCCGTCGCATCGCCGAACTGCTCGACGCCGAGCTCACCCGGGTCGGCCGCTGATCAGTAGCGGCGCATCTCCCGGTACCACTTGCCGAGCGCCAGCACCAGGAAGGCGGCGTTCGCCGCGAGCAGCAGGCCGTACACCCACACGAACCCGCTCCACCACATCAGTCCCAGCACGAGGCACATGAGGCCGTAGTCGGTGGGCATCACGGCGATGGAGTACAGCGTCGACGACGACCCGTCGCCTTTCATGATCGCCGCGGTGGTGCCGCGGTGGGCGCGACGGATGTGGTCGTTCAGGATGATCACGAAGAACACGATCGACGCGACCACCTGATAGGCGATCGGGATCGCGAGCCGGCGGTCGGAGGCGTCCTCGAACCGGTACCAGTTGATCATCACCGAGGTGTGGAGGAACGAGATCTTGATCGCGTCGACGACGTGGTCGAGCCATTCGCCGGCCACGCTGCCGCCGCCGCGCAGGCGGGCCAGCTGCCCGTCGGCGGCGTCGAGGGCGTACCCGACGACGAGCAGCACCGTCACCGTCAGCGACACGAGCGGCGTCGAGCGGGCCGTCGCGATCAGGGCGATGCCGGTGAAGCTGAACATCGCGCTGACGACGGTCACCATGTTCGGCGTCGCGCCGAGCACGTGGGCGAACGCGGCGAAGACACGGCCGAGTGGTCGATTGACCAACCGGCTGTAGGCGGGCGCGCCCTTCGACGTCTTCTGGGCCCGCTGGAGTGCGACGAGCGAAGCGCGGAACGTCGCGCTCACGCAGCTCCCTCTTCGAGCGGCTCGGGTCGCGCGACCGGTGCGGCGCCCAACCCGTCGGGATCGGGCAGCACCGTCGGGTCGGTGCCGCCGACCGGGCGGAGCACTTCGTCGTAGGTCCACCGCTCGGACGCGAGCCGCTTGCCGCTGCACTCGCGACGACGTGTCTCGCCGGCCGCGAGCCGCACCGCGAGGTCCTCGTAGCGGTCGGTGACGTCGTCCCACCGATACATCGACTCGGCGCGTGCCTGCACCACCTGGCCGAGCCGGCGGCTCACCTCGGGATGGCGCTCCATGGTGGCGATCGCCTGGGCGAGCGTGGTCTCGTCGCTGAAGAACAAACCGGCCGGGCCCACCACCTCGCGGTTGAACACCACGTCGAGTGCCACCACCGGCGCGCCGGCGCCCATCGCACGCAACAGCGACGGGTTGGTGCCACCGATCGAGTGCCCGTGCACATAGCTCGCGCTGTGGGCGTACAGCTGGTTGAGCTGGTCCTGGTCCCACACCGAGCCGATCAGCCGGATGCGGGCGTCGGTGTCGGCGACGTCGCGGATGCCCTGTACGTACTCGTCGGCATACGGCGACGCCCCCACCACCACGAGCGGCTTGGTGGCGCTGCTCGCACGGAAGCCGCGGACGGCGAGATCGACGTGGTTCTCGGGCTCGAAGCGGGCCACCACGAGGTGATAGCCGCCGGGTGTGAGATCGAGCGCGGCCAGCTTGTCGGTGCCGAGGTCGCGCAGGATCGGGGCGCCGTAGGCGATGCCCTCGGTGGAGGCACCGAACTCGTCGCGGTAATAGGCCGCGATCCCCTCGGCGTCGGCGATGAGCGCGTCGGCCCAGCGCACCGACAGGGTCTCGGCGACGCGGTAGTACCGGCGACCGGCGCCACCCCATTTGGCCCGGCGCCATTCGAGCCCGTCGACGTGGACGGCCACCGGCATGCGGCGAGCGCGGAAGAACGGGATCCACGGTGAGTTGGCGCCGTTGAACACGAACACCGCGTCGTGGGTGCGGCGCTGCACCGCGGCGTGCGCAGCCGACAACGCCGAGTGTGTGAGCGTCTCGAGCGACTTGGTGCGCAGGGCCGGCAGATGGACGAGCCGCATGCCGAGGTGCTCGTCGGTGACGGGCGTGCCGTCTCCGGGTCGGCGGCAGTAGACGGTGACGTCGTGGCCACGCGTGACCAGACGCCGACCGACCTCTTCGATCGCGGTCTCGAACCCGCCATAGCGAGCCGGGACGCCGCGGGTGCCCACCATCGCGATCCTCACGAGCGACTCCCGGGGAACGCGGGGGCGAGCGTGGTCCCTGTCGTCGATCGCGTCGACGAACGCCTCCCTGTCCCGCCCGGCACGTCGAACAATCTAGTTGCCCGCACGCTCTGTCGTCTCTGGACGGTGTCAAGATGTCGACCGCTCGTACCGATACCACGGAGGGCGCGCTGGCGAGGTGCCCCGATACGGAGCGGCGACGCCCCATCGAAGCCGCCTGACCACGAGGAAGACCGACCATGGCAAGTGAACCCGTCATCGGCTACGTGCCGGGGGTCTTCGATCTGTTCCACATCGGGCATCTGAACATCCTCAAGCGCGCACGCGCGCAGTGTGACCATTTGATCGCTGGTGTAGTTATCGACGATGCCGTCGAGAAGATGAAGGGATATCGACCGATCGTCCCCTTCGAGGAACGTCTCGAAATCGTGCGATCGATCACGTATGTGGACGCCGCCGTCACCGATACGTCGCGTGACAAACGCGTGGTGTGGGCCGAGCACCGGTTCGACGTGATCTTCAAGGGATCGGATTGGCGCGACACCGACAAGGGGCGCCTGCTCGAGAAGGAGATGGCCGAGGTGGGTGCGTCGGTGATCTACCTGCCCTACACCCAGCACACGTCGAGCACGATGCTGCGCGACGTGCTCACGCGCCTGGTGCAGAGCCTCTGAGCCGCTGGCGGTGCTTCAGCGCGGCGCCGAGGAACACGAAGCCGGCGGTGAAGGGCACGACGGACAGCAGGTCGTTGCGGTGGATGCCGTGGGTGCCGGCGATGTCGAACACGATCTCGCCGGCGTGCACGTTGCCCACGATCAGCGGCCAGGCGACGGCCGCGCCGAAGCTCAGCGCGGCGAGCGCGACGTACGCGAGCGCCGGGTGGCGGATGCCGATCAGACAGGCGGCCGCGGCGGTTGCGGCGCCGGCGTCGGCGACGAGGCTGGTCTCGTAGACGAGGTCGCGAGGAAACCGCAGCCACTCCGGGCCGGGTGAGCCGGCGGCGTACCACGCCACGAGCACGACGAACGGAACGGCGGCTGCGAGCAACCAACCGTGATGGCGGGGCGGGGAGGTGGTCAGCGCCGCCAGGGTGCGCACGGGCTGACGGCACCGGGGGCGGTGAGCACCTCGACACCGTCGTCGGTGACGAGACAGGTGTGCTCGAACTGGGCAGTGCGCTTGCCGTCGGCGGTGACGGCGGTCCAGCCGTCGTCGAAGGCCATCTTGTGCTGCCACGTGCCCATCGAGATCATCGGCTCGATCGTGAACGTCATCCCGGGTCGCATGATCATGTTGGCCCGCGGGTCGTAGTAGTGCAGCACCTGCACGTCGGTGTGGAACTGCTCGCCGATGCCGTGGCCGATGAATGCCTTCACCACGCCGTAGCGGTGCTTCTTGGCGTGCGACTCGATCGCCCGGCCGATGTCGCTGAGCGGACGGCCGGGCACGACGGCCTCGATGCCGTACCAGGTGCACTCCTCGGTGACCTGCACGAGATGGCGGCTCGCGGGGTCGACGTCGCCGACGAAGAACGTGGCGTTGGTGTCGCCGTGCACACCGTCGACGTACACGGTGACGTCGAGGTTGACGATGTCGCCGTCGACGAGCGCCCGCGAATCGGGGATGCCGTGGCAGATGACCTCGTTGACGCTGGTGCACACGCTCTTCGGGAACCCGTTGTAGTGGAGCGGGCTCGGGTACGCGCCCCGGTCGATCGTGAGCTGGTGGACGTAGCGGTCGATCTCGTCGGTGGTCACCCCCGGGGCGACCATCTCACCGGCGAGGCGGAGCACCTCGGCGGCCATCGCGCCGGCATGCCGCATGCGTTCGATGATCTCGGGCGACTTCACCCGCGACTCGGCCCAGCGTTCGACGCGCCCGGTGTCGGCGTACGGCGGGCGGGCGATGTGCGCGGGCACCTCGAGCGTCGGGCTCACGATGCCGGGCAGGACACGGCCCTCGAGCGGCTTGTGGCAGCGCTTGTACTTGCGGCCGCTGCCGCACCAGCACGACTCGTTGGCCTGCGGCAGGACGGCGGGGGGCTGGGCATGCTGGAGCACAGGAGCCAGGTTAGTTGCGATCGTGGAGCTTCGCTCGGGGCCGAGCCGGGTGGTCGTGGCCGCCCGCGGGTACCGCGTGCGGAACAGTCTGCTGGTGCGCACGGTGCCGGCGACGTCACCGCGCAGGTACTGGTCCTGCAGCCGGAACGTCGTGTCGTGGTCGCGCTGCGTCAGTGTCGTGTCGGTCATCCGGCACCTCCCTCGGGGTCGGTGGATGGATCGGCGATCGGTGCAACGGTCTCGGCGAGGGGAACGGACGTGCTGGTGGTGGTGGTGGTCGAGGTGGTCGTGGTCGACGAGGTGGTGGTCGACGAACTGGTGGGCGTCGGGGCGGCGGTCGTCGAGGTGGCCCCGACGGAGGACTGCGGGTCGTCCACCGTGTCGACCGGCACCGCCGGCAGCGGGCCGGCCGCCTCGAGCACCGGCTGTTGCTCGAGCTGCTCGTCGAGTTCGCCGACATGGCCGGTCTGCATCTCGGTCACCTCGCCGACCGGCGCGGTGTCACTCGGATCGTCCGCGGCGATGTCGCCGTCGCCGGTGGCACCGCCCGTCGCCGGGCCGGCCGACGCGCTCGCACCGCCGGCTGGCAGCACGATCACCGACTCGCCGGACGCGGCGTCGGCATCGACGGCGCCGTCCGCCACGGCCGGCGTCGACCGGCCACCACCGAAGGGGTCGGTGACCACGCCGCTCGCGACTGCGCCCACGGCCGCAGCCACGAGCAGTCCGGCGGCGATCGTGGCACCACCCCAGGACGATCGGCCCGTGCGGTGTCGCGCGTGGTGCGACGCCAGGTGGGGCGCGCGGGCGCGGACGAAGGTCGCGAACTGGGCGACGACGGCGTCGACGTCCTCCACGCCGTCGTCCTCGGCGGCGCGCCGCAGGGCGCCGAGCAGCGCGTCGATGTCGGCGTCGCCGCTCATCGCCTGCTCACCCGCTCGATCCTCGAGGGTCCCGTCGCCACGTTGTGAAGATCGGACTCCGGACTTCGCCGCCCGAGTCAAGAAGGTGTCAGTTCACCGCCCACGCAGCGTGCGGAACGTCACGCGACGGCACGAGCAGCTGATCAGACGGCGAAGAGCTGGCCGGTCGGGGTGGCGAGGAAGTCGGCGAGAGAGATGTGCTCCTGGCGCAGCAGGCCGTGCGACGGCAGGCTGCCGGCGCGCACCAGCTCGATCACCGCCGCCACCGATCCGGCGGTGGTCCAGGCGATGGCCGTGCTCGGCACGTCGCCGATCACCTTCGGCCTGTAGGCCCGGACGAACTCGCTGCGGCGCAGGTGACCGTCGAGCGTGCCCTCGCTCGACACGTGGACGTACACGACGTCGTCGCTGACCGGCGGTTTGGCGTTGGTGAGGATCTGTCCGGCGAGATCGCGACGCTCACGCATCAGCAGCTCGTGGAAGAAGAAGTTCATCAGCTCCATGTGTCCCGGGTAGCGGATCGTCTTGTAGTCGAGGTTGGCGACGCGGCCGTGGTAGGTGTCGCACATGGTGCCGAGCCCGCCCGAGGTGGTGAACGCCTCGAGCTGGGTGCCGTGGATGTACAGCGTCTCGCGCCACTCCATCGACGACAGCCACTTGCGTTCGCCCTCCTCGATCACCTCGCAGTCGTTCAGGTACTCGTTCACGACACCCTCGGGCGACCAGTTGAAGGCGTAGCCGAGCAGGCCGGTCGGGTGCTGGGGCAGCGCGCCGACGCGCATGCGGATGCTGCGGCACTCGTCGAAGGCGTCGGCCTGCGAGGCGGCGACGATGCTGACGAAGCCGGGGGCGAGGCCGCACTGGGGTGCCATCAACCCGCGCGACGTGGCCGACAGCTCGTTGATCGTCTGCGAGGTGCCGACGTCCTCGGTGAGATCGAAGTAGTGGATGCCGCGGGCGTGTGCGGCGCGGGCGACGTCGCGGTTGAGGTGGTACGGCAGACACGACAGCACGGCCTCGCGGTCGTCGAGGATCCGACCGACGGCGGACGGATCGGCGACGTCGACAGGAGCCACCTCGAACGGGGTCGGCCTGGTGGGCACCCGCTGGTCGACGCCGACGACGTCGAAGCCCGCCTGGTGGAGGAAGGTCGCGGCGAGGTGTCCCACCTTGCCGAGTCCGAGGACTGCCACGGAGGAGAAGGTCACATCTGGAACGTTAGGCGACCGGCTTGGAACGTCTGTACCGACGAAGGGCCCGAGTGATCGGGGCGAGGGTGCGCCGGCGCCCGCGCGACCTGACGTAGGCGACGAACTCGGGTGGCGGCGTGTGTGGGGCTCGCGTGATCCGCGCCCGCAGGTAACCGCTCATCAGCGCCGCCGAGCCGAGCACGATCGGCCCGCGGTGGAGCCGCCGGAGCGCCTTGCCGATCTCGAACCACAGCGCGGCGCCGAGGTCGTGGTCCTCGCGACCGCGACGGTGCAGCGAACGCAGCGGTGACCGCCCTTCGGCGGTGCCCATCCGCCGGTGGTGGAGACACACCAGGTCGTGGTCGTTGCGCGTGGTCCACCCTCGCATCTGTGCCGCGAGGCAGGCGGCGACGTCGAGGCCACCGTGGGGGAGTTCCCAGAACCCGTCGATGTCGTGCCAGGTGCGCGTCCGGATCGCCGCCGCGCCACCCGGCACGATGTCGGCGGGGAACGCCTCGGTCTCCACCGGCAGGTGGTCCGGGTAGTTGCACACACCGCCGAACACGCCGAGGGTGGCGTCGGTGGCGAAGGCCGTGGCCACGTGCTCGAGGTAGTCGGCGGGTGGTTCGATGTCGGCGTCGAAGACGACGATCACGTCGGTGTCGGGCCCGGCGTGGCGAGCGACCACGCTGTTCACGCGGCGCGCCTTCGACCAATCGGCGCGTCGTTCGCTGCCGTCGGTGCGTTCGCACACGATCCAGTCGTGGGCCGCGCTCGCGGCGCAGGCGAGCGCGCCGGTGTGATCGGAGGAGCCGTCGTCGACGATCACCCAACGATCGGGCCGGCGGGTCATCGCCGTCATCGCCGTGATCAGCCGCCCGAGGTGTTCGCCCTCGTTGCGCGCCGGCGTGATCGCGAGCAACCCGTTGACGCGGTGGTCCGCGTGGGAGCGATCGTCGTCGACGGACATCGTGACGGTCATCCGAACGCGGCTCGCAGGAAGTCGTCGAACATCCCGGCCTTGGCCTGGATCTGCAGGTGGCCGTCGACGCGGCGGATGTCGAGCGCCGGGCAGAAGAACGCGCCGTCCGGCGTGAAGAAGTGGGGTGAACCGACGACGCCACGGGCCCGGCCGTCGTCGTACGCGGCGAGCACGGCCGCGTCGTGGGCGGCGGTGGGCGCGGCGACCCCGAACTCGGCCGCCAGCTCGGCGAGCACCGCCGGGTCGCCGACGTCGCGACCCTGCTCGAACAGCGCGTCGCGGACCGCGAGGCTCGCCCGCTCGCCGGTGGCCAGGTCGACCTCGTACGCGGCTTCCACGAGCGCGAGCACGGGCAAGGTGGTGGTGGGGAACGCGGCGGCGTCGAAGCGCTGGAACAGGTCGGGCGCGACCTGGCTGCGGATGTCGTCGACCTCCTCGCCGATGAAGCCGGCATCCATCGGCTTGCCGTTCACCAGCTCGAGCGGCCAGGGCAGCACCCGCAGCACGGCGTCGGCGCCGACCTCGTCGCGTCGCTGGCGCACCCGGTGCAGGCCCACGTGGGCGAACGGGCACCAGACGTCGGCATACACCTGAATCACGTTCACGCCCACACGGTAGCGGAACGGGGTGCCGACCCGCCGGGGCCGGCGAAGTGTCACCGTTGGCACAGTCGGCGGCGGCGAACCGTGGTAAATTCGAGTAATCACTCGTATTGATTGTCGATCTCGAACATCCGGCGTGCCGGGACCCGGGTCGTCGATCGGGTGAGTACAGCCATCACGTGCCGGGCGGCCGAGAAGTGGGGAACCGGTCCGGGAGGACCTGGCGAAGGAGGCCGTCCCGATGTTGTTGACGCTGGCCGAGGTGCGATATCTGGCATCGTCGGTCGAACAGCAGCGCTCCTGTGCGGTGGGCGTTGCGCCGCTCGATCTGCTCGAGTTGCTCGAGGTGCTCGACGCGCCGGTGAACGACGAGGAACTCGTCGCCGCCGCCGGGTTCGCGAGCCTGGTCGAGCGCTCGATCTGCCGGCCCGAACCGAGCGGCGGGGTGGTCTTCACCGATCTCGAGTTCGACGCGTGCCGTGCCGCCCTGTGCGGTGCCGACGAGACGATCCGGGTGACCCTGGTGGCGCCGGGCCGGGTGACGTTCTGGTTGGTGGTGAACGGTCCGCGGCGGCGGGTGGTGATCACCCCGGTCGAGGACGGACGGTTCGTCGTGCAGCTGCTGCGCCCGGACGAACGTGTGCGTGACCAGATCGCCCGGCTGGTGGTGAGCGCCGTGTGCGATCAGCCCGACAGTGGGATCGCCGTCGTGCGCTCGGGTCCGGTGCAGGCGATGTCGCTGCGGACGAGCGCCGACTTCGGGGGCGTCGCCGGGTCGGACGACGCCCGCCGCCGGGCGGCCGCCGCCCTGGTGGCCGAGGTGTTCGACCGCGGGCACCCCAGCGTCGCGTGATCGGCGCCGATCAGTCGAGTGCCTTCACCAGCCGTTGACAGAGTTCGTCGGCCGTGTCGAACAACTGCGTCCACGCGTCGCGGTCGCCGCTCGGCGGCTCGACGAGGCGGAGGTGGTCGACCCCGCTCGCCGTGGTGGGGTACCGCTCGATCGGCGGCCGGCCGGCGTGCAGCAGCGGGGTCCAGGCCGAGAGCGCATCGCCGAGCCGGCCACCGACGCGTCCGGCGAGGGCGACGAGCTCGCACATGGTGAACGTCTTCGGGTAGGCCTCCGGCCAGCGCGACACGATGTTGGTGACGTGTTCGGGGTCGGTCGTCAGCACGAGCCCCGACTCGCGGACGTGGCTCTCGAGCAGCAGCTGGGCGCGGTGGGCCTGCACGTCGATGTCGCGCGACTGGAGGTGCACCGACACCTCGTAGGTGACGCGGCCCCCGGTGGCGACGATGCCGGCGGTCGCGACGTCGAGTCGCAGCTCACGGCGTGCCACCTCGGCGCGCAGCAGTGCCGCGATCAGGGGCGACCGGGTTCGGTCGTAGGTGCTCACGCAGAGCACGCGGAAATCCGGCACCATGTCGTACCACGGTACTGGCAAACGCAGCGCGTGTCGTTCTGGCCACGCGCCGAGCCCGTCGTCAGAGGTAGTACCCCGTGATGTCGAGCACGTAGTCGGTGCCGTTGATGTTCGCCGGTCCGCAGTAGACCGACACCTCGCCGGCCTCTCGGTAGAAGCCGATCGCGACCGTGCCACCGTTCGCGAGGGTCTGGTCGGTGCCGGTCCAGTTGATCGACGAGTTGCCCGGCCACGACGCGGGCCCGGGGTACAGCGCGCAGTAGCCCTGGCCGAGGGTGTTGGTGACCGTGAGGTTGTAGGTGACGGCCACCGCGGTCGGCGGGATCATCGGCACGTCCGAGGAGTTGGTGAGCACGGTGAACACCACTTCGTCACCGCCGAGCATCCATCCGTCGACGTAGTCGCGCGAGTCGAAGGTGCGGTACGGCGTGATCGGCACGAAGACGTAGCCGCCGGCGATGCCCTCGGTGTGCGCGGCCGCCGGCGCCGGTGCGGCGGTGCGGGAGGTGACCCGCGCGGCGCCGCGGTCGGCGAGCCGCTCGACGGGTCCGGGGGCGTCGCCGCGCGCCGTGGCGGTCTCAGCGTCCCGATCGGGGATCGGACCCGGTGCGGCGTCCGTGGGGCTCGCGCCGCCCACGAGCAGCGCGCCGAGCGCGATCACCCCGATCAGGGCGCCGAGGCGGCGTCGACGCGGTGTGACGAGGACGTGCGGGTGCAGGAGCGATGACATCGGAACCCCTTTCGCCGCCGTCATGGTGATCGACGGTCGAGCCCGATGGCACGGACCAAGGTCATGATCCGGATGGCGGTGTCGAGTCCGGGTTTCGGTGGCGTCAGGTCGGCACGGGTTCGGTGAGCGCGGTGACGACGCTCATCAGGCAGATGGCGTACAACGTGGTCGGCTCGTCGGTGCCGTCGATCGGCCACGAGATGTCGGCGTCGAGCACGCGGCGGTCGTGCAGCGCCTCGCCGGCGAAGCCCTCCGTCACGCACGACAGGGCGCGGGCGAGGTCGCCGGTGTCGAGGGGGCGGCCGGCGCGCCGGTCGCGAGCGGCGCGCATGCGCCGCCCGAACACGGGCAGGACGACGTCGTACATGTCGGCGAGGCTGGCGTAGGTACGGTCGTTGGCCTCGTTGAGCGCTGCCGCGATGGCGGTGTTGGCGGAGTAGGTGATCCACGTCAGCGACTGCAGCAGGGAGAGCCGCCGTTCGGGCTCGTCGACCACGCTGGTGAGCTCGATCCCGGCCAGCAGCTTCACGACGGCGTCGAGGCCCACCCCGGCGTCGCGGAGCCGCTCGGCCTCGTGTCGCAGCACCTCCGGCTGGGCCATCTGTTCGAGCGTGCGTGCCGCGAGGTCGGTGAGGTAGCGGTCGAAGGCGCTGCCGTCGTGGCCGCCCCAGCAGTGGTAGAGCATCCCCTTGCTCACGCCGGCTCGTCGAGCCACCTCCGTCGGGGAGACGAACTGGAACCCGGCCCCGATGCGCTCGCCGACGGCGGCGAAGTGCTCCTGGACGATCTCGACCCCGGCGTCGAGCAGGCGGTCGCGCGTGGTCCGTTCGTCGGATGCCCCGTCCGTCACGGCGGTGCAGCGTAGCCATCGCGACGTCATTGGTCTGCAGACCAGACCAATCCGAACGGCGTTCGGGTTCGAGCGTTCGCGTAGCCCGTGCTACGTTGACCACTGGTCAATCTTGCGGATGACCAAGAGAGCCCGAGGAGGTCACTGTCCTCGAGCGATCGGGCGGCCGGCACCCCCGATGCCACCCAGGTCGCGCGCCTGGGTCGTCTGCGATGTGGCGGCTCAGGCGCGGCTCTGGTCCCTACCATGGTCCGGTGCGATCGTGGCGGGACGTGGACGACCTGTTCTCGATCGCCCGTCCGGGCGTCGCCGCGCTCTCGTTCGTGGTGGCCGTGATCGGTGCGTGGTGGCCGGGCCTGCCGGCGTGGACGGTCCTCGTCCTCGTCGTGGCCGGCGTCGCGCTCCTCGTGTGGTCGTGGTGGCCGCGCCGTCGTGCCGTGTCGCCGCCGCCCGCCGCGGGCGTGGCGGCGGTTCGGGTGCTGGCTGCGAACTGCTGGTACAAGAACCGGCGGATGCGCGGGTTCGCGGCGAGCATCGTGTCGCACGTGCCCGACGTGGTGGTGGTGAGCGAGCTCAGCCACGAGGTGCACGACGTGCTGTCGGGGGCGTTCGAACACCACGAGGTGCTCACGATCGGGGGTCCGCGAGGCCACGGCGTCTACTCGCACTTCCCGCTCGAGCGCCTCCCCGACCCGGCCGGCCCGGGCGAGGTGCTGCACGTGCGTGTACACGGCCCGTTCCGGTTCCAGCTGCTCGCCGCGCACATGCCTCGCGCCGTGGTGTTCGCCAGCCCGTCGCTCGGCACCGCCCGACTCGACACCTGTCGTGACGGGATCGCCGAGCTGGCCGAGCTGGCCCGACGCGAGCCGCACACCGTGGTGGCCGGCGATCTCAACCTCACCGACCGGCAGATCGCCTACCGGTGGCTGACGAGCGGTCGGCTCGACGCGATGCGCACCGGGCGACCGCGGACCACCTTTCCGGGGTGGCCGTGGTACCCGGTGCTCGCGATGCGCATCGACCACGTGGTGGTGCCGGCCGACTGGTCGGTGCAGGGAGCCCGCGTCGTGAAGGTGCGGGGCTCCGACCATCGGGGGGTCATCGCCGAACTCCGCCGACCGCCTGAGTAGGGTGCGGCGCGTGGCGGGCGGCAACGAGGTCGAGCAGGGCGCGTTCGGACGTGACGAGCCGGCGGTGAAGGTGGTGCTGGTCGGTGCGGGCGGCCATGCGAGGGTGTGCCTCGAGGCGTTGCACGACGACCCCGGCCACCAGGTGGTGGGCGCGGTGAGCGGCGACGGTACGGGAGTGGACGGGTTGCCGGTCCCGGTGCTCGGGCTCGACGCCGACCTGCCGGCCGTGGTGCGCACCAAGGGCGCGGAGCGGGTGTTCGTCGCGATCGGCGACAACGCCGCACGGGCGGCGCTCACCTCGCGCTGCGACAGCGAAGGGCTGCTGAGCACCGTGGCGATCAGCCGTCACGCGGTGGTGTCGCCGGCCGCGGTGATCGGTGGTGGCTCGGCGGTGTTGCCGGGCGCGGTGGTGAACGCCGCTGCCCGCCTCGGGCGGGGCGTGATCGTGAACACCAACGCGAGCGTCGACCACGACTGCGTAGTGGGCGACTTCGTGCACGTGTCGCCGCGGGCGGCACTGTGCGGTGGTGTGCGCGTGGGCGGCGGCACGTTCATCGGCGCGGGTGCCACCGTGGTGCCCAACGTGACGATCGGTGCCCGCGCCGTGGTGTCGCCCGGCGCCGTGGTGATGAACGACGTGCCCGACGGTGCGGTGGTGTCGGGCAACCCGGCCCGCTCGCACGGCCGCGTCGGTGCGTGATCCGCTCCGCCGATGACGCCCGTCCGGATGGTCAGCCGATCGCGGTGAGCCGCCCCTCGTCGTTCACGTAGAGCACGCCGTTCGCGTAGCCGGCGAGCGAGCTGTCCTCGTCGAAGCGGAACTCCTCCTCGGAGGCGCCGGTCGGGTCGGAGATCACCAGTTCGTCGTCCTCGGTGCCCACCAGCAGGACCGGTACGCCGTCGAGGCCGGCGAACGCCCGATACCGGTCGTTCTCCTCGAACGCCGAGTCCACCAGCACCTCGCCGGTCGTCGGATCGATCAGCGATGCCACGGCCGGGTCGTCGCGCTCGTCGGTGGCGGAGATCCAGTCGTAGTCGCCGGGTGCGCCGACGGTGTGCACGCCGCTCGGTCGCGACATCACGTACTCGTGATCGTCGTCGTCGAGTCGCCACCGCTCGTCGCCGGTGCGGGGGTCGTGCGCGACGAGGTCGTCGCCGGTCGCGAACGTGAGGTCGGGTTCGCAGGCGTCGCCGCTCAGACCGTCGGTGCTGACGAGCGCCGCGCCGTGCGAGAACCCGTGGAAGCCGGCGCCGGGATCGAGCTCGACGTCCCACAGCTCGTCACCGGTCGCGAGGTCGAACACGTACAGCCCGAACCCTTGCGATCGGTCGGTGCACACGGCGAGCACGCCGAGCTCGGGTGCGGTGAACACGTTGCCGGCGAGCACCATCTCCGTCCGCCACAACTCGTCGCCGTCGTCCGCGTCGAACGCCACGGATCCCTCGAAGGTGTCGATGAAGATCGGACCGGTCGATGCGTCGAGGTGGGCGGCGATCGTCCGCCAGCGCCCCAACGGGCGCTCCATCTCCGTGCGCCACAGCTCGTCGCCGTCGGCGGCGTAGGCGATCGCCTCCGCCGGCTCGCCGGCGCCTTCGAGCGTGACGACCACCAGGTCGCGGCGGGCCTCGACCAGCTTCAGCCGCTGGTCGTCGCGCGCGTCGATGTCGAGCACCTCGTCGCCGCTGCCGATGTCGAGCACCTGCACCTCGCCGTCGGCGTCCGCGATCTGCCGGGCTGCCCGCGTGACGAGTACCCGGCCGCCGTCGAGCACCACCGGTGCCTGGCGCATCGGGGCGATCTCGTCGACACGCCACCGCTCGTCGCCGGTCTCGGGATCGAGCGCCAGCAGCATGCCCTCGCCACGGTTTCGGAACACGCCGAACTCGGTGCGGTCGTCCCAGGTCGCGACGAGCAGGGTGTCGTCGACGAGTTCGGCACGGGGTGCCACCTCCGTGGCAGCCACGTCCACGTCCCAGAGCACGTCGCCGGTGGTGGCGTCGAGGGCGAAGACGAGGTCCTCGTCGTCGAACGCGCCGATGGTGCCGAACACCAGCTGGTCGCCGGTGCCCCACAGCAGGCCGACGTCGCCCTCGTCGGTGATGTCGAGCGACGCGAGCGACACCTCCCAGCGCTCGGTGAACGCGAGCGTGCGCGCCGCGGCCGTGTCGTCGCCGCCGCCGACGATCACGACGACGGCCACCACGACCAGCGCCGCGACGGCAGCGAGCGCTGCCAGCACCATCACCCGTCGCCGACGAGCCGGTCCGTCCGGCCCATCCGTTGATGGGTCGTCGAGTTCCACAGTCGCGGATGACGTCGGAGGGGGTGGCGCCGGCGAGATCGGTGGCGCAGGCGGTGCGAAGGACGACCCCACCGGCGAACGCTGCGCGGTCTCGTCGTCGAGCGCACTCGGGTCGCGGCCGTGGCCGGCCGGGGGCGGGGGAGGGAACGACGTGGTCACCTCCGACATGACGTACGAGCGGCCCGCTGGTGACAGCGCATGGGCGTCATCGGGGGTTCTTGGTCGAAGTGTGCGGATCCGAACAGAACGCACCGACTCACCTCGGTACGGTCGAACCGTTGCGGATTCCGGTCCCGGAGTCGCAGCCGAGCGGCCCCGCCCGGTGTCGCTCACCGCGGGTGGGGGTCGGCGCGGCGGAAGTGCCGGCCCCCACTCGGCTGCGACGAAGCGTCGAAATTCAGTGGCGGCCCGTGATCAGCGGCTCGAGCTCGGTGCCGGCGACGAGTGCGTCGAGTTCGCGGCGGACCACCGCTCGTCGGTCCGGGTCGATCGGGTCGTCGGCCGCGAGCAGGTCGCGGCGGGTGATCGCCCGCCACAACAGTGCGCCGCATCGGTCGGCCACGTCGACCGCGAGACGGCGGAGCGCTCGTCGTTCGGTGGCGTCCGCGGCGAGCGGCACCAGGAACTGTGCCACGGGCCCGAGCGACGCCGCACCGGCGCCGACGAGCAGCAGCGAGTCGCGGCGGGGCTCGAAGGTGCTCGCCGCGCGGTCGGCGAGGGCGCCGCGTGGGAGGAGCCCACTGACGAGCGCGATCGCGGCGAGCCCTCCCGACACGGGTCGATCGAGCACGTCGCGGGTGACCGCCTCGGCGAGTGCACCCGCCGCGTCGAGATCGCCGCGATCGGCCAGCCGGAGCGCAGTGGCCGCAGCAGCGAGCGGCGAGGAGATCAGCATGGACGCATCGACGCTCGTGCGCCGCTCGCCGGCCGCCGGGCGTGTGCGACCGGGAGCGGCGGCGAACAGGCGTGTGATCACGAACTCGGCACCGCGGAAGGCGACGTCGGCCTCGACGAGACCGAACGAGGAGCCGAGCTGATGAGCCCGCAGGCGCATCGCGGCGGCCTCGGCGAGCCGTCCTGCATCGGCGGCGAGCACGGCATCGAACAGCGCGAGGTGCCACTGGCGCACCGGCGGACACGAGGTGCCCATCGCGCGCAGACGTTCGACAGCGTCTGCCGCCAGCGCGAGGTCGCCGGCCTCGTACCCGTCGACCGCGAGGAGCACGAGCCGCTCCGCGGTGGCGGGGACGCCGAGCTCCAGGTCCGCCGTGCGGTCCAGCAGGGCGAGGCGCGCCTCGGGCGCCGACCGGCCGCCGTCGAGCCACCGCTCGAGCACGATCGAGACGAAGCGCTGGTCGTCGTCGGCGGCCAGCCGGTGCGCGTCCTCACATCGGTCGGCCGCTGCGTCGAGCCCGCCGGCGATCCCGTGCTGGCGGGCCAGGTGCGCCGACAGCATCCAGCGACCTCGCTGGTCGAGCTCGTCGGCGGGGATCGAGCACAACCGTTCGAGCAACCGAGAGCTGCCACCGATCGGTTCGGCCTCGGGCAGCCCGCTCGTCACCACGCGCAGGGCGCCGGCAGCGTCGCGAGCGTCCAGCAGCACGGGCACGTACTCGTCGCGCAACTCGTCGGCGAGTGACGGGAGGCCGGCGAGGTCGAACGACCGTGTGGCAGCCACCAGGTCGTCGACGGGCCACGCGGTGGCGCCAAGTGCGCGGGCGCGTCCGAATCGCTTCGCCGCCTCGTGGTGATCGCCGTTCGCGCTGAACGTGCGCGCCGAGTGGAGGAGCGCCCGCTCGGCGACGTGTGCCGCGACACGGGGGACGGCGGCCAGCAGGTGGGGCGCACGGCGGTGCGGGTCGTCGCACAGGTCGGCGAGGCGTTCGTGGTGCTCGGCCCAGCGCCGGGCGAGCGTCGCACGGCGGAACGCCATCCGGACGGCGGCGTCGGCGACGACGAACTCGTCGATGCCGAGCTCGTTCACCAGACCGTCCCGCACGAGCTTGTCGAGCGCGTCGATGACGTCGTCGACGTCGTGGTCGCTCGCTTTGGCGAGCGTGTCGAGCTCGAGCGACGACTCGGCCGCCGACAGGATCTCCCCGAGATGTCGGGGGAGGGTCTCGAGCGATCGCACGATGCGGTCGAACCATTCCTCGGCACTCCTGCCGGCGGTGTCGGGATCGGCCAGCGCCTCGTCGCCGGCGGCGAGCAACGCGAGGATCGGACCCGGCCAACCACGACAGCTGAGGTGGAGTTCGCGTGCGATGCCCCATGCCCGCCGGCCGCTCAGATCACCTCGGACGGCCAGCACCAGCCGGTGCGTCTCGGGTGGGGTGAGCGGTGTGAGCCGGTGATGCGCGGCGCCACCGGCGGTGTACCGCTGGACGATCGATCTCGACTCGTCGGTTCCGGCGAGGACGATCGACCATGTCCGTCCGGAGAGACGCGCGGCGTGCGAGAGGAAGTCGGTCGTGGCGGAATCGAGCCACTGGCAGTCGTCGATCACGAGCGACCCGCCTGCGCCGACGTGTACGTCGAGCCGCCGGCCGATCGTGGCCCAGGCGAGTGCTCGCCGCACCGATGGGTCGTCGTCGGTGCCGTCGCCCCCGCGTTCGCCTGCTCCGGCGCTCGTGACGTTCGCGATCTCGTCGGCGAGTTCGGGGACGGCCGCCACGATCGGCCCGAAGGCGGCCTCGCCGCTCGGCAGGCACGCGACGTATCGCACGCGTCCGCCGGCGTCGACGATGCGGCGGGCGTACTCGGCGCACAGCCGGGTGAGCCCCGATCCCGCCGGCCCGGTCACCACGCTGATGGCCGCGCTCGCCCGGGCCGCCACCAGTGCGTCGACGACGGCGTCGCGACCGATCAGGGGTGAGCGCTCGAGGTGGCGGAGTGCCTGCGGCACCGTGGGCGGAAGGTCGTCGACGCCCGTCTCGACGCGGTGGGCGATCGCCGTCGTGGCCTCTGGTGCGACGCCGATGTCGACGTCGTGGCCGTCGAGGATCGACGACTGCACCGCTCGCAAGGCCGGCGACACCGCGAGTCCCCGGGCGTGCAGTGCGGTGACGCTGTCGTCGATCACGGCGAGCGCCCGCGGTCGGTCGCCGGCCCGAGCGAGGCAGCGGGCGGTGAGGGCCACGAGCCGCTCGTGGTGCGGGTGCACCGCCACCTGGGCGAGCAACACGTCGGTGAGCGCAGCGGTGATGCGGTCGGGTTGTTCGTCGGTCAGCCGCAGCAGCAGCGCCTCTTGCATCCGCGGGACGTCGTCGGCGTGATCCGTCTCGCCGTCGAGCGTCGGCAGGTGCGGGGTGAGCAGGTGGACGAGTCGGTCGTCGGGCACGGCGGTGAGGTCGCCGTCGACCGCCAGGCGACGCAGGTGCCAGTGGTCGACGTCGTCGGCGGCGAGAGCGAGCCGGTAGCGCCCGTCGACCGCGGTGGGCAGCGCGCCGGGCGGCAGCAGCGGCCGGAGACGACCGATCGCCACGCGCAGCGCACCGTTGTCGCGCGGCGTTCGACGCCCGCGAGCGGGTGGCAGGTCGGACGCGTGCACCCCGACGTCGCCGGCGAGCACCAGCAGCGCCAGCAACGTGCGCCGCGACCCCCCGAGCACCTGGGCCGGCTGGTCGTGCGCCGGGCGTACCACGATGCGGCCGAGCACCCGGATCGGGTAGGGGTGGGACGAGTCGAGGGTCGTTGGCATGGTGAGCCGGACGCCGGGATCTCCGAAACGCCGTTCGGATCCGACGCTCCTGTTCTACCGCCGCATCGGGGCGTCCGACGAATCTTTCGAGAGCGAGAGTCAGATGTGTTCCGTGCCGACGCGCGAGCGCAGCTCGCGGCCGAACGTCGCTGCGTCCCCGGCCAGCCGGCCGTCGGCCGACAGCTCGGCGATCGCGCGGGCCACGAGCGCCGGCGCAGCGGCAGGTGGCTCACCGATCGCGGCCAACTCGTGCGCGCCGAGGCCGTCCGCGTCGGTGAGCTGGCGGTGCACCTCCGCCACTGATGTCGCGCCGGTCGCACCGAGGTGCACCAGGTACGCAGTGAGATCGTGCAGCGGGTGGCGCTCGGGGACGGCGCGGCCCCAGGCGATCGCCGCCGGGCCGTCCTTGCCGATGCGCACGTGCCACGGCGCGAGGTCGCCGTGACACCAGGGCTGGCCGTCGACGCCGACGGTGAGCGTGCGTGCCAGCGCCGCCACCGCCTCGAGATCCTCGATGCCGGGCAGCCGGCCGGGAGGCGGGGTTGTCGCACTCACGAACCAGCCGCCGATGGTGTCGGCGAACACCACCGAGGGAGCGAGGCGGGTGGCGCCGGCGGCACGAGCGAGCCGGCGCAGGGTGCCGACCTCGTGTCGCAGCGCCCGGTCGTCACCGCGAACCGCGGTGACGTGGGTGCTCACCCGCCCGACGTGCTCGACCCACAGGGTCCACTCGTCGCCGCCGGCCCGCACCGCGCACACGGCCGCGTCGGGTGTGGCGCCGATCGCGGCAAGGATCGCGGCGACGTCGGGTTCGGGTGACGACGCCGGGCGCGCCCTGCCGATGCGCGCGAGCGTGGCGCCTGCCGATCGGGCGAGCGGTGGCCGCACTGCGGTGGACCTCACGGTGTCGATCACGCCCATCGCGCCGGTGGGGACCGGCACCTCCGTCGCGCGCACGTCCAGGCCGTCCGGCTTCCCGTACGGCGAGATCCACGAACGAGCCGTGGTGGTGCCGGGCGTCGGCCGAACGCTCGCCGAGGGGCGTCGTGCGAGCAACTCGGCGTAGATGTCGACCAGCGGGCGGCTGGTGCCGGTGGTGCGGTTCGCGAGGAAGTACGCACGGGCGCCGGCGCCGCGCGCCGCGATCTCGTCCGGCGACGTGAACGCGCGGTCGATGGCAGCGGCGAGCGAGTCGGCGTCGGGCTCGGCGGTCCAGCCGTTGGTGTCGTCCACGTACCAGGCGCCGGCACCGGCCTGCACGGCCACCACGGGTCGGGCGTACGACATCGCCGCCACGGCCGAGAGTCCGTCGGACTCGGGCCAGATCGACGGGAACACGCCCAGGGCCGACCGGCGGTACTGCTCGGCGAGCTGGGTCTGGTCGAGCAGGCCGAGGTAGCGCACGCTCGCGTCGTCGCGGCTCGCCGCTTCCACCAGTTCGCGCACGTGGGCGTCGCCGTCGCCGGCGATGGTGAGCGTGTGCTCGTGCCGGGCCCGGGTGCGTCGCCACGCCTCGAGCAGGAGCGGGACACCCTTCTCCTCGCTGAGGCGGCCGGCGTAGAGCATCCCGCTGCCCTGCTCGTCGTGTTCGCCCGGGTCGCGGACCGTGTTCGGTCGCACGATCACCCGCTCGGCCGGCACCCCGAGTTCCACCATGGCGTCGGCCACGCCGGGGCCGACGCCGATGTGCAGGTCGACGAGGTCCCACGTGCGCCGGTGGGCCGCCTGGGCGATCGCCATCGACAGTGACCCGGCGAGCGAACCCTGGTAGCAGCGATGCCGTGCGGCCGGCGTGGGGAACCCGCTGCTCGGGCACTCCCAGCACAGCTTCCCGTCGCGCAGGTGCGAACCCTTGATGCACCCGTGCCGGTAGTTGTGCAACGTCTGCACGAGGGCCACGCCGCGGCGGTGGGCGGCCCGCACGAACATCGGCGACAGCAGCGGGAACGGGTTGTGGAGGTGCACCACGTCGGGCTGCCAACGGTCGACGAGCCGCGCGAACGCCGCCGTGTCGGTGGGCGACCACGTCGGTCGCGCGGCGAGTGCCAGTGTGGTGGGCAGCCGGAAGCCGGCGATCTCGTCGCTGTCGCGGGTGAACACCAGGACGTCGGCACCGCTGGCGCGTAGCTCGGCGACGTCGCGCACCACCGCGTCGTTCTCCCCGGAGGGCACCGCCGAGCGGTAGAGGTTGTGGACGACGAGGACGCGCATCGGTGCCGGCTGGGGCGGCTGGGCGCCGGGGTCAGCCCTCGATCTCGGCGCGGTCGGCGTCGACCATCATCGTGACGAGTTGGTGGAAGGTGGTCGCGGGCTTCCATCCGAGCTCGCGTTCGGCCTTGCTGGCGTCGCCGAGCAGGTAGTCCACCTCGGCGGGCCGGAAGAACTTGGGGTCCACCACGACGTGCTTCTCCCAGTCGAGGCCGGCGTGGGCGAACGCGATCTCGCAGAACTCGCGCACGGTGTGCGCCTCGCCGGTGGCGATCACGAAGTCGTCGGGGGTGTGGTGCTGGAGCATCTTCCACATCAGCTCGACGTAGTCGCCGGCGAAACCCCAGTCGCGCTTCGCGTCGAGGTTGCCGAGGCGCAGTTCGGTCTGCTTCCCCGCCGCGATCGCGGCGACGGCCTTGGTGATCTTGCGGGTGACGAAGTTCTCGGCGCGCCGTGGGCTCTCGTGGTTGAACAGGATGCCGTTGGTGGTGAACATGTCGTAGCCCTCGCGGTAGTTCACCGTCGCCCAGAAGCCGTACACCTTCGCCACGCCGTACGGGCTGCGTGGGTGGAACGGGGTGCCCTCGTGTTGCGGGGGCGGGGCCGAGCCGAACATCTCCGACGAACTCGCCTGGTAGAACTTCGCATCGGGCTTGGTGAGGCGAAGGGCCTCGAGCAGCCGGATGACGCCGAGGCCGGTGACGCTGCCGGTGAACTCGGGCAGCTCGAAGCTGATCTGCACATGGCTCTGCGCGGCGAGGTTGTACACCTCGTCCGGCTGGATCTGTTCGAGCAGGCGCACCAGGCCGAGCGGTTCGTCGAGGTCGCCGTAGTGCAGGGTGAGCCGCTCACCGGCCGGGCCGCTGCGCAGGTTCTCGAGCCGGGCACGGCTGAGCAGGCTGGTGCGCCGCACGATGCCGTGCACCTCGTAGCCCTTCGCGAGCAGCAGGTCGCTCAGGTACGAGCCGTCCTGACCGCTGACACCGGTGATGAGCGCCACTGGCATACCGAAACCTCCGTGAACCGTCGCCCGAGCTGATGAACCGCCACGAGCGTACGGGAGCGGCACGCGCCCGACGGCTCAACCGGCGAACGGTGAGCCCATGGGCCCATGCCGGGAGGTCGGCATTGTGCTACCGCGTGGCACATGACCGAAGTCGGTATCCGGGCGCTGAGGCAGAACGCGTCAGCCGTCGTCGCCGCTGCGGCAGCGGGCGAGTCGGTGACCATCACCGAGCACGGCAGGCCCGTGCCGCAGTTGGTGCCGATCGCACGCACGCGGGTCCCCGCGTTGATCGTTGGCCGACATGCCGCCGCCCGAGCCGGGACCGGAGTGGTCGATCGCGCTGCGCGGCGCGCGTGACGGCGAGCGGTACTGGGCTCGAGCGGTCGTGGCGTACTACCTCGACACCTCGGCGCTCGTGAAGCTGGTGGTCGCCGAGACCGAGACTGCGAGCCTGCGAGCCTGGCTGGCCGAGGCGCCTCGATCCTTCGGTGCAGCGATCGCTCGACGCCATCCACCTGGCTGCGGCGCTCGACGTCGGTGATCAGCTCGACGGCATCGTGACGTACGACGAACGGCTCGCCGATGCGGCATCGCACCTCGGCATCCGGGTGATCACGCCGCGCTGACGATCGGCCGTCTCTGGCCGACCGTCGAGGTCGGCGACCCGATGTGCTGACCTCGGACCTCCCGGCGCCACAGGGGCGTGTTCGGGACGGTCACTGGGGTGAACGGATGGCGGTGGCGCGCCGTGACCTCGGTGGGCGTGCTGGTGGCGACTGGCCTGCCGGGCGTCCCTGTCGTCGACTCCGTCGTGGCCGACTCCGGGACGCCGTCGGTATCAGGGCCCGACGTCGTGACGATCGACCTGTCCGGGCCGGTCCCCGAGGTGATCGTCACCGAAGCGGGCGGTCCGCTGCCGGTCGATGCCGGCGACCCGATGGTGGTCTCCGAGCCCGAGCGGACGTTCGTGCCGTTCGCGCCGGTCGGTTCGCCGGCTGCGCCCGATCCGCTCGCCGATCGCCTGTATCACCTCGACGTCGTGCGGGCGCCTGACGTGTGGGCCGACGGCGTCGACGGCACCGGCGTCACGATCGCCGTGCTCGACACGGGGGTGTGGGGGATCGACGTCACGGTGGACGCCTCGATCGACTTCACCGGGGTCACCGATGCGTTGCTGTCGCACGGCAACAACGTCGCCTCCACCGCGGCGAGCGCGCTCGACGACGGCGTCGGCGGCGCCGGTGTGGCGCCCGGCGCGCACGTGCTGTCGGCGAAGGTGTGCTCGCCCTTGGCGTGCGACCTGTCCGACGTCGCCCGGGCGGTGCTGTGGGCGGTGGAGCACGGGGCCGACGTGATCAACATGTCGCTCGGCGGGGGCGGCAGCTCGCCGGTGCTCGACGCCGCCATCGGCTGGGCCGTCGAGCAGGGGGTCACCGTGGTGGCTGCCGCCGGCAACAGCTCGTGCAGCGCCGAGTACGACGACAACTGCAACCCCGACTTCGACAACGTGAACTTCCCGGCCGCCAACCGCGACGTGATCGCCGTGACGGCCACCGATGCGTCCGACGTGTCGCCGTACTGGACGAGCAAGGGCCGGCGTTCGATCGTCGCTGCGCCGGGCGACGACCTGTGGTTCTCGGCCGGTGGGCTGTACGGCACGATGGGGTCGGGCACCTCGTTCTCGTCACCGGTGGTGGCCGGCATCGTTGCGCTCACGGTGGAGGCCGAACCGGCGCTGCTGCCCGAGCAACGCCAACTCGCGGTCATGCTCGGTGCTCGCACGCCGACGGCGGCGACGATCCGGCCGCTGCCGCGCGAGTGGTACTACGGCGCGGGTGTGGCCGACGCCGTCGGTGCGGTCGAGTGGTCGCACCGCCTGGCCGATGCCGACGCCGCCGGAGGGTCGTCCCTCTCGGCGGTGAGCACCGCCACCGGGTTCGATCTGTCGTGGGACGCGGTGCCGGGCGCCACCTACGAGGTGATCACCATGCCTCCGCCGGCGTACCCCATCACCACCTCGGCCACCACCCACACCCTCACTGGCCTCGAACCCGGGCGGACCTACGCGATCGCGGTGGTGGCCCACACGTCGCTCGGCGAACTGTTGGTCGGCACCGTGCTCGCCGAGCCCGGCCCCACGCCCGTCGCGCCGATCATCACCTCGGCATCGGTCGCCTCGGCAACCGGTGTCGCCTCGGTGACGGTGTCCAACCAACCGGCCACACCCGTCGTGCTGTCGGCCACGCTCGACGGCCGCCCGATCGGCCGGTCGGCGCTCTACAGCGGCACCGCCTGGTTCACGCTCGACCGTCCGACGCCGAACGGCGCCGTGCTCGAGGTGGCCTACGAGCTGGTCGCCGGCGGCAGGGGACCGACCACCACGCGGACGCTCACGTCGAACCCGTCGTCGTTCGTGCCGCCGGTCGGCCGCATCCGCTCGTCGAGCAGCGGTGGTGTGTCGACCCTGTCGTGGGATCCGGTGCCGAGTTCCGGTGGCGACACGATCACGTACCGGGTGACCGCGAACGGATGGAGCTACGCGCTCGGCGGCTTCGATCGACACGACTTCACGACGGCGAGCACCTCGCTCACGCTGCCCTTGCGGCTGGGTGTGTCGTACAGCGTGAGCGTCAGCACCTTCTCGTCCTCACGTGGCTGGTCGGCAGCGACGAGCAGTTCGTTCCTGCCGTTGCCCGACAAGCCACCGCCACCCGAACTGCTGTCGGCCGACTGGGACTCGACGTATCTCCGGCTCCGCGTCGTTCCGCCCTCCGGGGTCACCCCGGATGTGTACGTGATCACCTCCACGAGCCAGTTCCCGTTCGCTGCGACGGCCACCGACAACGGCGACGGCACCGCCACGGTGTTGGTGGCCCGACACGCACTCGCGCTGAACGCGCCGTCGTCCACACCGAGGCGCGTGTGCCTCGCATCCGACGTGTACCTCGATGCCGGGGGCAGCCAGCGCATCGGCGACTACTCGAATGGCCTGTCGTTCCACCCCGACGTCCCCGCCGTCACCGACCACGGCCCGTGCGGCACGATCACCGCCCCGCTGGATGTGGTCGTGCCCCCGACCACCGACCCGCCGCCGACCACGACCTCTCCACCGCCGCCGACCGACCCGCCGCCGACCGACCCGCCAACCACGACGGTGCCCGAGCCGCCACGCTTCGAGCCGATCACGCCCACCCGCTTCGCCGACACGCGCGACTCCACCCGCATCACTGCCGGCGGTGTGCTCCGGGTCGACGTGTCGGATCAGGGCGATCCGACCGCGGTCGTGATCAACCTCACCGCGGTCGGTGCCGCTCGTGCCGGTTTCCTCACCGCATGGTCGTGCCGAGGTACCCGCCCGGACGTCTCCACCGTCAACTACACCGCCGGTTCGGTGGACGCGAACGCGGCGTTCGTGGAGGTCGACGACGGGGCGTTGTGCGTGTACAGCTCGCAGGCGGTCGACGTGGTGGTCGACGTCACCGGCGTGTTCCACGGCGAGTCGGCGAGCTTCACCCCGCTCACCCCGGTCCGTCTGCTCGACACTCGCGACACCGGCCAGCGGCTCGAGGCTCGTTCGACGATCGAGGTGCAGGTGGCCGGTCGCGGTGGGGTGCCGGTCGGTGCCGACGCGGTCACGATCAACCTCACCGCCGTGGCGCCCGGCAACGGCTTCCTCACCGTGTGGCCGTGCGACGAGGCCCGCCCGTTCACGTCGAACCTGAACACCGCCACCGGCGACACCCGACCCAACGCGGCGACGGTGAAGCTGTCGGCCGACGGCCGGTTGTGCGTGTACAGCTCGAGCGCCACCGACGTCGTCGTCGACGTGAACGGCTGGTGGGGCGACGACGGCGCGCACCGCTACGAAGCGGTCGAACCGACTCGTGTGCTCGACACACGCGACCCCGGCCTCGCGAGCATGGCGGCAGGGGAGACCCGCCGTGTGTTCGTGGCGGACGCCGCCGCAGCAGCGGTGAACATCACGGTGGTGCACCCCGAGCGCGGCGGGTTCGTGACCGCCTGGCCGTGCGGCCCGATGCCGCTCGCCTCGAGCGCCAACTTCACCGCGGGCATGGTGCGACCCAACGCCGCGGCCGTCGCCCTCGCCCCGAGTGGCGAACTGTGTCTGTTCGCGTCCGCCGCCACCGACGTGGTCGTCGACCTCGCCGGCGTGTGGCGCTGACCGAGCCCACGCGCCGGGGCGTCAGCTGCAGGTGAACACGGCCAAGGTGTCGTAGGTGAGGGTGTCGGTGCAGCGACCCGACATGCTGAAGGTCGCGCCGCCCATCAGTGCTCCGACCACCTGCACGGTCCCGCTCGAGCGGTACAGGCTGTGGCTCGTGCCGGTGAGCGTGGCGTCCCGGAGGAGGATCGTGGCGCCCGGGGTGAACAGACCCGACACCCCGCCGGTGCCGAGCGCACGGCTCACGAGCCGGTCGAGGGTCGCGGTCGAACTTCCTCCGATCATCGTGCCGTTGAACTGGGCGGGGTTCGCCGTGTCCGCGACGGCGGACACCTGGTCGACGGTGACGGTGGACGCCCACGCGTGCAGCGCGTTTCCTTGGACGGTGCAGCCGTCGATCAGGATCGTCGAGGCGGTGAACGTGAGCGTCGAACTCTCGGAACGAACGCCGTAGCAGTCCTGGCCGCCGCCGTGGGTCGGTTCGATCACGACGTGAGTGTCGCTGGCCACGAGGATCGAGCCGCTCTCCACCGCGATGCCACGCTGTTCGCTGGCAGTGCTGTCGAGCGCGACCGACACGCCGTCGAGTGTGGCGCGAGCTGCCGCGAGCACGATCCCTCGCGGTCCGTTGGCGCTGCCGGTGACGGTGATCGACACGTCGCGGACGACGACGTCGTCGACGTCGCCGGCCGCGGAGATGTCGAGCCCTCGCGAGCCGGTGGTCGCGATCGACAGCGAGCGGAGCTCGGCGTGCACGGTGCCGATGCGGACGGTGGCGCCGTTCGAGCCCGAGCCGTTCGACTGGATGATCGTGCCGGGTCCGGAACCCTGCAGGTCGACGTGGTCCTTCAGGTCGATGCCGGCATTCTCGACGTAGGTGCCGGGCGCGATCTGCACGAGGTAGCGGTGGTCGGCGTCGTTGTCGGTGATCGACGCGAGTGCGGCCGCGACCGACGTGAAGTCGCCGCCGCTCTCGGCGACCCAGATCACGCGGGCGGGGTCGACGGCGTCGGCGCCTGCTGGTCCCTGGGCGCCGGTGGCGCCGGCTGGCCCTGGCGGTCCCGCAGGACCGGCCGACGTCGCTTGGTAGTAGCCCACCACGTCGGCGGCGATGTCGACCGAGCCGGCGAGGTTGAAGAAGCTCACCTTGCCGTCGTCCGACAACGCCGCCGTGACGGCGTTCGGTGTGGGAGCCTGCCCGGCGGTCCAGTTGAGGCTCGATGCGGTCGGCCGCGGCTGCCCGGCCGGGAACACCGTGAGGTACGAGCTGGCCGACGGGTTGATCGCGACGACGTTCAGCACCGCCGCCGTGGCACTCGACGGGAGGTTGCAGTGACCGCTCGCGCCGGTGGCGGTCACGGTGTGCACGTCGCCGGGGCCCAGCGGTGCGCCGCGCCCGCCGACGTTGTCGTCGCCCGGACGCGTGTCGAACAGCCGGCACGGCGTGATCGGCACGAAGCTGGACGCGGACGCGCCGGTGCCGGCCGATGCGCTCTGGTACACGCCGACGGCGGTGACGGTGGCAGTGATCGCCGCCGCGGCAATGAGGCCACGAATGGTTCCCTGATGCATCTCGCAGATGGTCCCGCGAACGCGCCGACCCGCCGGAAGGTTCCTGACGACGGTTCGCCGTCGCCGTGGTCAGTCGGGTGGTGCGATGTTGGTGCCGTCGGGGTGGTGGGTGGTCCAGTAGCCGTGGTCGGTGAGGCGGGTGATGGCGCCGGTGAGGTAGCGCCAGATGTTGTGGTGGCGGCAGGCGGGTCCGCCGTTGCAGACGTGTGTTGGGCCGCCGTGGGTGTGTGGGGTGAGGTGATCGATGTCGCCTTCGGTGGACGGGCGGAGGCATCCGGTGTGGGTGCAGCGGACGCTGGTCATGAGCACGGCGTCGCGGATGCGGCCGCGGAACAGGCGGCTGGTGCTGGTCATCTGGGTGGGGCGGCCGAGGTCGTCGACGACGACGAGCCGGGTCTTGGCGTAGAGGGCGGCGAGCACGGCGTCGCGTGGGTCGATGAGCACTCCGTCGAGGGTGTGACTGAACGCGCGTGCGGGCCCGAAGGGTGAGCGGACGTCGCGTTGGAGGTGTCGGCCGAGGAGTTGATCGAGTCCGGTGAGGAATGTGCGGAGGTCGATGACGATGTTCACGACGGTGTCGACCGGCCCGTCGGGCCGATCCTCCCCCCGATCCTGCCCCCGGTCCTCGTCGCTCGGCGTGTCCTGTCCCGGATCGGTGTCGTCGGCGGTGCCGGTGCCGGTGGTGCCGGTGATGCCGGTGTGGCCGAGGGTGGTGGGGTCGATGTGGGTGAAGAGTTCGATGAACGCGTCGTAGCGGCGTTGGGTGGGGGTGCGGCGCATCAGCTCCGGGCGGGCGAGGTCGCCGTACTCGGCGCGGCAGGCGGCCCAGTCGGCGTCGAACAACAGTCGTTCGATCTGATCGAGGAGGGCTTTGATCTTGACCCCGTCGATGTTCGGGCCGATGAGGCGGACGATGTAGTCGTGGTCGGTGAATTGGATCGATCCGTGCCGGTCGCGGTGTGCGCGGGCGGGGTCGGGGCCGTCTTGGTCGACGAGCACGCGCCATTGGCGCAGGTACAGCTCGAAGTCGGCGTAGTCGAGTCGGCCGGCTTCGACGATCATCTGATCGAGGAAACCTTCGACGAACCGTCCGACGCGGGGTGCGGTGGAGGTGCGGGCGATCAGGTGGGCTTGGGCGACCCCGATCCGGCCGGACACCAACGCCGACAGCAGGTGGGGGTTGCGGCGGGCGAGGTGGGCGAGGTCGCGTCGGTCGCGTGCTTCACGGTTGGACCAGCGGTGCACGGCGCGTCCCCAGCCGGCGAGGCAGGTGTGGCCGTCGTTGCGGTGCAACTGTCGGTGTTCGATCTCGATCATCGACACGATCAACAGGCCTTCCACCCGGCGCCGTTCGAGCTCGTCGGACCGGCACGAGCCGAGCAGCTCCGCATCCGACAGCAACGACACCGGCGGCGGCGCCCACACCACCGGCAACAAGTCCCCGGACGAGCCGGACGCGCCGGGCGGGTGTGCGGGCCCGACATCGTCCGACGGTGGCACGGCATGCATCATCACAACCCCCTTTCCACCCCCCGACCAGCAGGAGGCGACGAACCATCGATTCGAGGAGCCCCACAGGGCCCGATCAGTTCGTTCCGGGGGAACGCGGTGACGCAACGGAACACCACCAACCCTACGAAAGGGGTGTCACACCAACCCCGCACGGGCGGGCGGCGGTGCGCACGGCAGCGCACCGGTCCGGGCGGTGCGCTGCCATCGCCCGCCGGGCCCATTCGCCACGTCTCCGAGCGGTGCATCGCTCGGCGACACATAGCATCGGGCCTGATGGGGGCTCCTGGGTGATGGACGAGATCGATGCGCTGATCCTCGACGTGATCGTCGATGCCGACGACGAGGACGAGCAGTTGCTGGCGTTCTGTCAGGCGTTCGACGATCGGGCCCGGTTGCCGATCGCGGCGACGATCGTCGGGGTGGAGGTCGCGATCGTCGCGGTCGATCTGCAGGGTTGGGAGCGGCAGGGCCTCACAGCGGTGTGCCGTCGTGAGGGTCGCCTGCACCGGGTGTCGTTGCTCGACCTCGTGCCGGTCGAGCCCCTCGATCCGGCCACGCGCCGCCTGATCGATGCGTACCGGCGATGGGCAGGTACGCCCGCATTGCCCGAGCCGGCCCCGCCGACGGCGTGGGTGTACCCGAGGTTCGCGGCGTCGTCGACGACCGCCATTGCGATCGACGAACCACTGCGCCTCACCGCCCACGGCACCTGGAACCCGGCGACCGAGTACTGGGGTGAACCGGGTGACGGACCGCTGCACCCGTTGCTGCTCGACGTGATCGCCGCCGGTCCGCGCCCCCGGTTCGAGATGGAGCAAGTACTGCCGGGCGTCGACCCCGACGACGACCTCGACGACCTCGATCCGATCGTCGACGCGGCCGACCTGCTGGATGCCGGCCTGCACCGCGAGGCGGTCCGGTTGTTGGAGGGCGTGATCGAGCTCGACCCACGATGTGTGGATGCCTGGGCGCACCTCGGCCTGATCGAGTTCCGCCGCGGTCACGTGGCGCAGGCCCGCCGCCACTACGAGCTCGGCGTGGCGGTCGCGGAAACGGCGCTGCCGCCGGGGTTCGCCGGCGTGCTGCCCCGAGGGCTGATCGACAACCGACCCTTCCGCCGAGCCCTGCACGGCCTCGGCCTGTGTGCGTGGCGACAGCGGCGCTGGGACGAAGCCCAGTCGATCTTCGTGTCGTTGGTGTGGCTCGACCCCGGCTCGTCGTACGACGCCCTCGCGTGCCTCGACCAGGTGACGAGCCGTACCCGGTGGTCATCTCACGATTGATGAGCATGAATCTGACCATTCGGCTTCGACGAGGGGCCTGAATGGTCATGAAAGTGATCATGCACGGGAGTGCCGCGAGGATCATGACGTGATCAACGGATACGATCATGACCATGACCACGGAGCAGCTCGAAGGTGATCTCGGCGCCTCGGTACGCGCCTTGCGTGCGTCCGCCGGGCTCACCCGTGCCCAGCTCGCCCGCCGTGCCAACGTGTCGGAGGGTGCGGTGAAGAACCTCGAGCTCGGCTACGGGGCCAACGTCACCACGCTCGTGCGCGTGGTGCACGCGCTCGGCGCCGACGAGTGGCTCACGGCGCTCACCCCCGTGCCGCAGTTCGACCCGTTCGCGGTGTTCGAGCACGCGGCCGCCGAGCGTGCGGGTGCGTCCGGCACCCGAGGCCGCCGACATCAGCGGGCCGAGCCGTGACATATCGTCCGGTGGAGGCGATCCGCGTGCACGCCTGGGGGCGCGTGGTGGGCGCGATCGCCCGGAACCCGGCCACCGGTCAGCTCGCGTTTCGGTACGACCGCGACTGGGTGGCCGGCGGGGTGGAGCTGGCACCGCTGCACATGCCGCTGTCCGATCGGGTGTACGAGTTCCCCGGGCTGTCGATCGACACCTTCCGTGGGTTGCCACCGCTGTTGGCCGACGCACTGCCCGACCGGTTCGGCAACGCACTGGTCGACCGGTGGATGGCCGAGCAGGGCGTCGCGCCCGGCGCCTTCACCGTGCTCGACCGCTTGGCGTACGCGGCCGACCGGGCGATGGGCGCCCTCGAGTTCGAGCCGGCGGTCGGTCCCACGTCGGGCGACCGTGCGTCGGCGGTGCAGCTGGCCGATCTGGTGCTGGCGGCGCGCAGCACCGTCGCCGGCGAACCGACGGCGGTCGACCAGGGCATCCTCGAGCAGTTGATCGCGGTCGGCACCTCGGCCGGTGGCGCTCGGGCCAAGGCGGTCGTGGCGTACCACCCCGGCACCGGACAGATCCGTTCGGCGTACAAGGATCTCGACGAAGGCTTCGAGCACTGGCTGTTCAAGCTCGCCGGCGTCAGCGGCGTGCCGCTCGACGGCCACGCCACCGGGCTCGATGCGTCCGGTCCGTACGGTCGGGTGGAGTACGCCTACTCGCTGATGGCCCGCGCTGCGGGGGTGGAGATGTCGCCGTGCGACCTGCTGGCGGAAGGACCGCGTCGCCACTTCATCACGCGTCGTTTCGACCGAGCCGTCGACGGCACGAAGCACCACGTGATCTCGCTGTGCGCGCTGGCACACCTCGACTTCAACCTGATCGGCGTGCACTCCTACGACCAGTACCTGGCCACCGTCACCGCGCTCGGGCTCGGACCAGACGCGCTCGAGCAGGCCTTCCGGCGCATGGTGTTCAACGTCGCCGCGGCAAACTGCGACGACCACACCAAGAACCTGGCCTTCGTGCGACGAGACGGTGGCGGCTGGCAGCTCGCCCCGGCCTTCGACGTCACCTTCGCCCACGACCCTGCGTCCACCTGGACGCGCCAGCACCTCATGTCGGTGAACGGTCGAGTGCTCGACATCGGCATCGCCGATCTGCACGCCGTGGGCGAACGTCACGAGGTGCCCGGCTACCGCCACGTGGTGCGTGAGGTGCTCGCAGCCGTCGCTCGATGGCCGGAGTTCGCGGCGGCCGCCGAGGTGCCGGCCGACGCATCCGATCACATCGCTGCGGTGCTGCACGACCACCGGCCGCACTGAACGTTCCGGCGATGTTCACGCGACCGTGTACAGCGCGATGAGTCGGTCCATCTCGGCCAAAGCGGGCGTGATCTCTCGCTGCTTGCGGGAAGTGAAGCCCTCGCTGATCTTGGTCCGGAGCGCTCGGAGTTCCGATACGGAGTGCTTTCCCGATATCAGAGCGATGCTCCTCCCCACCGCTACGGCCTCGTCGATGTTCAGCTCGGACCGCGTCAGGCGTCGTCTGAGGTCCGGCAGGGCCGCGGAGTTCCTCAGCTGGCCGAGTCCTTCGATCGATGCAAGACGAACGACGCCGGACTCGTCGTCGATGAGCGGTGCGAGCGCAGCGACGGCCGCTGCTGCACGAGTTCGAGCCAGCAGGCGGGCAGCCAGCGCTCTGCGCTCGGCGTCAGCAGAGCCGAGTTCAGGGATGATGAGGTGGGCCGCGCCCTGGTGGGCGGGCGCGTTGAGCCGAACCGGTAGGACACCGAAGGCCCGCTCGCGTGCGTGATCGGTCGCTGCTCGCCCGTTCGGTGGGCGGAAGACTTCGCGAAGAATCCCACCGCGCCGAGCGAGATCGAATGCTTCGCAGAGTGTCCCGAGCTCGGGGCCTGCGCGCTCGGAGAAGACGAACCTCGCCGGCTGCAGGACCAGCGCGTCGCGTTGGGAGTCGAAGTCGAGGTGCAGACGGACGCCATCTTCCTTGCGGACGCTGACGATCTCGGCGGGATCGAGTTCGATGCTGCTGTCGGGGCCGAGAGTCGCGGCATACGCTTCTGCGTCACGCTTCTGGACGCTGTGCCCTGCAGTGACCAAAAAGCCGAGCCCGGGGAGCGCGGCGTGGGCAGACATCGACATGTATCGGCGGAGCGCGAACGAAGCGCCGCCGCGCGCGTTGCCCGGCGAACTCGATGCCTTCAGCACGACCCGATCCAGATCGATTCGCAGGTCGAATCGGAGATGGACGACCGCCCAGAATCGGCCGTTGGATGATCTGGTCATCACGTTGACCGGAAACGACGAGTCGCTCAGCGAGGCGGTGGGCATCGACGGGGTCTTCTTCGTGTCAGGTCACGGCGCGTCCGATGTCGGCGAGGAGCGTCGCCGCTCGCTCGGCCTGGAGTTTCGACATACCGGCCATCGTCGACAGGTCCTTTCGCGCGGTGCCCCACACGTGGCGTTGATCGATGGCGCTGATCTTCTGCAGCAGGTCGGCGCGTGTCTTGAAGCTCTTGCCGTTCGCTGGGATGAGTCGGGCCTGCAGGTCGTACCCCATGGTCTGGCCGAGTTCGAGTGCACGGGCGGCTGCACGTGCCGACGCTTCGGTGTCGCCGACGTCGAGGTACGCCCGGCCGATCACGTAGTGACACGTGCCGAGCCGACGTGCCAGCGCGTCGCGGTCGGACAGACCTTCGTAGGTGGGGACCACGACATGTCGCGCCGCAGCCTTGGCGTCTCTCGCCATCGACGCGAAGTCCCGGCTGCGTGCCTGCGACTGGATCCGCTGCCATCGGGTGGACGACGGCGGTTCGTGCCGTGCGAGCATCGCGTCGATCATCGAGGCGCTCGCGTGAGCGGCTGCGAACGCTCGGCCGGGTCGATCGCAGATCAGCCAGACCCGTGCTTGTGCTGCGTGCCCGTGCAAGCCGAGCTCGTCGGTGGAAGCGGCGCATCCCCGGTGAGCGAAGCGGACGAGCTTTTCGACAGATGTAGGGCCCGCCCCGGCTCGCGCGACACTTCCCATCACCGTGCTCGCCGAGGTGCCGACAGGATTGACCCACACCATCAGCGAGCGCAACGCCCACCGTTCCGTCCGGATTCGACGTAGCGCTTCGGCCAGTTGGATCGCCGTGATCGCGTCAGCGGCGGTCGACGACGTCGCGTCGCGCCGCTCGAGTCGGCTGCGCAACGTATCGACCCCGTGGCGCGCCGCCATCGCGTCGGCTTGCCATGTCACGATCGGGAGTCGAGCGATCAGGTCGCCGAATCGCCGGACAGCGTCACCGGCGTACTGTCCGACGGCGGTGGCGGCGGCGGCGTCGCCCGCTGCCGACATGCGGCTGCGCGCGCCCGCGAACCTGCCCTTTCGCGGCCGGGCGACCGCCTGCAGCTCGTAGGCATAGGCGGTGAGAAACTCGCTCAGCACCGGTCACTCGCCGATGGGCTCGTACGGATCGGTGCCTGAGATGAAGTCACTCTGAGAGTCGAAGCCGGTGCCGTCGGCCGAGATGATCAGGTCGGCGCTGTCGACTGCCTCGACGGCGGATCCGCCGACGATCGCGGTCGAACCGAACTGGACGTCAGGAGCGTCGAACGGATCATCGAACTCCAGATCTGTGCCGACGTCATCCAGGTCGAGATCCAGATCCAGGTCATCCAGTTCGAAGTCATCGAAGTCCGACATCACACACCCCCATGTGCACGCGTCAACCGCAACATCGGCACCGTAACCCGATCGCCAGGACCGTTCTGTCGCCGTCGTGACACCTGGCGCAGAACGATCGCGCCCACCGCACTCGTCTGCGCGATGGGGTGCGGCGGGTGTGTGGGCGAGCGGCGACGTCGTCGAGCCGATTCGGCGCAGCTCAGCTCGGAGGATCTGCAGATGTGCCAGATGTCGACCATCGATCGATGGCGCTCAGCAGCCGATTGGCATGTTCGACGTCGTCGATCTCCAGCTCGACGCTCGTCGCCGCGGTCGTCAGGAGGAGGCGGTGCGATGGCATGACGAATCGCGAGAGTCCGGTTCGGCGCTTGAGGTGATAGGCCACCGCGGACGTCGCCAGAAGAATGCTGGCGCCACGCGGCCGTGTCATCCCCATCTTCAGCTTGCCGATGACGAGTTGGCGATCGGTGAGGACGACGAGCACGAAGTTGTTGTTCGCCTTCTGTGGGAAGTGCAGCACGAGCGAGGTCGCGAAGACGTACTCAGGCGTCTCGTCCTTCGACATCTGTTCGGCGATGTCCATGAGCGGGCGTTCGAAGTGGTCGGCCTCGCGTTCGCCGAGCATCGATTTCGCGAGTTCGACGATGCTCATGACTTCACAGTCCTGGATCTCCGGATCTCGGAAGACCGATCCACGACGATGATGGGGGCACGTCGCCAGGGCATGAACGGCAACGTAGGCCCCTAGCGAGCAGGGTTCTGTCGCCATCGGCACACTGAGCCGAACGGTCTGGTGATCGTCGTTGTGCGTGCAGCTCGTGCCGACCGCTTGCTACGGACACCTCATCGAAACTCGGTACGCACCGACCTCCAGGAGGCCGTCTCCGCTGCGACGCGGTCGGACGCAGTGAGAACACCTCGCCGACCGTTGGGTTCACAGGGGCGGCGCGACCTCGGTGCCGTCGGCACGGAAGGTGACCCAGGTGCCGTTGCGGCGCCGGCTGACTCGTGCGCCGGTGAGGTGTCGCCACAAGTTGTGGTGTCGGCAGCCGGGATTGCCATTGCAGACGCAGGTCCGGCCGCCTTCGGACCAGGGGACGGTGTGATCGATCTGGCAGTCGGTGGACCCTCGGTCGCAGCCGGTGTGGGTGCAGCGGATGGCGGTCATCAGCACGGCGTCGCGCATGCGGCCGGTGAAGAGCCGTGATGCGCTGGTCATCTGGATCGGTAGCCCATCGTCGTCGGTGACGACGAGGCGCATCTTGCCGTAGAGCGAGGCGAGCACGGCGTCGCGGGGATCGATGTGGATGCCGTCGAGCGTGTGGCTGAAGCCCCGGTCGGGACCGAACGGTGAACGGAGATCGTGTGGTGCCGCGAGGCCCATCACCCGGTCGAGTTCGTGCCGGTAGGTGCGCCAGTCGATGACGATGTTGGTGACCAGCTGCACCGGATCGCGATGGGGTCGGTCGGCCCCGCACGAGCTGGTCCCGGGCTCGGCGGTGCGAGCCGACGAATTGGACTCTGCGGCGGACTCGTCGGGACCGCCAGACGCACGCTCGGCGTCGGAGTCGTCGGGTTCGGCTTCGTCGGGATCGGAGGTGTCGACGGGTCGACCGACGTGTGAGAGCAGCCGGATGAACGCGTCGTAGCGACGTTGGTGAGCGGAGCGGGGCATCAGGTCGGGGCGGGCCTCATCGCCCCACTCGGCGACGCAGGCCGCCCAGTCGGCCTCGAACTCGTCCTGCTCGTAGGCGACGAGCAGCTCCTTGAACACGACTCCGTCGATGTTGGGGCCGGTGACGACGAAGCGGAACTCGTGGTCGGTGAATGCGAGCGTGGCCGCTCGGTCGCGGTGGGCTCGTTCGGGGTCGGGGCCGTCCTGGTCGACCAGCGAGCGCCACTCGCGCAGCTGGATCGCGAACTCTGCATACGAGAGCGCACGTGCGTACTCGAGGATCTCGTCGATGAACATCGGCACGTAGATCCCGACCCGTGGCCAGCGGAACGCACGCCCGATCAGGTGCGCCTGGTCCACCCCGAGCCGGCCGGTGAGGAGTTGCTCGATCACCTGCGGGCAGGTGATCGCGAGCTTGGCGAGGTTGCGGCGAGCGCGGGCGACCTCGGGCTGCCAGCGGTAGGCGCCCTGTCCCCACGTGGCCAGGTCGCGGTAGCCATCGGCGGTGTAGAGCTTGCGTCGCTCGAGCTCGATCAGGCCGTGGATGATCAGGCCCTCGGTTCGTCGTCGCTCGCGTTCGTCGTCGACGCAGAACGAGAGAACCTCGGCGTCGGACAAGCCGCCGAGCGGCGGCGGGCCGTCGGTGACGACATCGGATGCGTGCATGTGCAACCCCCTTCCCCGTCGACGGGCGACGGTCGACCACAACCAGACGTGCGGGGCTCGCAGCGAGCCCGATCGGTTGTCCCGGGGGAATGCACGAATGCTCGGAACACGGTCGACCCTACGAAGTGGGTGTGACACGCCACCGATCGCTGCCGTCAACCCGGGCGAGACGCTCGTCCCGTGGGTCGGTCACGCCGACGGCGGGACGGATCCCGACGCAGAGCGTGCCCGTCGTTGACGAAGCGTTGACGCCTCGTTGACGAATCCTCGACAACCCGGTGGCGATGAACGCCGTTCTCGGAACTGTCCGCAGGTATCCAACTGGGGAGGTGACGTGAACTTCATCGATGTCTCGGACGAGGAACGCGCAGCGAAGACGCACGGCCGGCGGAAGCACGACCGGATCAGCGTCGAGGTGCTCGCAGCTGCCCTGATCGGCGGAGGCGGATTCGGCTGGCTCGCGTTCGACGAGTTCCACGACGAGCGTCGGCTGCGTTCCGCCATCCTGATGGCGTTCGGAGCGGTGCTCGGCGCGCTCACCGTCGGCTCGCTCGCTCGTCTCCGCCGCACTCGAGACCCGAAGTTCCTGGGCACGGCTGCGGCGTCGGGTGTCACGTTCGGTCTGCTCGCGCTGGTGGTCTCCCCGATCGAGGCCACGACCTTCGTCGCACCGGCCGAGACCACGCCCTCGTCACGACCCCCGACCAGCGTGGCGCCGCCGCCGGAGGACCAGACCTCGACGTCGGAGTCGTCAACGGCGACGACCGGACCGGATGCCGATTCTCAGCCACCGGAGGCGAGCGACTCGGCCGGCCCGATCCCGTCGGACGCTGTCGAGACCAGCGAGCCCGCCGAGACGGGAACCCTGCCCGGCACCGACGAGGTGCCCGAGACGAGCGTCGTGATGGAATCGCGGAACTCGGACACGCCGCTGAGTTGCACCGTGGATGTCAGCGGGACCGAGGTGATGCCGGGTGCAGCCTGCGGCGGGAGGGTGTCGGTCACGACGTTCCAGGACCCGACCTCCGGACCATCGGCGTACTCGCTGCCTGCCGGAGCGGCGCTGGTGGTCGCACCGCTCGATCCGGCGGACGACCTGATCAGGATCCAGTCGTTCGAGCCGGTTCCCGAGGATGGTTGTCTCGCGGAGGCCTCAGCGATTCGCGACGCCTCGTCCGGAGACGCCGGCGCCTGGCTGGAGCAGCTGCGGATGATCGAGTTCGTCGATGCCCCGCCGGGCACGCAGGTCATCCTGTGGGCCGACTGTCTCGATCCGGTCGCTGGTACGGGAGCCGACGTCAGCCGGGGCGGCTGGTTCGTGACGGTGCTCGAGCAGCCTGTTACGAACTGACCGGGCCGCCGCAGCGGCGGCAGGGCCTCACCTGCCTGTGGCAGGTGAGCGGACGGTCGCTCACCTCCATGCACGAACGCATCGCACTCGACGACCACTACCCGCAGCACTGGTCGATGCGGGCGGACCTTCGTGTGCTGGCGAGCACGCCGGCGGCGGTGGTGCGGGCCGAAGGCGCCCGTTGAGCGCCACCACCGGCGACGCCGGTGAGGGGGGCGAGGGCGACGAGGACGGGCACCACCGAAAGGTGGGGGTCGTGATCACCTCCACCGAGCACGGCGGTGCCGATGCACACATCGCCCGTATCTGGACGCATCCGCTGATCCGGGCGCGAGCAACAGCGACGCTGCTCGGCAGCTTGCCTCGGTGGGCCGAGACCTGCCTGCCGGGCGATCGACCTCGGCCTCGGTGCCAAGTGGAGCTACCGGCGTGCCATGCGGTCGATCGTGTCGATCCCGTTGGTGTGCTGGCGTGCCCGTCGACGGATCGCCGCCGAGCACCGGCGCGAGCCGTTCGACGTGTTCTACGTGCACTTCAAGCGTGAGCAGATCCTGTTGACGCGGTTCCTGTCCCGCCGGGCGCCGGTGGTGTGGATGGAACACGGCCACCTGCCACGGGGCCGCCTCCGCCCCCAGCTCGAGTGGGCGTACCGCCGAGCGTCGCGACACGTGACCACCACGATCTGCGTGAGTACCTCGGTGCGTGACGAGATGATGAGCGTCACCGGCCGCAGCGCCCACCACTTCGAGGTGATCGAGAACGCGCTCGAGGACGGGTGGATCGAGCCGCCCACCCCCGAGGAGCGTCGTTACGTGCGCCGCCACTTCGGCATCCCACCCGATGCCGAGCTGGTGCTGGTGAGCGTCGCCCGCCTCATCCCGCGCAAACGCATCGAGCTGGCTATCGACGCCGTGGCACAGATGCCCGGTGCGTGGCTGATCGTGTGCGGTGACGGCCCCCTCGCCGCCGACCTCCGTCGGCGGGCCGCCGACAACCCACGCGTGATCTTCACCGGCCACCTGCCCGACCCCCGTGACGTGTACCGAGCCGGCGACGTGCAGCTGTTGCTCAGCTGGGAAGAAGGCTTTGGCCAGGTGCTGCTCGAAGGCGCCGCCGCCGGCATCCCCGCCGTGGTGGTCGCCGACGGAGGATTCGCCGACCGCGTTGAAGGCTGGGGCGCGGTGGCGCGGTCTCCGGATGCAGCCGCAGTCGCGGCGGCGTGCGCACAGGCGCGCACGATCGCGCCAGAGCGCACAGTCGAGTGGGCACGAGCCCGAAGATCACCATGGTGGGCGGACGCGCACCGGACCGTGCTGCGTCGCGGTGCCGGCAAGGTCGCGTGACCGCCGAGCCCAGCCCATCTAAAGCGGGATTAGGCACTGGGACCATCGGCCCGACGCGCCTCGTGCCCCTGTTGGGTTGGCTCGATCGCGACCGTTGGAGACAATGCAGAGCCCGTGCGAGCTGGCGGCGAGGGCTCCGGCGAATCGGCCGCTGGCGAGTAGCATTGACTTTCAGTTGCGGCCTTCGCGTGCGGAAGTGGGAGATGTCCTCGAATACGGTTGCTGACGTAGTGCGCCGGTGTGTCGATGTCGTCGTCGCGGTCGTTGGACTCTCTGTTCTGTCGCCGCTCTTGATTGTTGCTGCTGGCTTGGTTCGCTTCGACCTCGGGTCAGGCGTTCTCTTTCGTCAGGCGCGAATCGGCAAGCAAGGGTGCACATTTCAGCTCTACAAGTTTCGGACGATGCGAGATCCGCTCCCTGGGCAAGAAGGCCCGGAGTACGACGGAGAACGGATGACGCGACTCAGCGGGCTCCTGAGGTCCACATCGATCGACGAGCTGCCATCTCTGGTGAATCTGCTCGTCGGCGACTTGTCCCTCGTTGGACCACGGCCTCTACCGGTGCGCTATTGGGATCGGTACCGGGGCGATGAGTATCGCCGGTTCGAGGTTCGGCCGGGGATCACCGGTCTCGCGCAGGTCAGCGGACGAAATCTGGTCGGCTGGGATGAGCGCCTAGCGCTCGATGTCGAGTACGTGCGGTCACGCAGTCTCGTCGGTGATCTGAGGATCCTCCTCCGAACGGTGCCTGCGGTGCTGCGCCGGTCAGGGATCTCCAGCAGCGACTCCGCCACCATGCCGGAGTTGCCGGTCGATCGACCGGGGCGGGACTGAGGTTGGTGGCCATGTTGACGGTCGTGCTCTGCAGCGTGGGGCGCCGGGTCGAACTCGCGCGTCACTTCGTCGACTCGGTCCGAAAGCTGGCTCCGTCGGGCAGTCGGGTCGTCGGCTTGGATCTCGATGCGATGGCCCCCGCGTTGCAGTTCGTCGATGTACCGCTTGTTGTGCCTCGCGTTGGCACGACGGAGTTCGCAGAAGTCATTCGGAGTCTGGCTGATGTGCAGGGCGGTGACACGGTGTTGTTCGTGCCCCTCTCCGATCGGGAGATCGAGCAACTGGCAAGCCTCTCGGCTGAGTTGTCGAGACCCGAAGTACGCTTCGCTGTCGTCTCGGCCGATGCGGTCCCCGTCGTGAACGACAAGTGGCAGACGATGAAGTTCTTCGAGTCCTTGGGGCTCGCGACGCCACGCTCGTGGATCCCAGACGTAGGACTCGACGAGGTCACGTTCCCGGCGTTCATCAAGCCACGGGAGGGGAGTGCTGGTCACGGGGCCTCTGCTGTGAGGGACCGGTTCGAGTTGAACCGATGCGTTGCCGACATCGACCGACCGATCGTGCAGCAACTCTTGACCGGCGACGAAGTGACCACGGATCTGGTCTGCGATCTCAGCGGGGGCTTCGTGGCGGCGGTGAGTCGGCGGCGAATTCATGTGCGTGGTGGCGAAGTCATGAAGGCGGTAACCATGGTGAGCGACGAGATCGAGCACGCCTGCCGACGGATCGCTGCGGCACTGCCAGCGATCGGACCCATCACGGTTCAGGCGTTCGAGCAGAGCGACGGCTCGTTCGTGTTCAGCGAGATCAACGCCCGTTTGGGCGGAGGCAGCCCACTGGCGATCGCAGCCGGTGTCCCGATCACGGATGTGATGGTGATAGACGCGCTCGGGCGGAGAACCCAACACGAGTTCGGATACGTGCCCAACCTCTACATGACTCGTCATGACGAGTCGGTGTTCGTGACCGGAGATGACTTGGATGAGCTTCGCAGCCGTCGTCTTTGACCTCGACGACACGTTGTACCCCGAGTGGAGCTACACGGAGAGCGGGTTCATCGCGGTCGAGCAGCTCCTCATCGGAGAAGCAATGACGGACCCCGATGGTGGGTTGGCTCAGCAGTGGTACCACCTTCGAAGATCGGGTGAGCAGCGGGTCTTCGACACGTGGCTCGATCAGGGCGGTGATGCAGCCGTTCGATGCCTCCAGATGTGGGGATCCTTCGAACAAGCCCGAGATGGTTTGATCGCTACGTTCAGAGCGCATTCGCCAGCGATCTCGCCGTTTGCTGGGGTGTCGGACCTCCTCGCCGATTTGCGTCGATCGTCGACGACAAAAGTCGGGCTGGTGTCCGACGGGAATCTGGAGGTACAGCGGGCGAAGTTCGCTGCGCTGGGGCTTTCGTCGTCCTTCGACGCTGTCGTCTTCAGTGACGAGTTCGGCCGAGAGCACTGGAAGCCACATCCGTTGCCGTTTCAGGAGGCATCTCGATGCCTCGGGGTACAGCCGACACACGCGGTCTATATAGCGGACAATCCAGCCAAGGACTTCTTTGGCGCTCGTCAGGGCGGTATGCAGAGCATCCGCCTGCGAATCGAAGGATGTGTGTACTCGAAGGATGAGCCGCAGGCGTCCGACTACCAACCCGACGCCGAGGTTCGCACTCAGCAACTCGAACGCTCCGGCCACCCCGCCGCCTGCACAGCAGACGCCGCCGGTCGCCGACGGCAACGTGTCGGCCGCTCCGGCCACGCCCGACGTCGTGGTGCAGCCCGTCGGTGCGATCACTCCGGCGGTCACCCCCGCCGTGTTGTCTGCCACGGTGACCCCCGCCGCCGCCCCGGCTCCGGCCGCCTCGGTCAGCACGCCCACCCAGGTGGCGTCGGCCGGCTCGACCGCTTCGGCCAGCGACACCCTGCCGGTCACCGGCTCCGAGTCGGCCAACCTGCTCCAGATCGGTGCCGTCGCTGCGGCCGCCGGTCTCGGCATGGTGGCCGTCGGTGGCTTCCGTCGCCGCAAGACCGCCAAGGTCTGAGTTTCCCGCCGTCGTCGTCCTGGCCTGATTCCGCCAGGTAGGACGACCGACAACTCATCGGCTCCAGGTCCCTGGGGCTCGCACTTCGGCCGCATCGGGTCCGCCTCCGATGCGGCCGTTGCGCGTGCCGGGCCTGATCGGCCCGGATGCCTGCCACCGGCCCGTCCGGCCGGACGGTCGACGGCATGCTCACCCGCCGAGGAGCACTGGTCACCGTCGCCGTCGTGGCGCTCAACGTCGCCGTGTCGATGTCGGCCGGCGTGGCCCGGTGGTGGGGCGCTTTCGCCAAGGCCGACCGCCATGGCGATCTGCCCGAGCCGGTGCAGCACTACCTGGTGTGGCGCCGAGCGCTCCGTGAAGCCGACACCCACGTGGCGATGTGGCTGGTGGCCGGCATGGCGGTGGTGATCGCCGCCCCACGCCGCAGCGCACGCCTGGCCGGGCTTGCGGGCCTGTTCGTGCTGAGCGGCGCGATCGAGGTGGCCCAATGGGCGTTCACCACTCGCAGCGCCCAGTGGGGCGACCTGATCGGCGGCGCCATCGGTCTGGCGCTCGCCGCGCTGGTGGGCGAAGTGGCCTCAGGCGTCCACTGGCTGCGCGGTCGGCACCGAGTACGTCGCCGCCTGGTGCGGCTCGCGCACTGAGCCGAGCACCTGGAGCGGGTGGACTCGTCACGATTGCCGAACCAGGAACCGAACGTTCGGCGTTTGTGGCGAGGTGGTCTGCGCGACAGACTCCGCGTGTGAGAAATGGGATTCACTCCATGAGTCGGGCCGTCGGATTGATGGTCCTGTCCTGGATGCTGATCGCAGCCGGTGCGACCACGAACGCCGCGCCGTCCGATTCGGCGAACGGGCAGGGTCCCTCGAGGCAGGGCGAGACCATCAACGTGACCGTGATCGGTGTCGGCGGTGTGCCCGAGGTTGGCGTCGAGGCCGTCGCTCTGAACGTGACTGCGACGGGCCCGACCTCTGCCTCCTATCTCACGGTGTACCCGACCGGCGCGTCGAGGCCGACCGCGAGCAACCTCAACTTCGTCGCAGGCCAGACCGTTCCGAACATGGTGATCGCCACCGTCGGCGCCGACGGCCAAGTGTCGATCTTCAACTCACAGGGCGACGTGAACGTGGTGGTGGATGTGCTGGGGTGGTTCCCGATCGGGAGCGGGTTCAACGGGCTCGTCCCAGCACGCCTGCTCGACACTCGACCTGGCGAGTTCTCCGTTCCGGGCGGTTCGACGGGTGCGGTCGGTCCGGGAGAGGTGCGGCGGCTGATGGTCGCCGGCCGTGGCGGTGTTCCGGCCGGCGGTGTGGGTGCGGTGGCGTTGAACGTGACCGCGACCGAACCGTCGTCGAGCGGCTATCTGACGGTGTTTCCGTCCGGGGCGGAGCGTCCCACGGCGAGCAACGTGAACTTCGTGGCACAGGAGACGTCGGCGAACATGGTGCTCGCCCAGGTGGGTTCGGACGGCGCCGTGAGTGTGTTCAACTACAGCGGTTCCACACATGTGGTGGTGGATGTGCTGGGGTGGTTCCCGATCGGGAGCGGGTTCAACGGGCTCGTGCCGGCACGGCTGCTCGACACTCGACCTGGCGAGTTCTCCGTTCCGGGCGGTTCGACGGGTGCGGTCGGTCCGGGAGAGGCGCGGCGGCTGATGGTCGCCGGCCGTGGCGGTGTTCCGGCCGGCGGTGTGGGTGCGGTGGCGTTGAACGTGACCGCGACCGAACCGTCGTCGAGCGGCTATCTGACGGTGTTTCCGTCCGGGGCGGAGCGTCCCACGGCGAGCAACGTGAACTTCGTGGCACAGGAGACGTCGGCGAACATGGTGCTCGCCCAGGTGGGTTCGGACGGCGCCGTGAGTGTGTTCAACTACAGCGGTTCCACACATGTGGTGGTGGATGTGCTGGGGTGGTTCCCGATCGGGAGCGGGTTCAACGGGCTCGTCCCAGCACGGCTGCTCGACACTCGGCAACGGCCGGCCTCGTCCACATTGCTGCTCCCGAACCGTGGCAACGCCGAGGTGTCGACCGACGCCGTTGGGCGACACGTCGCGTTCAGCACGGCCGAGGGTCTCGATCCGCGAGACACCAACGGACAGTACGACGTCTACGTGCTCGATCGCGCCAGCGGCGCCACCCGTCTGCTCAGTGCCCGCATCGATGGAGCACAAGGAGGGAACGCCTGGTCGCGCGGACCGAAGATCTCGGGCGATGGCCGGTTCGTCATCTTCGTGAGCTTCGCGTCGGATCTCGTTGCCGGCGACACCAACGGGGGACCCGATCTCTTCAAGTTCGACCTGGTTACGGGCGTGCTCAGCAAGGTCACGTTCCGGCCGGATGGCGGCCCGTTCGTCGGGCATCTGCGCTCGTACGGGCTCTCCGACGACGGACGCGTCGCTGTCTACGGCGTGCTCGCGAATCCGGACCAGTTCGGAATCTCGCCCCCATTGGTGGGCGCCTACATGTTCGACGCCGAGACCCAGACGACGACGAGCATCCGGTCCGGCTGGGTCGACCTGGGGTCGGATGGCCCCTTTCGACCGCAGTACCAGGTGGCACTCGACGCCAGCGGTCGCTTCGCCATCACGTGGGCTCCGCAAGTACCGACCCACTTCCACGATCTCGTATCCGGCTCATCTCGAGAGATCGCCGGACCCGCGGACATCGCAGCGTTGAGCGACGATGGTCGAAGTGCCCTCGTCGTCGAGGGCGGGCCGGTCGGACCATGGAGACAGCTCGTCGTCGACACGGAAACCGGGCGCGCTCACCCAGTTGAGCCGGACGTCGAGTACGCGTCATTCGAAGTGGAGCGCCCGCGTTGCGTCGACGCCGACGGCACCGGTCGATACGTCCTCCTCGGCTACTTCCGCACCTCCGTGGATCCGATCATCGGCTCTGGCCTGCAACTCGTTCGTTACGACACCGTCCGGCATTCGACCGTGAGGGTCGAGGCTCTGCCCAACGGCGACCGGATGAACAAACCGGAGTGTGGTCAGCTCACCGATGACGGGCGAGTGGCCGTGCTCCCCGACGTGGATGAACAGCTGCTGTACGCGATCGACCTCGGCTGAGGCGGAAGCAACAGAAGGAGATCAGGCGGTCTGCGTGGCCGACGCCGGGGTGGCCTCGGCGTCGGCCGCCGGCACTGCGGCCAGCGGGCGACGCTCACGGGGCAGCTGCAACACGGGGGCCGGAGCGGCCGCCTCGTCGCCGCGGCGGAACAGCGTGCGAACGGCCTTCGACAGCACCTGCTCGACGGTGGCCACCATGATCACCAGATCGAGGTTCAGCGACCAGTTGTCGACGTAGAAGAGGTCGAGGCGGCGGTACGCACCGAAGTGCGGGTTGTCGCGAGCCTCCACCTGCCACAGGCCGGTGATGCCCGGGGGCATCTGCAGGCGGTCGAGCAGACGATCGTCGAACTGGGCCACCTCGGCCGGCAGCGCCGGGCGCGGGCCGACGATGCTCATCTCGCCCTTGATCACGTTGAACAGCTGCGGCAGCTCGTCGAGGCTGGTGGCCCGGATGAACCGGCCGATACGGGTGACCCGCGGATCCTTCTCGAGCTTGAACAGCGGGCCGCTGCGCTCGTTGCCCTGCTCGGCCATCAACGCCGCCAGCTTCGCCTCGGCGTTCACCACCATCGAGCGGAACTTCCACACCTTGATCAGCTCGCCGTCGCGACCCACACGGGTCTGGCCGAACAGCACCGGGCCACGATCGGTGAACTTCACCGCCAGGGCGATCGCCAGCATCACCGGCGACACCAGCAACAGCGTGATCGAGGCGGTCACCACGTCGACCGCCCGCTTCATGATCATCTGGGTGTGCTTCGGATCGGCCGGCTCGAGGTAGTAGAGCGACTGGTACGCCACCGGGGTGGCGCGCAGGCGGCGGTGGCTCATGCCGAGCAGACCGTTGCTCACCTGGATGTGGATGCCGTGGGCCTCCAGCACCGACAGCAGCGGCACCAGTTCCTTCGAGGGCAGCGCACCCACCACCACGATCACACCCGACACGCCGAGACGCTCGAGCACCGCGTGCACCTCGTCGATCTCACCCTCGTACAGGTGGCTCAGCTGGTGCTTCGAGGCCAGGCGACCGTCGCCGACCACACCCACCACCTGGAAGCCGGCCTCGGGGTGCTCGGCCAGCATCTGCACCAGTTCGGCCGCATCGCCGTTGGTGCCGAGCACCACCACGTCGCGCAGGTACTTGCCGCTCGCCCGCGAGGCGCTCAGCCAGGCGCGGAAGCCGCCACGGAACCACAGCAGCAACAACACCAACAGCACCGGGCCACCGATCAGCCAGTGCACCGGCATGTACACGCTCATCACCCACAGCAGCCACGCCTGCACCAGGCCCAGCACCACCGAGGTGCGCACGATGCGACGGATCTCCTCGGTGCGGCTCGACGCCACCCGGGCGAGGTAGAGCCCCTGCCACTTGAAGGCGATGAGACCGCTCACCAGCAGCACGGCCTCGGTGAGGATCCACTTCTCGATCTCCATGCCAGCGCCGTACTTCCACAGCTGCCCAGGCATCCAGGCGATCACGAGTGCGGCGACGTCGAGGGTGACGAGCCGCCTGCGTAGGTTGCGAACGTCGATCCGCCGTTCGATTCGTTCGAGGTCTGGACTCTCCAGCGCCGTCATATCAATCCTCCTGCCCGCCAAGGCGATCGATCAGGTTCGACCTTACGCCAGGGGCACCGTTGCTGTCAGCGTTCGAAGTTGACCGTTTGATGACGATGTCGTGAGCCGGCGTGGCAATGCAGCAGCGTGCTGTGTCCGGCGTCTCACCCGAGCGTGTGGGATGTCGAGCCAAAGCTCGAATCCGGATCGTCAGATGGCGATCTCGCCCTCGCTGCGCTCGTCGTCGTTGGTCCACACGAGCGAGCTCTCGATCATGCCGTCGAGCGCGGCGCGTACGTCGGCCTCGTCGAGCAGCGGGTCGATCTGCAACGCCTCGGCGAACACCTCGTTGGCCGTGCGGGGCATGTCGAGCACCGCCCACACCACGGCCGCCACGCCGGTGAGCTCGATCGGCTCGCCCACGAGCGGGGTGACCCGCACGTTGCCGTGACCCACCTGCCAATCGGCCTGCAGCGCCCGCTGATGAAGTCGTCGTGCTCGTCCCACCGCTCACGAAGCGTAAATGGTGAGAGAACTCGTTTCGGGGATCTTGCCGAGATCGAGACGAATCCGCCCGGCCATCTCCGGCATCCGTGCCCCTGCATCGTCGCGGAGTCCTGGGTGCCACGCTCAGGTGACATCGCAGGTGGGATCTGGGTGCCGGCACCCAGGACATCGGCGCTCGGTTCCTGGGTGCCACGCCCGACTCGAGGTGCTGGTCGGCGGAGCGGGTCGGCACCCAGAACGGGTTGGCACCCAGGACGGGTTGGCACCCAGGACGGGTTGGCACCCAGGACGGGTCAGCGCAGCACGTACACGCCGGCGTCGGTGGTGGGCTCGCCGAGCGGGCGACCGTCGACCGTGATCGTGGCCGGCATCGACGTCACCGTCGGGGGGCTGCGCCAGGTGACCTGCCGCACGTACTCGGCCGGGTCGTCCACCGATCCCGCCATCGACACCACCACCTCGGCCGACTCGCCCGCCTCCATCGTCACGAAGAACGACGCCGACAGATACCCGGCCTCACCCGACGGGCGGATGCCGACGGGCTCGCCGTCGACCGTCACCCCGTTCACCGGGATCTGCGAGTACACGGTGACGAGCATCTCGTTCACGCCGGCGCCGACCACGAGCTCGTAGCCGTTCACGTGATCGGGCAGGCCGCTGGTGGGTGCCTCGTTGTGCAGCTCGAGCGTGAGGGTGGCCTCCACCACGCCGTCGGCCGGGCGCGGGCGCAGGTCGTAGGTGCTGGAGCCGGTGAGGAACATGTCCATCTTGTTGTTGCCGGCGTTGTTGAACACCACCGCCACCGCGTCGTGGCCGGCCGGATCGGGCAGCCCACCGTCCATGCCGATCAGCTCGAACAACGCCTGCTCGTCCTGGTGCGCCGACCAGCCCGCCATGCGGCCCTGGCGCACGAACGGCGACATCAGATCGGCCAGCTCGGGTGGAGTGGGCAGGTCGTCGCTGAGCAGCCGGTCGATCACGGTGTTGGCGATCACGCCGAGCGCGTCGAAACGGTCGTAGAAGTCGGGGTACGCCACGTACTGGTCGCGGATCAGGAACTGCGCCGCGTACTCGGGGGTGATCGTCAGATCGGCGTCGGCCAGTTCGATCTCGCCGGTCAGCTGCATCAGCGCCGCCAGCGCGTACACGTCCATCACGAACACGCCGTCCACCTCGTCGCCGCCGCTCTGCGGGTAGAGCTGGGTGATCACCTCGGCCACGTTGGGGAAGTGCGGCGAGTAGGTGACGTCGCCCCAGATGGACCAGCGGGTGAGCCCGTCGGCGTCGCGGAAGCCGTAGTCGCCCCAAGCGTCGAGGAAGTCGGCCGGACCCGTGATGCGCTGCGGCCCGGCCGCACGATCGTTGAGATCGGTGTGACGCGCGAAGTCGCTCACCTGGATGCGGCCCTCGTCGATGGTGACCTCGGCCCAGTTGCCCATCAGGCCGCCGAGGCCACGCGCCTCCACCGGCGTCATGAACGCCATGAAGTAGCGGCGTGGCCCGTCGGCGCCCAGCATCGCCGGCGCCTGACGCACCGCTTCGATCGCCCGGTCGCTGCTGGTGCGCTGCTGTTGGATCTCGCCTGCCAGTTCCCCCAACTCGCGTTGCGCGGGCGCCACCAGCCACGGGCTGTCGGTCGCCTCGATCGCCGCGTCGAGCTCGTCGAGCGACCCGCGCAGCGACTCGAGCGGCGCCTGCAGCGCGGCCACCGCGTCGAGATCGATCCGGCCGCCCGCCACCTTCAGGTTCTCGATGTCGATGCCGTCGAGCACGCCGGCGATCTCGTCGGTGATCGACGCCGCCTCGGCGCTCAGCGACGTACCGAGCGCCCGGTGCTGGGCCACCACCGGCACCAGCCGCGCCGGCTGCCCCCAGGGTCTGCCCAGCGCGCCGTCGGCCTGATCGAACGCCGCCGACGCCGCGCGGAAGCTGCCCGCCGCCTCGACGAACCGGCCGGCGCGCAGCTGATCGATGCCGAGCCGGGCCTTGTCGACCGCCCGTTCCAGCTCGGGCCGGGCATCGGCTGCGGCCACCCCCAACCCGAGCGAGGCGAGCGCCGCCGCCACCGGCACCGCGGCGAGCGCGAACCACACCCGTCGCCGCTCGCGGCCAGGGCGTCGCAGCACGCCGGCCAGCGCCACCGCCGCGAGCACCACGATCGCCACCGTCGCCGACACCCCGAACCGCCACACCTCACCCAGGCGGGCGAACACCTGCACGAGCGCCGCCAGCACCAACGCCCGCGCCCACGGCACCGCCGCCCGCCTGCGCCCGATGTACGCGGCACCGGCCGCAGCGGCGAGCGCCACCAGCAACCACGGCCACGACGGCGCCAGCACCACCGCCACCACGCTCGCCGCGGCCAGCGCCCACCACGGTGCAGCCGCGCCGGCCCACACCACGGCGGCGGCGAGCACGGTGACGAGCACGGCGTCGATCGCCGTGGCACCGGTCGGTGACGGGCCGGCGATCGCTGCACCCACGCCGGCGAGCAACGCCACGACCGCCACGACGGACACGTCGCGACCGGTCACCTCCAGTCGCTGGCCAGCCATCCGGCCCGAGGCTAGTTCGCGGACCGTTCACGAGCTGGTCTCACGCTGCGCGCGAGGCGCGACCTGCTGAGTGGGATTCTCATGACGGAACGGCGAACGGGCGGTGACACCTTGCGCGCGTCTTGCCGGTGCCTTGACCCATCGCGTCGCGAACACATCTAGGATTCGAACATGCTTCGCGTCGTCCGACTCGCCCTGGCCACCCTCGCGGTCGCCCTGGTGCCCGCCGCGGTGGCCTCGGCCGCCGACTACGGCCCCAACGCCACCCCCACGCTCACCGGCACCACCGGTCCCACCAGCTACACGATCAACGGGCAGGGTTTCTGCGCCGACACGGCCGTGCTGCTGACGATCGACCCGACGAGCGCCAGCAACGAGTTCCCGCACACCGCGCAGACCAACGCGAGCGGCGAGTTCAGCTACACCGTGGCCAAGCCCACCGGCACCTTCACGATCACCGCCACCGGCCAGAGCGCCGTCGCCGGCTGCGACAAGACGGCGACGATCGGTCCGATCGTGCTGTCGGCCGGCGCGGTGGCCCCGCCCGTCGTGTCGTCGCAGACCCCGACGGCCACGCCGTCCGCACCGGCCAGCGCCGCCGGCGACATCCTCCCGGTCACCGGCTCCGACAGCACCTCGCTCCAGGTGCGCAACGCCCTCGCCGCCCTCGGCGCCGGTGTGGTGCTCGTCGTGGTGGCGGGTCGCCGCCGCGCCAAGCTCGAGCACCGCAGCCTGCAGGGCCTCAGCCAGCTCTGATCCCGCCGGGGCTTCGCCCCCGCACCTCGCGAACGCAACGACCGAGACCCGGCTCCGGCCGGGTCTCGTCGCGTATGGCGGCGGTACGACCACCTCACGTCACCGCTCGGCCGGGTGAGCTGATAGCGTCTCCCGTTCATGCGCAAGGTCTGGCCGTCCTACCTCGCCGTCGTCGTGATCGGGCTGCTCGTCGGCACCGTCATCGCCGGCGGTCCCGGCTCGGACGCGGCAGAGCCGTTCGAGCCCACCTCCGGCCTCGACGGCGACGAGCCGACGTCGACCACCGACGCCGATGTCTCGACCGACACCACGGAGGCCGACGACGACCCCGTCGAGACCACCTCCCCGGCGACCACCGAGGCCGCACCCGTCACCACCGAGGCCGCGGTCACCACCACCCCGGCCACCACCGAGGCCGCGCCGGCCACGTCGCTCGCGATCCGCGACCGGGCCGAGGTGCGCGTGGTGGTCGCCAACGGCGACGGACGTCCCGGCCTCGCCACCGCCAACAGCGACCGCCTCGCTGCGCTCGGCTACCCGGCCGTCGTCGCCGGCGACGTGCCCGAGGTGGACGTCACCCTCGTGTACTACCGCCTCGGCTTCGAGGTCGAGGCGCTGCGCATCCGCGACGACCTCCAGACCCCGTCGGCGGCGGTGGGCGAACTGCCCGAGTCGGGCATCACCTCGAGCGACGCCGACGGCGACATCGTCGTCGTGCTCGGCCCCGACGCGCTGCCCTGACCCGTCGGGTCGGCCCATCCCGGCCCGTCTCTCGGGCGCCTCGAGCCCGGGTGCGCAGCGAACCCCCTGCCGCGAGGTGTTCTCATCGCGGATAAGGTGCCGCGTGTCGACCCCCGCGGGAGAGGGGGGTGGCCCCCTTCGCACCATGCAGATCCTCATCGTCGTCAACCTCTTCGCCCCCGACTTCGCCGGCGGTGCGTCGTTGTACACGGACCTGAGCCGTGAGCTCGCGGCGCGCGGTCACGACGTCACGGTGCGCACGGGCTACCCGTACTTCCCCGAGTGGACCGACAAGAGCGGCCAGAACGGCTGGCGCATCCGCCGCAGCAGCGAGCACGGCGTGCGCCTCGAACGCCACGGCATGTACCTGCCCAACCCGGCGTCGGCCAAGGAACGTGCGGTCTACGAGCTGTCGTTCTTCCTGTCGCTGCTGCGCAGCTTCTTCCGCGGGCGCTCGCCCGACGCGATCCTGGCCTTCTCCACCATGGTGAGCCCGGTGGCCGTCGCGGTCGTCACCGGCAAGCTGCGCCGCCGCCCGGTGCTGGTGAGCGTGCAGGACATCTCGAGCGGTGGCGCCGCCGCCGCCCGCCTGGTGGGTGGCCGGGTGGCACGCATCATCCAGACCATCGAACGCCGCCTGTACCGCTCGGCCGACCACCTGCTCACCATCACCCCGGAGATGGTCGACAAGGTGCACGAGCTGTGCGGCGACCAGTGCGAGGTGGACTACGTGCCCAACTGGCTGAGCGGCTCGCTCGCCGACGAGATCGCCGCGCTGCCGTCGCGCGAGCACCGGGCCGCCGGCTCGACGGTGCGGATGCTGTACTCGGGCAACATCGCCGGCAAGCAGGCGCTGCACGCGTTCTGCGAGCGGATTCACGCCACCGAGGCCGACTTCGAGCTGCACATCCACGGCGCCGGCCCGGGCGTCGAGGCGATCCGCCGCTGGTGGGACGAGCATCGCGACCCGCGCTTCGTGTTCGGCCAGATGGGCACCGACGCCGAGTTCGTCGCCGCGATCGACGCCGCCGACCTGTTCCTCATCACCGAGCGCCCCGAGAGCGACGCGTCGTACATGCCGTCGAAGCTGATCCCGGCGATCGCCGTCGGAACCCCGATCCTCGCCGTGTGCGACCCGGCGTCGCCGCTCGGCCGCGAGGTCGCCAACGCCGACCTCGGCCCGATGCTCACGTGGGACGACGTCGACCGCTTCCCCGAGGTGCTCGCCACCGCCCGCGACGACGAGCAGCACCGCCGCTGGCGGGCCAACTGCCTCGATCGCGCCAAGGCGTTCGAGCGCACCACGGTGATCGACCAGATCGAGCAGGGTCTCGAACGGTTGGTCGCCGCCCGTCACCACTGAACGGGTGAATGTTACGATTCGATGACGGCGGCGGCTCAAGTCGTCGCCGGACCGGGCCGATACCTGTGTCGTGCCCGCGTGTCCCCCCGCATGCGGCGCTCGGCGGCATCGCTTCGCGCGGGTCGTCGTCGCCGTCGCCCTCGCGACGATCGGCCTCGTCGCCGTGCCCGCCGCGGGCTCGGGCGCACCTGCGGGGGCCGCAGGGGTCACCCCGTTCGACCAGGCCGCGACGGCCACGTTGCGCTCGTCGCCGAAAAAGGCGTACGCCCACTTCTTCACGCCGTTCCCGATCTCGATGGACAACGCGCCCAGCAGCGCCGACTACTACGCCACGCACTACCTGGCGATCAACGGTGAAGGCGGCAAGCACGCCGCGTACGGCGGGTTCCTGCGCCAGCGGCCGCTGCCGCGGGCACCGATCGCGGGGTCGACCTGGTACCTCGAGGACATGAAGACCGAGGTGCGTCGCGCGATCGCCGCCGGCCTCGACGGCTTCACCGTGAACATGATGGGCCTGTCCGGCGTGCAGTGGGACCGGCTGCAGAACCTGCTCACGGCCGCGGCCGCCGTCGACCCCGGCTTCGACATCGTGTTGATGCCCGACGCGGCGACGTCGGTGGTGGCCGACCGCAACGCCCTCGCCGCCGCGCTCGCCACCCTGGCCGCCCACCCGTCGGTGGGGCGCCTGGCCGACGGGCGACTGATCGTGTCGCCGTTCTACGCCGAGGGGCCCGGCGCCGCGTTCTGGAGCGACGTGATCTCGATCCTGCGCACCAGCTACGGCATCGAGGTGGCGTTCGTGCCGGTGTTCTTGAACTACACGAGCCACGTGGAGGCGTTCGCCCCGATCAGCTACGGCATGAGCGTGTGGGGTGGCCGCAACCCGAAGGCCAGCACCGGCGACGCCCTGTGGGCACGCGACGCGCACGCCCGCGGCAAGATCTGGATGCAGCCGATCTCGCTGCAGGACTCGCGGCCGCGTAGCGGGGTGTTCGACGAGGCGAACAACACCGAGAACCTGCGCGCCACGTGGCAGACCGCGCTCGACCAGGGAGCCGAGTGGGTGCAGCTCGTCACCTGGAACGACTACACCGAATCGACCCAGTTCGCGCCATCCACCGGCACCGGCTGGTCGCCGATCGACATCAACGCGTACTACCTGCAGACGTGGAAGCTCGGGGGCGCCCCGGCGATCGTGCGCGACGCCGCGTTCGTGAGCCATCGCACCCAGTTCGTCGGCGCCGCGCCCACCAGCGGTCACCCGGTTCGCCAGGGGCTGCGGCCGGGCAGCAGCCCCGCCCGCGACGGCATCGAGGTGCTCACCTTCCTCACCGCGCCCACACCGGTGACGATGATCGTGGGCGGTGTGCCGCACTCGTACACCGCGCCGGCCGGCGTGTCGGCCACGTGGTTCCCGCTGCAGGTGGGCACGGTGTCGGTGCAGATGAACCACGCCGACGGCACCGCTACCACCGTCACCTCGCCCTACCCGGTGACGGCCACCCCGTACGTGCAGGACCTCACCTACGTGTTCGCCAGCTCGTTGCGCGAGGGCCAGCGCGTCGCGTCGGACGGCATGCCACCGCCGGTCCCCGACACCACCGCGCCCCCGGCGACCACCGCGCCCCCGGTGACGACCGCGCCGCCGGTGACGACCGCGCCGCCGGTGACGACGGTGACGACGGTGCCGCCGGTGACGACGGTGACGACGGTGCCGCCGGTGACGACCGCGCCGCCGGTGACGACGGTGACGACGGTGCCGCCGCGTCCGCCCGTCACGGCCGCGCCGACGACCACCGCCAGGCCGACCGTCGCGACCTCCACCACGGTGTACGCGTCGCAGTCCGAGCCGCAGGGCGCCACCGAGGCCGCCCCGGCCGCAGGTAGTGCCGCGGGTGCCGCAGGCGCGGTGACAGCGGTGCCCACCGTGGGCGAGCCCGACCCGGCCGCCAGCGCCGGGCCCACCACGCCCGCCGTGCTCGACACACCCGCCGCGACCGCGGTGACCGCCGCCCCGGCGGTGGGCGCCGCCGCCCTGCCGCAACTGCCCGACTCCGCACCGACCGCCGGTGGCGCACCGACCGCCGCTCCACCCGCCAGCCCCGCTGCCCCCGCTGGCGTCGACGACGTCCCGCTGCGCCCCGACGACCTCGAGCCGCTCGAACCGCTCGAACCGCTCGGGCCACTCGGCGCACCCGACCTGTCGGGCGTCGCCGACGCACCGAGTGTCGCCGACGGCCCCGGCGCCGGTGCCGACCTGCCCGGCGTGCAACGCCTCACCTCACCGGGCAACGACACGGGCGGCCGCAGCGGGATGCTCGCCCCGGCCGTGGCCGCCGCGCTGATCGCCACCCTCGCACTGTCGCTCGCCCGCCGCACCCGGCAGGCCCGTCGAGCGCTCGTGCGCACCGACGGCACCGTGGTCGTCGAACCCCACCGCTGAACCCGACCGCTGAACGAGGACGCCGCTCGCCGGCGTCGCCCGAGACCCGATCCCGGCGACCGCTAGGCTCGGCGCGTGCCGCTGGGATCCACCACCCTTCGCCGATCCCCGCGGGTCGAGCCGATCGGACCCGACCTGATCGCCCGCGACATCAAGGCACTCGTCGGTGTCGCGCTGCTCTGCTTCGTGATGCCGTGGGTGCTGCTGTCGAGCCTCGAGACCGGCGTGCGCGGCTCGGCATGGCTGGTGTTCCTCGCCGTCGCCGTGTGGGCGGGACTGCGAATCGCGCTGCTGCTCGCCGACGGGCGACCGGCGCTGTTCACCTACGTGTTCTGGCTGTTCACCTACGTGTTCATGGGTGTCGGCGCGATGGTGCAGTTCGGCACCGGCGAGATCGCCTACACCACGCCGCGGATCATCGTCGACTACGACCTCCAGACCGCGCTCGTCACCCTCGTGGGCGTGGCCGCGTTCGAGCTCGGCTCGGTGGCCACACGCCACCTCACGCCGGACCGGTGGGCGATGCGCGCGCTGCTGCCCGCGAACCTCCGAGCCGACGGACGGCGCGACGACGTCCCCGCCGACCACACCCGGGCGATGCTGCTCGTGGCCGGCTCGGCGCCGATCTGCCTGTACTACGTCAGCAAGATCGGCATCGGACCGCTGTTCGCCAATCGCATCACCCGCACCCAGGCCGGCCTCGCCGCGTTCCCCGACGCCACCATGGCGGCGATCATCGTCGCCCTCGCCTGGGTGCCGGCGCTGGTGGCGATGCACCGCATCGTCGGCGAACGGGTGCGGCTGCGCGGCACCGGCTACCGGCTCGGCTCGCTCGAACTGCTCACCGTCGGCGTCGCCGGCATCATGCTGTTGCTGATCAACAACCCGATCAGCAGTTCGCGGTACGGGTTCGGTTCGATGGTGCTGAGCTTCCTCCCGATGCTCGGCGCGTTCTCCACCGTGCAGCGTTCGCGGCGCGCCCTCGTCGCGATCGCCGTGTCGTTGCTCGTCGCGTTCCCGATGGCCGACGCCTTCCGCACCGACGAGCGCGGCACCTTCTCGTTCAGCCTTGTCGACGAGTATCCCGAGAACCCCGACTACGACACCGCGGCCCAGCTGCACAACGCGATCCGCATCGTCGACGAGGACGGCGTCACCTGGCTGCGCCAACCCCTCGGCACGGCGCTGTTCTGGGTGCCGCGCTCCATCTGGCCCGACAAGCCGATCGACACCGGCACCTACCTCGCCGCCCAGCGCGACTACGACTTCCAGATCCTGTCGGCCCCGCTGTGGGCCGAGTTCTACATGATCGCCGGATGGTTCAGCGTCGTGGTCGGCTTCGTCGCCCTCGGCTCGCTGTTCGTACGCCTCGACCGGCGCACCAGCTACCAACTGCTCACCGGCAGCGCCTACCCGCTCGGCGCGTCGTTCATGGCGTTCTACCTCTTCATCCTGTTGCGCGGCTCGCTGCTGCAGGCGATGGCGATCCCCGCGGTGTTCGCCGCATCGGCCTGGTTCAGCCGGCCGCCCGCTCGTGTGCCGGCCGCTGTGGCCACCGCTGCCCCCGCACCCACTGATCCCGACGACGACCTCACCGAGTCGCAACGGCGGGTGCTCAGCCGGTGGGCGCGCGACGACGACCACGATGAGTAGCATTCCCCGGATGGATCCCCTCCACTCCGGTGCCCCCTCCGGGGTCCGCCACCACCTCCGGGTGCTCCGCCGTCGCCGCGGTGTGCTCGTGCTCGGGGTGCTCGCGACCCTCGTCCCGGCGGTGGTGTTCTCGCTGCTGAAGGACCCGGTGTACCAAGCCGAAGCCGAGATGCTCGTGCGGTCGTCGCCGATCGACGAGACCATCGGCGCCACCGCCGGCATCGACAACCCCGAACGCACCGCCGAGAACGTGATCCGGGTGCTGCAGGGTCGCGCCGTCAACCAGCGCGTGGCCGACCGCTTCGGCCTCGACGGCGAGGCACCGGCGGTGTCGGGCGTGCCCGACGGCAACGCCGACGTGATCAAGGTGCGCATCGAGACCGGCGACGCCGACCACGCCGCGGCGCTCGCCGACGCCTATGTCGAGGCGTACATCGCCCACCAGCGCGAGGCCGCCGTGGCGCGCATCGACGAGGCGTCCGAACAGCTGCGGCTGCAGATCGCCGAACTCGGCGAGCGGATCGACGAGGTGGATGCCGACCTGGCGAATCGTGCCGCCACGCGTGAAGCCGAGATCAGCGAGCTGCGCAGCCAGGTGCGCGACCTCGAGAGCCAGCGCACCGTCGCTCAGATCCGGCTCGGCGAACTCGACGGGCAGACCGACCTCTCCATCACCGAAGTGGCCGAACGCCGCGAGCTCGCCGCCACCGTCGGCGACCTCGACGGCCAGATCGCCGACCTCGAGGCCCGCATCTCCGACGTCAACCTCGAGGACGACAGCACCCTCGAACGGTCGCGCCAGACCCTGTTCGACCAGGAGAGCGAGTTCATCCAACGCCTCGACGAGCTGCAGGTCGAGTCGGCGCTCACCACCGGTGGTGCCGAACTGCTCACCCCGGCCGAGGTGCCGGCCGCGCCGGCATCGCCGAAGCCGATCAACGCCGCCGTGCTCGCGATCATCGCCGGTCTGCTGCTCGGCGCGATCGCCGCCTTCGTGCTCGAGTACCTCGACGACTCGATCCTCGGTCCGGCCGACCTGGCCAAGCTCGGCGACGCCCCGGCGATGCTCGCCGCCGTGCCGGACGAGACACCACCCGACGCACGGCCGATCTCGCTGTCGACACCCGACTCGTTCGTGGTGGAGGCGTACCGCACGCTGCGCACCAACGTGCAGTTCATCGGGATCGAACGCGACATGCAGGTGATCCAGGTGACGAGTGCCGTGCCCGGCGAGGGCAAGAGCACCACCGCCGCCAACCTCGCCGCCGTGCTGTCGCAGACCGGTCGTACGGTCGTGCTGGTGGACGCCGACCTGCGCAAGCCCACCGTGCACCGCGCGTTCGGCGTGGCCCGCACCTACGGCCTCACCACCAACCTCGCCGGCGAGATCCTCGACCTCACCCTGCAGCGCACCTCCGACGGCCCCGACGTCCTGGTGGCCGGCCCGATCCCGCCCAACCCGAGCGAACTGCTCAGCAGCCACCAGATGGGTGCCCTCGTCAACGAACTCCGCACCCGGTACGACTACATCGTCATCGACGCGGCGCCCGTGCTGGCCGTCAGCGACGCGCTGGCGCTCGCCCAGTTCGTCGACGGCGTGCTGGTGGTGGTGCAGTCGAACCACACGTCGGTGCCCCGCGTGCGCAACGCACTCGAAGCGCTCGACCAGGTGTCGGCGCCCGTGGTGGGCCTGGTGCTCAACCGGGTCGACCCGCGCAAGGCCGACCTCGAGGCGTACCAGTACGGCTCCACGTACGGCGAGGTGTACGGCGCCGAGAAGTCCCAGCCGCCCGCTCGCGTGCCGCGCTGACCCCGTCGCGTGTCGGTCTCGCGCCGACGTCCGAGCGCGATCCGAACCCGATGATCGATGCGGGTAGGGTCGGCTCGATGAGGCGGACCTCCCCGTGGCGGGTCGTGCTCGCCGCGGTCGCCGCCACGGCGTTCGTCGGCACGGCTACCTCCACCCCGTCCGGCGCCGGCACCCCCGCGTCGGAACCCGACGTCGCCGACGCGGCCGGGCCGTACCCGTTCGACCTGCCGCCGCTCGAGCAGCTGCGTGCCGGCGACACCAAGGTGTACGCGCACTACTTCCCGCTCTACCCGATCTCGCTCGACAACGCCCCGCCGGACCAGGACTACTACGCCACCCAGTTCCTCGCCCCCGACGGCGAGGGCGGCCAGCACCTCGCCTACGGGGGGTTCCAGCGCCAGCGGGCACTGCCGCGCCCGCCGTCGACCGACGCCGACTGGGCGCTCGACGACATGCGCACCGAGGTCGAACGGGCCGTGAGCGCCGGCCTCGACGGGTTCGTGTTCAACATCCTCGGCATCGACGACTCGTTCTGGAACCGGCTGCTGCGCCTGCTGGACGCCGCCGCCGAGGTGGACCCCGAGTTCGACATCGTGCTGATGCCCGACGTGCAGGTGGACCCGCAGGCGCTCGCCGATGCCATCGCGTCCGTCGCCGACCACCCGTCGGCCGGGCGGAGCCGTGACGGCCGGCTGATCATCTCGCCGTTCGCCGCCGAGCGCCAGGGTGTCGAGTGGTGGAGCGGCTGGCTCGACCTGATGAACAGCACCTACGGCGTGCAGGTCTCGTTCGTGCCGCTGCTGCTCGACTACTACGGCAACGTCGAGGCCTTCGCCCCGATCAGCACCGGGCTGTCCCACTGGGGGAGCCGCAGCCCCGCCACCAACGCCGACGTGCTGGCCTACGGCAACGACGCCCACGCGCGCGGCAAGCTCTGGATGCAGCCCGTGTCCGTGCAGGACATGCGCCCCCGCGCCGGCCTGTTCTACGAGGCGGCCAACACCGAGAACCTCCGCCTCACCTGGCAGGCCGCGATCGACGGCGGCGCCGAATGGGTGCAGCTCGTCACCTGGAACGACTACTCCGAGCACTCGGCCTTCGCGCCCAGCACCGGCACGGGCTGGGTGCCGCTCGACCTGAGCTCGTACTACCTCACGTGGTTCAAGACCGGTGTCGCCCCCACCATCGTGCGCGACGCCGCCTACCTGTCGCACCGCACCCAACCCGTCGGTGCGGTGCCCACCGGTGGCCAGACCCAGTTGATGACGGTGCGCCCCGAGGGCAGTGAGGTGCGCGACACCGTCGAGGTGGTGCTGATGCTCGCGGCGCCCGTCGACGTGGTGGTCGACGTCGGCGCCGAACGCCACGAGTTCCGCGCCGAGGCCGGGGTGAGCACCCACGTGTTCCCGCTCGCACTGGGCACCGTGTCGGTGCGGCTGGTGTACTCGCCCGACCTCGAGATCGTGCTCACCTCGCCCGAACCGGTGACCGATCAGCCGGTCGTGCAGGACCTGCTGTACCACATGGTGGGCTCGGCCCGGGAGGGGCAGTTCGTCGGGTTCACCCCGCCCACCACCACCGCCCCGCCCACCACGGTGCCCGAGACCGCGGCACCGACGGCGACCGTCGACGACACTCCGGTCGACACCGCCACCGCCACGGCGTCGCCGGCGACCGACGGTGCGACCGGCGAGACACCCGCCACCACAGCTGACGATGCTGACGATGCTGACGACGGCGACGGCGGTGTGTCGACGCCGCTGGCGATCGGCCTCGGCGTCGGGATCGGTGCGCTGGGCGGCGCCGGTGCGCTGGCGCTCGTCAGGAGCCGGCGGGGACGTCGATGAACCGGCCCCAGAAGTCGAGGCTGGCCGGCCAGCCGTGGCAGGCCATCGGCAGTACGCCGCCGTTCATCTCGTAGAGCCGCGCCGGTTCGAGGTCGAACGCGAACGGCACCGCGTCGTCCACCGGGGCCACCCGGAACCACGGCTGCCACGGTGCGACGCGCAGCCCCCAGAAGTAGTCCTCGCCAGCGTCGAACCCGCGGTTCAGGTAGCCGAGCAATGCCTCGCTGCGCGCCTGTCCGCCACGGATGCGCGCCGCGACCGGGGTGAGCGCGATGCGCAGCGCCGCCCGTGCCCGGTACGGCAGCCGGCGCGCGAGGCGGCCGGCCGCCGACGTGGGTGGCGCCTCGAGCATGCGGACCACCCGCAGGAACGACGCCACGCGGCGCAGCGACAGGCCGCCGTTGCCGACACCCGACAGGCTCATGCCGTCGTGGGGGATCCACGGGGCACCGAGGAAGTCGTACCCCGCGTCGCACCACGCGTCGATCTCGTCGCGGAACACGTACGCGTCGAGGTGGTGCACCATCATGAACTCGTAGCCGGCGAAACGTTCGTAGAACGTGGACGCCAGCAGCAGGCGGTTGTGCGCCCGGCGGCCGCCGAAGAACTCGTCGCCCATCGGCAGGTGTCGCAGCGCCGGATACCGATCGAGCGTCGCCGTCACGTCGAGCGACGCCGGCACCACCAGGTACAGATCGTGAGCGGGGGACAGCACCTCGATCACCCGCTCGAGCGAGACCCGTTCGTGTGGCCCCAGATCGACGGTGTGGGTGGTGATCGCGACGGCGATCCGGCGCGGCCGAGATGGTTCCGCCGCCGTCACACCCACGCCGGTAGCCTACCGACCCATGTCGACGGACGACCCCGGTGGTCGCCCGGGGGGACGCCGGACCGGGCTCGGCACGATCAGCACCATGGTCGCGCTCGGCAGCGCGCAGGCGGCCACGGCCGTCGCGATGCTGCTGCTCGCTCGCCGCACCGACACCCAGACCTTCGGCGCGTTCGTGTCGCTGTACGCGATCACCACCGCACTCGGCGCACTGATCGACTTCGGGTCGAGCCAGCACCACACACGCGAACTCGCGCAGGGCGTCGGCCGCCAGATCCACCGAGCGTGGCTCGACCGGCGCACCCTGTTCCAGGCGCCCGTCGGCGTGGTGACCGCGCTGCTCGCCTGGGTGGCCTACCGCGACCACCTGCCGGTCGTGGCGATCGTCGGCATCAGCATGCAGTCGGTGGCGTTCAGCCGATCGCTGGGCGAGAGCGCCGCGGTGCGCGCGCTGCGCTCGTCGGCCACCGCCGAATGGCTCGTCGCGCTGGGCAACACCTCGATGCTCGTCGCGGTGATCGCCGCCCCCGCCGAGCTGGTGGTCGAGGCCGCCGGCGTGTTCGCTTCGCTGAGCTGGCTGGTCACGGCCAGCGTGGGTGCGTGGCTGGTGCGCGATCAGGTGCGCACCCGCCGGGTGGCCCGCCGGGTGCGCAACCGTCGCCTCGTCAACCCGTGGCAGGGCAGCTCGGGCTTCGGCATCGCGGCGGCGTCGATCGCCGGCCAGGGTCTGATGGTGCCGCTGCTGGGCTGGCGGGCCGGTGTGGCATCGGCGGCCGAGGTGGGCGCCGTCGGCAAGTGGGCGCAGCCGATCATGCTGTTCGCGGCCGCGTACGCCACCTACACCTTCCCCCACCTGGCCGCCGCGCCCGACGACCGCACCGCGCTCAAGCAGATGAAGCCGCTCGTCGGGGTGGTGGCCGTCGGCTCGACGCTCGCGCTCGGATTGTTCGTCGCCGCCGGACCGCTCGTCGACCTGTTGCTGCCCGACGACTACGCCGATTCGGCCGACGTGTTGCGCTGGTACGCGCTGGCGGCGATCCCGGTGCTCGTCGGTCAGCCGATGATGGCGCTGCTGCAGGCCCGCCAGGTGGACGAGTTCGTGGCCACGGTGACGGCGACGGTGAACGTGATCGGACTGCTCGCGGTCGGGGCGCTCGCCACCACCCTCGGGGCGCCCACGGTTCCGATCGTCACGTTCGCGGTGTCGTCGTTCATCGCCGGCGTGTACGTGGTGCGGGCCTCCACGTTCCGGCAACACCGGGTGGACGACTCGGAGTACGCCGGGCACCCGGCGCTCGCCCGTCTCGGCAACCTCGGCGGTGCGATCGATCGCACCTCGCCCACCCGCCGGCCGGCGATGGCCTCGGCCGGGCGGCTCGCGGTACGCACCGGACGCTCGCCCGAGCAGGCGCCCGACACTGAACGCAGGTCAGGACGCCGCGATCGCGGCAACCGCCCGAACAAAGTCCGCCAACCCCAACTGCTCGGCGAGTTCGATGCTTCGGCGTCGGCCGCGTTCGAGCTCGTCGTCGGTCCAATCGCTCAGCGCCGAGATCGCCCAGGTGAGCGACTCGACCGAATCGACGTCGACCCGGAACCCGTTGGTGCGGTGGTGAAGAAATCTCGCCGCCGCGCCCACCCGTTCGCTGAGGACGAGCGGTAGCCCGGCGCACACCGCCTCGTGCACCACCACGCCCCACGGCTCGAACCGCGACGGCAGCACCAGCGCACGACTGCGCGCCATGAGCGACGGCACGTCGGTCGGCTCGACGAAGCCCACGGAGTCGATGTCGGGGTGAGCCTGCACCTGGGCGAGCAGCGGTCCGGTACCGGCCACCGTGAGCCGCCACGGCGCACGATGTGTGGCCCGGTACCGCGTGTACGCCTCGAGCAGCACGTCGAGACCCTTCGCCGGGACGAGCCGACCGCAGAACAGCAACGACGGTGGCAGCGCGCGCCACTCGTCGTCGGGGAGGCGGGCGGCGGTGTAGCTGTCGGTGTCGGCGACACAGCCGCCCTCGAAGATCTGCTCGTGGCGGAACCCGAGCCGCCGCAGGAAGCGGGCCTGCGGCTCGCCGGGGACGACCGCCGCGTCGAAGCGCCGATGCAGCAGCCACGGTGCGATCGCCTTGCCGGCCCACTGCTTCGGCGTGCCCGCCCATTGGCCGTCGGTGTAGAGCGTCTTCCGGCAACGGTGATCGTGGAGCAGGCTGACCGCTCCCATGAACGGTTTCGGATCCCAGCCGCAGCAGATGACGACGTCGGGGTCGAAGCTGCGTGCCCATGCAGCGATGTCGGCGGCCGGGGTGTCGTCGTCGACCCGCATGGTGTGCTCGAGCTCGTCGAGGCTCGACCGCTGCTGCGGGTGCTCGCTCGACGTGGCGCCCAACACCGCGAGTGCCACCTCGGCACCGGCCGCTCGCAGCGCCCGGATCTCGGCGTCGACGTAGCCGGTGACGCCCTTCCAGAGCACGACGACCCGCATGGGCCGCAGGCTACCCGGACGGTCGTGCGGCGGACCGCTCCGCTCGCGGCACCGCGACGCCCGTTCCCTAAGGTGTGCCGCGACGCCCCCTGCGCGTCCCACCCCGCACGCCCTCGGAGGAACCCCATGACCAAGCCATCCGTCGACCTCGGCCGCGTCGGCATCTGGTACGGCAGCATCGACGCGCTGCCCACCCCCGAGGCGCAGCGCGCCGCGCAGCTCGTCGAGGAGCTGGGGTTCGGTTCGTTGTGGGTGGCCGAGGCCGTCGGCCGCGACCCGTTCGTGTCGTCGGCGGTGCTGCTGTCGGCCACCACGAACCTGAAGCTCGCCACCGGCATCGCCAACATCTACGCCCGCGACCCGATGACGATGGTGGCCGGCCAGAAGACCCTCGCCGAGGCGTTCCCCGGCCGGTTCCTGCTCGGCATGGGTGTGAGCCACGGGCACCTCGTGGCCGGGGTGCGCAAGCACGATTACTCGAAGCCCTACAGCTACATGGTCGAGTACCTCGACAAGATGGACAAGGCACTGTTCATGGCGAAAGGTCCCGCCGACGACGGCGGCCGGCTGCTCGCCGCGCTCGGGCCGAAGATGCTCGAGCTGTCGGCCACCCGCGCCAACGGCGCACACCCGTACTTCACCACACCCGAGCACACGGCGATCGCCCGCGAGGCCCTCGGCGCCGATGCCCTGCTCGCCCCCGAGCAGATGTGCGTGCTCGAGACCGATCCGGTGGAGGCGCGGCGCATCGCTCGCGCCGGGATGAAGATCTACCTCGGTCTGCCCAACTACTGGAACAACCTGAAACGCCTCGGGTTCACCGACGACGACCGTGAGGACGGCGGCAGCGACCGTCTCGTCGACGCGGTCGTGGTGTGGGGCACGGAGGAGCAGATCGCCGAGCGGGTGGCCGAACACCACGCCGCCGGGGCCGATCACGTGTGTGTGCAGGTGCTGCAGGACGGCGCCGCGATGCCCGAGGCGCAGTGGCGGCGCCTCGCTCCTGCGCTGCTCGGCTGAGCCCGGTTCTCGCCGTTGCGGGGTCGATTCCCGGCCGTCGGCGTTCGGGCGCGCGGAAATCGGGCCCCCGATGCTCAAGGGATCGTGTCGGGAGTCCGATGAAAAGCCGTGATCCCGCCACGGAACGTGTCCACCGCCCGGCGCGCCTCGCGCGTTCGCGCGCTGGCAGTGAGCGCGGCCGCCGGCGTCGGCGCGCTGTGGTTGGTGGCCTCACCGGTGCTCGCGGCCGACGGCGGTGGAAGCGGTGCGGCGACGCCGTCGACGACTGAGCCCGCGACCGCGACGACGGAGGTGACCGCGACAACGGAGGTGACCGCGACGACGGAGGTGACCGCGACGACGGAGGTGACCGCGACGACGGAGGTGACTCCGACGACGGAGGTGACCGCGACGACGGAGGTGACTCCGACGACCGAGGTGACCGCGACGACCGAGGTGACTCCGACGACCGAGGTGACTCCGACGACCGAGGTGACTCCGACGACCGAGGTGACTCCGACGACCGAGGTGACTCCGACGACCGAGGTGACCCCGACGACGGTGGAGGCCGCGACGTCGGCGCCGGTGCCCCCGCCGACGCCGCGAGCGCCGGCCCGGTGGGCGGTGTGGCCAGCAGCCCGGCGGCCGCCGCCCCGGCGGCACGACCGGCCGCCACGCCTGCTGCTGCACCGGCTGCTGCACCTGCTGCGCTGCCCGCCGTCGACGCGCCGGCCGCCGCACCCGCCGCGGTCCCGGCCGCCGGGCCGGTGGCCGCACCGGCGACACCGATCGACACACCGAGTGCTGCTCCGGCGATCCCGACCGCCCGACCCGAGGCGCCGGCGATCGGTCCGATCGCGCGCCCCGAACTGATCCCCAACGTGTTCACGCTGGTGCCACACGTGTCCGGGTGGCGGATGTTCGTGGCGATCGCCGCGATGTCGGGCATCGGCTCGGCCGTCATCCTGCGCCTCGCTCGACGTCACCAGGCGACGATGGACGCCGTCCACCTCGACACCCTGCTCGGCCTGATCGACGCACCCGGCCCCCGCCAGGAACCCGGGGGCGGGCTGATCGCCGGCTCCCGCCGTCCGTCCGGGTGAGCCGAGGAGGATCGTCCCCCTCATCGCGGGTACGGTGCAGCCGTGCGAACGAGTTGGCCCGTGATGGGAGGGGTCGTGGCGGTCGGTGCGTTGCTCGGCATCGCCGTTGCCGGGCTCCCCGACGATGCGCCGGACGTGGTGGTGCCCGCCGCGGCCGCGGCGACCAGTGCGACGCCAACCACCGACGTCGTCGCCGTGCCCGCCACCGTGGCGACCACCACCTCGCTCGTGGCCTCGCTGCCCGCCTTGCCCACCACCGTCGACGACCCGACCGACACGACCGACCCGACCGCGGGTGACGGCTCGACGCTCGACACCGCGACGCCCACGTCGGAGCCGGCGACCACCACGGCCACCTCGACCACCACCGCACCGGCGCTGCCCCCGCTCACCGTGCGCGACCGGGCCGAGGTGCGCCTCGTGGTCGCCAACGGCGACGGCCGCTACAACCTCGTCGGCCGCAACGTCGACCGGTTGCGCCCGCTCGGGTACGTCGAGATCGATCAGACCGACCTGTCGAACTACGTCGACCGCACCACCATCTACTTCCGCGAGGGTTTCGAGGTCGAGGCCTACCGTCTCGCCGACGACCTGTCGGTCCCGGGGGCGCTGGTCGAGCCGCTCGGGCCGGTGCCCGTCACGAACGACGACGGTGCCGGCGACGTGATCGCGCTCCTCGGCCCCGACGCGATCCGCTGAACCGTCGGTCGGTCGGTCGGCCCGACGGGCTCAGGTGGGCGCGTCGCGCATCGCCGTCGGGGTGCGCATCCACGGCTGCAACTCGGCGAGGTCCTTGCGGATGGTGGCGGCGAAGATGTTGCCCTGCCGGCGCAGCACGGTGTTGAGCGTGGCCTGACCGACTCGGAACACCCGTGCAGCCGTCGCCTCGCCGAGGTGCAGCTTGCGCGACAACGCCTGCGCAGCGGCGCGCTCGCCACCGATGTTCCACTCCACGTCGTAGGTGACCGGCACGCGGTGGCCCGGGTCGAACGACGTGACCGCCTTGTCCACCTCGCGGCGGGTCCAGCGGTACACGTGGTTCGGTACGCCGGTGCCGTCCACCCCGCCGCTGGTGTAGCCCCCGTCGCGAACCGCGTCGGGCTCGTAGCTCGGCACCACGCCGGCGCGAGCGGCGAGCCGCATCAGCAGCGAGTCCTGGTTCTCGACGAAGACCACGGTCTTGCGGGCCAGCCGGTACATCTCGTGCAGCGCCTCGTGCGGGCGCGAGCAGTGGTGCAGACCGGCGTGCGCGAACACGTGGTCGAACGAACCGTCGGGCAACGGCATGCGGTGGGCGTCGAAGTGCGCCGCGCTCGTGGCACCGGTGCTGTGTGATCCGGGCGCGATGTTGCCGAACGTGCAGTTGGTGAGGCCCACCTGTGCACAGATCTGCTCGTCGAAGGTGCCGGCGAACTGCACGAACACCGAGTCGTCGTGGGCGATCACGCCGTCGTCGAGGTGCCGCTGCAACAGGCGCGCGTAGAACTCCACCAGGCGACTCTAACGGGGGCCCTCCCGACCACCGTTGCCATCTCGTCCCGGCCGTGTCACGCACTGTGTCAGCGCTGAGACAGAATGCGGCCGTGAACGGTGGCACGGTGCGGGGATGGACACGCTGTCCCCGGGGGCGGACACGACCGACGTGATCGGTTCCCACGCGTACGGGTACCGCGAGCACGTGTTCGCCCGCCGCGCCCGCCGAGCCCTGCCGTACGCGATCGCCGGTGCGGTCGCCGCGATGGTGGCCGCCGGCGCGACCCGGGCGTGGATCGTGTCGCACGACACCTACCCCGACGGGAGCCACCCACCGTTCCGGTTCGCGATCGTGGCCCTGGCACTGGTCATCGGGCTGGCCATCGGCGAGCTGATGGGCATCGCGCTCGGACGCTTCGGGGCGCGGGCCGCGGCCACCCACGGGCTCGCAGATCGCCGCCAGTCCGCATCGCCCGCCGATCGCCGCGCCCACGCCGCTCCCGACGCGGTGCGGCATCGCGACGACCTGACGCACATCGGCCTCGGTGATCGGCCGGCCGCCGAGATGCAGGCGCTGCGCACGCCGTCGGCGCACGCACTCGGCGACAACCGCACCACGCTCGAACCGCTCACCCGCCTCGTCGAGCGTATCGGTGTGGCGCGGCGCGGTGTGCTGTGTGTGGTGTCGGTCGACGACGCCGACACGGCCGCGCTCGTGGCCGCGGGTGTCGGCACCTCGGCGTGGCTCCGCGGCACACGCGTGGTGCTCGCCGACCTCGCGGCCCGCTCGCCGCAGCTGCACGCCACGTACGGACTGCATCGATCACCCGGCCTGCGCGAGGTGCTCGCCGGCGAACTGCTCGACCTCGCGCTGTTGCCTCGCGACGACGGTCCGCACGTGCTCACCGGTGGTAGCGGTGACGCTCCGATCGAGCCGGCAGCGATCGAGCCGCTGATCGCTCAACTCCGCACCAGGTACGCCGTCGTCACCGTGTGCATCCGCCTCGACGACCGCGCCGCCACCATCGCCGAGCTCGCCGACTCGTGCATCGTCGCGGTCCGCGTCGGTACGTCGGGCGAGCGGCTGCGAGCCGCCGTCGCGTCGCTCGAGACGGCCGGCGTGCCCGTCGACGGCGTCGTGCTCGTCGGACCCGAGCGCCGCACCGGCCAGCGTCGCCAGGTTGCCGGTGCGGGTCTCGACGGACCTCACGGCTCGACGTAGTCGGCCCGGGGACGGAACCGCAGCACCGGCTCGGTGTACTCCTCCGCCGCGTGCGCCAACCAGCCCGCCGTTCGGGCGATCGCGAAGATGGCGTCGCCGGCGTGCGCGTTCATCCCGGCGGCATGGCCGAGCGCTGCCAGCGCGAGATCGATGTTGGGCCACAGGCCGGCACGGCGCTGTGCCGCGGCCACCAGCGCGTCCACCTGCGCGAGCCGCTTGCTGGACGGCCACGCCGCACGCACCAGGTCGAGCACCACGGCGGCGCGAGGATCGCTGCGCTCGTACACGCTGTGACCGAACCCCGGATACGCGCCCGTGCGCGCGTGCACCTCGGTGAGCGCGGCGTCGCTGCTGGTGGCCGCAGCACGATCGATGGTGCGGCGGGTGAAGAAGCTCGCCGAGCCGTGATGCGAACCGCTCACCGTGGCGATGCCGGCCACCAGTGCGGCATACGGATCGGCGCGCGTGCTCGCCGCGACCCGCACCGCGAGGGTGCTCGCCGCCAGCTCGTGATCCGCCAGTACCACCAGCGCCGCGTTGAGCGCACGGATCGCTCCGGACGGCGGACGGCCGGGAGCGAGCCGGCTCCAGAGCCGGCCGGCGATCGTGTGTCGCACGGGTTCGCGGCCGGGCAGCCGCAGCTGCGGTACCCGTGGCTCGCCGGCCAGCGGCAGCGCGTCGAGCTCGATCGCGATCGCTCGGCGCCCGGTCGTGACGATGTCGACCGATCGACGGGCCGGATCGCTGGCCGCAGCGCTCACGAGCGCCATGGTCAACCGGTCGAACACGTTGGCGCTCGCCGGCAGACGTCGTCGCGGTGCACTCACGGCCGGCCACGGTGCGGCGGCGCGCGTCAGCTCGCCCGTCCACAGCAGGTGCGCGACCTCCTCGAACGTGTGATGTTGCGCGAGGTCGATCGCGTCGTGACTACGGAAGCGGAGCCGATCGCGTTCGATCGACGTGAGCGACGTCGCGATCGCGATGTCCAGTGCACCCGTGCGGGTGGACCGCCGCGGCCGACCACGCCGGGCGAGCGCCTCCACCTCGTCGGCATCGAACGTGCTCGAGCGCCCGTCGGCCGCCCGCTGGCTGCGCAACACACCTCGGCTGACGTACGCATACAGCGTCTCGGGCTTCACGCCCAACCGGCGCGTCGCCTGGTGCACGGTGAGCCGTCGTGCCGTTGCCACGAGGTTGACGATAATCAACGTTGATCATTTCGTCGATGGTTCGCACCATGGACGCATGACGATCCTCGAACATCCCCCCGCAGGCACGTCGAACGCACTGGTCGCACCGCCCGGGTTGAAGGGCGTGGTGGTGGCCGACACCGAGGTCGGCGATGTGCGCGGCGAGGAGGGCTTCTACCACTACCGCCAGTACTCGGCCATCGACCTCGCCGTCTCGCGACCGCTCGACGACGTGATGCAGCTGATGATCGACGGCTCGCTGCCCACCTCGCAGGCCGCGCGAGAGCGTTTCGCCGCCGAGGTGCGCCCGCTTCGTCCGATCCCCACCGAGCTCCGTGAGCTGCTGCCGGTGATCGCGGCCGCCGGCACGCCGATGGACGGTGTGCGCACGGCGCTGTCGCACCTCGCCGCGGTGCGCGGCCTGCGGCCGGTGGTCGACCTCGACGCCGCGCAACGACGTGCCGACTGCCTGCTGGTGAGCGCGGTGACACCCACGTTGGTGTGCGCGCTGCACCGCCTGCAGGCGGGCCTCCAGCCGGTCGAGCCGCGTGACGACCTCGACGCCGCCGGCAACCACCTGTGGATGATCACCGGCCGCGACCCGTCGCCCGAACACGTGCGCGCCATCTCCGCGTACCTGGTGTCGACCGTCGACCACGGCTTCAACGCGTCGACCTTCACCGCGCGAGTGGTGGCCTCGACCGGTGCGGACGTCGGGGCGGCGATCGTGGGAGCGCTGGGCGCGCTCAGCGGACCACTGCACGGTGGCGCACCCAGCCGGGCGCTCGCGCTGCTCGACGAGATCGGCACGGCCGACCGGATCGACGCCGTCGTGCGACCGCTGATCGAACGCGGCGACAAGATCATGGGTTTCGGGCACGCCGTGTACCGCACCGACGATCCCCGCTCGCTGATGCTGCGCGACGTGGCCCGGTCGCTCGGCGGGCCGCTGGTCGATCTGGCCGAGACCACCGAGGGCCGGATCGTCGCGTTGCTCGACGAGCTGAAGCCCAGCCGGCAGCTGCGCACCAACGTCGAGTTCTACGCCGGTGTGGTGATGGAGACCTGCGGCGTGCCGCGCTCGATGTTCACGCCGACGTTCGCTGCGAGCCGGGTGATCGGGTGGTGCGCCAACGTGCTCGAGCAGGCGGCCGCGGCCAAGATCATCCGGCCGAGCGCTCGCTACGTGGGGCCGGTGCCGCCGGCGCCGGTGCCGCCGATCGGCGAGTGAGCTGCGGCTACGGCCGCCTGCTCGGACCACTCAGCCGCGGAGCCGGCCGACCAGCCGCTGCACCAGTTGGTCGATCTCGGTGGCCGCCTTCAGCACGGCGGCGTAGCCGTTGTTGTACGGGTCGTCGATGTCGTCGCCCGGGTCGTCGCGCATCAGGTCGCTCGGTTTGCGACCCTCGCCGGCGGCGGCGATCATCGCCGGCAGGTCGCCGCCGTTGGGCGTGACCTCCAGCCGGCGCACGGCCTCGCGCAACGTGTAGGTGCGCTGGAACACGCCGGGGCCCATCACCGCGATGTCGCGCAGGTGCGCACGGGTCATGGTGAGGATCAGCCCCGCGCCGTCGGTGGCCACCAGATCGCGGGTCACCCGCCGAGGCTGGTGCGCCGAGATGTCGACCCCGAACTCGCCGAGCGCCTTCACGGCGACCGGATCCACCGGCAGCGGACCCTTGCGCGTGCCGGCCGAGGCGACCACGAGGTCGAGCCCTGCGGCCTCGGCGCGAGTGCGCAGCAGCCCCTCGGCCATCGGACTGCGGCACACGTTGGCCGTGCACACCACCAACACCTGCAACGGCCCGCCCGCTCCCACGGCGGCGAACGTAGCAAAGCCCGGCCAGCGCCCCCACACCGTCCTGGGTGCCACGGAAATCGGTGAGCTGCGGCGGTGAGTGGAGGTCGGCACCCAGAACACGGCGATCCCCGTGAACCGGACGTCCTGGGTGCCACCGAATCCGGTGAGCTGCGGCGGTGAGTGGAGGCCGGCACCCAGAAGGTGACGGCGGCGCCGGTCGGGGAGTCGGACGTTCTGGGTGCCACGGAATTCGGTGAGCTGCGGCGGTGAGTGGAGGTCGGCACCCAGAACACGGCGATCCCCGTGAACCGGACGTCCTGGGTGCCACGGAAATCGGTGAGCTGCGGCGGTGAGTGGAGGTCGGCACCCAGAACATCGCGGGGGCGTGTTTTCCGGAACGCGCATGGGCCGGTGTCTCTATCTGGGTGATGATGCGTCAAGACTCGGTCAAAACTTCCGCGCACCGTGGCGACACGGGCGTATGGTCGCCCCCGAGCGGTGTCGGCGGACATCGTTCTCAACTCCTCGAACGGGCGGGCGACCGTCCCCTCAGGATCACGGCGGACGACATGGCGGACCTCACGTTCGCTCCGGGACCTCCCGGGGCGATCATCAACGACCCCTCGGGCGGCACACCCGACGGCGGCACGGGCTCCACGATCCGGCGCGTCCGACGCGCATGGTCGGAGCTCAGCGGTCGTCGTCGGCGGATCTCGATCGGCGGCGCAGCCCTCGCAGTCGCGGCCGGCACCGCGTCGGTGACGGCCGCAGAGGCCCCGATCACGACCGGGATCGCGATCGCGATGGTCGGCGTGCTCGGCGGGGCCGCAGCGATCGTCGACGTGCACGAGCGGCGCCTGCCCAACCGGCTCAGCGGTCTCTCGCTGCTGATCGTCGCCGCCGCTGCGTTGCTCGACGATCCGTGGACCGGCGTCGACGCCCTGATCAGCATGTCGATGGCCGCGGTGCCCCTGTGGGTGGTGCGCTACGGCAGAGGGCTGGCCTTCGGTGACGTGAAGTTCGCCGCGGTGCTGGGCGCCGCCACCGGTCTCGTGCACCCATACGCCGGCGTGGTGGTGGTGTGGGTCGCCGCCCTGTCGGCCGGCGTGTTCGCACTGCGAACGGGTCGCCGCCGCCTCGCGTTCGGCCCGTGGCTGTGGGCCGGCTACCTCACCGGCGGTGTCGTCGTGGTGGTGGTGCAGGCCCTGTTGTCGATCGGAGGTCGCACGTGGCCAGCTCGACCCTGACCCGCGAGCGTGCCGACACGGGTCTCGGCCCGATGGACGGCGCCGCCGACCCGTCGCACCTCGCCGCCCGCCGGGTCGGCCGTCACCGCTCCACGGCCCGCAGCGCACCCCGCCGCAGCGGCCGGCTCCGCACACGTGTGCGGGCGCAGTGGCTGGTGCTCGCGGCGGCGCTCACCGTGCTCGCCGGTGTGCTCGTCGCCTGGGCGGTGGATCGTGCTGCCGACCGAGTGGAGGTGGTGAGCATCGCCCGGCCCGTGGCCGCGGGCAGCGTGCTGCAGGCCGACGATCTGACGCTCACGGCAATCGCGTTCGACACCCCCGTCACGGGGCTCGCGCCCGCCACGTCGCTGCAGGCGCTGGTGGGGCGGGTGGCGACGGTGGACCTCGAGCCAGGCGTGTTGCTCACCGTCGGCATGTGGGCCGACGGCACCGAGTTGTCGGCCGGCGAACGCACCGTCGGCGCCGTACTCGACGCCGGCCGCTTCCCGACCGGCCTCACCCAGGGCTCGACCGCACTCGCCCTGACGATCGATGACGGCGACGCCGGGGGTGATCACGCCGACGACACCGGCGTGCTGGTGCGCGTGCTGGACACCGCCGCCGGCGAGCGTGGCTCGCTCGTGGTGACGATGGCCGTGCCCGACGACCACGCCGCCGGCGTCGCGCGGCTGGCCGCCGGCGAGCGCCTGGTGTTGATCGGCGTCCCGCGCCTGGCGTCCAGCGACGACACCGACCGGACCGGCGACACCGATCGAGCCGGGGACACCGAGACGGAGGCACGTCCGTGATCGTCGGGGTCGGCAGCTGGCGGGGGAGCGGCGCCACCACGGTGGCGTACGCACTCGCGGCGGCGCTGGCGGCACAGGGACATCGGCCGTGGCTGGTGGAGGCCGACCCGGCCGGTGGCGTGCTCGCGGCCCGACTGCCCGACGGCGCGGTGATCGCCGGCGGGCTCGAACACGTGGCGTTCCCCGACACCCGCACCGACCCGGCAGCGCGACTGGCCGAGGCCGCCGGCGACGTCGGCGGCATGCGGGTGGTCGGCGCACCCGGCGACGCGTTCCGGGCATGGGCCTGTCATGCGCCGCGCCAGCCCTGGGCGCCGGCACTGCGTGACCTCGACGGACCCGTCGTCGTCGACGTCGGCCGTCTCCGCGGCGCCAGCCCGGTGGGTGCCGTCCTCGCCCAGTGCGACGTGCTCGTGCTCGTGACCGACAGCGACGCCACCTCGATCGTGTCGACGGAGGACTGGGCCACGGCGCTCGGCCGCGTCGCCCCCGTGGACAGCCCGATGCCGCTCGACGTCACCCGTGTGGTCGTGGTCGACACACCACACGCGATCGACCGGGTCGGTCGTGCCGACGCCGACGCCGAGCTCGGCGACCGGCTCGCCGGCTGGTTGCCATGGGAACCCGACGCCGTGCGCTCGCTGTACGACGGCGTGCCCGTCACCGACCGCCGGTTCCGGCGCTCGGCGCTCGTGCAGGCGGCGTTGCACCTCGCCGACCGGCTCACCGCCGGCCTGGGCGTGCGGGCTGCGGAGGACGCGGCATGACCGGCGACGACGAGCTCGAAGCCCTGGCGCTCGAGGTGCGCCGCGCCTACGGCGACCGCTTCCCGCTGCCGCGCCGCGACGAGACCGCGTCCGATCGCGAGCTGCGCGAGGAGATGACCCGCGACGTGCTGGAGAACCAGGTGCTCGCCGAGGTGGAACGTCGACGGCTCGCCGATCGACTGTCGCCGCTGACCGACGCGGAACAGCACACCCTGGTGGAGCTCGTGCTCTCGGAGATGTTCGGGCTGCCGAAGCTGCTCTCGGTGTTGCGCGACCCGCTCGTCACCGACGTGCTGGTGTTCGGCGCCGACCCGGTGCGCGTGGAGCGCGCCGACGGCACCCGCCAGTTGCTCAGCCCGCTCGTGCGGCGTGACCGCGACCTCGAGCGGATCATCTACGACACCGCAGCCGCACGCCGCCGGCCGTTCAACCGCGAACACCCCTTCGTCGACCTCGAGCTCGAGCCGGGCGTGCGCTTCCACGGCGAAGGCTTCGACGTCGTATCGCGGCCCCTCGTCACCATCCGCCGCGCCGCGGTGTTCGGTGCACGCCTCGACGACCTCGCCGCTCGCGGCATGCTCGACGACGCCGCCGTCGCGCTGCTGCGCGCCGCAGTGGCCGCCGACCTCTCGGTGCTCGTGGCCGGCCGGATGGGATCGGGCAAGACCACGCTGCTGCGCGCGCTGATCGGCGAGATCGAACCCACCGACGTGCTCGTGACGATCGAGACCGACTTCGAGCTCAACATCGGCCAGATGGGCACGCACCCGTTCGTGCACGCCTACCAGGCCCGCATCCCCAGCACCAGCGACGGCACCGGCATCTCGTGCGCCGACATGATGGTGCCCGCCGTGCGCACCCGCGCCGACTGGATCGTGGTCGGCGAGGTGCGCGGCGCCGAGGGCGCGGCGATGGTGGGCGCGATGAGCATCGGCCAGGGCGCGATGGCCACGGTGCACGGCGGCTCGGCCAAGGACGGCCTCGAGCGTCTGGCCGAACTGATCGCCGCACACGGCCAGGTCGACCTCCGCACCGCGCGCTGGCAGGTGTACCGCAGCGTCGATCTGGTGGTGCACACCCACGGCGACAACACCACCGGCCGCTACGTCACCGAGATCGTCGCTCCGTCCGTCGAGGAAGACGGTGGTCGGTTCGTGCTGCACCGGCTGATGGGCCCGCAGCCCGACGCCGTCGACGACCGCGCACGGGTGATCAGCGAACCGCAGCGGGCGATGCTCGATCGTCTGCTCGATGCCGACCCCTCGTTCTCGGCCGACTGGTGGCACCATCGCGACGAGACCCACCGCCCGCTCGCCGGCGCCCGGCGGGAGCTCGTGTCGTGACCGCCGCCGTGCCCACCGTCGCCGTCGCGTTCGCCGCGATGGTGCTCGTCGCCGCAGCGATCGTCGCGCTCACCGTGTCGTTCCGGCCGGCGGAGGCCGCCGCCCGGCACGCGTCGCCGGCACCGACCTGGCAGCGGCCCGACATCGCGCCCACACGGCTGGCAGCCGGGGTGACGACCGCGGTGGCGGTGCTGGTGCTCACCCGCTGGCCGGTGCTCGCGCTCGTGGCGGGGGCGCTGATCGCGATGTGGCCGCAGCTGCTGCACGACCGTCGCTCCGACGCCGAGCGCCGTCACGTCGAAGGCATCGCCAAGTGGCTCGAAGATCTGCGCGACACCCTGCGCGGCTCGAGCGTGGGCACCGAAGAGGCGCTCGAACAGGTGGCGACCCGCGCTCCCGAGGCGGTGCGCGAGCCGCTGGCGGCGTTCGTGGCGCGGCGCCGCCAGGGGTTCCGCACCGAGGACGCGCTCGCCGACCTCGCCGACGACCTCGCCCATCCCACGAGCGATGCCGCCGTGGCCGCGATCCGTCTCGTCGTGACGGGCTCCACCGGATCCGGCCGGCTCTACCAGACCGTCAGCACGCTGGCCGTCGCAGCCCGCGACGAGGTGCGCGCCCGCGAACGGGTCGATCGCACCCGTGCCGTCTACCGCTCGTCGATGACCCGGCTCGTCGCGATCGCAGCGCTCATGGTGGGCGGGCTTCGGCTCGTGGCACACGAACTGCTCGAGCCCTACGGCACACCCACCGGGCAGCTGGTGCTGCTCCTGCCGCTCGCACTGTGGGGTGCCTGCATCATGTGGCTGCGCAGCCTGTGCCGCTACGACCAGTCCGGCCGCTACCGGATCGCGGGGAGCCGGACGTGACACTCGCCCCGCACCTCACCCTCGCCGTCACCGCATCGACCCTCGTGGCCTCGGCCGTGGTCGCACTCGTCATCGGGTTGCGACCGCGCCGGCGCACGATCGCCGAGGTGCGCTCGATCCTGCAGCCGTCGAGCCACCACGGCGTCGTGCCGTCGGCATCCCACCACCGGCGGGCGGACCTTCTCCCACCGTCCGCCGGTGGTACGGGTGCCCGTGCGCGTGCGGCCGAAGTCGGTGGTCGGGTCACCCGACCCGTCGCGGCTGCCGTGGAACGGGCGTTCGGTGACGGTCTGCACCTTGCACGCACCACCGCCCACGACGTCGCCACACGCGTCGTCGTCGCCGCGATCGCCCTCGCGTTCGTGGCGCTGTGCGGCATCGGCACCCTGATGTCGACCGGTGCGCTACCCGCCAGCCCACTGTGGGCGGTGGCGGTGCTCGCCGCAGGCGCCGCCGGTGCCATGGTGATGATCGGCGACGTGCGGACGAAGGTGCGCGACGCGCGCCGTGCGTTCCGGCGGGCGTCGACCGACTTCGTGCAACTCGTCGCCGTCGGGCTCACCACCGATCAGAGCGTCGAAGCCGCGGTGGCGTTCGCGCTCGACGTCGGCGAGAGCGACATGTTCGGGTTGCTCCGCGACGAGATCGAGCGGGCGCCGGTGCGCGGCGTGCCGCTGTGGGAGGCGATCGACCGGATCGGCCGCACCCATCAGCAACGCGAGCTGTGCGAGTTCGCCGGCTCGATCGAACGGCAGGGCACACAGGGCGTGTCGATCACCGAGACCGTGCACTCGCTCGCCACGGCGATGCGCGCCAAGGGACTCGACGAGCTCGAGCGAGACGCCGACCGCGCCAACGCCAACCTGTCCGGCCCCACCATCGGCTTCGTCGTCGCGACGGTCGTGTTCCTCGCGTACCCGCTCGCCGTGCGCATCGGGGAGGCCTTCGGTGGCTGATCTGCGCGCGCTCCGTTCCCTCGACATCCCGCCGGCTGCCCCGCGCACACCGGCACGACCACAGAAAGCACCGACGGACATGAACCAGCTCCTCCTCCCGTTGGCCGTGCGTGCCCAGCGCGCCGGCCATGCGTTCGGCCACCATCTCCGGCGTACCTGGAACGAACGTGCCGACGAGACCGGCATCGACGAAGCCGTCACCAAGATGATCTGGCTCGCCGTCGGCATCGGCGTGGCCGTGGCGGCGACGGCGTTCTTCGTCGGCGTGTTCGAGACCGCACAGGCCAACGTGCCCGACCCGGTGGCGCCCACCCCGTGAGCCCACACGCGACGGCTCGGGCATCCGCCACACGCGACCGCGGCGCGGTCGACGTGTCGGTCGAGATGCTGTTCGGCACGGTGGCGGTGCTCATGGCGCTGCTCGTCGTGTTCGAAGCCGTCGCGTACTGGCACGCCCGCAACGTGTTCGACGACGCCGCCGCCGACGGGGCACGGATCGCCGCCGCGTTCGACGGCACCTGCGACGCCGGCGTGGCCGCCGCTCGCGAGGCGATCGTGCGTCACGCCACCTCGTGGGCCGACGACGTCGAGATCACGTGCACGGATGCGCCGATGGTGACCGTGACCGTTCGCGGACGCACGCCCGGTGTGGTGGGCGACGCGGTCGGCGTGCGCGCCGTCGTGAGCGAACAGGCGCCGAAGGAGCGGTGACCCATGGCGAGCACCGACCCGGCACCGAGCCGCGATCGCGGGGTGGTCACCCCGATCGAGATGATGTTCGTGTTGGTCTTCGTGCTCGTCGCGCTGGTGTTCCTGGGTTTCGTCGGGCGCCTGCACGCCGCCGGGGTGCAGGTGACCAACACGTCGCAGGCCGCTGCGCGCGCCGCGTCGATGGCGAGCGATGCCGTCGAGGGACAGCGCCTCGCCGAGGAGGCGATCGCCGGTTCGACCCTCGTCGGCCGCTGCCGCTCGGTGCCGAGTCCCGAACTCACGTGGGAAGCGTCGCCGTCGGGCACCTGGCAGGGCGGCTCGGTGACCGTGACGGTGCGGTGCTCGGTGCCGAACGGCGAGCTGAGCGGCGTGTGGACGCCGGGCGACCGCACGATCAGCGCGTCCGACACCCAGCCGATCGACCGGTACCAGCGATGAACGCCTTGCGACCGGGAGAGCACGGCGAGGGCCGTCGCGGTGATCGCCACGAGCGCGATCGCGGCACGCTCGCCGTGGTGCTGGTGGTGTTCGTGACCGTGGTGCTCGGTGGGGCGGCGCTCGTCGTCGACGGCGGGCGGGCGATGGCCGCCCGTCGACACGCCGCGAACACCGCCGAGGCCGCAGCCCGCTTCTCGGTCGCTCGCACGTCGCTCACGGCCGGCTTCGACGCCGATCGTGCCACCGAACTCGCCGTCGACCACGCCGTGCGCTCCGGCGTCGCGCCCGGCGACGTCGAGGTGGCCGTGCGCACCGGACCCACCGGGGAGCCGGAGGTGGTGGTCACCATCACCGAACGCCGCACCACCGTCTTCGTCGCGCTCGGCGGCGCCGACGTGCTCACCGTGCGCGCCACCGGCGCCGCCACATTCCTCTACGACACCTGACAGCGATCGCGCCATGCCCACCTCGTTCACCACCCCACGCACCCCGCAGCTCCGCGGTCCCGACCGGCGTCGAGCGGACCGCCGCGCGAGCGCCCGCGCGGCGGCCGATCGACGAGTTGCCGACCGGCGCGACGAGCACGCCGCCGGCCACGCCGCCGTCGACGCCGTGCCGTGCCCCGACCTCCCCGACCGCCCCGATCTCCCCGACCGCCCCGAATCGACCTCGCCGAAAGGACCGATCCCGATGCGACGCCCTGCTCCTCCGCCCCACCGTGGCGTCGACCTGCGACCGTCGACGCGCCGGTCCGGCCCCGGTCTCGCCGGCGCCGTCACGCGGCTCGCCGCCGCCGTGCTGCTGGTGGGCGGTACGGCGGTGCTGCCCGTCGTCGTGTGGCGCGCGCTCGGCGGGCCCGGTGCCGTGGACTGGCAGCGCGTGCTGCGCAGTGGCCGCGTCGACGGCGACACCGTCGTGGCACTCGGCCTCGTCGTGTTCACCCTGCTGTGGGCCTGGTTCGCGATCACCGCGATCAGCGAGGTCGCACGCGTGCTGGCCTGGCGGCGCCGTCCGACCGCCGTGCTGCCCGTGATCGAACCGACACCCACCGGCGCGGTGCGCCGCCTGGTACGCGCCGCGCTCGTGAGCACCTCGACCGTGGTGGGCGCCAGCGTCGCGTCGTTGTCGGGTGCGATGGCCGCCGGCGCGACCCTCGTGCCCCCGTCGTCCGCGGTGGTGGACGTCGCGACCGTCGACGCCGCAGGCACCGGCGACCCGTACGACCACGTGACGGGTCGGGGGTCCGCCGGACGCGACACCCCGGTGCGCCGATCGCCCGCAGTGCCCGACACGGTGCGGTCGTCGGGCCGCGACACGCCGTACTCGGTGGCCGCCCGCCTCGGCGATCCGGGACTGCGCGACCGCATCATCGAGCTCAACCGCGGCGCCCGCACACCCACCGGCGGCACGTGGACCGGCGGCGTGTTCCCCGTCGGTATGACCGTCTCCGTGCCCGCAGGCGCCCTGCGCGACGACGCCGTCACCTGGATCCCGTACACGGTGGTGGAGGGCGACTCGGTGTATCGCATCGCGACCCGCCTCGCCGCCGGCGACCACCGCCGGGTGCGCGACGTGGCGGATCTGATCATCGAACGCAATGTCGGACGCACCATGGCGGACGGCACGGTGTTCGACGACCCCTCGCTGGTGCGCATCGGCTGGGTGCTCGACGTGCCCGCCGCCGGAGCCTGGTCTGCCTCCGGTGCGGCTGCGCCGGGAACGGTCGCCACGCACGTGGTGGCCCGCGGCGAGTCGTACTGGAGCATCGCCGAGGACCACGTCGCCGATCACGCCGACACCGCGGCGGTGGCCGATCTGGCCCACGAGCTCGTGGTGCACAACGCGCCGCTCCTCGGTCACGACCTGCCCGAGATGCTGCACCCGGGCGACGTCGTGGAGGTGATCGTCCACGACGAATCCGCGGTCGAGGTGCCCACGGTCGAGCCCGCGGTCGAGGTGCCCGCGATCGAGCCCGCCGGCGACGCGGCGTTCCCGGCCGACCGACCACGACCCGACGTGGTGATCCGTCCCACCGTGGCGTCGACCGTGGCGTCGACCGTGGCGTCCACCGTCGCCACGCCGCCACCGGTCGACGCGCCGGCACCGTCGCCGACCGCTCCGGCGACGACCACGCCGACGCCCCGCTCACCGACCGACGCGGCCGAGGCCGCGGCCGCCGACGTGCCCGCCGGTCGAGCGCCGGTGACCACGAGCCTCGCGGCCGGCGTGCTGGTGTGCGCCGGCGCGCTCGGGCTCGTCGAGTCGCGGCGCCGCCAACAGCTGCGCCGGGCCGGCACGGGTGCGCGGGCCGTGGTGCCCGACGCCCGCGTGCAGCACACCGAACGACTGGTGCGCTCGCTCGACGCCACGCAGCGCGCCGTGCGGCTCGACCTCGCGCTGCGCAGCGTCGGGCACGCGCTCGTCGGCACCGGCGGGTACGTGCTCGCCGCCATCCTCACCGCCGAGGGCGCGGTGACCGTGATCCTCGATCGCCCCGGACGGCAGCCCACCGACGGATGGGTGCCCGGATCGTCACCCGATCGTTGGCTGCTGCCGGCCACCGTCGCCGACGTCGACGTGGCCCGCTCGGCCCGCCTCGCCGGCCAGCCCTGCCCGGCGCTCGTGCATCTCGGGCGGGTGGCCGTCGACGACGGACGGCCCGGCGACGGCGAGCTGTTCGTCGACCTCGAGGCCTTCGGTCTGGTGTGCCTCGACGCCGACCCGGGGACCGACCCGGAGACCGACCCGGCCGCCAGGGCGAACGACGCCGACGCCGCCGACGCTGCCGACGCTGCCGACGCTGCCGACGCTGCCGACGCTGCCGACGCTGCCGACGCTGCCGACGCTGCCGACGCCGCCGACGCCGCCGACGCCGTGCTGCGTGCGATCGCCACCTCGCTCGCGGTGTCGCCCGTCGGTGAGACGCTGCGCCTCATCACCCACGGCCTCGACCCGGCGGTGCACCTCGGCAACGCGAACGCCGAGTGGGCACCCGACTTCGACGTCGCGCTCGACCTGGCGGCGTCCGCACTCGGCAGCACCCCCACCGCGATCGGGCACCGTCGCACCTTCGAGCTGCGCTCGCGCGGCACCGGCGGCGAGGCCTGGGAACCGGTGGTGGTGGTGAGCGACGTCGACTCGCTCGAACCGAGTGCGCTGCGCGAACTGGTCGACGTCACCCGTGGCGGCGGCCGCGGTCTGGCCGTCGTGCTCCGGCACGCCGTGGCAGGTGCCTCGCTCACCGTGCGGGCGCACGCGACCGGGTGGGACCTCGAGCGGCTCGGCATCACCGTCGTGCCGATCGGGTTGGCACCGGTCCACGTGGCCGACCTGTCGGGCCTGCTGCACGCCGCCGACCATCCGATGATCGAGGTGTCGACCGGCGACGTCGCCGTGGTCGAGGTCGCCGCGGCATCCACGCTCGCCCTCGCGGCCGGCGCGCCCGACCGGCAACGGCACGCGCGGCGCGATCGGCCCGACCGGCCCGACCCCGCGCCGGCGCCGTGGCACGAACCCGAGTGGGCGCTGATGGTGCGGGTGCTCGGTGGGGTGGACATCGTGACTCGTGACGGTACGTCCGTGGCGTTCGAACGCGGCAAGTCGCTCGAGCTGACGGTGTGGCTGGCGCACCATCGTGAGCACGCCACCCGCAGCGCAGCACGAGCAGCGTTGTGGGAGCACGAGGTGCGCGACGCGACGTTCGCCAACATCGTGAGTGACGCCCGTCGCTCGCTCGGACGCGCGCTCCCGCCCCCGCACGACGAGGAATGGATCGGCCGCACGCTCACCGATCAGCTGCCACTGCATCCGCTGGTGTGCACCGACGCCGAGATGTTGCAGGCGCGGCTCGCCGCCAGCGCCGGGCTGGCACCGGCCGAGGCGATCGAGGTGCTGCGACCCGGGGTGGCGCTCGTGCGCGAGCAGCCCTTCGCGGGCACCGACCACCTGTGGCCGGCCACGGAGGGTCTCGCCTCGGCACTCACCCTGCTCGTCACGAGCGCGACCACCGAGCTCGCCTCGCACCACCTGGCGCTCGGTGACATCGACGGCGTGTTCTGGGCCACCGGTCAGGGTCTGAAGGTGCTGTCGGGCCAGGAGGACCTCATCGGGCTGCGCATGCGTGCCCACCACCAGCGCGGCGACATCGCCGGTGTACGCCGCGAATGGGAGACCTACGAACGCGCGATCACCGCCGAGTCGTGGAGCGACGGCGAACCGAGCCCGAAGCTGCTCACCCTCCGCCGCGAACTGCTGAACCGCTGACCGCTACGGTCGTCGAGATGGACACCGGTTCGGGGGGACGGCCACTGGACGGCGTACGCGTGCTCGATCTGACTCGCGTGCTGAGCGGGCCGCACTGCACCCGCATGCTGTGCGACCTCGGCGCCGACGTGATCAAGGTGGAGCCGCCCGACGGCGACATGACCCGCTTCGCCAACCCTCGGGTGAACGGGCTGTCGACCTACTTCGTGCAACAGAACGTCGGCAAACGCAACGTGAGCCTCGACACCTCGACACCCGAGGGTGTCGAGCTCCTGCTCGAGCTCGCGGCGCGGTGCGACGTGATGATCGAGAACTTCCGACCCGGCGTCGCCGACCGGATGGGCATCGGCTACGAGGCCGTGAGCGCACGCAACCCCACGGTGATCTACGCGTCGATCAGCGGCTACGGGCAGACCGGTCCGTGGGTGCACCGCCGTGCGTACGCGCCGGTGATCGGCGCCGAGAGCGGTGCCACCAAGACCACCGGCGACGCCCGCGGCGGCCAGTACGCGAACGATCCGCTCAGTCATGCCGACGTGTACACCGCGAAGGAGTGCGCCGCCGCGATCCTCGCCGCGCTCTTCCAGCGGGAGCGCACCGGCCGGGGCGACCGCATCGACGTCGCGATGGCGCAGGTGATGCTCTACGTGAACGAGCACGTGCACGACGCGCTGTGGGATCGCGACGTGCCCGCCGATTGGATCCGCAGCTTCCAGCCGGGCGACTACCCGGTCCTCGTCGCCGCCAACGGCGAGGTGGCGATCATCTCCGGTCACCCGGCCGAACGCGGCACCTTCGACCGGTTCGTGCACACCATGGGTCGCCCCGAACTGCTCGACGACGACCGCTTCCGTGACGTGCCGTCGCGCCTCACGAACATCGATGCGTTGATGGCGGAGCTGGCGGACTGGGCGTCGCACATGCACGACGCCCATGCGATCGAGGAGGCCGCGTCGCACCACGGGCTCGCGACCGGCCGGCTGCGCAGCGTGCGCGACGTGTGCGACACCGACTGGGCCGCCGAGCGCCACGTGGTGGTGGAGGTGAGCGACCGCGGCGGCGGGGCGCTGCGCATCCCGAACGCACCCTGGCGATTCGCCGGCAGCGAGGTGGGGGTGCGGGGCGAGGCCCGCTACCGGGGCGAGGACAACCACGAGGTGTTGCGCGAGCTGCTCGGCCTCGACGACGAACGCCTGGCCGCGCTCGACGCGAGCGGCGTGCTGTCGCAGCGCATCCCCGGCCGCCCGTGAGGTTCCCGGTCGCGCCGATGAAGGCCGGCATCGGCCAGCTGCCCGCCGACGACGACCGCTGGGCGTACGAGATCAAGTGGGACGGCTACCGCACGATCGTGTTCGTCGACGTCGACGAGCAATCGGTGCGCGTGCAGAGCAGCAGCGGGCTCGACGTCACCCGCACCTACACCGAGCTCGGTGGCATGTGGCGCGACGTCAACGCCGCCTCGGCGGTGCTCGACGGCGAGATCGTGGTGTTCACCGACGACGGCCGCCCGAGCTTCGAGGCCCTGCAGCGACACCGCACGCAGGTGGTGTTCCAGGCCTTCGACGTGCTCGAGATCGACGGCACCGACACGACGGCCCTGCCGTACGAGCAGCGTCGGGCGCTGCTCGCCCAGCTGCTCGACACCGGCGACAACTGGACGGTCCCGGCGCACCGGGTGGGTGGCGGTGCCGAGCTGCTGGCCGCCACCGCGGCGCAGGGCCTCGAGGGCGTGATGGCGAAGCGGCTGGGCAGCACCTATCAACCCGGCAAGCGCAGCCCCCACTGGCGCAAGGTGAAGAACCGGGTGCCGGTGGAGGTGGTGATCGGCGGCTTCACGAGCGGGTCCGGCAATCGCAGCTCGAGCTTCGGTGCGCTGCTCGTCGGGCGCTACGAGGGTGCCGAGCTGCGCTTCGCCGGCGGCGTGGGCACCGGCTTCACCCAGCGTCGCCTCGAACAGTTGCTCGGGTTGATGCGGCCGATCGTCGTGGCCGACTGCCCGTTCACACCCGAGCCGCCCCGCGAGTACCGGCGCGACGCCACCTGGGTCGAGCCACGGCACCGGGCTCGCATCGAGATCACCGAGTTCACCAACGAGGGCCTCGTCCGGCACGCGAGCTTCGTCGAGCTGCTCGAGGGCTGACCGCTCTGGCAGGCTGACGCGATGGTGGAGCCCACACCCGACCCGTTCTCGCGTGATCACGCCCTGGCCCTCGATGCCGCCGACCCGCTCGCACGGTTCCGCGACGAGTTCGTGGTGCCCGATCCGACGGTGATCTACCTCGACGGCAACTCGCTCGGCCGCACCCCGCGGCGCACCCTCGCCGCCCTCGACCGGGTGGTGCGCGACGAGTGGGCGACACAGCTCATCCGCTCGTGGGACCACTGGCTCGACATGCCCCAACGTGTCGGCGACCTGCTGGCACCGCTGATCGGCGCCGGTCCGGGCGAGGTGGTGGTGCACGACAGCACCACGGTGAACCTGTACCAACTGCTCCACGGTGCCGCGGCGATGCGTCCCGACCGCCCGGTGCTCGCCGTCGACGAGCACGACTTCCCGAGCGACCGCTACGTGGTCGACGGGGTGGCCGGTGCCACCGGCCGCACCGTGCGCCACGGCTTCGATCGGCTCGACGACGTGGCGGTGGTGGTGCGCTCCGTCGTCGACTACCGCACCGCCGAGGTGGTGGACGTGGCGGCCGAGACCGAGCGTGCGCACGCTGCCGGCGCGCTGGTGGTGTGGGACCTGTCGCACGCGGCCGGGGTGCTGGCGGTCGACCTGCGCAGCGCCGGCGCCCAGCTGGCCGTCGGGTGCACGTACAAGTTCCTGAACGGCGGTCCTGGTTCGCCGGCGTTCAGCTATGTGTCGACCGAACTGCACGGCGTCATCGGGCAGCCGATCTGGGGCTGGTTCAGCCAGCGCGACCAGTTCGCGATGGGGCCGGTGTACGAGCCGCGGGCCGACATCGGCCGGATGCTGATCGGTACCCCGTCGATCCTGGCGCTCACCGGCGCCGAGGCCGGCATCTCGCTCACCGTCGAGGCCGGCATCGGCGCCGTGCAGGCGAAGGCTCGAACGCTCACCGGCTACGCGATCGACCTGTGCGATCACCTCGGTCTCGACATCCGCACCCCACGCGATCCGCTGCGTCGCGGCGGGCACGTGTCGGTGGTGCATCCCGACGCTCGCCGGTTGACGGCCGAGTTGATCGAGCGGGCGGTGATCCCCGACTTCCGCGAGCCCGACGTCGTTCGGCTCGGCATGTCACCGCTGACCACCCGGTACGTCGACGTGTTCGACGGTCTGCAGGTGCTCGCGGGACTCGCGCACTGAGGGTCCCTACCATCGGTTCATGACCGATCGTGCCGCCTGGCGGCCGCCGCGCTGGCTCGACGTCCTCACCGGGTGGTCGTGGCGGCTGCTCGTGGTGGGTGCCCTGGTGCTCGCGGCCGTGGTCGGGCTCAGCAAGGTGCGTCCGGTGGTGCTGCCGCTCCTGCTCGGGCTGGTCGTCACCTCCGTGCTGTGGCCGCTGGTCGGCATGATGCGAGCACGCGGTGTGCCGCGGGCGGTGGCCGCCGGCATCGGACTGCTGCTCGTCGTCGCCGCCGTCGCGTTGCTGGTGGGTCTCCTCGTCGAAGCGCTGATCGGGCCGTGGGAGGCCATCGTCGATCAGGTGGAGGTCGGCTACGACGAGACCGTCGACGAGCTGGAACGCAGCCTCGGTGTCGACGCCGGCGAGCTGGCCGACCGCATCCGCTCGGGCACGGGTGGGCTCACCGACACCCTGCTCGGCGGGGTCACCGGTGCCGTCGGGGTGGTGGTCGAGCTGATCACCACCACCCTCGTCACGTTGCTGGTGGTGTTCTTCTACCTGAAGGACGGACCGGAGATGTGGGCCTGGTTCCTCGGTCACCAGCGTCGTCACCGCGACGAGGTGGACCGGGTGGGTCGGGCGATGTGGTCGAAGGTCGGCGACTTCGTCCGTGGCGCTGCGATCGTCGCCGCGGTCGACGCCGTGGGCATCGCCCTCGGTGCGTGGGTCCTCGGGGTGCCGTCGGTGTTCGCGATCCTCGTGCTCACGTTCATGTTGAGCTTCATCCCGTACTTCGGTGCGGTGTTCGCCGGCGGGGTGACCGTCGCCCTCGCGGTGGCGGACGGCGGCGTGGTGCAGGGTGCGTGGATGCTGCTGGTGGTCGTCGGCGTCCAGCAATTGGAGGGCAACGTCCTCGAGCCGCTGCTCGTCGGGAGGTTCGTGCGGCTGCACCCGCTGGTGGTGGCGCTCGGCGTGATCGCCGGGGGCACCCTCGCCGGCGTGGTGGGGATGTTCCTCGCCGTGCCCCTGATCGCGGCGATCACGGCCGGCGTGAGCGAACTGCGGCAGGTGGTGCCCGACGGCTGACCCGCCGACCGACGCTCGATCGGCGCGCGCGGCGAGGGGTCGGCGGACCCGTGGTGCGGGGACCTCTGGCCCTATGGGCTCCGGGTGGGGTTGCCGAACATGGTGCCATCGACAAGGAGTCCGCCATGCCCGACCACTTCGCACCACATGTCTTCGTGAGGTCGGCGCTCGCATACGTGGCCCCGGGTGTCGATCCCGACGATCTGGACCACGAGCTCGATCTCGCTCCTGAAGACCTCTACTACCTGGCTGCGTCGATCAGCCTGGCATCGGGGATCGACATCCCCGAGCACGACGCGCTCGCACTGCGCACCGTCCGGCAGATCGAGGAGTACCTGGCGAGACACCACTTCCGCTGATCTCCGGGTGGCGCCGACAGGGGGCCCCTCACCGATCGACGCGAGCTCGGTTCGGTGGGCGTTCGTCGCCGTCAGGAGCGCCGCTGGCCCGACTTCGACGGAACGACCCGATCGTTCTGGGCGCCAACCTCCACTCACCGCCCCTGGTCACACGAAACGCCGGCACCCAAGACCCGTTCCCGATCGCCCTGGGCCCGGTGCATTGACGGATCATCAACATAATCGCTACAAATAT
>JACJWG010000019.1 GCA_020637235.1 Acidimicrobiaceae bacterium | reverse complement strand
TACATCGTGATGGACTCGAAGAAGATGGGCAACGATCTCTGCCTGGCGTGGCCGTGGGCCGAGCTCGCCGTCATGGGCGCTGGTCAGGCCGCGGCGATCCTGCAACGCCGGGCGACCCCCGACGAACGTGCTGCGTTCGAGACGGAGTACGCCGAACGCCTGCTCAACCCGTACGTGGCCGCAGAGCGCGGCTTCGTCGACGCCGTGATCGATCCCGCCGAGACACGAACGGTGATCGGTCGGGCGCTCGAGGTGCTGGTCGACAAACGCGAACACTTGTCGCCACGCGGACACGACAACACGCCGCTCTGACGCTCGTGCCGGATCTGCCGCGGCACGGCGACCGCAGCTAACCTCGGCCGCCGGGGAGCAAGCCCCACCACCACATCCATGTGTCCGCGAGGGAGCGACGTGCCCGACACCATCACCATCACCGACGACCGCACCGGCAAGACCGTCACCGTCCCGATCACCGACGGCGTGTTCCCGGCGTCGGCCGTCCGCGAACTCGATCCGGCGCTGTACATCTACGACCCGGCGTACATGCAGACCGCTGCGTGCAAGAGCTCGATCACCTATCTCGACGGTGACGCCGGCATCCTGCGCTACCGCGGCTACCCGATCGAACAGCTCGCGGAGAAGAGCACCTACCTCGAGGTCGCGTACCTGCTGTTGAACGGCGAACTGCCGTCGGCGGCCCAGCTCGAGAACTGGACCAACGACGTCACTCACCACACGTTCATCCACGAGAACATGCGCAAGCGGTTCGTCGACGGCTTCCACTACGACGCACATCCGATGGGCATGTTCGTCAGCTCGCTCGCCGCGCTCGGCACGTTCTACGACGACGCGAAGGACATCCACTCCAAGGCCAGCCGTGACAAGCAGATCCTCCGGCTCATCGCGAAGACACCCACGCTCGCGGCGATGGCCTACCGCTTCTCGGTCGGGCTGCCGTTCGTGTATCCCAACAACGACCTGAGCTTCCCGGCCAACTTCCTCAACATGATGTGGAAGGTCGGCGAGTACGAGGTCGATCCCCGCCTCGAGCGGGCCATGGACGTGTTGTTCATCCTGCACGCCGACCACGAGCAGAACTGCGGCACCACCGCGATGCGCGTCGTCGGCTCGAGCCACGCCGATCCCTACTCGTCGGCGGCGGCCGCTGCGTCGGCGCTGTACGGCCCGCTGCACGGCGGTGCCAACGAGGCCGTCGTGCGCATGCTCACCGACATCGGCCACGTCGACAACGTGCCGGCGTTCATCGACGAGGTGAAGAGCGGTGCGGGCAGCCGGCTGATGGGCTTCGGCCACCGCGTCTACAAGAACTATGACCCGCGGGCGAAGATCATCAAGCAGACCGCCGACGACGTGTTCGAGGTGACGGGCAAGAACCCGTTGCTCGACATCGCGCTGAAGCTCGAGGAGACCGCGCTGAGCGACTCGTACTTCGTCGACCGCAAGTTGTACCCGAACGTGGACTTCTACTCGGGCCTCATCTACCAGGCACTCGGCTTCCCGGTGGCGATGTTCACGGTGCTGTTCGCGATCCCGCGCACCGTCGGGTGGCTGGCCCACTGGCAGGAGCTGCTCGAGGACAAGGACCAGAAGATCAGCCGTCCCCGGCAGTGGTATGCCGGCTCGGGCACCCGCGACTACGTGCCGCTCGACGCCCGCTGACCGCAGCCTGACCGCCATCCGTGCCGAGGCCCGCCCGCGAGAGGGCGGGCCTCGTCGCGTCCGGGCTCACCTCGGTCCGTCGCGCCGAGAAACATCTGCGAAACTCCGCGCCGCGCACCTTTCGGCGCTGCGACCCGCTCCGTATGGTGGACCCGAGGGCGCACGGCGCGACCCCGGGATCGACGATCGGCCGGGGTCGGGCGGCGGTCCCCACCACATCCACCCCGCCCCCTCGGAACGGAACCATGTCATGACCGACCACCTCGACGTCCGACCGATCGAGCGTCTGGAGATCGACGCCGCTGCACCGAGCGACGATCGTCCGCGTGCACCTCGGTGGGCCGGGCCCGTCGCGGGGTTGGTGGCCGGCGCTGCGGCGATCGGGACCGGGTCGCTGGTGGCCGCGCTCGCCGACGTCGATTCCCCGACCAACGCCGTCGGCAGCGAGTTCATCGATCACACCCCGGCGTGGTTGAAGCGCGCCGCGATCGACTGGTTCGGCACCGCCGACAAGACCGCCCTCCGAGCGGGGATCTTCACCGTGATCGCGTTGCTCGCCGCTGCAGCCGGGGCACTCGCTCGACGCCGCCCTCCGGTCGGCCCGGTGATCGGGCCGGCGATCATGGTGGTGTTCGGCCTGGTCGGCGGCATCGTCGCCGCTGGTCGGCCCGGGCAGTCGTGGGTGGCCGCCGTGCCGGCCCTGTGCGGCGCCCTCGTCGGGTCGGCCGTGATCGTCGTGCTCGCCGCTCGCATCCGCAGCGGCGACGGACCGCGCTCGTCACCCGGCGTCCCGGATCGCGCCGCGAACGGCTACGACCGGCGATGGTTCGTCGGGGCGAGCGGCGGCGTGGTCGGAGCCTCGGTCGTGGCGGCCGCCGCCGCACGGCGGCTCGAGTCGCAGCGCCTCGACCGGCTGGCGGCGGACGCTCCCGACGAACTGCCCGCCGTCGACGATCCGACGGTGATCGGTGGCACCGTGATCGAATCGGCAGCTCCCGTGGTGCCCGACGAGGCGACGCTCAGCCCGCTCACGCCGTACCTCACGCCGAACGACCGGTTCTACCTGATCGACACCGCGCTGTCGGTGCCGCGGGTCCGCCTCGACCGCTGGGCGGTCGAGATCGGTGGGCGGGTCGACCGGCCGCTGCGGCTCACCTACGACGACCTGCTCGCCCGCCCGCAGGTGGAGCGGATCATCACGCTCGCCTGCGTGTCGAACGAGGTGGGCGGCAACCTGATCGGCAACGCGACGTGGCAGGGGGTGTTGTTGCGCGACCTGCTCGACGAGGCCGGTGTCCGGCCCGACGCCGAGCAGGTGTTCGGCACCTCGGTCGACGGATGGACGTGCGGGTTCCCGGTGCAGGCGGCGCTCGACGGCCGCGACGCCATGATCGCGATCGGGATGAACGGCGAACCGCTCCCCCTGCAGCACGGGTTCCCGGCTCGCATGGTGGTGCCGGGCCTGTACGGGTACGTGAGCGCCACCAAGTGGCTGCAGCGGATCGATCTCACCACCTGGGACGAGGCCGAGGGCTACTGGGTACCTCGCGGCTGGGCGCGCGACGCGCCGATCAAGACCCAGTCGCGCATCGACGTCCCGCGCTCGGGCGAGGTGGTGCCGCGCGGCGTGTTCCCGATCGCCGGCATCGCCTGGGCCCAGCACCGCGGGGTCGAGCGGGTGGAGGTGCGGGTCGATCGTGGACCGTGGCAGGAGGCGCGCCTCGCGCCGGACCTCACGATCGACTCGTGGCGGCAGTGGGTGTACGAGTGGGACACGACCGGTCTCGCACCGGGCGACCACACCATCCAGGTGCGGGCCACCGACGCCACCGGCGCCACCCAGACCGAGCAGGTCAGCCGACCCGACCCGGACGGCGCGACCGGCTGGCACACTCGCACCGTCACCGTCGTCGGGTGAGCGACGCAGCAGCCGACCCCGCCAAGTGGAGGCACCCTCAGGTGCGTGCGAGCGGGATGCGGATCGTGACCGTCGCGCCCACCCCACCGCCGTTGTTGGTGGCCGACACCGAGCCACCGTGGGCCGTCGCGATCGCCCGGACGATCGCGAGCCCGATGCCGGCTTCGCCACGCCGGTCGCCGCGCTGGTAGCGCTCGAATACCCGCGGCAGGATCGCCGGGTCGAAGCCCGGACCGTCGTCGACCACCTCGATCACCCCGTCGTGTCGATCGACCCGGGTGAGCATCTCCACGCGTGACGCACGCCGCGCCGCGTTGCGCACGACGTTCTCGATCGCCTGCCGCAGGAGGGCCATGTCGGCGGCCACGACCACCGGGTCGCTCGGTTCGGCGACGATCTCGGCGTCGTCGGGTCGCACCGCTGCGGCGATCTCCTCGGCCAGCAGATCGAGCCGCAGCGGCCCCACCCGAGGCATCGTCTGCCCGCTCTCGAAGCGCACCAGGTCGAGCATCTCGTTCACCCCCGTGGCCGCACGTTCGGCCGCCGAGCGGATCTCGGACAGCGACCGCACGTACTCCTCACTGCTGCGAGGTCGGGCGAGTGCCTGACTGCTCGACGCCATGATCACCGCGAGCGGGGTGCGCATCTCGTGTGCGGCGTCGGCGAGGAAGCTCTGCTGGTCGCCCATCAGCCGGCGCATCGGGCTGATCGACAACCCGCTCAACACCACGCCGAGCACGCCGCTCGCCACCAGGACACCCAGCGCCATCGCCGCCAGTCGGCGGTCGAGCGCGGCGAGATCGTCGTCGCGGGCGTCCGCTTCGGCCAGCGTGACGTACCCCTGACCGACCGACGTCGGCCGGATGAAGCCACGGAAGCGCTCGTCGTCGAGTTCGAACTCGCGGAAGTCGGCACTCCCCCCGGCCTCGCGGATCCAGGTGAACAGGGGCGGCTCGAGCACCGTGTCGGTGAACGGATCGGCCCACCCGTCGTCGACGTTGACCAGCCACGTGAGCGAGTCGGCCGGACGGATACCGGTGAGCTCGCCGTGGAGCACCTCCTCCATCTGTCCGACGAGGCGTTGATCGAGCGCGGCGCGGATCGTGTCGGCTCGCTCGTGGCGCCACAGCAACATCGGCCCCAGCGCGATCGCGGTGGTGACGAGCGCGAAGAGCAGCCCGAGCAGGGGTCGGAGGCGGCGGGTACGCACGTCAGCCGATCCGGTACCCGACGCCGCGGACCGTCTCGATCGGCGCCGGACGACCGGGCAGCTCGAGCTTGCGCCGCACGTTGGCCACGTGGACGTCGACCACGTTCGAGAGGCCGTCGTAGTGGGCGTCCCACACGGCGTCGAGCAGCTCGGCGCGGGTGACGACGTCGCCGGCACGGTCCATGAGGAAGTGCAACAACGCGAACTCGCGAGCGGTGAGCGGCACCATCACCCCACCCCGACGCACGGTGTGCGCCGCCGGATCGAGCTCGATGTCGGTCACCTGCAACAGCGGTGAGCGGGCGTGTTCGGGCCGGCGCAGCAGTGCTCGCACGCGGGCACCGAGCTCGGCGAAGTCGAACGGCTTGGTGAGGTAGTCGTCGGCGCCGGCGTCGAGGCCGAGCACCTTGTCGCCGGTGGTGTCGCGTGCGGTGAGCACCAGCACCCGCGGCGGCGCATCGCCGGCGTGCAACTCGCGGCACAGCGTGAGGCCATCGCCGTCCGGCAGGCCCAGGTCGAGCACGACCAGATGGTACGTGGTGATCGCACATGCCCGCCGGGCGCCCTGCAGCGTCTGCTCGAGGTCGACCGCATGGCCGTCCTCGACGAGCCCCCGCTGCACGACACCACCGAGCGACGGGTCGTCCTCCACCACCAGCACACGCACGAGCGGTCATCGTTCCACATCGGGGGTGAAGGCGAGATGAAGTCGGGATTCACCATCGGTTCATGTTCGAGAGCCCATGATGCTCCCATGACGTCGCTGCGCACCCGATCACGTCGCTCCTCCCGGTCCGCGCCACCGCCCGGCGGCGACGAACGTGCGCTGATCGCCCACGTGCTGCGACGGTTGACGTTCGGGCCCCGACCGTGGCAGGTGGACGACCTCGCCGGTGCCGGGGTGGACGCCGTGATCGACGAGTTGCTCGCAGCCGACCCGTTCCGGCCGGACGACCTGGCGCTCGGCTCCGACGACGACTACAGCCGCTTGCCCGCCTGGTGGCTCGACGCGATGCAGGACCCACGGGCGGGCGTCCACGAGCGGATGGTGTGGTTCTGGCACGGGCACCTGACGAGCTCGCTCGACAAGTCCTCCCCGGCGCTGATGTACCGCCAGCACCAGCTGCTGCGCACCCACGCGATGGGCAACTTCCGCACGCTGCTGCAGGAGATCACCGTCGACGCCGCGATGCTCTACTGGCTCGACGGTGCGGGCAGCTACGCGGCGTCGCCGAACGAGAACTACGCGCGCGAACTCATGGAGCTCTTCGCGCTGGGCCGCGACGGCGGGTACACCGAGGCGGACGTGCGCCACGGTGCCGAGGCGTTGTCGGGATGGTGGGTGGACGGCGACAACGGGGACGAGGTGCGATTCGACGCGGCCGGTGGCCCCACCCGACGGCTCGAGTTCCTCGGCCGCGACGTCGGCACCGCGGCCGAGGTGGTGGACGCCGTGTGCGACCACCCGTCGTGTGCCCCGTTCGTCGCAGCAGCGGTGCACCGACACCTGGTCGGCACGCCGCCCGACGACGCACGTCGGGCCGAACTCGGTGAGGTGTTCGCCGGCGCCGGGCTCGAGATCCGCCCGCTGGTGGACGCGATCGTGCGCCACCCGTCCTTCCTGGAGCAACGCTTCAGCCGTCCGCGCACCGCGCTCGAATGGTTCGTGGCCGTGCGCTCGCTGTTCGAGATGCGCCTCGACTGGTGGCCGCTCGACGCGCTCGGGCAGGTGCCGTTCTTCCCGCCCAACGTGGCGGGGTGGGCCGGCGACGGGCGCTGGACCAGTGTCGGCGCCACCATGGCCAAGGCGCAGGTCGCCTACGACAACGCCTGGGACACGGCGACCCTCGACGAGGACGATCCGGTCGGCGACCTCCTCGGTCGGGCCGGCATGTACGAGGTGAGCGACTCGACGCTCGACGTGCTGTTCCAGGCCGCCGACCAGGTCGAGTCGCGCCGTGACCGTTCCACCCTCCTGCACGCGCTGCTCGTGCTCTCCCCCGAGTTCTCCCTGGCCTGACCGGCCGACTCGCCGACCCGGACGTGCGAAAGGACCTGTGACATGTCAGCACCGATCAGCCGCCGCGAGCTGCTCAAGTGGGCCAGCGCGGGGGCAGGCGCCGCCGCTGTCGGCGTCGGCACCTATGCCGTCGGCCGCGGAGGTCGCCCCGAACCCGCCGGCGTGCTGGCCGACGTGTCGGAAGCGCCGTCGAACACGGAGGCGCGTCGCCCGCAGAGCACGACAGCGGCGCCACAGCCCGCTCCGGCGGCCGTGCCGGCCGTCGCCGACCCGGGCCAGCGCCTGCTCGTGGTGGTGGAGATGGCCGGCGGCAACGACGGGACGTCGATGGTGGTGCCCTACGCCGACGGCGCCTACTACGACCTCCGCCGTTCCACCGCGATCGCCGAGAGCGACGTGCTGACCGTCGACGACCAGGTGGGACTCCACCCGAGCCTGGTGAACCTCCACCAGCGGGGCGCGGCGATCGTGCAGGGCGTCGGTTCGTTCGAGAGCGACCTGTCGCACTTCGAGATGCTCGCCCGCTGGTGGGCCGGCACGCCGGGCCCGGGTGCGTTGCGCGACACGGGGTTCCTCGGCCGGCTCGCCGATGCGATCGGCGATCCCGCGGCCGCGGCGGTCGCGCTGTCGGTGGGCAGCGGCGCGTCGCCGGCGATCGCGTCTCGGGCGGCGGCCACCCTCGCCATCCCGAGCGCCGACGCTGCCGGGTACCTCGCCGGCGCCGGCGACGACGACCCGTTCCGGCAACTGTTCCAGGCCGGCGTCGCCGAGTTCGGCCGTGGTGTGTCGTGGTCGGATCTGGATCAGCGCCTTCGCGACGTCACCAACCGCTCGATCTCGTTCTCGCAGGTGCTGCAGGCGCTCGACGACGGCGAGCAGGCGTCGTACCCGGGCAGCCAGCTGGGCAACGGGCTGCGGTTGGCCGCCCAGCTGTTCGCCGCCGACCAGGGGGTGCGCATCGTGCACGTCCCGATGGGCGCCGACTTCGACACCCACGACGACCACAACGGTCGCTACCCGGGGCTGATGGACGACCTCGACGCGTCGATCGCCGCCTTCATGGACGACATCGAGCAACGTGGACTGTCCGACCGGGTGCTCGTGATGACCACCAGCGAGTTCGGACGCACCATCCGCGACAACGACTCGGCGGGCCTCGATCACGGCACGGCGTCGACGGCGCTGCTGATCGGACCGGTGGTGCCCGGTCGGCACGGCGAGGCGCCGTCGCTCACCGATCGCGACGACAACGACAACCTGCGGGCGACGCTGGGCCTCGACGCCTACTACGCCACCGTCGCCGAGGGGTGGTTCGGCGTGCCGGCGAGCGAGGTGCTCGACACCGGCCCGACCCCCCTGCCGGGGGTGTTCGCCTGAGCGGCCCCGGCGCCCGATAGAACCTGACGCCGTGTCGAGGACGACGGCGGAGACGCGCCCATGACGTCGAGAGCCACTGCGCTCGCCGCGTTGCAGCAACTGCTCGACGATCCGTCCGAGCCGCAGGTCGTCGGCATCGTCGGCGCCGCAGGGATCGGGAAGTCGTACCTGCTCGGCGCCCTCGCTGCCGCGTTGCCCGGCCGACGTGCGGTCCTCACGGGCATCGAGGAGGAGGCCGCCGTCGCGTGGTCGGGCATCGAACAGCTGATTCGAGCGTTGCGAACGTCGTTCGACGGCGTCCCCGAGGCCCATGCCGACCTCCTCGGTCAGCTGCTCGACGGGTCGCACCGCGTGGCCGACCGGCCGGTGGAACCGATCTCCGTCGCCACCACGACCCATGCGCTGATCTGCGCCGCCGCAGTCGACGAGCCACTCGTGATCGTGATCGACGACGCGCACTGGCTCGACGACGACTCTCGTGCCGCGCTGCGCTTCGTAGCCCGCCGCCTGCTCGGCGAGTCGGTGACGGTGGTGAGCGCCAGTCGCACCGCCGCCACGCTCGTCGCCGCACGACACATCGACCTCGGCGACCTCGATCACGACGAGGCGGTCGGCCTGCTGCGTGCTCGAGGGCTCGCCGTCACCGTCGCGGCCGCCGTCGCACGCGACGCCGGCGGCGTGCCGTTGCTGCTGGCCCACATCGCCGATCGACTCACGGCCGGGCAACGATCGGGCGCCGAGCCATTGCCCGTGCCGCTGCCCGTGCCGCTGCCCGTGGCGAGCACCGGCCTGCCGATCGCGCTCGCCGAGCGCATCCGAGGGCTCCCGGCGCGGACGCGCGACGCCCTGCACCTCCTGGCCGTGGGCGACCCGCTCGGCCCGAACTGGACCACCGTCCTGGCCGCCTGCGGGTTCGTCCCCGAGAACCTCGTGCCGGCCGAAATGCTCGACCTCGTCTCGCTCGGCCCGCGCGCGGCCTCGTTCACCCATCCGCTGCACCGCGCCGCCGCGATCGCAGATGCCAACGCTGCCGAGCGACGCGACGCCCATCGGATGCTCGCCGCGGCGGTCGACGACCCGGACCGTGCGCTCGTGCACCGTGCGGAGGCACTGCTCGGACCAGACGACGCGACCGCCGCGGCACTCGACGACCTGGCCACCCGGCACGCCGGCAGCGGCGCACCGGCGAGCGCGGCGGCGCTGTGGCGACGAGCGTCGACGGTGTGGTCGGACCCCGTGGCCGCACGGCGATCCGCCGTGCGTTCGGCTCGCGCCGCCCTCGCGTCCGGCAACATCGAACCAGCGCGGCACCTGCTCGCCGGGACGATCGACGACGTCCATGGGCTCGCCCGCGACGCCCCGCCGGACGAGGTGGAGCTCGCCGCGGCGTACCACCTCGCCCACGGCGACCTCGAGGTCGGGCACCGGCTCCTCGTCCAGTTCGGGCGCACGCTGCTCGATGCCGGGTCGCCCGACGCGGTTCGTCACCTGCTGGAGGCGGCACGACATCGCGTGCGACAGTCCGACATCCCGAGTGCGATGGAGATCCACGGCCTGCTCGCCGCACTGCCCGTCGATGGGGTCGACCCGATCACGCGAGCCAAGATCGACGCGCTCGCGGCCACCGGCGACCGCACGGCCGACAAGGTCGACCGGATGCGCGACGCCGTCGAGCGCATCCTGCTCGGCGGCACGCCGGCCGCCGCCGATCTGGCCTTCCTGGCCGACGTCGTGGCCCTGCCGTTCGCGTACAGCCGGCAGTACGAGGATGCGCAACGGCTGGTCGAACGGCTGCGAGCCGAGGCCGTCCGCACCAACCAGCCTGCGGTGTACCCGCTGCTCGACACGGCGATCGCGTGCGCCCGCTCGCGCGACGACCTGCCGGGCTGCGTCGCCGCGGCGTCGAGTGCGATCGAGTGGGCCGACGATCTCAACCAGCCGAATCTCGCCGTCACCGCGTTGGTGTACCTCGTCGTCGGGCACTCGTTGCTCGGGAACGAGGCCGTGTTCCCCACGGCGGATCGGCTGCGGCCGCACGGACAGCTCGGTTGGCTGACCGCCGACATGAGCGTCGGCTGCTACTGGCTGACGGTGGGACGGCCCGAGGCATGTCTCGAGGCGTTGATGCCGCTGCACCGGTGGTTGGACGGCGAGCTGAAGGTGCTGCAGTTCTGGCAGGCCGACCTCGGCGAGGCCGCGGTGCGGATGGGTGACCGCGACCTCGCCCGCGAGGTCGCCGAACAACTCCGCGTGTTCCACGAGCAACTCCCGAACCAGTGGTTCGAGGGCGCTCGCGCCCGCATCGAGGGGCTGCTGGCCGACGTCGACGACTGCGACCGGTGGTTCGAGCGATCCGTCGAGCAGTTCCATCTCGGTCGCGCCACGATGGCCGAGGCGCGGTCGCGCCTGCTGTGGGGCGAGCGCCTGCGGCGTGCACGACGGCGAGCCGAGGCCCGACCGCACCTCGACGCGGCCCGCGCCCTGTTCGCGCAGGTGGGGGCGTCGCGCTGGGTGGCTCGTTGCGACCAGGAGCTGCTCGCCGCCGGCGCGGCGGCGCGTCCCGACGACGCCGACCGATCGGCGGAGCAGTTGCTCACGGCGCAGGAGCTGTACATCGCCCGCCTCGCCGTCGCGGGCGGTTCGTACAAGTCGATCGCGGCCGAGCTGTTCCTCAGCCCGCGCACGGTGGAGACCCACCTGTCGACCGTGTACCGCAAGCTCGGCCTGCGCAACCGCGCCGGTCTGGCGGCCGCAGCACAGCGTGACGCCACCTTGCGGGTGGGTGATCCGACGATCGCCTGATCTGCCCGCGGCGGATCGCGTCCACGTTCACCCGGCCGGGTGCCGATCGGATGCACGATCACACGGGGTTTCCCGGATGCGCGGCAGCGTGCGGCCCTGCATCGTGGCGGCATGTCCGGCGGAGAGGGCAGCAGGCGATCGACGGCGGACCTCGTCGCGTTCCGCGTCGAGGGCACCGGCTACTACCTGGTGCCGCTGCAGGTATTGGCGCCATTCGCGGTGGTCGGTGCGCCGCGCGCGACCGACGTCGAGCAGCCCGACGAGTCCACCCCGGCGCGGCGCCTGGGATGGGGCACCCGAGTGCCCGAGGTGTCGTGGAACAGCTTCCACGACTCGCAGGTCGGGCTGCTGATCGACCTCGCGCCAGATGTGACCACCCCGCTGACCGAGCGGCACTTCGCCACTCCTCCCGACCCCCCTGCCCGAACGGAGCACCCATGACCCCCACCCACACACCGACCGCCCGCCGGCGTCCCACCCGCGCGTCGCTCCTGGCCCTCGGGGCCGCCGTCACGCTCGTCACCGCAGCGTGCGGCGGAGGTGGCAGCGGAGGTGGCGGCGACGGCACCGCCGAACGCGACGACGGTGGCGAGGACCCCACGGAGCTCACGGCCGCGGCGTCGACGACCTCCGACGGACCTGCGACCCCGGCCACCGCCGCGCCTGCGCCGACCAGCGTCGCCACCACCGAGACCGCGACACCCACCTCCGCGGCACCCGTCGGACTCACCTTCCCGGCGGGGAACGACTGGGTCGAATGGCTGGTGGTGCGCCGGGTGACGAGCGACGACGGCTACTGGGGGGCAACCGGCGCCGCGCTCCCGGTGGAGGCTCGTGCGTACTGGGCCCGATGCGACGGGGACGTGTGTACGGCTCCGCAGTTCGACACTCGGTGGTTGTCCGACGTCGAGTCGACCGGATTGGCGCCGATCGACGCGGCGCTCGAGGGGCAGTACCTCACCTGGGGAGCGACCGAGGCCGCCGCCTGCCTCGACCCGGCGACCGGCCAGGCCACCGGACCGCAGGAGAGCGACCAGACCAGCGGTTTCACGCTCGAGGCGATCGGTGACGCCGGCTCGGTGTGGCAGGGCCCCTACCAGCTGATGGTCGAGACCGAGGGTTCGGCCGCGTGCATGGCCGAGGAGGCCGGCTACACGGCATCGATGGTGCTGTTCGACCCCGCCGCCGTGCCGGCGAGCGACGACCCGGTGGGCGCGTGGTGGGGCGAGAGCGGCTCGGTGCCCGGCGTCGAGCGTCTGGTCCGAGCGTGCGAGCCGTCGGAGGAGTGCGACGCCGTGCTGCGCTTCGCCGAGGACGAACCCACCGCACCGTCGCCCAACCGGACGATGTGGGACGTCCCGCTCCGACGCGGCACCGACGGCGTCTGGTACGGCTCGATCGAGTACACGGGCGCGTGCATCAGCGATCTCGACCAGGGCTACGTGAGCCCGGTCGGTTACACGATCACACGCGAGGTGTGGCTCACGGTGTACGACCTCGCCGGCACCGATGTCGGCCGAGCCGCGGAGATGGACGACCGGGTGGTGGGCATCACGCATCCGGACCTGCCCGCCGACCAGGCCGCCGTGTGCGCACCGTTCGAGCGCGTCGAACGATACGTCGCCCTCGCCAACCGCGAGCCACGCTTCCTCGAGTGGACGACACCGGCCGGTGAGCCGTTCGCGCTCCCCTCGCCGGGCTGACCCACTGCCGCCTCTGCGGGCCAGCTCAGCCCGGGCCGACGGTGACGACGATCTTGCCGGTGTTGGCGTTCGCCTCCATCAGCTCGTGGGCGTCGGCGATCTGCTCGAACGGGTACACGCGGTCGATCACCGGACGGAGCGCGCCGGACTCGAACAGCGGGAGCACCTCGGCGGCGAACCGGCGGGTGACGCCCACCTTCTCCTCGATCGGCCGGGTGCGCAGGGTGGTCCCGACCCACGTGGCCCGCTTGGCGAGCAGCAGGCCGACGTTCACCGGGGTCGTGCCGCCACCCATCAGGCCCACCTGCACGATCGTGCCCTTCGTGGCGACGGCCTGCAGGTTGCGGTCGACCTCGTCGCCGCCGATCACGTCGAGCACGGTGTCGAAACCCTGCGGGACGGCGGCACGCGCATCGGCCAGCCAGTCGTGGGGTGAGCGTTCGAGCACGAGGTCGGCCCCGAGATCGCGGCACGCCGGCGCCTTGCCCGCCGAGCAGGTGACCGCGATGCGCGCGCCGATCGCCTTAGCGAGCTGGATGGCGGCGGTACCGACGCCGCTGGCGCCGGCGTGGACGAGCGCCCAACGTCCGCTCGTGAGACCACCCTGCAACACGAGGGCGTCCCACGCGGTGAGGAACACCTCGGGGATCGCTGCGGCGTCGACGAGGTCGACACCGCCGGGCACGGGGAGCAGCTGACGCTCGTGGGTGGCGATCCGCGACGCGTAGGCACCGCCCGCCTCGATGCCCATCACCCGATCACCCACCGACCACATCGACACCCGTGTGCCCACGGCGGCGACGGTGCCGGCGAACTCGAGACCCGGGATCTCGGGCTGCAGTCGGCGCGGATCGGGATACAGCCCCTTGCGCTGCAGGAGGTCGGCCCGGTTGAGCGCGGTCGCCGCGACGTCGACGAGTACCTCGTCGGGACCAGGAGCCGGATCGGCGACCTCCTCGATCGTCAGGACCTCGGGGCCTCCGTGTTGGTGCAGGACGACAGCGCGCATGGATCGAGTCTCACACAGGCGGCGACCCGAGGCCGGCTGCGACCTCGGCACCGTCCACCACGTACAGGTAGGCGATGCCCTCGACGCCGTCCCAGTCCTCGTCGAGCTCCGGGGTGCGCACGAATCCGAGACGGGTGTACAGCCGCTGCGCGGCGACCATCTCGCGGAGGGTGTGGATGCGCACCCGGGGCCGGCCGAGGCGTCGGGTCTCGTCGATCACCCACTGCACCATCGCCACGCCGACGCCCGACCCCTGGGCGGCGGGATCGACGCCGAAGTAGCGAAAGCTGGTGGCGTCGTGGTCGTCGAACTCGTGGTGATCGCTGTCCGCTCGGGCGACGAAGGTGAGGCAACCGACGATCCGGCCGTCGCGCAGCGCCACGATCACGTCGGCGTCGGCTCGTCGCGACCCCACGTCGGCGAGCTGGTCGAGGTACTCGTCGTCCTCGGGCAGATCGCCGAGCGCGTCGTACGCGGCCCGCACCAGCCGACCGGCTCGCTCGTGGTCGTCGTGGTCGGTGATCCGGCGGATCTCGAGGGGTCGTCCGGCGATCGGGTGCACGAGGGTGACACGCTACGGTGCCGCGCATGGCGACACCCGAACTCGTCCCCTTGTTCACCCTCACCGCCGCCACCGTGACCACCGGCCGGATCATCGGCGGCCCGCTCGGCACCCGCGTGATCGTCGATGCGAGCAGCGGCAGCTTCGACGGCGAGCGGCTGCGCGGCACGGTGCACGGCCCCGGAGGCGACTGGGTAACGGTGCGCACCGACGGCACGATCGGGCTCGACGTGCGCTTGTTGCTGCGCACCGACGACGGTGCCGACATCTACATGGAGTACCGGGGCATCGCCCGCGACAACGCCACGCACATCACCACGGCGCCGATGTTCCAGACCGGCGCCGAGGCATATGCGTGGCTCAACCAGGTGGTGGCGATCGCCCGGGGCAGCTCGGACGGCCGCCAGGTGGTGTACGAGGTGTTCGAGGTGCGCTGACGGCCCGCCCGCCGCCAGCGCACCCGACCGTGTGCGTCAGACGGCCTCGTCCTCGCACTCGTACCAGGCACCCCAGCCACCGTCGTCCTCGTCCTCGTACCAGCCGCCGTCCTCGTCCTCGTACCAGCCGCCGTCCTCGTCCTCGTACCAACCGCCGTCCTCGTCCTCGTACCAGCCGCCGTCCTCGTCCTCGTACCAGCCGCCGTCCTCCGACGACCCGTCCTCGGTCCAGGGGTCGCCCTGGTCGGCACCGGTGCCGGCACCGTCCACCGGCACGCTGCCGGCACCGCCGTCGGCGATCCACGGGGCGAACACCGGCACCTCCGCGAACACCCCGGGCAACACGGCGCACTCGACGCCCCAGCTCACCACGCCCGCGAGTTTCACCGTGCCGTCGGGCGCCACGATCGTGAGCGGGCCGCCGCTGTCGCCGTAGCACGACCCGGCACCCACACCCTCGGCGCAGAGTTCGGTCGCCGCGGTCAGCCCGCCGTCGGGGCCGAGTTGCACCGCACACGTCGCGTCGTCCACCAGCGGCACCTCGGCCGACAGCAGCACGTCCGAGCCGAACCCGTCGTCCTCCGCGGTGGCGCCCCAGCCCGACACCGAACCCGTCGACGCCGCGGCCACGTCGGCCGCACCGGCCACGGCGATCGCCTGCACGGTGCCGCCGAGCACGAGGGGGCTCGCGAGCCGGACCAGCGCCACGTCGTTCGCCGCGTCGAAGCCGCCGGGATGCACGACGATCGAGGCGACCGGCCGGTCCTGGCCGGTCGGGTCGGTGCGGTCCGTCACCCCGGCACGCACGAACAGATCGGCGGCCGAGTTGCCCTCCACGCAGTGCGCGGCCGTGAGGACCGTGGTGGCATCGATCACCGATCCACCGCAGAAGTGGCCGTTGGCGTCCTGCAACGACACCTGCCACGGGGCATCGGCGATCGAGGTCGGCTCGCCGTCGACGATGGCAGCGGCCGGGTCGGGGGCCGCCAGCGCGACGGTGGCGGCGGTGGCGGCCACCACGGCCGACGCACCGGCGAACAGGCGAGCTGCTCGCCGGGGCGACCGGTCGGCGACGGCGCCGGTGCGGGGATGTGGGTGGTTCGGGCTCATCGGGGCTCCTCGGGATCGTTCGCTCGCTCGGGGGCCGAGCGGTCGAGCGGTGTCGCTCGACGGAGGGCACGATGACGAAACGATCCTGAGGAAGCGCTGACGCCGGCGAAGAGAACGCTGAGAACGCAGCGAGGCCGGATGACGGCGTGGTCAGCCGCTGAGCGGGAGCGGCACGCGCACCACGAACGAGGCGCCGCCGAGATCGGCGTCGCCCACCGCGACGGTGCCGCCGTGCTCGGCCACCAGTTCACGCACGATCGCGAGACCGAGCCCGGTGCCACCACGCTCGCGGCTGCGGGCGTCGTCGAGTCGTGCGAAGCGCTCGAACACCCGCTCGCGATCCGCCACCGGCACGCCACGTCCGTCGTCGTCGACGCGGAGCTCCCAGTGCAACACCGACCGCCCTGCGGCGTCGCCCACGGGAACCACACCGAGCGACACCCGCACCGTGGCGGCCGCATGGGCGGCGGCGTTGTCGAGCAGGTTCTGCACGACGCGGGCGATCGCGACGTCGTCGAGCGAGGTCTGCACCGGCTGCACCTGCGAGCGATCGACGGTCACCCCGGGCGAGCGGTCGGCGAGGGCACGGGCCTCGCTGCGCACGAGGTCGTCGAGGTCGACGACGCGGCGCCGCGGCGGCGTGGCGGCACCGTCGTGGCGGGCGAGCACGAGCAGGTCGTCCACCAGCCGTGCCGCACGGTCCACCTGCTCGACGGCCGCGTCGACCGACACCGCCATCTGATCGGGCCGGCGTTGCGCCACCTCGAGCACGGCGCGCACCCCGGTGAGCGGGCTGCGCAGCTCGTGCGCTGCGTCGTTCACGAATCGCCGCTGCGCGCCCACGCCACGCTCGAGTCGCTCGATCGTGGCGTTGAAGCTGCGGGCGAGCTGTTCGAGCTCGTCACCCGACGACGGCACGGGCACGCGGCGGCTGAGATCGGCGGCGGTGATCTCGTCCACCTCGCGGCGCATCAGATCGACGGCACGCAGCGAACGACCGACCGCCCACCGCGCCGCGAGCGCGACCACGGCGGCGCCGAGCAGCACGAGGCCGACGATCCAGCCGAGGCGGTCGCGCAGATGATCGACGTAGCTGGGAAACGGTCGGGCGACGACGAAGCCGCCGCACGCCGCCGGTTCGATGCACGCCGTCGCCGCGACCGCCCACCGACGACCGTCGATCTCGAGTTCGTCACCCACCACGTCGAGCGGATCGAGCAGGTCGATCTCGAGCTCGTCGCCGATGTCGCGGAGGTCGCTCCGGCCGAGCGGGCCGGTCACCTCGTCGAGGCCACCGTCGACGGTGTAGCGGCCGATCGCGAGGTCGTCGTCGGCGACCTCGATCGTGAGCGGATCGCCGTCGTCGTACTGCCCCGCGGCCACACGATCCTGCTCGTCGGCGGTGTCCATCACGTCGTCGATCAGCACCGTGTCGGCGAGCCGCCAGTCGCGGTGCACGACGAGCAACGCGGCGACGGCCACGAGCAGCGCCGCCGATGCGGCAGCCACGGCCACCACTCGGGTGCGCAGCGAACGCCCGCGGGCGCCGACGGCGGTCATCGATCGGCGTCGACGCGGTAGCCGACGCCGCGCACGGTCTGGATGGTCGCGGTGCCGAAGGGTTCGTCGACCTTGCGGCGCAGATAGCCGACGTACACCTGCACCACGTTGGCGTCGATCTCGTCGTCGCCCCACACGCCCTCCACCAACTCCTGCTTGGTGACGGCTCGACCGGCGTGGTGCATCAGATAGCGCAACAACGAGAACTCCCGCGGCGTCACCTCGATCGGCACGCCGTCGCGAGTCACGCGATGATCGGACGGGTCGAGCTCGAGGCCACCGACGCGGAGCACCGGCAAACGTGCCGCCTGCCCGCGCCGCATCACGGCCCGCAGCCGAGCGAGCAGCACGACGAACGAGAACGGCTTCGTGACGTAGTCGTCGGCGCCGGTGTCGAGCCCCTCGGCCTGGTCGTACTCGCCGTCCTTCGCGGTCAGCATCACGATCGGTGTGGTGGTGCCCTGTTGACGCAGGGTGCGGCACACGAGGTAGCCGTTCATGCCGGGCAGCATCACGTCGAGCAGGATCGCGTCGTACGCCTGCTCGGTGGCCATCCACACGGCCTCGTCACCACGTGCCGTGTGATCGACCGCGTAGCCCTCACCGCGCAGGCCGTCGACCAGCGCCCGGGCGATCAGGGGTTCGTCCTCCACCACCAGGATCCGCACGCGGCCATCATCGCACCGCCGCCCTTCGGCCGGCCGCCACCGCTCTCAGCATCCTCTCAGCGCGTCCAGCAGGGAGGTCGGCGAGTCGGACGTGCCTTCTGATTCCGTGTGCGGACGGCGGCACCACAGTGGGGCCGCCGCCCGCACACGCGTCAGGCGAGCGGATCGGGCCACGCCACGTCTTCGGTGCTGATGCCTCGGGCTTGCAGGGCTCGGCGCTCGGCGGCGAGGCGGTCGGCGATCGCGTCGAGGTCGTCGGGCAGCGCGGCAGCCAGACGGTCGCGCAGGTGCTTGGCCAACGTCGGACTGCGACCCTGGGTCGACACGGCGACGATCACCGGGCCACGGCGCTCGACCGCGGGCAGGACGAAGCTGCACCGGTCGGGGTCGTCGACGGCGTTGCAGAACACGCCTCGCGCCTCGCACTCGTCGAAGATCTGCTGCTGCACCACCGCGTCGTTCGTGGCGGCCACCACCAGCCACGCTCCGTCGAGATCCGATGGCTCGTAGCGGCGCTGCACCCGCTCGACGCCGAGCGCCTCGAAGCCGTCGACGAACTCCGGCGACACCACCCGCACCGTCGCACCGGAGGCGAGCAGCCCCTCGGTCTTGCGCAGCGCGATGACGCCCCCGCCCACCACCAGAACCGGGCGCCCCTGCAGGCGGACGACGACCGGGAACCCGTCGTCGATGCGGCGAGAGCGGGCGAGCTCGGCGGGGTCAGCCATCGACCGGCAGCGTCTGTGCCGCCACGAGCGCCGCCGCATCGTCGGCGAACGTCGCCACGGCGCCGATCACCATCACCGCCGGCGAGGCGACGTCGGCATCGGGCAGCTCACCCACCCGACCGCTCCACACCCGCTGGCGCGCTGTGGTGGCGTGCATCACCACGGCGGCCGGCGTGTCGGCGTCGAGGCCGCTCTCGATCAGCTTCGACACGATCGCGCCACGCCGCTCCACGCCCATCAGCACCACGAGCGTGCCGCCGAGGCGGGCGACGGCCGACCAGTCGACCGGATCGCTGTCGGTGGCCTCGTGGCCCGTGACGATCGTGACGGCACGGGCGACCTGCCGGTGGGTGACCGGGATGCCGACCGACGCCGGACCTGCGAGCGCCGAGCTGACACCGGGCACGACCTCGCAGGCGATGCCGTGGCGGGCGAGCACCTCGACCTCTTCGCCACCACGGCCGAACACGAACGGGTCGCCGCCCTTCAAGCGCACCACCCGTCGACCCGACTGTGCGTGCAACACGAGCAGTTCGTTGAGCACGTCCTGTGTGTGGCTGCCGCCGGGACGCTTGCCGACGTCGATGAGGTCGGCAGCGGGACGAGCCATCGCCAGGATCTCCGGCGAGACCAGTCGGTCGTACAGCACCACCTCGGCCTCGCCGATCAGGCGCGCGGCCTTCAGCGTGAGCAGCTCGGGGTCGCCGGGACCGGCACCCACGAGCCAGACGCGCACCTCGCTCACGCGGGCACCGCCTCGAGCGCCACCATGCCGGCCCCGACGGTGCCGTTGGTGACCTCGTCGATCACGATGAAGCTGCCCGTCGTGCGATTGGTGGCGTAGTCGTCCACCGGCAGCGACTGGGCGGTGATGAACGTGACCGTGCCGATCTCGTTGAGTGCGAGCTCGTCGACACCCTGCTCGTGTTCGAGCGTGGTGACGTCGAGGCGGTCGTGCAGGATCGTGGCGACGGCCTTCACCGTGCGGGTGCCGTGCTTCACGAGCACGTGGTGGCCCGAGCGCAACGGCTTCTCCCCCATCCACGCCACCCGAGCGGTGAGCTGCGGGACGGTGAGCGGCGCATCGTCGGCCGACGCGATGACGTCGCCGCGCGACACGTCCAGCTCGTGCTCCAACTGCACGCGTACCGCCGGCGCGTTCCCCTCCACCGCGGCGATGCGGCTGCGCGTGCCCGATGGCAGCACGACGATCTCGTCACCGATCGCCGGCACACCACCGGCGAGCGAGCCGGCGTACCACCGTCGCTCACCCGTGGGGCCCGCACCGCTGCCCACGGCGGGCTTGATCACCACCTGTACCGGCAGGCGCAGCGCGTCGTGGTCGTGCGTCGGGATGTCGAGCGTCTCGAGGTGCTCGAGCAGGGTCGGCCCCTGGTACCACGGGGTGTGCGGCGAGGGGTCGACGACGTTGCCGCCGTCGAGCGCACACAACGGGATCGCGGTCACGACCGGCACCTGCAGCTGCTCGGCAAAGCCGGCGAACTCGTCGCGGATCTCCTCGAAGCGGGCCTCGCTCCAGTCGACGAGGTCCATCTTGTTGACCGCGAGCACGAGGTGCTGGATGCCGAGCAGCGCCGACAGCGCTGCGTGCCGGCGCGACTGCTCGCGCAGGCCGTGGCGGGCGTCGACGAGGATCACGGCGACGTCGCTGGTGGACGCACCGGTGACCATGTTGCGCGTGTACTGCACGTGGCCGGGCGTGTCGGCGATCACGAACGAGCGCAGCGGCGTCGAGAAGTAGCGGTAGGCGACGTCGATCGTGATGCCCTGCTCGCGCTCGGCGCGCAGGCCGTCGGTCACGAGCGCGAGGTCGAGGCCCTCGCCGCCACGACGGGCGGTGGTGGCGGCGACGGCGTCGATCACGTCGTCGAACAACGCCTTCGTGTCGTGCAGCAGTCGCCCGATGAGCGTGCTCTTGCCGTCGTCGACCGACCCGGCGGTGGCGAAACGCAACAGCTCCATCAGAAGTAGCCCTCTCGCTTGCGGTCCTCCATGGCGGCCTCGCTGAACTTGTCGTCGGCACGCGTGGCGCCGCGCTCGGTGATCCGGCTCTGCTCGATCTCGGTGAGCACCTCGAGCGGCGTGCGGGCGTCGCTGCGCACCGCTCCCGTGCAGGTCATGTCGCCGACGGTGCGGTAGCGCACGGTGGTGACGAACGGGGTCTCGCCGGGCAGCGGCGGGGTGACGTCGCTCGTGGCCAGGAACATGCCGTCGCGCTCGACCACCTCGCGCTCGTGCGCGTAGTACATGGCCGGCAGCTCGATGTCGTTGACGGCGATGTAGCGCCAGATGTCGAGCTCGGTCCAGTCGCTCAGCGGGAAGGCGCGCAGGTGCTCGCCGGTGCGGATGCGCGGGTTGTAGTAGCGCCACAGCTCGGGCCGCTGGTTCTTCGGGTCCCACTGTCCGAACATGTCACGGAAGCTGAGGATCCGCTCCTTCGCTCGGGCTTTGTCCTCGTCGCGGCGGGCACCGCCGAACGCGGCGTCGAACTTGTGCTTCGCGATCTCGTGCAGCAGTGGTTGCGTCTGCAACCGGTTGCGCGATCCGGTGGGACCCGGATCGGGCACGCGGCCCTCGTCGATCGCGTCCTGCACGCTGGCCACCACCAGGCGCACGCCCATCTGCTCGACGAGGTGGTCGCGGAACTCGATCACCTCGGGGAAGTTGTGGCCGGTGTCGACGTGCATCACCGGGAACGGGATCACGCCCGGCTCGAACGCCTTCTTCGCGAGGTGCAGCATCACCACGCTGTCCTTGCCGCCGGAGAACAGCAGCACCGGCCGTTCGCACTCGGCGGCCACTTCGCGGATCACGAAGATCGCGTGGGCCTCGAGCTCGCGGAGCCGGCGGTCGAGGCCGATCCGCTCGGGATCGTCGAACTCGGCACTGGTGTGGTCGATCACGGTCATCGTCGTCTCCTCGGGCGCTTCGGATGGGGGTTCGCGAGCTGGGGCAGGCGTCGGGCGGGGCGGATCAGAGGTGCAGGCCGCACTCGGTCTTGGCGTGAGCGCTCCACCGCCCGGCCCGGGCGTGCTCGCCGTCGGCCGGCTTGCGGGTGCACGGCCAGCACCCGATCGATGGGTAGCCCTGATCGAGCAGCGGGTTGAGCGGCACCTCGTGGATCGCGGCGTAGGTGGCGAGGTCGGCGTCGGTCCACGCCGCCAGCGGATTCAGCTTCACCAGCCCGCGCGTGTCGATCTGCACGAACGGCGTGTTGGCCCGCACCTCGCTGTCGCTGCGACGGACGCCGCTGATCCAGCCGAGGCGGCCGGCGAGGCCCTGCTCGAGCGGCACCACCTTGCGCTCGTGGCAGCAGCCGTCGGGGTCGGTCTCGTAGCGGGCGTCGCCGATCGGCGGCGCCGGGGCGACGACGAGCTTGATCGGGTACTTCCTCTCGACTGCATCGACGGTCGCGAGCGTCTCGCCGAAGTGGTAGCCGGTGTCGAGGAACAGCACCTCGATCCCGGGTGCCACCCTGGCCGCCACGTCGACGAGCACGGTGTCGCTCGTCATCGCCGAGGCGACGATCAGCCGGTCGACCGGGATCGTCTCGACCAACCAGCGGATCATCAACGTGGCGTCGCCGTGTGCGGCGAACTCGGCGTTCAGCGCATCGAGGTCGAGGCTCGACACGTCGAAGGAGCGGGCTGCGGTGGCGGTCACAGCGATCACTGTATCAATTCCCGACCAATCCGATCACATTTATCGGCTCGATCAGCTTTCGGCTGATGTCACGTCGCGGCGGACGACGACGGAGTCCACCCCCGCCGACCGCGGCGACCTAGCATCCCGCCGATGGACTTCTCCTGGACTCCCGAGCAGATCGAGCTCCGCGAACGGGCTCGCACGGTGGCGCAGGACGCCGTCGCCCGGTTCGGACGGCACAACGACAGCTGGATCAACGGGTACTCGAAGGATTTCGCCAAGGAGATGGCGGCGCACGGCTGGATCGGCATGACCTGGCCGGTCGAGTTCGGCGGCGGCGGCCGGCCGGCGATCGAACGGCTGATCGTCGGCGAGGAGATGATCGCTGCCGGCGCCCCGATCGCAGCGATGTGGTTCGGCGACCGCCAGATGGGCCCGACGCTCATCACCTACGGCCGGCCCGACCAGCAGGCCGAGTTCCTCCCGAAGATCCTGTCCGGAGAGACCACCTGGTGCATCGGGATGAGCGAGCCGAACGCCGGCTCCGACCTCGCCAGCCTGAAGACCTCGGCCGAACGGCAGGGCGACGAATGGGTGATCAACGGCCAGAAGATCTGGACGAGCTTCGGCGCCCAGAGCGACTACTGCTACCTCATCTGCCGCACCAGCACCGATGGCCCGCCGCACGCCGGTATCAGCGAGATCATCGTCCCGATGGACACGCCGGGTATCGAGGTGCGCCCGATCACCGACATGACCACGAACCGGCACTTCTGCGAGGTGTTCTTCACCGACGTGCGGGTGCCGGTCGAGAACCTCGTCGGCGTGGAGGGCAATGCGTTCAAGCAGACGATGCGCCAGTTGGAGCACGAGCGCGGCGGCATCGACCGGTTGGTGAGCAACCGAGCGCTGTACGAGATGGCAAAGGCTCGAGCCGACCTCGCCGACCCGCTGATCCGCCAGGAGATCGCACAGCTCGAGATCCAGTACCGGATCGGCCGCATCCTCGTGATCCGCGAGGTGCTGAAGCAAGCGCCGGCCGGCTTCTCCGCCGCCACCAAGTGCTTCTGCACCGAGCACGAGGCCCGGGTGTCCCAGTTCGTGTCGCGGGTGTTCGGGGCCGAGGCGACGCTGTGGAGCGACGTGGTGCACGGCCTGCTGTACACGCCCGGCTACACGATCATGGGCGGCACCTCGAACGTGATGCGCAACATCCTCGGCGAACGAGTGCTCGGCCTCCCCCGCTGACCCGTTCGTGAGCCGGATGCGCAGCCGGTGCGCATTCGGCTCACGAAGCTCGGGGGTGCAACCCGGGTGGGGGCGGGCGACGCGAGACTCGGGGGATGCGCCGACGCCACACGAGCCGGGCCTTCGCGGTGCTCGTGCTGGGCACGCTCGGGTCGGGGATCGGGTCGGGCTGCAGCACGAGGAGCGACGCCGAGGGCCCGATCCCGTCGGGGTTGATCACCGGGCCGGGCACGCCGCCGACGTCGGTCGCGCCGGACGAACCCGCTGCCACTGCGGCAATCGCCACCGATACCACCGGCGCCACCGGCGCCACCGACACGTCGACGACCACGCCGTCGACCGCACGTCTCGCCGTGGTGCCCACCGATGCCGCGACGTTCGCTGCCGCGCTGTCGTCGGCCGAGCTCACCATCCGCGATCCAGCCTCACCGCCCGAGGCCGTCGAGGAGGCCGGCCGCCAGTACCAGCTGCTGCTCCGCGCCCTGGCCGACGTACCCGAGCTGGACGAACCGGTCCTCGCGGCGCTGGACCCCACCGTTCGACCGACCGTCGAGCGGACCGTGCGCGCCCGCCAGTTCCTGCAGGCGCGCAACGCAGCTGACACCACACCCAGCACGCCGCCGAGCGAACTGCCGGCGTGGACGATCGTGCCGCCCGAGGCCCCCGACGTGCTGCTCGCTCACTACCGAGAGGCCGAACAGCTCACCGGCATCGCCTGGTACTGGCTCGCGGCGATCCATCTGCAGGAGACACGCATGGGGCGCATCCAAGGTGTGTCGAGCGCCGGCGCCGTGGGGCCGATGCAGTTCCTGCCATCCACCTGGATCGAGTGTTGCAGCGGCGATCCCACGGTCGCCCGCGACGCGATCATCGGTGCCGCCACCTATCTCGCGCGCAGCGGCGGGCCGACCGACATGCAGGCGGCGCTGCACCAGTACAACCCCCACGACGGCTACGTGGCGGTGGTGACCGCGTACGCCGAGAACCTGCGCGACGTGCCGCAGCTGTACGCCGGGTACCACGCCTTCCAGGTGTTCGTCGGCACCAGCGCCGGCACCGTCCGGCTGCCAGTCGGGTACACGTCGCCGACCCCGGTCGATGCCGCCGCCCACCTGGCCGCACATCCGGCCGACGCCGCCTGACCTGGGCGCAGCACCACCCCGATCGGCGGACTACGGTGCGCGCATGGCAGACCTGCTCGACCTCTCGTCACGGATCATCGACTCCGGGATCGCCGACCAACCGGTCAACCGCACCACCGGCGAACTGAGCGAGGTGGGCGACGGCCTCGCGATGGTGGAGAGCTTCAGCCACTCGGTGGTGGCCGACACCGGCGATGGGCTGATCGCGTTCGACGCCTCGGGCGCTCACACCGGCCAGCAGGTGGTCGAGGCGATCAAGGGCTGGCGGAACGAGCCGGTGCGCCACCTCGTGTACACCCACGGCCACGCCGATCACGTCGGCGGCAGCATGTTCTTCGCCGACGACCACCCGATCGTGGTCGGCCACCAGAACGTCGCCAAGCGGATGGACCGGTACACGTACACCAACAACTGGAACCTGATCATCAACGCCCGCCAGTTCGGCGGCGTGTCCGGCGACTTGAACCTGAACGTCGGCGGCGACGGTGGCGACGACGGTGTTGCGATCAGCGCCAACCCGAACGCGCGTCGCTTCCTGCCGGCACGGACGCTGCGCCCCGACCGCGAGGTCGGCTCGTTCGATCGGATGCAGGTCGGTCGCTTCGACGTCGAGTTCCACCACGCGCGAGGCGAGACCGACGATCATCTGTGGGCCTACTTCCCCGAGCAGCGCTGGGTGATGACCGGTGACTTCCTCATCTGGAACTTCCCGAACGCCGGCAACCCGCAGAAGGTGCAGCGGTATCCGATCGAGTGGGCCGCCGCGCTGCGGGCGATGATCGAACGCGAGCCCGAGCTGCTGCTGCCGGCCCACGGGCTGCCGATCGCCGGCAAGGAACGCATCGCTCGCGTGCTCGACGACGTGGCCTCGGCCCTCGAACAGCTCGTGTCCGACGTGATCGCGATGATGAACGCGGGCGAGACGCTCGACACCATCGTGCACACCGTCGCCGTGCCACCGGAGACCCTGGCGAAGCCGTACCTGCGACCCCTCTACGACGAGCCCGAGTTCGTCGTCCGGGGCATCTGGCGCCAGTTCGGCGGCTGGTGGGACGGTGCTGCGTCGCGACTCAAGCCGTCACCCGATGCACAGCTGGCGTCGGCGATCGCCGAGCTGGCCGGCGGCGCCGACGTGTTGCTCCGCCGGGCGGAGCAGGCAGCCGCCGACGACGACCTGCGACTCGCGTGCCATTTCGCCGATCTGGCGGGTTGGGCGGCACCCGACGAGCCGGCGATCCACGAAGGCCGGGCGGCGATCTACCTCCAGCGCCGCAAGCGGGAGTCGAGCCTGATGAGCAAGGGCATCTTCGCAGCGGCCGCGCGTGAGAGCCAGCAGGTGGTCGATCGGGCACTGGGCGGCTGAGCCGTCCGAGCCGGCCGGGGTCAGACGCCCGCGCCGCCTTCGAGCTCGATGATCTTGCCGCTCAACAGCGCGAGTTCGGATTCGAGCGACCGCAGGCGGTCGTCGCGGTCGACGAGTGCGGCCTCCAAACGGCGCACGCGCTCGTCACGCCCGGCCAACGCCGCCTGCGCGTTGCGCAGGTCGGCCGACGTGATCGACAGTGCGGTCTCCAGCTCGTGGAGCCGTTCGTCACGCGTGGCGGCATCGGCCGACATGCCCGACACGGTGTCGCGCAGGCTGCGGATGAGCTCGCCTCGCCGCCGGTACTCGGTCGCCACGTCGTGCAACCCACGCAGCTGCTCGGCTCGTTCGGATTCCAACTGACGCACCCGCTCGCGAGCCGCGTCGAGTTCGCGCTCCAGCACGCCCGCCCGATCGACCCGGTCGATCACCTCGTCGTCGGACGAGATGTCGACGACCGCGTCCGGCTCGACCGCGTCCGGCTCGACCGCGTCCGGCTCGACCGCGTCCGGCTCGACCGCGTCCGGCTCGACCGCGTCCGGCTCGACCGCGTCCGGCTCGACCGCGTCCGGCTCGACCGCGTCCGGCTCGACCGCGTCCGGCTCGACCGCGTCCGGCTCGACCGCGTCCGGCTCGACCGCGTCCGGTGCGGCTGCCACCCCCGCGGGCGACGCATCGGTGACCGTCTCGATCCGGGCCGGTGGGGTCGGCAGGTCGGCCGGCGTGTCCTCCCACGCCGGGCCCGCCCACGTGCGCGCCAGCTCGGCACGGTCCGGTCCACTCCCCGAGGTGCTGGGCAGCCGGCGCACGAACGCCACACGACGCGAGGCCGCTGGACGTGGCTCCCCCTCCCCCGTCACCGACAGGCCGTCCGTCGACGTGGCGCCGACGATGTCACCGGCACCGGATCCGCCGGCCGCCGTCCCGTCGACGAGATCACCTCGGGGATCGTCGGTCGTTGCGGTGGCTGCCGTCTCGGTCGTCGCGACGGGTGCGTCGGTCTCGGCCGCATCGGCGCCCACCCGGTCGACATCGACCACGGTGGCCAGCTGGGTGGCGACACCGCTCGCGCCGGCGCCCGGCGTCGCCGCGCCACGGCCGGCGGTCTCCCACCAGATCGACTCGTCCCGGACCGGACGGGCCGCACGCTCCGGCCGTGCCGGACCTGCCGGCCGTGCCGGACCTGCCGGACCTGCCGGACGCTCCGATGCCTCGACGTCACGCGACGCCTCCGTCCGTCTCGGCCCCGACCAGCCCTCCGGCGGCGGCGACTCGCCCTCGGTGATCACGTACCCACGTGTCTCGTGCCACGACTGCTCGCGTGTTCGCTCCGCGGCGACGGCGGCCGCACGCCGGCGGCGCCACCACAGCAGGAGCACCACGAGGGCGATCGCGACCAGCACGACGAGGATCAGCGCAACGATCCGGGGCGTGGACATCGCGGTCACGAGGCTCCTTCCGCCGACCCGGACGCCACCGCCGGCGCCGGTCGTGACCAGCACGGTAGCCGCGAGTGCGTCGTCGCGGGTCGACCACGACGTGGGGTGGGCAGACGCCCACCAGGCGTCGATCCCGAGGGGCTACATCTGCTCGGTGACCTGCCAGGTGCCGTTCGAGCGGAGCAACGACGACAGGTCGCCGGGGCCCTTCTTCGCCGCAGCCCCGGCGAGCTGCGCGCCCACCTCGGTGCCGTAGTCGGGGCGCTCGACCGAGCGGAAGACACCGAACGGTGTGGGCGAGTGGTCGTCGGTGCTCAGCCGGGCGAGTGCGAAGGCGAGACTCGGATCGACCCGGTGTGCGTCGTGGACGAGGATCGCGTCCTCGCCCACCTCGGCCACGTCGACGATCCGCAGCTGGCCGTCGCTGCCCATCACCACGCCGCGCTCGCGATCGGGTCCGAAGCGGATCGGTTCGCCGTGCTTCAGGTCGATGAGGTTGGCCGGACGGTGTTCGCGGCCGGTCACCTCGTCGAAGGCACCGTCGTTGAACACGTTGCAGTTCTGGAAGATCTCGACGAACGATGCACCGCGGTGATCGTGCGCGGCCCGGAAGGTCTCGATCATGTGCTTGCGGTCGAGGTCGTGGGTGCGGGCGACGAAGCTCGCCTCGGCGCCGAGTGCCACCGCCAACGGATTGAACGGCGGGTCGATGCTGCCCATCGGGGTGCTCTTGGTGACCTTGCCGACCTCGGACGTCGGGCTGTACTGGCCCTTCGTCAGACCGTAGATCCGGTTGTTGAACATGAGGATCGTGAGGTTCACGTTGCGGCGCAGCGCATGGATGAAGTGGTTGCCGCCGATCGACAGCGCGTCGCCGTCACCGGTGATCACCCAGACGTCGAGATCGGGCCGAGCGACGGCCACCCCCGTGGCGATCGCCGGTGCACGACCGTGGATCCCGTGCACGCCGTAGGTGTTCATGTAGTACGGGAACCGGCTCGAACAACCGATGCCGCTGACGAACACCGTGTTCTCGGGTGCCACGCCGAGTTCGGGCATCAGGAACTGGACGGCCTGCAAGATGCCGTAGTCGCCGCAGCCGGGGCACCAGCGCACCTCCTGGTCGCTGGCCCAGTCCTTCTTCGTCGTGAGACGAACGGATGTGTCGGTCACGACAGCTCCTCCTGCGCTCGCTCGATCGCGTCTTCGATCTCCAGTGCCGTGAACGGCATGCCCTGCACCTTCGTGACCGCCGTCGCGTCGACGAGGTACTCCGCCCGCACGATGCGGCACAACTGCCCGAGGTTGAGCTCGGGCACGATCACCTTGCGGAATCCCTGCAGGATCGTGCCGAGGTCGTTCGGGAGCGGGTTGAGGTGCATGAGATGCACCCACGCCACCTTCTGCCCTCGTCGTCTGGTTCGTTGGACCGCGGCGTCGATCGCCGCCCACGTGCTGCCCCAGCCGAGCACGCACACGTCGGCGTCGGCGTCGCCGTGCACCGCTGTCGGGGCGTAGTCGTCGGCGATGCGGGCCACCTTCGCGGCACGCAGGTGCACCATCTTCTCGTGGTTGGCCGGCGAGTAGTTGATGTTCCCGGTGCCGTCCTGCTTCTCGATGCCGCCGACGCGGTGCATCATCCCGGGCGTGCCCGGGATGGCCCACGGCCGCGCCAGCGTGTCGGGGTCGCGCAGGTACGGCCAGAACTCGGTGCTGCCGTCGGCGTTGACGTGGTTGTGTTCGGTGGCGAACGGCACCGAGATGTCCGGCAGGGTGTCGACGTCGGGCAGCTTCCACGGCTCGGAGCCGTTGGCCAGGTAGCCGTCGCTCAGCAGGATCACCGGTGTGCGGTACTTGAGCGCGATGCGGGCCGCTTCGATCGCGGCGAAGAAGCAGTGCGCCGGGCTGTAACTCGCCACGATCGGCAGCGGCGCCTCGCCGTGCCGTCCGAACATCGCGATGTTGAGGTCGGCCGCCTCGGTCTTGGTGGGCAGTCCCGTCGACGGTCCGCCGCGCTGGATGTCGACGAGCAGGAACGGCACCTCGAGCGACACGGCGAGCGACGTGGCCTCGCTCTTCAACGCCACGCCGGGCCCCGAGGTGGTGGTGATGCCGAGATGACCGGCGAAGGACGCGCCGACGGCGAGCGCCGCGGCCGCGATCTCGTCCTCGGCCTGGACGGTGCGCACACCGAAGTTCTTGTGCTTCGACAACTCGTGGAGGATGTCGCTCGCCGGCGTGATCGGGTACGAGCCGAGCGTGAGCGGCAGCTTCGCGAGATGCGCTGCGGCGACGAGTCCCCAGGCGAGCGCGACGTTGCCGGTGATGTTGGTGTACTCGCCCGGCGGCAGGTGGGCGGGCTTGACGATGTAGCGGTGGCCGAACTCCTCGGTCGTCTCGCCGTAGTGGTAGCCGGCCATGAACGCGGCGCGGTTGCTCTGGCGCACGAGGTCGTTCTTCGCGAACCGCTCGTCGATCCAGTCGAGCGTCGCTTCGATCGGCCGCGAGTACATGAAGCTGACGAGGCCGAGCGCGAAGAAGTTCTTCGACCGGTCGGCGTCGCGCGGCTTCACCCCGAGCGGTGCGGCGGCGTCCTTCGTGAGCGACGTCATCGGCACCTCGATCACCTTGAACCCGGTGAGCGTGCCGTCCTCGAGCGGGTTCGAGGTGTACTCGGCCTTCTCGAGGTTGCGCTCGTCGAAGGTGTCGATGTTGAGGATCACGGTGCCACCGGGCGAGAGCCGACCGAGGTCGGCCTTCAGCGCCGCCGGGTTCATTGCGATCAACACCGTGGGCGCGTCGCCGGGCGTGGTGATGTCGTGATCGCTGATGTGGACCTGGAAGCTCGAGACGCCGTTCACCGTGCCGGCTGGCGCGCGGATCTCGGCCGGATAGTCGGGCAGGGTGGACAGGTCGTTGCCGAAGACCGCGCTCGCCGAGGTGAAGCGATCGCCGGTCAACTGCATGCCGTCGCCCGAGTCACCCGCGAATCGGATGACGATGGAGTCGATCTGCTCGGTCTCGCCCGTGCGATCCACGATGTCGGTCATGTTCCTGCTCCCCCTCCGAAGCCGGCCTGACGTCTGATGACCCGTGCACTCCGACCGGCCTGCACGCAGCCACGTTGGTGACGACGGACGGCGTCGTTGCCGTACGTGATCTCGGAACGTACCACCACGTGCACTCGTGAACGTGGCGCGAAAGGTCCCGTTCCCCGCAGGACCTTCGACCCGTCGGCACCGCGACGGGCGACCGCCGGGGGCCCGAGGGACTTCCGGCACTGGCGTGCCCGCAGCCCGGCTCGGTAGTCGTGGGAACACCGTGTCCGTCCACCGACCCCCACACCCGCGGCGCCTCGCGTCGGCCCACCGATGATCGCACCACTCCTCGCCGGCGGCGTCGCGTTGTTGCTGTCGCTGTTCGGCACCGGATTCATGGCACGGCGCATGCGCGAGCACCGCTTGAGCCAACCGATCCTGGTGAAGGACGAATTGAACGTCGCGGTCCCGGATCACCTCCACAAGTCGGGCACGCCGACGATGGGTGGACTCGCCGTGTTGTTCGCCGCATTCGTCGGGTACCTCGTCAGTCACCTCCGCCAAGGTGTCGTGTTCTCGCGCCAGACCGCGCTCATGTGGCTCGTCGTCGCGGTGATGGCAGCGATCGGTTTCTGGGACGACTCCCTGAAGGTGCGCTCGGGCCACAACCGTGGCGTGCTCTGGCGACACAAGGGCTACATCACCCTCGGCGCCGCACTCGCCGGGGCCGTGGCGCTCGTGGCACTCACCGACATCGACACCCGGCTGTCGCTCACCCGCGCCGAGACGCCGGGATGGCAACTCGGCGCGGTCGCCTGGGTGCTGTGGGCCGGCGCGATGGTGTTCGCCACCACCAACGCCGTCAACGTCACCGACGGTCTCGACGGGCTCGCTGCCGGCTCGGCGTTGCTCGGGTTCGTCGCGTTCACGGCGATCGCCTATCTCGGCTTCCGCAATCCGACGATCTACCCGTCACTCGTCGACCCGTACGACCTCGCCGTCTTCGCCGCCGCGTTCGCCGGCGCATGCGTCGGCTTCCTGTGGTGGAACGGCGCTCCGGCCGACATCTTCATGGGCGACGTCGGTGCACTCGGACTCGGCTCCGCGCTCGCGCTGCTCGCGCTGGCCACGAACACGCAGCTGCTCCTGCCGCTGTTGTGCGGGCTGAACGTCATCGAGATCGGTTCGGTGGCGCTGCAGATGATCGTGTTCCGCGCCTCGGGCCGGACACGCCGGCTGTTCCGCCTGTCGCCGATCCACCACCACTTCGAGATCGGCGGCTGGCCCGAGACCAAGGTGATCATCCGCTTCTGGCTGATCTCCGGCATGTCGGTGGCCGGCGCGCTCGCGATCTACGTCGCCGACTTCACCCAGCAGGCCGCCACCCCCTGACGGAGCGAGGCCTTCATCGCCGACTCGACCGGGAAAGGTGCTTGCCCGTGCGGCCCTCCCCCGCTATGGTGCTCGACGGGCGGAACGCCGCGCAGACAGTGCGCGGAGGGGGAGTCGACGCACGTGTCTGCGTCCACCATCGTCATCCCGCACCTCTTCTCGCAGGGCCACCGACGGATCGTCGAACCCGGTCGGAATCTCTGGCTCGCCGCCTCACCCGCCGTCACGATGGCCTTCGTCACCGGTGGCGACGCCCTGGTGACGGCGTTCGACCATCGGTCGTGCGACGACGTCGCGCTCGACCTCGTCACGGCCGGACACCTGCTCGGCCACGAAGCCCTGCTCGACGTCGCGGGCCGCACCACCACGGTACGCGCGGTGACTCGCCTGTCGCTCACGGTCGTGCACATCCGTGACGCTCGCGATGCGATCGCCCGCGACGGTCGCTGCGCTGCCGAGCTCGTCGACCTGCTGGCCAAGCGGGTCGCGTCGAGGGATCGTGCGGCCGCTGCCGGGCGCGATCCGATCGTCGAGACACGCGTCGTGAGCTGGCTGGTCCATCTCGCACGAGATCGCGATCAGGGCACGGGGACGGCCGTGGTGCCGCTCGGCCAGGCCGAACTGGCGCAGCTCTGTGCGACGCGTCGCCCCACGCTCAACCGTGTGTTGCGCGGCCTGGCCGAGCGCGGACTGGTGGAGGTGGGACGCGGCCGCGTGATCGTGCGCGACATCGACGCGCTCGAGTGCGGCGAGCCCTTGACCGCGCTGGCCTCCTGAGGTCGGTGTGCCGGTCAGAACGCGTGTAACGGCGACGTAACGGGTGCTCGTCATCGTGCCCCCCGACGGCGCGAGCACCTCATATCCGACGCCCACTCGCCCGCACCGTCGCCTCACTCACCTCGTGCGACCCGCACACGACCCACGCCCGGGAGGCCGCCCACCGACAGCCACCGATTCCTCGAGGTCCCGACGGACCGCCGGCGGATGCCGTCGGCGGCATGGCGAGCGGCACATCGGCGCCTGCGAGCGCGAAGCTTCTGGGTGCCAGCGCTCGCCGCCGACCAGCACCGGTGAGTCGTGGCTGGCGCCCAAGAATTCCGCGGCCAGGTCCTGGGCGCCGGCACCCAGATCCCACCTGCGGCGTCGTCCGAGCGTGGCGCCCAGAACTCGAGCCTCCGACACCCAACCGCCGACCGCCGGCCCTGCAGGGTGATCCGCGACCACCTCGCAGGATCCCGACACCATCACGGTGAGCCCCACGATGGCGAGCGACACGGCGAGCGGCCAGCGAGCCGCTCGCCGTCGGCGATCAACTCGCGAACGCCCCGGGCGTCGTCATCCCCTTGCCCTTCATGAGGATGTTCCAGTACATGAACGGCAGACCGTGGCGCTTCAGCAAATACATGTCGAAGCGCTCGCGCTGGGTGTCGATCAGCGGCACCGTCTTGTGCGGACGCATCGTGTAGTCGAACTCGGCGAGCAGCATCTTGTTGCGAGCCGTGACGATCGGACACGACGCGTAGCCGTCGTAGTGGCGGTTGATCTCGTTGCCACGCAGTTGGTCGATCACGTTCTGCACCACCACCGGCGCCTGCTTGCGGATCGCTGCGCCGGTCTTCGAGTTGGGGCTGCTGCCGGCGTCGCCGAGCGCGAACACGTCGGGGTACCGGACGTGCTGCATCGTGTTCTTGTCGATGTCGATCCAGCCCTTGGCGTCACCGGGGACGGACAGCGGGCTCGCCTTCACCCAGTTCGGTGCGCTCTGCGGCGGCACGGCGTGCAGGAAGTCGTAGCCGAGCGTCGACTTCGTGTCGCCGGCCAGGTCCTGGATCACCACCTGGCGCTGATCGGGATCGACCTCGGACACGACGCTCTGGAACCGCACCTGGATGCCGTACCGGTCGACCACCTGCTCGAGCACCTTCGCGAACTCGGGGACGCCGAACATGCCGGGCGTCGGGAGCACCATCACGACCTCGATGTTCTTCAGCACGCCCTGCTTGCGCCAGTGGTCGGCGGCCAGATAGGCGATCTTCTGCGGGGCGCCGGCGCACTTGATCGGGCCGGTCGGCATCATGAACACCGCCGTGCCGGAGCGCAGGTTGCGGATCATGTCCCACGTCTTCGGCGCGAGGTCGACGGTGTAGTTGGACGACACGCCGTTGCGGCCGAGCGTCTCGGCCGACCCGGGCAACTGGTCCCAGTCGAGTTGGATGCCGGGCGCGACGACGAGCGCGTCGTAGCCGATCGCACCTCCGTCGGCGAGCAGCACCCGCTTGTTGTCGGGATCGAAGCCGGCCGCCGCCTTCTGGATCCAGCGGACGCCCGCCGGGATGAGTGAGCGCTGGTCGCGTACCGTGGACCCGACCTTGGCCCGCCCTCCCCCGACGAGCGTCCAGAGCGGCTGATAGAAGTGCGTCGCCGACGGATCGATGATCGCGATGTCGTGTTCGCCTTCGTTGATCAGCCGGGCCGCGACGGCGATCCCGCCCGTCCCCGCCCCGACGATGACGATGCGATGGTGCCCCTGCAGCATGTGGTTCCCCTCCCCGTCGTGGGCTTCGGCGCCACGATCAGATGTGGAGTTATACCCCTACGGGTATGGGTAGTGTCAAGCACAAGCGCGCGAAGTCGGTGGAGGGAGTTCTCGACGACGTGCCATCACCTGGCAGCAGTGAGCGGTTCGGGCAGCTTCAGCGGGAGGGCGAGCCGGCATCCGGGTACGACCGGGCGATCTCCCGGTCGTCGTGGGCGTGGCGGGATTCGAACCCGAGACCTCCACCGTGTCATGGTGGCGCTCTAACCAACTGAGCTACACGCCCGCGGCTGCCTGACGGCAGCGCACGGCGATGCTAGCAACGCCACGAGGTGGCCGCGCATCTCGATCAGCGGAATTCGACGGGGTCGCCGGGTCGACCTGGACTCGACCTCACGTGGAGGATGAGGCTTCGGCCACACGGCGTGGCGAGTCCACCCGTCTGGCCACGCACCGTCGACACGCTGGTCAGCGAAGGTGCATCGAGACCTCGTTCGCGAGCAACCGGCCCCGTCGAGTGAGCAGTGCTCGACCGTCGCGTACCTCGACGAGACCGTCGAGCCGGTCGAGATCTGCCGGGTCGAACGCGTCGGCCGGCACGCCTTCGCGCATCCGCAGCGCGAGCTGCAGGCCCTCGATCCGGCGGGTGTCGTCGTCGAGGGTCTCCCCCGCTGCTTCGGTCGACTCGCCGGCGGCGACGGCGGCGATGTAGCGGTCGGGCGTGCGCACGTTCCACCACCGCCGCCCGGTGCGGTGGGAGTGCGCCGCGGCGCCGAAGCCCAGGTAGTCGGCCTGCAACCAGTAGAGGCGGTTGTGGCGCGACTCGTGTCCCGGACGTGCCCAGTTGCTCACCTCGTAGTTGGCGAGGCCCGCTGCGGTGAGCACGTCGTCGGCGAGCTCGTACTTGTCGGCCTGGTCGTCGTCGTCGGGGTGGCGGTCGGGCTGGGCGGCCAGCGGCGTGCCCGCCTCCACGGTGAGGGCGTACGCCGACACGTGCGGCGGCTGGAGCGCGACCGACCGGCGCAGCGTGCGCTCCCAGTCGGCGAGGGTCTCGCCAGCACCGCCGTAGATGAGGTCGAGGTTCCACGTCGGCATCCCGACCGCACGGATCGCCTCGACGGCCCGCTCGACGTTGTCGGGTTGGTGCCAGCGGCCGAGCGAGGCGAGCACCTGCGGCACCATCGACTGCACGCCGACGCTCACCCGGTTCACCCCGGCGGCCCGGTACGTGGCGAGCATCTCGACCGTGACGTCGTCGGGGTTGCACTCGACGGTCACCTCGGCGCCATCGACCACCGGGATCGAGCGGATCACGGCGGCGAGACCGTCCGGGTCGACGAGTGTGGGGGTGCCGCCGCCGACGAACACCGTGGTCGCCGGCCGGTCGACGCTGCGCCCGATGTCGCGGTGGAGCGCGTCGAGGTAGTCACGCTGGAGATGGTGGCGATCGGTCCAGGTGGCGAACGAGCAGTAGTCGCAGCGTCGCGCGCAGAACGGGATGTGGACGTAGACGCCGAATGCTTCGCGCACCCGCCCAGGCTACGAGCGAGCGGGACGGCGCGTCAGGGGTGGAACAGCAGGTCGAGCGCGTCGAGGCGCTCGCCGCACTGGTCGACCGGCACGTCGAGCATCGCAGCGATCGCCCGGGTGTCGTCGCCGCGGACGGTGATGACCTTGCCGTTGAAGTCCTGGCGCTGCACCTGGATCATCTTCAGGAAACGGATGAGCATCTCGAACGGCTGGCCGCTCAGCTGGCCGAGCTTCACCAGGTCGATCGCGATCTTGCGCGCCGCGGCCGGATCGTTCTCGGCCGGGATCGACACGTCTTCGCGCGGCAGCAGCTGGTCGACGGGGACGTTGTAGAACTTCGCGAGGCGCTCGAGGCGCGGCACGGAGATGGCACGCTCGCCACGCTCGTAGGCGCCGAGCACCGACGCCTTGAACTCGTCGCCCGAGGCGGCCTCGACCTCTTGCAGGGACAGCCGCTTCTGTCGCCTGATCACGCGCAGGCGCTCGCCCACCTTTCGGCTGTAGGGCGACGAATGGACGTCGTCGTCGTCGAAATCACGCATCGGTTCCCGCTCTCCTCGAGCTCGCGTCGAAGGTGCCCGTCCACCGTCGAACGCCTCGATCTTGCCACACTCCGCCGAGAAAAACAACGGGGAGTGTTGAAACCATCACGTTCAGTTGTCAAGACCTCGTCAAGCGCCGGCCTCGGCCACGGCGTCAGGCATGCGCTGCCACCAGCATCGCGGCGGCGACGATCGCCGCGGTCTCGACCCGCAGGATGTTGCGGGACAGCCCGATCTTCGGCACGGCGTAATCGAGCTCGTCACGTTCGAACCCGCCTTCGGGGCCGACGAGGACGCCGGTGACCGCCTCGTCGATCGGATCGCGGCCACCCACCTCGGCGATCGCCATGCCGTTCTGCTCGAGCATCCGCTCGAACGTCGTGAACTCGATCCGCGGCAAGAACGTGCGCCGGCTCTGCATCGCCGCTTCCCGCGCGATGCGCTTCATCCGTTCGAGCTGCTTGGACCGGCGTTCGGCGTCCCACCGCACCACCGAACGGGTGGTCTCGTAGAACGAGATCCGGTTGACGCCGAGCTCGGTGAGCTTCTGCACGACCAACTCGGGACGGTCGCCTTTCGGGATCGCGCAGCCGATCACGAGCGGTGGCCGTTCGGGATCCTCGTGGATCTTGCTGGTGAGCTCGAGGCCTCGGCGACGGCTCCACGTGGCGGTCGCCCACCGCCCCTGTCCGTCGCTCACCGACACGACGTCGGTCTCCTCGAGGCGCAGCGACCGGTCGAGGTGGTGCTCGTCCTCGAACGCCAACTGCGGCGAAGCGAGCGAATCGACGAAGACGTGGGCCTCGGAGTTGCGCAGCAGCGGGTTCATGAGAACGCAGACTTTATGCGGCTGAACAGGCCCTGCTCGGTATGCACGTGCTCGCCCCGGCCCTCGGCGAAGCGGCGCAGCAGATCGACCTCGGCGTCGGTGAGCTTGGTGGGCACCTCCACCGCCACGCGGACGCGTAGATCGCCGCGCCCGCGGCCCTGCAGCCGGGTGACGCCCTTGCCACGGATGAGGAACTCCTTGCCCGGCTGGGTGCCGGCGGGCACGACGATCTCCTCGTCGCCGTCGAGGGTGGGCAGCACGAACTTCGTGCCGAGCGAGGCCTGGGCGATCGAGACCGGCAGGTCGACGAACAGATCGTCGCCGTCGCGCACGAACCGTTCGTGGGCCGCCACCCGCACGTGGACGTACAGGTCGCCGGCGGCGCCGCCGCGTGGGCCCACCGCGCCACGGCCGGTGAGCCGGAGCGTCGACCCCGTGTCGACACCGGCGGGGATGTCGACCTGGTAGGTCTTCTCGGTGATCGTGCGCCCCTCGCCCTGGCAGGTGTGGCAGGGCGAGGCGATCACCTGGCCGACGCCGCCGCAGCGCGGGCACGCCGACGTGGTGACCATCTGGCCGAGCAGGCTCTGACGCACGCGTTGTACCTGGCCACGGCCGTTGCACTCGGAGCAGGTGACGGGCTGTGTGCCCTCGGCCGCGCCGTTGCCACCGCAGTCGTCGCAGCGCACCGCGGTGCGGACCGTCACCGGCATGGTGGCCCCGAACACGGCCTGCTCGAGCGAGATGTCGGCGACGACCTCGAGATCCTGACCCCGCGGCGGACCGGCGGGACCGCGACCGCCGAAACCGCCCCCTCCCCCGCCGCCGAAGAACGCGTCGAACAGGTCGCCGAGCCCACCGCCACCGAACACGTCGCCGAGGTTCGGCCCCCCGTTGCCGCCGACACCGGCGTCGCCGAAGCGGTCGTAGCGAGCCCGCTGCTCGGGGTCGCTCAGCACCTCGTAGGCCTTCGCGACCTGCTTGAACTGTTCCTCCGCCGCGGCGTCGCCGGGGTTGGCGTCGGGATGCAGCTCGCGAGCGCGCTTGCGGTACGCCTTCTTGATCTCGTCCGGACTGGCGGTGCGAGCCACCCCCAGCAGTTCGTAGTAATCGGCCACGAGTCAGCCTGCCCCTTCGCCGAGATGCTTGCCGAGTCGTTCGCTGACCACCTCGACCGTGGCCAGCGCTTGTGGATAGTTCATGCGGGTGGGCCCGAGCACGCCGACGGTACCGACGTGTTCCCCGTCGACCACCACCGGCGCCACGACCACCGAGCACGCCGCGAGCGGCTCGATGCCGTGTTCGGCCCCGATCGCGACCGACAGTCCCCGCCCGAGCACATCGCGCACGAGAGACACCATCACGTACTGCTGCTCGAGCGTCTGCAACACGGTGCGCACCGTGTCGACCGCGTCGAACGCCTGAGCGACCACGCTCGTCCCACCGACGAACACCGGCTCGCGCTGGCCGGCACCGAGCAATGCGGCGTGCGCGGCGCTGCAGATCGTGTCGACCTCGGGATCACCGCTCGACGGTGTCCAGTCGGACTCGACGGCCCGGTTCGTGAGGCCGTGCGCCAGGTGGGCGCTCGCCGTGGAGACCCGCAGGTCGCTCACGTCGGTGTCGAACTCGATCGTCTCGTTCTCGACCGACCCGTTCGACAGCACGGCCACCACCACGGCCACCCGTGGGGCGAGGCTCACCACCTGCACCGAGCGGACGACCGCACGGTCGGCGGCGGGCCCGACGACGAGCGAGGCGTGACGGGTGAGCTGTGCGAGCAGGTCGCTCGTCTGGTGCAGCATCTCCTCGAGCCGGCCGTGTGCTGCGTCGAAGAACTCGCCGACCCGACGGGTGACGACCGAATCGAGCGGGCTCGGCGACGTGAGGGTGTCGACGAACAGCCGGTAGCCCTTGTCGGTCGGGATGCGCCCCGCGGACGTGTGCGGCTGGACGAGGTACCCCTCCTGCTCGAGCACGGCCATCTCGTTGCGCACCGTGGCGGAACTGACGTGGACGCCGGGGGCCTGAGCGATGTGCGTCGAACCGACGGGTTGAGCCGTCGCGATGTACTCGTGCACGATCGCTCGGAGGATGGCGATCTTGCGTTCGTCCAGCATGGCGGTACCTCGGGAGCGCCGGAACGGGGTCGGCGGGTTCGACAAAGGCTAGCGAGCCGCACCCCCGAGCGACCGATACCTGCGCAGCGCCTCCTCACGCTCCGCGGCGTGATCGACGATCGGCGCCGGGTAGCCGTCCGGTCGGAGCAGCCCGGGATCGTGGATCGTGCGGTCGTCGAGGCCGGCCAGCTCGGGCACCCACCGTCGCAGGTAGTGGCCGTCGGGGTCGAACTTCTCGCTCTGACCGTACGGGTTGAACACCCGGAAGTACGGCGCGGCGTCGGTGCCGGTGCCGGCGGTCCACTGCCAGCCGTGCTGGTTGGAGGCCAGGTCGCCGTCGACGAGGTGCACCATGAAGTGCCGCGCCCCCCACTGCCACGGCAGGTGGAGGTCCTTCACCAGGTAGCTCGCCGTGATCATCCGAACCCGGTTGTGCATCCACCCGGTGGCGAGCAGTTGGCGCATCCCGGCGTCGACGATCGGCACACCGGTGCGCCCCTCGGCCCACGCCGCGAATCGCCGGCGCGCCCGGGCATCGGTGTCGACGGGCATCGCGTCCATCTTCTCCTGCAGGTTGCGCCAAGCCGTGTCGGGCCGGCGGAACAGCACGTCCGCGTAGAACTCCCGCCAGGCGAGTTCGCTGCGGAACACCTGGTGTGGGCGTTCGGTGCCGAGGTCGTCGATCAGCTGCAGCGGGTGCAGCACACCCCAGCGCAGGTACGGCGACAGCCGGCTGGTGCCGGGGAGACCCGGCTGGTTGCGCTGGGCGTCGTACTGATCGAGGCCGTCGGCGAGGAACGTCTGCCACTGGCGGTGTGCGGCCGCCTCGGTGGCCTCGGGGAGCTGGATCTCGTGTGGTTCCACGGCCGGGGGGCCGTCGCATGCGACGTCGGGATGACCCACCCACGTCACGTGGGCCGGCCGCGGCGTCGCCGGCCGTTCGGCCCAGCGCGGCTGGCCGGTGGCGAGCCACGCCTTCGAAAACGGGGTGAACACCGAGTACGACGATCGATCGGCTTTGTGCACCGTGCCCGGGTCGACGGCGTAGTTGCTGCCGACGCCGCGGAGCTTGCGGCCGTCGACGGCGAGGCGGGCGGCGACGGCGGCGTCGCGCCGGTGGCCGTAGGGCCCGTGGTCGCGCGTCACGATCACCACGTCGGCGCCCACCTCGGCGGCGAACGCGGGTACGACGTCGACCGGATCGCCGTGGCGGTACACCAGCGCACCGCCGATGCGCTCGTCGAGCGCCTGCAGCGCCGAAGCCATGAACCCCCGTCGGGGCAGCCCTGCGGCGGCGAAGGCGGGATCGACGACGAACAGGGGGACCACGTCGCCGTGCGCATGGGTGGCGGCGAGTGCGGGATGGTCGTCGAGGCGCAGATCGCGCCGGAACCAGAGCACGGCGCGGGGTCGGGCGGGCATCACCCCGGAGTGTCCACCACCACCGCCGGCGATGTCGGATCCTGCGCCCCGACACCGGTCACGTTTCGGCGGTGGAGCGCGGCACCGGCGGCAGCGCTCACCAGCGCGACGACGCTGCCGTATGCGAGGCTCCACTCGGCGCTCACGTTGTCGGCCACCCACCCGGTGATCGGCGACCCGATCGGGGTGGTCCCGAGGAACGCGACGGCACCGAGCGCCAGGATCCGGCCGCGCATGTGTGGTGGTGTCTCCAGCTGCGACAGGCCGTTCATCGATGCGATCACCGCGGCGCCGGCCGCGCCGAGCGGCAGGGCGGCGACGAAGGCCACCCACACGGTGGGCGACCACGACACGGCGATGCCGGCGGCGCCGAGCACCACCAGCGACACGAAGAAGAAGCGCATCCGCAGCTCGACACGCCCGGCGGTGTAGAGCGATCCCACGAGATTGCCGACGCTGGTGACGGTGAGCAGCCAGCCGAACAGCTTCGGATCGCCGAAGCGCGCGTCGGCGATCTTGAGCAGCGAGACCCCGTAGTTGAACGCGAAGGTGCCGACCACCGTGAACACGGTGAACAGCAGCGCGAGTCGGGGGTTGCGGGCCACGAAGGCGATCGCTTCGCGCACCGGCCGGCCACCTCGCGCTGCCGGGGGCGACGGGTGCAGGTCGGTCACGTCGGCCGTGGCGAGCGGCCACAGGATCGCGAGGAACGTCACGCCGTTCACCACGAACAGCCAGCCGGCCCCGAGCGGATCGATCAGCGCAGCGGCGATCGCCGGACCGAAGATCCTGCTGCCGGTCATCACGGCGGTGTTGAGCGCCAGCACGTTGGGGATGTCGGCGGGTTCGACGAGCTCGACCACGAACCCGCGCCGGGCCGGGTTGTCGAGCGCGCCGGCGATGCCGAGCACGGTCGCCGCGGCGTACACGACCCACAACTCGACGACGCCCGCCAGGGACACCACGCCGAGCACCACCGCCTGCGCGCCCATCACCGACTGGGTGATCATCGCCATCCGGCGCTTGTCGACACGGTCGGCGAGCGCGCCGGCCCACACGCCGAGCAGCAGCATCGGCAGGAACTGGGCGAGCAGCGTGATGCCGACGTCGGTGGCCTTGCCGGTGAGGTCGTACACCAGCAACCCCATCGCGGTGGACTGGATCCAGGTGCCGACGTTGCTGACCAGCAAGCCCACGAAGAAGCGCCGCGCGTTGCGCGATCGCAACGAGCGGAACGTCTGCGAGGCGAGCATCACCTCGTTTCTACCTCCGGTTCCCGCGACACGCCCCGTCGGAGGTCGTAGGGTGCGAGCGTGTCGGCTCCCCTGCCCCTCGCCGTCCTCCTCGTCCGGCACGGTGCGACCGAGTGGTCGACCAACGGACGCCACACCGGACGCACCGATCTGCCGCTGCTCGAGACGGGTCGTGCGCAGGCCGAAGCGCTGCGCCCCGTCCTGACCCAGTTGATCGCCGAACGGTCGCCGCTCGGCGCCGGCGCACCGGTGGTGTTCACGAGCCCGCTCGCCCGGGCGCTGGCGACTGCCGAGCTGGCGATGCCCGAGGCGGAGGCCGAGCCGACCCACCTGCTGGCCGAGGTGGACTACGGCCGGTACGAGGGACTGCGGATCGACGAGATCCGCGAGGACGACCCGACGTGGAACGTGTTCGTGAATGGTGGCCCGGAGGGCGAGAACGTGCACCAGGTGGCCGCACGCTGCGAGTCGTTCATCGCGAAGCTCGAGCGTGTGGCGGCCGGGCGTGTCGCGGTCGCATTCACGCACGGGCACTTCTCACGCATGCTCACGGCACGCATGCTCGGGTTGCACGCAGCTGCCGGCGAGTCGTTGTGGAACGACACCGGCAGCGTGGGCGTGATCGAGCAACGTCGCAGCGCCCTGGTGCTCACCGGTTGGAACATCCGGCCGTTCTGACGACGGCGACCGAGCGAACCGGGCCCCCGTCACATCCATCCGCGAGGATGGCGCCGATGGTGGCCGTGGTCGACGGAGCGGACGCGCTCGTCCGAGCGTTGCGCGACTTCGGGGTCGAGCGCCACACACCGGTGGCGATCGCGCTCGCGATCGGCACGGGCGGCACCGTGGCCGGACTCGCCACCGAGCGAGGTCTCGTCGCCGCCGGCGGCAGCACGGACGACGTGGTCGCATGGGTCGCGGCCACCGAACGCGAGGTGCATCCCCGCTGGGTGTGGTGGTCGAGGGAACCGGCGTCCGTGCTGGCACGACACGACGTGCGCCTCGGGGCGTGCTGGGACCTCGGCGCGGTGCACCGCGTGATCCACGGTGGTTGGCGGGTCGACGAGGTGCGGATCTGGTGCGCGGTGCAGGGGCTCGATCGCCGCGACGCACCGGTGAGCGGCCAACTCGACCTCGGTGCCGGCGACGCCGGCGACGGGCCGCATCCGGCGGTTCGGGCCGACGGGCACCTGCGTGCCGAGTGGGTGGAGGGCTCGTGGCGCGACGACGCCGACGCCGCTGCCCGGTGGGCCCAACTCGCGCTGCAGGTGCACCGACGACAGCTGCACCGACTCGGCGAACTGGACGTGGCCGGTGACCCGATGGCGCTCGCCCGGTCCGAGTCGGCGGCCGAGATCCTGTGCGCCGAACTCGAGCTCGACGGGCTGCCGGTCGACGTCACGGTCGCCGACGGCCTGATCACCTCGTTGGCCGGACCGCGGGCGGGTTCGGAGGCCAACGCCGTCGAGCAGCGGGCGGCGCGCGATGCCGAGGTGCTGCGGCACGTCCCCGGGCTGGGGACGTTCGACCTGCGCAACCCGGCGGATGTGAAGGCGATGCTGCGCCGGGCGGGCATCGACGTACCCGACACGCGCGCGTGGCGGCTCGAAGCGATGCGCGAGGCGCACCCGGTGGTCGATGCCCTGTTGCAGTGGCGCAAGGCCGAGCGGATCGCGACCACCTTCGGCCACGGCTGGCTCGATCAGCACGTGGGTGTCGACGGCCGCCTGCGTGGCGCGTGGAGCAGCACGGACGGCGCCGCGGGCCGCATGACCGCCCAGGCCGGACTGCACAACCTGCCGGCCGAGCTGCGCCCGGCCGTGCGAGCAGATCCCGGATGGGTGTTCGTGCAGGCCGACCTCGGCCAGATCGAGCCGCGGGTGCTGGCCGCGGTGTCCGGCGACCGCGGGCTGGTGCAGGCCACCACTGCCGACGATCTCTACCGACCGGTGGCCGATCGGCTGCGGGTGGAGCGACCGATCGCCAAGGTGGCGGTGCTGGCTGCGATGTACGGCCAGACCAGCGGCACCGCTGGGCAGGCCTTGCAGGGCATGGAGCGTGCCTACCCGGTGGCCATGCAGTACCTGCGCGACGCCGACCGGGCAGGTCGTGAGGCGCGGGAGTTGCGCACGTTCGGTGGCCGGCTGATCCCGATGTACGACACCGTCGCCGAACGCGATCACGATCCGGACGAGGCGATCGACGACCGGTCCGTGTCGGCCGCCCTGGCCGCGCGGGGCCGGTACGCCCGCAATGCCACCGTGCAGGGCGCCGCCGCCGAGCTGTTCAAGGCGTGGGCGGCCACCGTGCGGGCCCGCCTGGTCGGCACCGGCGCCCGGATCGTGCTGTGTCTGCACGACGAGCTGATCGTGCACGCACCCGAGGCCGAGGCCGACCGCGTCGCCGCCACGGTGACCACCTGCCTCGACGAGGCGTCGGGCCGGTGGTTCCGTGGCAGCGGCGTGCGGTTCGTCACCGACGTGCAGGTGGTGCAGAGCTGGGCCGACGCCAAGGGCTGACGGGGGTCAACCCCCGTAGGTGAAGCCGAGCGGCAGGAACGAGGCCTCCAGCGCCCCGGGCAGTTCGACGGGTTCGCCGTTTCCCTGTGCGACGGAGCACGAGCCGGTCGTGCCCCGGTCGGTGTCCGGCGTCAGGAGGCACGTGGTGTACCAGACGTTGCCCGGGCGGTCGTAGTGGGCGAAGTCGACGTCGGCGACGAAGCCGAAGTCGGACACGGTGCCGACCTCGACGTCGATCGAGTCCCCGGAGTCGAGGTCGGCGACGAGCACGTGCCCGACGTCGCCGCATCGGAGCTGCAGGGCGACCGAGGACTCGCCGATCCACGGGCCGATGAAGCGCGACCACTTGGTGCCGCTGGCGACGCACCCATCGGGGACGAGCTCGAGCTCGCCGGCCGACGCCGTGGCGAAGAACCGCAGGCCGTCGCCGGCCTCGACCGCGACGAAGCGACCGTCGGCGCTGAAGGTGGTGGTCCCCGCCCCGTCGAGCGCGAGGTCGACCAGCACACGCCCCGGCAGGTCGGGCTGCGTGGCGTCGAACAACGTCGCCGATCGATCGCTCGCCAGCTGTCGCCCGTCGGCGAGCGTCCCCGGCTGCGGACAGTCGGTCCCGACGACGACCATCCATCGCCCGTCGACGCTGATCGACAGCGCGGTGGCCCGCTCGGGCAGGGCGGACGGTGCGCCGGCGACGCGGAGCTCGCTCTGGCCGCAGCGGTCGAACCGACCGAGCGTCTCGGCGGAGAACAGGTCGATCGACGTCACCTCGGGCGGCAACCGGTCGAGCGAGTAGGTGATGCCACCGACGTCGTACTCGATCGTCGTATAGCCGACGTCGTCCTGCCCTGCGGCGTTCAGCCCCGACGAGTGGCCGACTTCGCGTGTCGGCGGCAGAACCGCTCGGCCCATCAGGGCGTCCTGGGCGTCCCGGGAGGCCTCGCCGGCGGCCTCGTCGATCACGGATGTCGAGGTGACGGCGCCCGTTCGCAGATCGACCGTCGACACCTCCGAGCCGAACGAGGCGAACGTGTCCGAGACGTACACGACGTCCGGATCGCCGGCCGCGTTGGGCGGGACGTCGGTCGGCGGCGTGTCGGTCGCGGAGGTGTCGGGTGTGTCCGTGGCGACCGGGGTGGTGTTCGGGCTCTCGTCGGGTGTCGTCTCGTCGGGTGTCGTCTCGCCGGGCGTCGTCTCGTCGGGCGTCGTCTCGTCGGGCGTCGTGGTCGCCGGCACGCTCACCCCGGTGGTCGGTTCGGTGGCGGGCACGACCGTCGAGCGATCGTCACCGCCGGTGAACACGAGTGCGCCGATCACGACGGCGAGCACGCCGGTGCCTGCGGCGCCGGCGATCACCGCCTGGCGGCGACGCTGTTGGCGGCGCACCCGGGCCACCCCGTCGGCGGGGGCGGGCCGGCGCAACTCGGCACCGGCGGCGCGCGCGAGCGCGTCGATGCGCTCGTCGGACGGGCTCGGATGGTCGGACGGGCTCGGGCCGGCCGGGTCGTGGGTGGGGTCCATGGTCATGCTCCCAGTTGGGTGGCGAGCGCAGCGCGCGCCCGGGTGAGGTCGGAACGGACGGTCCCTTCGGGCACGTCGAGGATGGACGCCACCTCGGCCACCGACCGGTCGCCGGCGTAGTACAGGACCATCACCCGGCGGGGACGTTCGGGGAGCTGTCGCACGGCTCCCCAGAACGCCATCGCCTCCGGTGACGGACCCGCCACGGCCGGTTCGACGCGACGCTGCCGGGCGAGGAACGCTGCCTCGGTCCGGCGACGTCGCCACCAACTGGTGCACGCGTGCAGGAGCACCCGGTGGGCCCAGCCCCCGGGGCGCTCCAGCCGGCGGACCCGATCCCAGCGCACGAACGACTTCACCATCGTGTCCTGGGTGAGGTCCTCGGCCGACTCGAACGACCCGAGCATCGCCGTCGCCACGGCGACCAGACTCGGGTATTCGCGGCGGTAGAAGTCCTCGAACGGGACGGTCAGGTCGAGCGTGAGCTCGGCGTCGGTCATGTGGTCGGTCCCCCGGTACGGCAGGGCAAGTGTGGCATCCATCGATCGGACACACGCCCGACCACCCCGTCGCGCTGCAACGAATCCGACTTTCTTCGTGAGCCGAATGCGCAGCCCGTGCGCATCGCGCTCACGAAACCGACCCGTACGTGAGCCGAATGCGCTGCCCGTGCGCATCGCACTCACGAAACCAACCCGTACGTGAGCCGAATGCGCCGCCGGTGCGCATCGCGCTCACGAAGCACCGTGCGCGGGCAGGCGGTGACGGGTCGCACTACCCTCGGCCTCGTGTCGACTGCGCGCGCTTCCTCGCCGCAACGCCGTCGCGGCCCTCGGTGGTGCCTCGTCGCGGCAGCGCTCGGGTCCGCCCTGTCGGCGTGCGGCGAAGACCCGAGGCCCGACCCGGTCACCGATCGTTCGGCTGCGGTCTACACCGCGATCGTCACCTGGTTCGCGGCGTCCCAGGCCGACGATCCCGAACCCCTCCCGGTCTTCGTCGAACCCCGGGGCGACGGCGCGACCATCCCGCTCGGCGTGCAGACCGATCTGATCGCTGCGGTCGCCGACGTGGCCGACGTGCGGTTCATCGACGTCCGTGACGAAGCCCTCGCCGACGTCGACGGGCACCTGGTCGCGGCCGACGACGGCGTGCTGCTGCGGCTCCCGCCTGTCGACCAGATGGCCGATCCGGTGCTCGCCGACGTCGACCTGCACCTGAGCGACGAGCAGTTCCTGACCCTGCGTTTCGAGCTCGAACGAGGCGCTGACGGCTGGCGGCTCCTCGGCTCGCCCGAGCAGATCGCGACACCCGAGGATCAGGACGCGGCCTCCGACGACGGCTGAACCGGCGCGGCCGGGTCGACGGCCGGGTCGACGGCCGGGCGCATCGCCCGCACCGCCGCGTCGGCGGCTTCGACGACCCGCACCACCGTCGCCGCACTCGCCTCGGTCCGGCCCGCGACGACGGCCGCCACCAGCCCGGCGACGGCGATCCACTCGGGAGCCGGCAGCGCACCCGTGGACGCCGAGTCGTCGGCGACCGATGCCACACGCACCGCCGCGTCGGCCACCACCACCGCCATGCGGTGGTCACCGCGCTCCGACACCCGCACGGCCTCGGCGAGCAACGCGAACGGCAGGTCGAGCGCATCCGTGGCGATCGGGGTGCCGAGCAACCACCGGCCGGCCTCGCGGCGCAGGCTCACCCGCATGCGCGACGCCGTCGCGAGCGCCGCCAGGACGAGCACCACGGCCACCACGGCGAACCCGAGCCGCGGACTCGGCGCCGCCGACACGGCGAGCACCGCTCCCGTGACGTTCGCGAGCTGGAACCCGAGCTCGACCCACGCGATCACGCGTCCACGCACCGAGTCGGGCACCCTCGTGTAGTTCACGTCCATCGTGCGCGAGGCCACGCTGCCGGCCAGGCCGATCGTCGCGGCGATCGCCACGATCGCACCGCTGCCGATGGTGAGCACCCCGAACGCGGAGATCACCCCGGGCACCACCAGCGCCAGCAGGATCACTCGATCGGTCGGGAGCCGCCGATGCAGGCGCGACGACACCATCGTGCCGAGGAACGAGCCGACGCCGGCGGCCACGAGCGCAGCGGCGAAGATCCACTCGTCCCCACCACCGCGCTTGATCGCGAGCGCGAGGAGGAACGTGAGCGCGCCGGAGGCCGCTCGGAGCGCAGCGACCGACACCGCCGCCTGCCGCACCGACGGCGGCGTCTCCGCCCGCACGATCGCACCCGCCACGGGGCTCGGTCGGGCACCACCGTCGATCGTGGTGCTCACGAGCGCCGCGACGAGATACCCGGCCGCGGCCACGAGCGGCAGCCAGGTCACCCCGCCGATCGCGATCACACCGCCTGCCACGGCAGTCCCGGCGCCTCCGAGCACCGTGCCGACGCGAGCGAGATGTCCGCTCGCCCGCACCAACTCGTGCCGTTCGGGCACCAACTGGGGCAACAGCGCCGTCTTGGCGAGCGCATACGCCTTGCGCGACAGCAGCACGCCGAACACCAGCGGGTAGAAGGCGAGGCTGAGCAAGCTGCTCGCCAGTGCGAGGGCGAGCAGCGCGCGGACCAACTGCGACGCCACCACCACGCCTCGGTAACCGGCACGCAGCCGGTCGAGCAGCGGTCCCACGAGCGGGGCCACGAGCGCGAGCGGTGCCGCGGTCAGCAGCAGGTACAGCAGGATCCGACTACGCGACGCTTCGAGCGACACGCTGAAGAACAGCGACCCGACGAGCGACAGGTTGATCGCCGAGTCGGCGACGTCGTCGAGACCGTGCGCGAGCGTGAGCCGACGAGCGGCGGGCGGTCCGAGCACCAGCTCGGACAGCCGGGCGCGGCGCGGCGGTTCCGGAGCGTCGACGGTCGCCGGTCGCGAGGCCATCGAGGCGAGTATCACACGCCCGGCGACCCGGCGCCGGTGGCCCGCCGATCAATCGTCGAGCTTGAGCGCCGAGATGAAGACGTCGCCGGGCACCTCGACTCGCCCGATCGACTTCATCTTCTTCTTGCCCTCTTTCTGCTTCTCGAGCAGCTTGCGCTTGCGGGTGATGTCGCCCCCGTAGCACTTGGCCAGCACGTCCTTGCGCTTGGCCTTCACCGTCTCGCGGGCGATGACCTTGCCGCCGATCGCCGCCTGGATCGGCACGTCGAACATCTGCCGGGGGATCAGCTCCTTCAGCTTCTCGCACATGCGGCTGCCGTAGGCGAAGGCCTTGTCGCGGTGCACGATCGTGCTGAACGCGTCGGCCGGGATGCTGTTCAGCAGCAGATCGACCTTGACCAGGTTGCTGCGCTCGTACCCGTGCAGCTCGTAGTCGAGCGACGCATAGCCCTGGGTGCGGCTCTTCATCTGGTCGAAGAAGTCGACCACGACCTCGGCGAGCGGGATCTTGTAGTGCAGCTCGACACGCTCGGGCGACAGGTACTCGAGCTTCACCATGTCGCCGCGACGGCTCTGGCACAGCTCCATCAGGGTGCCCGTGTACTCCTTCGGGGTGATGATGCTGACCCGGAAGTAGGGCTCCTCGATGTAGTCGATCGCCTGCGGCATCGGCAGGTCGGCCGGGTTGTCGACCAACTCCATCTCGCCGTTGGTCCGGTGCACCCGGTACTCGACCGACGGCGCGGTGGCGATCAGCGCCAGGTTGAACTCGCGCTCGAGTCGCTCCTTCACGATCTCCATGTGCAGCAGGCCGAGGAACCCGCAGCGGAACCCGAACCCCAGCGCGCCCGACGACTCGGGCTCGTAGGTGATCGAGGCATCGTTCAGCTTCAGCTTCTGCAGGCTCTCGCGCAGGTTCTCGAAGTCGTCACCGTCGATCGGGTACAGGCCGCAGAACACCATCGGCTTCGGGTCGCGGTAGCCGGGAAGCGGCTCGGTGGCGCCGTGGTTGGCGGTGGTGACGGTCTCACCCGAACGGGCCTCGGCCACGTCCTTGATGCCCGCGATCAGATACCCCACCTCACCCGGGCCGAGGTCGGACAGCGGCGTGGTCGCCGGACGGCGGGCGCCGATCTCGATGATCTCGTGCAGTGCGCCGGTCTGCATGAACTTGAGCCGGCTGCCGCTGGTCATCTTCCCGTTCATCACCCGGATCGAGCTCACGACACCGCGGTACTGGTCGAACTGGCTGTCGAAGATGAGCGCCTGGAGCGGCGCATCGGGATCGCCGACCGGGGCGGGGATGCGCTCGCAGACGGCATCGAGCAACTCGTCCACGCCCACACCGGTCTTCGCCGAGATCCGCAGGATCTGGTCGCGCGGGATGCCGAGCACCTGCTCGATCTCGCCGGCATAGCGCTCGGGATCGGCGGCGGGCAGGTCGATCTTGTTGAGCACCGCCACGATCTCGAGATCGTTCTCGAGCGCCAGGTAGCAGTTGGCCAACGTCTGGGCCTCGATGCCCTGCGCCGCGTCGACCACGAGCACGACGCCCTCACAGGCGGCGAGCGACCGGCTCACCTCGTACCCGAAGTCGACGTGGCCGGGGGTGTCGATCAGGTGGAGGGTGTGTCCCTTCCACTCGACGCGCACGTTCTGGGCCTTGATCGTGATGCCGCGTTCACGCTCGAGATCCATCGAGTCGAGGTACTGGCTCCGCATCTCCCGGGTGTCGACGGCCTTGGTGATCTCGAGGATGCGATCGGACAGCGTGGACTTGCCGTGGTCGATGTGCGCGATGATCGAGAAGTTGCGGATCTTGGCGATGTCCATGGGGTCCAAACGGGTCCAGCGGCCTGCGGCGGGAGGGTCGGTCCGGGCGCGGCGAGCGCGCTCATCGGGGTGTGGTGACTCTACCGGCCGCTGATATCATCCAGGGCTGCTTTGCGCAGCCACACGAGGGCGCCAGGGCGACCGATCGAGGAGACACACGAACCACCATGGCCAACATCAAGAGCCAGAAGAAGCGCATCCTGACGAACGCGAAGGCCGCGGCGCGCAACAAGGCGATCAAGAGCGAGCTCAAGACCCGCACCAAGACCGCCCTCAGCGCTGCCGGCACCGACCACGCCGACGAGGCCGTTCGCCTCGCCGTCAAGCGCCTCGACATGGCCGCCGCCAAGGGTGTCATCCACAAGAACCAGGCAGCCCGCCGCAAGGCCCGCTTGATGAAGAAGATCAACGCCGCCGGCTGAGCCGCCGCCGCGTCATCACGTCGTTCGACGAGCCCGGGCCCCGTGCCCGGGCTCGTCGTCGTTTTCGGCTCGGGCGTCAGCGACGGGCGCCCGCCGGGGCGGCCAGCTTGCTCAGCCGGGCGACGAGCACCTCCATCACCAGCTCCTCCGGCCAGTCCTTGGCCCCGCGCAGGTCGAGGTCGGCCTGGGCGAGCAGTGCGATGGCACGGGTGACGCCGGTGCCCGAGAGCCGTCGATACTGGTCGAGCGCCTTGCGCGCCGGGAAGCCGGGCTTGATGCCGAGCACCGCAGCGGCCGACGCCTCGTCGCGTGCATCGGCGCCGTCGAGCTTCAGCAGCTTGGCGTAGTGGCCGTGCAGGATCGCCATCACCTGCAGCGGATGCCGCCCGCCCGCGCCGGTCATCCGGTGGAGCAGGTCGAGTGAGCGGGTGGTGTCGCCGCGATCGATCGCGTCCGTGAGGTCCCAGGGCGGCACCCCACCCGCCTCCCCGAGGAACGGACGCACGTCGTCGGGGCGCAGCTTGTGCCCGGTGCCGTAGGTGCTGCCGAGGGTGTCGATCACACCCTGCAGCCGACCGGCATCCTCCCCCATCCAGGTCGCCACGGCGTGCAACGCCTGCGCGTCGAGGCGCAACCCGTCGGCAGCGAACTGCTGCTCGATCCATGCCGTGCGGTCCTTCGCCTTCGACGGCGGCGAGGTGTCGATCGTCTGCGCGCCCGACGACTTCACCGCGTCGGACAGCGACTTCGGCATCCGCCCACCTCCGGCGACGAGCACCAGGTGCGTGGTCGGCAGCGGATCGGCCAGGTACGCCACCAAGGGCGCGACGTCGTCGGCGGTGAACCGGCCGATCTCGCGAGCGATCACGACCCGGTGGTCGGTCAGGAACGGCGCCGTCTGCGCTGCGTCGACCACCGACCGCAGCTCGTAGTCGGGGGCGTCGAACTCGTCGACCATCAGCGAACGGTCGCCATCGCCCACGAGACGGTGGACGAGTTCGGTGAGGCCGGACAGCACCAGTGACTCGTCGTCACCCGACAGCAGATGGACGGTCACACCCGGATCCTCGACGGCTCGTTCATGGTCGTCTCATCATGCCCGGCCCGGGGCCTGCGCCACCACCAGAGGGCGAGCACCACCTGCACCGCCCACACCGTCGTGGCCGCCGCGCCCTCGGGTGCGAACCGTTCGGCCAGCTCGGCCACCGTGGCCACCCAGTGCGTCCCGAACGCCGCAGGCGCCATCACCACCGTCGCCACCGCACCGGGCACCACCGACGCCAGCAGCGCCGCCGGCATCCCGACCAGCATCACGAACCCCGCCACCGGGATGGCGAGCAGGTTCGCCACGACACCGAGCGCCGGCATCCGCCCGAACACCACCACGCTCGGCACCAGCACCCCGATCTGCGCTCCCACCGTGCTCGAGAGCGGCAACGCCAACCACACCGGCCCACGCCACCGGCGCACCAGCCACGGCCCCACGATCGACACCCCAGCCGTCGCGCCACACGACAACCAGAACCCCACCGACCACACCAACAACGGATCGACCAGTGTGAGCACGGCCACGGTGAGCGCCAGCAACCGTGGCACCGAACGATCGCGACCCGTCGCCACGGCCAACGCCCCGAGCCCGGCCATCACCCCGGCCCGCACCACCGACGGCTCCACCCGGGTGAGCACCACGAACCAGGCGATCAGGCCCCACGTCGCACCCAACCGCCACCACGGCCGCAGCCGCCGCAACCACACCCCGGCGACCGAGATGACATACGCGACGTTCTGTCCGGACACGGCCGTCAGATGACTGAGACCGACCGCGCGGAACCGATCGACGACCTGGTCGCGTTGGCGCACGTCGTCGCCGACCACCAACCCGGTGAACAGGGCGGCGTCGTCGTCGCCCATCGTCGCCGACGCGGCATCGCGCAGCCGGTCGCGGAGCCGGTTGCTGGCGCGATCGAGCGCGGCTCCCTCGGTCGTCGCCCCCACCCGGTCGAGCCGGAACCGACCGACCACGTGCCGGGTGCGCAGCCACCGATCGCCGTCGCCGAGCTCGACGCGCTCACCCCGGACCTCGGCGAGGTCGCCCGCCTGACGGTCGACGAGCCGGCGCCGGGGAGAACCGTAGGCGATGGTGCGGAACCGCTCGCCCTCGATCTCGAGCACCACGGTCACGCCTGCGCCGACGGGCTCGGGATCCGAGGCCAGGCGGGCCCACCCGGCGAAGTCGCCCAGTTGCCGGGGCTCGACGTCACGCCACGCCTGCTCGGACCGGGCGGCGCCGACGATCGACAACACCCCCGCGCCGAGCGCCAGCGTCACCCGGCGCGGCGAACGTCGGACCGCCACGACGACGATCGCCCAGCACACCGCCACGAGCGGCTGCCGACCGAGCCACACGGCCGGCACCACGGCACCGGCGAGCAGCCACACCTCGGCGTCGGTCCACGGCTGCCGCCATCGGCGCGGCTCGGTCTCGTACGCTGCGCTCATGGACCCGCAGCGCCGAGATCGCCCTCGCGACGCGCTCTCGGGGCTGGAAGCCCTCGAACGACGTGGTGCGGGCCGCGTGTCCGAACCATCGACCGACCGCCCGTCGAGCGCACCGCCACGCCCACCCCGCACGCCAGACCGTCGCCAGCCATCGCGCGCGGCGACCAACGCCAGCAGCGGCAGGCCGGACGCGGCGTCGCCGACCGGCACGATGGTGCAACCGGCGGTCGTGCCGATGCCACCCGCCGCACCCACGGCGCCACCGACCGATCGAGCCGTGCGCCGCCGCATCCGGCGGACCGGCGCGTTCGTCGGGTTGCTGCTGCCCGCGGTGATCGGCATCGCGGCCTGGTGGACGTTGCGCGCCAGTGAGGGAACGGGGCGCGGCATCGGTGGGTTCGGGCTCGCGTTGCTGGCGGCCCCACTGCTGCCGGCGTTCGGGGCGCCGCTGCGCTCGGGGACGGGTGCCGTGACGGCAGCGGTCGCGGCCAGCGCCGGCCTGTGGTTCGTGCTGGGCGCCTTCGCCGCACAACGCGCCACTCGGGTGCCGAGCGCCGGGTGGGGCCGATTCTGGGGTGAGCTGCTGTGGCTGGCGGCGTGCGTGTGGCTCGGCGCCGTGCTGGCCGTGGTGGCGGCCAACCTGGTGCTCGGCCGCGTGCTGCTCTAGGCGCCTGCGCGTCCGGCCCGTTCACAGCACCACCAGCGGACGCAGTGCATCGAGCTTCACCGGGCCGATCCCGGTGACGTCGCCGAGGTCGTCGATCGACGCGAACGGCCCGTGGTCCTCGCGATGCCGAACGATCGCCGCCGCCGTCGCCGGGCCCACCCCCGGCAGCTGGTCGAGCTGCTCGGCCGACGCCGTGTTGATCGACACCGGCCCGGGGGCGCCGCTCGCATCATCCGTCGCGCCGGGCGCACCCGACGTGCCGGCGCCGGTGACCCCGACCGGTACGGGCACGGCGTCGTCGAGGTGAGGCACGTACACCCGATCGCCGTCGCGCAGCGGCGCCGCCAGGTTGACCGCGTCGGCGTGCGCGTCGCCCGCGAAGCCACCCGCGGCCACGACGGCGTCGACCACGCGGGCCCCGGGCGCCAGACGCTGCACCCCGGGCATCGCCACGGCTCCCGCCACGTGCACCACGAGCTCCGGCGGAGGACCCGGCGTCGTGGGCGGTCCGGCGCCGGCGGCGCCCGCGTCCGACGAGCCGACCGTCGCTGCCGCCGTGTCGGTGCCGGCGGCACCAGCCGGCGAACCGGACGCCGGCGTCGTCGCCGTGACCGGCGCGGCCATCGGCAACGAGGCCTCGACCGGCGTGGGCGGCGGCGCCACCAACCAGTAGCCCCCGGCACCCACCAGCGCCACGGACACCGCGACGGACAACAGCCGGCCGATCCCGAACCACCGGATCCAGCCACGAAGACGCTCGCCGACGGGTCGGCCCGGCTCGGGTCGCGGCACCAGGTCGTCCAGCTCGTTCACGGCACACCTCCGACGTCGCAGGCGGCGCTGATGCGCCAGCCGACGGGGACTCGGGGGATGCGCTGCGGACCCTATCGGCGGGTCAGGACCGCGCCACCTCGGTCTCGGCCGGATCCGTGATCGCCGTCGCGATCGAACGCCTGGCCACCCAGTCGGCCTCGATCTCGAGCGGGATGTGCAGGTACGCGCCCCGGTGGTCCCGCCGGCGCAGCCGTCCGATCGCGTAGGCACCGAGGTAGCGCACCAGGAAGCCGATCACGCCGTGGCGTCGCCACTGACGGACGTGCACCTGCTCGTGCAGCAACAACATCGGCGACGCCACGGCCCGCGACCGCACCACCACGAGCGACCCGAGCGTGATGCCGTCGGCGCCCGGCGGCACCGGACCGCCGATCCACAGGCGGTACCCGTCGCGTCGCTCCCACGCCATGGCCGCAGCGTACCCCCGCACCTCGGGGGGCGCCGTCACCGTCGGGCGCGGTCAGTAGAGCCGGCTGGTGAGCTGCCGTCGGTACTGCGCCGTCCGCGGGTCGTCGGGACCCATGAGCTCGAGGATGTCGACGAACTGCTGCCGGGCATCGTCGTCGCTCTTCACGCGATCGAGCAGTGCGGCGAGCTGCTGGTCGTAGTCGTCGGCCGGCGAGGTGCTCAGCCGGGCGGCGGCAGCCACCTTGCGGGTGCGCTCGGTCTCGGGGATGCGGGCGAGCAACTGGAGTGCCTCGTCGGCCTGACCCTGCTCGACGAGCAGCTCGGCCAGCGCCACGATCGCCGACTCGTTGGCCGGCTCGAGCTCGAGGGCGGCCCGCAGGCTCGCCTCGTCACCGGCGGCGACGAGCTCCGCGATGCGCACGGCCGACGCCGACGGGAGCAACGACTGGACGAACTGCTCGATCACGTGCTCGGGGTAGGCGCCGACGAAACCGTCGACCACCTGGCCGTCCTTCAGCGCGTACACCGCCGGGATCGACTGCACCTGGAACGCCTGGGACACACCCGGGTTCTCGTCGACGTTCACCTTGGCGAGCACCACCTGGCCGTCGGTGGCGTCGGTGACACGTTCGAGGATCGGGCCGATCGTGCGGCAGGGACCGCACCATTCCGCCCACAGGTCCACCACGACCGGGGTGGTCATCGAACGGTCGATGACCTCGGACTGGAAGGTGACGTCGGTGACATCGATGGCAGGCATGCCCCCGAGGCTACCGACGCGCCGCGCACGCGAGTCGCGAGCTCCCGTACGGGCTCGGTACGGTGCACCTCGATGAACGCCGCGCCGCCCAGCCCCGCCTCCCCCGACGTGCCCGGGATCGCCATCGGCCCGGTGACCGACTGGCTCGAGACCCACGTCGCCGGGGCGGTGGGTCCGTTCGGCTTCGACGTCATCGCCGGCGGCCACTCGAACCTCACCTACCGCGTGACGGGCGCCGACGGCACCCGCTTCGTGCTGCGCCGGCCACCGCTCGGACACCGCCTGGCGAGCGCGCACGACATGGGTCGCGAACACCGGATCATCCGCGGCCTCCAGGCGTCGGCGGTCCCGGTGGCACCGGCGCTCGGGTACTGCGACGACGAGGCGGTGAACGACGCACCGTTCTACGTGATGGGCTTCGTCGACGGCCACGTCGTCCGCGACCGGGTCACCGCCGAGGCGGTGCTCGAGCCGGCGGCGCGTCGCCGGGCGAGCGAGTCGATCGTCGACACGATGGCCGCCATCCACGCCGTCGACCTGCGAGCCGTCGGGCTCGACGACCTCGGCAAGCACGAGGAGTACATCGCCCGCCAGCTGAAGCGCTGGTACGGGCAGTGGAACTCGCAGAAGACCCGCGAGCTCCCCGCCGTCGATCAGGTGCACGACGAGCTGCTGCGCCGCATCCCCGCCCAGGGTCCGGCCACGATCGTCCACGGCGACTACCGCCTCGACAACTGCATGGTAAGCGACGACGGCACGGTGGTCGCCGTGCTCGACTGGGAGATCTGCACCCTCGGCGACCCACTCGCCGACGTGGGGTTGCTGCAGGTGTACTGGACCGGCCCGAACGACGCGGCGTCGGCGTGGACCGGGTCGGCCACCACGGCACCCGGGTTCTTCGACCGGGTGCAGCTGGCCGAGCGCTACGCCGAGGTGAGCGGTCGCGACCTGTCGAACCTGCCGTTCTACGTGTCGTTCGCCTACTGGAAGCTCGCGTGCATCCTGGAGGGCGTGTACGCCCGCTACGTCGGCGGCGCGCTCGGCCAGCGCGATCCCGCCGAGCTCGAACCGTTCAAGCTGCAGGTCGAGGGCGCCGCTGCGATGGCCCTCGCGACGCTGGCGTCGAGCTGATGGGCGGCGACGCCGGTACGCCCGGGGGACCCGCCGGGCCGGACGAGCGCTGGTTCACCCTGCACGAGACGCTGCCGGTGCTCGACGCGCCGGTGCTCGTCGTCCACCTGAGCGGCTGGATCGACGCGAGCGGCGCCGCCGCGGCCGCGCTCGACGCCGTCGAGCGGTCGTGCGCCACGCGGGTGCTCGCCACCTTCGACGGCGACGCGTTCATCGATTACCGGGCGCGTCGGCCGACGATGGAGCTCCGCGAGGGCGTGAACGAACGCCTGGTGTGGCCCGAGATCGAGTTGAAGGTCGGCCGCACACCGAGCGGCAGTGATCTCCTGGTGCTGAGCGGTCCGGAGCCCGATGCGGCCTGGCGGCGCTTCGCCGACGTGGCCACCGACCTCGCGATCACGCTCGGCACGCGCCTGGCCGTGATGCTCGGCGCGTACCCGTTCGCCGCACCGCACACCCGCACGCCGCGGCTGTCGAGCAGCTCACCGTCGGCCGACCTGATCGCCACCGTGCCGTTCACGAAGAACAGCGTCGACGTGCCCGCCGGGATGGGTGCCGTGCTCGAGCACGCGTTCGTCGCGAAGGGTGTGCCGGCACTCGGCATCTGGGCTCAGGTGCCGCACTATCTCGGCACGATGACGCACCCGGCCGCCAGCCTCGCGCTCCTCGACGGCCTGCGACGGGTGTCGGGTCTCGACGTCGAGGCCGGCGACCTGGTCGACGAGGCCGAGGCACAGCGCCGGCGGGTCGACCAGCTGGTCAGCGGCAACGCCGAGCACCGCACGATGATCGACCAGCTCGAGGCCGCATACGACGCGGTCGAGGAGACCGGCGTCGTCGAGCTGCCCGCCGCCGACCTGCCGAGCGCCGACGAGCTCGCCGCCGAGGTGGAGCGCTTCCTGCGCGACCAAGGCGACTGAATTCGCGCTCGCCGGCCCCACACCGGCTCGTCGGGCCGGAGCGACCACGGGCCGTCAGACGGCGGCGGCGACCCAGGGCTCGAAGCGGGGCAGGTCGGCACACACCGAGCGCGCCAACTCGACGAAACGCTCGGCGGCGGGAACGAGCGTGCGGCCACGACGTCGCCCGATCGTGATCACCCGCGGCGGCACGTCGGGATCGAGTGCCGACACGGTGACGCCGGGATCGTTCGTGTCGACGGCCAGGAACGGCAGGATCGCCCGCCCCATGCCGGTGCGCACCATCGCCTGCACCGCCGCGTTGTCGTTGGTGCGGAACACGTAGTCGGGCTCGACGCCCTCCTCGCGCAGCCGGTCGTCGATCAGGGTCTGGCAGAAGCACGGTGACTGACCGATCAGCGGCGCACCGCTCAACATCGCGAGCGGCACCACCGGATGCCGCTCGGACGCCGGCGACAGCAGCACGAACGGATCGACGGCCAACTCGATCGTCTCGACACCCTCGTGGTCCCAGTGACCGACCAGGAACGACACGTCGAGCTCGTCGGTGAGCAGCTTCGCGACGAGCTCCTCGTTCTCCTCCGACTCGATGCAGCGCACGCTCAGCCCGGGTCGCTCGCTGCGCAGGCTGCCGACCACGCGTGGCAGCACCTGCACCGACACGCTCTGGAACGAGCCCACCATCAGCCGCCCGACCTCGCCGGCGCGCAGCGACCGCAGCCCGTCCTCGGCCGCGCGCATCCGCTCCACCACGGCCTCGGCATAGGCCAGCACCACCGCGCCGATCGGTGTCAGCTCCACCCGCCGCGGTCCGCCGGGTCGGTCGAAGACCCGATCTCCGACCGCTCGCTCGAGGCCGGCGATCTGCTGGCTGATGGCGGACTGGGTGAAGCCCAGCCGCTCCGCCGCACGACCGAACGACCCCTCGGTCGCCACGGCCTGCAGCGCGCGGAGTTGGCGGATCTCGACGTCCTGGAGCATGGATCGATCATAAGCATCGCTGATGCTGCCGACAAGAGAACATCGCTGTACGGAATCGAAGCGTGAGCGCACACTGCTCGTATGGCTCCCATCGCCGCCCCCGCCACTCGACTCGTCCCCACCGGCGAGCGCTATCTCGACCAGCTCGCCCACCTCGTCGCCGAGCACGGCGTCGCCGCGTTCGAGGGCGACATCGCCCGGCTCGTGGTCCGCCTGCGCGCCCATGGGCTGTGCTCCCCGCTCGTCACCCTTCTCGCCGATCGCGACGCGCCGCCGATCGCACGCGAGCGCGCCCTCGGCCACCTCCTCGGCCGTCTCACCGAGGTGGAGGCGCGACGTCCGAGCCGGGTCGCGACCTCCGCCGCCTGACCCGCCGCCTGACCCGCCGCCCGACCCGCCGCCCGACCCGCCGCCCGACCCGCCGCCCGACCCGCCGCACCTGCGGCTCCTCACCTCGACACCGGATCCGCCGTCCCGACCGGGTACGTTGCGCGACGAGACGCACCGTCCGTCACGGGACGGCACCGGACGAAGGGACACCGACATGAAGGTCGACGGGGGCATCGGGACCGATCTGCACCGAGCGGGTGCACAGGCAGCGGAGCTGGAGGCCGCCGGCTACAGCGGCGCCTGGACCGCCGAGACGAGCCACGACCCGTTCTTCCCGTTGCTGCTCGCTGCCGAGCACACCGAGCAGATGGAACTCGGCACGTCGATCGCCGTGGCGTTCGCCCGCAACCCGATGACGCTCGCCAACATCGGCTGGGACCTCCAGGCGTTCTCGAAGGGTCGCTTCATCCTCGGCCTCGGCAGCCAGATCAAGCCACACATCACCAAGCGGTTCTCCATGGAGTGGAGCCACCCCGCGCCACGGATGCGCGAGATGATCATGGCCATCCGCGCCATCTGGGACACGTGGGAGAACGGCACGCCGCTCGCGTTCCGGGGCGACTTCTACACCCACACGCTGATGACCCCGTTCTTCACTCCTGATCGAGCCGACCTCGCCGGGTTCGGGGTGCCGAAGATCTTCCTCGCCGGCGTCGGCGAGCTGATGACCGAGGTCGCCGGCGAGGTGTGCGACGGCTTCCTGTGCCACGGGTTCACCACCGAGAAGTACCTCCGCGAGGTCACCATCCCGGCGCTCACCCGCGGTCGCACCAAGGCGGGCAAGTCGATGGACGGCTTCGAGATCGTCGGGCCGAGCTTCGTCGTCACCGGCACCAACGAGGAGCAGATGGCGGCGGCCGCCGCCGGCACCCGCCAGCAGATCGCCTTCTACGGCTCGACGCCCGCCTACCGCCCCGTGCTCGAGTTGCACGGCTGGGGCGGGCTGCAGGACGAGCTCAACACACTGTCGAAGCAGGGCAAGTGGGTGGAGATGGGCAACCTGATCGACGACGAGATCCTGAACACGTTCGCCGTGGTCGGCGAGCCGGAGCAGATCGCACCCGAGTTGCACCGTCGCTACGGCGACGTGATCGAGCGGATCAGCTTCTACGCCCCCTACAAGAGCGACCCGGAGCGTTGGCGTCAGGTGCTCGACGCGCTCAAGGCCGCGTAGACCGGTCCGGCCCCGGGTCGCGGCGACCGGCGGTCAGTTGCCGGCGGCGATCGCCGGCACCTTCGAGCGACGGTCGGGCTTCAGGTAGCGGCTGCCCGACGTCGCGACCAGGCGCGCGCGACCCTCGGCCGTGTTGGCCACCAGCAGCTTCTCGGCCGCCACACCCGACATCCAGTCGAGCAGGGTGAACCGCGTGTCCTGCAGCGCACGGTTGAGCGCCGCTGCTTCCACCAGCCGGCCGGGCGAGTACGCCGACCACTCGCTGTTCATCCGGCCGTCGTACACGCGGTACACGTCGCCGTCGAGCAGCGCGACCACGTACGCGGCGAGCTGACCGTCGAAGCGCAGGGTCGCGATCTCGACCTCCCACTGCCCGTCGTAGCCGCCCTCCACCACACGCCGCCAGAACTCGCGCTCGGCCGGACGGTCGAGGTCGCTCTGCCGCCTCGACACGCGGTCGCGCATCACGTGCACCGACTCGACCTCGTCGATCAGCTCGGTGGTGATCGCACGGCCGCGATCGAACGCGATCGACATGTCGAGGCCGGCCTGCTCGATCTTGGCCCGCGCCCGACGGAGCTGCTTCTGCATGCTCTTGCTGAGCACCAGGTCGAGCCGGTTGTCGCCGCTGAAGGTGACGCGCGGGACACGCAGCTCGGGCAACACCTGGGCGTGGTCGAGCCGGTCGGCCAGGCCGAGCATGGTGCGGTCGAGATCGTGGAGCTGCTCGAAGTCGAGCGACCACGCACCCGACAGGCCGTCGAGGTACTGCTCGACCGCCGCGGCCAACGCATCGGCGGCGCTCTCGTCGACCGCCTGCAGCACCGTGCACAACGAACTCGAGTTGCCCATCGCCACGATCGCCGTGCCCTCGGCGCGCTGGCTGGTCGCCAGCAGCGCCGCACCCTTCAGGCGACCGTTGTCGGTGGCGCGGACGCCCACCAGCAGCGGCGTCCAGGCGCTGAAGGACTCGCACCAGTGCTGATGCCACGGCCAGCTGGCCATGAGCGGGACGCCCACCCGCTGGTTCAGCTCGACGATCTCGTCGCTGATCGAGTTGATCTCCTTCATGCCGACGCGGATCTCGGTGTCGTACGAGCGACGCTGCACCGTCTCGGCGGCACGACGCCAGACCTCGAGCGGCTCGACCTCGTCGCCGGCGTGCTCCCGCATCAGCGAGGTGAGCGCCGGGCCCGGCAGCGGACGGCAGTAGTAGTAACCCTGCGCCCGGTTGCAGCCGAGCTTGCGGAGGATGTTGGCCTGCTCGCTGTACTCGATGCCCTCGGCCACCGTGTAGGCGCCGAGCGCCGAGGCGAGGTTCACCACCGCTTCGATGAGCGCCGTCGTGGTCTTGCTGGTGTGCAACTCGCGGATGAAGCTCTTGTCGATCTTGATCGAGTCGACCGGGAAGGCGCGCAGGTAGCTGAGGGACGAGTAGCCGGTGCCGAAGTCGTCGATCGCGATCTTCACGCCGATCGTCTTCAGCTGCTCGAGCACACCGGCGGTGCGGTCGGCGTCGACGGCGAGCATCGACTCGGTGATCTCCAGTACCAGCCGGTTGGCAGGCAGGCCCGAGTCCTTCAGGGCGGCGGTCAGCACGTTGAGCAGCTGGCCGTCCTGCAACTGGCGCATCGACAGGTTCACCGAGATGCTGAGCGCGTCGTCGATGCCGTCCATGCGGCGCCACATCGCCGCTTGCTTGCAGGCCTCGGTGAGCACCCAGTTGCCGATCGGGACGATCAGCCCGTTCTCCTCGGCCAGCGGGATGAAGCGATCCGGCCCGATCATGCCGCGCTGTGGGTGCTTCCAGCGGATGAGCGCCTCCACCAGCACCACGTGACCGGTCTGCAGGTCGAAGATCGGCTGGTAGTGGAGCACGAACTCCTTGTTCTCGACCGCACGCTCGAGGTCGGCCTTCAGGTCGAGGCGCTCGATCGCGTCCTCGTGCATGCGAGCCTCGAAGAACTCGAAGCGACCCTTGCCACGCGACTTCGACAGGTACATCGCGACGTCGGCGTTGCGCAACAGCGTCTCCACCTCGGTCGTCTCGTCGAGGTCGATCGCGATGCCGATGCTGCACGACGCGCGCACCGAACGACGACCGAGATCGATCGGCTGTGCCATGGCGTCGAGCACGCGCCGAGCGACCGAGATGACGTCGTTGCGGTCGACCGCCGACTGCAACAGGACGGCGAACTCGTCGCCGCCGAGGCGGGCCACGACGTCACCCGGACGCACGCAGCGCGACAGACGCACCGATGCCTCCTTCAGCAGTTCGTCGCCGGCGAAGTGGCCGAGGCTGTCGTTGATGACCTTGAAGTCGTCGAGGTCGATGAACAACACCGCGAGCGTGTGGTCGTCGCTCGCCTCACGCAAGGCCGTGGCCGTGCGATCGGCGAAGAGGGTGCGGTTGCAGAGTCCCGTGAGCGAGTCGTGGGTCGCCTCGTGCCGCAAGCGGTCGCGCCCGTTCTCGAGCGCCTTCGTGAGGCTGAACACCCGGAGCAGGATCAGCAGGAACAGCAACGCCGACGCGACGATCGTGATCGGGCGATCGGCAGGATTGCCCCAGAAGAGGTCGACCATCGGCACGGCCAGCGTGGCGACGAACATGATGACGAGCTGCCGACCGGTGAGGCGCCCTTCGACGAGCTCGTCGGCGGCCGCCGACCGCTGCGACTCGGGGTGCAGGGCAGCGGCGCCGAACAGCACGTAGAAGCCGAGCCAGAAGAAGTCGGGGTACATCCCGGTCTCGAAGGTGCCCTGGGTGTTGTAGAAGCCGTAGGCCGTGTCGGCGATGGCGAGCGAGCCGAGCGCTGCCACCAACATCCCGAAGGGACGGTGGCGCAGGTGCATGTTCACGACCAGTCGGGCGGCCACGGTGAACAGCGCGACGTCCATCACCGGGTACGCGAGCTGGGTGACGAGTCCGGCCACCGAGTCGAACGGCGCGTCCACGACGTCGTCGACCCAGATCACCCACACGGTGCCGAACACGGCGATGCCCACGACGGCGGCGTCGATGAGGCTCGCGTAGTCGCGGCCAGGGGCGACGTCGCGAAGGATCTTGACCAATCCGATGATCACGATCGGGTACATGCCGAGGTAGAAGACGTCGGCGATCGACGGGAACGCCGGCCCGGCGTCGCCTGCCATCAGCTCGAGCAGGTAGTACATGATGTCGGCGGTGAGGAACGACCCGAGGCCGGCGGCGAAGAACAACCACGGCGTGCGGTTCTCGGGACGGTTGATCCGGATGCCCACCAAGATGGACACCACGGCCAGCAAGCCCGTCCCGTTGTAGAGCACGAGCTTCGTCTCCGCCGTCTGGGGGATCACGAAATAGACGAAGGTGAGCGTGCCGGCGAGGGCCAGCCACCATTTCCACAGGTTCCGCACGAATGGGTGATCGGCGCCGCTGCGCGCGATCTTGAGCCGTTGTTCACGGAACGGCGACATTCCGCACGGCCGCTGAGCTGCGGCGATTCGAGACGACCCGTGCGGTGGGTCGATCTGCTACGACACGTGACGTCGTCGACGGACGTCGAACGGCGCCTCGCTCGGTTCGGCTCGCCGGTCGCGGGGCTCCACTGGCAGCATGCGACATGGCCGATGTCGCCCCCGCACTGAGCCCCACGCAGATGCGGTGGTTGATGGGCGGGCTGATGGTGGGGCTGTTCGTGTCGGCGATCGAGCAGAGCATCGTCGCCACCGCGCTGCCGACGATCGCCGGCGAGCTGGGTTCGGCCGACCAGATCGCGTGGGTGGTGTCGGTGTACCTGCTCACCTCAACGGTGGTGACGCCGCTCTACGGCAAGATGTCCGACCTGTTCGGCCGGCGCGTGGTGTACCGCACGGCGTTGACGATGTTCGCCATCGGCTCGGTGCTCTGCGCCGTCGCCCCCTCGATGGGCTTCCTGGTGGCGGCCCGAGCGGTGCAGGGCCTCGGTGGTGGGGGGCTCATGTCGCTCGCGTTCGTGATCGTGGGTGACGTGGTGTCACCGCGCCAGCGTGGCCGGTGGATCGGTCTGTTCACGACGATCTTCACGGTGTCGGCCGTGATCGGCCCCCTGGTCGGTGGTCTGCTCGTCGACGGTCCCGGCTGGCGCTGGGTGTTCTGGGCGGTCGTGCTGCCCGCCGTGGTGGCGATCGGGGTGACCAGCCGGGGTCTGCGCCTGCCGTTCGCCACACGACCTGCCCGGATCGACTGGCTCGGCATCGCGCTCCTGGTGATCGGGTCGAGTGCGATCCTGCTGCTGCCCATCTGGGGCGGCGACACGTATGCGTGGGGTTCGGTGCAGATCGTCGCGACGGCGGCGGTTGCCCTCGTGGCCACGGTGGCGTTCGTGGCGCACGAACGGGGCGCCGACGAGCCAGTGGTGCCGATGCACCTCTTCGGCGACCGGACGGCAGCGGCGATCTTCACGATGGGCTTCCTGCTGATGGGTTCGTTGCTCGCGGTCACCACGTTCCTGCCGCTGTTCCTGCAGGTGTCCACCGGCGCGTCCGCCACTCGCAGCGGGCTGATGCTCATCCCGCAGAGCGTGGGCATCAGCGTGATCGCGACGGTGGGCGGCAACATCGTCTCGCGCACCGGGCGCTACAAGTGGGCCCTGGTCCTCGGACCGATGATCGCTGCGGCCTCGCTGCTGGCCCTCACCACGATCGACCCCGACACGGGCTTCGTGCAGATCGGCCCGATCCTGCTGGTGATGGGCTTCGGGCTCGGCATGGTGTTCCCGAACCTCACGCTCACCGTCCAGAACGCCGCACGGTTCGAGGACCTCGGTGTCGCGACGTCGACCGCCAACTTCTTTCGCAGCATGGGCGGTGCGTTCGGTGCGGCGATCGGCGGCGCGGTGGTGGGTCGGCGCCTCGAGCAGGAGCTGATCGCCAGCCTCGGCGAGCAGCGCTACGCCGACGTCGGGGGCGCCGAGGGCTTGATCCGCAGTCCGGAGACCGTCCGCGGGCTGTCCGACGAGTTGCAGGGTCCCGCCGTCGCCGCCGTCGCCGAAGCCGTGGTGTCGATGGTGTGGTGGTCGGTGCCGGCGATGGCGCTGATGGCACCACTCGCGTTGCTGGTGCGTGAACGGCCGCTGCGGACGAGCTCGGCGATCGGCGGCGTCGACGCCTGAACCGGCCGCCCTCGACCGGTCACCCGGGAGCCGTCACCCGGTCTCAGCGGCCGACGGCCACGAGCGCGAGGGCGGCGGCGGCCATCAGCAGTCCGACCACCTGCCAGCGCCCGAGCCGTTCGCGCAGCACCAGCGACGCGAGGACCACCGTGGTCGCCGGGTACAGCGACGTGATCGCGGCCACCCAGGTGAGCTGGCCCTCCTCGAGCGCCGACAGGTAGAGCGCATTCGCCGCGCAATCGAGCACGCCCGCCACGATCACGAAGCCCCACGACCGCCGGTGCACCGCGGTCCAGTTCCGCGACACCGTCAGCACGGTGCCGAGCAGCAGCACCGACGCTGCTCGCGCCCCGACCAGCGGGAACAGCCCGCTGTCGGCCGACGTGCGCGACAGGGCCACGAAGAACAGGCCGAAGCCGACGCCGGCGACGAGGGACAGCCGCAACGTGGTGGCCGCGTGCTCGCGGGCCGCGAATCGCTCGCGCGGCGGCAACCACCGCGCCGCCCGACTCGTGGGACCGCCGGCCGCGACGACGACGGCGGCCGGGATCGACACCAGGATGCCGACCCAGGTGAGCGGGCTCGGCCGTTCACCGAACGCGAGACCTGCGGCGAGCGGCACCAACGTCCCGACGAGCGCGGTGGTGGCCGCCGCCACCGACATCGGGCCGATCGCGAGCGCCCGGTAGAAGGTGGTGAGCGCCACGGCGACGCCGACGCCCCCGAGTGCACCCCAGCCGAGATCGACCACACGCCACGCGTCCGGGCGCAGGACGATCAGCACCGGGATCAACGTGAGCAGGCTCACCAGCTGCGACGACACCGTCACCACGGCAGAGTCGGTGCGCTTGCTGCCCATCGCGCCGGCGAAGTCGGACGACCCGTACGACACGCTGGCGAACGCCGCCAACACCACGGCGATCACGTCGGCACCCCCGACCGGTTCGTCGACGTGCACCTCGACTCGACGGGCCCGTCCCCCGCTGCCACCGGCATCACGTCTGCCGACGCTACTCAAGCCGGTCCGACATCCGGTCGATCCCCGATGACGGACGCGCTCAAGAAGTCGTTTCCCGAGCCGATGTGAGATCCGATGACGCGACGACGCGCCCGATCGAACGAGACGACCGAGGCGACCGATCCCGTGGATGCCACGGCGTCGGCACCGGTCGTGACCGCCGCGCCCCTCACCAGGGTGGCGATCGATCCGTCGATGCTGGCCGACGAACCGGCGACGGCGTGGTGCCGCCACGAGGTGCGCCGGATGGTGGCCGTGCGTCTCACCGTCGGCGCCCTGACCGCCGGTACCGTCGCCGGGGTGGCGGCCTGGTGGCAACTCGGCGATCCGGCCGCGACCCTCGCCGTGGCCGTCGCCGCGGCGATCACCGTCACCGTCGTCCGGTGGTGGATCGCGTCCATGTTCTCGCCGCTCGGGGCCCGCTACGTGCGTCGGTACACCGCCTCACCCCCCGACGTGCTGCTCGAACGGACGTTCGCGCCCGAACCGGGCGATGCTGCGCCGTTCACCCCGGGCGCTGCTGCGCCGTTCGCCCCGCCCGCTGCCGGCACCGCCGTCCCGGGCCCCGTCACCGATCTCTGGGATCTCGACCCGGCGAGCCCGTCGGTCCCGGGTCCCGTGCCCGGCGGGCCCGGCGCCGTCCGAGCCGGTCAGGCGGACCTCGTCGATCTCGTCGATCTCGTCGACCTCGTCGATCTCGTCGATCTCGGTCCCGACCGCAGCCGCGTCCCCGACCCGCATCCGAATCGCACCATCGTCGAGGCCGCCGGCTTCGCGCCCGCCGCCGTCGTGCGGATGGAGGGCCCCGACGGCCGGGTGGTCGACCTGCTCACCGACGGCCGGCGATCGGTCGCCGCCGTCGACCGGACGAGCGGATCGGTGACGGTGCTGTCCGAGCTGGTCGGGTTCCGGATGCTCGTGACGACCGGGCTGCTCGTGCCCCCCACCGACGACCTCGTGCTGAACGTGGTGACGGGGGCGGACGCCGACGCCTCGATCGCGTCGCATCGCCGGCTCGTCACCGAGGTGTTCCGCAACCACACGCTGCCGAGCGACCCCGTCGGGCTGTACAAGCTGCTGGTGCAACGCGAGGTCGAGGGCTACCGCGGACTCGGCGCGCGTTGGGCGTCGGTGCTCGACCTACGCTGCCGAGCGGGCGCGCTCCGACTGCTCGCGGCGCCGACGCCCGACGAGCTGCTCCTGTACACGGGGAACCAGCTGTTCAAGCAGACGTCACGACGCGCCACACCGGTGCGCGAAGCTGTCGCCGTCACGGCGGCAACGGCATGAACCTCCGGCCCTCGGGCCGGTGACACGGTCGCGGGCGGACCACGACACGACGCGCCGGCGTGGGGCCGGCGCACACGACACGGAAGGCGGAGGAACATGGTTTCTCGCAAGGCAGTGATCGGCGCGGGCATCGCCCTCGCCGCGTTCGGCGGAGGCGTCGCGGTCGCGGGCCGCGGGGTCGAGGTGGAGGGCGGGGGCAGCGGCAAGACCGCGTCGCTGTCGTGTCCCGGGGGCATGAGCCGGCTCGGTCACGTGTTCGGCCCGGGCGGCTCGGTGTTCGAAGGTGATCCGCTCACCGAGATCGAGATCGTCGCCACGATCGACGCGGACGGGTACCTGGTCGAGAAGCTCACGACGGGCGTCCACAACGGCACCCACCTCGACGTGCCGGCGCACTTCATCCCCGACGGGCGATCGATCGACGAGTTGCAGGCCCAGGAGTTCGTGTGGCCGGCCTACGTGATCGACGTGCGGCAGCGGATGGCTGCGACCGAGGACGACTCGTTCCAGCTCACCGTCGACGACATCCGGGCCGTCGAACGGCGGCAGGGCAGGATCCCGAAGGGTGCGATGGTGATCATCCAGACCGGGTTCGACCAGTTCTACGGCACGGAGGCCTACGACGCGCCCGCGCCGGGCTTCTCGGGCGATGCGGTGCAGTGGATGGTCGACCAGCGCCGCATCGGCGGCGTCGGCTCGGACACGTACGGCCCCGATGCCACGAGCGACGTCGACTTCGCGGCCACCTACACGATCCTGGCCAACGACCGCGTGGCGATGCCCGACATCGCCAACGTCGACAGCCTCAACCGCAACGGCGACATCATCATCGCCTCCGCCGTACCGCTGGTGGACGGATCCGCGTTCATGGTCGACCCGCTGGCCTGCCACGCACGAGGTCGCTGACCACGCCAGGCGCCCGATGCGCCGTTCGGTGTCGCACCGATCGGCTACAACCGGGGGATGCCCATCTCGTGCGTCTACTGCGGCGGCCACCATGCCGACGCCCGAGGAGTACGCGCGTGTTGGGAGCGTCACGACGGCGCCGAACGCGCGTCCGGACGTGACGGTGCAGCCGTCGCCGACGTGGCAGCTGCACCGCGTCCGGCGCCGACGGCCGCCGCGACCACCGCGGCGCGCGCCGGGCGAGGTCATCGTGCCCTCGGGCGTCACGTCCTCGTCGCACCCGGCGCCGTCGCGCCGGCCGACTGGCACGACGGCGAACGCATCCGGGTCGACGCCGCCGTGCTCGACCACCCCGCCGACGTCATCGACCGGTTGCGCGAGGCCACACGCGCCGGCACCTCGCTCGTCGTCGAGATCGACCCCGCCACCCGCCGCGAACTCGCCCGCCCCGAGCGCACCGACCGGGCACCGCACGAGGTGGGCCCACGGTTCACGTTCGCGCGCGACGAGCTCCGCCATCTGCTGCTCACCCATGCGGTCGACGCCACCGACGGGTCGCCCATCTGGCCCCTGCTCGACCGGGCGCTCTCGCTCGGCGCGGCACCGGTCCACGACGGGCGCGGCGACGTCGAACTGCCCGACGGCACCCGCGCCTGGCTCGACGGCGGTCCGATCCGGTGGCGGGCGCCGATCGACGGCATCGCGATCGTCCACCGCGTGGCGATCGAGCACCGCACGCTCGTCCCCCTCGGACCGGACGGCAGCGCACCGGCCAGCGCCGCCGCGCTCGCGCCCGATCAGTTGGCGGCGGTCGTGCACGACGGCGGCGCGGCGCGGATCATCGCACCCGCCGGTTCGGGCAAGACCCGGGTGCTCACCGAACGTGCCCGGCACCTCGTGCGTCAGTGGCAGCTCCCCCCGTCGGCGATCACGCTGGTGGCGTTCAACAAACGAGCCCAGCTCGAGATGGTCGAGCGCCTGCCCGACGTCCGCGGCCTCCAGGTGCGCACGCTGAACGCCATCGCCCTCGCGATCGTCAACGGCACGCCACCGTTCGCTCCTCGATCGCGGCGGTTCGACACCGTCGACGAGGGCGAGGTCCGCCGCATCCTCGGCCGGCTGGTGCGCTTCCCACGCAAGCGCAACGCCGACCCGGTCGCCACGTGGATCGAGGCGTTGTCGGTCGCACGCCTCGGGCTGCGATCGCCCGAGCGGGTCGAGCAGCTGTACGACGGCGATGTCGAGGGGTTCGCCGAGGTGTTCGAACGGTACCGGAGCGAGCTCGACCGCGCCGGCGTCCTCGACTTCGACGAACAGGTGCTGCGCGCGCTCGAGGTGTTGCTCGACGACCCCGCCGCCCGCGCCGCGGCACAACGCGCCTGCCGGCTCATGCTCGTCGACGAGTTCCAGGACCTCACGCCGGCGCACCTGCTGCTGGTGCGCCTGCTCGCCGGACCCGACGGCGCCGTGTTCGGGGTGGGCGACGACGACCAGACCATCTACGGCTACAACGGCGCCGACCCGGCCTGGTTGATCGACTTCGCCGAGCTGTTCCCGGGCGCGGGCGAACACCCGCTCGAGGTGAACTACCGCTGCCCGGCCGACGTGGTCGCCGCAGCCGATCAGCTGTTGCGTCACAACGGCGTGCGCGTCGCGAAGACGATCCGCGCCCGCTCGGACGCACCGGTGCAGGGCCTCGTCGTCGAAGCCGGCGACGCCCCGGTCGACACCACGGTCGCACTCGTCACCGGCGCCGTCGCCGACGGCACGCCGACGTCGGACATCGCCGTGCTCACGCGAGTGAACTCGCTGCTCGCGCCGGTGCAGGTGGCACTCGGCGCGCGCGGCATCGCCGTGGCGGGTGGGGTGGGGCGCGACTTCGCCGAACGCACCGCGGTGCGGGCCGCACTCGCGTGGCTCCGCCTCGCCACCGGTGGCGAGCGCCTCGACCCCGACGACGTCGCCGAGGCGCTGCGTCGGCCGTCGCGGTCGCTGCACCCACAGGTCGCGCAGTGGCTCGGTGAGCAACGCAGCGTGGAGGCGATGCGCAAGCTCGCCGGTCGGGTCAACGGCGAGCGCGACGCGATGCGGATCGAGGAGTTCGCCGCCGACGTCGCACGCCTGCAACGCCTGGCCGCGAACCACGGCACCACCGGCGCGATCCTGGGTGCGCTGCGCGACTCGATGGGGCTCGCATCGAGCATCCAGAGCCTCGATCACCACCGGCGCGGCATGAACCGCGCCGCGCAGAACGACGACCTCGTCGCCGTCGCCCAACTCGCCGACCTGCAGCCCGACCCACGCCGGTTCGAGCGATGGCTGCGCGACGCGCTGTCGCGCCCCTGGCAACCCGACGGCGTGACGCTCGCGACGGTCCACCGGGTGAAGGGCCAGGAGTGGCCGATGGTGGTGGTGCACCAGGCCGACGCCGACCAGTTCCCGCACCGCCTGGCCGACGACGTCGCCGAGGAACGGCGCGTGTTCCACGTCGCGATCACCCGCGGCAGCCAGCGCGTGCACGTGGTCCCGGACACCACGCCGTCGCCGTTCGTGGCCCAGATGTTCGAGCCGCCCCCGCCGCCGCGGGTGCGTCGCCCCACCGCCGAACCGCCCGCCCCCGCACGAGCCGGTGGGTCCGGTGGATCGGCGACGTCGGGCACGTCGGCCCGCCCGGGCCAGTCGCTCACCGGCGACGATGCCGTCATGTTCGCCGCGCTGAAGGAGCTCCGGCTGCACCTCGCCGCCGGCAAACCCGCGTACACCGTGTTACCCGATGCCGCGCTCGAGGCGATCGTCCGGCTACGACCGACGTCGTTGCAGGAGCTCGCCGCCGTGCGCGGCGTCGGTCCGTCGAAGCTGCGCCTGTACGGCGATGCCTTCCTCACCGCGGTCGCCCGTGTGCGAGCACTCGGCGACGCACCCGACGCGCCGAGCGGCTGACGACCGCACCCGCCGCCGCACGGGACGGCGCGCTACCGTCGGCGCCCATGTCGAGCGAGCTGCCCGCCCCCCGTCCGGCCGTCGACGGCCTCCCCGCCTACCGTCCCGGCAAGGGCGCCGCACAGGCCGAGGCCGAACACGGCATCACCGACGCGATCAAGCTGGCGTCGAACGAGAACCCCGACCCGCCGATCGCCGCCATCCAGGCCGCCGTCGCTGCGGCCGCCGCCGGCGCGAACCGCTACGCCGACCATCGGGCGACGGCGGTCCGCGAGCGCCTCGGCGGCTGGCTCGGCGTCGACCCGACCACGATCACCGTCGGCGCCGGCTCGGTGGGGCTGCTGCAACAGCTCTTCCTCACCTTCGTCGATCCCGGCGACGCGGTGGTGTACCCGTGGCGTTCGTTCGAGGTGTACCCGGTGTACACCCGTTTGATGGGCGGTCGCGAGGTGACGACCCCGCTCACCGCCGACCACACGTTCGACCTCGACGCCCTCGCTGCCGCCGTCACCGACGACACGCGGATGGTGCTGCTCGCCACCCCGAACAACCCCACCGGCACCGCGCTGTCGACCGATCAGCTGCGGTCGTTCCTGGCCCGGGTGTCGTCGCGCACCGTGGTCGTGATCGACGAGGCCTACCGCGAGTTCCTCGATCCGGCCTTCGGCGACCCGGTGCACGACGTGGTGCCGGCGTTCCCGAACGTCGTCGTGACGCGGACGTTCTCGAAAGCCCACGGGCTCGCCGGCTTGCGGCTCGGCTACGCGGTCGGCCACCCCGACGTGATCGCGTCGATCGACAAGACGCTGTTCCCGTTCGCGGTGAACGCGCTGGCACAAGCCGCCGCGATCGCGGCGATCGACGCCATCGACGAGATCGACGCCCGGGTGCAACGCATCCTCGCCGAACGTGCACGCGTGGTGACCGCGCTCCGGGAGACCGGATGGCGGCTCCCCGACGCACAGGCCAACTTCGTGTACCTCCCGCTCGGCGCGCGCACCGACGAGGTGTACCTCGACCTGGAGCGTCGTGGTGTCGTCACGCGCCCGTTCACCGGCGAGGGCATTCGCGTCACCATCGGGAGCGAGGCCGAGAACGACCGGTTCCTCGCCACGCTCGCCGGCGTGGCCGAGCCCGGCTGACCCGAGTTTCCCCCGGCGGTCCCCCAGGAGCTCCCCAGGCGCTCCCCCGGCACGCTCTCGACGCTCCCCCGACGCGCGCTCGCCCGTCGCCCGGACCTCGCCCGTCGTCCGTCCCCCGTCCGTTCGTCGATCACCCGGACGATCACCCGGACGATCACCCGGCGATCCTGTCGATCACCCGACCGTTACCGCCGGTCACCGCCGGTCACCCGGCGGTCACCCGGCGGCACCTCGTCGGCCGCCATCGCGACAAATGCCGCTGCGGCGGGCGATCGACGTCCCGGACCGACGGCGACGACCAGGTCGCGCCGCATCCGTGGTCGGAACCGCCGCACGATCGCGCCGCTCGCAGCGGCGACGTCGGCAACCGGGGCGGGGAGCACCGTCGCGCCGGCGCCGGCGAGCACGAGCGGCACGATCGCCTCGCGCTGGTTGGTCTCGACGACCACCGTGGCCGCGGCGCCGATCGAGTGCAGCGCACGGTCGACGTGGTCGCGAACGGAGGTGCCCACGGGCGACAGCACCAGGGGCGCAGCCGCGAGCTCGTCGAGCGACACCGTGACCCGCGCCCGCCCGGCGCGCGCCACCCCGACCGGGTCGGGGCTGCCGGCATCGCGCTGCGGCGGCGGGAACACGGCGAGCAACTCCTGCGTGCCGAACGCCAGCTGATCGATGCCTCGTCCGCGAGCACCCTCGCTCCGTTCCGTGATCCCGACCTCGCACCGCCCGTCGAGCAGCATCCGCTCCAGCTCGAGCGCGGAGGCCGGCGTGGCCACTCGCACCGACACCGACGGGGCGAGCACCCGGAACCGTCCGATCAGTCGCGCCACCGGGTGGTCGGCGAGGCTCGGCAGCGCGACCAGGTCGAGCACGCCGGTGAGCAGTTCGCCGTGCCGGTCGACCGCGCGGCGGACGTGTTCGGCGTCGCGCAGCATCGCCCTCGCCGGACCGAGCGCGTCGACCCCCGCATGCGTGAGGCGCACCTCACGGCCACGCCGTTCGAACAGCGCCACACCGAGGTCGGCCTCGAGCCGGCGGATGCCCTCCGACAGCGACGGCTGCGCCACGCGCAACGCGGTCGCCGCGCGGCCGAACCCACCGTGGTCGACGACGGCGAGGAAGTACGCCACCTGTCGCAGTTCCATAGGGTGAGCCTATGACGTGATCGCCAACATCTGCTTGTCCGATGAGACGGAAGACGATTCACTGGGCCGTCATGCCTGCCGCGGAGCGCTCCGGACGTCTCGCCCTCCGGGCCGCGGGCACGCTGGTCACCGTCGCCGTCGTGGCGTTGGGCGCGGCGCTGTTCGCCCACGGCTTCCGCCACGGTGCACTCGCGGTCGCCGAGGCGATCGCGTCCGACCGTGGCGCCGATGCCGTCGGTGACGTCCCCGACGGGCCTTCGGCGACCGACCTGTCGAGTGGGCACGGGTACCCGGGCGCCGACGCCGTGATCACCCTCGGCCGCGCCGGGGCGGCCGCACTGGTGTTCGGCGGCGTGGTGGCGGCAGCCGTCCTGGGACGGGCGGTCGAGCGTCGGCACGGACCTCGCGTCGGCCTCCGCGCACTTGCCGCTTCGGCCCGCGGCGATGCGGCGAACGACCCCTCGCTCACCGGCACCCTGATGCGCTCGGGCGCGACGTTCACCGCGTCCGCGTCGCTCGCGTCCCTCGGTCGGGAGGCGCCGATCATGGAGATGGGCGGCGCGTGGGGCGACACCGTCGGCCGGCTGACGGGGCGCCCCCGACACCGCCTCGCCGTCGCCGGCATCGCCTCGGCGTTCGCTGTCGCGTACCACGCACCCGCGGCAGCGCTGCTGTACGTCGAAGAGCATCTCGGCATGCGCCACGACCGACGGACCGTGTCGGCTGCGGTGGTCGGTGCACTGGCCGGATTCGCCTCGGCGGCGTGGCTGTTCGGCGCACACCCGATCTTCCCCTCGGGAGACGACCCGCTCACGATCGACGTCGTGGTGCTGTGCGCCGTGGCCCTCGTCCCGGCCTACCTGGCGAGCCGGCTGTTCCGCTGGGGACGGGCGCGACTCGCGGCGTGGAGCGCCCCCGGTGGCCGGCTCCGGTGGTGGCCGACCCTCGGACTGGCGGCTGTCGCGGCCCTGACGGTGGCGTTCGTGCCGCTGACGTCGGGCAACGGCATGGAGGCGATCGTCGAGGTGCACGAGGCGGCACGGGTGACCGTCGGGCTCGCCCTCGCGTTGTGCGTGTGGAAGCTCGTGGCGACGTCGGCGACGATCGGCACCGGGGCACCCGGCGGCGTCGTCTCACCGTCGCTCGCCGTGGCGGCCGGGGCCGGTCTCCTCACGTGGTGGGCCCTCGACGGCCTCGGCGCAGGACTTCCCGAGGCCCGCTGGGATGCCGTGCTCGTCACGGCGTCGGTGGGCGTGGCGATCAGCGTGCGCGCGCCGCTCGTCGCCGCCGTGATGGTGGCCGAGATGTCGGCCGACCTGCGGTTGTTGCCGCTGACCGCCGCCGCGGTCGGGCTCGCGTCGCTCGCCGATCATCACCTCGCCCACGAGCGGTTGTTCGGTCCGGCGGCGCTCGACGACGAGGACGCGTAGATCAGACGAGCTCGAGGGTCTCGTCCAGGTACGACTCGCGACACTTGGCGCGCTGCAGCTTGCCGCTCGACGTCTTCGGCAGGGTGCCGGGCTTCACGAGCATCACGTCGCGAGGCGGCAACCCGCACACCTCGAGCGTGCGGTGGTGGATGGCGTGGCGCACCCCGTCGAGCACCCCGTCGCCCTCGGACGGACGAACCTCGGCCACGACGACCACGGTCTCCTTGCCCTTGTAGCCGTCGACACCGAAGGCGATGACGTTGCCGGCGCGCACTCCGTCGAGGGTGCCGCACGCCCGCTCGATGTCCTCGGGGAACACGTTGCGACCGCCGACGATGATGACGTCCTTGATCCGGCCGCACAGCACGAGCTGCCCGTTCAGGAGGTACGCGAGGTCACCGGTGCACAGCCATCCGTCGCGGAACAGCGCAGCGGTGGCGTCCGGGCGCTTGTAGTAACCGGGCGTGACCGACGTGCCGCGCAGCAACAGTTCGCCGACGTGACGCTCGGGGAGTTCCTCGTACGTCTCCGGATCGACGACCTTCATCTCGAGGCCGGGCACGGCGGTGCCGAGCAACGGCAGTTGGCGGACGTAGAGCTCCTCCTCGGCATCGGCGAGCGCGAGCGACTTGGCGATCCGGTCGCGTTCGAGCACCACCCGATCGACCGAGTCGACCTGCAGACCGACGCCTCGCTTCGGGAACGAACCGCCGATCGCGACCTCGGCCATGCCGAACGCAGGGAACACTCCGCCGGCACGGAAGCCGAACGGCTCGGCGGCGGCGACGAACGCCTCCACCGCGGCGGGATCCACCGGCTCGGCGCCGCTGAGCGCCAGCGTGAGCGACGACAGGTCGAGGTCCCTCGCACGCTTCAACGCACGCGTGGCGAGCACCCAGCTGAAGTTCGGCCCGGCGGTGGCCGTGCCGCCCCAGTCGCTGATCCACTGCATCCAGTTGCCGGGGTGGGCGAGGAAGTCCTGCGGCGCGGCCTGCACCAGTTGCACACCCGTGGTCATCGGGATCGACAAGAACCCCACGAGGCCCATGTCGTGGTAGAGCGGCAGCCAGCTCACCATCACCTCACCGGACGTGAGTTCGGCGGCCTCGCAGCACGCGTCGATGTTGGCGGCCAGCACACGGTCGGGGATCATCACCCCCTTCGGCTCGCTGGTCGAGCCGGACGTGTACTGGAGGATGATCAGCCGCTCGGGGTCGTGCGGGGGCAGCTCGAGCCGCTCACCGTTCACCTGGCCGGCCACACCGGGGAGCACCGCCCGCATCGGCTCGATCGGCGGATCGCCGGGCGCTGCGGCGTAGAAATCGGCCAGCATGTCGTCGATCAGCACCAGCTTCGCATCGCCGTGTCGGATGCGCGAGCGGGTGCTCTCGACGAACGCGTCGAGCGACCCCATCCGCATCGGCAGCGGCAGCACCATCGATGCGCACCCGGCCAGCCAACAGCCCTGGATGATCGTGATCAGCGATCGCGACGTGGGACCGAGGATCGCGACATGGTCGCCGGGCACCAGCCCCCGTGCCTGCAACGCCGCACCGACCACGCGGGCGTCGTCGTGGATCTGTGCCCACGGCACGAAGCCGTCCCCCTCCGCCGGCGCGACCGAGTGGCCGACGAAACGCACACCCGTGGGGCGATCGGCGGCGCGGACGACGCGGTCGACGATCGAGATCGGCGAGGAGTGAGGTGCAGCTGCATCCGCAGTCATGGACCGAAACCGTAGTGCTGCTCAGGAGCGACGGACCGCACCCGTCGGCTCGCAAACGGAACCGGGCGTCGCGGGTCGGCCTCCGTAGAATCGCTGCACCTATGAGTACCGCCAGCGAGAGCCCCACGTCCGAGCCGCAACACGCCTTCCGGTACTCGGGCGCGCTCGCGCAGGAGATCGAGCCGCGCTGGCAGGACTGGTGGGACGCTCACGGCACGTTCCACACCGCCAACCCGAGCGGCCCGCTGGGCGACCCCGCCGTGGTGGACCAGCCGAAGCTGTTCGTGTTGGACATGTTCCCGTACCCGAGCGGCACCGGACTGCACGTCGGCCATCCGCTGGGCTTCATCGGCACCGACGTGTTCAGCCGGTTCAAGCGCATGACCGGGCACAACGTGCTGTACACGATGGGCTTCGATGCGTTCGGACTGCCCGCCGAGCAGTTCGCGGTGCAGACCGGCCAGCACCCGGCGATCACCACCGCCGAGAACGTCGCCAACATGCGCCGGCAGTTGCGCCGGATCGGTCTCAGCCACGACCCGCGGCGCAGCATCGACACCACCGATCCGGCCTACTACCGCTGGACGCAGTGGATCTTCAGCCAGATCTTCAACGCCTGGTACGACTCGGACCGGAAGACGGCCCGTCCGATCGGCGAGCTGGTCGACGAGTTCGCAGCCGGCACCCGGGCGACGCCCGACGGTCGCACCTGGGCCGAGCTGAGCGCGAGCGAGCAGGCCGACGTGCTGGACGGACACCGCCTGGCATACATCAGCGAGGCGCCGGTGAACTGGTGCCCCGGTCTCGGCACCGTGGTGGCCAACGAGGAGGTCACCGCCGACGGCCGCAGCGACCGCGGCAATTTCCCCGTGTTCAAGCGCAACATGCGCCAGTGGATGATGCGGATCACCGCCTACGCCGACCGCCTGGTCGACGACCTCGACCTGCTCGACTGGACCGACTCGATCAAGGCGATGCAGCGCAACTGGATCGGCCGCAGCGAGGGCGCTCGCGTCGACTTCGGGTCGCCCGCTGGCCCGATCACCGTGTTCACCACCCGGCCCGACACGCTGTTCGGCGCGTCGTTCATGGTGCTGGCGCCCGAGCACCCGCTGGTGGATGCGCTCACCGTGCCCGAGCAGGCGGCCACCGTCGCCGAGTACCGCCGGGTGGCCGGCGCGAAGAGCGACGTCGCCCGCCAGGTGGACGACAAGACCAAGACCGGTGTGTTCACCGGCTCGTACGCCACCAACCCGATCAACGGCGAGCAGATCCCGGTGTGGATCGCCGACTACGTGCTGATGGGCTACGGCACCGGCGCGATCATGGCCGTCCCGTGCGGCGACGAGCGCGACTTCGAGTTCGCCCGCCAGTTCGGCCTGCCGATCCCGGCGATCCAGCAACCGCCCGCGTCGTGGTTCGACGCGGCCGGCATCGAACCCACCTTGGACACCGCTGCCTGGCCGGAGGCGTTCGTCGGCGACGCGCCGTACGTGAACAGTGCGAACGACTCGCTCGACCTGAACGGGATCAGCGACGTCACCACCGGCACGCGGCGAACCAACGACTGGCTGGAAGCGCACGGCTGCGGCGAGGCCACGGTGAACTACAAGCTGCGCGACTGGCTGTTCAGCCGCCAGCGCTACTGGGGCGAGCCGTTCCCGATCGTGTACGACGAGACCGGCCACGCGCACACGCTGCCCGACGAACTGCTGCCGCTCGAGCTGCCGCCGACCGACAGTTTCAGCCCGCGCACGTTCGACCCGGACGACGCGATGAGCAACCCGGAGAGCCCGCTCGACCGGCTCGACTGGTGGACCACGGTCGAGCTCGATCTGGGCGACGGGCCGAAGCGGTACCGGCGCGACACCAACGTGATGCCGCAGTGGGCCGGCAGCTGCTGGTACGAGCTGCGCTACTGCGACCCCACCAACGAGAACGCCTTCATCGACCCGGAGGTCGAGGCGTACTGGATGGGACCACAGGGCGAGGGCCATCCCGGCGGCGTCGACCTGTACGTCGGCGGTGTGGAGCACGCCGTGTTGCACCTGCTGTACGCACGTTTCTGGCACAAGGTGCTGTACGACCTGGGCCACCTGAGCTCGAAAGAGCCCTACCACCGCCTGTTTAACCAGGGCTACATCCTGGCCGCGGCGTTCAAGGACGAACGCGAGATCTACGTCGACGCGTTCGGTGTCGAGGAGCACGACGGGCAGTTCACGTACCAGGGCAAGCCGGTCACCCGCGAGTGGGGCAAGATGGGCAAGAGCCTGAAGAACGCGGTCGCACCCGACGACATCTACGAGGCGTACGGCGCCGACACCCTGCGCCTCTACGAGATGGCGATGGGCCCGCTCGACGCCTCACGCCCGTGGGAGACCCGCGACGTCGTCGGCATGTACCGGTTCCTGCAGCGCGTGTGGCGCAACCTGATCGACGAGGACACGGGCGCGCTGCGCGCCGATCTGCCCGCACTGGACGACGCCACCGATCGGGTGCTGCACCGCACGATCGACGGCGTGCGGGCCGACATGGAGGCGATGCGCTTCAACACCGCGATCGCCAAGCTGATCGAGCTGAACAACGCCCTCACCAAGCTGGGCGGCTGCCCGCGCGAGATCGGCGAGCACGTGGTGCTGATGTTGGCCCCGCTGGCACCGCACATGGCCGAAGAGTTGTGGCGGCTGCTCGGCCACGACGACACGGTGACCTACGAGTCGTTCCCCGTGGCCGACCCGGCGAAGCTGGTGGACGACACGATCGAACTGCCCGTGCAGATCAACGGCAAGGTGCGGTCGCGCATCACCGTCGCGGCCGATGCGGATGCCGCCACGGTCGAGGCCGCGGCGCTCGCCGACGGCAAGGTGCAGGCCAGCCTCGCCGGCGCCACGCCGAAGAAGGTGGTCGTGGTGCCCGGTCGCACGGTCAGCCTGGTGGTCTGACCACGGTGGTCGGTGGGCGTCAGCGCGCGAGCACCTCCGCAGCCTGCCGGGTTCGATCGACGGCCGTCGCCACCTGACCGATCGCGGCGGAGATCTCCCCCACGTTCACGTTGATCAGGTCGACCGACGCCGACGACTCGTTCATCGACTGCGCCATCGAGCTCGTCACCGCGCTCTGCTCTTCCACGGCACTCGCGGTGGTGACGACCGACTCACGAACCGTGCCGACGGCGCTGCCGATCCGGCCGAGCAAGGTGGCGACGTCCTCGCTGACCGACTTCACACCCTCGATCTCGGCCGAGATCTGCTCGGTCGCGTCCGACGCCTCCTTCGCCAGCGTCTTCACCTCGTTGGCGACCACGGCGAACCCGCGTCCGGCCTCACCGGCGCGAGCCGACTCGATCGTGGCGTTCAGGGCGAGCAGGTTGATCTGGTTGGCGATGTCCTGGATGATCTCGACGATCCCACCCATCGCCGCCGCGGTCTGCATCAGGCGGTCCGTCGCACCGCCGGCCTCGGACGTGGCCTCGTGGGCGAGCTCGACCGAACTCCGCGAGAGGGACATGCTCTGCGCGATCTCGCGCACGGACGCCGCCATCTCCTCGATGCCGGCGGCCACCATCTGCACGCTGTTCGCCGTGAGTTGCGAGTTGGCGGCCGCACTCGACGCCTGGTCGGCCGCCCGACCGATCGCCTGGTCGATCTCACCGAAATTGCGGTCGATCAACACCTTCAGGTCGTCCAGCAGCTGCACCTGGGCCGTCACGTCGGTGGCGAACTTCACGACCTTGTAGGGCCTCCCAGCGGCGTCGAGCACCGGGTTGTACGACGCCTGGATCCACACAGGGCGTCCACCTTTCGCGATCCGTTTGTACTGTGCCCCGAGGAACCGACCGCTCCGCAGCGTCGCCCAGAACGTCTCGTACTCCGCGGACGAGGCGAACCCGGGTTCGACGAACATGCGGTGGTGCCGGCCACGGATCTCACCGATCGCGTAGCCCATCGTGTCGAGGAAGTTGGCGTTGGCGTCGAGGATCGTGCCGTCGAGGTCGAACTCGATGACGGCCTGCGACGCACGGATCGCCGCGACCTGGCTCTCGAGGTCGGCGAGGTGCATCCGGCGTGCGGTGATGTCGGTCGCATACTTCACCACCCGAACCGGGTGGCCATCCCGATCGAGGACCGGGTTGTACGACGCCTCGATCCACACCTGTCGTCCACCCGCGCCGACGCGCAGGAACTGATCGACGTGGAACCGGCCGGCCCGCAAGGTGTCCCAGAACCGTCGGTACTCGGTGCTGTCCCACTGGTCCGTGGGCACGAACATGCGATGGTGCTGGCCCACGACCTCCTCCATGCGGTAGCCCATCAGCGCGAGGAAGTTCTCGTTGGCGTGGAGGATCGTGCCGTCGAGGTCGAACTCGATCACCGCTTGCGAACGGTCGAGAGCGTCGAGACGAGCGGCGAGCGCCGCTGATCGTGACGGGGTGAGCAACGACAGCACCGATGGCATGGATCTCCCTCTCTCGACATCCGACACCGCGTCGGATCTCGTGCACTCCGACTGTCGGGGCGGATCTCGCCGTGTCAGGGATCCGACGACGAGCTGATCGGATCCTGACCGGGCGCAGATCGAGGTCGGCCCGGTGCCACCCGGTCGGGGATTCGTCCGTTCCCGAGCGGGTGGTGTGACCTAAGGCTCTGGAACTCGGGGGCCTCGGTGAACGACTCTCTTGAGGTGAGCTCCCCCACCTCTGTTCCTCCGCGTCCGGGCTCCGCTGCGGCCAAGAAGAAGCAGCAGCAGGCCAAGCAACCGACCCCGCAGTTCAAGAAGGGCGGCAAGGACGAGCCGTCCGGCGGCAATCCGCTCGCCAACCCGTGGCTCCTCGGCGGCATCCTCGCCGTCGTCGTCCTCGTCGTCGGGATCATCGCGATCGTGTCGTCCACCGGCGGCTCCGACACCGACGGGCTCGACTTCGCCCAGAATCGACCCGTCACCGTCGACGGCACCCCGCTGCCGGCGGAACCCGACCCCGGGCTCGACGATCCGGGCCTCGGCCAGGTGGTGCCCGAGGTGACCGGCCAGAACTTCGAAGGCGTCGACGTGACGATCGGTCACGGCGCACCCACGCTCGCGGTGTTCCTCGCCCACTGGTGCCCGCACTGCCAGAACGAGGTGCCCCAGCTCGTCCAGTGGAACAACGACCGCGAGGTGCCGGCCGGCCTGCGCGTCGTCGGCGTGTCGACCGGGGTGGACGAGCGCCGCGACAACTTCCCACCGTCGGACTGGCTCGCCCGCGAAGGGTTCCCGTGGGCGGTGCTCGCCGACAGTGTCGGAGCCGACGCCGCTGCAGCGTTCGGCGTGACCGGCTTCCCCGCGTTCGTGCTGTTCGACGCCGACGGCACGCTGCTGTGGCGTACGAGCGGCGAGGTGCCGATCGACGAACTGAACGCCGTGCTCGCAGAGCAGCTCGGGAGCTGACACCTCGCACCCCCACCATCGGCGCCTACCATCGGCGCCCATGCGTCTCGCCGAGTTCCCCCGCACCCCCCTGCTGTTCGGTCCGTCGCCGATCCACCCGTTGCGCCGCCTGAGCGACGCACTCGGCGGCGAGGTGGAGATCTGGGCCAAGCGCGAGGACTGCAACTCGGGCATCGCGTTCGGCGGCAACAAGGTGCGCAAGCTCGAGTACCTGGTCGCCGACGCGCTCGCCCAGGGCTGCGACACGCTGGTGTCGATCGGCGGCATCCAGTCGAACCACACCCGGGCCGTCACCGGCGTGGCGCGGTACCTCGGCCTCGACGTCGTCACCGTGCAGGAACACTGGGTCGACTGGCCGGACATGGTGTACGACAAGGTGGGCAACCTGCAGCTGACCCGCATCATGGGCGGTGACATCCGCATCGACCCGGCCGGGTTCGACATCGGCATCCGCGATTCGTGGAAGCAGGCACTCGACTCCGTGACCGAACGGGGCGGCAGGCCGTACGCGATCCCGGCCGGCGCCTCCGATCACCCGCTCGGCGGCCTCGGCTTCGCCAACTGGGCCGTCGAGGTGGCGGCACAGGAAGCCGAGCTCGACACGTTCTTCGACACGGTGATCGTGTGCACGGTCACCGGCTCCAGCCACGCCGGCATGATCGCCGGCTTCGCGCTCGAGAACCCCGGCGGCGACGCACCGAAACGGAAGGTGATCGGCATCGACGCGTCGGCGACGCTCGACACGACCGTCGACCAGCTCACCCGCATCGCCCGCAACACCGCCACCACGATCGAACTCGGCCGCGAGCTGCGCGACGACGAGATCGTCGTCGTGTCCGGCTACGAGGGGCCGGCGTACGGCATCCCCGATCAGCAGACGGTCGACGCGATCCATCTGGCGGCCCGCACCGAGGGGATGCTCACCGATCCGGTGTACGAGGGCAAGTCGATGGCCGGCATGATCGGCATGATCCGATCCGGCGAGATCCCCGCCGGATCGAAGGTGCTGTACTGCCACCTCGGCGGACAGCCGGCGCTCAGCGCCTACGCCGGCGTGCCCGGACTGGGCTCCTGACCGCCGGTAGCGTGGGTCCATGAACGTCGAGGTCGTCGATTTCCGGGCTCCCGACGCGCCCGAGGCCTTCACCCGCTCGTTGCGGCACACCGGCTTCGCCGTGCTCGTGAACCACCCGCTCCCCCACGAGCTGGTGGAACAGATCTACGACGAGTGGCTCGCGTTCTTCGACAGCGACGCCAAGTACGCCTACCGGTACCGCGACGGCGACCAGGACGGATACTTCGGCCCGGACGTCAGCGAGACCGCCAAGGGCAACACCGTGAAGGACATCAAGGAGTTCTTCCACGTGTACCCCTGGGGCCTCTACCCGAGCGAGGTGAGCGACGCCGCCCTGCGCTACGCCGAGACGGCGAAGGCGATCGCGACCACGCTGCTCGGCTGGGTCCACGATCACACCCCGGACGCGGTTCGAGACCGCCTGTCGATGCCGCTGCCCGACATGATGAACGGCTCCACCCGCACCTTGCTGCGGGTGCTGCGGTACCCGCCGCTCACCGGCGACGAGCCCGCCGATGCCGTCCGGGCGGCCGCACACGAGGACATCAACCTCCTCACCGTGCTCCCGGCCGCCAACGAGCCCGGCCTGCAGGTGCGCGACCTCGCCGGCAACTGGCACGACGTACCGTGCGACTTCGGCAGCATCGCGATCAACGCCGGCGACATGTTGCAGCTCGCCACCGGCGGCTACTACCCGAGCACCACCCACCGGGTCACCAACCCGACGGGCGACGGCGCTCGACGGTCGCGACTGAGCCTCCCGCTGTTCTTGCACCCCGCCGACGACGTCGTGCTGGCCGAGGGTCGGACGGCCTTCTCGTATCTCCGCGAACGCATCGCGGAGCTGCGGAGCCAGGACCTGAAGTCGGCCGGCTGACGGCCGACCGGCACGAGCGGACGAGGCCGCACGATGTGGTTCCGCCGATCCCGACGGGCGTCGGACACGGCCCGCCCCGCGACACCTGGGGTGTTCCCGGCCGAGTGGCGCCCCAAGCTCACGTATCGCTGGCCGACGATCGGCACACTCGACACCACTGAGCGTGAGCACCTCGAGCAGTTGACGCTCACCTTCCTCGGTCGGTTCCGCTTCGAGGCCGCCCAGGGCTTCGAGATCACCGATGAGATGAAAGTGCTGGTCGCCGCACAGGCGTCGCTGCTCCTCCTCGAACTGGACGACCCGACCCTCGACCTCTACTCGAGGTTGACCTCCATCATCCTGCACCCACGCACGGTGGTGTTGCGTGGCAGCCATCGGGTGGGCGACCATCTGCAGAGCGACGGTGCGCAGACCCTCGCCGGGCAGGCCCACCACCGCGGACCGGTCGTGCTCGCCTGGAGCACGGTGGCGTTCGAGGCGCGCCACCCCGACCGGGGGCACAACGTCGTGATGCACGAGTTCGCACACCAACTCGACATGATCGACGGCACGATCGACGGCACGCCGCCGATCGCCGACGCCGCGACCCGCGAGCGGTGGGTAGAGGTGTGCACCCGGGCGTTTCGTGCCGTGCGCCGCGGCGACGAGTCGGTGCTCCGCGGGTACGCCGCCACCGACCCCGGCGAGTTCTTCGCCGTGGCGACCGAGACGTTCTTCACCCGGCCGGCGGCGCTGCGCGAGAGCGACCCCGAACTGTACGACGTGCTCCGCAGCTTCTACCGCCAGGATCCCGCCGGGCGCTCGTCGGCGACACTCCCCCGCGGGGGATGACGCGGGCGCCGGTCGATCTCCACCCTGCAGCTCCGGCGTCGATCAACGAGGGATCAGCTCCGGATCACGTCTCCCCCGACTTGGTTGCCGCTCCCGCTCGTCTCCGCACTGTCGGCGGGCGTGATCCGTACGTCCCGAGACCCCGGTCGGCTGCGGAACACCTGGACGAGCGAGGTCGGACATGTCTGACGACGAGTTCCTCTGGGAGTTCCTGGTCGAGAGCTACGAGAACCTCGACACCATCGACACCCGTCTGGTGGCCCTCGAGTCGAACCAGGACCCCGACAGCGTCGCCGCGATCTTCCGGTCGATGCACACGATCAAGGGCACGTCCGGCTTCTTCGGCTTCGCGCTGGTCGAACGGGTCGGCCACGTCGCCGAGAACCTGCTCGGCAAGGTGCGCGACGGCGAGCTGCGCCTCACGAGCGAGCGTGCGTCGGCGCTGCTGGCGTCGACCGACGCGCTGCGCGCCCTGTTCGCCGGCATCGAGGCGACGGGCGAGGAGCCCGTGTACGACATCTCCGACCTCGTCGCCCGCCTGGAAGCGCTGACCCGCGGGGAGACGGTCGCCCCGGTCGAGCCGGCCGCGGTGCACCTCGACACCCCGAACGACGCCGAGTCCCCGATCGAGGCCCCGATCGAGTCCCCGATCGAGTCCCCGATCGACGACGAAGCCGAGGATCCCGCCGGGATCGAGCTCGCCGTCGCCGAGGCACCCGTGCTGGTGGCCACCGCCGCCACGCCCGCCACGCCCGCCACGCCCGCCACGCCCGCCGCACCGCCGGCTGCGGTGGCCCCGGCAGCCGTCCCGGCCGCTCCCGCAGCTGCCGCCCCACCGCCCCCGACACCGACCGCACCATCGGCCCCGACCACCTCGACCACCTCGACCACCGCGGCAGCACCGGTGCCCGACCGTCGCAGCGGTGCCGGCACCCGTCGCGGCGACGACGACCGGACGGGCGAGCTGCTCATCGCAGCCGGCGCGATCGGCCAGGAGGAGCTCCGGCTGGCGCTCGCCGCGCAGGCCGAGGGCGACAAGCGCCTGATCGGCGAGATCCTGGTGTCGCACGGGTGGGTCGACACCCACACCGTCGAGGCCGTGCTGCAGCTCCAGCGGCAGCTGCGCCACCAACCCGAGACCCGCTCGTCGGCCGAGGACTCGACGATCCGCCTCGACGTGAGCGTGCTCGACGAGCTGATGAACCTCGTCGGCGAGCTGGTGCTCGCCCGCAACTCGCTGGTGCGGTCGATCTCCACCGTGGAGGACCGCTCCCTGCTGGCCGACAGCCAGCGCATCGACCTGGTGACGAGCGAGCTGCAGGCGCGGGTGCTGCGCACCCGGATGCGGCCGATCCGCACCGTGTGGGCGAAGCTGCCCCGCCTCGTCCGCGAGGTGTCGATGGCGTGCGGACGCCAGGTGCACCTGGAGCTCGACGGCGAGGAGACCGAGCTCGACAAGAGCGTCGTCGAAGCGATCAAGGATCCGCTCACCCACTGTGTGCGCAACGCGGTCGACCACGGCATCGAGTCGCCGGAGGAGCGTCTCGCCGCCGGCAAGCGCGCCGAGGGCGTGCTGTCGCTGAAGGCCAGCCACGAGAACGGCCAGGTGATCATCCAGATCAGGGACGACGGCCGGGGCATCGACGTCCACAAGATCCGCCAGAAGGCGCTCGACAAGGGCATCCATCCCGAGGACGTGCTCGCCCGCATGAGCGAGCGGGAGGTGCTGGACCTGATCTTCGCCCCCGGCTTCTCGACCGCGGAGAAGGTGACCGAGGTGTCCGGCCGTGGTGTCGGCATGGACGTCGTGCGCACCAACATCGAGCGCATCGGTGGCAGCGTGAACGTGAGCACGGTGCTCGGCGAGGGCAGCACGTTCACCTTCATGATCCCGCTCACGCTGGCGATCATCCCGGCACTGCTCGTCACCATCGGACACCACCGCTACGCGATCCCGCAGACCTCGCTCGTCGAGCTGGTGCGCCTCACCGGCGACGACTGCGAGACCTCGATCGAGAACATGCACGGCGTCGACGTGTATCGGCTGCGTGGACGGCTGCTGCCGATCGTCGACGCCGCCACCACACTCGGCGTGCCGCACCCGCCGCCGCGACCCGGTCGGCGCCGGTTGCAGATCGCGGTGCTCCAGGCCGACGGCCGCGAGTTCGGGCTCGTCGTCGACGACATCCACGGCACCGAGGAGATCGTCGTGAAGCCGGTCGGGGCCCACTACACGGGCATCGGCGTCTTCGCCGGCGCGACCATCCTCGGCGACGGCGTCGTCTCGCTGATCGTCGACGTCGCCGGCGTGGCCGAGCGTGCCGGGGTGGGCAGCGCCCGTCTCGAAGAGTCGGTCGACCCGCTCGAAGCCGCCCTGTTCGCCGGCGACGGCCACGTGCAGTACGTGATCGTGTCGATGGGCGACGGCGCCAAGTACGCCGTGCCGCTCGACCGTGTCGCCCGGCTGGAGAAGTTCACCCGCGACCGGGTGGAGGAGGTGGCCGGCAGCCGCGTGGTGCAGTACCGCGACGGCCTGCTGCCGCTCACCACCATCGGCGGTTGGTACGACAACCACGAGCGCCCGGTGGTCACCGCGGTGCTCCACACCTCCTATGGCGAGATCGGCCTCGTGGTCGACCGGGTGCTCGACGTCGCGAGCGGCAGCGCCGAAGCCGGCGGCACCATCACCGTCACCGACGGACGAGCGCACGAGATCGTCGACGTCGAGCAACTCATCCACTCGTGCCGTCACCTACTCGTGGAGAACCACCGATGACCACCACCTCCCGCACGAGCCGGCTGACGTCGGTCGGCGGCGCGCTCACGGGGCCCAGCCGGCGACTGATGAGCAACCTGCGCATGACCGTGAAGTTCCTCGTGATCTTCGCGGTGCTGATCGCACCCTTGGCGTTCGTGCTGTACCGCTACGCGACCGCACAGAACGCGAGCCGCGACTTCAGCTCGCTCGAGCTGACCGGCATGGACTTCGTGGAGCCGGCGTTCGACCTGGTCGTCGCCGTCGACGCCGGCCGATCGGCGGCCGTCGGGGGCGAGACGGTCGACGCCGCGGCGATCCGCGCCGCCGCCGAGCGTGTGGCCGCCGTCGACGACTCGGTGGGCGGCGACATCGCCACCACCGACGCGTGGAACGCACTGCGGAGTCAGATCGACGCCGTGGTGGACGCCTCGTTCGACGACACCGAGTCGGCATATGCCGCCTGGACCCCGGTGGTGGACGCCACCGTGGCGATGGTGGCGACGGCCGCCGACGGCTCGAACCTCACCCTCGATCCCGACCTCGACTCGTTCTACCTGATGGACGCGTCGACGACGAAGACGCCGACGCTGCTCGCCGCCGTCGGTGTGATGCTCGACCTCGAGCACCTCGATCCGGAGCTGCACGCCGAGGACCTCACCATCGCCCAGGTGCGGATCAGCGACGCCGTCGGCGCGATCGAGGCCGGCTTCGCGAAGACCGTCGGTGCCACCGCCGACCCCACCGCCGCAGCCGAGGCCGAGGCGGCAGCGGCTGCACTGCGCGAGGCGTACGAGACCAAGGACGACCCCGGCGGCTATGCCCGCCTCCACGACGCGACGATCTCCACTGCCGACGTGTCGGCCCGCAATCTGCGAGCCCTCGTCGACACCCGCATCGACGGCATCGTCAGCGCTCGCAACACCACGCTCTACGTGAGCGCGGCCGCCATCTTGCTCGCGATCTGGCTGTTCGCCGGGGTGTACCAGGCCATCGTGCCGCCGATCCAGCGGCTCCGCGAAGCGCTGCTGGCGGCGGCCAAGGGCGATCTGACCGCGCGGGCGAACATCACGACCCGCGAGGAGATCGGCGAGATGAGCAGCGCCCTCGACCAGGCACTCGCCGGGATGAGCGACGCGATCCGCCTCGTCACCGCCCGCACCGACCAGGTGGTGGGCAACGCCTCGATGCTCGGCGACGTGGGCGGCAGCCTGCAGGCCGACTCGGCCCGGGCCGTGTTCCACGCCGACACGGTGGCCAGCCTCGCGACCGACCTGCGCGGCGACACCGAGCGCACGCTCGGCGAGGTGAGCGCGGTGAAGGACGTGCTCGGCGAGGTGACGTTCGCGACCGAGCAACTCGACGCCGACATGCAGGCCGTGTCGGCTGCGTCGGCCGAGCTGACCGCCGCAGTGCGCGACGTGGCGAAAGTGGCCGACGAGACCCAGCGCCGGGCGGCCGACGCCGTGAACCAGGTCGGCGTGGCCAAGGACGTGGTGGTGAGCCTCACCGCCGCGGCCGAGGAGATCGGCGGCATCGTCGAGCTGATCGAGGACATCGCCGAGCAGACCAACCTGCTGGCGCTCAATGCCACCGTCGAAGCCGCACGTGCCGGCGAAGCCGGCCGCAGCTTCGCCGTCGTGGCCGCCGAGGTGAAGAACCTCGCGACGGCCACCACCGCCGCCACCGAACGCATCCGCGACTCGATCACGGCCGTGCAGCAGGGCAGCAGTGACGCGGCGAACGCGATCTCCGAGGTGGTGTCGGTGATCGACGGCATCAGCGAGGGTCAGATCACCGTCGCCGCCGCCGTGGAGGAGGAGATGGCGATGGCCGACGAGATCGGCCGCAGCGTGTCGCGCAGCGCCGCCGGCATCCGCGACATCACCGCATCCGTCGGTGCGATCAACCAGAGCCTCGACAGCGTGAAGGTCGCCACGGAGAACGTCGCGAGCACCGCCCAGCGGGCCGCCAGCGCCGGCTCGGAGATGGCGTCGACCGCACGCAGCAACGTGGCCGCGGCCACCCAGACCGGCTCGTCGGCACAGGAACTGAGCGGCACCGCCGCTGCCCTGCAGTCGGCGGTCGCACGCTTCGTGCTCACCCCGGGCGGCCGGTCCGGATCATCCACCCAGCCCGGATCGCCCGGGCCCTCCTCGTCGAGGAACGACGACCTCGTCGCCGCAGGGAGCGCGTCATGAACAACGATCAGATCACGAAGGGCAAGCTGCTGCAGGTGGGTGCCCTCCTCCTCGTCCTCATGTCGGCGATCTTCGGCGCCGGCTTCTGGGGTGTGCGGTCGGCGTCGACCGCCTCGCGTCAGATCGAGCTCGCCGAGGACGCAGCGACGCAAGCGCTCATCGCCGACATGTATCACGAAGGTGTGCTCGGTGCCGTCGACGCCGCACGTTGGGCGGCCGACACCGAGAGCGTCGACGACGATGCCGAGGTCCGCGCACGGCTCGACGAGAACGCGTCGGCTCTGCTGAGCAACCTCGAACGCGCCGCCGAGTTCGAGCTCCCGAGCAGTCATCAGACAGCACTCGACGCAGCGATGGCCGACGCCACCGAGTACGTCGACACCGGTCGCCGGTCCGTCGAAGCGACGCTCGACGGCGCCGACGACGCCGCTGCGATCCACGAGGAGCTGATGGGCGACTTCGCGGCGCTCGCCGGCACCCTCGACTCGTTGAAGGACCTCTTCAGCGAGCGCAGCGCGGCCGGTCGCGCCGACGTGCGGTCGACCGACAGCACGGCGAGCAAGGCGCTGATCGTGGTGTTCGCACTGGCGGTCCTGACGTTCGTCCTGGTCGGCCGGCGGTTCCTCAAGATGCTCGTCCGCTTCCTGGAGGTCCAGGCCGAGGCGGACCGGGCGAACTCGATGGTTCGCAACTCCGACGCCGGCATGTTGTTCGCCGACACCGGCGACGTGATCCGCTACGCCAACCCGGCGTTCCTCGCACTCGCGGATCGGCTCCGCGGCTCGCTCGGCGTGTCGCCGGAGCAGGTGATCGGCGCCAGCATGCACGACTTCCACCAGGGCCGGCCCGAGCACTACGACCGCTTGATGTCGAACCTGCCGCACAAGACCGTGCTGAAGGTGGGCGACACCTACATCGACCTCAGCGTCGACGAGGTGGCCGACCAGGCCGGCACCCGCATCGGCACGATGACCACCTGGGTCGACGTCACCGCACGCCAGCAGATGGAGGAGCAGCAGCGCGTGACCGCCGAGAAGATGGCGGGCATCCTCCACCAGGTGAACACCACGGCCACCCAGCTCGCGAGCGCCGCCGAGGAGTTCACGTCGGTGAGCCGCACGATGTCGGCGAGCGCCGAGAGCTCGGCCTCGCAGGCCGGCACGGTGTCGGCCACCGGCACGCGATTGAGCGACAACACCGCCAACGTCGCACTCGGCGTGAGCGAGTTGCGCGAGAGCATCGGTGAGATCAGCCGCAGTGCCGCCGAGGCGAGTGCGGTGGCCAACGAGGCGCTGGCCGCCGCCACCCACACCGGCGACATCGTCAGCCGGCTCGGCGTGTCGAGTGCCGAGATCTCGAGCGTGGTGGGTGTGATCTCGTCGATCGCCGAGCAGACCAACCTCCTGGCCCTCAACGCCACCATCGAGGCGGCCCGTGCCGGCGAGCTCGGCAAGGGCTTCGCCGTCGTGGCCAACGAGGTGAAGGAACTCGCCAACTCGACGGCGAAGGCCACCGGCGACATCCAGGGCAAGGTGGAGGCGATCCAGGCCCAGACCCGCGAGGCCGTCACCGCGATCGAGGGCATCGCCCACGTGATCAGCCAGATCACCGACGGTCAGGTGCGCATCGCTGCCGCCGTCGAGGAGCAATCGGCCACGTCGGTCGACATCGGCCGCAGCGTCGACGAGGCCGCACGTGGTGCCGCCGAGATCGCGGACGCCATCCAGGGCGTGGCCCGCAGCGCGAACGACGTCGCCTCCGGGGCGAGCGACACCGAGAAGGCGGCCGAGGAACTGGCCCGCCTCGCGGCGTCGCTCAACTCGCTGG
>JACJWG010000018.1 GCA_020637235.1 Acidimicrobiaceae bacterium | reverse complement strand
TCATAGCCTTCAGCGGACATGGACACCGCCCACGCACTGCGCGCCCACGAGCTCACCCGGCGCCGAGTGCTCCAGCTCGCGGCCGCAGGAATCGCCGCGGCAGGAGGCTCGTGTTCCTCGTCCTCCGAGAGCGCCGGCTCCGACCGAGCCACAGGGACCTCACCATCAGCGGGAGCGGGCGATGCGGACCGGGTCGACGTGATCGTGGTCGGAGCCGGCGTCGCCGGGCTCGCTGCCGCACGCGCGCTCGTCGACGCCGGACGATCCGTGATCGTGCTGGAGGCGACGGCGCAGGTGGGTGGACGCGTGCGCACCGATCGCAGCCTCGGTGTGCCGTTCGACCTCGGCGCCAGCTGGATCCACGGCACCGACGGCAATCCGGTCGCCGACCTCGCCGCAGCGGCCGGCGCCCCCGCGGTCGAGCTCGATTTCTCCGACGTCACGGCGATCGACGAGGGCGGCGATCGGTGGACCCTCGACGAGTTCGGGCAGGCCGAGCAGGCGTACGAGGAGTTGATGGCCGCCGTGGTCGACGAAGGCGACGACGACGTCTCCGTGGCGACGATGATCGCCAGCCTCGAGCCCGACTGGTTCGAACACCGTCTGCAGGCGTTCTTCACCTCCACCTATCTCGTGTTCGACACCGGCGACCTCGACCGGTTGTCGTCCGCCCTCGCCGACGAGGGCGAGGTGTTCGGCGGTCCCGAGGTGGTGATGACCGACGGCTACGACCGGATCGCCACCCATCTCGCCGCCGGGCTCGATGTCCGCCTCGGCCTCCCGGTCACCGCCGTCGGGCGAGATGACGAGCGGGCCGTCGTCACCACGGCCGCCGGCGAGTTCGTCGCGAGCGACGTCGTCGTCGCCGTGCCGCTCGGCGCGTTGCAGGCGAACGCCATCACCTTCTCCCCAGCGCTGCCCGCCGGCCACCTCGACGCGATCGACGGCATCGGCTTCAACGCGGTCGACAAGTTCCTCTTCGTGTGGGACGAGACGTTCTGGGACGACACCGACTTCGTGGTGTACACCCCCACCCGGCGCGACGTCTTCAACTGGTTCCTCGACGTCAACTCGCTGCACCCCGGCTCGAACGCCCTGATGACCTTCGCCTACGCCGACGAAGCCCGCATGCTGGAGACGCTGCCCGACGACGAGGTGATCACGCTGGCGATGTCGCACCTGCGCGACATGTACGGCGGCGACGTGCCGGCACCCGTGGCGATGCGGCGCAGCGCGTGGGCGTCCGATCCGTTCACCCGCGGCGCCTACTCGTTCACGTCGATCGACACGAGCATGGAGCACTTCGACGTGCTCGCCACACCGGTGGGCAGGCTGCACCTGGCCGGCGAGCACACGCACCGCCAGTACTTCTCCACGGTGCACGGTGCCTACCTGAGCGGCCGCCGGGCCGCCGAGCAGATCCTGTCGAACGGATCGGCCCCGTGACCGGCCGCACGAACCACGACGACACACGCGACGCCTACGACCGCACGGCGGACGTGTACGTCGAGTGGATCGGCCGCGAGCTCCGTGCCGGCATCGAAGCGCCCGCCGACCTCGACCTGGTCGACGCGTTCGTCGCCGGACTGCCTGCGCGTGCACGCCTCGTCGACCTCGGCTGCGGCCCCGGCAGGATGGCGGCGCATCTCCGGCGCTGCGGCCACGACGCGGTCGGGGTCGACCTGTCGTTCGGCATGCTCCGCGAGGCCAGCCGGCTCCACCCCGACCTGCCCGTGTGCCAGGGCGACCTGTCCGCGCTGCCGTTGTGCGACACCGCGTTCGACGGCGCGGTGCTCTGGTACTCGATCGTGCACGCGCCGCTGGCGCATCTGCCCGCGTTCTTCGCCGAGGTGCGCCGAGTGCTGGTGGGCGGCGCGCCGGTGCTGCTCGGCTTCCAGGCCGGCGACGACGAGGCACTGCACCGCGACCAGATCGCCGGTCGGCCGGTCTCGCTCCGCCGGATGCGCCACGCGCCCGCATCGGTGACCGCTGCGCTGGCGGCCGCCGGCTTCGAGATCACCTCGACCGTCGTGCGCGACCCGATCGGCACACACGAGGACTCGCCGCAGGCGTTCGTGGCCGCCCGAGCACGTCCACTCAGCTGAGCGCATCGACGATGGACGGAGCGTGCGTTCTGATCCGCTCCACCGCCCTCGCCACGTCGAGCACGTCGTCGCGGTCGGCGAGCAGCAGCCGGTGCTGCAGCCACACCGTCGACGCTGCCGCCGCCTCGGCGACGGGGAGGTGCAGGTGCTCGACGTCGACCATCGGCGCGCCGGCGCGCAGACGCGGCCCGAAGCGCCGCTCGCGGAACACCGCCAGATCGCTGAGCGACGGGTACGACACGCCCATCGGGATCCCTTCTGCGCCGAGCGCCCGCTCGAACGTTCGCAACGGCATGTCGGCGAACTCGGCGGCGTCGTAGTGGAACACGAAGCAGTAGTTGCCCTGACTGCCCATGCGGGGATCGCGAGGTTGGGGTCTGATGCCCGGGATCTCGGCGAGCGCCGCGTTCAAGGCGACGGCGTTGTCGTTGCGACGGCGGTGTTGCCCGGGAAACCGAGCCAACTGGGCCTGCAGCACGGCACCCTGCCACTCGGTCATCCGGAGGTTCGTGCCCACGGTGGCGTGGTGGTAGAACCACTCGCCCGCCACCCGCCCGCAGTCGGCGTACGCCCAGGCGGTGTCACGGATCGTCTCGTCGTTGCACACGAGCACACCGCCTTCACCGGCGGTCATCAGCTTCGAGCGCTGCATCGAGAACGAGCCGGCATCACCCCACGAGCCCACGCCGCGGCCGCGCCAGGTGGTGCCGTGCGCGTGCGCGCAGTCCTCCACGAGTCGCAGACCGCGTCGACGGCACAGGTCGGTGAGCGCGTCGAGATCGGCGGCGCATCCGGCGACGTGCACGGCGACGATCGCCCGGGTGCGTCCGGTGATCGCAGCCTCGGCCGCGCCGACGTCGATGCACAGCGTGTCGGGGTCGACATCGACCAGGATCGGCGTCGCGTTCACGGCCAGCACCGCCGTGGCCGACGCGACGAAGGTCATCCCGGGCACGATCACCTCGTCGCCCTCGCCCACGTCGCACGCCACCAGCGCGGCCTCGATCGTGTGGGTGCCGTTGGTCATCGCCAGACCGAACCGCGCGCCTTGGAACGCAGCGAAGTCCCGAGCGAAGGTGGCGGCCACCGTGCCGTCGCCCTGCCACCACCCGCCGTCGTCCAGCACCTGTAACAGCAGCGTCCGCTCACCGTCGTCCCACACCGGCCATGACGGGTAGTCGGAGCTCCGCACCGGCATGCCTCCCAGGACGGCGGGCAGTCTGCTCAGGTCGACCATCACGACACCCCGCCGTGGCGCCGGCCGAGTTGGTGCAGCAGCGACTCGAGCCCACCGAAGGTGACCACCCGGAACTCCTCGGCGTGGGCGAGACCGTGGCGTTCACCGGTGCGCGCCGAGCCGGCACGCACGAGTCGGCCGAGCACGGGGCCGACGTCGTGCACGTCGAGACACTCGTCGACGGCGGGGATCTGCCACCCCCCGGTACCGGCCTGGAGCTGCAGCTGGTGGAAGAAGTTGCGCATCATCGTCTGGTGCGCACAGGCCGCCTCGACCTTGCGCTCGATCACCGCCGACACGTCGACCACGTCGGTCACCTCCGTCACCCGGCGCCCGAAGTACCAGCGCTCGAAACAACCGTGGGATGCGAGCCCCTCGGCGAGGTGCTCGGGGTGATGTAGGTCGAACTGGCTGGTCCAGAACGCCTCGTCCGTCGCGACAGCGACCCGCACGTGGTCCTGGTTGTCCTCGCCGTACTGCGCGTGTGGATCGAATCCGACCAACGCGTAGGGCCGATGCGTACGCACCAGGCGGATGATCCGCTCGCGCAACTCGACCTCGCTGACGTCGGCGAGCACGTCGGTCGGCAGGCCGAGCTCGACGATCTGCGCCACACCGAGCACCTCGCACGCCCGCTCGAACTCACGACGGTTGGCCTGGACGGTCGCGTCGAGGTCGAGCCCCCACGAGTCGCGAGCGTCGTCGGTGACGCGCACGACCACGACGCGCCAGCCTCGTTCGGCCCAGGTGGCGACGGTCCCGCCGAGGAACAGCGCGAGGTCGTCGGCGTGCGCCACCACCACCATCACGGCGCGCCCGTCGCCCGCCGGGATGTCGCGCACCGTCGCCTCAGCGGCCATCGGCGGAGCGTACCCTGAGGCGCGACATGGACGAGATGGATCGCTCGCTCGGCACCCCGTTCCACACCGTGGAGGCCGACGCGTCCGAGGTGCTCGCCGGGCTGGGAGTCCCGCTGATCGTGGCGGCGAACGATCCACCGTGGACGCGCCTCGCCGGCCGTCTGCGAGGCGCCGCCGACGTGGCGTCGACGGTGCCGGCGTGGGACATGGAGGTCGATCATCTCCGGCGGGTCGCCGACGGTGTCGCCGACGCGCTCGACCACGATCGACTCCATCGAGCGGTCGTCGTCGGCGTCGGGGGCGGCACGGCGCTCGACACCGCCAAGTTCCTGGCCTGGACGCTCGGCCGCCCGCTGGTGCAGGTGCCGAGCATCACCTCGGTCGACGCCGGCTTCACCGACGCCATCGGGGTGCGCGACTGCGGCCGGGTGCGCTACATCGGGACCGTCCGCCCCGAACAGGTGGTGATCGATCTCGCGCTCGTCCGCTCGGCACCTGCCCACCTCAATCGCGCCGGCATCGGCGACGTGCTCTCGTGCCACACGGGTCTGTACGACTGGGAGCTCGCCTCGTCCCGCGGCCGTGGCCACCCATGGGATGCGCCGCTGGCGGCGCTCGGCACGGCCCTGCTCGACGAACTCGACGCCGCCGCGGCCGACATCGGCGCGGTCACCGACGACGGCATCCGCTTCCTGGTGGATGCCTACCGGCGCGTCGGCGCCGCATGCGCCGCGGCCGGCCACAGCCGGTTCGAAGAGGGCAGCGAACACTTCTTCGCCTACGCGTACGAGCACCGCACCGGCGCCCACCCGGTGCACGGCGAGATCATCGCCTTCGCCGTGTGCGCCATGGCCCACCTCCAGGGCAACGATCCGCAACGACCGTTCGACATCGTCCGGCGGGCCGGCACCCGCGCCCACCCTCACGATCTCGGCATCTCCCACGACGACTTCGCCGCCACGGTCCGTGCGCTCGCTGCGTACGCCCGAGCGGAAGCACTCGACGTGTCGTTCGTCGACGATCGGGCGATCTCCGACGAGCAGATCGAGGCCGCCTGGTCGTTCGTCAGCGATCTCCCACGAATGCCCTGAACATCGGCCCGAGCGATTCGCGACTCACGGCGACGGTGGCATCTCCGGAACGACGCCGTCGGGCCCTGCACCGGCCGACCGCACGAGATCGACGAGCTCGGCGAGGGTGTGCACGCCGAGCTTGCCGAAGATCGCCTTGGTGTGGTTGCGGCAGGTGTGCCACGAGATGAAGAGCTCCCGGGCGATCTCGGTGCTCCGGCGACCGCCGACGAGCAGTGCGGCGATCTCGCGTTCGCGCGGTGTCAACCGTGCCGCCAGGTGGGGTGGCAGCACCACCACCGGCGAGTCGTACGGGAAGAGCATTCCCTCCACGGCGCCGCTCGGCCCGTGTTGCAGCACGAGCCGCATCGGCCGTGCGTGCGGATCGGGGCCGGGCACCCACACCTCCACAACGCGTGTGGTCCCCTGGCGGAGCGCGGCGATCGCATCGGCGACCCGAGCCCCGACCGGCCACGCATCGGGCCGATCGCCCGGCACGAGGTCGGCGGCCCGGCCGATCGCGGACGGGAGTGCGCGCACGTGCCCGTCTGGCGCGACGTCGACCACCGTCGATCGTTCCGACGCCCCGACCTGCGTCGACACGATCGCCACCAGGTCGTCCAGCAACGACCGCACGGTGGACTCGGAGCGTCGCCGTACCACGTCGCCGTCGTGCAACGGCCGGTAGCCGAGCGCCACCGCCACGCCGGCCCGAGCCGACCACACCAGCAGGTCGAGGCCGACGTGGCCGTCCTCCGGCGGCAACGACACCACCTGGAACGCCGATCGGCGTGAGGTGACGGCGTCGAGCATCACGCGCTGGACCTGCGCGACGCTGGCGTCGAGCTCGCCCGCCACGGTGAGGATCCCGCTCGACCTCCCCGCGCTGAACTGCGCCGCGGCCACGACCGCATCGAGGTCGTCGCGCCAGCGTCCCAGCCGATCGAGCACGCGCGACAGCGGCGACGGCTCGATCGACCCGACACCGGGGGTCGGCAGCACCTCACGGTCGGCCATCAGCGACGACTCCTCGAACGGACAGCACCACGATGCTCGGCGGTCCCGGCCGGCGACAGGACCACAAGTCCCGGTCCGACCGACGGCCGCAAATGGACGCATTTTGGTTCACCCGGTCTGCCGACGGCAGGGCGAGACTGGACGTCGACCCGTCGGTCGACCGGCGCCGCCAGCCGTGACAGCGGTGACACCATCCGAGATGACGACATCCCCTCCGCCCCCTCACCACTTCGACCACGAAACGGCCAGCGCGGTGATCGAATCGATGGCGGACGCCGTGCTGCTCGTCGGCCGTGACGGCAGGATCCAGCGCGTGAATCGTGCCGCGGCGACACTCTTCGCCGCCCCCGTCGACGAGATGGAGGGCATCGCGCTCGAACGCCTCCTGCCGCCCGCATCGGTCGAGCGGCATGCCGCCCTCGTCGGCGCATTCCACGCGACGGGCGAACGGTCGAGGGCGATGAACACCAGGCACGCAGTCCAGGCGGTGCGCGCCGACGGCTCGACGTTCCCGTGCCAGGTGAGCATCGGGTCGCTCGGCCCCGACTCGCCCGACTTCGCCGTGGTGCGTGACATCACCGAGCTCGAACACGAACGGCTCGCGCTCGCCCAACGCGAGCAGCGCTACTGGCTGCTGTTCGAGTACGCAGCCGAGGGCATCGTCGAGCTCGACGACGACGGCACCGTGACCGCGGCCAACGCAGCGGCGCGAGCGATGTTCGCGGCAGGTGACGTCCGCCTCGACGACGTCCGGCCGTGCGTCGACGACCTCCTTCCGCCCCGATCCGCTCCGCCGCCGGTGCGCCGTCACGAGCACCAGCTCCTGCGTCGCGACGGCTCGCGTTTCTGGGCATCGGTGATCGTGCAGCCGTCGCTCGATTCGGGCGGTCACCCGTCGGGGCTCCGGCTCCGGCTCGTCGACGTCACCGCACGCGTCGAAGCACAAGCCATGCTCGCCCGGAGCGAGGCGTTGCTCCGGGCGGTGCTCGACGACTCACCGAACGCCGTGCTCGTGATCGACGCGGCGGACTGGCGGATCTCGTACGAGAACACCGCGGCACGACACCTGTACGGCTCGGCGCTGCTCACCGGTCACTTCGGACCCGAGACAATGACGGCGCTCTCGTCCGAACACGACCGGGCGCGCATCGATGCGGCCTTCGAGCGAGCGGTCGGCGAACGTCGCCGCAGCGGTCTGCGCCTCCCCGTCACCCATCCCGACTGGGAGAGCACACGCGTCGTCGACCTCTCGATCTCACCGCTCGAACGGGGCACACCCGGCCTCGAACTCGTCCTCCGCTCGGTGGAGTTCGGGGCGAACTGAGGCCCTGTGGGCGGTCCGCCCTCGGCGCGTGCACTCAGCGGCTGCTGAGCGCCGATCGGGAGTTGCGGGCGCTCAACCCGACGGCACTCACGATCTCCACGATCTCCGCACACGCGTCGGAGGTGTCGTGCACACGGCGCGAGATCTCCTCCACCGCCGCGCTCTGCTCCTCCACTGCGCCGGCGATGCTGGTCTGGTGCGCCGCGATCGTCTCGGCGCGACCCCGGAACTGCTCGAAGCTCGCCGATGCCGCCGACGCGCTGTCCCAGATCGCCGTGATCCGAGCCTCGACGTCGGCGGTGGCAGCGGCGGTCTCGCCGGCGAGCGACTTCACCTCGTGCGCGACGACGGCGAACCCTCGTCCGAGATCGCCCGCTCGCGCCGCTTCGATGGTGGCGTTCAGTGCCAACAGGTTCGTCTGAGTGGCGATGGAGTTGATCAGCTTGATCACGGTCCGGACGTCGCTCGCCGCCCGCATGAGGCGATCGATCGTCTCGGCCGCACGAGCGGACTCGTCGAGCGCCGCGTCGGCGATCGACGACGCGCCGTGGGCGTTCGACGCGATCTCCTTGATCGAAGCCGTCATCTCCTCGACGGCCGCAGCCAACGCAGTGGTGTTGTCGGCGACGACGGTGGCGGCCGCCGTGGCAGACGCCGATTGCGCGATCGTCTCGATCGTGGTGCACATCAGCGGGTCCATCGCCTCGTCGGAGATGCTCGTCCCGGTTCGCCACGCGTCGATCCGTCGCACGAGCTCGAGGGAGGTGTCGAGGAACGGTTCACCCGGCCGCATCATCGACGCCGCCGCCTCACCGCGACCGCTCAACGCCGCCCGCAAGACCTCGGCCGCCGCACGGTGGAACTGGGCGTGCAACCCGACGATCGGATCGAACCTCCCGTCGGATCCGTGGCTCGCTCGCCCGTCGCCGTGGAGCCAGTGGCCGAACGGGCACCGGTCGTCGCGCTGCACGACGTTGGGATCGAAGCGGCTGCGACCGGACTCGATCGCCGTGTACAGACGGAACTTCCACAGGCCGTGCGCCGCGATGATCCGGTCGGCGAACTCGTCACTCAGGTCTGGCACGGGCGCAGCGTGACGATGCGGATGCCTCTCGTCAAGGGTCGATCCACCGTCGCGCAGAAGATGACCCGTTCCGGATCATGGGTGGATCAGCCGTGCCTCGGCGCGTGTCGTGGCCACGGGTTCGTCTGTTCCCAGATGTGCGCCAGCCGGAGGCAGATGTCCTCGCGGTGACGCGGCGCCGTGATCATCAACCCGATCGGGAGGCCGTCCGCGGTCACCCCGGCCGGCACGGTGATCGCCGGCAGGTTCACCACGTTCGCCAGCATGGTCAGCAACGCGGCGTGGCCGCCATGGCAGGCGCGGCCACCGATCTCGGTGGGCATCGGCCCTTCGGCGGCGAACGGTGGGCACGCATTGGTGGGGGTGAGCAGCACGTCGGTGTGTTCGAACAGCTCGGCCACCTGACTCTCGAGCTCGCGGCGTGCACGCTCCACCCGGGCGAACGCGGGCAACGTCACCTTCGCCGTCACCGGCCAGCCGCCGGCCGACAATGGGTCGAGCTCGTCGATCCGCTCGGCCCACCAACTGGGTGCGTCGACGAAGCGGTCGGCGCCCTCGATCTTGGTGTAGATGCCGATGTAGTCGTCGAGATGCACGTCGACGTCGGCCTGCCTCAGGTCGGCGACGGCGAGCAACGACGCCGCCGCACGAGCGGCCAGCCCCTCCACCTCGGGATCGACCACGACGAACCCGAGGTCGGCCGACCACGTGGCCCGCAGGCCCGACACGTCGAGACGGTCGATCGACTCGAGGTACGAGATGCCGGCCGGCGGCAGGCTCGTGCGGTCACGCGCATCGGGACCGGCGGCCAGGTCGAACAGCAGCGCCGTGTCGGCCACCGTGGTGGCGAGCGCGAAGTTCACGGCGTTCTGCGCATGGCGGGTGACCCCGAAGGTGGGCACCCGGCCGTAGGTCGGCTTCAGCCCGGGTAGGCCACACGAACTCGCGGGTCCGCGGATCGAGCCGCCGCCGTCGCTCGCGGTGCCGAACGGCATCACTCCGGCGCTCACCGCCGCGGCCGTACCGCCGCTCGATCCACCGGGTGTGCGTGCTGGATCCCACGGATTGCGGGTCACCCCCGTGAGCGGACTCGCCGTGTATCCCCAGGCGCCGAACTCGGGGGTGGCGGTCTTCCCGAGCGGGATCGCCCCCGCGGCGCGGAACCGTGCCACGTGGATGTCGTCGCGTCCGGCCGGACCGGCGTCTGCGTACCAGCGAGACCCGCGCCGGGTGGGCATGCCCGTGCAGTCCTCCAGGTCCTTCACCCCGAACGGCACCCCGGCGAGCGGTGGCAGGTCGATGCCCGCACGCCGATCGGCATCGACCCGATCCGCTGCGGCGAGCGCACTTTCGGCGTCCACGTGCACGAAGGCGTTCAGGCGACCTCGTTCGGCGTCGACCCGTTCGAGGCAGGCAGCGACGAGTTCGCGAGACGACACCTCGCCGCGACGCACCATCGCCGCCGCCTCGATCACGCCCGGCATCTCGTCGACCATTCGACGCTCCCCCCTCGGTCCCGTGTCCGCCCGCCATTCCACCACAGCCGACCGACCCGACCGAGCCGCCCGCCACTCGGTTCTGGGCGCCACGCACGACTCACCGCCCCAGCTCACAGGAAACCCCGGCACCCAGGACCCGTTCCCGAACGACCTCGGTGCCGAATGGGCAGTCGACGTCGGACGACTGCGTGCGAAGATCGGGCGATGGGCTGGGACGCATTGGCACACTGGGGGCCCGACGCCGTCCGCGTCGAACGGCTCACCGGCGGCGTCGCCAACGATATCTGGACCGTACGGGTGCGCGGCGAGATCGCCGTCGGACGTCTCGGCACCCGGTCCGACGCCGATCTCGCCTGGGAGACCGGCCTCCTGCGCCACCTCGATTCACGAGGCATCCACGTGCCGCTGCCGATCGCGACGACCGATGGCCGGTGGTTCGCGTCGGGTCTGGTGGTGATGACGTGGATCGACGGCGGCCCACCCGAGACCGCTGCCGACTGGCGGCGAGTGGCGGCCACGCTGCGCGAGGTGCACCGGGCGACCGCCGGCTGGCCACAGCGGCCGGGATGGCGCTCGTCGGTCGATCTGCTGCGCGCCCGGAGTGGCACGAAGATCGATCTCGGCGCGATGCCCGTGGAGGCAGTTGCCCGGTGCCGAGCCGCATGGGCCCGCCTCGTCGGCCGTCCCACCTGCGTCGTGCACGGCGACCCCAACGCCGGCAACATCCGCATCACCGCCGACCGGGTCGGGCTGATCGACTGGGACGAAGCGCGCGTCGACGTCGCCGACCTCGACCTCGCGCTCCCCCACGACGCCGCCGACCTCGGCGACCACGCATTCGACGTCGCCGCTCAGGCATCGGCGGCGTGGGAGGCGGCGGTCTGCTGGGACGACGACTATGCGCGCCGACGGCTCGCCGAGGTGCGGCCCGTCGACGCCGCCGGCTGACCGAGTACGCTGCGGTCCTCGACATCGTGATCGCCGCTGTCCCCCACCGGTCACGTCGGAGGCGATCGCGATGCAGACGAGCCCAGCCACCCCGTCCGCACGTGGGTTCCGGATGCCAGCCGAATGGGAGCCGCACGCGGGGTGCGTGATGCAGTGGCCGTCGCGCCCGGAACTCTGGGGCGACCTGCTCGTCGAGGCCGAACGCGAGTACGCCGCGGTGGCCGATGCCATCGCACGGTTCGAGCCGGTGATCATGCTGTGCAACCCCGGCTGCGCAGACGACGTCGCCGCTCGTTGCCACGGCGACGTCCGGCCGGTCGAGCTGCCGCTGAACGACTCGTGGGCCCGAGACAGCGGCCCGATCTTCATCCGCGACGGCGACGAGTTCGCCGTCGCCGGCTTCCGGTTCAACGCCTGGGGCGAGCGCTGGCACCCGCACGACGACGACGCTGCCGTGTCGAGGCGCGTGGCCGACCTGCTCGGCCTCGAGTGGATCGCTGCACCGCTCGTGCTGGAGGGCGGATCGTTCTTCGTCGACGGCTGCGGCACGCTGATCACCACCGAGCAGTGCCTGCTGAACGCGAACCGCAACCCACACCTGTCGCGCGCCGAGATCGCCGACGTGCTGTGCGACTTCCTCGGCGTGCGCGAGGTGGTGTGGCTCCCGTACGGGCACAGCGCCGACACCGGCCCGACCGGCACCGACGGCCACATCGACGGCGTCCTGCAGTACGTCGCGCCGGGGCGCGTGATGCTCGAGTTGGTCGCCGATCCGGCGTCGCCCGAGCACGAACCTGGCCTCGCGAACCTCGCTGCGCTCCGAGCCGCCCGTGACGCCGACGGTCGGGCGTTCACCGTCGAACTCCTCGATCCCGGGATCGGCGCCGAGGTGTCGTACGCGAACCACTACCTCGCGAACGGTGCGGTCGTCGTTCCCGTCGCGGGAGGCGGCAACGGCGACGACGTGCGGGCGCTCGCGCGTCTCGCCGAGATCCATCCAGATCGGGAGATCGTGCCGGTTGCCGCGCGCACGATCGCGGCCGGCGGCGGCGGACCGCACTGCATCACCCAGCAGGTCCCCGCCGGGATCACCCTCCCCTGACGTGCCAGCGCCGACGCCGAACCCTGCGGCGCCATCGCTCCGCCGTCACACGGTCAACGTCGCTCCCACGAACTCGACGTCGAACGCGTCGCACCACACCAGGGCCGTGTAGGCACCGGGGGCGAGCTCGACGTCGGCGGGCAGTGCGTAGTTCTGGTTGCCGACGTTGCCCTTGAGGTCGCCGAGGGCGACCGATCCGTCGACAATCGACGTCTGGTCGGCACCGGGCACCAGATACACCACGAGCTGCGGGCCGTTCTCGATGTCGAAGTTCTCGAACCGCAACACCAGCGAGCCGTCGAGGTCGCGGAACAGGCCGGCGTCGCCCGAGCCCGAGTGTCCGGCCAGGCCGACGAACCGGCCGGCACCGAGCAACACCGGTAGATCGGTCGCCGGCGTGGAGCCGGCGGACTCGTCGCCCGCGACGTCACCCGAGATCGAGATCGCGAAGTCCTCGTCGACCACCTCGTCGCGGAAGTACGGCGAGATCAGCCACCAGTTGACCAGCACGAAGGGGACGAGCAGCACGATCACCCGCACGAACGGCGGCACCGAGTACCGGAGCATCACGAGCAGTGCGAGGGCTGCGACGAGCGTGCCGCCGACCGTGAACAACAGGGTCCGGGTGTTCTCGAACGGTGCCTCGAGGATGTCACGCTCGGCGACGACCAGCACCAACATGATCACCGCCACCAGCGCTGCGACGGCGACCTCCACACGGGAGATCCGACCGATCAGGGTCCGCACAGGTCCGCGACCCGCGCCGTCGTCGATCGTCTCCTGCGCGCCACGCAACATCGGGTCGGACACGCCATCAGGAACACGCCCACCACCCGCCGGCATTCCCGTGATCCGCCACGTACCGCCGCTCGATGCCTGCGTCGTGCCTAGTGTCGGCCCATGACCGACGACGCCACCTCGAACGCTCCGATGCGCAGCCACTCGTTCCAGGTGGTCGTCGACTGCCACGACCCGCATGAACTGGCCGATTGGTGGGCCGAGACCCTCGGCTGGGAGGTCGAACCCCAGTCCGAGGACTTCATCCGATCGATGATCGACCAGGGGTTCGCCACCGAGGCCGACACCCGGGTCCATCGGGAGCGGCTGGTGTGGCGCGAAGGGGCGGCCATCAACGCCCCGGGGGGAATGGCCGGCAGCCCGCGAGTGCTGTTCCAACTCGTGCCGGAGGCCAAGGTCGTGAAGAACCGGCTCCATCTCGACGTGCGTGCCCACGACGGCGACGCCGACGCACTTCGCGCATCGGTGCAGCGCCGCGGGGCGACCCGGATCGGCGACGGCCGCCAGGGTCCGCACTCGTGGGTCGTCTTCACCGATCCGGAGGGCAACGAGTTCTGCGTGTGACCGCCCGCCCTGAAAGCGGACCGGGCCGGCGCCGCACCGCCGAGCGGACGCGCGCCGGGCCACCTACGGTGTGGAGATGGACCCCCAGGAGCTCGAGAACCGCCTGACGGCGTGGTGGCTCGACATCGCGCCCACCCGTCAGGAGCAGCTGTTGTCGAAGCCGCCGCCGCCGATGCCCTGGCTCGAGGAGAGTCTCGAGCAGGCCGGACTCGATCGCGCCGACGTCGACTCGTTCCTCGACGCCAAACGACTCGACCAGCAGACCACGCGTGACGCCGGCCTCAACCCACGGCCGGAGTGAGTCAGCCCACCGTCGTTCGCACGAAGCGCCCGACCCACTCTCGGTACGCCGACAGCCAGTCGCTCAAGAACTCCCTCGTCGACGCATCGACGACCGAACCGTCGGGGGCGAATCGGTCCTCGGTGAACTGCACGAACACCTCGGGCTGGCCGAGTGTCGGCGCGTCGAGATAGGCCAGGATGTTCCGGAGGTGCTGCTGCGCGGCCGCTGTCCCGACTGCGCCCACCGACGCCCCGATGATGCCGACGGGCTTGCCGCCGAACGAGTTCTCGCCGTAGGGGCGTGATGCCCAGTCGATCGCGTTCTTGAGCGGCCCCGGGATCGAGCGGTTGTACTCGGGCGTGGCGACGATGAGCGCGTCGCTCCGGCCGATCGCCTCCTTCAGCGCGACCGCGGCCGGCGGGAAGTCGTCGTCGAGTTCGTAGTCGTACAGCGGCAGGTTCCGGATCGAGATGTCGTGGAAGTCGAGCACGTCGCCGGTGTCGCGACCGCGCTCGATCTCGATCAACCCGTTCATCATCTTGCGGTTGATGGACTGCGACGACGTGCTCCCGACGATGCATCCGACGTTGATGGTCATGGTGCTCCCTCCTCGGGCGCCGAGCGCGTCCGAACTCCGGCGGTACCCGCTCGCGACCGCAGGCATCCACCGAGCGATGCAGGACGAGACCGCGCAGCCACGACCGCTGTCGCACGGTGGCCGGTGGGCGGCTTCGTCACCGCCGTCGTGGCTGTTCCCGACGATCGTTTCGCCAGGGCCACCTTCCACGCGATTGAATCCTGGTCCGATGCGGCGCGGACACGTGACTCACCTTCGACGCGCCCGAGTGTCTGCCCGCCTGATCGGGCTCGCGAGCCTGGTGGCGGCCGCCGCCTCGTGCAGTTCCGGCGGTGGCGGTGTCGCCAGCGCCGACGGCGCGTCGACGACGACCGCGTCCGTCGTCCCGACCACCGTCGCGCCGACGACGACGGTGCCCGAGCCGGTGTGCTCGGTTCCGGCGATGCCGGGCGACTCGCTGACCGCGATCGCGGAACGCAACGGGCTCACGCTCGAGCAGTTGGAGGAGGAGAACCTGCTCGATCGCACCGATGTGTTCCTTCCCGGACAGCTGTTCGACGTCTGCCTCGGCGACACCGTCGACCCCGCCGACCCGACGCTCGTGGAGCCGGTGGGGGCAGCGGTGATGATCCAACAGCGCGAGCTCAACGAACTGTTCGCGAACAGCTCGCTCGAACCGCTGGCGATCGACGGCGATTCGGGCCGGCTGACCCGTCAGGCCGTGTGTGCGGCACGCATGCTGCTCGGGCTCCCCGTGCACTCCCGACATCTGGTGCCGGGCAGCGAGGAGGAGGCGACGATCTTCGCCGCGACGGAGTTCCGCATCCCCGACGGCGCTCCGATCGACACCGACCGGTGGATCCTCGTCGACCAGACCTGCCAGGTGATCGTCACCGGTGAGGGCAACGACCGGGTGGTCGACGTCTACCCCACGTCGACCGGCTCGGAGGGCCACGAGACCTTCAACGTCCGCGCCCGCGCCTTCCGTTTCGACCCGGCACTCGACAACGAGGGTTGGCACGACAGCTCGAGCTTCCCGGTCGAGGTCGACAACCCGCTCAACGGCAACATGTACAAGCCGATCTACTTCAACGACGGCCAAGCGATCCACGGCGCCGAGTTCATCCCGCCGTTCCCGCGGAGCAAGGGGTGTGCCCGCACGTTCCCGAAGCACCAGGACGCGATCATCGAATGGCTCGGGCTGCAGGACATGACCGAGGCGACCTGGAAGGCACAGGACATCGACGTCACCGTGCTGGTGCGCGGCCGCTACGTCGAACTGCCCGACAACGCCTGACGCGCGCAGCGGTGGTGCAGAATCGGCAGATGACGACCGATGCGAGCGACGAGGGATTCGAGGGGGCGACGTTCATCCGCCGGAACTTCCGGGGCGCGACGTTCCGATCGTGCGATCTGAGCGGGGTGACGATGCGCAGCGTCGACGTCGGCGGCCTCGACATCGACAGTCACGACCTGTTCTTCGGTCGCCTCGTCGTGAACGGTGTCGACGTGGTGCCCTTCGTCGAGGCCGAACTGAACCGGCAGTTCCCCGGCCGCGAACTGCAGCAGGCAACGACCCCGGAGGGACTCCGCGAGGCGTGGATCGCCGTGCAGGACGCATGGGCGACCACCCTGGCGAGCACACCCCCGACGATGTTCGACGCCCACGTCGACGACGAGTGGTCGCTGGCGCAGACGCTGCGTCATCTCGTCCTGGCCACCGACGCCTGGCTCCGCGGCGGCGTCATGCGCATCGAGCGGCCGTTCCACGAGATCGGAGTGATCTTCACCGGCGCCGCCGACATGGGATTCGACATGTCGATCTTCCGCACCGACGTCCCGAGGTTCGACGAGATCCTCGACGTGCGAGGCGACCGCCAGCGGATGGTGACCGACTTCCTCGCAACGGCGACGCCGGAGTTGCTGGCAGAAGAGCGCGACAACCCGTGGGGTGGCGACGACTGGCATCCCACCGTCGGCGACTGCGTGCGCGTCGTGCTGGAGGAGGAATGGGCCCACCTGCGTTACGTGCGGCGCGATCTCGCCCTGCTCGCATGAGGCTCCGTTGGGCGAGCTGATGTCGCTCAGCTGACGTCGCCGCGCCAGCCGCCGGTCTCTCGACCCCGCTCCTCGATGAAACCCTTGAAGCGCTCGAGGTCGCCGACGGCCCGACGCTTCACGAATCCGAGTTTGTCGCCGGCCTGCTCGACGATCCCGTCCGGCTCGAACTCGAGTTGCAGCATCACGCGTGTCGTCGAGTCGTCGAGTCGGTGGAAGGTGACCACCCCGGCGTTCTCGGATCCGGTGGTCGCTCGCCAGGCCACCCGCTGGTCGGGGTGTTGCTCGGTGATCTCGGCATCCCACTCGCGCGAGACGCCGGCGATCTCGGCGACCCAACGGAGGTGCGTGTCGTCCACCTGCGTCACCGACTCGACACCCTCCATGAAACGTGGGAACTCCTCGAACTGGGTCCACTGGTTGTACGCCGTGCGGACGGGCACCTGCACGTCCACCGATTCTTCGATCGTCGCCATGTCGGATCTCCTTCTCCTCCGACGGTCGTCGTGCCGCCGGGCCCGACGTCGCTACCCCACACCATCGGCCGACACACGTCCGACACCCGTCCGGCGGGCCACCCGAGCGACAGACCCCGACGCGTCGGTCACCCGTCGACGCCATTGCCATCGCTCGATCGACCGGCGTCGAGCATGCGGAGCGCCACGACCACGACGTCGTCGTCGCACGCCTGGTCAGTGAGCGAGTCGACGATCGATGCGCACAGATCGTCCAACGGTGTGCCTGCATGCTGCTCGGTCGCTCGTGCGAGCCGGGCCAGCCCGTCGTCGATCGATTCCCCCCGTCGTTCGACCAGACCGTCGGAGTACATCACGAGCACGGCACCCGTCTCGAGTCGCGCCCGTCCTCGCGGGCGAACGCCGGGGTCGTCGACACCCAGCGGGAGCGCTCGCCCACCTTCGAGCCAGTGCACCGAGCCATCCGGCATCGAGATCATCGCCGGCGGATGACCGGCGCTCGAGTACACGATGGTGCCATCGTCGGGGTCCAAAACGACGCACAGCGACGTCGCGAAGTCGGTGATCCGGTGTTGCTGGGCGAAGCGGTCCAGCTCGGTCAACAGGTCGTCGGGACCGGTCGCGTACGGGACCAGGGCCAGCAGGCCGGCTCGGAGTTGCCCCATCGCAGCTGCCGCCTCCACGTTGTGACCCACCACGTCACCGACGACGAGACCGATGCGCCCGTCGGCCGTGCGGAACGTCTGGTACCAGTCGCCGCCGACGGTCAGGTGGTGTGCGCCGGCGCGGTAGGTGGAGGCGATGTCGACCCGAGGATCGTCGACGAGTGCGCTCGGCAGCATCGCCCGCTGCAGTTGCAGTGCGGTCGCGCGCTCGCGGTCCCGTTCGGCGGTGACGGCGTGTTCGGACTCCTTGCGATCGGTGATGTCGAGCACCGAGCCGACATAACCCAGAAATCGACCGTCGTCGCCGAAGCGCGGCGCAGCGGCGTCCACCGCCCACCGGTACGTGCCGTCCCGGCGACGCAATCGGTAGTCGAGGCTGAACGCCACCCGTTCTCGATTCGCTCGCTCGAACGTCGACGCAGCCGCCTCGCGGTCGTCGGGGTGCGCAACGTCGAGCCATCCTCGCCCCAACGCCTCCGCCTCCGACTGTCCGGTGACCTCGAACCACAGCTGGTTCAGATAGGTGCATTCCCCCAACTCGTCGGTCACCCAGATGATCACCGGTGAGTGGTCGGCCATGTTGCGGAAGCGACGCTCGCTCTCCGCCAGCGCCTCGAGCGCTGCACGCGGCTCGGTGATGTCGGTGAACACGAGCGCGAACCTGCCACGAGGCTCGACCGGCATCGCGAACACGTCGAAGTACCGTCCCATCGCGTCCGATCCCTGCTCGAAGCGGACCGGCGCGTCGCCGTACGCCACGGCCGCATACGACTCCACCCAGTACGACTCCAGACCGGGCACCAACTCGAGCGCCGTGCGCCCGACGACGTCGGTGAGACCGGTCGCGACCTCGAACTGTGCATTGGTCTCGAGGAACCGGTAGTCGACGGCGACGCCTCGATCGTCGACGATCAACTCGCACACGCAGAAGCCCTGGTCGATTCCCGACAACACCGCTCGCACGAGCGCTTCGCTCCGTGCGGCCTCGGCGCGTGCGTCGGCGACCAGCTGGGTGTCGGTCGCCGTGCCGAACCACAACGTCGACGCTGCATCCTCGTCGTCGGTACGGAACGGCAGCGCACGACTCACATGCCAGCGGAACGAGCCGTCGGCCATGTGGAGACGGTGCTCGCACTCGTACTCCGTGCCGGACTCGACGGCTCGCTCCCAGGCGCTCCGGGTGAGCAGGACGTCGTCGGGATGGACGACCGGTGTCCACTCGTACGCTCCCAGACCATCGGGCCGGAGCCCTCGATAGAGCTCCAGCCGAGGGTTGTAGTACACGACCGAACCGTCGCTCCTCGCACACCACACCAGATGGGGCAGGGCCTCGGCCAGTGGGCGGAACAGGCCGAGATCGACCTCGCGTTCGTTTTCGATCATCGCCACGTCCTCGTCGGTCGCGCTCGGGACGCCACTGGCTGGACGTCCCCGGGGTCGGCTGGCGCACCCACACCGTGCTGCGTTCATCTTGTCGGACCGCCCGACACCTGTCGAGCAGCACCCGACGTCGCCGCCAGGGTTCCCCGTGCGACATCTCACCGATCGGGGTATCGGCTCGCCCGACCCAGCCGGCACGGCCGGCACGGTCGTGAGATGGGAGCAACCGATGGCGAGAACGGAACCCGACAGGACCGACGACGACGCCGTCGTCGTCGCACACGTCCGTTCGCTCGAGCGCGCCCACCTCGGCGGTCGGCGGCACGTCTTCGAGTCGCGGATGAAGGAGCAGCGACGTACGCAGGGCCGCCCCGGCCACGAGAGCCGCCCGCCGTCGGCCCACACCCCGGAGGTCGACCTCACCGGCGACCGGTGACGCGCTCGCCGCTCGGACCTCGTGGTGCGCTGCAACCCAGGCCTGTTGCACTCGCTGCCTTCGACCGGTTCCGCAGCATCGTCCACCGATGACTCGGTCGCACGTGGCCTCGACGGCATCGCGCACACCACCGATGTCCGCTGCGGAAGACCTGATGCCGTTCGACGTGCAGCGCGCCTGGTGGGCCGCGATGCTCGATCTGCGCGGGGATCCCGATCGAGAGGCCGACGTCCTCGTCGGCCTCGAGGCGGTGGCCCCCACCTGAGCCGAAGCCCGACCATCGAAGTCTGGTGTCTGAGCGGACACCAGTCGGGTGAACAGACCGCCATGACGAACGACCAGCGGGCGCGCCGATCTGACCAAGCCGGAACGAGGATCGCGACGAACCACCGGCAATGACACTCGAGCAGCACTCGCCCGCCAACGCCGACCACCCTTCGGGCGACGGATGCACCGACGACGAGTGGCACCGAGCATGGAGGGCGGACCCGGCCGGCGTGCTCGCCATCGCGTATCGCCGACACGCATCGGCACTGCACACCTGCGCGCGATCGATCTGCGGCGACGACCTCGCAGCGGACGTCGTCCAAGAGGTGTTCCTCCGGCTGTGGCGCACACCCGACCGGTTCCAGCCCTCGCGTGGATCGTTGCGCACCTACCTCCTGACGATGACCCGCAGTGCGTCGGTCGACGCCGTGCGCAGCTCAGAGCGCCGCCGACGGCGCGATGCCCGCGCCGTCGGGCCGACGTCCTCGGGCCTCCCCGAGCCGTTCGACGATCGGACGGCCGATCGCGTACTGGCGTCCGAGGTCCGAGAGCGGGTGGGCGCCGCGCTGGATCGGCTCGATGCCGGCAGGCGACAAGCCATCCGCTGCGTCTACTTCGACGACTTGTCGTTCGTCCGATCGGCGCAGGTGTGCGCGCTGACCGAGTCCGCGATCCGGACTCGCGTCCGAGGCGGTCTTCGTGACATGCGCCCGATGCTCGAGGATCTGTTGCCGGGCAGCTCGACGCCCCGGGCGGTGATGGACGGCGACGACGCCGGCCACCTCCCGCGCGACGGGGACCTGCCCCGAGGAGCTGACGTCGCGGCACCCCCCGCGTCGAGCCGTCGACGCCGTTCCGAGCGCCTCGCCGCAGCGCTGGCGCTCGTCACAGCGACTGCCGCCGCCGGCTGCGCCACGGGTGACGTGGGATCGACAGCACCGGACGACGCTCGTCTCACCGTCGTCACCACGGTCGCGCCGATCACGAGCATCGTGGCGAACATCGTGGGCGATCTCGCCGACGTCGTCGGCATCGTGCCCGAGGGCACCAACTCGCACACCTTCGAGCCCCTGCCGAGCGTGGCCGAACAACTGTCGGAGGCCGACGTCGTGTATCTCAACGGGCTGGTGCTCGAGGAGCCGACCAGGCGCCTCGCCGAGGAGAACGTCCCCGACGGCACCGACATCATCGAGCTGGGTTCGATCTCGATCTCGGCGGACCAGTACCTGTACGACTTCTCGTTCCCCCGCTCTGGCGGCAAACCCAACCCGCATCTCTGGACCGATCCCACCTTCGCGCTACGATACGCAGAGATCGTCAGGGACGACATGTCGGCTCGTGATCCCGAGAACGCCTCGGCGTACCAGGAGAATTTCGCCACCTTCGAAGCGATCGTCGACGAGTTCGACATCGCGATGCGGACGGCGTTCGACACCGTTGCCGAGCGCAAGCTCGTCACGTATCACGACGCCTACGCCTACTTCGCCCGAACCTACGACTGGGAGGTCATCGGAGCGATCCAGATCTCCGACTTCGAGGATCCGACGCCCGGTGAGGTGGCGGAACTCATCGACCAGGTCCGTGAGAGTGGTGTGCCGGCCATCTTCGGATCCGAGGTCTTCCCGAGTCCGGTGCTGGCGCAGATCGGTCGCGAGGCCGGCGTCGAGTACGTCGACGTGTTGCGCGACGACGACCTGCCCGGAGCGCCCGGCGACGTCGAGCACTCGTGGCTCGGTCTGATGCGCTTCAACTTCGTCACCATGACCGAGGCGCTGGGCGGCGACGCGTCGGCACTCCGTGCGTTCGAGATCCGCAACGCCGCACCCGACACCGCCGAGTACCCCCAGTGACGACCGCCGCTGATGGCTCGCCCAGCGACACCCTCGTCCGCCTGGCCGGGGTGACATTCCGCTTCGGCCGTGATGCGGTGCTCGACGGCATCGATCTCGAGATCGGGCCCGAGCAGTTCACGGCCATCGTCGGTCCGTCGGGCTCGGGCAAGACGACCTTGCTCCGTGTGGTGCTCGGCACGCTCGAGCCCTCGAGCGGCAATGTCCGCCGGGCACCGGGGCTCCGTCTCGGCTACGTCCCGCAGGTCGAGACCGTCGACTGGAACTTCCCGGTCACGGTCGCCCAATGCGTGCTGATGGCGCGGACCCGTGGTCGGGTGGGACCATGGGCGGGCCGGGCGGAGCGCCGCGATGCGGCATCGGTGCTCGAGCGGCTGGGGATCGGACACCTGGCCGATCGCCACATCCGGCAGCTCTCGGGCGGTCAGCAGCAGCGGGTCTTCGTCGCACGCGCACTCCTCGGTGAGCCGGATCTCCTGGTGATGGACGAGCCGACGTCGGGCGTCGACGCGCCCACCCGACACGACCTGCTGCATCTGCTGGGCGAACTCAGCGACGACGGCACGGCCATCGTGCTCACGACGCACGACCTGAACGGCATGGCTGCACACCTCCCCCACGTCGTGTGCCTCCGCACGAGCATCGTCGCGTCCGGCGCACCGATCGAGGTGTTCACCCCGGACGTCCTCGAGCGGACCTTCGGGGCCCGGATGTCGGTGCTCGAACACGCAGGCATGCCGGTCGTCGTCGATCACGACGCGCACCGATTCCACCGGGTGATCCCGATCCGGGACGCAGCCTCGTGATCGACCGCTTGCTGACGCCGTACGAGTACGAGTTCTTCCGCAACGGTGTCATCGTCGCGACGCTCGCCGGAGCACTCTGCGGCCTCGTCGGCGTCCATGTCGTGCTGAAGGGGATGAGCTACATCGGACATGGTCTGTCCCACGCCATCTTCGGCGGCTTCGCCGCCAGCTCGCTGCTCGGCGTCGACCCCGTCGTCGGCGCCGGCGCGTGGGGCATCGCGTCTGCGCTCGCGATCGACGGCGTCACCCGGCGCCGCGCGCTCGGCGCCGACGCCGTCATCGGCGTCGTCACCACCGCCTCGTTCGCCGCCGGTCTCGCCCTGTTCGCGGTGTTCGGTCGCCGCGGGCCAAGCTTCGAAGCTGCGCTGTTCGGCAGCATCCTCGGCGTCGACACCTCCGACGTCGTCGCCGTCGCCGCCCTCGCGTTGGTCGTGGGCAGTGGCGTCGTCGTCGGCTATCGCCAACTGCTGTTCGCCACGTTCGATCCGGATGTGGCGGCGGTCTCGGGTGTTCGCGTGCCGGTGACCGACGCATTGATGATGCTGGCGCTCGCGACCACGATCCTCGCCACGATGCAGGTGCTCGGCGTGACGCTCGTCGCCGCGGCGCTCGTGATCCCACCCACCATCGCGCGGATGTTGACCGACTCCTTCTCGCACATGCTGGTGTGGTCGACCGCGATCGGGGCCGCCTGCGGCTTCGTGGGGATGAACGCGAGCTACCACCTCGACATCCAGTCCGGTCCCAGCATCGTCCTGGTCGGCGCTGCAGCGTTCGCGTTCACCTTCGCGACGTCAGGAGCGCGCGGACGCGCCCGAGCGGGACGGGCGTGACGATGAACCCGGCACTCCTTCGAGTCGAGCGTGTGATGGCGACCATCCAACGGTCGGGCGGCAGGATCACCGTTCCGACCGTGATCGTCGCCTCCGTCCTCGCGACCTCCGGCGACCACCTCACCGCCGACCAGGTCATCGCCGAGAGCGCACGTCGTCAGCCCGGTATCGCCGCGTCGACGGTGTATCGGGTGCTCCAGCGGTTGGCCGACCTGGGCCTGGTGGAGCAGATCCGCTCGGCCGCAGGTGCCACCTTCTATCACCTGCTGGAGACCCCACACACCCACTTGATCTGCGCCGGGTGTGGGGCGGTGTCCGACCTGCGACAGGGCTCGGAGGCCGCGCTGCGGTCACTGTCCGCCCACATCCTGAGAGAGCACGACTTCGAGCTCGAGGCACATCACCACGCGCTGCTGGGACGATGCCGCGCCTGTGCGACTTCCTCGCATCAACGACGACACGCCTCGATCGAGCCGCTCGGCGACGAACTGACGGGCAATCCATCGGATCCGCCGTCCGCATGAGCCGAGATCCGAACGACACCCCAGGAGGACCTGTGAGACCTGAGCAACCGCCGAGGGCTCGAGCACCACGGCACGTCACCCGACGATCGACACGTCGCGCAGTCGCCGGCATCGCCGGACTCGCGCTCGTCACGGGCGCCTTCGCGACGGAGATCGGCCCGTTCGCCGCAGGCGCGTCGAGCCACCGCGAGGCACCGCTCATCGCCGGTGACCCGCGAGCCGACAACACCGACGTGTACGCGTTCGTCGCGCCGGACGCACCCGGCTCGGTGACCCTGATCGCCAACTGGATCCCGTTCGAGGAACCGAACGGCGGCCCCAACTTCTATCCATGGGCCGACGACACTCGCTACAACATCAACATCGACAACGACGGTGACGCACTCGCCGACTACACCTACACGTGGATCTTCGACACGGTGGTGAAGAACGCGAGCCAGCAGTTCCTGGTGAACACCGGACCGGTGACGTCGCTCGACGACCCCGACCTGAACGTCTACCAGACTTACGACCTGACCGTCACCGACGGCAACGGGGTCACGACGGCACTGCTCGGCAACGGCGACGGCGTGCACACCCCCGGCGACCCGATCGCGTCGCCGTCCTTCGTCGGACCGGCGTCGACGCCCGACTACGCGGCCCTCCGCAATCAGGCGACGTACTCCCTGGCCGGCGGTGGCCGCACCTACGCAGGCCAGGCGGACGACCCGTTCTTCCTCGATCTCCGTGTCTTCGATCTGCTGTACGGCGCCGATGCGAGCGAGGTCGGGACCGACACGTTGGCGGGCTACAACGTCAACACGATCGCGCTCCAGGTGCCCCAGGCCGCCGTCGCGATCGGCGGCGACGCCACCCGCAACCCGGTGATCGGCGTGTGGAGCACGACCGAGCGTCGGAGTGCGTTGGTGGCCGACGCCCCCGGCACGAACGACGACCAATGGGTCCAGGTGTCGCGGTTGGGCAATCCGCTCGTCAACGAGGTGGTCATCCCGTTGAGCCTGAAGGACGCGTTCAACTCGGTCCGACCCGACCAGGACGCCGGGCTGCAGCCGGTGGTCGACAAGGTGCTCGACCCGATCCTGCCCGGTCTCATCGAGACCATCTACGGCGTGCCGGCGCCCGAACCGAACCGGAACGACCTGTTCGAGATCTTCCTGACCGGCGTCAGCAAGGCCAACGCGGGGGTCGACGGCGACCCCGCCGTCGTGCTGAACGTCGACCTCAACTCCCAGGATCTCAACATGGACGCTCAGACGGCTCGTGGGGCCGGCGTCGCGTTCCGTCCGTCGGAGATGCTGCGACTCAACATGAGCGTGCCGCCCGCCGCCGCGCCGGACCCCTACGGGGTGCTCGCCGGTGACATCGCCGGCTTCCCGAACGGTCGCCGGCTCGGTGACGACGTGGTCGACATCGCGATCCAGGCCGTGATGGGCGCTGCGCAGACCGGACAGCTCGTCAACGGTCTGCTGGCCGTCGACTCGGTCGACCGCAACGACGTGGCGTTCGGCAACTCGTTCCCGTACGTCGCGCTGCCACAGACCGACAGCGTCAACAACGGCACCGAGCGCACCCCCCGTGCGCCGGAGTTCGTGTCCGTCACGCCCGAACGCGTCCTCGAGACGCGGACCGGCCAGCCGAGCGGCCAGCTCGGGTACAGCGGATCGAAGCCCTCCGGGGGCCGGACCATCGAGGTGCAGGTGACCGGGACGGGCACGGCAATGGTGCCCGCCGACGCCGGGACGGTGTTCGTGAACATCGCAGCCGTCGGCACCGAGGCGAACGGGTTCGTCACGGCGTTCCCGTGTGGCACCACCCGCCCCACCGCGTCGACGTTCAACCCCGTGGCCGGCGAGATCACACAGAACCTGGCTGCGGTGAAGGTCGGCGCCAACGGTCGGGTGTGCATCTACACGAGCTCGTCGACCGATCTGCTCGTCGATCTGGTGGGCTACCACCCGTCGACCGCCGACTTCGTCTCGACGGCGCCGGAACGGTTGCTCGAGACCCGCACCAGCGAGAGCGGTGGCCAGAAGGGCTACACCGGAGCGATGCCGGGCGCCGGTCAGACGATCACGCTCGACGTCACCCAGGTCGGATCGAACGCCGTCCCGAACGACGCCACGGCGGTGTTCTTGAACGTCACGGCGGCGAACACCACCGGCGCCGGATGGGTGACCGCCTACCCGTGTGGGAGCCCGCGGCCCAACACCTCGAACGTCAACCTGATCCCGGGGGTCGTCCGGGCGAACTTGGTGCCGATCAAGATCGGCACCAACGGCACCGTGTGCCTGTTCGTCAGCGCCGGCACCGACCTCGTCGCCGACCTCCAGGGGTATGCGCCGGCGGCGTCGACCTACGTGCCGACGATGCCCGAGCGTGTGCTCGAGACCCGAGCCGCCGACGGTCGCATCAACTACAGCGGTGCCAAGCCCGTCGGAGGTCAGACGGTCGAGGTGAAGGTGGCCGGCTTCGGGACGACGAAGATCCCGGCCGACGCGGGCACCGTGTTGCTGAATCTCACGGTCACCGAATCGGCGGCCGACGGGTTCGTCACGGTGCACCCGTGCGGCACCGCACGTCCGTTGGCGTCCAACATCAACTTCACCGGCCGCACCACACCGAACCTCGTGGCGGCCGACATCGGAGACGGCGGTCGGGTGTGCATCTACACCTCCGCCGAGACCCACCTCGTCGCCGACATCGTGGGGTACTTCCCCGGCACGATGCTCGCCGATTCCTGACGGCGGATGGGGGTGCGGCGGGCAGGCTGTCCGTCCGCCGCACCCCGCCGCCGTGTCCCTGCTGCACATCTGGTGAGAACGGAGGAGAGCGTGACCCGACGAACCCGTGTCGTGATCGCGACCGGCGTGGCCTTCGGAGGCGTGCTCTTCGCCGCCGCAGCCCTCGGTCCGGTGTCCTCGCCCTCGTCGCTCGCCACGCCGGTGCATGCGGTCGGACCGGGTGGCGTGCCGGCACGATCGGGCGCGTCGCTCGACGAGACGATCGACGCGCTCGAGACGAGGGTGTCCGTCGTGCCCGGCGATCACGTGGCATGGGCGACCCTCGCCATCGCATACGTCGAACGCGCCAGAGCGACGGTGGACCCCACGTGGTACCCACGCGCGGAGGCGGCGCTGGAGCGAGCAGAGCAGCTCGGCGGCGACGACCAGCATCTGGCCGCCGCCGCCAGATCGGCACTGGCCGCCGCTCGGCACGACTTCCCCGCGGCCAAGGTGGCGGCCGAGCACGGGTTGGCCATCAACCAGCACAGCGCAATTCTCTGGGGCGCGCTCGGTGACGCCGAGGTGCAGCTCGGCGACTACGACGCCGCGTTCGACGCCATCCAACGCATGGTGGACCTCGCGCCGGACACCGCGTCGCTCGCACGCGCGTCGTACGCGTGGGAGCTGCGCGGCGATCTCCCTCGCGCCCGTGCGCTGATGCAACGCGCGCTCGACGACGCGCCGACGGCGACGGACCGTGCGTTCGCGCTCGTGCACCTGGGGGGACTGTGGTTCGACGACGGCGAACCGGCCGCTGCGCTCGACTCCTTCAACCGAGCGCTCGATGCCGTGCCGGGCGACATCGCCGCCCTCGCCGGCAAGGCGCGCGCTGAGGCGGCGTTGGGACAGATCGAGACGGCGGTCGACCACTGGTATCAGGTCGTCGATCGAGCACCCGAGCCAGGTCATCTCATCGAGTTCGCTCGGCTGCTGGAGTCGCTCGGACGAACCGACGAGGCGGCGGCGCAGTGGGTGGTGTTCGACGCCACCCAGCAACTGTTCGCCGCGAACGGCGTGTTGCCCGATGCCGCTGCGACGCTCGCCGAGGCCGAGCGAGGCAGGATCGACGACGCCCTCGCCGCCTCGGCGGCGGGCATCAGGACCCGCCCCTTCGTCGACATGTACGACGCACGAGCGTGGGTGCTGCATCTCGCCGGGCGACACGACGAGGCGATGGTGATGATCGAGGAGGCGATGTCGCTCGGCGGGCGGACCGCCCGGTTCCACTTCCACGCCGGCATGATCGCCCTGTCACTCGGTGACACCGAGCGCGCGGTGTCCGAACTCGAGACCGCACTCGAGATCAACCCGTGGTTCGATCCGATCTCGGCACCGCAGGCCCGTGGCGTGCTGGACGAGATCGGGGCCGGCGGATGATCGGCCGGCGTCTGCTCTTCGCGACGGCTGCGGGCGTCGCGGCGGCGCTGTTGGCACCCGGGTCCGGCGCTGCCGCGCACCCGCTCGGCAACTTCAGTGTGAACCATGCGCACGCCTTGACGATCTCGGCGGCGCGCCTCGTGGATCACGCCGTCGTCGACTACGCCGAGATCCCGACCGCTCAGCGAATCGGTGACATCGACGGTGACGGCGACGGCGAGCTGTCGAGCATCGAGCTCGAGCGCTACGGATCCGTGCAGTGCGCAGCCCTCCGCGACGCCATGGAGGTGACGGTGGACGCCGTCACCGTCGAACTCGGCGTCGACTCGACCGCCTACACCCGACCGGAAGGACAGGCGGGGCTCGCCACTGGTCGTCTCGAGTGCACCTTCTCGGCCGATCTCCCGCTCGATCTCGCCCGGTCGGCGTCGTCCACCATCGTGGTGGCCGACGAGTTCGAGGCCGATCGGGTCGGCTGGCGCGAGATCACCGCGGTGGCGGACGGAGTGGCGCTGTTCGATGCGCCGGTGGGCACCGTCAGCCCGACCGATGCGTTGCGGTCCTACCCCGACGATCTGCTGGCAGATCCGCTCGACGTGCGCCGAGTCGAGCTCCAGGTCGGCCCGCTGGGGTCCGCGCCGGCCGCTTCGACACCGCAGCAGGGCGCAGTCGACACCAGCGCACGGGATGCGTCGCGCAATCCGATCGCCGACCTGGTGAGGCCGATCACCCGGACCTTCGACGACCTCGTCGGCCGGCAACGGCTCACGTGGGGTGTGGGCGTGCTCGCGGTGGCCCTGTCGATGGTGCTCGGCGCATCCCATGCACTCCTGCCCGGCCACGGCAAGACCGTCATGGCGGCGTACATCGCCGGCCGGCAGGGCACCGCGCGAGATGCGGTGTTCGTCGGGATGACCGTCACCGCCACGCACACCGGCGGTGTGTTGCTGGTGGGACTCGCCCTCACGACGAGCAGTGCGCTGGCCGGTGAATCGGTCATGGCGGTGCTCGGCGTCGTGAGTGGCGGCATCATCGTCGCGCTCGGCGCGGGGATGTGGTGGTCGGTCCTCCGCGGCACGCCCGATCGGGTGTCGGGACATCACCACGGCGGTCATCACCACCACGGCGATCACCACCACCATGGCGGTCCGCACCACGGACACCAGCATCCCCCGTCGCATGCGTTGAGCGAACAGGTTCGGGCCGTGGCTGCGGGCTCGACGCTCCTGTCGACGCCCGGCCTGCCGGCGAGCCTGGCCGGCGCAGCGAGGGGCGAGCCGGTTGAGGGGCCGACGGCGCCGGACATCGCTCGCCCCGTCGCGCCGCGATCCCGGTGGGGGTTGATCGGCATGGGTCTCGCCGGCGGTCTCGTCCCGAGCCCGTCCGCGCTCGTCGTGCTGCTCTCCGCGATCGCCCTTGGCCGCACCGCATTCGGGGTCCTGCTCGTGATCGGGTACGGAGTCGGGATGGCGGCGACACTCACGCTCGCCGGTCTCCTGCTGGTCCGAGTCCGCGACGCGCTCCACGACCGGTCCATCGCACGCGGCGCGAGCCACGCCTGGCTCCGGTGGCGGCGCCTCGCGCCCCCGGCGACGGCGACGCTGGTGCTGCTCGTCGGTGTGGGCATCGTCCTGCGAAGCATCCCGTCCGTCTGACCGGCACGACGTTCAGCTCGGCAGGTCGGGAAGTCGGCGGACGGCTCGAGATCACGGATCGATCCGTCGGTCGGTGGGGTCGTCGGTTCGTCGAGCCTTCAGCTCGAAGAACTCCGGCACCGTTGCTGCCCGGACCACGGCGTCCCACAGTGCGCCGCTGGTGTCGATCGGCGAGGGCGCGACGACGGGTCCGAAGAACCCGCGCCGGTGGTCGGCGAGGTGCCACACCGTCACGGGCGAGCCGACGTCGTCGCCCGCCCACTCGAGCGCTTCACGACGAGCGTCGGCGAGTGCCGGGTCGATCGTGACGTCGTCGAGCACATCGGCGAGATCGGTCCCGCCGGCCGACGCGAGCGTCGCCCGCACCAGATCGTCCGTCGGGGGTCGATGGTCGCGCCATCGGGCGGTGCCGAACGCGGTGTACCAGCGACCGACCACATCGTGGCGGCCCCGGGCGCGGGCGACGGTGACCCCGCGCAGGAACATCCGGCTCGCGACGGCAGCGGGGCGTCGCTCGGCGGGGAGTTCGTCGATCGGCCGTCCGGCGGCGAGCTCGAGTCCTGCGTACTCGATCGGGACCTCTCGGCCGCCGGCTTCGTCGACGAGCCATCGCGAGGTGCGCCAGGTCCAGGGGCACGCAGGATCGAAGTGGAGCACGACTCGTTGGACGCGCAGATCAGGGGTCGGCGGCATGTGGGTTCCTCTCTGGGGTCGTACTCCGGCCGAGGACGCGGCGTGTCTCGGCGGCGATGCTGTGGTGTTCGCCGGTGGCGACGACGACACAGCGGGCGGGGGCGTCGCGAGCGCTGATGTCGGCGTCGTCGGACGTGCCCCGGTTGCGGTCGTGGTCGACGGCGAGGCCGAGATGAGCGAGGCCGGCGACGGTGACCGCGCGGACCTCGGCCATGTGCTGACCGACCCCGCCGGTGAACGCGAGCACGTCGACGCCGCCGAGGCTCGCGGCCATCGCGGCGATGCCCTGACGGAGTCGGTGGACGTAGATGTCGAACGCGAGCGTCGCCTCGGGGTCGCTTCGAGCGCGCCGGTGGACCACATCGCGCATGTCGCCGCTTCCACCGGCGATGCCTGCGAGTCCGCTGCGGGTGTTGAGCCCCTCGCTCACCTCCTCGACCGTCAGACCTCCGCCGTCGAGCAACCAGAGCAGCAAACCCGGGTCGATCGTTCCTGAACGGGTGACCATCATGAGGCCCTCCATCGGTGTCATGCCCATCGTGGTGTCGATCGATCGGCCGGCCTCGATCGCGCACACCGACGCTCCCGAGCCGAGATGGCAGCTCACGATGCGTCGCGATGGGTGGGAGCCCGCCAGATCGGCGGCTCGACGAGCCACGTAGGCGTGCGACAAGCCGTGGAACCCCACTCGTCGCAACGCCCAGCGGTGTCGCCACTCGCGCGGGAGCGGATAGGTGGCGGCAGCGGCCGGGAGGGTGAGGTGGAACGTGGTGTCGAAACACGCGACGTGCGGCACGCGATCGATCGCCGACCGTGCCGCGCGGATGGCGAGCAGCGTGCGCCCCTGGTGCACGGGCGCGAGCGAGGCGGCGTCGTCGAGATCTGCGACGAGCACGTCGTCGATCCGCTGCGCCTCGACGTGGGTGCCGCCGTGCACGACACGGTGTCCGACCGCGTCGATGCGACACTCGCGGGCGATGTCGGTGATCGGCGACGTGTCTCGGCCGTCCCACGGGTCGACGAGTCGCTCGGTGACCACGGTGGCGTCGGCGTCGACGACGGCGAGCTCCAGCGTCACCCCGCCGGCGTTGACGGCGAGGACGTTCACCCTGGCCACGACCAGTTGCGGATCTCGGGCAGGTCCTCGCCGTGTCGGGTCACGTGGCGCACGTGCTCGTTGCGGGCGTCGAGCATGTCCTGGCGGAGGTCTGCAGCCCTCGTGGCGAGACCAGGGACACGGTCGACGACGTCGAGCACCAGGTGGAAGCGATCCAGGTCGTTGCGCACGACCATGTCGAACGGGGTGGTCGTCGAGCCCTCCTCGACGTACCCGCGAACATGGAGGTGGTGATGACTGTGGCGTCGATAGGTGAGGCGATGGATCAGCCACGGATAGCCGTGGTAGGCGAAGATGATCGGGACATCGGTGCCGAACATCGCGTCGTACGCAGCGCCGTCGAGGCCGTGCGGGTGCCGGTGTCGGTCTTGCAGGCGCATCAGGTCGACCACGTTCACGTACCGGACGCGTAGGTCGGGCAGTCGCTGGCGCAGGATGGCGACGGCTGCGAGCGCCTCGACCGTGGGGACGTCGCCCGCGGAGGCGAGCACGACATCGGGCTCGCCGCAGTCATTGCTCGCCCACGACCAGATGCCGATCCCCCGGTCGCAGTGAGCACGGGCGGCGTCGACGTCGAGCCAGTCGGGCGTCGGCTGCTTGCCGGACACGATGATGTTGATCCGGTCGGTGCTGGCGAGGCAGTGGTCGGCCACGTGGAGCAACGTGTTCGCATCCGGCGGGAAGTACGCGCGAACGACGTCGGCCTTCTTGTTGAGCGCATGGTCCACGAAGCCGGGATCCTGATGGGAGAACCCGTTGTGGTCCTGGCGCCAGACGTGCGAGGTGAGCACGTAGTTGAACGACGAGATCGGCCGTCGCCAGTCGAGGTCGCGGCACACGTCCAGCCACTTCGCGTGCTGGTTGAACATCGAGTCGACGATGTGGACGAACGCCTCGTAGCACGAGAACATACCGTGACGTCCGCTGAGCAGATAGCCCTCCAACCATCCCTGGCAGACGTGTTCCGACAACAACTCGACGACGCGACCGTGGCGCGACAGGTGCTCGTCGGTGTCCCTGATCGGCAGCTGCCACGCCTTGCCGGTACTGGCGTACACGGCGTCGAGCCGGTTGGACGCCGTCTCGTCGGGGCCGAACAGCCGGAAGTTCCGATCGGCAGTGGTGGCGTCCATCAGCGCGTCGAGGTACCGGCCGAGCACCCGGGTGGGCTCCGACGAGGCGCCGCCGGGGCGATCGACCGCAACTGCAAAGGCACGCAACTCCGGCAGCGGCAACTCGATGCGACGCCGTCCGCCGTTCGCGTACGGCGTCCCGCCCAGCGATCGGTCACCGGTGGGCAACCAACCGACGACGTCCGCCCGCGGCGCACCGTCGTCGTCGTACAACTCGTGCGGGCGATACCGGGCGAGCCACGTCTCGAGCATGCGGCGGTGCTCGGCGTCGTGCCGCACGTCGTCGATCGGCACCTGGTGCGACCGCCATGTCCCCTCGACCGGCTGACCGTCCACCTCCGCCGGTCCGGTCCACCCCTTCGGGGAGCGGAGGACGATCATCGGCCACCGCACCTCCGTCGAGGGGTCCGCTCCACCAGCCGCACGAGCGCGCTCCTGGATCTCGCGAATCGCATCGGCCGCCCGGTCGAGCGCCGCTGCCAACGGCCGGTGCACCGCCGACGGCTCGTCGACGTACGGCATCGCGTCGACGATCTCCGCCGCCCATCCGAAGGCGTCGAACATCGCCGTCAGTCGATGGTCGCTCGTCCGCGCCAGGACGGTCGGGTTGGCGATCTTGTACCCGTTGAGGTGCAAGATCGGGAGCACCGCTCCGTCGTGCACCGGGTCGAGGAACGATGCACTCTGCCAGCTGGCGGCCAGCGGGCCCGTCTCCGCCTCGCCGTCGCCGATGATGCAGGCCACGACCAGATCCGGGTGATCGAACGCCGCTCCCACGGCGTGCGCCAGGCTGTAGCCGAGCTCCCCGCCTTCGTTGATCGATCCGGGCACGTTCGGCGCGGCGTGGCTCGGCATGCCGCGCGGCCACGAGAACTCGCGCATCAGCCAGCGCATCCCGGCCTCGTCGCGGCGCACCGACGGGTACGCCGTCGTGAACGATCCTTCCAGCCACGTGTTCGCCGTCAGCGCCGGTCCTCCGTGTCCGGGGCCGGTCACGAGCATCATCCGGAGATCGCGTTCGACGATCAGTCGTTGGAGATGCGCGTAGACGAGGTTGATGCCGGGCGTCGTGCCCCAGTGGCCGAGCAATCGAGGTTTCAGATCGCTCACCGCGAGCGGGCGCCGCTGGAGCGGGTTGTCCTGGAGATGGATCTGTCCGACCGCCAGGTGGTTCGCCGCACGCCAGAGCCGGTCGAGTGCGTCCAGCTCCACGGGCTGCGACGTACCTGTCGTGATCTGCTGTTCGGTCGCCACGGGAGCTCCTTCGTGGAGGACACCTGGCCGCGTCGCCGACGACGCACGTCCCGGCGATACGGTCGTGTGAGCCGGTACCCGCTTCGACGGTGTCGAGACGACGACGGATCGGCGCGAGCCGATCGCCAGCCGATCGCCAGCCGTGCGATCACTTTCGAGCAGCTGCTCCGTCGAACCGTTCGAGGGTGCGGCACGACAGCCGCCGACGACACGAAGGAGCCCCCACGATGGCAACCGCACGACCGCACTTGTGGTTCGGCAACAACCAGGCCGGCCAGGCAGCACGCTTCTACGCCGAGCACATCCCCGACTCGTCGGTCACGAGCGTGCTCACCGCGCCTGCCGGCGTGCCGGGCGCCGAAGCGGGCAGCGAGTTCATCGTCGAGTTCGTCGTCGCCGGTCTCCCGGTGATCGGACTCAATGCGGGACCGCATTTCCGGCTCGACGAGGCGTTCTCGATCTACCTCTCCGTCGACACCCAGGAGGAGGTCGACCGCTACTGGGACCTGCTCACCAGCGACGGCGGCGAGCCCAGCGCCTGCGGATGGTGCAAGGACCGTTTCGGGGTGTCGTGGCAGGTGATCCCGAAACAGCTCGAAGAACTGTGCGGCGACTACACCACCGAAGCCAACCAGCGGGCGATGAACGCGATGCTGCAGATGGGCAAGATCGACATCGCCACGCTCGAACGCGCCCACCGCGGCGAGGTCTGACGCTCGGGTGGTCTGAACGCGACCCGAGACGGGCACCGAAGGCCGACGGCCGGACGTGCCGGCGGTCGAAAGGGTCGGGCAGGATGATCGGGACGAGGCGTCGTCGACGAGACGATCTGTCGGCTGCCGCCGCCTCGTACGACCGCGATGGGGCTGTCCTGTACCACTTCCTCGTCGCGTGCGGGGACGAGCAGGACGTCGCGGAACGCATGGCCAACTCGTTCGCCACGCACTTCGGCGGGATGGACGATGGGTCGTGTCCCAGCCGGACGGAGCTCCTTCGTACGGCACAGCTCGTGTCGAGCGGCGTGTGCGACTGTCGGGCAACCGAGGATCAGCCCTCCCTCGTCGCTCGGGTCGAGTCGCTGGCACTCGTCGCGTGCCTCGATGTCGCCGACATCGCGTACGTCCTCGACCTGCCCCGGCAGGAGGTCCACCGTCTCCTCGACCACACGCTCCGAAGGCTCGCAGCGACGTCGGCAGACGTCTGATCCAGGTGGTCGGCCGACGTCGTGAGCCGTGGGCTCGGCTCGCCGCCACATCGGTGCGGTGTGTCGTGGCGGCGCGTACGGTGGGCGGATGGACATCGGTGACCTCCTGCTCGACGCTTTCGGCCGATTCGTCACCGACGTCGAGGCCGCGATCGTCGGTCTGTCGGCGGACGACCTCGCCCACCGACCCGACGCGGAGGCGAACTCGATCGCCTGGCTCGTGTGGCACGCGACCCGTGTGCAGGACGATCACGTCGCCGAACTCGCCGGACGCGAGCAGGCGTGGACCGAACTCGGGTTCGTCGACCGGTTCGGCTTCTCGCTCGATCGGTCCGACACCGGGTACGGGCACGGCCCACAGCAGGTGGCCGCCGTTCGGCCCGACGGCCCGGACGTGCTGCTCGACTACGTGCGCGCCGTGACGGACCGCACCGGCGAGTACGTTCGCCGCGTCGACGCCGCCGAGCTCGATCGGATCGTCGACCGCCGCTGGGATCCGCCCGTCACCGCCGGGGTGCGCCTCGTGAGCGTGATCGACGACTGCCTCCAGCACGCCGGCCAGGCCGCCTATGTCCGCGGCCTCGTCGAACGCCGTTCGACGTGAGCGCCCGTCGCCACCGATGAGAAGCGGAATGCGCGAGCGTCCACCGTCGAGGAACCGGCTCACCGCCGATCGACCGCACCGCGAGGAGAACCATCGATGAGAACGCTCCGATACTCGATCAACGTCACGCTCGACGGCTGCTGCCATCACGAGGCCGGGCTCCCACCGGACGACGAGTCGATGCAGTACTGGACCGCCGCGATGGAGGAGGCCGATGGGCTGCTCTTCGGCCGGGTGACGTACGAGATGATGGAGTCGGCGTGGCGGCGGCCGGCGAACGGCACATGGCCCGACTGGATGGGTGCGTCGGACATCGCGTTCGCCGAAGCGATCGACCGGGCGAAGAAGTTCGTGGTGTCGTCCACGTTGACCGACGTGGACTGGAACGCGGAACTCGTGCGGGGCGATCTCGGGACCGAGGTCGGGCGGCTCAAGCAACAGGACGGCAGTTCGTTGTGGGTGGGAGGTGTCACCCTTCCGACGGCGCTCGCCGATCTCGGGCTGATCGACGAGTTCGAGTTCGTCGTGCATCCGGTGCTCGCCGGGCGTGGGCCCACCCTGCTCGCCGGTCTGCGCCAGCCGCTCCAGCTCGACGTGGTCGACCGCCACGAGTTCGCGTCGGGCGCGGTGGTGGTCCGCTCGCGGCCCAACTCGTCCATGTGACCGGTCGGAGGTGACCGGTCACATGTCGACGAGCGGGTGACTCAACGCTGCGGATCGCGACCGTTCCAGGCGACGAGGCGGTCGATGGCTGGAGCGCCGTCGGCGACCGGGACGGCCTCGGCGAACGGCATGGCCACCTCGGGAAGGCCGAGCGACGCGGAGATCTCCTCGTACAACGATCGTCGGTCCGTCGCGGGCAGGATCGGACGCGCCGCCAGCGCGGCGGCGACGACGGTGTCGTCCCACCTCGGCTCCTGATCGGTGGCGACGGCGAGGTCCCAGGTGTGCACGGTCAGTTCCGACAGGTAGCTCGTCAGGATCTCGGCGCCGCTTCCCTGGATCCACGGCAACGCCATCGGCCGTTCGAGCACGACGTCGTCCCGCCACGCATCGTCGGCGCGAGCCCGGGCGGCGGTCAACGCACCGGTCCAGTCGTCGTCGGGGACGTGCGCCTCGACCACACCGAACGGGTCGTCGCCGGCACCGAGCGCCGCGATGCGATCGAGCACGCCGACGAGATGGGCGAGCATCGTGCGCACGTCCATGTCGGGACACGGTGTCGGCGCGACGAGTTGGTCGGGTCGCACACGAGCCGCCACGTCGACGAGCGTGGCGATGGCACGGTGGAGGATCGGCCGCGGGTCGGCGACGAGCTGAGGTGAGGTGTCCGCTGTGGTCATGCCGTCATCGTGCGCTCCGAAACCGGTCAGGTGATGACCAGTTCAACGTAATGCTCACCCGAGCGCGTCACCCGCCGAGCACGGATCGGGTGAACGATCGGTTCCGGTTCGAAGAACCGTTTGCTGGTGGCGCCCTCGGGTACGGGACCTCCGGCTCGTTGCGGGAACGGGCATCTCACACCACACACCAACGGAGGTACTCGTGGCTCACTTCACTCGATCACGTCGGTTCGCGTTCGCACTCGCGGCCACGGTCGCCGCGGCCGGTCCCGTCGGGGCCGTCGCAGCGCAGGACGACACCGGCAACCAGAACGGCAGTCAGACCGGCGGCCAGAACGACACCGGCAACCAGAACGACACCGGCAACCAGAACGGTGAGCAGCCGTCGGCCGACACCGCATCGCTCGCGCATCAGGGCGCGTGGGCCGACGTCGCGTTCGCCCAGCAGGCGTGGAGCAACACCGGCGACAACGAGCAGCTGAACGACGTTGCTCAGGGCAGCGACACCATGCAGGACGCGATGTCCGACGCCAACGGCGGATCCGGACACGCCGACGGCCAGTCGTGGACGACCGGCGACATCGGCAGCGGCACGGCGACCGACGACGGCTCGACCGACAGCGGCTCGACCGACAGCGGCTCGAACGACAGCGGCTCGAACGACAGCGGCTCGAACGACAGCGGCTCGAACGACAGCGGCGGCTCGAACGTGTCGGACGACAGCACGCACGCGATGGCAGGCGCCGGCGGCACGGCCTCGGCCACCAACGACGCCACGTCGAGCAACACCGACGACGGCGCGAACATGATCACGTCGGGTTCGGCCGACGCGTCGAACACGGTGAGCGGGTCGGTCGATCAGACCCTCGACGCGAACCTGATGAACATGGGCGACCAGCAGAGCGATGGCTCGGGGTCGACGAGCGGCGACGCGATGGCTGCCGGCGCGAGCTCGCAGTCGTCCGGCGTGGTGGTGGCCGGGGCGCAGGACGCCCATGCCAACAGCGGCGGCAACACCCAGCACAACACGGTGTCGCAGGGCAGCTCGACCCATCAGTCGTCGCACTCGGCGGCGATGGGTGGCGAGGCCTCCGGCATGGGCGAGGGCACCGACACCAGCGCCGATGGCGGTGCCGGTGGCTCGGCGACGTCGGCGAACACGTCGATGTCGACCAACACGTCGGGTGCCGGCAACCACATCACCACCGGTGATGCGACCGCGACGAACAGCGCCACGTTCACCGTGACGCAGAGCAGCACCGGCATGATCGACAACGACTCGTCCACCGAGTCGGACGACGACGGCTCGAACACCGGGTCGGACGACGGTTCCGGCGATGCGGCCTGAGCACCCGCTCGGCGTGAGAACGGGGGGCGGCGGCCGGCGTGCTGCCGCCCCCCGGGCGCGCCGTCGCACGAGCGCGAGGTCGACCGTCGTGACGGTGTTCGTCGGCGTGTCGTTCCTCGCCGCACCACTCGCGGCTGCGGACGACACCGACAGCGGCCCGCCGTCGAGCACCGAGGCGTCACCCCCCGACGACACGGTCACCGACAGCACCGTCACCGACAGCACCGTCACCGACGACACCGTCACCGACGACACCGTCACCGACGACACCGTCACCGACGACACCGTCACCGACAGCACCGTCACCGACAGCACCGTCACCGACGACACCGTCACCGACGACACCGTCACCGACGACACCGTCACCGACGACACCGTCACCGACGACACCGTCACCGACGACACCGTCACCGACGACACCGTCACCGACAGCACCGTCACCGACAGCACCATCATCGAGCAGACCGCCGACGTGACGAGCGCGGCGATCGCCGTGGCCGACACGGGGCACAACGCCACGACGGCCGACGGCACGTCCCCCGACAGCACGGGAGCGGGCGTCGACACCGGGTCGGCCACCGCAACCGGATCGGTGGACCGCACCACCATCGACCAGCAGGCCACCACACACCTCACCGACGACGCGACCGCCGACATCGTGCAGTACGTGATCGTCTTCAACGTCGGCGGATCGGTCGCCACCTCCGGCTCCAACGCCGCTGCCGGCGTGGGTTCCGGGGCGACGACCACGGGCGACGCCACCGCGATCGGCAACGACGGCGTGGTCGGCATCGTCCAGGCGTCCGGTGCGGACGCGGCGGCCGGCGAGTCCGAGGGCGTCGACCAACGTGCCGTCACGGTGCGCATCGGCGTCTCCGTCGCGAACAGTGGCGCGAACGCCCCCGGTGCAGCCGGCTCGAGCGGCACCGTCGTCAGCGGCGATGCCACGGCGATCGGTAACGACGCCACGACCGACGTCCGCCAGATCGCCGTCGCGATCGGCGACGGAACGGCGGTCCTCTCCATCGACCAACGGGCGATCGTGATGAACGTCGGGCTCGCATGGGCCAACACCGGAGCGAACGGCATGCCGATCGACGCATCGATCGCCGCCGCAGCCGGAGCGTTCGTCTCGATGCCCGATCACCAGCGCGCCGTCGATCTCGTCGCGCTGTTGCTGCCATCGCTGCTCTCGTCGGGCGGTGCCGGCTCGGTCACCACCGGCGACGCCACGGCGGTCGGCAACCAGTCGACCACGGCGATCGCTCAGCACGGCGCCGTGACCGCGACGGGCGACGGCGTGGCGAGCATCGATCAGCACGTCGCGGTCGCCAATGTCGGCGTGGCCATCGCGAGCACCGGCGGCAACGGAACCGGCGCGACGTCGCCGGGCTCGAGCGACGCGGCAGTGAGCATCGCTGCGTTCCTCACCGCGTTGATGGCCGACCTCCAACGCTGGGACGGCACCGGCGAACTGCTCGACCGTGGACTCGCGCTGGACATCGGCGGCCGCACGGTCGTACTCGACGGCCGGCTCGCCGGCGAGCTGCTCACCGGCGACCCGAACACGCCACAGGGGCGTCGAACGATCCGACAACTGAGCGCCGTGATCAACCTCGGTGTCGCCATGGCCGACAGCGGCAACAACACCACCGCGGCCACCGACGTCGTCGTGATCGAACCGACCACGTCGGCACAGGCCGGCGCGTTCACCATCGCCACCGGAGACGCACGTTCCACGAACGTCGCTGTCGTCCTGGTGTGCCAGCGCCATGATCGGCCGGATGTCGCCTGCCCCGCGCCGCCCGGCGCAACGTCCGCCGCAGCGTCCGGACCGTCGGATGTCGTCACCGGGGTCGGCTCCAGCTCGTCGTCCCCGCCGGTGGCCGCCGTGACCGCCGGCTGGGAGCCGTCGCAGTCGACTCGATGGCCGGTCGTTGCCGCCGCGAGCGAGGAGAGCCTGCCTGCGACGGGCACCGATGCGTCGTCGCTCACCGTGATCGCGTCGCTCGTCAGCGCAGCGGGCGCGATCGCACTCCGCGTGTCCCGGCGCCCCGCCGACGGCGCGCAGGGCCGGCTGTTCGAGGCATCGGCGTGACCGGGAGGCAGTTCGCCCGGGCCGTTGCCATCGGGTCAGCCGTGGCGGTGCTCGGAACCGCGTGCGCCGCCGGCGGTCCCGAGCAGGGTGACGAGACCGGGCGACGACCGATCGATCAACGTCTCCCTCGTCAGGTGCGTCCGGCAGCGCCGCCGAGCACCTCGTCCTCGACCACCTCGTCCTCGACCACCACGTCCTCGACCACCACGTCCTCGACCACCTCGTGGAGCTCTTCGTCGAGCTCCTCGTCGGCCCAGACACGCATCGACGCATCCCGTGCACGGACCACGATCGTGGTCGACGGCGGTTCGTTCGTGGTCGACGCCCCGGGCGGCGTGCTCCGGGTGGTCGGCCGGTTCCTCGAACCGGGCTGGGAGGTGGTGCACGAGGTGCACTCGCCGGAACGACTGCACCTCGAGCTCGCTCGTGGCGACGATCACCTGCTCGTCGAGGTCACCGTGGTCGACGGCGGGCTGCAGAGCGTCACGCACCGGGCGACCGGCTGACCCGGTCAGCCGGGGAGACGCCGTACCACCGACGTCCCGGCGCGCAGTGCCTTCGGGATCTCGGCGATCTCGTCGACGACCTCGATCAGTGCGGCGATCACGTCGTCGCTCGCATCCGACGCCACCTGCACCTCGTAGCTCACACCGGTCGACCTCCACGTGGTGGCGTCGAAGCCGCCGCGCGCGACGACCCGCACGCCGTGCAGGACGATCCCGAGGTGCTCGGCCTCACGGTGGACGTCGTTGAGCACGCAGCCCGCAACGGCCAGGTGGAGCAGGTGGGCGCCCGTGAAAGGCGCCTCCACCACCACGCCATCGGGCGTCCATCGGTGTGGCATCGGGATCCCGGCGGCCGAGCGCAGGCTCCCCGCCGACACCGCCACCTCGTAGTCCTCATCGGCCATGACTGCACACTGGCCGACCGCCACACCGCCGTCCAGTGGCCGGTGACCGCGTGGGAAGCCTCGCGTGCGTCGCGGGGTTCCGGATGGGTACACGAGGGACCAGGAGAACGATGAAGCGCTACGACGTGGTGGTGATCGGCGGCGGCGCCGGAGGATTGGTGGCAGCGAAGGAGGCTCGCCGGCGCAAGGCGAGCGTCGTCATCGTCCAGGACGGCCCGATCGGCGGCGACTGCACCTTCACCGGCTGCGTCCCGTCGAAGGCGCTCCTCGCTGCGGCCGCCGCTGGACACGGATTCGACGAGGCGATGCACCGGGTCCACGACGCCATCGCCACCATCGCCGCGACCGAGGATGCCGTCGCTCTCGCGCGCGACGGCATCGACGTGATCCCCGGGTACGCCAGGTTCCGCACCCCGGGCACGATCGACGTCGACGGCACCACCATCGGCTCGGCACGGTTCATCGTCGCCACCGGAGCGAGCGCGCTCCTCCCCGCGATCCCGGGCCTGCGGGACGCGGCTCCGCTCACCAACGAGACCCTCTTCCAACTCGACCGCCTCCCACCGTCGCTGATCATCCTGGGCGGTGGGCCGGTCGGGTGCGAGATGGCGCAGGCGTTCGCCCGTCTCGGCAGCACCGTCACCCTCGTCGAAGCGGCGGAGAGGCTCCTGCCCCGCGAAGAACCCGAGGCGTCGGCCGTGGTGGCCCGAGCCCTCGCTCGCGACGGGGTGAGCGTTCGTGTCGGCGCGAGGGCGACCCTCGTCGAACGGCTCGAGGATCGACACGTGCGCGTCCGCACCGAGGCCGGCGAACCGATCAGCGCGACCCATCTGCTCGCCGCCGCCGGCAGGGCACCCGCCGGTCGGGGATTCGGCCTCGAGGAGATCGGTGTCACCGTCGACGGGCGCGGCGCCATCCCCGTGGACGACACCATGGCCACCGACGTCGACGGCATCTGGGCGGTCGGCGACGTCACCGGCCGCCTCCAGTTCACGCACGTCGCCGGTCGCATGGGATGGATCGCTGCCACGAACGCCTTGTCGAAGCTGGCGCGCATCCGAGGGTTTCGTCTCGACACCTCGGCCACACCGTGGGCCACCTTCACGAGCCCCGAGGTCGCCCACGTCGGCCTCACCGTCGCCGACGCCGCACGACGTCACCCGGACGCGATGGTTGCGCACCTCCCCCTGTCCCACGTCGACCGGGCCATCGCCGTCGACGCCACGGACGGCTTCGTCACCCTCGTCGCCGCGCCCCGGCGCGTCACTCGTCACCTCGCCGGTGGACGGCTGGTCGGCGCCACCATCGTCGCGCCCACCGGCGGCGAGCTCGTCCACGAAGCCGCTCTCGCCATCCAGACCGGCATGTTCGTCGGACGTCTCGCCCAGACCGTGCACGCCTACCCCACGTGGTCGATGGCGATCCAACAGGCCGCCCTACAGTTCTTCGGCGAGTCGGCGGGTCTGCGCGCCCGCCCGATCCGCGACGTCGACGCAGCCTCCTGACACGAAGGAGTCATCACATGGTCCGAGCGAGCACGAGACTGCGTGTCGGTGATCCCATCCCCGATCTCGAACTGACCGACCACAGGGGATGCCCCTGGAAGCCGTCGGACCATCGGGGACGGCCGGTCGTCCTGGTGCTCCATCGACACCTCGCTTGACTCCCCTGCCAAGAACACGTGATCGCCGTGCGCGATCACCTCGAGCGGTTCGGCGACGCCGAGATCGTCGTCGTCACCTTCGCGGCACCCGAACGACTGGCGGCGCACCGCGAGCATCTCCGTGTCCCGTTCACGATCGTCACCGACGGCGATCGACGGCTGTACGCACTCCTCGGGGCCGAGCGCGGAACCCGCCGCCAGGTCTGGTCGTTCGGGACGCTGCGCATGTACGCCCGGCTCCTGCGCAGCGGGCGGCGCCTCCAGCGCCCGACCGAAGACGTGGCTCAACTCGGCGCCGACGCCGTGGTCGGTCGCGACGGCCGCCTGCGCTACCTGTCGCTTCCCGCCACGCCGGACGCGCGGCCGCCGGTGTCCGAACTGATCGCGGCGCTCGACTGACCGACGTCAGCGGCAGCGGCGCCGGTGATCCGACGGATACTCGCGAGCGGACACGGCGTCGGGTCGACGGCGACGCGCTCTGCTCGTGGCCTCGACCACGAGCAGAGCGCGTTCCTGGGCATCGTCAGCCGGTCGAGTCGGTCACGACGTGGCAGCGACCACGGCGGTCGAGATCGCCAGGGCTGCCATCGGCATGTGCTGACCCGCGGTCCGGAGGTCGGTGAAGGCCGCTGGATCGCCGGCCACCAGGTCGTCGATCGCGGTCGTCAGCGTGGCGACGTGCTCGTCGAGCGACATCACGACTGCGTCGGCCGGGAGTTCGCCACCGGTGATCTCCTCGAAGAATGCACCGGCTGCCTGCTGGTAGCCGTCGAGGTCGGTCAACGCCTGATCGACCATCGCCTGATCACCGGTGGCCATGCCGAGGGTGTAATCGACGAAGAAGCCGATGTGCTCACGCCACAGACCGAGGAACGCCTCCTGGTTCTCGGCCCCGGCCACCGAGCCGATCACCTCGGCCAGGGCGACCGAGTTCTCGTCGAGGGTCGCGACCGCAGCCTGCACCGTCGGGTTCTGCATGTCGCCGCCGACTTCCACGGCCTGCTCGATCGCGATCCCGGCGAGGTAGACGTGCTCCTGCAACAGGTTGGTGAGGACGGCGCGCGTCTCGGCCGGCGCGCTGGTGACGTCGCCGTCGAACATGTCGGGCGCCGCTGCCGAGATCCCGGTGGACAGCAGCAGGGCAGCGTCGAACATGTGCTGTGCTGCGGTCCGGAGGTCGCTGAACGCAGCCGGGTCGCCGGCGACGACGCCGTCGATCGCAGCGGTCAGGGTCGCCACGTGCATGTCGAGTCCGGCGATCACGTCCTCGGCGACGAGCTCACCGCCGGTGATCTCCTCGAAGAACGCACCCGCGGCCTGCTGGTAGCCGTCGAGGTCGGTCAGCGCCTGATCGACCATCGCCTGATCACCACCGGCCATGCCGAGGGTGTAGTCGACGAAGAAGCCGATGTGCTCACGCCACAGTCCGAGGAACGCCTCCTGGTTCTCGGCTCCGGCGACCGAGCCGATCATCTCGGCCAGGGCGACCGAGTTCTCGTCGAGTGCCGCGACAGCCGCCTGGACGGCCGGAGCCTCCATGTCGCCGCCGGCATCGACGGCGGTCTCGATCGCGATGCCGGCCAGATACACGTGTTCCTGCAACAGGCTGGTCAGGTCGGCACGGAGATTCGACGCGCCGTCCTCCGTGGTGGGATCCATCCCGTCCATCGGCATCGTCGTCTCCGACGGACTGCTGTCGGGTGAGGTGGTGTCCGGCGACATCGTCGTCGCCGGCGCCATGGTCGTGTCGGTGGTCTGGTCCATCGTGGTGTCGGGCGCCCCGACGGCGTCGGTGGTGGTCGGCGTCGTGTCGGGTGAGTCGTCACCACAGGCGCTCATCGCGAGTGCCAGGGTGACGGTGGAAGCGATCAGGGTGGTACGCACGGGTCGCATCGGTCGCATAGAGGGTCCTTTCCGGGCCGGGGGAAGCCCGTCGATCGGCAGTACCCAGGGTTCGGAGCGCGACGGTCGGGGTCGTGCCCGAATCGGCGGATCCGACGACATTCACCCCGATGGAGCGGCCATCCGCCAGCGCGAGCGCGCCGAACCACCCGCATGAGCCGAAGGAGCATCGTCAGGAGCATCGTCAGGAGCATCGTCGCCGCGGCCGGGTTCGTCGGGCTCGTGAGCGCGCTGACCGCATGTGGGGACGAGCGATCGGCTGCCGATCGCCGGGTGACGGTGACGATCTCGGACTCGCGATTCTCCGAGGACGAGCTCCATGTCTCGCCGGGCACGGTGGTCGTGTGGGAGAACACCGACCCGTACGACCACACCGTCACGTCGCGGTCCGGGTCGGCGGTCGACTTCGACTCGGGCGACCTCTCCGAGGGTGACCTGTTCGAGTTCGAATTCGACGAGCCGGGTGTCGCCTCCTATCTCTGCCGCATCCATCCCACGATGCGCGCCAGCATCGTCGTCGAGTGATCGCGAGCGTGCGCCGGCGTCACGTCACGACGCGCGACAGCACCTCACCGAGCAGGGTGACCCTGCCGGGCAGATGGCCGTTCAACGGCATGTTGACGGTGAACCCGTCGATGCCGAGGCTCATCCACCGCTCGAACTGCTCACCGACGGTGTCGGGGTCGCCGACGGCGAACCGCGCCAGCAACGCGTCGCGTTGCGCCTCGGCCAGCGAGTCGAGGTCGGTTCCCCGCCGGAGGAAACCGTCGCGCAGCTCCGCACGCGCTTCGTCCATGGTGGGGGCGATGCAGGCCGACCGCTGCCACGACACGGTGAGCTCCGAGCGATCGCGGCCGAGGCGCTCACAGTGCTCGGCCAGCACGTCCAGCCTGTGGGGCACGTCGCGCTCGTCGGCGATCAGGTTCGACTCGTCGGCGTACTGGGCCACCATGCGCAGCGTCTTGCGTTCGCCACTGCCACCGATCATCACGGGGATCCGGCCGACGGGTGGCGGCGAGTTGAACGCGCCCTCGGTGGTGTATCGCTCGCCGTCGAACGTCGACGTCTCGCCGCGGAGCATCGGCAGGACGATCTGCAGCGCCTCTTCGAGCCGCTCGAAACGATCGGTGAACGTGCCGAACTCGATGCCGAACGCGCGGTGCTCGAGCTCGAACCAGCCGGCGCCGATCCCGAGCTGGGCGCGGCCACCGGAGACCAGGTCGAGGGCGGTGACGGTCTTCGCGAGGATCGCCGGATTGCGGTACGTGTTGCCGGTGACGAGCGCCCCGAGGCGCACGGTCGAGGTCTCGCGAGCCAGCGCCCCGAGGAGGGTGTAGCACTCGACCATGAAGTCCTCCGGTGCACCCAGCATGGGCAGCTGGAAGAAGTGGTCCATCACCAGCACGGTGTCGAAGCCCGACGCATCGGCCTCCTTCGCCTGGGCCGCGATGGCACCGAACAGTTCGGCCGGACCGACGCCGGGATAGGTGAAGTTGGGGATCTGGTAGCCGCGAATCGTCACCCCGCCATTCCACCACCGATCCGCTGCCGGTGTCATCCGTGCCCCGGACCTGACACCGTGCTGCTCGGTCGCGACGGCACTACCCGACGCGATCTGCTGCGCCCGCCGCGGAGCGCCGCCGTCGCCGATCGAGCGCGTGCATCACCCCGCTCGCGGTCGCGCCATGCACCGCGATGGACAGCACGATGGTGCACGTCACGACCGGCCACAGGTCGTCGGTACCGACCGGCATCCGGCGGTCCCGGGAGGGTTCGATCGTCGCTGCATACGCCAGGTAGTACACCGAGCCGAGGCCACGGATGCCGAAGAACGCGATGGCCCGACGCTCGGCGCCTCGCACGGGACTCGCCAGCATCGCGAGGTGGCCCGACAACGGCCGGACCACGAACAAGACGCCGGCGGCCACCGCGACGTCACGCCAGCCGAGCCCTCCGACGAGCCGGAGCAGTGCCCCGCCGAACAGCACGAGGAGCACCGAGCTCACCACGTGTTCGATCTCGCTCGTGAAGCGGTGGAGCACCAGGTGGTACTCGTCGGTGGTGCGCTGCCGCCGGAGGAACACGGCGGCGAGGAACACCGCCAGGAAGCCGTAGCCACCGATCAGTTCCGTCGACCCGTAGGCGGCGAGGATGACGCCGAGCGAGACGAAACCTCGCCGCTCGGTCGCGATCGGTGGGAACCGCCAGGCCCCGTTGAACACGAGCCTGCCGAGCACCCGCCCGAACAACCAACCGGTGCCGATCGCGACACCGATCCGTGCGACGAGATCGATCCCGAACCAGTGCACCAGCCGATCGAGCTGCGCCCCCTCCGCAGCCTCGGATCCCGCAGCCACCACCAGCGCGAGGTGCACGAACGGGAACGCGAGCCCGTCGTTGCCGCCGGCTTCGCTCGTGAGACCGAAGCGGACGTCGTCCTCGTCGTCGAGACGCTGGTCCTCCAGCACCGGTTCGCCGACCTGCACGTCGCCGGCGAGCACCGGATCGGTCGGTGCCAGCACGGCACCGAGCAGGATCGCGGTGGCGGCGTCGAGATCGAGCAACCACCAGCCGAGCAACGAGATGCCACCGATCGAGGCGACCATCCCGACGCTGAGCAGACGCCAGGTCGTGCTCCACCGGCGCCATCCGAGCCGACGATCGATACCGATGCCGGCGCCGAGCAGTGCGACGAGCACGCCGAACTCGGTGACGACTCGTGTGACGTCGAGGTACTCGCGAGGGTTGGGCGCCGCGAACCACGGCAGTGCGAACACCGCGCCGCCGAACGCGACGAGCACGATCGGCAACGACACCGGGCGGCGGCCGATGGCGGTCGGCACCCACGCAGCCAGGATCACGGTGGCGCCGAGTCCGAGCGACACCCACTGTTCGGACGGCACGACTGGCTCTACCCCGCAAGCGGGTGACGCGATACCCGAGTCCGATCGCGGACGCCTGACGGGTGGGGTCGTGCCCTACCGTGTCGGTGTGCCGGGCATCGACGATCGCGCCCACCATCGGACAGCCGGTGTCGCGTCCACGTGCCGACCCTCGATCTACGACTGCCGGCAGCCGCCCGTCGCGCTGAGCACCTTCGTCGACGCGCACCTGTCACGGATCCGTGACGCTCGGGTGATGGATGCCGGGGCCGGTGCGGGCCCGTACGTACCCGTCGTCGCCGCGCGTGCTGCCGAGCTCGTCGCCGTCGACCTCGCCACCATCAGGTTGTCGCAGATCGACGCCACGGAGGCGCACCAGGTGTGCGGGGACGTGCAGGCCCTGCCGTTTCGCAACGGCAGCTTCGACGTCGTGATGGCGATGCACATGCTTTACCACGTGCCCGACATCGCCGCGGCAGCGCGAGAGTTCCGGCGAGTCCTGCGCGACGGCGGCGTGCTCTACGCGCTCACCAACAGCACATCGGCGCAGGCCGAGTTCGCAGAACTCATCCGCCGCAACGGGTGCGATCCGTCCGCCGGGGGCGACTTCGGTGCGCTTCGCTTCTCCAACGAGAACGGGGTCGAGCTGCTGCGCGCAGGATTCGACCACATCTCCGTCGTCGAGCTCGGTCCGTCACGCCTCGTCGTCACCGACCCCGAGCAGCTCGTCGACGAGGTCGAGCGGAACAGGTATCTGCTCGAACCGGGCCTTCGGCCGGGGGTCGCCTGGCGTGCGTTCGTGCACGACGTCCGAGTCGACGCCGGTCGCTTGATCGCGCGCGACGGCGACTTCCGCATCGGTGAGCGCCACGGCCTGTTCACGTGCTGGTGAGTCGCTCATGCCACCTGCCGTCGGGATCGTCAGCTCGCGACGGGGCGGAGCGTCACGCGGTTGTCGTGGTACACCGCCCCGGCGCCCATGTCGCTCGGGCGTTCGGCGACCGTGTCGTTGATGCAACGGCCGTCGGGGAACGCAGCGATCCATGAACCCTTCGTCATGACCGCGACCCCGGCGCGCGGCGTGTCGTCGACAGCGAGACGAGCGACGAATCCGCCCCGGTCGTTGGCCACTTCCACCAGCTGGCCAGCGACGAGTCCGAGCGAACGTGCCTCTGCGGCGCAGATCGTCACGGTCGGCTCCACACGGCGGGCAGCGGCGTGCGCGACGCCGGCGAAGGTCGAGTTCACGTGCGCCGCACTCGCTGCGGCGATCAGGGCGAACGTGCCGGGTGGGCCGTCCGCCGCCTCCGCCGCGCGGCGGTGGTTCGGCAGCCGACCGTGCCCGTCGCGCTCGGCGCGGTCGGAGGCGAACGAGAACCACGACGTCGCGTCGGCGGACGTCGGGATCCCGACGCCGAAGTCGTCCGTGCCGGGGAGCCGCATCCAACCCGCCGCACGCAGGTCGTCGACGCCGAGCCCGGCCGACGCCCACGGCTCGCCGGACAGCGCATCCGCTGCGAGCTCGAGGTCGCTCGCGTACAGCGCCGGCTCGTCCAGGCCGAGACGAGCGGCGAGCCGGCGGAGCAACTCCGTGCGACTGACACACTCCCCCGGCGGCGGCACCGCCGGCTCGTTCCACTGGACGTACAGATGCCCGTACGAGGCGACGAGGTCGAGGTGCTCGGTCTGCAGGGTCGAGGGCAACACCAGATCGGCATAGCGGGCGGTGTCGGTGACGAACGCGTCGAACACCACCGTGAACAGGTCGTCGCGAGCGAGCTCCGCACGCACGTCGGCGCTCGCCGGGTTGGAGACGACGGGATTCGCATTGGTGACGAACAGCGCCTTCACCGGCGGGTCGGCGTCGCGCAGGTGGCGAGCGAGCATCGTCATCACGAGCAGCCGCCGATCGGGTGGCGCGAGGTCGAATCGTGACACCGCGTCACCGTCGAACGCCTCGACGTTCACGCTGTACAGCAGTCCGCCGCCGAGCCGACCGTGATCGCCGGTCAACGCCGGGATGCCGGCGATCACCCGCGCCGCCTGGCCGCCGAAACGGTGACGTTGCATGCCCTGTCCGAGCCGGATGGCAACCGGTCCCTGCCGCGCGAGCCGCTCACCGAGCTCGACGACGATCGACGCGTCGACGCCGCACTCGGCTGCCACCCGGTCCGGAGTCCAGCCGGCGAGCGTCGCCTCGAACTCGGGCCAGCCCGAGCAGTTGCGCTCGAGGAAGTCCGCGTCGAGGGCCGTTCGAGCGATCACGTGGCAGAGCCCCAGCGCGAACGCGCTGTCGGTGCCCGGTCTGATCGCGATGTGTTGGTCGGAGCGCTCTGCGGTGCGGTGCCGCACCGGGTCGATCGCCACGACTGTCGCGCCGCTCGATCGTGCCTGTTCGACGAACCGCCACAGATGGCGATTGGTGGTCAGGGTGTTGGTCCCCCACAGCAGGATCGTGCCAGCGTGCACCAGATCCTCGGGCGCGACGGTCGCGGTGGTGCCCATCGCGTACTCGAGGCCGAGGAAGCCGCTGATGGTGCAGATGCTCAGGTGGTGCACCGACGTGCCGAGCACCTGCCACAGACGAGGGACCGAGCCGGAGCCCTGCAGCACGCCGAGCGTGCCGGTGCCGTCGTACGGCCAGATCGCCTCGGCCCCGTGTTCGGCGACGATCGACTCGAAACGATCGGCGATGAGCGTCAGCGCCTCGTCCCACGAGATCTGCTCGAACTGACCGCTCCCCTTCGGCCCGTCGCGGCGGAGCGGGTGGAGCAGCCGTGTCGGGTCGGCGGCGTGCTCGAGCCACGGGTTCACCTTCGGGCACAGCCCACCCCTGGTGATCGGGTGAGTGGGGTTGCCGCGCAGCGACACGGCGCGGCCACCTGCGTCGATGCCCACCACCCAGCTGCACGCATCGTGGCAGTCGAGCGGGCACGCCCCGACCACCTCGCGCATCACCGGGTGCATCACCTCGCGCCTCGCCTCGCCCATCGTCCGATTCTCGACGACCGCACCACCTCCGCTCCACCGCATTCCGTCGCGCCGATGCGTCACACGTCCAGGTCGATCACGTGCACCAGCGCCAGCACCTGTGGTACCACGGCGACACGACTCATGGGTTGTGCGGCGAGATCCACCACGGCGCATCGTGTCCATCTTGCCGTCGGCCGGAGCACGACCGCCTCACGCACCGGTGGCGTGCTCGTGTGCACCTCCGGTGCCGGTGGCCCGTCCGATCAACCGGGAGAGGTCGCGTACGGTGGGCTCGGGGATCGTGGTCCCGAACAACAACGGCACGACGACGAACGGCGAGACGAGCGCGAGCAGCACGGCGTCGGTCGGGATGTCCGCATCGATCTCGCCGGCGGTGCGAGCCTGATCGATCCGCGCACGCCACGATTCGAACAGCGGCTGGTAGTGGTCGAGCACGGCCCGTCGGAAGTCGGGGTGGCGGTCGCCGGCCATCACGACGTTGAGGCTCACCTCGGTCGGGTCCGAGAAGAACGCCGCCAGCCGGTCACACCAGCGGTCGAGGTCGTCGGACCAGGCCCCCGAGGTGGGCGTGTCGAGATCGGCGGTGTGCGCCTCGAGAGCCGCACCGAACAGCAGCGCCTTGGTCGGCCACCACCGGTGCACCGTGGCGCGGCTGACGCCGCTCACTCGCGCGACGTCGGACGGGCCGAGATCGACGTCGCCCGCTGCCAGCAGTGCCAGGCACGCGTCGGCGACTCGCCGACGGACGCGCTCGCTCCGTCCGCCGGAGCGCACCCTGGATCGTGGACGATCTGTTGGCACCAAACGAGACATCGCGTCTACTTTAGGCAGATGTCGCATTCGTTCTGGTTCGACTCCGCTCCCGTCGACCACACAGCCGCCATCGACCGCTCGGCGCTGGCTGGCGATGTCGATGTCGACGTGGCCGTCGTCGGTGCCGGGTTCACCGGTCTGTGGACCGCGCAGTCGCTGCTCGCCGCCGATCCCACGCTCCGACTCGTCGTGCTCGAGCGAGAGAGGGTCGGATTCGGTGCGTCGGGCCGCAACGGTGGATGGTGCGTGGGCGACTACGGAGGTCCCGAATCAGCCGTTGCGAAGGTCGGCGGCGACCGGGCAGTCGAGACGATGGCGCGCGAGATGATCCGCGCCGTCGACGCCACCGAGTCGTTCGTCACCGAGCACGCCATCGACTGCGGCTTCCACCGCGGTGGTGCGATCTACACCGCGGTGAACGACGGCCAGCTGAAGCGCCTCCGGCATCACCACGAGACGCTGACGCGCTCGGGGCTCGGCGACGCATGGCAGTGGCTCGATGCTGCCGACGCCCGAGCGATCCTCCACGGCCCAGCGATCCGCGGCGCGATCCTCACGCCGCACGCCGCGGCCGTTCAGCCGGCAGCGCTCGCGCTGGGCATCGCCGCCGAGGTGGAACGACGGGGCGGGCGCATCCACGAGGCAACCACGGTCGAGGCGATCCGTCCGGGCGGTACGCGCCGGGCGGCGGTTCGCACCGACCACGGCACCGTCACGGCCGACTGGGTCGTGCTCGCGACCGAGGCCTACACCCACTCCGTCGACGGCCAGCAGCGACGGATGCTGCCGCTCGTCAACCACGTCATCGCCACCGAACCGATCGATGCGTCGGTCTGGGACCGGATCGGGCTGCGGGACCGCCAGCTGTTCGAGCTCGGTGCGATGCTGCTCGGCTACGGCCAACGCACTGCGGACGACCGGATCGTGTGGGGAGGCACGTCGGCCGGTGCCCGATGGAACTTCGGTGTCCCGCCCTCACCGTCGCACAGCGCCCGGATCGAGCGCCGCCTGGTGCGTCGACTGACCGAGCTGCTCCCAGCGCTCGAGGGCGTCGGGGTCAGCCATCGCTGGACCGGGGTGCTCGGCGTCCCACGAGATCTGCTGCCAGGCATCGGCGTCGACCGCCATCAGGGCTTCGCGTGGGCCGGCGGCTACACCGGTCAGGGCGTCGCCGCAGCCAACGCTGCCGGTCGCGGCCTCGCCGACCTGATCCGCGGCGTCGACACGCCGCTCACCCGCCTTCCGTGGGTCGACCACCGGTCGCGGCCGTGGGAGCCGGAACCGCGGACGTGGATCGGTGTCCACGCCGCGATCGCCGCCGCGCACACCACCGACCTCGTCGACCGCGTCCGGCGCTGACCGGACTCGTGCGCCCACCTCGGACGGTTCGTGAGGCGCTCGAACTCACGCGACGAGGCCGAGGAAGTGCCACAGCGTGTCGGCGTAGTCGGCGGGCAGGTTCCCGAGATCGTCGAGCAGGCGATGTTCACCTGGCAGCACGGCGACGCGTAACAGGTCCGGTGCGACGAGTCGACGGAGCCGCTCGACGCTGGCCTGCACCGGGACCACCACGTCGTCACGACCGAACATCGCCAGCACCGGCACGTCGATCGAGCCGAGCGCCGGCGCCGGGTCGTACCGGAGCAGAGATGCGGTCAGACGCCAGACCTCCTCGTTAGCGGCCAACCACCGGAAGCGCTCGCGGACGAGCTCCGACACCTCGGACTCCAGACGCCGGGTCACCTCGGCGAACGGCGAACCGGTCGTCGCGAGCTCGTGCAACACGTCGAGCGCACGATGCGCATCTGCTCGCTGGTCGTCCTCTCGGAACGTCGCCGCCGACGCGAAGCGCTCCTGCTCGAACACCGAGACGCCGGGGCCGGAGTTGGCGACCGCGAACTCGAGACCCTGGCGCTGCCCCGCAGCTCCGTAGACGACCCAACCGCCCTGGCTGTGACCGAAAGCGCCTACCGGGAGTCCGGGGCGTACGTGACGCCTGAGCGCCGACACGCATGCGAGCAGGTCGTCGGCCTGTCGTTCGACGCTGGCGTCGCCGAGCGAGCCCGTCGAGCCCCCGACACCGCGCTTGTCGAACGAGGCGACCGCGCATCCTGCGTCCAGCAGCATCGTGCGGATCGGCGGGAAGTAGACGTCGTTGTGTCGATCCGACGGCCCGGAACCGGGGTGCATGACGACAAGCGCTCGCGGATCCCGAGCAGGTCGCCACAGCGAACCCGCCAACCGCGCGTCGCTCCGCTCGACCTCGATGTCCTCCACGTCCGACATCACGTCAGTGTCACCTGACGTTCCGCACGCGGCAAGGCTTCGTCCATACCGGGCATGTCGCCCCGTCAGCACGGCACCGCGAACTGCTGGGCCGATCGAAACGCGGACCAGCGGGTCGCTCCGACGCGCCGACTGCGTGTGCGGACGCCGGCCCCCTCATGGGGCCGCAGCCCGCACACGCGCGCGGTACTCGGCGTCGGTCAGCGCCTCGCACGGCTCGAGGAGCGGAGCCATGCACGACCACAGCTCAACACGAGCGTGCCTTCGCCGACTGGAACCGGACGATGCTGAAGTCCCACGGACCTCGCACGGCGAGATCGCGGAGCGGCCACAGATCGGGAACTGCGCGGAGCTCGATGTCGGCCGAGACATGCCGGCCGATCAGATCGTCGAAGCGCTCTACTCCGAGCGGTTCGACGGCGACGTCCGCCACCCACTGCCCCGAAGCGTCCGCCCATCGGCGGAAAACCGATCCGTCGAAGCGGTACCGGTAGAGCACCGTCGACTGCATGATCGGCAGCCAGGAGAGCTCGATCGCGTGGACCCGTGCGGCGGTCGTGCTGAACACCTGTCGGAACACGGCCTCCTCGTCCGGGTTCCGCGGCCAGGCCGTCACCCTGGGGCAGTCGCGCGGGAACCAGTACAGCGGCGCATGTTCGGCGTCGATCGCCCACACCATCGGCGGCTGGTTCGGGTTCGTCACCGGTACGTGCGGCACGAAGCGCTCGATCGTCGGATCGTGGCTGAAGTGGAACAGATCCACGGCTCCAGCCTGTCACCTGCTTGCGCCGGTCGCTGCTCGTCGGATGCACCGACGTGTCGCGTGAGAAGGCCCGTCGGCTTCAGCTGCTCGGGCGCGGGGGCACCCGGAGAGCGATCCGGGTGCCGGTTCCGGGCGAGCTGGTGATCGTGACGGTGCCCCCGAGCAGCCGGCCGCGCTCGCGCAGGCTGCTCAACCCCAGGTGGCCCGGCGTCGCGGTGTCGGCATCGAAGCCACAGCCGTCGTCGATCACCTCGAGGGTCACTCCCCCGGCGTCGCTGCGACCGCGCAACGTCACATGGTTCGCCCTCGCATGACGGCGCACGTTCCCGAGCGATTCGACGGCGATCCGGTACAGCAGTTGGGCGTCGCGCAGCTCGGGCGCGACGTCGAACGTCGCATCGACGGCCACGTCCACCTCCGTGCCTGCGAAGAGCTCTTCCGCTGCGAGTTCCAGCGCCTGGGCGAGGTTCGACGGGTCGAGGTCGGGCGGGGCGAGTTCGAACATCAGGAGACGGAGCGACGTGATCGCGTTGCGGAGGAGCGATTCGGTGTGCTGCAGGGCTGGAAGTCGATCCGCAGGCACCGCGGGCCGGAGCAGTGAGAGCTCGTAGAGCGCCGCCGTCAGACGCTGCACGGGATCGTCGTGGAGCGCGAGCGCGAGCCGATGCCGCTCGTGCTCGCCGAGGCGCACGAGTTGCTCGGCGAGCGCCAACCGTTCCTCGCTCACCTGTGACAGGTCGGCAGCTGCCGTCACTGCGATGCTCAACACTTCCGCCAGCCGACGCAGATCGTCCGCGTCGCGATCGGTGAAGGCATGCGGTGTTCGCGCGCTCACCTTCAACACGGCGTCGGTGCGGCCCGACACGTGCAGTGGGACGCACAGCATCGAGCGGATGCCGGTGCGTCGCACGGCGTCCGGGTCGACACGATCGTCGTCGAGCGCGTCGTCGCAACGGACGACGTCGCCGCTCGTCAGGCATCGCCCCGAGAGGCTGCCGTCGATGCGCAACAACAGGCCGACGAACGGCTGCAGGGTGCCGGCCCCGCTGACGTACTCCAGCATCTCACCGTTGCGCACCTCGATGGACGCCCCGTCGGAGCGCTGGATCATGACGAGCGCTTCGGCGACGATGCGATCGAGGACGGCGACCGGGTCGACCGCCTCGGCCGACGAGCGAGCCGCGAAGGGAGGACGCGCCACGGTGGCGAGCGTATCCTCACGACCCCGCAGATGCGGGAGATCGGCGGCACGGGTGGCCCCGGCCTGACGGGCTCGCCGAGCTGCGTCGACAACCGCGATCCATCGAGGTCGAGGTTTCGCGGTCGTCTCGATCGGAGAAGCAGTCGGTATGGCGAACCGCATCACCTCGCTGGCGATCGACTGCGCAGACGGCCACCGCCTCGCAGACTTCTGGACCGCCGTCCTCGGCTGGGTCGTCACCGACACCGACGACGAGGGCAACGTGTCGATCAAGCCGTCAGCGGAGGCCCCTTGGGGCATCGACTTCCTCGTGGTAGCCGACGGACCCAAACTCGCCAAGAACCGGCTGCACCTCGACCTCAATGCCACCGACCGCGATCAGGAGGCCGAGCTGGATCGGCTGCTGGCCCTCGGCGCACGGCCCGTCGACATCGGGCAGGGCGATGTGTCCTGGCACGTGCTCGCCGACCCCGAAGGCAACGAGTTCTGCCTCCTCCGACGGCGAGTCACGCCCGTCGAACGACTCGTGACATGAGATGCGCGAGGTGGGTCGGCCCGCGGGGGTGCGCGCTCGGGTGTCGTCACGACGGCCTCGATCGCGGCCGAGCTCGGTCGCCGCCACTACCGTGGTCTCGGTGGATGCCCGTCCCCCTCGAGTGGTCGATGACGAGCGCCGCACGCTGCTCACGCACTTGCAGTTCCAGCGCGAATCGCTGCTCCGCAAGATCGCAGGTCTCGCTCCGGCCGAGCAGCGCTGGTCCCCGGTCGGGTCCGGGACATCGCTGTTGTGGTTGTTGCGTCACGCCGGGTTCGCCGAGTCGATCTGGATCCTCGATCGTTTCGCCCGCCTCGACCTCGACGGCGACCTGCTCTGCAACGACCTGCAGCCGGATGACACGTTCGAGGCGCTCGAGCATCGCTACCGCAGCGTCTGGGAGCTCGTCGATCGAGTCGTCACCGATCACGACCTCGACGCCAGGTGTCGGGTCGACGACGACATGCCGGACCCCGACCTCCGCTGGGTCGTCGTGCACCTGTGCGCAGAAACCGCACGACACGCCGGCCACGCCGACATCCTTCGTGAGCTCCTCGACGGCACCAACGGTCGGTGAACGGTTGCACCTGCCCGGCGACGGGCCACGAACCCCGGATCCGACCGCTCGGCCCGCTGGTGAGCTGGTGGCTGTTCCGGTGCCGGTGGCGAGCCTCGTGTTCAAGAGAGCGGTGACGACGACGGCAGACGCAGCACGAAGCTCGTGGCGTAGCTGCCAGACGGCGACTCGACGGAGATCGAGCCGCCGTGCGCGGCTGCGACATGTCGGGCGATCGACAGACCGAGGCCGTTCGTGCGGGCGACCTCCGAAGATCGCGATCGTCGCTCGAAGATCGCCGCCTGTCGATGGGCGGGGATACCGGGTCCTCGGTCGCTGACGGAGATGTCGACGTGGTCTGACTCGGCTCGAACGCAGACGTCGACGGAGGTCTTCGCAGGGCTGTGCCGCACGGCATTGTGGATGAGGTTGGTGACGGCCCGCGACACGGCGGTCGAATCCCACGCCCCGGTGAGGGTGTCGGGCGCGTCGAGCTCGATGTCGACCTGCCCTGCGTCGGCGAACGGGCGGAGGTGGTCGATGGCATCCCGGACGAGCAGCACGAGGTCGATCGGGCGTCGGTCGATCGTTCGGGCCGCCGCTCTCGCATCGACGAGGTAGCGGTCGAGCACCTCGGTGATTCGCTGCGCCGACCGGCGAGACTGCTCGAAACCGTCGCGATACCACTCGATCGGCGCACTCGAGCGGGCCAAGCGCACCTCCGCGTTGGTGGCGAGCACGGCGATCGGCGTGCGGAGGTCGTGGCTCAGTTCGTCCAGCATCTCTCGCTGTTCCGTGGCCGTGCGATGCAACCGGTCGATCATCGAGTCGAAGCTGGCGGCGAGCGCGACGACCTCTTCGGGGCCGCGCTCGAGCCCGATGCGACGATGCAGATCCGTCGCGTCGATGCTCTCGGCGACCGAGCGGATCCGGTCGATCGGACGGACGGCCCTGCCGGCCCACCACCAGGCGAGCACCGCTGTCATCGGCAACAGCGCCGCGACGGTCGCTCGACTCCAGCCCGACGATCCGCCGGACGAGTCGACGGTCACCTCGACGCCATCGACGAGCGTCGAGGTCGCCTCCTCCTCGCTCAGCAGTCCGACGCCGAACACCAGGAGCACGGCGAGGTACATCATCGTGAACCCGGCGAGTGCGAGCCGGGCACGCAGCGAGGTGAGGAATCTCATCTCGGCACCTCGAGCCGGTATCCGGCACCCGTCAGCGTGGTGATCGGGTTCGGATCACCGAGCTTTCGCCGCAGCCGACTGAGGATCACGCGAGCGGAGCCCGAGATCGGGTCGGCGTGCGCGTCCCACACGTGATCGTGCAGTTCCTCCAGGGACACGATCTGGCCGGGGCGATGCGCCAGATAGAGCAGCACGGCGTACTCACGCGCTGTGAGCGAGACCGGCGTCCCCCGGCGGCGAACGTCTCGCCGTGCGAGATCGATCCGGATGTCACCGACGTCGATCGTCGAGTCGTGCTCGTCGTGGCGGCGGTCCAGTGCACGGAGTCGGGCGGTGAGCTCGGCGAACGCGAACGGCTTCACCAGGTAGTCGTCCGCGCCCGAGTCGAGGCCGTCGACCCGGTCGTCGACCGCGTCGCGCGCCGTCGTGATCAGGATCCGCCTGGGCCGGATCAGGTACTCGCTCTGCGCGAGATCACGCACCAACCCCAGGCCGTCGCCGTCCGGCAGGCCGAGGTCGATGCACGCCAGGTCGTACGCGGTCGCGACGAGGTGGTCGATCGCACCTGCGACGCCGTCCGAGACGTCCACCGCGTAGGCCTCCTGGCGCAGTCCTTCGGCCATCAGCTCTCGAAGCTCGGCGTCGTCTTCCACGATCAGCACTCTCATCGTCACCCCTTGTCGTCCCGAGTGGCCACCACTCTCGCTCCGGCGCCGTCGACCGTGAGCCCGCCGCCGTCGAAGGCGAGGAGGACGTCGTCGCGTCGTCCCGCCGGATCGGTGTGGGCGAAACGACCGTCGGCGAGCGGCACGATCATCGCCGACGGAGGATCCGTCGGACCCTCGGCGCCGGCGATCGCCCCCCGCTCATCGAGTGCGTACCACAGCAGGATCGAGTCCGACCTCCCTCGCACCGTCACGTACGTCCTGAGCTCGCCGCCGTCGACGAGCGTCCCCTCGACGGTCACGTCCGTGATCGCTCCCACGACCTCTGCGAGCAGCTCGCGTTCCTCGGCCCCGAGCTCGTCGTCGCCCGTGAGCAGCGAGACGACCGCAGCCTCGTGACGCTCCGCTGCCTCGGCCTCGAGGCCCTCCGGCAGCGGGAACAACACCTCGACCGCCCGTTCGCCGAGAGCCTCGACCTGCAGCCCTGCGTCCACTGCCGACACCACGAAGCGGTTCGCATCGTCCAGCCAGTAGGTGCCGACCGCTGCGTCGAGAATCGACTCGTCGGCGGGAACGCTCGCGATCTCCTCGGGGGCGGTCACCGGTGTGCCTGCGGCGATCGGCGGCACCAGCTCGGCCAGCAGCTCCTCGGCGGACACGTCCGTGGTGTTCGACCCGATCGCGATCGTCGTCGAGGTCTCGGGGAGGAAGACGACCACCGCTTGGTGTCCGGTGTCCCCGCCGCCGCCGGCAGCCCCGATTCCGGGTGCGCCGAACGCCGACTCGTCGAACCGGGCCCACCCGAACGTGACCGCGGTTCCGTCGCCGAGATCACGACGTCCCTCGGAGGCCTGGGCGACCACACCGGCGGGCAGGAGTCGCCCCGTGAAGAAGGCCTCGGCCCAGCGTGCGAGCTGTGGCACGCTCATCGCGAGGTCGCCGTTGCCGTTCATCGACCAGTGCGGGCCGCCGAACTCTCCCTGCTGATCCGACGGGCCCGAGTCGAGGTATCCGACAGCTCGCTCACCACTGGCCGCGGGTTCACCGTCCCAGAAGCCCGCACGCTCGACACCGTCCACCGGCGCGAGCAGCTCGCGGGCGACGAAGCCGCGGTAATCGCCGGTGATCTCGTCGATCACCAACGCGAGCAGGGTGTACCCGGCGTTGGTGTACCCGAAGTCGGTGCCCGGCTCGAACGTGATCGGCAGCTCGCTGATGGACGCGATCGCCTCCGCCCTGGTGAGCGGCGCGTGATCCGGACCCGCATCCCCCGCCAATCCGCTCGAGTGTTCGAGCAGTTGGCCGATGGTGGCGTCGCCGATGTCGCCCGTGAGCCCCGGAACGAGATCACCGACCCGATCCGTCACGGCCAACCGACCGTCCTCCACGAGCGACAACACGCCCGCGGCGACCACGGCCTTGCTCACCGACCCGATCGCGAAGACGGTGTCGGTCGTCATCGGCGCCTGTGCGTCTCGGTCGCGAACGCCCTCAGCCACGTCGCATGCCGAGCCATCGGCTCGTACGGCGACGACGCCACTGAAACCTCGCTCGCCCCACCCGCTCAGTGCCTCGACGAGGCCGTCGGGACAATCACGAGTGTCGGCACCGGTCGAGGTCGCGCCGGCCGAATCGGAGGGAGGTCCTCCGCCCAGGTCGCCTGTCGAACACCCGACCAGGAGCAGTGTCGCCGCGGTCGCGAGGATCATCCATCTCATGGCCACACACGTACGCCATTCGATGTGAACGGGAGTTGAACGGCGGCCGTTTCCTCGGAGCATCACTCGGCTACGGAGGCCCGAGGTCGCTCCGAGCGGGCGCGCGCACCGGCTGCGATGGGGCCTCACCCTCACCCGGCGGAGGTCACCGTCCGAGTGTTCTGATTGCGCGGCGGGTGACACGTTCCGCAGCAGCGAGAAACACCTCGTCACCCGTCGCTGCGAGGCCGCGCCGGCATGCTTCGACGAGCTTCACGGCGTGCGCGTCGCCACTCTGCACCGCTGCCTCGACGAGCGTCGCTTCCTCGAGATGCTGCACGTCGAACTCGTGGCGCGGGACGACACCCCGATACAGGACTGCGTGCTCGGCCCGCAGCTGTGCCAGGGCGGCCACCGCATCGTCGGTGTCGACGTGGCGAACCAGGATCGAGACCGCCATGGCGGCCGTCACGCCGTGCAATCCGAAGATGTTCGGCTTGGCGAGGTAGTGGTGCGCTGCGCCCGCAGCGGCCTCGACGACTCCGCGTCGAGGCTCGTCCCCGCCGCTCAGATCTCGTTCGTCGACGACTGCGCCGGCCTCGAACAACCCGGCCCAGTATCCGAGGGATCGTGCGAGTTCGGCGCACCGGGATGGTGAGGCCACGTCCTCGACGGCACGAGCGGCGTGTGCGGTGCGGATCGCGCCGTGGAACAGCGCAACCCCCAAGCCGGGCAGTAGTCGCGGCAGCCACGTGTGCAGCGTGCTCGACCAACCTTCGTCGGCGATCGAACGTTCGAAGTATCCCATCCACTCACCGGTTCGCGACAGGTCGCCGATCGCGTCGGTCCAGTCGAACCTCGTCGGGTGCACCACCACGACCGGCGGGGTGCCCGAAACCTGCCGCGACCAGGAGTCCACCTCCGCGAACCGGCCCAACTCGTGCAACGCCTCGCAGACCATCGGTCCGTGGTTGACGAAGCCGTCCGGATCGTCGAAGCCCCATCGGCCGAGTCGATCGAAGGCAGCGTCGAGCGGCGATCGCGTGGTCGTCATCGCTCCTCCTTTCGGCTGGCGCGGCGTGTTCACGAGCCTACGACCCGCCGCGGCGGCGACACGTTCGTCGGTTGCGTCGGTCCCGCTCACTCCGAGTTGGCGCACCACGCTCAGTGCTGCTCGTCGGGCCACATCCCGTAGGCCCGTTCGGGCTGGAGTCGAACCACGAGTCGGCGGTCGCGCACCATGGCTGCGCGGTACTCGGACCAGTCGGGGTGCTCCCCGGACAGGCTCCGGTAGAGCTCGACCAGCTCGTCGACCGTGCCATCCGCAGGGTCGGCAGCGACGGGGCTCAACTCTGCCGTGCCCTCGACCACGGCGTATGCCCAGAAGTCGGCGCGGTTCACGTGCAACGTCGCACGGGGATCCCGTCGCAGGTTGTGGTACTTCGCCCGGTCGGCGGTGATGGAGATCCGGACGACACCGTCGGAGCCGACGGCGGCGACGATGTTCGACGACTGCGGCCGCCCGTCGCGTTTCAGGGTGACGAGGATCGCCTGGCGTACCTCGGAGAGTCGGCGAAGGGCGGCGTCGAGTTCCATGGGCTCGTCAACGCCGTCGCGTCCTTCGGTGTTCCGGCACCACGGGTTGCGCGACGGCCGCACATGCGAGGTCGTCGCCCATCCGCACCTCTGCGGAGGTGCGTCAGGTGCGGGGAACACGCTCGAATCGTTCGATCGCTGCCGCGACCAGCTGCTCCCCTTCGGGCAGTCGATCGGCGTGCGAGGCCGATGCGAGCTCGGCCGTCGTACCGATGCATTCCGTTCGCGAGAGCGCCGACAGCAGTGCGGCCAGGCGTTCGTCCACCGATGCGAGCGTCGGAGGTTCCCACCACGGAGCGCCCCGTTCGCCGAGCGCTCGCTTCGCGGCACCGACCCGGGCGCGGGCATCGGCCGACGTCGCTGCGTCGGGACGCCCGCGGAGCTGGCGTCGGGCGGCCATCAACTCCTCGACGAGGGCGGCACGCAGCCGCTCGGGGATCGCCGGATCGGATCGACGCCAGCGCCGTCCGTCGATCGTGAGATACCGAGTCTCCTCGACCGAGGAGTCCGGCTCAGACGAGGACTGCGCCGCCATGCCGAGCTGCGCAGACGGTCGAGTCACGGCCCGGGTCGTCGACCACGATCGTGACGGTCCCCGGCTGGCTGGCGATGGCGGTGGTGATGTCCACGGCCTCGGAGTTCCCACGAACCCGCCGGCATCGACCGCGGAAGCCGGCCCTCACGGTGGAGGGGCGCGGCTGGCGGCACCACCCGGCGGCGTCGCCTCGCGGCAAACGCATCCTCGGGACGCCCGTCGCCCCGTCCGGGTGAGACGATGCTGGCGTTCGAGCCCGACGAGGAGGATGCTGGGTTCATGGACCCGTTCGAACTCCGGCACGTCGTCATCCACGGCCACGACATGCGGTACCGCCGCGCCGGTTCCGGCGAGGTGGTGCTCCTGCTCCACGGCCTCGCCGGCAACTCACGTACCTGGCGGGCGGTGCTCCCGGCGCTCGCCGACACCCACGACGTGATCGCACCGGACATGTTGGGTCATGGCGAATCGGCGAAGCCGATGGGCGACTACTCGCTCGGCGCGTTCGCCAGCGGGCTGCGCGATCTGCTCGCCGTGCTCGACGTCCCGAGCGCCACCATCGTCGGGCACTCCTTCGGCGGCGGGGTCGCGATGCAACTCGCCTATCAACATCCCGAGCTCTGCGATCGTCTCGTGCTCGTCGGCAGCGGTGGGCTCGGCCGCGACGTGAGTTGGCTGTTACGCCTCGTCACGTTGCCGGGCTTCGAGTACCTCATGCCGTTGGTGTTCCCGCGCCAGGTGGCCGAGCTGGGCAACGGGGTGGGACGGTTCCTGTCGAGCATCGGGCTCGGATCGGCACGGCTCGGCGAGATGTGGCAGTCCTACGCGTCCTTGGCGGGGACCGAGGACCGCAAAGCGTTCCTTCGTACCATCCGCGGGGTCATCGAACCGGGCGGCCAGACCGTCAACGCGCTCGACCGGCTGTATCTCGCATCGCACCTCCCGACGCTGATCGTGTGGGGCGAGCGGGACGAGATCATCCCCGTCCACCACGCGCACGTCGCCCACGATGCGATCCCGGGCAGCCGCCTCGACATCCTCCCCGCCGTCGGACACTTCCCACACATCGAGTCGCCCGAACGATTCCTCGAGGTCCTCGACGACTTCCTCCGCACCACGTCGCCCGGCCCCACCCGACCCGCACGTCTCCACGACCTCATCCGCGCCAGCTGACCCTGGGTCCAGCCGAGCGCTCCCCTCGCCGCCACACTGACCTCGACCGCTCAGGGGTTCTCGACCAGGAGCTGATCCGTCAGGGTGCCGGCGAGCCATCGCTGGTACTTCTCGGGCGGCCATCCCCGCTCGAACACGAGCAACCGGTAGAGCTCCGGCGACGCCAACGCGTGGATGATGTCGGTCGCGTCGGCCAGCCGGAGACCGGAGCGCAGCGCACCGGAGCGGCCGAGGGCGGTGGCGAGCCGCGACTGCCCAGCCCGACGCTGCTGCGCCAGATCGTCGAGGAGTGCCGCCGCATCGGGGTCCGAGTCCGCAGCGCTCGCGAGCATCCGCAGGATCGGCGCGACCCGCTGGTTGATGTCGACGCTGATGGCCGCCAAGCCCGCCAACTGATCACGCGGATCGGGTCCTGCGAGAAGCTGGAGAACGTGCGGCCGCGAGGCGACCGGCACCGGTTCGTCGTCGCCGACGATGGACGTGTCGAGGACGGCCTTGAGAATGCCCTGCTTCGACGCGAACAGCCGATAGATCGTCGCCTGCGGCACGTCGGCGACATTGCTGATCGCCTCGACCGTGGTCGCGTGGTATCCACGCTCGAGGAACAGTGCACGAGCGGTGTCGATCGTGGTTCGTCGCGCCAGGCGCGTCCGCGCCTGCGGCCGGCGCCCCTGTTCCGGCACTCCGGTGCTACCTCCGCCGCTTCGCCGCTGCCCGGGCCACGTTGAGCTCGACCGCTTCGCGGACGAGCTGCTGGAACGGCTCGGGGTCGAGCTCCGCCCCCTCCACGAGGTCGATCGCGCGACGGGTTCCGGCATCGAGGCTCGCGTTGAACAGCCGACTCGGATCCGGGAGCGATGCTCCACTCGCGAACGTGAGCTTCACCTTGTCCCGGTACCGCTCACCGGTGCAGATGATGCCGTCGTGCGACCACGTCGCCACGCCGGCGGGGTTCGACGGCTTCACCCACTTCGCCTCCTCGACGACATGGGGGTCGGCCTCCAGGATGAGCGATCGAATGTGAGCGAGCAGATCGTCGCGCCAGTCGGACATCGCCACGTCAGCGCTCCGCCTCGGCGCCGAGCCGCGCAGCGAAGTCGCGCTGCACCTGGCGGTACCACTTCATCCCCGACACAGGTCGACGCCACCGCCCCTTCATGTCGCGCAGCGCCGGCTCGTGATCCGAACGGCCGGCGGCCACCGCGTCGCGGAGATGGGCGTCCTGCGCCTTGATCACCTCGTTGGCGTCGTCGCCGACGTGGACGTGATCGCACGCTCCCCCGAGTTCCCTGCACGTCATCGATGCCATGTCCTGGTTCCCTTCTGTTTGAGAGTTATACTCTCATTTCGAGAGTCGAACTGTCAAGAGCAAAGGACTCGCCGATCGATCACCGAGGTCGGCGCGACCCGTAGCCTGCTCGGGTGATCGAACGGACGAGACGCCTGGCATCGCGCGCCACCCGATCCATGTCGCGCGCTGCGGCAGCCCGAGTCGCGCAGAGCTCGTGGCTGATGGATCAGTTGTACGACCACGCCAACGAGACGAACTTTGGGTTCCTCGAAGCTCACGAGGAGATGCTCAGCGACACGACACGCGTCGACGCGTATCACCGCGCCATCCATCGCCACGTGCGCGAAGGCGACGTCGTGCTCGATCTCGGCACCGGCACGGGACTGCTCGCGTGCATTGCCAGCCGCGCCGGAGCGAGCCGCGTCTACGCGATCGAGCACTCCGATCTGATCGATCTGGCGCGCGAGATCGCTCGGGTCAACGACATCACCAACATCGAGTTCGTGCAGACGAGCAGCCGCGACTTCGTGCCGCCGGAGCCGGTCGACGTGGTGGTGCACGAGCAGATGGGCGACGAGCTGTTCAACGAGAACATGCTGGCGAACCTCCTCGATGCCCGTGATCGTCTGCTCCGCCCCGGCGGACGGATCCTGCCGGCCCGGTTCCGTCTCTTCGTCGAGCCGGTCTCGATCCACGACTGGGCGCGGGTGCGTCGATTCTGGAACATCGAGTTGCCCGACGGCATCGATCTGCGGCCGATGGAGCACTCCCCCGTGGCCGCCCGGTTCCTGAGCGGCCGCCACGAACAGCTGTGGGTGAGGACCGGCACCGTCGCGGCCACCCTCGACATGCCGCGACCGGTGCTCGAGTTCGACCTCCACACGCTGGCATCGGTCGACGAACTCGCGACCGAGTTCGCGATCGAGCGCACCGCGACGACCGACACGATCGTCGATGGCGCATGCGTGTGGTTCGAGGCGTGCTTCGACGACGAGCTCGTGCTGTCCACGTCACCGCTCGGCCCCAACACCAGCTGGGGCAACCGCTTGTTCCGCCTCGATCAGCGAGTCGTCGCCGGCGAGACCCTTCGACTCCGCGTGCAGATGGGCCAGCTCGTCGATGCGTCCACCTGGACGGTGACGGTCTGCTGAGGCGACGAGGGTCGTCGTCACGCGAGAACCGCTTCCCGTGGCCACCCCAGAGCAGGTTTCTGGGTGCCAGCGTTCACCGCTGACCAGCACCGGTGAAGCATCGCTGGCGCCCAGGAATCGAGCGTCGATGTTCTGGGCGCCGGCACCCAGATCGCACCTGCGGTGATACCTGAGTGTGGCACCCAGGAACCTGGGCCGTGCCCGGTGCTCGGCGACGTGGAGCCGGCCGATCCAGCCTCGTTCTGGGTGCCACGACTCCTGACCGACCTGCATCGGTGAGGACTCACTGGCACCCAGGAACAGGGCCCCGACGGCTCGGGTGCCGGCGATGCATCGCGCTCCAGCCACGCGTGCTGGCCGGGACCAGCTTGCGCGATGGGGCAGGATGGTCGGGTGTCGACGTCCGACGAAGCGTCACTCGTCCCCGGCTCGGCGTCGGATGTCGAGCGCCGGGAAGCCGTCGAGGCATTGGGCGACGCACTGCGCGAGCTCACCTCGCGCGCGATCGGCAGCGAGGTGTCGGTGGGTGAACTCCGACGCGTGACGGACGAGGCGCGTGCCCTCGCCGTCGCGCTCGCCCAGCGTCAGCGGCGTCTCGACGAGCGGCCTTCGGTCGACGATGCTCACGGTGGACGACGTCCCTTCAACCCGGTCACCGGCGCCGGCAATCCGATCGCCCCGCCGATGCGTGTCGAGATCGTCGACGGGGCGGCGATCGGCTGGTGCACGCTGGACCGGCGATACGAAGGACCCGCCACCCGTGCCCATGGAGGCATCAGTGCCCTGCTCCTCGATCAGCTCATGGGGCACGCCGCCGCCGCTGCCGGCCACCCTGGCGTGACGGCGCGTCTGGAGGTGCGGTACCGGGCGACGGTGCCGCTCGACGAGCCCCTCCGACTGGACGCGACACTCGTCGACGTGCTGGGCGTGCGGGCGGCGATCCGCGGTTCGATCAGTCTGGCCGCAGCGCCACAGGACGCCCTCGTCGAAGCCGAGGGGCGGTTCGTGGCACTGCGCCCGGAGCAGGCGGCGCGACTGTTCGGTCGCGCACCGGCCGATCCGCCGGGTGGCTCACTGCGGTCCGACCGCTGACGCCGGTGCCGTCGTCGTCCGGTGGGCGAGGTGTGTGCCGGCCGTGGTGGCAGCCTGCTCGGCCGCGGTCTTCATCGAGGCGGCGAGATCGCGGAAGGCGTCGAGGGCCGGGTTGATGCCGACGAGGGTGAACTCGCGTTCGACGACGGTGAGATCGGCACCCCACACGTCGGACAGGATGCGCGTCACATAGCTGGTGGCGTGGTCCCACCCCTCCCGCGGCGTGCCCGGGCCGTACGCGCCGCCTCGGGTGACGACGAGCACGGTGGGCGTGCCGTCGAGCAGGCGCGAGCCCACCGGTGCGCCGGCGAGCACGAGGTCGATCCAGGTCTTGAGGTGCTGCGAGATGCCGAAGTTGTAGAGCGGGCTGGCGAGGACCACCAGATCCGCAGCGCGGAGTTCGTCGGCGAGCGACGCGGCGAGCGCGAGGGCGTCGCGCTGTGCTGCGGTGCGGTCCGCCTCGGGCGTCGCGCTGCCGATCACGGCGTCGGCCCACGTGGTCGACGAGACCGGATCGGTGGCGAGGTGTCGGTCGACGACCTCGACACCGGGGTGCCCGGCGACGGCTTCGGCGACGACGATGTCGGCGAGTTGACTGCCCGCGGATGCCGGGCCCTGGATGCTCGAGTCGATGCGGAGCAGGTTCATGGTGGGTGGATCTCCTCGATGTCGGTCGGGACCGGTCGAGCTGTCGTGGCGTCGGTCGCCGTGCTGTTTGAACGTTCAATACGTTACCCATGATTGAACGTTCAACACAACTAGAGTTGCCTGTCGATGGCGAAGCGGCGCACGCACGACCCGGTGCCCTGGCTGGACGAGTCACAGCTCGATGCCTGGAAGTCGCTGATGGGCATGCTGACGATGCTGCCGGCAGCTCTCGACGCACAGCTGAAGCGCGACGCGGGCCTCAACACCTTCGAGTACCACGTCCTCGTGCAGCTCGCCGAGACCCCCGACCGTCGCCTGCCGATGTCGGCGCTCGCGTGCGCCGCCCAGGGATCGCCCTCGCGCCTGTCGCACGCCGTGCGGCGGCTCGAGAACTCGGGGTGGGTCGAGCGTGTCACGAGTTCGGAGGAACGTCATCGTGTCGACGCACGGCTGACCGACCTCGGTTGGAACAAGCTCGTCGACACCGCACCCGGGCACGTGCGGGAGGCTCGACGGCTCGTCGTCGACGCGCTGTCTCCCGATCAGCTCGCCGCGCTCGGCGACGCCGCCCGAACGGTGCTCGCAGCGATCGATCCCTCGACGGCGCCCAGCGCTCGCGGCGAGACCGTCGATCCGAGTTGACCGCCGGCACCTCGCGTGCCGAACCAGGAGGACGACCCTCGGTCAGCGGACGGTGGCGTCGAGGATGCGCGTCACCGCTCCGGGAAGCAGTTCGACGAGCTGGCGGGCGGCGGCCGCAGCGCCCGAGTGTCCGGGCGCGTCGAGGCTGTCGACGATGAACCCGACACGCGTGGTGTGGTGATCGATCGCGGTGCGGGTGGTCTGGCGCCAGTTCCATCGCCGGCAGGTGACGCCGGTGTCGTCGACCCAGACGGGCTCGCCGGGTTCGGGATGGTCGATCGTCGGTCGTCCATCGCTGCTGGTGAGGAACGGTTCGTCGCCGGTCGCGATGACGAGGCGGGCCGGGCCGTCGTAGCGGTCGAGATCCTCACCGCCGATCGGCACCGCGTGGAGGATCGAGATCGCGTTGTACAGGTCGACGAGCACGTCGATACTGGGCAACCCCTTCTCCGAAGCCGCTCGACGGAAGAGCGCGTCGGAGCTGGGCCGTGCGACCCTCGGCTTGAGGCCGACGTCGCGGTAGGCGTCGTGCCAGCGGGCGGTGTGCGGGTCGACGTGTCCGGGTGCTGCAGCGCGAGCGTATCGGTGCGCGTCGGCGAGCAACTGTTCGGCGGCGGTCGCGCGCGTGCGGGCCTCGACGTGGTCGACGGCGATCAGGACGACCCGGTAGTCGGGCCATCGCTCGAACACGGCGGCGTCGACGGCGGAGCGGCTGAGCCAGTCGGTGGCGCTGATGCTCATCGAGCCACCGCCGACCCGGCGTCGTCGACCGACGTCTTCCGACCGTTCACGACCCGCCCCCACTCGGTTCGTGGACCGCGAGCACGAACGTCGCGCCGGACGTCGTCGCGTTGCGGTACGAGTGCGGTTCGTCGGCCCGGAACATCGCAGATTGACCGCGCTCGACGGTGACCGGCTCTGCCGCTCCCACCGCGATCGTGACGGCTCCCAGGGCGACGAGCACGATCTCTCGCGACCCGGTCCGATGAGCTGCCGAGGTGCGCCCCTCGCCCGGCTCGAGGCTCCACTCCCACAACTCGAGCGGGTCCGAACCGAGCAGCAGGCGGCCGACTCCCCCGTTCGGCCCGCTCCACAGCACGGGCGCCGTCGCGTTGTCCGGTTGCACGGTGATCAGCGGCTTGTCGCCTCCGTCGAGCAACTCGACGAGGGAGACGTCGAACCCGTCGGCGATCGCGAGCAACGTCGACAGCGACGGGTTCCCCTGCCCGGCCTCGAGTTGCGCGAGGAGTCGGCGGCTCACGCCGAGCCGCGCCGCTGCGACGTCGAGGGTCCAGCCGCGTTGCTGCCGACGGCGACGCACCTCCGCGGCGACGTGTTCGGCTTGGCGGCTGAGGTCGGTCACGTAGTGCATGATAGCGCACGATCGAGTGCATTCACCGAAGTGGAGCATCATGGGGCCGTGGACGACGACGAGCTGCTGTCCGGGGGCGTGGCCAACGCCGGTGCCGTCGTCCGCCGAGGGAATCACGTCGTGCGTCCCTCGAATCCGCATTCGACATCGATCCACCGGATGCTCCTGCGCCTGGCAGAGCGCGGGTTCACGGGCGCCTCGGTACCGGTCGGGATCGACTCCGACGGCCGCGAGCGGCTGGTCTTCATCCCGGGCGACGTCGCGATCCCGCCGTACCCGGCATGGGTGCAGACCGATGCGGCGCTCGGGTCGATCGCTCGTCTGCTCCGCCGGATGCACGACACCTCGACGACGGTTGCGCCGGACCCCGACGCGACCTGGAGTGCGGAGATGGCAGATCCGGCCGGCGGTGATGTGTTCTGCCACAACGACGTGTGTCTGGAGAACGTCGTGTTCCGCGACGGCGAAGCGGTCGGCCTCCTCGACTTCGATTTCGCTGCCCCGGGACGCCGCGAGTTCGACGTGGCGTCGTTCGCTCGCATGTGTGTGCCGATCGACGAGGACGAACCTGCGTCACGACTGGGATGGACGACGGCTGATCGCCCGGCACGCCTGCGGTTGGTGTGCGACGAGTACGGCCTCGAGGCTCCCGCTCGTGCGCAGATGCTCGCCTGCCTCGACGAGTCGATCGCACGTGGCGGTGAGTTCGTCCGGCGGCGGGTGGAAGCCGGCGAGGCGGCATTCATCGCGATGTGGGACGCGCTGGGTGGTCAGGAGCGCTTCGACCGGCGTCGCCGCTGGTGGGCCGAGGCCCGTGCCGACTGCGAAACGGCGCTGCGATGACCGGCGCGATCGGGCAGCCGCCGCTCCATCGGGCCGAGCGGCGACGGCGACAGGCGTTACAGCTGCTCGACCGCTCGTTGTGCGTCGGCCAGGCCGGCGCCCGTCGCAACGCGATACGCCTTGATGGCGTCGAGCTTCTTGCCCGCCCGCACCAGGGCGACCACGTGGGGCGGAACCTCGTCGCTCGTCGGAGCGGCGTAGGGCACGCCCACCGCCTGCGACAACACCGCCAGGTGTGCCTCGATCGCAGCGAGCCGGGCGTTCACGGCGCTCAGACGGCGGTCGAGATCGTCACTGCCGACCGGTGTGGACATCGATTCCTCCTCGGGATCATCGGCACCGTACCGCGGGCACGCGGCGGGTTCGACGTTCCGGCGCCTGCCGAAGCCGCCGACGCCACCGGGACCGACAGCCCGCCACCGACTGCGGAAGTTCCGCCGCTGCCGCGCAGTCCGACCTCCGCGAGCAGCTCGAACGTCGGGTGGACGCGATGCCGAATGATCACGACCGTCCCCCACCATCTGCACCCCGAGATGGGCCTCGCCGCCCTCCAGCGAAGATGCCCGAGTGGATCAGCTCGGCGTTCGCTGCGCTGCGTGCTCGAATCGCGCTGGGTTCGAACGGATCGCTGCCCAACGAGTGGACGAGCCTCCCGTGGTGCACCGTCGGACCCAAGATGACGAAGACAACTGCATAGGCCGACCACATGATGTCGGTGTCTGGCCGTAGCAGGCCGTCATCTCGAAGCTCGGCCAGTCCTCGCGCGACGAGATCCACGAGCACGTCGAAGCAGCGCTGACCGGTCGCACCGTCGTCAGTCAGCACACGCTTCAGATAGCCCCAGGTCGGTGGATCATCGGCGATGACGGACGTGATCGCCGCACTGATCCGACCCACCACGTCGTCCGTCCCGCCGGAGAGGTCGACCGTTCCGAGCGCCTCGTGGAACTCGGACACCACGGCGTCGTCGACCGCGTCGCGGAGCCTCGCCTTGGTGCCGAAGTGATGGACGACGAGCGACGGCGAGACACCGGCTCTGGCGGCGATGCTGCGCATGGCGACACGGTCGTAGCCGTCGCGTGCGAACAGTTCGAGCGCAGCTCGGCGGATCTTCGCTCGCGCCGTCAAGTCGGTCGGCCGCACGCGCACGGCCGGATCGTACAGCTTCCTGCACGAGCGCTCCGATGTGTGCCGCCGGCTGATCATCGACCCGGTTGACGAAGTCGGCTCGGCGTCGAGATGATGCGGCTGTGACGATCGAACCACCTGAGCGGCCGTTCGTGTGGTCCGCGTGCCAGACCGCCGAAGAGGAACGAGACCATCGCAAACTCAGACTCGTCGTCGCCTTTCGCGTTCTCGCGTCGCTGGAGATGGACGACGGCGTCGCTGGGCATGTGACCGTTCGCGATCCCGAGCACCCCGGGCTGTTCTGGGTGAACCCGTTCGGTCCCCCTTTCGCCAGGATCCGGGTGCGCGACCTCGTCTCGGTCGACGAGCGGGGAAATCTCGTCGAGGGCGTCCAACCGATCAACCCATCGGCGTTCGCGATCCACGCGAGCATCCATCGGCACCGACCCGACGTCCAGGCGGCCGTCCACTCGCACTCGCGCTGCGGGCGCGCGTGGTCGTCGCTCGGACGACACCTCGACCCGATCACGCAGGACCACTGCGACTTCTTCGAAGATCACGGCTTGTACGGCACCTATGAAGGACGAGTGCTCGACCCGCAGGAAGGTGACCGAATCGCTACCGCGTTGGGCGGCCACAAGGCAGTCATCCTGCAGAACCACGGTCTGCTCACCGTCGGCCGATCGATCGAAGAGGCGACCTGGTGGTTCATCAGGATGGAGCGGTGCTGCGAAATGCAGCTCCTCGCCGAGGCCGCCGGACGCCCTCGACCGATCGCGACCGAAGCTGCCCGTCAGGCGCACGCAGAGCAGGGCCATGCACTCGCCGGGTGGTTCAGCGCGCAGTCGTTGTTCGACGCCGTGATCGAGGCCGAAGGTGACGCCCTGTGGTGACCGTTCGCGTCGGCCGGTGGCTCATGGGAGTACGGCGGACGCCTCGATCTCGATCAGCAGGTCGGGCTCGCCGAGCGACTGCACACCGATCAGGGTGATCGGCTTCAGCGGATCGACACCGCCGCTCATCGCCGCACGCATCGCCCCCTCACCGAGAGCGGCCATCTTCTCCGGCGACCAGTCGACGACGTAGACGGTGAGCTTCGCGATGTCGTCGAAGCTGCCACCGACCGACTCGATGGCGATCGCGACGTTGCGGAACGCCTGCTCGGTCTGCGCAGCCAGGTCGTCTCCGCCGACGGGCCGCCCGTCGGCGTCGCGGGCCACCTGGCCGGCGATGAACACGTGCCGGGTTCCGACGGCGACGGACACCTGGCGGTACATGTCGGGCTTCGACAGCCCGTCCGGGTTGATCACTTCGACACTCATCTCGATCTTTTTCGACTCCGACTCGTGGACGTAGCATAGTGTAGCTATGCTACCTCCTCAATGCCCCGATCACCATCTCCTCACACACGTTCCCTGCTGATCGAACGTGCGGCCTCACTGTTGGCGGCGCGCGAACCGGTCACCCTGCGATCTCTCGTCGCCGGCACGGGCGTGTCGACGATGGCGGTGTACACGTACTTCGACGGCATGGACGGACTGTGGTCCGCCGTACGCGAGGAGGGTTTCCGTCGCCTTGCCGAGCGGATCGCGGATGTGCGTGCACAGCGTGACCCCGTCCGCCACCTCGCATCGCTCGGCGTCGCCTACGTCGAGAACGCGGTCGCACACCCGGACCTCTTCCGCGTCATGTTCGACGGCACCATCGGCCTCTCGGACCGCAGCACCGCCGACTCGACCTTCGATCTCCTCGTCGCCGCCTCACGAGACGCCATCCACGCCGGCCGATTCTCCCCAACCGCGGATCCAGCCGACACCGCATTGCAGTTCTGGGCCAGCGGACATGGCGCCGTCATGCTCGGCATCACCGGGGTGCTCCAGCACGTGGCGATCGTTCGACTCGCTCGCGATCTCCAGGCGGCCGTCTTCGTCCACGCCGGCGACACCCCGGCGAACGCACGCCGTTCCGTGAACGCCGCCTGGCGCGAGATCGCCATCCCCGAGCCTGGCTGAGTCGCATCCCGTGTGGGTGGACCTCGTCGACCGCCGCTGCGAAGTCGTGGTGTCGGTGAACCTCGCGGTGACGCATCGTCTCCGCAGGGCACTTCACCGGTCGGGACGAAGAGCCGACCCTTCATCTGCGCAGCGCGGCTCGCTCGAAGCCACCGTCGCCGAGCCTGCGACCGCCGCGATCGAACGTCGGGTGGCGAGCGCGCCGGAGGACGCGATGCACAGCCGAACAACTGCTGCCGCGACCGCACGGAGCGCCCGCACGTCGAGCAGCTCTTCGGGATGCGGCGTCGACCAGGTGACCGCCAGCGCACCGATCGCCGCTCCGTCGTCCCTTGCAGGGATGATCGCCAGGGACGTCGCGTCCGGCGCGGTCCGAGCGAGCAGCGGATGCTCGCTCCGGAGCGAGTCGCGATCGAACAGCCACATCGGTACGTCGGTCACGATCGACCTCGACACCTGCGCGCCGAAGCCGGAGCGCGAGTCGAGCACCACACCGGGCAGCACCCGGCCCAAGCAGCCGGCCGCTGCGATCAGCGCGACGCTCCCCACGCCGCTCGTGCCGGCGATGGCGGCCCCGTTCGCGCCAGCGCCGAGAAACCCGTGATCGAGCAGCGATCGGACGACATCGGAGGGGGCGGGGCGCACGGCGACGGACATCTTCGGAACGGAGCGGCGGACGCCGCGACTGGTCCTCGCCATTCAACCGAGGCACGCCTTCCGCGCCGCCCTGGCATCGCACCTCCGCACATGGTGCGAGCGCGTCAGCGACGAGGCGCGTCGGGCTCCCGCTGGTGCGCTCGCGCTACGCATGGAGATCCGAACGGCAGAGGACCGGCCGGCGCGGCCCAGCCGAAGATGCTCGTGTGACAGCGGTGTGGGTGGTGATGTTCGAGCGGGACGAGTCGTCGCCGCCGACGGTCGATTCGGTGTGGACGACCAAGGCGCTCGCCGTCGAGCACATCGAGACGTCGCGACCCGAGCCTCCGCTCCGGTTCCCTCGGTTCGGCCTGCTGGAGACACGGCTGGATCTCGCCGGACCAGTCTGAGGTCCGCCGGTCCGCCTCACCGACGACTCGACCTCGAGTGGACCAAGTCCGGACCTCGGCTGGACGGCCGATGAATCGCGCAGCGACGCGCCGTCCGACGTGCATGTCCACCTACGTGCTCATTCCGGGAGCCGGCGGCGACGCCTGGTACTGGCATCGCGTCGTCCCACTGCTCGAAATCGCCGGTCACCGCGCGGTGCCGGTCCGCCTCCCTGCCGACGATCCCGATGCGGGGCTCGACGCGTACGTCACCGTCACACTCGAGGCCGTCGGCGACGTGCAGGGTGATGTCGTCGTGGTCGGGCAGTCGCTCGGCGGGTTCACCGCGCCCGTCGTCGCCGAACGGCTCGGCGCCGCGATGCTCGTGTTCGTCGCCGCCATGATCCCGAAGCCCGGCGAGACCGCCGGCGAGTGGTGGTCGACGAGCGGCTTCCACGACGTGTGGGGAGACCAGCAGATGGACACCATGGAGCACTTCCTCCACGACCTCCCCAGCCCCGTGCTCCACGAACTGCTGGAGCGCGGCGAACCCGAGCAGACCGGCCGTGTGATGGCGGACCCGTTCCCGCTGTCCGCGCTACCGGCCATCCCCACCCGAGGGATCGCGGCGACCGACGATCGCTTCTTCCCCGTCGCCTTCATGGACCGGCTCATCCGGGACCGCCTCGGCGTCGCGCCCGAACACGTCGATTCGGGCCATCTCCCAGCCCTCGCCAACCCGGCCGCACTCGTCGAGCTGCTGCTCGGCTGATCGGGCGACGAACCGCGTAGATTCCGCTCCGTGCGCAGACCGATCTCTCACGGCAGCCCGACGATCGGGCAGATGCGATGACCTGGACGCTCACCGGGTTCGCCGACGAGGCGTCGCCCGACTTCGCCGAGCAGATGGCGCTGTTGAACGATCTCGGCCTCCGGCACCTCGAGTTCCGCAGCGCCTGGCGGACGAACGTCCTCGACCTCGGCGAGGCACAGTTGGCAGACGCGACGGCGATGCTCAGAGCCGCCGGTGTCGCCGTGTCGAGCATCGGGTCGCCCATCGGCAAGATCACGATCTCGCGCGATCTCGAGCCACACCTCGAGCGCATGCGCCATGCCGCCCGGCTGGCCAACCGCTTCGGGGCGAGGTACGTGCGCGTGTTCTCGTTCTTCATCGATCAGGGCGACGACCCCGACCGACATCGCGACGAGGTGATCCGTCGCATGGCGGCGATCGCCCGGATCGCCGAGGAACACGATGTCGTGGCGCTGCACGAGAACGAGAAGCACATCTTCGGCGACATCCCGCGGCGGTGCGTCGACATCGTCGAGTCGGTCGGGTCCGATCACCTGCGGCTGATCATGGATCCGGCCAACTTCGTGCAGTGCGACGTCCATCCGTTCACCGACGCCTACACCGCGATGCGGCCACACCTCGAGTACGTGCACGTGAAGGACGCCGAGTTCGGTGCCGACGTGGTGCTGCCCGCCGGCGAAGGCGACGGCGAGGTGCGCGAGGTGGTGCGTGCCCTGGCCGCCGACGGCTTCGACGGGTTCTTCTCGCTCGAGCCGCATCTCGGCCAGTTCGACGCGTTCGGCGGCATGTGCGGTCCCGAGCTCTGGACGGTCGCGCACCGGGCGTTCACCGGATTGCTCGCCGAGGAAGGGATCCCGTTCGCATGAGCGAGGCCGTCCGACGAACGCCACGGTTGGCGGTGAACCCGATCTCGTACTGGCTGGTGAACGGCCGGGTGGACAAGTCGAAGGAGGTGTTCGACGCCGCCTTCCGCGACTTCCAGGCCATCGGGTACACCGCGGTGAAGGCCGACATCCCCGACGGCATGTCGGCCACCGACTACCTCGACTGGATCGGCTCGTACGGGCTGAGCCCGTCGGTCAGTCTGTTCAGCTCGCCGCTCGACGAGACCATCGACATCGCCGCCGAGCTCGAACGTGCCCGTGCGTTCGCCGGCGCCCAGGCCGCACTCGGGATGGATCGGGCGATGGTGTCGTCGATGCTGATCAAGGCCCGCATGGCCGCACCCGGCACCGGGGCCGACTACCGGCAGGACCGCTTCGATCTGTGCCTGCACCACCTCGGCCAGCTGTGCGAGGTGTTCGCGCACGAAGGCATCCACGCCGTGCTGCACAACCACATCGGCGGCGTGTTCGAGACCGCCGACGAGGTCGACGCCGTCATGGACGGCATCGACGCGTCGTTGCTCGGACTCGGACCCGACACCGGTCATCTCCGCTGGGCCGGCGCCGACCCCGCCGTGGTGATCGCACGCCACCGCGATCGTGTCGGCGCGATCCACATCAAGGACGTCTTCCCGGACTACCTCGATCCGGTGGCGCGCGACGGTGTGTCGTACTTCGCGGCACAGGCGTCGAAGCGCCTCTGGGCCGAACCCGGATACGGCGTGGTCGACTTCGACGCCGTGGTCGCGGCGATGCCCGACGACTACGACGGCGATTACATGATCGAGGTCGACGAGCCGAGCATCGACGACCGGTACGAATCCGTCCGCCGAAGCCACGAGTGGGCGGTCCGATGCCTGCACGACCGAGGAGTCATCCGATGAACACCACCTCGTCCCGCCCGGTGCGGCTCGGGATCATCGGGCTCGGCGCCCAGGGCGGTATGTACGCCAAGCTGATCGGCGACGGCCGGATCCCGCAGCTGTCGCTCGGCGCGATCTGCGACGTCGACACCGCCAAGTCCGCCGTCGCCGAGCGGTACGGGGTGCCGTTCTTCGACGAGCACCTCGCCATGCTCGACAGCGGCACGGTCGACGCGATCGTCACCACGGTCCCCCACTACCTGCACCCCGAGATGGGCATCGCCGCATTGCAGCGCGGCGTGCACGCGCTCGTCGAGAAGCCGGCCGGCGTGTACACCGCACAGGTCGACGAACTGATCCGGTTCGCGGCCACGACCCCTGAGCTCACGTTCGCGATCATGTTCAATCAGCGCACGAACCCGCTCTACGTCGACCTTCGCAACCTGCTCGCGAGCGGCGAGCTCGGGGCGCTGCGCCACACGAGCTGGATCATCACCACCTGGTGGCGCCCGCAGGCGTACTACGAACAGAGCGCGTGGCGTGCCACCTGGGGCGGCGAGGGTGGTGGCGTGCTCGTCAACCAGGCGCCGCACCAGCTCGATCTGTGGCAGTGGCTGTGTGGCGTACCTCGATCGGTGTTCGCCAAGTGCTCGTACGGCTTCCGCCGCGACATCGCCGTCGAGGACGAGGTCGATGCGCTCGTCGACTTCGGCGACGGCGCCACCGGCTCGTTCATCACCGCGACCCACGACATCGTCGGCACCGACCGGCTCGAGATCCTGTGCGACCGCGGCAAGATCGTGGTCGACGACTCGAAGACGGTCACGATCACCCGGCTCGCGGACACCGAGCAGGCGATCAGCGCCTCGATGAGCGCAGCCGACGTGGTGGACCTGTTCCGCGGCCAAGCCGACCTCGGCCGGTACATGGCCACGTCGACGACGACGTACGAGTCGCGTTGGGGTCAACAGCACGCCGACGTGCTGACGAACTTCGCAGCCAACATCGTCGACGGCACGCCACTCATCGCACCCGGCGCCGACGGCATCCACGGGGTGCGCCTGGCCAACGCCATCCACCTGTCGAGCTGGCTCGGCGAGGAGGTGCCGATCACCGACTTCGACGAGGCCCGCTATCTGGCCGAGCTGAACCGGCGCATCCGCGCCGAGGGCACCTCTCCCGAACGCCCGGTGCGGTAGCCACAGCCGCACCCCGACACTCGACGTCGATCGGATGCGGCCACGACGGGGTGTCCCGCCTCGCCGGTCGGGGTAAGGGACGCCATGCGCGTCCTGGCCCTGAACTGCACCCTTCGCCCGAGCCCGTCCCCGTCGAGCACCGACAGGATGCTGGCGCTGCTCGAGGAACGTTTCGTGCGTGCTGGTGCGACGTGGCACCAGGAACGAGTGGTGGACCACCGCATCTCGTTCGGTGTCTCCACCGACGAGGGAGGCCACGACGAATGGCCCCGTGTCCGGGCGCTGATCGTCGATGCCGACATCGTCGTGATCGGTACACCCATCTGGCTCGGACATCCCGCAGGTGTCTGTCAGATGGTGTTGGAGCGCCTCGACGCCGAACTCTCCGAGATCGACGAGGCGGGACGACCGTCGATGTCGGACAAGGTGGCGATGGTGGCCGTCGTCGGCAACGAAGACGGCGCCCATCACGTCTCGGCAGCGGTGCTTCAGGCGCTCAACGACGTCGGCTTCGCCGTGGCCCCGCAATCGGCGGTGTACTGGGTGGGCCGCGCGATGGAGAAAGTGGACTTCAAGGACCTCGACTCGATTCCCGAGCCGGTGTCGAGCGCCGTCAGCACTGCCGCACGCAACGCATGGCACCTGGCTCGGCTCCTCCGCGCAGATCCCTTGCCGGCCGCCTGAGGTGGACGTTCGGTCCGGTGCGCAGATGGGGCTCGAGTTCGAGACGCGATCGTCGGACTCGTCGTGAGTCCGAGGCGAGGACGCAGGCTCCGCTGCCGTCCTGGACGAATGCGACAACACGACTTCAGCGGTCAGCGCCGACTTCGCCGGGGCGCGAGCGGCGTCGGTACGGTCACGCGGATGGATGCCGACACCATCGCGACGCTGCTCGATCCCGAGGTGAGCTCGTACCTCGATGCACTCCCCACGACGCCGCCGCTGTCGACGTCGACGCTGGGCGCGACCCGCGAGCGCATGCAGCAGATGGCCGATCTCTACGTCCGCGCCGAGGGCATCGTCCGCACCGACCACACCCTCACCTCGAGCGACGGGTTCACGTTCTCCGTCCGCGTGCACCGCCAGGACGGCGAGGAAGGACCGCTGCCGGCGATCATCTGGTGCCACGGCGGCGGCCTCGTGGCCGGGACGTACTCGATCGACGACGCACGCTTCGACCGCTGGTGTCCCCGGTTCGGCGTCGTCGGCATCGCCGTCGACTACGGGCTCGCTCCCGAGCGTCCGTTTCCCGGGCCGCTCGAGGACTGCTACACGGCGCTGCGCTGGGCGCACGACCACGCGCACGAACTCGGCATCGTGCCCGACCGGATCGGCATCGGCGGCTCGAGTGCCGGCGGCAACCTCGCGGCCGCGCTGGCGTTGCTCGCCCGCGACCGAGGCGGACCCGACGTCGCGTTCCAGGCGCTGATCTATCCGATGCTCGACGACCGGATGATCACGCCGTCCAGCGCGTGGGAGGTGCCGATCTGGCCACCGTCGTCGAACGACTTCGGCTGGAACGCCTATCTGGGCGGTCGACGAGGGTCGGACGACGTGCCGTCCCACGCGTCGCCGGCTCGTGCGACCGACCTGTCCGGCCTGCCACCGGCGTTCGTGTGTGTCGGCGCCCTCGACGGATTCCTCGACGAGGACGTCGCCTATGCCAACGCTCTGGCACGCGCAGGAGTCCCGGTCGAGCTGCACGTGTACCCGGGCGCGCCGCACGGGTTCGATCTGATGACGCCGGGCGCCGCCATCGCACGTCGCTGCCGTGCGCATCTCGACGAGTGGCTGGCTGCTCAGCTGGAGAAGTCGGAGGGATCCTCCGTTCCGTCCTGAGGCGCGGTGGGCCGGCGCCGAGCCGACCGCCGCCTGAACGATGCGAGCGGTCACGGACGGTGCGACCAGGCGTCGCACGGCGTCGATGGCGCGGCGTCTTGCCGCAGGTCGTCGCGGGCACTCCAACCACGTGACAGGAGCACCACGCACCCAGACACCTCGTCGAAGGGAGCAGCCATGGCCTCGTACGAGGTGAATCAGGCAGCGGTCGCCCATGCTCGACGGCTCATCGATGCGCGGCAGTACGTGCTCGAGAGCGACTGGGGCGCGGTGCAGCCATCGGCCGACGACGAGAACACCTACCTCGATCGTCACACCTGGGACGAGTACGGCGCATGGCACCTCGGCCTCACCGTCGGCGCGAACGACGAGACCAAGGCCCGGCACGGGTTCGTGTTCGGCGACTTCCGTCGCGTGCATCGCAGCGGATTGATCGCCTGCGTCTACCGCGCCGGCGAGTGGCGACACAAGGAGATCGAACTCGCCGCCCACGAACTGCTCCAACACCTCGACACGACTTCGGCCTGAGCCATTCCCAGCACATCGGCTCCGAGCAGGCGTCTCGGGCGTTCGATGCCGTCGGCCGCAGGCAGTGCCGCTCAGCGGTCGCATCCCCCCGAGTAGGACTCTGTCGCCGGCGGGAGACCGTCGGGGCACAGGCTGGCGTCGTCGAACACCGTCTTCGACAGATCGATCCCGGTCACGTCGGCACCCGTGAGGTCGGCGCGCGAGAAGTTCGCCCATTCGAGGACGGAGCCTGCGAGATCGACGATGCGGACGGTCGTCCTCGCGTCGGTGAACATCGCATCGATCGACGCATCGGAGAGGTCGAGCCCCCCGAGCGACCACTCGTGGTCGGCGCTCAACTCGAGTCTCACGCCGGCCGTGAGCGCACCCACCAGATCGGTCGGTGCCGTCAGCGGCAACGACGTGCCTCGCAGCACGGCACCGACGAGAATTGCGCCGGTGGCATCGTCCACACGCGCATCGGTGAGATTCGCGCCGCTCAGGTCGGCGCCGGCGACGGACCCGAGGTCGCCGTACTGCAGTTGGGCACCGCTCAGGTCGGCGCCGACGAACGAAGCCGCCGACCCCGTTGCGGACCACATCACTGCGCCGACCAGGACGGCGCCGTCGAAGTTCGACTCCCCCAGGTCGGCCGAGGCGAGGTCGACGCCCGCCAGGTCACGCCCGGAGAAGTCGGGGTATCCCGCCACCGTCGACAGGTCGCCGAACCGGCATGATCCGCCGGGCGCGAGGTCGCACACCGAGTCCGGCTCGCCGGAGGTCTCGACGGACGTCCAGAGCACCACGTCTCGGGGCACCTGGAAGGGGTGTGTACTGCTGAGGCCGGACGTCGACGTACGGTCGCCGATGGCGACGAGCGTCGTGCCCACACCGATCACATCGCCGATCGAGTCCGCCACGAACGGTTGCTCCACCGCTACGAAAGCCGGCACTCCATCTCCCGAGTCGGCGGTCAGCCGGGCGTGGACCTGGAGTCTGCGTCCGTCGTCGACCTCGACGATCGAAAAGCCGGTCGGCGTGCCGGGAGCGGCCACGACGTGCGACGACGTGCGGTCACGGTCGAGGATCGGCACCTGGTCGATCGAGGTCGCCTGCCACGCTCCGGCGACGAGGAACGCCACCTGCCGCCGGCCACCGGAGGCCTGCTCGTCTTCGGAGGGCCGGTCGCCAGTACCCGGATCGGGGTCGGCCACCAACGCGATCCTGTCCCCGACGCGTTGGGCTCCGAGCTCGACGCGCGGCAGCTGTGCGCGGTCGAACGAGTCGAGAGCGGCACAGTCGTTCTCGTTCGGATCGGCCAGCTGGACGAACGGTACGTCCACATCGGGGACGAGCGTCAGATCGTCGGCGCTCGTGCCGACGTACACGCGTGGCCGGAACACGAAATCGACGTCCGGCTGGTAGCCGTTGTTCGCCGACTGCGGCTCGGCGCAGGTGTGCTCGGCGCCGAGCACCATCACGTTCGCGCCGTCGGAGAGCAAGGATTCGATGGACATCGGCCCCGTGCCCTCGCCGCGCATCTCGCGAGCGAGCGTCCACGCACGGCCGTCGGGCGACGTGTACAGCCGGGAGTGCCAGTCGAGCGATGCGATCGTGGCGGCGGCGACGTACCCGCTGGGCGTCGAAACCATGCCGATCAGCCTGAAGACGCTGTCGCCCGGACCGGCGAGGCCGGAGGGCTCGATCTGCTCCCACGCAGCACCATCGTCGGACACCCAGGTCATCCCGGTCGAGCGGAGGCAGATCTGGAAGCCGAGGTAGCCCTCGGTGAGCTGATCCTGCGAGTAGCAGTTCGTACCGAGTGATCCGTAGGCGAGGTAGCCGCCGTCGGGCCGCCGCAGGATGCCCGTCACGTGTGTCGATCCCTGCTGAGGCGGTGCGATCTGCACGTCGGCGAAGGTCGCCCCGCCGTCGCGAGACACGAAGGTGAGGGTTGCGTCCAGCAGGTCGACCATCGCCCAGAGCTCGTCGCCGAGCTGGACCAACCGTTCGCCCTGGATGCCTTTCACGCCGTGGGCGAGCGTCGTCGTTTCGGTCCAGCGGACCCCGAGCGGCACGGGCGTCGGAGGAACGGTCGTCGTGGTGCGCTCGACGGCCGCGGTGGTCGTCGTGTCGGCAGCCGCTTCGACATCGGCGGATGAGACGGGGGCGGACGAGACGGGGGTGGACATGGCCGTGGTGGCCGGCGCCGAGGAACCGCTGCCGGAACACCCGACCAGTACGAGCAGAGCGGCGAGGCCAGCGGCGACCCGACGAGGTCGCCCTGTGCCTCGGCTCAAACCGAGCACTCCACCCGATCACGCATCGCCTCGATGATAGCTGTGCCCCTGCCAGCGATGCGGGTGCGGGTGCGGGTGCGGGTGCGTGGAAATCTCGCAGGTCGCATCCGGACGTGCTGTGTACCGTGCGCCGATGCGCACCTGGACCGTCCGACCCGTCCGAGTCGACGAGTACGAGCCGTGGGCTCGTCTCTTCCGCGGCTACGCCGAGTTCTACGGTCGCCACCTGTCCGACGAACAGGCACGCGAGATCTGGGGCTGGATCCACGACACCGCCGTGATCGAAGCGTACGTCGCGGTCGAACTCGATGCCGCAGGTACCGAGATCGGCGAGCCGATGGGGCTCGCGCACCTGCGCGAATGGGTGCGGCCGTTGCGGGCCACGGTGAACGGTTATCTGGACGATCTGTTCGTCGACCCGTCCGTACGCGGTGCCGGCGCGGTGGAGGCCGTGTTCGCCTTCCTCCGACACCTCGCCGTCGCACGCGGGTGGCCCGTCGTCCGATGGACGACCGCCGACGACAACTACCGAGCTCGCTCCATCTACGACCGAGCAGCGACACGGACCACGTGGATCACCTACGACATGGACGTCGCCCCGCCGAACTGAGGTCGTGGACGTGCAGACCCTGTGCTCGTGGACGACGCAGCGCGAGGTGGGTCAGCGGTCTCGATCGGGGATCGTTGTGTCGATGATCGAGCGAGGCGCTGCGAATCCCCGCCTTCGTCAACGCACGGGAGCACCGCGGGTCAGGCGGTGCGCGACGTACACAGATGCAGCCAGCAGCGCACCGCCCGCCACGATGGTGACGACAGGATGAGGGTGCGGTCGCCATGAAGCGATCACGTCGATGTTCACTCCGGCGAAGCCGGGCGTGACGAGGAACTCCATCGCTGCCGCCGGCACCACCGCCGGGAGCAGCAGTGCGGTGCCGGCGAGCGCGCCCCAGCGGGTGTAGCAGCAGCCGATGATCCAGCCGGTGCTGTAGTACACAGCCACGACCAGCGCATTGTCGAGGGCGATCCGGGGCAGATCGTTCCAGCCGATCACCGCGTCGGTCGGCAGCGTCTGCGGCCAGTCGTTCGCGTCGTACACGACCTTCTCGATCGCGAACCCGGCCATGTTCCAGATGGCGAGTGCGGCAGCGATCGCCGACATCGTCACCGTGGCGGCGATCGACAACATTCGCCGCGTGGCACCGTTGCGCACCAGCATGCGCAGGAAGGTCGTGCTGACGGTGACACCGGCGGCCAGCACCACGTACTGCTGCCATCCGGAGGCCAGCGGCCGCCAGAGGGAGGTGTCGAGGCTGCCCCAGCGAACGACGCAGGCGAGGACGATCGCGTACACGATCGTCGCCGCCAGCCACACGTAGCCCAACCAGGCGACGGTGCCGAAGACGACGATCTGGGCGGACTCGCCGGCGCGTCGGCGAGGCGATCGCACCGGATCGGACGTCGGGGTGATGGTGTGCGTGTCGGTCGTCATCGAACGGACTCCTGACTGGTCATCGCGACGAAGAGGTCTTGAAGTGGGATCGGGCCGACCTCCACACCGGCGGCGGCTGCCCGGTCCTGCAGGTCGCCATGGTCCTCGCCGAACACCACGGCTGACGTCGTCGGCCCCAACGTGCGCGACGACAGCACCGCCATCCCGCCGGTGATCTCGTCGACCGCGGCCGAGGGCCCGGTGAGCTCGAGACCTCTCGTGCGGAGTTCGTCGGCAGGCTCGTGGACGAGCAGGGCGCCCCGATCGATGATGAGCACGTGCTCCAACAACGATGCCACCTCGTCGATCAGGTGGGTGGACACGATGATCGTGCGCGGCATCGCGATGTAGGTGGCGAGCAACTCGTCGTAGAACGCGTATCGAGACGGGGCGTCGAGGCCGAGGTGTGGCTCGTCGAACATCGTGACCGGCGATCGTGTGGCGATGCCGATCGACACGGCGAGCGCGGCTCGCTGGCCGAGCGACAGCGCGCCGACCTTGGTGCGGTTCGACTGGAGCCGGAATCGTTCCATCAGCCGGTCGAGCGTGGCCCCGTCCCAGTGAGGCCGCAACGCCGCGGCGATGGCGATGCTGTCGGCGACGGAGACGTCGAGGTTGAAGTCGCCGTCGTGGCGCACGAGACAGAGGTCCGCCATCAGCCGTTCGTGCTCGTACGGGTCTTCACCGGCGACGCGGACGGTGCCGTCCGAGGGCCGGCGATGCGCAGCGAGCGTGCGCAGCAGTGTCGACTTGCCGGCGCCGTTGCGGCCCAGAAGGCCGACGATCGCACCCGCCGGGATGGTCGTCGTCACGGCATCGACGGCGAGCGTGGAACCGAATCGAACGGTCACGTCGCGCAACTCGAGGGCATGGCCGCCGGGTGTGGGTTCGGTGAGAGATGTCGAGCTGCTCATGGTCGACCTTTCGCAGTGGTGGACCTCGCACGGATGACGGCGAGGATGTCGTCGACGGGGATGGCGAGGCGTTCGGCCTCGTCGAGCACCGGCCCGAGCACGTCGAGCACGAAGCGCGAACGCCGCTCGTCGCGCAGGCGCTCCCCCGAGCCGGGCGTGACGAACATGCCCACACCGCGCCGTTTGTAGAGCAAGCCGTCGTCCACCAGCTCCTGGAACGCCTTCGCGACCGTCGCCGGGTTGATGCGGTGGAAGGCCGCGTACTGGTTGGTCGACATGACCTGGGCGTCATCGGACAGGACGCTGCGGGCGATGTCGTCGCGAAGTCGATCGGCGATCTGCCGGTAGATGGCGGTGCGATCGTCGAACGCCGCACCCGCACTCATGGACGGCTTCCCTGGTTCATTAGTTGACTAATGAACCACAGAACCTTGGTCGACGCAAGCCCCACGCCGTCGTTGCTGCACGCGAAGCCGGGACGAGGTGCCACCACGGCTGCGCGTCGCGTGCGACGATGGGCCGATGGCGGGAGACGACCTTCCTCGGATCGGAGCGCCGGCCACGCGGGCGCTCGCATCGATCGGCGTGACGCGCATCGACCAGCTCGCCGAGCAGAGTCGAACGGCGCTGCTCGGGCTGCATGGCGTCGGACCACGGGCGCTTCGCATCATCGACGAGGCGTTGGCTGCGCGGGGCGAACTGCTCGGGCCGTGAACGAACTGATGCGTCGAGGTGGCGGCGGACCGCACCGTGCCGTCCGCCGGACCCGCGGCTCGACCGGCGCCGCTGCCGGTGACGGGCCGCCGAGTCGCGACGCCTCGACCACTCCTGTCACGCCGATGTCCGATCGCCCCTCGCTCGGCCCGACGCTCACCGAGCACGAGTTCCGTCGGTGGTACTGGACCATGGCCGAGCTCCAGCCCTTCGCCCGGAGCCTGGGCCTCAGCGCGATCGGGCCGAAGGCCGACCTCACCTCACGCATCGCAGCACGGCTCGCCGGGCGACCAACCCCCGAATCGCCCCGGCGCCGGCCGACGAGCCCCCCGCTCGACGGCCCGCTCACGCTGTCGACGATGATCCCGACAGGGCAGAGGTCCACCCAGGAGCTGCGCGCGTTCTTCATGGCCGAGATCGGGCCGGGCTTCCGGTTCAACGGACACATGCGCGCCTTCCTGCTCGCTGGGGGCGCAACGTTGGGCGACGCGGTCGAGCATTGGCACCGAACCGTCGGCTCTCCGCTGCCCGCCCCGTCGGAGAGTCTCGAGTTCAACCAGTTCACCCGCGCCTGGCACGCGGCCAACCCCGGGGGCACTGCAGCCCAGTGCCGTACGGCCTGGGCCGCACACCGCTCCCTCCCAGCAGACCAACGACCTCCCATCGGGTGAGACGAACCCGCGACCTCGGCCCGTCTGGTGCGTTCGAGGTCGCCCAGCGATCTCGAGCGCACCCGACGCACGGCGGTCGCCTCGCCTGCGGTGTACGACTCCGCGTCGGCGCATGCCACGACGGGACGTCGTCAGCGCTTCGGTGGGTCGGGTGTCAGCGGTCACCCCAGGTGTGCTGGAGGTCTCGGTCGATGTCGTGTTCGATGCGGTCCGTCTGGTCGACGACGAGGCACGTCCGGTCCGGCAGGTGCCGGGGCCAGCCGGGCTGGAGGTCGTTGGGATGGCCGTGCCGTGCGAATGATGCGAGCGTGGCCGACCACCGGCCGGCGGTGGCGCGCACGCTGGGCAGCGTGGTGTCGTAGAGGTCGGGGCCGGCAGCCGGCCGGAGGGTGTCGAAGACGAAGCCGAGGTCGGCTGCGTGCGTGACGCCGAGCTCGTCGGCGAGGACGCCGGTCGGTTCGAGATCGAATCGGTAGAGCCAGCCCCCTGGTCCTGCGGCGCAGGCTGCTTCGGCGACACGGGTCGCGGTTCGTCGGAAGTGGTCGGTCCAGACCCGGGTGTGGAACTCGACGTCGCCGTCGATCTCGGCGTCGAGCCGTGAGAGGTAGGGGCCGGGGTCCGCGCCTTCGAAGGTTCCTGCGGCGAGGCCTTCGGCGATGATGCGGAGGACGGCCGGACGCAGCTCGGCCATCATCGAGGTGAGCAAGGTCCCTTCGTCGCGTGTGGTGCCGATGACGATCGGGACGCCGGCCGCGCCGTGATGGTGGATCGCGTCGACCGGGAATCGGGTGACGACGGTGCCGTCGACGGATCCGCCTGCGGTGAAACCGATGCCTTGTTGGAGCTCGATGATCCGCTCGACCGGGAGCTCTCGGAGCCGGCGAGGCAGATCGGTGGGTTCGGCGTCGAGGGTGCCGCCGAGGATCGAGACGACCTCGGGCGGCTCGGGCTGCGGCGGTCCGGCACTGAGCACGATCGCACGGTGGAACAGACCGTCGGCCGATGGTGCGCCGAGCAGCGCGAGGATCGACAGACCGCCGCCTGACTGGCCGAACACGGTCACGTTGCCCGGGTCGCCACCGAAGGCGGTGATGTTCGCGCGTACCCATTGCAGGGCGAGGATCTGATCGCGAAACCCGTTGGAGGCCGATCCCTCGAACCCTCTTCCACACGGGCTGAGGTCGGCGAAACCGAGGAGACCGAGACGGAAGCCGACCGTGACGACGACGACGTCGTGGTTGCGTGCCAAGTTCGATCCGTCGTACTCGTTCGCCGAGCCGAACGCGAGCCCGCCCCCGTGGAACCACACCATCACCGGCCGCCGGTCTCGAGTGCCCGGCGTGTAGATGTTGACCCGCAGGCAGTCCTCGTCCATCGGGCCCGGATCGGCGCCGGTGTCGAACACCGTGGCCATCGCCGGCTGCGGCGGCCGCGGGCCGAACCGCGTCGCATCGAGGACGCCGGTCCACGGCCATCGAGGCACCGGCGGAGCGAAGCGGCGAACGCCGACAGGGCTCTCCGCGTACGGAACGCCCGAGAACCTGACAACACCTTCGACGTGAAGTCCCTGCACGTCACCCGCCACCGTTGTTGCGAACACGCGACCTCCCGTCCATTCCGACCCTCCGGGCAGATCGCCAAATAGTAGCGAATCGCTACTATCCAGCCGGGCGCTTTCTCGCCTGCCGACGGCGTCGGGGCGCGACGGGGCGGGTGTCGTTCAGCACCGCTCCGAAGAGTCGCCCGACCGTGGCGAACACCCGCTCGTCGAGGTCTGCTGCCGCGACGCCGGTCTGTCCCACGAGCGCGCTCCTCATCGTGAAGTAGCCGTCCAGGATCACGTCCCACAACAGGGTCAGCGCCAACGGATCGGCATCTGCGGACCACACACCGGCCGCGATCTCTGCGTCGAACGCCTCCAACCGTCGCTGCAGGTACGGCACCGGCTCGAACGACTCGTCACCATCCAGCGCCAGCAACATCACCATCTGCGCGTACGACGGATCCTCCACGTACTGACGAACGGCCCACTCCGTCCGACTCGCCGGGGACTGCTCGAACCTCGCCGCGACCTCCGAACCGAGCCGCTCCTGCCGCGATCGAAGCGCCGACCGCAGCAACGCCTGCCGAGACCCGAACCACCGATGGATCAACCCACGGTTCACCGACGCCTCGTCCGACACCTCCTGCATGTTCAGACCAGCGAGCACCCCATCGCGACGCAGCAACCGCAACGCAGCGTCCTGCAAGGCACGCTCGGCCGCCTCACGAGCAGCCCTCTTGGCATTCGTCACCTCATGCACGTGTCCATGCTCCCCTCGCCGAACCACGCCCATCCCCACGTGACGGTAGCGAATCGCTCCCGCCGGCCGTCCGCCGCCGCAGTTCCACTCCGATCGCCTCACCGCTGCGGCCGACGAGCTGAGCCGCACGTGGGCACCGCTCGACGGACGCTGATCGGTCACCGCTCACCTCCAACGAGGAGTTTCCGCATCCTCGGCGACATCACCTGGGTGGCGGCGAACGGGCTTGACTCTCCGGTCGGGGGAGACCGCACGATCGGACAGGTCACACATCGTTCGAGAAAGGTCGCCGTCACATGGCCAGTGTCGTGAAGTCGTTCATCACCTCCGCCCCGCTCGACGCGGTCTGGGACGCGCTGAGGGCCGTCGACCAGCTGCACACACGGCTCGTTCCAGGCTTCGTCGTCGACACCGCCATGGACGGACACACTCGTCTCGTGACCTTCGCCAGCGGCGCCATCGTGCGCGAACCGTTGATCACCGTCGATGACGACCTCCATCGCGTCGTCTGGACGTCGGAAGGTGGAGCGACCACCCACTACAACGGTGTCGCTCGTGCGTCCGCCCACCCCGACGGGACGGAGGTGGAATGGAGTGCGGACTTCCTCCCCGACGATGTCCGCGACCACATCGAGCGAGCCATGGCCGCCGGCATCGGGGCGATGAAGGCGACGCTCGACCTGCTTGCCGACTCCCCACGACCGGACGTCACCACGCCGGGCAGCGGTCAGACGATGCAGAACTCGTTGCCCTCGGGGTCGCGCAAGACGACGTGATCGAGCACGTCGGCCACGCAGTGCCGCTCCACCACCGACCCCCCGATCGCCAGCAACTCGGCGACCTTCGCATCGATGAGCGTCGCTCGCGCGGCAGCCTCGAGGTGACGGCCAGGGGTCGCATGGATGTCGAGATGGAGACGGTTCTTGGCCGACTTGGGCTCCGGCACCCGCACGATGCTGATCGACGGACCGTCCCCCGCCGGATCGACGATGGCTGCGCCGTCGTTCCATTCGGCCTCGGGCACGTCCATGTCCCGCAACCACGTCTCCCATGACGCCCACCCCGCCGGCGGCGGCGCCGCCACGTAGCCCAACGCAGCCGTCCAGAACTCGGCCAACCGGAGGGGATCTGCTGCATCCAGCGTGAGGCTGATCTTCACCATGCCGACCGTACCCGCGCATGTGCGTGGCGGCCATCGAGTCGGGCCGAGCGGTGCGCACGCCTCGCCGACGAGCTGTCTAGGCGCTGTTGCGTGACTTCGTTCGGGCCGAGGTACGAGCGGTGCGACGAGGCGGTTTCGTCGAGGCGGCGGTGCGGCTCCGGGACGACTTCTTCGAGCCAGCAGGCGTTCGGCGACCCTTCTTGGCCGCGGCCACGCTCTCCTCCAGCGCAGCCATCAGGTCCACGACGGTCTCGGCCGGCTTCGTCGCCCGTGGTTCGCTGATGTCCTTGCCCGCCCGCTTGGCCTTGATCCGCCGGCGCAGTTCCTCTTCGTAGGTGTCGTGGTAGTGCTCCGGCCGCCACGGGGTCTGCATCGAGTCGATCAAGGTCGTGGCCATTGCCATCGCCCGCTGATCCGGTTTGGTCGTCCGCTTGCCGAGCCCCTCGATGTCGGACTTGGCGACGATCTCGTCGGCGAAGCGCATCGTCGACATCGCGAGCCCACCGTTCATCGGGCGAATCGCTGCCAGGTATTGCTTGTTCCGCATCACCACCGACCCGATCGCGACCAGTTGACGATCCTCCATCGCGGCGAGCAGCAACCCGTATGCCTTGGCCGCCGGAGCGCCATCTGGTCCGAGCCAGTACGTCCGGTCGTAGAACACCGGGTCGATCTCCTCGAGCGCCACGAAGTCGCTGACCTCGAGCACCTTGGTGGATTCCGGCCGGATCTCGGCGAGCTCGTCCTTGGTGAACGTGACGTACTTGCCCTTCGAGATCTCGAAGCCCATCTCGATGTCGTCGGTCTCCACCTCGCGGTCGGTGTCCTCGGCGACGTGCCGGTTGCGCACGCGGGCACCCGAACCCTTCTCGACGCGGTGGAAGTGGACGTCGTGATCCCGCACGGCCGGATAGGCCTTCACCGGGACGTTGACGAGTCCGAAACCGATCGATCCGGTCCACAGCGAGCGTGCCATGCGCTCTCCGCTACCCGCACACGTACACATCGAATCGGCGAACAGCTGGAGGAGCCGCAACCGAGCGCCCGGCGCAGCGCGGACGGGACGCCGAGCCGACGGCCGGGTGGAACGAGCGCTGGATCGCAGCGGTGAGTTCGCGCCGAGCGCGTCGTCTCCTGCTGCAGCGGGTGGCCGAGGACGAGGAGCACGTCATGGACGACAGGACGAGCGCTGCACCCGATCTCCCCGAGGTCGTGTCCCACGAGCACTGGCTCGCAGCAGATGCGTAGATTTCGTCGATGGCAACACACTGGACACTGGGGTGCGACGCGGATGAGCCGCAGCGGCTGGCGGAGTTCTGGGCGGTCGCCCTCGGCTACGTCCGGGAGCCCGGATTCGACGAGCCGGACAACGCATCGATCGTCGATCCCGACGGCGTGGGTCCAGCGATCGGATTCCTGAAGGTCCCCGAACGCAAGACGGCGAAGAATCGGATGCACATCGATGTTCGTGTCGCAGGCCCCAGGCCATGGGACATGGTCGAGCGGGAACGTCTGATACGCGCCGAGGTCCCGAGGCTGATCGCCGCCGGAGCGTCGGTCGTGCGCGAAGAGTTCTACGACGATGCACTGGGACACGTGGTCATGCTGGATCCGGAAGGCAACGAGTTCTGCGTCGCCTGACCAACAACCGCTCACTCGTGCCCGGCTCGACCGGCGAGAGAGAGGGTGCCCGAAGTCCCGTGATCTGGTGACGGCCCGTCCTGCTACTCGACGACAGCCTGCGCCCACTGCTCCAGGATGGTGTCCACGGTTTCGTCGACGGTCTGATCCGACGAGTCGACCCACAATCCGATTCGTGGCGTCGCGTCGAGCCATTCGTCGAATCGGTCGATCGCGTCGCGCAACGTGCCCCCGGGAGGAATCCATGCTCGGTATGCACTCGATCCTCGCCGCGTCTCGCGTTGCTCGATCACCTCAGGCCTCGGTCGCAGCACCACCAGGGAGCGGTCACATCGGAGCGTGCGTACGTGTCGCTCCACCTGAGGGCCGTACATGTTCTCGGCGTGAACGGCGACGAACCCCTCCTTGACGAACGACTCGCACAGCATCGCCCCGTGGCGGTACCGCAGCGCGAGTTGCCGGTCCGCCTCCGCGTTCGATTCGCTCGACATGTCGACAGCACCGGCGACGACCATCTTCCACAGCACGTCACCCTCGATGAACGCCCCACGCCCGACCCGATCGGCGAGCGCGCGACCGACGGAGGACTTTCCTGACGCTTGCGCCCCCACGACCAGCACCGCCCGCGCCGTCACGTCCACCTCCGCATCCTCGCGCACGGGCGGGGCCGTGAGTTCCCGCGCTCCCACGGGTCGCCTCGGAGCAGCCGGCTGGACGTGGGTCCCTCTCGTGAGCCGTGTCGTGAGCCCCGTGCCCGACCTGTACCCGGGCAGGTCGAGCTGAGTGTGGGCGAGCACTGGTAGGGCGCCTCGCCGACGGCAGCCTCACGCACCTCGCCGTCGCACCTGATCCGACCTCGTGTCGGTGCCAGCGCACGAGCACGAGTCGGCTACAGTCGGCCGCCCGACACTGGGCGGGAGGGGCGGGGGGTCCATCGATGAGAGTCCGTAGTCGAAGCGTTGTCGTCGTCGCGCTCGTAGCAACGATGGTCGCCACGGCGTGCAGCCCATCGGAGCAGCCGGCGTCGACCGATGAGACGACGGCCGACGCGACCGACAGTTCGGCATCGGGGGCGCCCGCGGCCACGGACGGTGCCACCGGTGATGGCACGGAGACCGAGCCCACAGTTGCGCTCCGGTCGGCGATCGCCTTCACGAGCACGTCCGGCACGGCGTTCGCCGGCAGTATCACGTCGTTCGCGGTCGAGAACGTCGACGACGGCACCTCCGACGTCGTGTCGGTGCTCGGCGCCGACGCAGCCACACGGACCGAGGTGGAGATCGCACCCGGCACGTACACGGTGACCCCGCTCGGTCCGTCGATCGCGGGCGGCAACATGTCGCTCGTCGAGCCGCTGGAGCCACGCACGGTCACGGTCGATGAGCCCACAGCCGATCAGCCGGAGCAGATCGCTGTCGTCGACTTCGATGTCTCGACCTTGTCGAACCCGTTGCGAATGCGGATCGAGAGCCTGACCGCCACCACCGTCGACCTCGCATGGGACGCGTCGGCGATGGACGTCGCCGGGGTCGACGCCAGCGTCTCGTACGTCGTGCGCCGGACCGACGGCACCGTAGCGGCCACCGACCCCAGCGACGGTGAGGCCGTCGAACTCCTCGCCCCGACCGCACACCGTGCCGTCGCCGTGGGGCTCGATCCCGAGCACCAGTACACGTTCACCGTCTTCGCCCAGTTCGATCGCAACGGCGAGATCGCCGAGTGGTCGATGTCGGCGAGCGCCACGACCGCAGGTCTCGGCGCGCAGAGCGTCGCGTACGCACTCGCCCCGAACACGATCGTCCCCACCACGTTCGACGAGTTGAACGCGGAACGGCTCGACGAGACATCGGTTCGGATCACGCTCGTGAACGGCGCCTGGACGCGCCAGAGCGCGACCGACCTTCCGCTCGTCGGACGGGCCGAGATGACGGACCACTGCATGATCGGCTCCCCGATCCTCGTCCCGACCTCCATCGCCGGTGACGAGGCGTTCTACGGCCTGATCGCCTCGTGCGACGACGCACCGGCCGGGCTGCTCCGAGCCGACTCGACCACGGCCGTGGTCAACACCGCTGTGCCGCTGAACGCGGTGTTCAGCTACCTCGACCTGTCGGGTGACATCGACGCAGGGTGCTACGACTTCGAATCGACCGATCCGCTGAGCCCAGAACAGTGCCAGGAGGGGCAGGACACCGACGGCGACGGCCTCAGCGACGCGACCGAGGCCCGCGTCGGCAGCGATCCGAACGTTGCCGACAGCGACGGCGATTCGCTCGACGACTTCACCGAGGTCGAAGTGCTCGGCACCGATCCGCTCAACACCGATTCCGACTTCGACTCGCTCCCCGACGGCGAGGGCGCGCTGTATGGCACCGATCCGCTCCTCGCCGACAGCGACGGTGACGGATGCTGGGACACCGGCGAGCTCGACGCCGGCCGGAACCCGCTCGATCCCGCCGACGCGGGCGGTGCCTGCGTCGTGCCGGCCGGGAGTCCGAGGTGGGAGTCGAACGTCGACCGAACCCGCGAGATCGTTCGAGCCGGCGGTCCCGTCTCGGTGCCCGACACGCTCGGGCTCACCGCACCCGGCGGGCTCGCGACGGGCAACGTCCAGGTCATCGTGCTCTGGGCATCCGGCGACGACCTCGACGTCGTCGTCAGCGAGCCGAGCGGTGCGCAGGTGTCGGCACAGACCGGCACCACGCCGTCCGGCGGCGCCCTCGACCTCGCCGATGCCGGCGGGGCGTGCGGTGACACGACACAGCGCGCCGAACACGCTGCCTGGTCCGGCGGCGTCGAGGGGCTCTACTACGTCGACGTCATCCGTCGCACGTCGTGCGACGGCCCTGCGCTCGCGCAAGTCCAGGTGCTCGTCGACGGCGCCGTGGTCGTCGACACCGTCGTCGCTGTCGGCATCGACGGTCCGATCGTGTTCGGCGTCGGCGAGGCAGCCGCAGCGATCGCAACCGCTCCCGCGCCGAGCGATGTGGTCGACGTCGGGGAACTCGAACCGCCCGCCGACCTCGGCACCGGAGCGGTTCAGGTGACCCTGCTCTGGGCGTCGGGAGACGACCTCGACGTGTTCGTGACCGAGCCCACCGGTGCGGAGGTCTCGTACCAACAGCCGTCGAGCCCCACCGGCGGCTTCCTCGACGTCGACGACCGCGGCGGCGACTGCGCCGCGCAGGTCGAGCGCGCCGAGAACATCTTCTGGCAGGCCGACCCGCCACAGGGCAGCTACACCGTACGCATCGTGAACTCCGTGCCCTGTGGTGACGGTGCCGCAGCGCTGGCACAGGTCCAGGTGCGCGTCGGCGGCCAACTCGTGATCGATCAGACGGTGCAACCCGGTATCGACGCTCCGATCACGTTCGACGTCCCCCAACCGGCCGCACCGAGCGGTTTTCGCAACCCGGCCTCGACCATGGCGGTCCCGATCCCCACCCCGCCGGTGCACCCGCAGCCAGCCGTCGCCCAGGTGACGGCGCGTCCCGCCAGCCCGTTCGTCCGGGCACCGAAGGTCGTCTGTGAGGCACAGGGCTCGGCCGTGTTCGGACTCGAGCAGAAGATCACGCCGAAGGCGTCGGTCGACATGTCGGTGTCGCTTACTTCCGTCAGCGTCAGCCTCGAGGCGGGAGCGGCGCTGACGATCAGGCCGCTCGTCGAGCTCGAGGCGGCGGTCGAATGCACGATCGAGGACCTCCCCAAGCTCGAGTTCCCTGCGCTCAAGGCGTCACCGATCCCGGTGGTCGTCTCGGTCGAACCCCAGATCGACGGCTCGGCATCAGCGAAGGTGACCCTGTCCGGTCCCGGCGTGAGTGCCTACGCCGGGGTGAAGGCGTCGGCCGGCATCGCTGTCGTCAAGCAGCAGTGCCAGCAACAGCGGAGTCGGCAGGTCCAGAAGACGTACGAGGAGAGCGTCTGGGGCGTTTTCAGTTGGATCACGGAGACCTTCACGAAATGGGTCGAGGAGATCTACTACGCCGTCGTCCCGTGCGGGATCTCGCTGCAACCGAACGTGTCGGCGAGCCCGATCAGCGAGTTCAAGGCGCTGCCGTTCGAGGCGTCGCTCGAGGGCGAACTCGGCATCGACCTAGGGCTGAAGGTGACCCTCGCCTTCGGCAAGGATGCGACGGTCGCCCGCGCCACCGTCGGTGTTGAGGGCACCGTGCAACCGATCTCGGCCCAACTCGAGGGCAAGATCTCGACCGAGGGCACATGTCTCGGCCTCAATTTCGGTGTGAAGATCGCGCTCGGCCTGAAGTTGGAGGCGCTGGTCGACCTCGGTGTCGCCGACTTCGGCGCCGAGCACGAGATCGAACTCTACGAGGACCGGTTCCAATACCCGGGAGCCGAGCTGACCTTCGGCGAGTGCCCCGACGACTGACCGCAGCGTCGAGGGTGCCGCTCTGGACGGAATGTCATGCCGTCCAGAGCGGCATCAGACGTCTGGTGCGCTCCTGCTCGCTCAGCGACCTGGAGCGCACCCGACGTCCACCGACAGCGCCGAGCTGCCGTCCTGCGCGGGAGTTGGGCGGTCATCTGCGGAACCCTCCCTCAGCGTTGATGGTCTGGCCAGTGACCCACGCTCCGCCGTCGCTCGCGAGAAAGCGAACGAGGGAAGCCACGTCAGATGGCTGTCCCCAGCGCTTCGCGGGGAACATCGCAGCGACGTGTGCGTGCGCGTCAGCGTCGGCGTATCCGGTGTCGACCGGACCGGGGTTGACGCAGTTGACCGTGATGCCTTCATCGATCAGGCCGTCCGACAGCGACGCCGTCATCTGCTGGATTGCTCCCTTCGAGACGATGTACGGCAACTCGTCCGGCATGGGCCCGAGATGCTGTCCGCTGGTGAACGTGATCAGTCGCCCGCCAGGTCGAGTCGGGTCGCGATACTGCTGAAGCGCTTTGGCCAGGAGTAGGGTTCCTCGAGCGTTGACCGCCCAGCTCGCGTCGAGTTCGGCAACGGTGACGTCACGCAGCGACTGGCTGGACGATCGGGCGTGGCACGCAACCACGATGTCGAGCGCTCCGAACCGCTCGACAGCAAGGCGCGCCAACGAACCGGGGGTCTCGGGATCGGCCAGGTCGGCCTCGACGTAGTGGAAGCGACCGTCGGCGCCGGGGAGGTCGGTGGTCACGAAGTCGATGGTCGCTCGAGCTCGGCCGGCGTCAGCGCCCCAAGGCTGGTCGGCATCGTGCGGATGCCAGCCCGACGCAAGCACGGAAGCTCCGTCGAGCAGCATCTGACGGGCGATCGTGGCAGCGATCCCGACTCGGCGCGACACCCCGGTGACGAGTGCGACGCGACCTGCGAGCGGTGCAGGTTCGAGTGTGGAGGCGGATGGCGGAACAGGCATGACGAACGAACTCCTTGAAGTAGCGGGCTACGAGCAAGATGGGGCGTTCGGTCACAGGCGCACGGACGCTCACGCTAGACGAGCGCCACCGGCGTTGCGACGGGTTTGCGAAGCCCGAATCATCGGTATGCACTCGTTCCTCGCCGCGTCTCGTGTTCTTCGATCACCTCAGGCCTCGGTCGCAGCACCACGCTCCACCCGAAGGGCGGCCGTGCCGCGACGCAGCCCAACGCAGCCTTCCAGAACTCGGCCAACTCGAGGGGCCGCGGCGATCCGGCTCGGACGAACGGAACCAGGCCCGGCTGCTACAGCCGCTTGACGAGCACGTCCGTCGGCGGCCGAGGCAGACAGGGTCTTCACTGGGAGGAACTCGACGTGATCGTCGCGCAGTCGGGACTCGGCCCTGACGATCAGCGCTCGACCGATGCCGCCCGGAGCGACATGCCGGCCCGTGTCAACGTGCCTGCGCGTGTCGGGATTCGTTGTCGGTCCGGGCGCGGTGCCTGCGCACTCGTGCTCGTGATGCGCAGGTAGGTGAGCAGTATCGCTGTGCGGTCCGCCGCCCTCGGTCGAGGTACGGGCGGCGGCAGCCATCGTCGTCGCATCGTCCCCATGGCACGTGATCACGCTCGGCAAGGAGAGCGGCGAAGCCGAGTGCGCTGGATGCCAGCAGCCAGGTCGACCAATCGGCGTCGGGCGGATCGACGTGGATGTGCCATCCCCAGACCGGTTCTCGCACGAGACGAGGTGTGGCGGCGACGTCGTTGAACCAGCCGTTGATGAGCGCGGCGCTGCGATCGGCGTCGATGTCGTCGAAGATCTGACTCAGCCGTGCGATCGCGGCGATGACGCGGTCGAACCGAGCGTCGAGTGCGGCGTCGGGGCCGTCGTTCCAGCGTTCGAAGACCCCGATGACAGCCGACCGCTGGTCGATGCGGTCGGTGGTGCGTTCGACGGCGTCGACGAGTTCGACCACGCGCTGCACGACCGCAGCAGCACCGACCGAAGGTAACGTCATTCGGTGATCTTACCGTTACGCATCCGGATCCTGATGGCTTCGACGACCGCTCGGGTGCAGCCGGAGGCGACCGCACTCGCATTGGTGCTGTGGGCGGCGAGCGCGGGACGAACCGAAATCGCCGCTCCGTTGATCGCCGCATCGACGCTGCCACAACTCTTCACCGGACCAGTCCTCGGGTCTGCGCTCGATCGTGCACGGAATCCGGAACGGTGGGTGGCAGGATGCGCAACGCTCGCGACCGCTGGCTGCGTCGTGCTCGCAGTGTCGGATCTGCAGCTCGCGCCGGCGCTGCTTGCGGCCGTGATCTTCTCGGTCTGCACACCGGTCCTCACGGGAGGGCTGAGCAGCGTGATCATGGGATGGAGTGACGACCACTCGATGCTGGCGGCATGGGACGGGACCGGCTACAACATTGCGGGCCTGCTCGCTCCCGCGGTCGTCACCGCAGTCGCCGCCTGGCGTCCCCCGGCAGCGTTCATGCTCCTGGCGGTCTTCACCTTCCTGGCAGCCGCACAGTTGGCGACCACCCGGACGGCACGTCGCACCAACCAGACCCCCGACACAGCGGCACGACCCGGCATCCTCGACGCCGCCCGCTCCATCGGACGCTCCCGAGCGCTGCTGGCCGTGACGGTATCGACCACCATGTTCAGCCTCGGCCTCGGCGGGCTCGAGCTGGCACTCGTCGCCGCCGTCGACGCGTACCAGTTGCCCCCGGAACGCGCCGGAGTTGCTGCGACCTCCATCGCGATCGGTGCGCTCGCCGGTTCACTCGCGCTCACGCGCACGCGACGGCGCCCCGAACCCGTCTCGATGACGCTGGCTGCCATCATGGCAAGCGGCGCCCTGCTGATGCTGCTCAGCGGCGTGGGCTGGCCCATCATGATCCCCGTTGCCGTGGCCATCGGGATGGCCGACGGTCCGCTGCTCGTGGCCACCTACCGAGCTCGCAGCGACTACGCCCCGGCCCACCTACGCTCCGGCGTGTTCACCCTCGGCGCCAGCGCGAAGCTGGGCGCCAGCTCCATCGGCGCACTTCTCCTCGGGGCGATCGTCGCCGACAGACCCACCATGCTCGGACTGCTCGCCATCGGCGGAGTCGGCATCCTCGCAGCATGCACCGGCATGCTCATCAACCACAGCCCCTCGTCGCGCTCCCTCCCGACCGATCACACCTGACCGTCCGAACCGAATCGAGGCCACACGAACCCCAGCCGGCGCAGCCCAGCCGGCCCAAGCATGATCCCACGGCCGGATTCGTTGCTTGAGACGCGGCCCTCCGCAGCACGTGTTCTTTGCGTTCGTCGAACCGGCGACGATCGCACGGTTCTGGTTTCGGAGCGGGCGAATGCCGAACGACAACCTCACGTTCCACGTCGACGTGTCGTCATGGAGGTCCGGTTGAGCGGCGACGTACGCATGCATCTCGTCTCTGGATATCCGAGGAGACGTCGTGGGCTAGACGACCTTGCCACGTCGGACACGGCTTGCAGCTGCGCTGCGGCTGGCGAACTCGCGCACTTCCATCTGAACGCACCGAAGGCCGCGTCACCGAACGCAACGGTCACCGGCTGCGTAGCGGCTCCTTTGGTCGAGTTGCGGACCAGTTACGGGTGAAGTCGGGAGTCAGATGTTCCGGCGGTAGCGGCCGCCGACGTCGAAGAGGGCGTCGGTGATCTGTCCCAGGCTGCAGATGCGCACGGCGTCCATGAGGACTCCGAAGGGGACTGTCGGATTAACGGTGTAACCGGCTGTTGGCATTGTTAGTTGTCGGTTGGGAAGAGTCGGCCTTCGAAGGTGATCGCGAAGGCGTTGAGGGCTGGTTTCCAGCGGTTCATCCATCGCTCGGATCCTCGGCCGGTGGGGTCGAGCGATCGGACGACAAGGTAGAGGCATTTCATCGCTGCTTGCTCGTTCGGGAAGTGCCCTCTGGCTCGGGTCGCTCGCCGGAAGCGGGCGTGGAGGCTCTCGATCGAGTTCGTCGAGTAGATCACTCGGCGGATCTCGGCCGGGTAGTCGAGGAACGGCACGAACTCGGTCCAGGCGTTGTCCCAGAGCACCCGGATCGCCGGGTAACGCTCGGCCCATCGGTCGTAGACGTCGTCGAGCCGGGTGCGTGCTTCGGTCTCGTTGACCGCGGTGTAGACCGGCCGCAGATCTCTGGCGAGCGCGTCCCAGTGCTGGCGGGCCGCGAAGCGGAACGTGTTGCGGATCAGGTGCAGCACGCAGGTCTGGACGATCGCTTGCGGCCAGGTCGTGGTGATCGCGTCCGGCAGGCCTTTCAGGCCGTCGCACACGACGATGCAGACATCGGCGACGCCGCGGTTGCGGAGCTCGGTCAGCACGCCGAGCCAGAACTTCGCTCCTTCACCACCGGGCGAGGGCCAGATCCCGAGGATGTCTCGGCGGCCGTCGACGGTGACGCCGATCGCGCAGTAGAACGCCCGGTTCGCGACCTGGCCGTCGCGGACCTTGACGTGGATCGCGTCGATGAACAACACCGGATAGACGCGGTCGAGCGGGCGGATCAGCCAGCCGGCCATCTCTTCCAACACGGCGTCGGTGATCTTCGAGATCGTGTCCTTCGACACCGACGCGCCGTAGACCTCGGCGAGATGCGCTGCGACCTCACCCGTCGTCAAGCCCTTCGCGGTGAGCGACAACACCATCGCGTCGACCCCTTCGAGACGGCGTTGCCGCTTGCGGACCGTTGCCGGTTCGAACGTCCCGTCACGATCACGCGGCACATCGATCTCGATCGGGCCGAGCTCGGTGATCACCGTCTTGGTCCGGGTGCCGTTCCGGGAGTTCCCGTGATCACGGCCGTCGGCGGCGTGTTTCGCGTAGCCGAGGTGCTCGGTCATCTCGACCTCGAGCCCGGTCTCGATCACACGCTTCGCGACATCCGCGAGCAGACCGCCCGGCCCGATCAGCCGCACCCCAGCGGACTGGGCCTCGGCAACCAGCCGTTCAGCGAACGCCTGCCGATCAACCTCATCCAGCGGCACCACCACCGCCGGCTCGGCCGGTCCCGGAGCACCATCCATGGTCTCAGTAGAATCAGTCACTGTCTGTCCTCTCTGGCAGACCCGCCCCGCGGGTCAGCCTGTCAGACCAGCAACCAGTTACACCGTTTCTCTGACACTCCCCGTCAGGGCGAATCGGCCTCCCAGGATTTGCATCCGCGATCGACAGCGTGGACGGGCCGGGCACGCAGACGCTGGAGGGCTGACTCGAGCTCGAGCGACCGCGCCCAGATCTCGGACGAGATGACTTGGCTCCAGAACTCGGCCATCGTCGCTGAGCGGGGATCGCCCTACACGCCGCTGCGGATGCGACTCCGAGCGCCAGCGATCCCTCGTTCGGGAGGTCCCTCGCACAACGACCATGACCAAGAAGCGTCGCCGGCACACGCCGGAGCAGATCATCCGCAAGCTCGACGAGGGGCATCGCCTGCTCGCCACGGGCAGGGAGCTCGACGAGGTGTGCCGGCATCTGGAGATCGCGGAGTCGACGTGGCATCGCTGGCTCGCCCAGTACGGCGGGATGAAGGCCAACGACGCGAAGCGCCTGAAGGAGCTCGAGGCGGAGAACGCCCGGTTGAAGAAGCTGGTCGCGAACCAGGCGCTCGACATCGACATGCTGCGGGAGGTCGCGAAGGGGGAATTCTGACCCCGGACCGCAAGCGCGCGGCTGTCGAGATGCTGCGCGCCCGGTTCGGGGTCTCCCAGCGACGCGCCTGCACCGTGGTCGGTCAGCACCGCTCAACCCAGCGCCTCGCGCCGCCGCCGATCAGTGACGACGAGGCCTGTCTCCGCGAGTTCCTGCGCGACTTCTCGAAGCAGCGTCCGCGGTGGGGGTGGCGCCGCGCTGCGCACGCGGCCCGTCAGGCCGGCTGGCAGGTGAACAACAAGCGGATCCGCCGGCTGTGGCGTGACGAGGGCCTGCGCGTTCCCACGCGCAAGCGCAAGAAGCGGCTGATCGGGATCGGCGCCCCGGTCGGGGCGATGTGCCCGATCCGACCCAACGCCCTGTGGGCGCTCGACTTCCAGTTCGACACCACCAGCGACGGGCGTACCCTGAAGATGCTCAACGTGATCGACGAGTTCACCCGCGAATGCCTCGCCATCGAAGTCCACCGCTCGATCGACGCCGACGACGTCGTGGACATCTTGGAACGGCTCGTGCTCGAACGCGGCATGGCACCGGGGTTCGTGCGGTTCGACAACGGGCCAGAGTTCATCGCCCACGCCGTTGCGGACTGGTGCCGATTCAACGGCACGGCGTCGGTCTTCATCGACCCGGGCTCGCCGTGGCAGAACGCCTGGATCGAGAGCTTCAACGGTCGCTTCCGCGATGAGTTCCTCAACGGCCGCCACTTCGACAACCTGCTCGAAGCCCGCGTGCTCATCGAGGACTGGCGGATCGACTACAACGTCAACCGACCCCACTCCGCCCACGGAGGGCTCACCCCCACCGACTTCGCCGCGAAGTGGACCATCAACCAACCCCGAGCCGCATAGCAACTGGACCACTCATCGGGTCCCTCGCAACACCACGGCGAGGCCGCCACCCAAGCACT
>JACJWG010000017.1 GCA_020637235.1 Acidimicrobiaceae bacterium | reverse complement strand
ACGAGTTCCAGATCGCGATCCTCCTGGTGCTCGCCGACCTCGCGGCCGCCGCTGCGGTGGCCGCGGCGATCACCTCGATGCGCTACCACCTGAGCTGGGCGGTCGGGGCGCTCGTCGTCGCGTTCGGGCTCGTCACCGCGGCCGATCTGGGCCATCTCGACTGGGTCCTCGGCGCCGGACCACGCATCGCGTTCGAGGCCCCGCCCCGCTGGACCCACGACGTGCGCCTCGTCGGCGCGGTCGTGCTCGGCCTCGCCGCCTGGCTGCCGCTCACCAACCAGCGTCACGAACGACAGCGCCTGTCGCAGCTCACCGTCGTCCCGGTGCTGTTCAGCCTCGTCGCGCTCGGCATCCTCGGCGTCGGCATCCTCGGCGAGGTGAACGTGATCTCGGCGCTCCTCGCGCTGGGCGCCGTCGCGGCGGTGATCGTGCGCACCGCGATCACCGTGCACGAACTGCACACCGGCAGCGAGAGCTACCGGCTCGCCCGCACCGACGAGCTCACCGGCCTCACCAACCGTCGAGGCTTCCTGGAGGGACTCGACCGGTTGATCGCCGTCGCCCCCGACGTCGTCAGCGTGATGATCGTCGACCTGAACGGTTTCAAGGAGGTGAACGACTCGCTCGGCCACCACGCGGGCGACGAGTTGCTCCGCCTCGTCGCCGACCGCTTCCGCCCCGTCGTCGGCGACAGCGGGCTGCTGGCCCGCCTCGGCGGTGACGAGTTCGGTGTCGTGCTGCTGCTCTCGGACGAGGATGCCGCGGTCGACGCCGCCCGGCTGTTGCTCGCATCCCTCGACGAGCCGTTCGAGGTGGACGGCGTCGGCGTCCGGGTCGGCGCCGCGATCGGGGTGGCGCTGTACCCCAGCCACGCCGGCAGCCGCGCCGGCGTGCTGCGCTGTGCCGACGTCGCGATGTACGACGCGAAGCAGCGCCGAACCGGCGTCGAGCGCTACCGGCCGGCGAGCGATTATCAGACCCGCGAAAAACTCCAACTCCTCGAGGATCTGCGCCTCGCGATCGAGCACCGTGGGCTGTCGCTCGCGTACCAGCCGAAGGTGTCGCTCGCCGATGGTCGGATCACCAGCTCGGAGGCCCTCGTGCGGTGGGAACACCCCACCCGGGGCATGCTCATGCCGGACGAGTTCGTCCCGCTCGCCGAGCGCGCCGGCCTGGTGCCGGGCCTCACCCGTGCCGTGCTCGCGCAGGCGATCTCGTTCCACGCCGAGCGATGCCCGCACGTCGGGGTGAGCGTCAACATCTCCCACCGCGACGTCGTCGACGACAACCTCGCCGAGTACGTGTCCGACCTGCTGCAGATCTACGGCTACCCCGCCGGTCAGCTCACCCTCGAGATCACCGAGACCGAGTTGGCACACGACTCCGAGCGTGCTGCCCGATCGATCGCCAGCCTGCGAGCCGCCGGCATCCGCATCTCGATCGACGACTTCGGTGTGGGCTACTCGTCGATGGCGCGACTGCTCGACCTGGCGGTCGACGAGGTGAAGATCGACAAGTCGTTCGTGCTCGCGATCGTCGGCGACTCACGGGCCATCGCGATCGTCCGCTCGACGGTGGAGCTGGCCGACGCACTCGGCCTGCAGGTGGTGGCCGAGGGCATCGAGAACGCTCAGGTGCTCGACCAGGTGCGCCGCGCGGGCGTCGACATCGGCCAGGGGTACCTGTTCACGCGGCCCCTGAACGGCCACGACTACCTCGAGTTCCTGCGCACTCGCACCCGAGGTTCGGCCACCCCGGTCACCCGGCCGCCGACTCTGCCGCCGCCCGTGGTGCGTCCGGCCGCCAGCGGCTGACGATCCCGATCCCGACCCGATCCCGACCCGATCCCGACCCGATCCCGACCCGATCCCGACCCGATCCCGACCGTCAGCGCGACACGTCGGTGCCACCGGCGTCGAGGATCTGCAGGGTCAGTCGGGCCTGGCCGCCGTTCTCGTAGAACTCGACCACCACGTCGTGCGCACCGGCCGTGAGGGTGACCGGGACGGAGTTGGTGCCGTACGAGCGGTCCGACCAGCGGTCGATCAGGCGCACACCGTCGACCGTGACGCGGATGCCGTCGTCGGATCCACCGATCACCGTGTACGTGCCGGCCGGCAGCACCAGTGTGCGCGTCACCCGGACCGAGAACGTGTCGTTCCCCACGCTCGGCTCGGGACTCCCGCTCCCCCAGTTCACGTCGATCGCCGGCGTGGCGTTCGACGCGAGCACCGCCCCGCCGAGCGCCGTCCCGTCGTACACCTCCCACGTCCACGAGGGATCCGACGCCGGCTCGACGACCGTCGGCGGCTCGTCGCGCCCGTCGTACGACCAGGCCTGCACCCAGGTGCGGGTCACCTCGCCGGTGGCCGCCTGCTCGAAGTTCACCTGCGCTCGTACGAGCACGTCGGTGCCCGCGCACGTCGGACCCTCGTCCTCACACGCCGTGAACAGCACGTTGCGCTGTGCGACCAGATCACCGGTGGCGGTGCGCACCACACCGCAGACCGCCTGCCACACCACCCGGACGTCGTAACCGTTCAGGGTGGCGGTGGTCGTCCCGACGGGGGCGCCACACGAGCCGTCGGTGTCGCGGTCGAGGAAGCGCACCTCGGTGATCGCTTCCTCGATCGCACCGTCGGCCGCATACTGCAGGTCGCGCACCTGCCCCAGCGCGATCCGGTTCGTGTTGCTCGACGTCACCAGACCCGACAGGCCGGCGGCGATCGATCCGACCAGCACGACGAAGCCGATCGCCATGATCAGCGACGCACCGCGGTCGCGATCGGGGTCTCGGGGGCGTCGGCGGTCTCGGGGATTCACGGGGTGCGCACCACGATCGTCATGGTCTGGGTGACACCGCTCGGCGAAGCGACCGTGAGATCGACCCGGGCGGGGGTCGCGATCGGCGGGCACGCCGACGACGCCGGGGTGCGCGACACCGTGTAGCCGCTGGGCGGCGAGTACACGGGCTGCCACGTGCCCCCGACGGTGCACGCCCGAGCGGCCGCCTTCGCCGCCTCGGCGTAGTTGCGCATCACGGTGTCGGCGCGCACACCCTGGCGATGCGCCTCACCAGCCGCCGACACGCTCGCGAGGCCCGACACGAGGGCGGTCACCGTGACGCCGATGACGACCACGGTGATCACGATCTCGAGCAGCGACTCACCTGCGTCCGCTCGACCGCGTCGTGGGACGCGGCGTGCCGTCGTCGCAGCGAGTCGGTGGCGGAGGGACGAGCGCATCGCGTCGGGGACTCCCGGTTCGGGTCGGTTCGGGCCGGTGCGTGTCGAGGGCCCGCCGGTCTCGACCGGCGGGCCCTGGCGACGACACGGGGCGATCCGTGGGGGACGGATCGGATCAGCTGCAGGCGAAGGTCGGCTGGTTGCCGCCGGCGCTCGGCGTCATCGTCAGCGTCCAACCCTGACCGGTGGCGATCAGGCCGGTGACGTCGAGGGTGACGCCGGTCGGCAGCGTCAGCGCCGCCGGGGTCGACGTCGTCATCGCCGTCATCGTGGCCGGCCACGCGTTGCTGTTCGAGCCGTAGTAGACGACGGTCGCCGACTTCGCTGCGTCGAGCGAGGCCGCGCACGCGGCGTCGGTGCCCTTGTCGGTGAGGTTGCCGATGCCGACCACGACCACGGCCGACAGGATGCCGACGAGGACGATCGCGATCAGGATCTCGACGAGGGTGAAGCCACGGTCACGCCGAGCGGGCCCGGTCGTGATCGTGTCGGTCTCGACCGGCGAGGTGTCGTGGATGTGTTCCATGGTGAGGGTCTGCTTTCTGTCGTGCCGCCGCCCGTCGGCAGTGCTGGCAGGGGGTGTGTGTCGCTGGAACGGGTGAGCGCTGGTGACACCCCGGGGGATGTCACTGCTGGAACGTCCGGCCGGATCACATCCGTGCACGGAGCCTCGAAGGGTTTCGGCGAGCGCCGGCGCACCGGTCATGGTGTCTGCACCTGCCCGAAGATGCTGTACATCGCGCTCACCTGGGCGACGGCGACGAAGCCGACGAGCCCGCCGACGAACATGATCACCGCCGGCTGGAACAGCTCGGTGGCCTTCTTCATCGAATAGGTCACCTCGCGCTCGTAGTAGGCGGCTGCCTTGGCGAGCTGGTTGGCGAGCGTGCCGGTCTTCTCCCCCACCCGCACCATCTGGCGCGCCGCGGTCGGGAACAGCTCGGTCGCGGCGATCGGCGCGGAGAGCCCGCCACCGCGGACGAGGGTCTCGCGCACCTCGCGCATCCGCTCGATGAACACGGTGTTGTTCGTGCTGTTGGCCGACATGTCGATCGCGTCGGGCAACGGCACACCGGCGCGGGCGAGTGCGGCGAGCACCCGACAGAAGCGCTCGAGCGAGATCAGGTGGAACAGGTTGCCCACGACCGGCAGGCGCATCACGAGCCGGTCGCGCCGGCGCTTGCCACGATCGCCGCCGATCACGGCGTAACCGGCCAGGAACAGCGAGATCGCGCCGGCGACCAGGAACGGCAGGTTGCCGGTGAAGAAGTCCGTCGACGACAACAGCATCCGGGTCGGCAACGGCAGCTCGGCGCCGAGACTGCGATACATGCCGGCGAACTTCGGCAGGACGAACAGCGCCATCACCACCATCGCGATCACGGTGACGACGAGCACCACGGTCGGATACGTGAGCGCACTCTTCACCTGGCGCTTGGCGGCGAGGTCGCGGTCGAGGTAGAGCGCGAGCCGATCGAGGACCTCGTCCAACTTGCCGGTGAACTCCGCGGAGCGCACCATCGCCCGGTAGTACGGCGGGAACACCGACGGATGTGCCGCCACGGCGTCGGAGAAGCTGCCGCCTCGCTGCAGGGTCGCATGCATCTCCTCGACGACCACGCGCATCGCCGGATCGCCCACTTCCTCGGCCACGATCTCGAGCGCCTCGAGCACCGAGATGCCGGCTTCGATGAACGACGCCATCTGTCGCGAGAACGCCATGACGACGGCCGGTTCGACCGTCCGGCCGTACTGCCGCCGCCACCACGGCGCCGGTGTCGCGCCCGACGCCGACGCCGACGCCGACGCTGCGATCGCCGTGGCGGTCTCCCCGGCACGCCGACCACGGCCGGTGCGACGCTCCACGGCGACGACGTCGCGCTCGCGGCGCCGCACGAACCAGCGCCGCTCGGCGACCGGGTGATCGGGATGTGACGACGGCGGCCCCGCCGGCGCGACCGGCACGCCCGCGTCGAGCGACGCGAGGCGCGGTGCCGGCACGTCGGCGCGGGCGCGCGCATCGGACGTCGTGCCGTCCGCTCTCCCGTCGTCCGGTGCCGTCACTCGGTACTCCTCCACGGCCCGACGATCGGGCCACGGGGGTGACCGTCCGGGTGACGTCGGCGTCGTCAAGGGTGACCCCCGACCGAGGGAGGACGGCCACGATCGGCAGCGACCCCCGTTCGGACCAGGTGGCACGATCGGCGCGCCGGGGGACGGTCGAGGGAGTGAAGTTGCTCCGCGGCAGACAACAGGACGTCGAGCCGGACCTCGACGCGGACACGGCCGCGCCGGTGGCGCAGGTGACGGCGCCGATCGCCCCGGGCCAGCGCACCCGGCTCGGCGACGTGCTCGTGTCCGAGAACCTCGTGACCCCCGACCAGCTGAGCGCATCGCTCAACCTCCAACAGGAATCGGGCCGTCAACTCGGCGCGATCCTGGTGGAGCAGGGCCTGCTCGACCAGCGAGTGCTCACCCAGGCACTCGCCCGGCAACTCGGTCTGCCCACCATCGACCTGCGCATCGAGCGACCGAGCGACGAGGCACTCGCCGCCGTCCCCGAGGAGATGGCCCGCCGCCACGAGATCGTGCCGATGCGGCTGGTCGACGGGGTGCTCGACGTCGCGATCGCCGACGGCAACGACCCGGCGGTCCGTGAGGCGCTCGCCGGCCTCCCGGTGCGGGAGGTGAACATCCACCTCGCCCCACCCCAGGACGTGCACTTCTCGCTCAACACCCACTATCGCGTCCTGTCGTCGGTGGACGACCAGGTGCAGCAGTTCTGGGCCGCTGCGGCGCCCGTGATCGAGCAGGTGGAGATCTCCGGGGGTGACGCACCGATCATCCAGCTCGTCAACAAGATCGTCGCCCAGGCGTTGCGCGACCGTGCCTCGGACATCCACGTCGAACCGACCGACGGTCGCCTCCGGGTGCGGTACCGCGTCGACGGTGCGCTGCGCGAGGTGCTGAGCCTGCCGTCGTCGGCGGGTCCCGAGTTGGTGAGCCGGATCAAGATCCTCGCCGAGATGGACATCGTCGAACGGCGCCGCCCGCAGGACGGCCAGTTCCACATCAACGTCGACGGCGTGCCGCTCGACGTGCGCGTCGCCACCGCGTCCACCATCTGGGGCGAGACCGCGGTCCTCCGGCTGCTCGACAAGCGCCGCGCGATCCAGCGCCTCAGCGACCTCGGCATGCCCGGCGACACCTTCGACCGGTATCTGTCGATCGTCCACAAGCCGTACGGGATGATCATCTGCTCGGGGCCGACCGGCTCGGGCAAGACCACCACCCTGTACGCGACGCTGGTCGAGATCAGCCGCAGCGAGCTGAACGTGATGACGATCGAGGATCCCGTCGAGTACGTGTTCCCCAGCGTCAACCAGATGCAGATCAACCAGCAGGCCGAGGTCACCTTCGCAACCGGCTTGAAGTCGATCCTGCGCCAGGACCCCGACGTGATCCTGGTGGGCGAGATCCGCGACCAGGAGACCGCTCGCATCGCCGTGCAGTCGGCGCTCACCGGCCACCTCGTCATGTCGTCCCTGCACGCCACCGACGCGACGTCGGCGCTCTACCGCCTGGTCGACATGGGGGTCGAGCCGTTCCTCGTCGCCTCGTCGCTCGTCGGCGTCGTCGGTCAGCGCCTCGTGCGGCGCATCTGCGACGCCTGCGCCGCGCCCTACCAGCCGACGACGCAGGAACTGCGCTGGTACCACCACCTCGGCGGACCCGAGAAGGACGACTTCGTCCGTGGCACCGGGTGCAACTTCTGTGCCGACACGGGATACCGCGACCGGCTCGGCGTGGCCGAGGTGCTCGAGGTGACCGAGGAGATCGGCCACCTGCTCGTGAACGGTGCCTCCCCCCACGAGATCCGGCAGCTCGCCATGCAACAGGGGATGCGCACGATGGGCCAGGAGGCGATGGCGGCCGTGGCCAGCGGCGTCACCACCATCGACGAGGTCATCCGCAACGTCTACCTGAGCTGACACCGATGACGGTCGACGCTCGAGACGGGAATCGCACCCACCTTCGGGTTTCCGGAGGTCGGGTCGGGACGATCACCTCCGTGGTATCCCCGGCAACGCGCCGCACGGCGCTCCTGCGTGACCGACTGCTCGTCCATCCGCGTGCAGCTCAGCGTGTGCTCGAACTGCTCGCCGTCCCCGATGGCGCGCACGCCGAGTTGTGTGCCCTGGTCGAGCTCGACCCGGCGCTCACCGCGGCCGTGCTCCGCGCCGCCAACTCGGCCCACCTCGGCTTCTCCCGACGCATCGCCGGCATCCGCCACGCGACGGTGCTGCTCGGCGGCTCGCTGGTGGCGTCGCTGGCAGCCAGCCGGGTGGCCGATCTCGTGTTCGACACCGCCGTGCCCGACTATCCGGACTGGCTGTGGCAGCACTCGGTGGTGGTGGCCAGCTCGTGCGCGGTGCTCGCCCCCTACGTCGGCGAATCGACCGACGACGCCTTCACCACCGGGATGCTGCACGACGTCGGCACCTTGGTCTCGGCGTCGAACGGTGAGTCCGCGGATCACGTGGACGCGAGCCCCGAGCACGCGGAGATCGGCGCCGACCTGTTGCAGCGCTGGAACCTGCCCGACGCCGTGGTCGACGGTGTGCGCCATCACCACGCCCGCCCCGACGCACTGGTCGGTGGCCTCGAGCGGCTGGTGGCCGCGAGCTCGGCGTTCGCCGAGGAGCTGGGCGCGGGCGGGCCCGAGCGCGGCGTGTCGATGCACGACGCGGTGCGGCTCGTGCGGGCCCCCCGGCGTCCCGACGAGCTGCTCGCGGCGATCGAGGACGAGGTCACCCGACGCACGGCGGTCGTGAGGGGACGATGACCGTGAGCGTGATCCAGGCGCTCTCCGACATGCACCGCGAGGCGGTGGAGCAGATCCGCGCGGGCGACCACAACGCGTTCCTCGTGGGGTTCCTCACCACCTCGACGATGCTCGAACTGTCGAGCCTCACCAACACCGACCTCCGCCTCGACGAGTACGCCGACGCCGCTGCGCAGACCATCAGCCAGTACGCGCCGCTCGACCGGATCCAGCTCACCCTGGCGCCCGAGGAGTTCTCGCCGATCGTCGCCCGCGTGGGCTTCCACGACGACGACGCGACCGCGCTCGTCCACGTCGCCCGAGTCGAGATCGACGACGTGGGCGTGGTCGAGCTCGCCACGGCCTCGATGCCCGATCCGCTCGCTGAGGCCGGGTTCCTCGACATCGCCGCCGATCACATCGCGAGCGGCCTGCGCGTGATGCTCGAGTCGGAACGGCGCCGTCGCCGTGCCGCGGTCGCCGACACGCTCGCACTGGTGGCGTCGTTGAACGAGCAGTGGGGCCAGGGCGAGCTGGACGCCCTCGCCCAGTCGATCGCCACCTTGCCGGGCGCCCATGCAGCACACCTCGGTGTCGGCGCCAACCGGCTCGCCGGTGTGCTGACCGCCGACTACGGCCACCTCGGCGGTGAGGTGATCGAACGGTCGTTCACCATCGACGAGCGGGTGCAGGCCGACGTAGCGATCGCGTACCGCGTCGAGCCGACGAGCGAACAGCTCGAACTGCTGGACGAGATCCTCACCACGCTCGCCGCCAACCTCAGCCGGATCGAGCAGAACATCCGCCTCACCTCGGAAGCCGAGACCGATCAGCTCACCGGCGTCGCCAACCGCCGCCGCGTCGGCAAGTCGCTCGCTGCCGCGCGGGCGATGTCGGACCGGCGCAACGAGCCGTTCGCCGTGCTGCTGTTCGATCTCGATCACTTCAAGTCGGTGAACGACCGGCTCGGTCACGCCGTCGGCGACCAGGTGCTCGCGCGGTTCGCCGAGGTGTTGCAGGCAAACGTGCGCCCCTTCGACACGGTCGCCAGGTGGGGCGGCGAGGAGTTCATGCTGCTGTGTCCCGATTGCGGCGTGCCAGGCGCGATCGCGATCAGCCAGCGGGTGCTCGAGCAGTGCCCCCGCCGGTTCGACGACGTGCTCCCCCCGGAGATCGTGCAGACCACGTCGGTCGGCATCGCCGTGTACCCCGAACACGGCCGTACCCCCGAGTCGGTCATCCACGCCGCCGACGAGGCGCTGTACCGGGCCAAGCGAGAGGGCCGCAACCGCTGGTCCGCGGCTGGCGTGCCCGCCCGGGTCTGAGGCCACCCCGGGTCCTGCGTCGCCCGATCAGCCGGGACGCTCGCCGACGGCCGGCTCGATCACCCGCTGCTCCGTCACCAGTGCGCTCACCAGATCGTGCGGTGTGACGTCGAACGCGACGTTCCAGGCGGTCGTGCCGGACGGCGCGTGGCGGACACCGCGCCACGAGAGCACCTCGTCGGGGTCTCGCTCCTCGAGCACGATGTCGGCACCGGTGGCGGTCGACAGGTCGACGGTCGACTCCGGCGCGGCGACGACGAACGGGATCCCCGCCCGAGCTGCCGCCAGTGCGAGCGGGTAGGTGCCGATCTTGTTCGCCACGTCGCCGTTGGCCGCCACCCGATCGGCTCCGACGACGACGGCGTCCACCATGCCCCGGGCGATGACGGTGGCGCCCGCACCGTCGACGACCACCCGGTGGGCGACGCCCATCCGGTCGAGCTCCCACGCGGTCAGACGAGCACCCTGGAGCAGCGGTCGCGTCTCGTCCGCCACCACCTCGAGCAGGTCGCCCGCTTCGTGCAGGGCACGCACCACACCGAGAGCCGTCCCCCACTCGACACAGGCGAGTCCGCCTGCGTTGCAGTGCGTGAGGATGCGCAGCGGGGCACCCACGCGGCCTCGCAGCCATGCCGCGCCTCGACGGGCCAGCGCCTCGTTGGTGGCGACGTCCTCGTCGACCATCCGCACCGCCTCGGCCACCAGCGGCGCAGGGTCGACGACATCGGTGAGCAGTGCGAGCACGCGATCGACGCCCCAGGCGAGGTTGACGGCAGTGGGCCGTGCGGACCGCACCCGTGCCGCCTGGTTCTGCACCCAGACCGCGTCGTGGCCGTCGTGTTCGGCGAGCACCGCGGCGAGGGCCACCCCGAGTCCACCGGTCACGCCGATGGCCGGGGCGCCGCGTACGACGAGCCGCACGAGCGCATCGATCACGTCGTCGACGCTGCGCAGCTCGACGAGCACGAGCTCGTGTGGCAGCCGGGTCTGGTCGATCGCGACGAGGTGGTCGCCGGCCCAGTCGACGGTGCGTGGCAGGCGGTCGGTCGGCGGGGTGTCCACGGCGGCCGACAGTACAGTCGGCGTCGATGGACGTCGACGCACGCGGTCCGCTCCCGCCCGCACCCGCCGAGCCGCTCGCCGACTACGCGGTCGTCGGCGGCTCGGGCTTCTACGAGTTGCTCGGCGACGCCGAAGACCTCGAGATCGACACCCCGTTCGGCCCGCCGGCAGGCCCGGTGAGCATCGGGCGATTGCACGGTCGACGCGTCGCGTTCCTGGCCCGCCACGGCCGCGACCACCGCTTCGCCGCCCACCGGGTGCCGTATCGCGCCAACGTGTGGGCGTTGGCGTCGCTCGGCGTGCGGGGCGTGCTCGCCCCGTGTTCCACCGGATCGTTGCAGCCCGAGCTGCACCCGGGTGACTTCGTGGTGGTCGACCAGCTGGTCGACCGCACCTGGGGTCGCGCGGCCACGTTCTTCGACGTCGGCGGGCCCGACGACGAACCCGGCGCGAGGGCTGCGGTGCACCACCAGAGCTTCGCCGAGCCGTACGACTCCGCCCTGCGGGTCGCGCTCGTGGCGGCCGCGCGCACGAGCGGCGTGCGGGTGCACGACGGCGGGACGATGGTGGTGATCAACGGACCGCGGTTCTCCACCCGGGCCGAGAGCCGGTGGTACCGAGCGATGGGGTGGCACGTGGTGAACATGACCGGCATGCCCGAGGCGGTGCTGGCCGCCGAGACCGGTCTGCCCTACGCCACGGTGGCCCTGGTCACCGACTACGACGCCGGTGTCGACGGTCATGAGCCGGTCACGATGGACGAGGTCTTCGCGACCATGCGCCGCAACGTCGCCACCGTCCGCGACGTGCTGTCCGCTGCGATCGCCACCCTGCCCTGAGACCCGCCTTCCGGGTGCCGGGTCCTGGGTGCCAGGCCGGCGAGAATCACCTGCTGATCGGCGGCGGGTGGCGCCCAGGACATCCGCGCCGTTCTGGGTGCCACGTCCTGGGTGCCGAGCCGCAGCGAACCACCTGGTGATCGTGAACGAGCGGCGCCCAGAACGATGGACACGCTGCAGGCCCGATCCTCGCGCCGCGGTGGGGCCGCCACGAGAACCCTTCGTCATCACCCCGACTGACGCTGGCGCTCGGGGTCGGCGGCATAGGCTGCCGGGCCGATGTCGAACTCGAGGAAGCGCCTGGGATACGTCGTGATCGGCGTGGTCGTCTACGCGGTGGCGCTCACCGTGTTCTGGGCGGCACGACCGCTCGTCGACGACGTACCCGTCGGCATGGACTGGACGCCGACGGTGCAGGACCCGCCGAAGGCGCAGCGCCTCGTGTCGCAAGAGGTGGCGTGCAGCACGCTGTTCGCCGCCGACGCGCGACCGGACGAACCACTCCCCGTCCTCGTCGAGCAGCCCGAGGGCCGCGATCCGCTCGACTTCCAACGCGAGCCCTGCGAGCTGGTGCAGCGTGACGCCCGCATCCTGTTCGGCCTCAACGTGGTCGCCGTGCTCGCCCTCCTCGGCGGGGCCGTGGCGGTGCGGCGCCGGCTGCCACGCATCGACGAAGCGTTCACGGTCTGAGCTCAGCGCGCCGCAGCCCGCACCATCGTCCACGGCAGGGGGCTCGCCACCTGGTCCACCCGGAACCGCGATCCGACGAAGCCACCGAACCCCCACCGGGTCCAGTGGTTCACGTGTCCCGGCGTGTTGCCGAGGTCGCGGAGGTAGCGGCGGCGGGCCATGTTGCCGAGCCGCCAGATCGGCTCGAAGGGCACCGACGCCACGAGCGTGCCGTCACACACACGTGCGAGTTCGGCGAGGGCCGCATCCGGACCGGGCACGTGTTCGAGCACCTCGATCGCCAGCACGAGGTCGAACGTGTCGTCGGCGAACGGCAGCCGGGTCGCATCGCCGAACATGCACGGCAGCGTGCCGGCCCGCCACGAGGCGGCGAGGTCGGCGTCGGGCAGGTCGAGCCCGACGAGCGCGGCATCGGGGAAGCGTTCGCGCACCCGTGTCATCACGTGACCCTCCCCCACCCCGACCTCGAGGATGCGGGCCGGCCGGAGGTCGGCGAGCATCCCGTCGAGGGCACGCATGAAACCCGCCATCATCCGCTGCTCGACCGGATTGGTCGACGCGTACTTGTCGTAGGTGTTGCCCGTCGGCGTCGCCGCCGCCGAACCGCTCACGTCGGCGGCACCTGTGTCGACGGCTTGGTCGACCTCACCACCAGGTCGGCGAGCAGGCCGACCGTGATCGCCTGCAGCGACCCGAGCAAAATGAGCAAGGTGTTGGCAGCCAGCCGGAAGTCCTTGTCGACCCAGTCGTAGCCGAGCTTCACGAGACCCACGCCGAACAACCCGAGCCCGAGCGGCAGGAACACCTTGAGCGGCTCGTACGACAGCGACATCCGCAGCACCTGCAGCAGATACCGGCGCGTGTCCTTCCACCAGTGGAACTTCGACCGGCCCGCACGCGGGAAGTAGTCGATCGGCACGTACTTGATGCTGTAGCCGTTGGCGAGGAACGACAGCGTGAGCGTGGTGACGCAGCTGAAACCCTTCGGCAGGTGGTGCACGTACTGCATCGCCACGTCGCGCCGGAACGCCCGCAGACCGGAGTTGAGGTCGGGGATGTCGGTGCTCGTGAGATACGACGCCAGCTTGCGGATGAACCACTTCGCCGGCACCCGGAACGCCCGCAACGTGCCCTGCTCGCTGGTGCGGGCCCCGACCACGTGATCCCATCCCTCGAGCTCCGCGACGAGCTCGGGGATGCGATCGTTGGGATAGGTCATGTCGACGTCGGTCCACACCACCACACGACCGCGCGCGGCGGTGGTTCCGGTGCGCCGGGCTGCGCCCGAGCCACGGTTGAAGGTGTGGCGGATGAGGCGAATGCCCTCGATGGTGGGCAGGTCCTGCTCGGAACCGTCGTCCGACCCGTCGTCCACCACCACGATCTCGTAGGTGTACGCCGACGAATCGAGTGCTGCCCGGATCCGATCGATCTCCTCGCGCAGATGACCGCGCTCGTTGTACACCGGCAACACGACGCTCACGTCGAGCTCCGACTCGTGGTCGGGCTCGTGGCGGGCGGTCTGGTGATCTGGCGCGGCGGCGTCCGGGGTCGGCACGGCGCCCAAGCTACCCACCACCGAGCACCGGTCCCGCGTCACCTCGGGCCTCGGCGAACAGTCGTGCCTGCTGCGCTTCCCGGGTCTCGTCCGGCACCCGCCAGAGCACCCAGGTGTCGTCCTCCCAGATCACCTCCAGCCCGAGCGCGATCCCCTCGGCCTCGGAGAACTCGGGCTGCACGTAATCGCTGTTGCGTCGCTGGGCGAACACGTCGGCAGCGGCGATGATCCGCTCGATGCGCGAGGTCTGGATCGACAACCGGTCGGTGAGCAGGGTCATCGTGCGCGCACGGAAGTAGGCCACCACGTCGGTCGGTCGCGTGTACTTCGCCACCGCGGCGTAGATCGGCACGAAGTCGGGATGCGTCGGCCCGACCTGCTGTCGCCCGGCGTCGTCGAACCGGTGGGCATCGCGCACGTCGCCGGGCAGCACTGCGGCGTGCACCACCAGCACGTACAACAGGGGCACCAGTGCGATCGCGGTCGGCACACGCCGCGACCACGACCCGGCACGCCGGCCGAGCGGCACGAGCAGTGCGAACAGTTCCAGCACCGCGACGGTCGCGAAGTACACCACCCAGGGCAGCACCTGGAAGTAGTACCGATCGACCATGCGGAAATGGGTGCTCGCCGCGAACATCGTGGCGAGCGTCACCAGCACGAGGTGTCCGTCGAGACCGGCACGCCGTCGCACGGCGAGCGCCATGCCCACCACCATCGCGACGAGCACCGCGCCGCCGACGACCGGGTGCCACCCGAGCCCGAGGTGCTTGCTCAGCCAGCCGCTGTAGTCGGCGATGCGGTCGTCGACGTAGGCGCGGCTGTTGCCGTTGTCGGGGAACAGCATCGACGGCAGCGCGAGCTGGAACGCGATCACGGTGGCGACGGTGGCGAGGTGAGGTGCCGCCAGCTCCTGCCAGCGCCGTGACACGTGAGCGGTCAGCTCGTCCACCACGTCGGCGCGCCGGCCGCGACGGGTGCGGCGCCACGAGCGCGACCACACCTCGACGACCTGCACCGCGGCGATCACGCCCACGAAGACGATCGTCTCGCGCCGGAACTGGAACGTGAGCGCGACCAGCCCGCCGAGCACGACGAGGTCGCGGCGGCTCGCGTCGACGAGCCCGCCACGTGCCCGCAGCCGGTCCATCCACCACAGGAACACGCCGACGCTCACGGCGTGCGGGTACTCCGACAACAGCTGATCGGTGTGCGCGAGCAGTGCCGGCGACGTGGCCACGACGGCGGTGATCGCGAGCGCGACCGGACGCCCCACGCGCCGGCGCACCACCCCGTGCACCAACACCACCCACGCGACGAAGCACGCCACCTCGAGCAACTTCAGCTTCTCGTAGTCGTACCCCCACAGCTTCACGAACGGCGACAGCAGCAGCGGCCACCCCCACGGGTAGCTGAACGGGCTGAACCCGGAGGCCGAGTTCACGACGGTGAAACGGTTGTCGGCGAGGACGTCGCCGATGTCGCCGTCGAACACGCTGCGCGCCTGACGCAGGTAGAGGGCGAAGTCGTCGCCCTGGGTGTGACCGTTGCGATGCAGCAGCACCGCGACGACGGCGCTCACCACGGCGGTCGGGCCGAGAGCCCAGCCCGGGTGGCGCCACCACGGGCGAGGGTGGCGAGCGGGGGTCGGCGACGGCACGCGGCACATTGTGGCGGTCGCGACCGCTGGCTGCACGGCACCGCTGCGACCGGACAGTCGTCGGATGATGGACTCGCGGCCTCAGCCGACGGCGCCAGAGCGGAATCCGACAGCAGATCCGACAGCGGCGCGCCACGCCGACGCGATGTTGCGCGCCGTGTTCGAGCACGCTCCCATCGGCATCACGCTCACCGACACCTGGTCGCGACGGGTGCTGGCCGCCAACCCCCGCTTCGCCGAGATCGCCGGTCGTGAGATCGACGACGTCATCGGCGTCGACTGGGTGGACTTCAACCACCCCGACGACGCGGCCGCCGATCTCGCACTCGAATCGATCGCGGCGACCCCGTGGTACCGGATGCCGAAGCGATACGTGCGACCCGACGGGTCGCTCGTGTGGGTGGAGATGTCGGTCACACCGCTCGAGCCCGTCGACGGTCGGGCACGACATCTGTGCATGATCGACGACATCAGCGACCGGCACGCCGCCGAGCAACGCCTCGCGCAACTCGTCGAGATCCTCGAGTCGAGCCCCGACTACGTCGCCACCGCCGACGCCGACGGGGTGATCACGTGGGGCAACGCCGCGCTCCGAGCGCTCGCCGGTGTGGCCGACCAGGACGAGTTGATCGAACGACCTCGCCGCCTCTTGTCGCTGTTCACCCCCGAGAGCCGCCAGCGCTTCCTCACCGACGCGGTCCCGGCGCTGTTCTCCACCGGCGTGTGGGTCGGCGAGATCGAGGGCAGGTATCCGGACGGCACCGGCTTCCCCCTGTCGTTCTCGGCGATCGCCCACTTCGACGAGACGGGATATCCGCACCACTTCTCCGGGATCGCCCGCGACATCGCCGAGGCCAAGCACACCGCGCAGGCCCTGGCCGACAGCGAGCGCCGGATGCGCACCCTCGTCGATTCGGCACCCATGGGCATCTTCGAGACCAACCCCTGGGGTGCGTGCACCTACGTGAACCCGGCGTTCTGCGCGATCACCCGCATCGCCGACCCCAGCCACGCGCTGGGGTTCGGCTGGGGGCGGGTGCTGCATCCCGACGATGCCGCGGCCGTGGGCGCGAAGTGGGCCGTCGCGATCCGAACCGGCGTGCCCTTCGTCGGCCAGTTCCGGTTCGTCACCCCGGCCGGCGACACGGTGTGGGCCGACATCGAGGCCGTGCCGGTGGCCGGCGACGACGGCACGACCGAGCTGTTCCTCGGCACGGTCACCGACATCACCGAACGCCTCGCCCTCGAACGGGCACAGTTCGAGGCGGCCGAGCTGTTCCGGACGGCGTTCGACGACGCGCCGACGGGCATGGTGCTCACGGACGTCTCGGCGGACCGGGTGACGCTGTTGAAGTGCAATGCGTCGTACGCACGGATGATGGGCATCGACGCCGCCGACATCGGACGGTTGAACCTCCTCGACATCACCCACCCCGACGATCTGGCGGCCGTGTCCGAGAACCGCCGGCGGCTGCTCGACGGCGAGATCGACCGCGACCAGATGGAGGTGCGTGCGGTGCGCCCCGACGGGAGCTCGATCTGGACGCTGCTCACCCGTTCGCTCATCCGTGACGCCGACGGTCGCCCTCGCTACGTGATCTCGCAGGTCACCGACATCACGGCGGAGAAGGAGACCCGACAGCAGATCGAGCACTTCGCCTTCACCGACCCGCTGACCGGTCTGCCCAACCGCCGCAGCTTCCTCGATCGGCTCGAGCAGACCTGTGCCGCACGACGTGAGGGCGATGCACGCGTGGCACTGCTGTTCATCGACCTCGACCACTTCAAGACCATCAACGACCGGCTCGGCCACGACGCCGGCGACGACCTCCTCCGCGACGTGGCCCGCACATTGCTCGCTGCCCTGCGCTCGCACGACCTGGTGGCCCGACTCGGCGGCGACGAGTTCGCGATCATCGTGAGCGGCGTGGGCGACATGGAGATGCGCATGATCGCCGACCGGCTGCGGCGCCAACTGCAGTTCCCGCGCACGTTGCCCGACGGCGAGGTGGTCACCGTGACGGCGTCCATCGGGCTCGCGTGGGCCAGTGCCGACGAGTCGGTCGACGAGTTCCTGCGCCGCGCCGACGTGCTGATGTACGAGGCGAAGCGGGCCGGTCGCGATCGACTCGCCGAGGAACGCCGCGCCTGATCTCGAGGCGATTCGTCGCGAACCGCGCCTTCGCCATACTGTATGGCACCATGCAGTCCGGGGGTGGAACGCACGAGCTGGACGCGCCGCCGTGGCAGCGCGTCGAGACGACGTTGATGGCCACCGCGCGCCTGATCCGCGACGCCTACGACGCCCGCTTCGCCACCCTCGACCTCAACCTCACCCAGGCGAGCATCCTCATGTACGTCGCCGAGTTCGGCCCGGTGACGCAGACCAAGATCGCCGACCACCTCGGGCAGGGTCGAGCCGCCACGGGCGCGACGATCGACCGGCTGCAGCAACTCGGTCACCTCGAGCGCCACCCCGATCACGACGACCGCCGGGTGTGGCAGATCCACCTCACCGAGGCCGGCACCGCGCTCGTCGGCACGATCGCCCGGATCGACCAGGACCTGCGCACCGAACTTCGTCAGGGCATCAGCCGCGACGAACGTCAGGCGCTCGCGACGGTGATGGAGCAACTGCAGGACAACCTCCGTCGGGCGATGACCCGACCCGACCGACCCCACCCCTGAGAAGACCCGTTCTCGACAAGGAGACACACACCCATGACCGAAGCAGTCATCATCGACGCCGTCCGCACCCCGGGCGGCAAGCGCAACGGCAAGCTCAAGGACTGGCATCCCGCCGCCCTGGCCGCCCACGTGCTGAAGGCGATCCAGGAGCGCAACCACCTGAACCCCGAGCTCGTCGACGACGTGATCATGGGGTGCGTGATGCAGGTGGGCGAGCAGTCGCTCAACATCGGCCGCAACGCCGTGCTCGCCGCCGGCTGGCCCGAGAGCGTGCCGGCCACGACGATCGACCGCCAGTGCGGCTCGAGCCAGCAGGCGATGCACTTCGGCGCGCAGGGCGTCATCGCCGGCGCCTACGACGTCGTCATCGCCGCCGGCGTCGAGATCATGACCCGCACCCCGATGGGCGCGTCGGTCGTGAAGGACATGGGCTTCCCGTTCCCGAAAGAGCAGCTCGACCGCTACGCCGACACCGGCCTGCCGCCACAGGGCATCGGCGCCGACATGATCGCCGACGAGTACGGCCTCACTCGTGAGGACCTCGACGCGTTCGGTGCGCTCAGCCAGCAGCGCGCGGCGCAGGCCACCAAGGAGGGCCGCTTCGAGAACGAGATCGTCCCGGTGCCGGTCACGATCGACGGCAAGGTGGAGATGATGACCGCGGACGAGGGCATCCGCGAGGGCACCACCGTCGAGTCGCTCGGCAACCTGAAGCCGGCGTTCAAGCCGGACGGCAAGATCACGGCCGGCAACTCGTCGCAGATCAGCGACGGCGCCTCGGCGGTGCTGATCATGAGCGCCGAGAAGGCCGCCGAGCTCGGTCTCAAGCCCCGCGCCCGGTTCCACGGCTTCTCGCTCGCCGGCACCGACCCGGTGACGATGCTGAAGGGCCCGATCCCGGCCACCCGCAAGATCCTCGAGAAGACCGGCCTCACCATGGCCGACATCGACCTCGTCGAGATCAACGAGGCGTTCGCCTCGGTGGTGCTCGCGTGGCAGAAGGAGTTCGACGCCGACATGTCGAAGGTGAACGTGAACGGCGGCGCGATCGCCCTCGGCCACCCGCTCGGCTGCTCGGGCACCAAGCTCATGGCCACCCTGCTGAACGAGCTCGAGCGCACCGGCGGCCGCTACGGCCTGCAGGTGATGTGCGAGGGCGGCGGCATGGCCAACGCCACCATCATCGAGCGGATCGGTGACTGAGCCATGCCTCGTCTGAACCTCGACGGCGCCTCCGCGATCGTCACCGGTGGCGCCTCGGGCATCGGCGAAGCCGCCGCCCGTCAACTCGCCGCACTCGGCGCCCGCGTCGTCATCGCGGATCTCCAGGAGGACAAGGGCACCGCTGTCGCGAACGAGATCGGCGGCCTGTTCGTGAAGTGCGACGTCTCGAGCGAGGAGGACGGCACGGCCGCCGTCGCCGCCGCGTCCGAGATGGGCCCGCTGCGCGCCCTCGTCAACTCGGCCGGCCTCGGCCGCCCGGGGCGCACGATCGACCGCAACAACGAGCCGATGGACCAGTCGGCGTTCGACTTCGTCATCCGCATCAACCTGCTGGGCTCGTTCAACATGCTCCGGCTCTCGGCGGCGGCGATGGCCAAGACCGAGCCGCTCGACGCCGACGGCCAGCGTGGCGCGATCGTCAACATGGCGAGCGTCGCCGCGTTCGACGGCCAGATCGGCCAGGCCGCCTACTCCGCCAGCAAGGGCGGCATCGTCGGCATGACGCTGCCGATCGCCCGCGACCTGTCGGCGGTCGGCATCCGGGTCAACACCATCGCGCCGGGCCTGATCGACACCCCGATCTATGGTTCGGGCGAGCAGAGCGACGCCTTCAAGGCACACCTCGGCCAGTCGGTGCTGTTCCCGAAGCGCCTCGGCTCGGCCGAGGAACTCGCCTTCATGGTCGTCGACCTGATCACCAATCCGTACATGAACGCCGAAGTCATCCGTGTCGACGGCGGCATCCGCATGCCACCCAAGTGAGGTCCTGATGAGCGAAACCACCGACACGGCCGCCGAACAGCCGGCCGTCCTCACCGAGCAGCGCGGTCGCGTGCTGCTGATCACCCTCAACCGCCCCGACCAGATGAACGCGATCAACGGCGCGCTGTCCCACGGCCTGTGGGATGCCGTGCAACAGCTCAACGGCGATCCCGGCCTCACCGCCGGCGTGCTGACCGGCAACGGCCGCGGCTTCTGCTCGGGCATGGACCTGAAGGCGTTCTCGCGCGGCGAGGACATCGGCCCGATGTTCCAGTTCATCCAGAACGGCGCCGAGAAGCCGCTGATCGGTGCGATCGAGGGCTTCGCCCTCGCCGGCGGGCTCGAGCTCGCGCTCAGCTGCGACCTGCTGGTGGCGGCCAAGGGCGCGAAGCTCGGCATCCCCGAGGTGAACGTCGGCCTGTTCGCGGCCGGCGGCGGCCTGCTGCGCCTGCCGAGCCGTGTGGGCTACGGCAAGGCGATGGAGATGGCCATCACGGCCGACCCGATCACCGCCGAGGACGGCTTCGAGTTCGGCCTGATCGCACGGCTCGCCGACAAGGGTGAAGCGGTGAATGTCGCCATGCAGCTCGCCGAGCGGGTGGCGAAGAACGCCCCGCTCGCGGTGGCTGCGTCGAAGCAGCTGATCAAGGCCACCCAGGGCTGCACCGAGGAGGAGTTCTGGAAGCTCCAGGGTCCGCTGCAGGGCAAGGTGTTCACCTCCAACGACGCGAAGGAAGGTCCGAAGGCGTTCGCCGAGAAGCGTGCGCCCGAGTGGACCGGCTCCTGACCGAACACACCTCACGTTCTGGTCGCGCATCGTCTCGCCTGGCGGGACGATGCGCGACCAGATGTGTTCTTCACGCCGTGAGCGCGTCGATCTCGGCGTCGTCGTAGCCCAGCTCGGCGAGCACCTCGCGGGTGTGCTCGCCGAGCATCGGTGCCGGCCGGCGCACACGTGTCGGCGTGGCCGAGAAGCGCCACGCCGGTGGGATGTGGCGGTACGCGCCGGCGGTCGGGTGCTCCACCACGGGCAGGTCGGCGACGAGCTCGTCGAGGGTGCGCACCGCGCCGGCGGGGATGTCGTGGCGCTCGCAGAACTCGACCCAGAACGCGGTCGATCGCGTCGCGACGATCTCCGCCACGATCGCGTACAACTCGCCCGCATGGGCCATGCGCCGACGGGCACTCGTGATCCGGGCGTCGTCGAGCAACTCGTCACGTCCGCCCTCCCGGAACAGCTCGCGGTAGTTGTCGGTCGAGTACGGCAACACGGCGATCCAGCCGTCGGTGGTGGCGAACGGGCGTCGATCGGGGGTGGTGATGCGCGGATACCCCGCCGACCCGAGCGGCGGCTCGGGGATCGCGGCACAGCCGTGCTCGACGAGCGTGAACGCCTGCAGCGCATCCACCATCGCCACCTCCACGAACTGCCCCGCTCCCGTGCGCGCCCGGTGCACCAGCGCGGCGAGCACCGCCTGCGTGATCGCCATCCCGGCCACCTTGTCGGCGACCAGTGTCGGCGCCATGGCCGGCACGCCGTCGCGGAGCTGGAACGCGTGGGCGATGCCGCTCACCGCCTGGATCACGTCGTCGTAGGCCGGCTTGTCCCCCTCGTCGCCATCGCTCGACCAGCCGTGGGCCCGACACATCACGATGTCCGGGCGCACGGCGCGCACCGCGTCGTAGCCGAGCCCGAGCCGATCGAGCGGACCCGGCCGGAGGTTGGTCACGAACACGTCGCAGGTGGCGAGCAGGCGCCGTACCGCCGCCCGTGCCTCGGGCCGCTTCAGGTCGAGGCACACGTTGCGTTTGTTGCGCAGCAGGTTGAGCGAGGTACCGGACATCCCGGCGGTCGGTCCCGGCCCCATGATCCGGTTCGTGTCACCGGCCGCCGCCTCGATGCTGACGACGTCGGCGCCGAGATCGCCGAGCGCCTGGGTGGCGAGCGGCCCCATGATCACCGAGGTGAGATCCAGCACGCGGATGCCGTCGAGCGCAGTCACGGCCGGCAGTCTGCCAGCGTCACGCCCGCCGCGACCGGGTCGGCGGCTGGCGCGGACGGTCGCTGTAGGCCCGCCCGTCGTAGAACCCGGGGTTGGTGTCGGGACGTCCGCGGCGACTGGTCCAGCGCCAGGTGAGCGAGATCCGCGGCCGATCGGTGCGGGCTCGCGGGATACCGTGCAGCCAATCACGCTGGCACGCGCCGCCCATCACCAACAGGTCGCCCTCCCCCGGCATCAGCACCAGGTCGTCCGGGTCGGATCCGGCCGGCACCCGCTCGACCACCTCGGCCATCGGGGCCCGGCGCCGGATCACGAACGGTCGGCGCTCGCCGAGCACCACGATCGCGATCAGCGTGTCGTCGAGCCAGCGCATCTCCCGGTCGCTGTGCAGGCCCTGGAAGTCGTCGCCGTCGCGGTAGAGGATGGCAGCCACCCCGTCGAAGCGCTGCCGGTACGTCGCGGTGAGATGCAGATCGGTCTGGCGCAGCACCGTCGTCCGATCGGGACGCAGACCGGCGCTCAGACGGCGCTCGGGGACGTACCGCTCGTAGCGCAGCACCTCGGTCTGTTGCCAGGGTGTGGTGGCGTGCACCTCGTCGAACGCAGTGCCGGGTGCGATGACGAACCCGTCGACGACGTCGACCCACGAGCTGGCGTCGAGCTCGACCCGACGCACCGGTGCCCGTCGATCGATCTCGAGTGGAGCGGCCATCCGCCCAGTGTGCCCGCCGTCGCAACGGGCGCGTGCCGACGGGCCTTCGTCAAGATCGTGTCATCACCTGGAGAACCGAGGCCCTGCTCAGGACGGTCGTCGGTGTGCAGGAGGACTCGGCGTGAAGGAGATGGAGGTGGCGGGTGTGCAGGTCGACCGGACGTCGAACGTGCCGGTCGTCGTCCTCCGCGAGCTCGACGCACCCCACCGGCTGCTCGTCATCCACGTCGGCGGGCCCGAAGCCGCGGCGATCGCGATGTCACTGGCCGGTCACGTGCCACCCCGACCGCTCGCCCACGACGTGATGGCCGACCTCGTGCTGCGGCTCGACGCGCACGTCGACGCCGTGCAAGTGGTGGCCCTGCGCAACGGCACCTTCGTCGCCGAGCTCGCGGTGCGCGGACCACGCGGCCGGCACCTGGTGGACTCGCGTGCATCGGACGCGATCGCGATCGCGATGCGCGTGGGGGCGCCGGTGCTCGTCGACGAGGTCGTGCTGTCGTCGGCCGGCACCTGGCCCGTGTCGCTCGACGCCGACGACGGCCTCGATGCCGACCTGGACCAGGACCTCGACGACGACCTGGATCTGGACCTGGATCTGGACCTGGATCTGGACCTGGATCTGGACCTGGATCTGGACCTGGATCTGGACCTGGATCTGGACCTGGCCGACGATCTGCCCGCCGACGTGCTCGTGGAGGCGTTCCGTCTGTTCCTCGACGAGGTGCACGCCGACGACTTCGCCCGCTGATCGGCACACGTGGGCTCGGGCTTCCCCACCGATCGGGTGACGCACCCTGCGTGCACGACCAGACGAACTCCGGACGATCGCTGACGTGCCCCGCAGCTCCGCGTCCTCGACCCGTCCGACGAGCACCGCCACCGGATCGTCCTCGACGCCCGGCCCCGCCCGACGAGGCCCGGCCAAGCCGGCGCGCGGCGAGCGCCCGATCGCTGCATCGGACATCGCAGCGGCACGAGTCCTCGGCCCCCACACCTGCGCATGCGTGCGATCGCCGCGGGCGATCGCTCACTGGTTGCTCACCCACGACGACCCCGACACGGTGCCGACCCCGCTCGCGCTCGATCGGGAAGAGGCCGCCCTGTGGGCGAGCGCGCTCACCGGCGCAGTCCGCATCGAGCACTCGTCGGTCGACGGCACCTGTGTGTTGCGGCTCGAGTATCGCGGCGGGCGCGAGGTGACGATCACCATGGACGAACTCCGGCTCGCGGCGAGCGCCACCTTCGCCGCCTGACCGCCGCCTGACCGCCGCCTGACCGCCGCCTGACCGCCGCCGTCACGGCGCGGGCGCGGGCTCCGGCGCACCCGGCACCATCACCGAGTCCTGCGTCATCGAGTTCACGGGCTGGGTCCCGTCCGGCGGCAACCGACGATCCACCGGACGCGATTGGTCGCACGCCGCCGCCGTCACCATCAGGACCCCCGAGGCGACCACCACCAGGGCCGCACGCGACACCGCCGTCCTCCCGAGCCGGTCAACCATCCGTGGCGCTCCGATCGACGGCCGCCTGTTCGGCGGCGGCGTCGTCGACGCTGGGCGCATGGTCGACGTTCTTCCACTCGCCGTGGCCCGCCTGACGACGGCCCGCCTGGTTCTGCTGGGCGATCACCACCGGGTCGCCGTCGTCGTCTTCGAGCTCGATCGTCCGCACGGCCCGTTCCTCGTCGGCCGGGTCGACCGTCGGTTCGACCGCCCCCGCTCCCGTCGGCGCCGGTTCGCCGTCCGTCGGCCGCTCGGCGCTCGCCGCGAGCCACGCGCCGACATGGGTCGTCGCGCCTGCGCGGTTGTGGCGGGCCCTCCACCGGATCGCTGATCGCACGCCCACCGGCGTGTCCGGGACCACCAGCGCCACCGCTGCGGTCACGCCCGTGAGGACGAGGACGGCGATGGCATGATCACGCCCGGCCGCCAGCGCACCGTCGGCTCGCTCGTGGACGACGGCCCACCACACGGCGACGGCCGACAGCGCCACCGCAACGGCTCCGGTGATGCTGCGGCGTCCACTGGCGGCGGCGGCGAGCAGCACGGCACCCGCGGCGCCGACGAGCAGACCGGTGATCGCCGTGGCGGTGTATCCGGCCACCGACACGACGGGGATGCGCAGTGCACCCCCGAGGCCGGCTGAGGCCACCACCGCCACGCCCCACGACGCGAGCACGGCGCCGGCGGCCGCTCCCATCACGGCGGCGGTCGAGCCGATCCCCGGCGACGGCGCGACGATCGCTCGGTCGTACCGTCCGCGATGCCGAACCGACGCAGCGGCGGGGAGGTGGGTGAGTCGATGGGTCACGATGGGTCTCCTGTCGTCTCGGCCCCGTGGCGGGGCGATCCGGTGGTGGTCGCGGTGATCTGGGTCGCCTCGGTCCACTGGTCGGTCGGGTCGAACACCCGGCACAGCGCCGCTGCCAGCTGCGCCTGCGCTGCCGCTGCCCGGTCGAGGACGTCGGGGCAACCGACGAACCCGTGGGCGACGCCGAGGTGGTCGACGTGGTGCACCGTGACACCGGCTCGCCGCAGCTGCCCGGCGAACGCCACGCCCTGATCCCGCCACGGGTCTCGCTCGGCGGTGATCACCATCGTGGGCGGCAGCGCGGAGAGATCCGACGCAGCGATCGCACCGAGGTCGAGCCGCGGGTCCGCCAGGTCGGCGGCACGGTCGACCAGGTGGCCGAGCGTCCACCGTGCCAGCGCCGACGACATCGGCCGAGCGTCGGAAGCGGCGACCATCGACGGCCAGTCGCTCGACGTGCTGGTGAGCGGCGTCACCATCACCACCCCCGCCGGTCGGCACACCTCGCGACTGCACGCCACCGCTGCGGCGAGCGCCATGGTGGCACCGAGCCCCTCGCCCCCGACCGCGACCCGCAGCGGGTCACCATCGAGGTCGCCGGCGCGGCTGATGGTCCACCGGAGCGCCGCGAGCACGTCGTCGTGGCCGGCGGGGAAGGGGTGTTCCGGGGCGAGGCGGTACTCCACCGACGCCACCAGGCATCGGACGTGCCTCGCGAGCGAACGGCACAGGGCATCGGCCTGATCGAGCCCACCGGTGACACCGCCGCCGGCGAGGCCACCGTGCACGTGCACGTACACCGGCAGTCCACCACCGTCAGCGGTCCGGACACCGGCTCCGGAGGCCGGCTCGTAGACGCGGAGCACCAGTTCGCCGCCCGGCCCGTCGATGCGATGGTCCTGTACCAGGTCGAGCGGGTTCTGCGGCCCGGCGCGTCCCTCGATCTCGAGCAGCACCACCGCCGCGTCGGCCAGGTCGGGCAGACCGCGCACCTCGGTGGGCTCGAGCAGATGCAGCTCACGTGCGCTCGCCGGGACGAGCGACGCCCAGGTGTCGACGAGCAATTGGTTCTGACCGTCCAGCATCCACGACGCGTCCGTCAGCCGGGCCTCCGCCCGACCGCTGATCGCATCGCGCAGCCGGTCGAACGACGCCACCGGCGCGTTGACGGCGAGCGACGCCGGGACGTGCGGGTGGGCCCGTGTCGGCGCCCGGCGCTGTGCGGCCACGTACGCACGGCCCAGCTGTTCCATGCCTCGATCGCCGATCTGCTCGCCGAGCCGAGACACCTCGCGGTCGAGCCCGTTCGCGTGCAGGTGCTCGAACGCAGCGTCGAGCGAGGCCACGAGCGCACCGGCATCGCGACGATCGAGGGCGCCGACGTGGTCGACGGCAGCGAGGGCCTCCTCACAGCGCTGCACTCGGTCGTCGTCGCGCGTCACGAAGGCGGCGCGGCCGGCGGCGTCGAGCGCCGGGTGGATGACGAGCCGCCGAGCGGTCAGCCATCCGGCGGCGTCGAATGCCAGCTGGGTGAGCTGAGCGACCGGATCGCCGCAGTCGCTCATCAGCCGGTCGAGACGGACGCTGATCGCCGCCTCGTCGGCGGCGACCACCTCCGCCAGGTGGAACGGGTGCCTCACGGCGGGGCCTCGATGGCGCGTGCTGCACGGCACCTCTCCATCACCATGTCCGACCTCCTGTGCCGCGGCCCTTCCTGTGCGGTGCCGCGTGCGCTTCGCGGTACCCGGCGGGAGCGGCGGGTCAACCACCTGCGGCCCGGAGGCCTCGGATCACAGGATCGGGGTGTGACCGTCGTGGTCGAGCACCTCGCTCTCGTACACGACGTGGGCACGGCCGACGAGCAGCGGGTCGAGCGGGCCGATACGGGCGAGGTCCTTGTTGTCGTACGGCAACTTGTGCAGCACGTACCGCATCGCGTTGAGTCGGGCTCGCTTCTTGCAGTCGCTCTTGATGACGGTCCAGGGCGCGTCCGCGGTGTCGGTCCAGCGGAACATCGCCTCCTTCGCCGCGGTGTACTCGTCCCACTTGTCGAGCGACGCCAGGTCGATCGGCGACAACTTCCACTGCTTCAAGGGGTGGTGCTTGCGCTCGCGGAAGCGGCGCTGCTGCTCCTCCTGGCTCACCGAGAACCAGAACTTCACGAGGTGCACACCGCTGCGGGCGAGGTTGCGCTCGAACTCGGGCGCCTGGCGCATGAACTCGTGGTACTCGGCATCGGTGCAGAAGCCCATCACGCGTTCGACACCCGCGCGGTTGTACCAGCTGCGGTCGAAGAGCACGATCTCGCCACGGGTGGGCAGGTGTTGCACGTACCGCTGGAAGTACCACTGACCGGACTCGACCTCGGTGGGTTTCTCGAGCGCGACGACGCGTGCGCCGCGAGGGTTGAGGTGTTCCATGAACCGCTTGATCGTGCCGCCCTTGCCGGCTGCGTCCCTGCCCTCGAACAGCACGACCACGCGTTGCCCCGTGTCCTTCACCCAAGCCTGCAGCTTCAGCAGTTCCACCTGCAGCAGGTACTTCTGCTCCTCGTAGGTGCGCCGACGCATCAGGTTCGCGTAGGGATACGGCAGGTGGCGCCAGCCGGCGGCGAGTTCGTCGTCCGGATCGATCGGCACCGTGCCGAACACGAGCGCATCCTCGGCTGCGGCGAGGTCGCGCAGGTGCTCGGCCTCGTCGACGGCCGTCCCGTCGAGAACCGCCTGCAGCCACCGGGCCACGGTGCGCAGCTCGTCGTGTTGCGCTGTGAGCAGCACGTCGCGGATCGCCTGCAGCGTGGCGCCCTCGGCCGAGTGGAGCGCCTGTTCCACTTCGAACCGCTCGATGCCGGGCTCGCTCAGATCGGCTGCGACGTCGCCGTCGGCCACCGGGCGCGTCGGCTCGCTTCCCACACGTCTCCTGCCGGACATGCCACCCCCTCGTGTGTGCGCGGCCGCCGGCCGCCCGTCGCTCCCACCCTGAGCGCGACCTCCCTGTGCACGAAGGGCACGAAGGTCCGTTGTCGAGGTGCCGGAGGTCCTGGTCACCGGCCGAGCCACGAACACCGTCGCCGGCTCGGGGCGGTCGGGCGAGGAGGAGGACGCGACGATCCACACGACCCTGCGATCGCGGGGTGGAACACCGAACACGTGTTCGATACTGTACGAGTGCTCGCTCGTGGTGACGGGGAGCGGATCGGTCCTTCGGGATCCTGTGGTCGGTCTCCCCGGGTGGAAGGGGGTGGGTGCCATGGCAGCTGTTGCAGTGTCGGACGATGTCGTGTCGGACGATGTCGTGTCGGACGATGTCGTGTCGCGGTTTGCTGGCGTGCTCGCGGCGAGCTTGGACGCACTCGGTGCCGACGGGGTGGCGGAGGTGTTGGCGTCGATCACGGTGTGTCGTCGGGTGTTGGACGGGCGCGAGATCGCCTGCAATCGGGCGTTGGATGCGTTGGCGGATGCCGGTGCGGGGATCGATCCGGATCGTGTGCATGCCGGGGTGACGGGCCGGTCGTCGGCTGCTGCGGGGCGGTCGATGCGTCGAGCGCGTGCTGCTGTTGCGGCGCCGTCGGTGGTGGCCGGGATCGAGGCGGGTGTGTTGGGTGGTGAGCATCTCGATGCGTTCACCGATGCGGTGGCGTCGTTGCCCGACGCGTTGCGGGACCGGTTGCGTGCGTTGGAGCCCGAGCTCGCTCGGCTCGCCATCGACGGTCGCTGGTCGGTGGCCAGGTTCCGTGACCGACTGCGTGCCGAGGTGCGCCGGATCGAGGGCGACGACGGTCGAGCGCGGCTCGCCCGGCAGCGACGCGACACCGGTGTGCGAACGTGGACCGATCGTGAGGGGATGTGGCGGATCGCCGGCAGGTTCGACCCTGCGTCCGCGATCGTGTTGCAGCAACGCCTCGCTCACCAGTTGGAGGTGCGGTTCCGTCAGGCCCGCCCGCCGGAGTGCCCGACCGATCCGCTGGCCGGGCAGGACTGGCTACGGGCGCACGCACTCGCCGACCTGATGGCCGGTCTGGCGGGTGGGGTGGGGCAACCGGAGTTCATCGTGGTGATCGATCACGACACGTTGCTCCACGGGCGTCACGACCGGTCGCGGGTCGATTGTGGTGCCGGGCTCGAGGTCCCGGTCGAGGAGTTGCTGGCTCTGGCGGGCCGTGCCCGGTTCATCCCGGTTCTCCTGGATGCGGACGGGGTGGTGGTCGCGCAGGGCCGACCGGTACGAACCGTCGGCGAGCTGCTCGAGTCGATCGAACGCCCGGTGGTGCTCGATCATGGACGTGCGCGCCGGCATGCGTCACGCGTGCAGCGGCGGGCGCTGCGCGCGATGTACCGGTCCTGCGGGGTGCCCGGATGGGAGGTGTCAGATGGTCTGTGTAAGGGGTCCGGGTCTGTTCCCTGAAGGGAGAACACACTGTGGCTATGGCCAAAGCAGATCCGGAACGCGAGGAGCGCCGCCGGCAACAGAGAGAGATCGCGGACTCGTTGAAGTCGTCGGGTGCGCTCGATGAGATCTTCGCCCGCATCGATGCTGGGGAACCGCTGACGGGTCACGAGGGCTTGCTGAAGGGGATGCTGAAGGCATCGCTGGAGCGGGGCCTCGACGTCGAGCTGTCCGATCACGTCGGCTACGAGCGTGGCGATCCGGACGCGTCGATGTTCCCGAACTCGCGCAACGGGTCGTTCCCGAAGACCGTCGCGACCGAGATCGGCGATATCGAACTGGCGATCCCTCGGGACCGGCAGGGGACGTTCTCGCCGATGCTGGTCCCGACCGGGGTCCGCCGGCTGGACGGGCTCGATGCGATGATCATCTCGCTCTACGCGGGCGGGATGACGATCCGCGACATCGCCCATCACCTCGCGTCGACGGTCGGGACCGAGCTGTCCCATGAGACGATCTCCAAGATCGTCGACGCCGTCTCCGACGAGGTGCTCGCCTGGCAGCAACGCCCGCTCGATGCGCTCTATCCGGTCGTCTATCTCGATGCGATCATCGTCAAGGTCCGAGACGGCGGCCATGTCCGCAACAAGGCCGCGCACATCGCTGTCGGCGTCGATTTCGACGGGATCAAGCACGTGCTCGGGATCTGGGTCCAGTCGACCGAGGGCGCCAAGTTCTGGGCGTCGGTGTGCGCGGAGCTCGCCAACCGGGGCGTGCGCGACGTGCTGATCGTCTGCTGCGATGGGCTCACCGGGTTCCCCGAAGCGATCGCTGCGACCTGGCCCCAGGCGACCGTGCAGACCTGTGTCGTGCATCTGATCCGGGCCTCGATGCGGTTCGTGAACTACGGCGACCGCAAAGCCGTCGCTGCCGCGTTGAAGCCGATCTACACCGCGGCGAACGACGACGGGGCGCTGATCGAGCTCGAAGCGTTCGCCCAGACCCCGCTCGGGCGGAAGTATCCGTCGACGGTGAAAGCGTTCCGTGACGCCTGGGAACGGTTCGTGCCGTTCCTCGCGTTCCCCCCGGCGTTGCGCCGGGTGATCTACACGACGAACTCGATCGAGTCGTTGAACTACCAGCTCCGCAAGGTCACCAAGAACCGCGGGCACTTCCCGAACGACGCCGCTGTCGTCAAGCTGCTGTGGCTCGCGATCTGCAACATCGAAGACAAACGAGCCCGAGAGCGAGCCAAAGAACGCGGGCTCCCACCCGCCCAGCGCAGAGCGTCCGGCCGGCTCGTCGAAGGACAGATCACCACCAACTGGAAACAAGCACTCGAGCAACTCGTGCTCGCCTACCCCGACCGCCTCGACCCCTACCTCTAACAACCCCGACCCGGCCGCTTACACAGACAACTTGACACGCTCCCCGGATGTGGCCAGCACGTGTCGCTCACCGAACCCCATCACGTCGAGTTCTGGGAACACGGCGGGGCGACCGATCTCCACCTGTTGCTGCCGCTGTGCCGGCATCATCACGACCGGTTGCACCGCGAACGGTGGGACGTGCACCTGGCGGCCGACCGGTCGCTCACCGTCCGCCGCGACGGCCAGGTGATCATGACCACCGGACCACCCGCCGAACAGTGGGCCTGATGCCCGCTGGCCCGCCTGGCCACATCAGGTGCGCGACCCGAGACCACGACGGCCGGGAGACACACGTCAGCGCACCGCAGGCACCTTGACAACTGAAGAGCGGCTCTCGTTCGAGACGAGTTCACCTGATCGCCGACCCGATCATCCGCGGACGAGGAACCCTGCGTCCCACCCTCATCGGGTTCGCCGTCGCAGCCGGTGTGGAGCCGGCCTCAGGGAACGAGCACCACCCAGGCACCGGCCACCGCCAGCGCGGGCAACCCGACGCGTACCCCGACCGCGCTGAAGCGAGCGGCAGCGACGTGGACGCCGGCCGCCGCAGCCGTGTCGCGCCACAGCAGGCTCGACAGCGCGCCGGTGAGCACCAGGGCGGGGCCGATGTTCACGCCGATGAGCAACGGCCACACCTGGTCGGAGGATCCGAGCGCCGGCGCGGTGGCCAGCACCGCCGGCAGGTTGTTCGTGACGTTGGCCCCGATCACCCCGGCCAGCAGCGCCTGGGCACGCCCGGCGACCCCCGAGCCGTCGAGGAGCGATTCGAGTCCGAGGTGCGGCGTGGCGCCGGCCACGACCACCCCGAGCGCCAGTGCGACGAGCACCGCCTCCCACGGCAGTGCGACCAGTGGCGGCCGGGGTGCACCCAGCGCGACCGCCGCGGCGAGCGCGATCGCCGCGACCGCCCATGCGGGGATGCCGATCACGTCGCCGGCGGTGAACCCCACGAGCACGAACGCCACCACCGGCAGGCCGCGCGACAACGCCCGGCGGTCGGGGGCGAGATCGAGGGTGCGCTCCACCAGCACCACCGGCAGCACCCGTCGCAGCCCGAGCCATCCGACCGCCACCGCGAGCAGGGTGGGCACCAGCAGGTGACCGACGAAGTCGCCGACGCCCAGGCCGCGCCCCTCCGCCACGATCAGGTTCGTGAGGTTCGACACCGGCAACGGTGACGAGGCGATGCAGGCCAGCATCGCCGGCTGGAACACGAGCGGTTCGAGTGGCAGTGAGTGGCGACGGGCGATCCGGGCGTAGAGCGGGGTGAGCAACACCACCGCTGCGTCGAGGTTGAACACCGCCGTCACCGCGGCACCGAACCACCACAGTGCCATCGGCAGGTGGCGACCGCCGTCGACGAGCGCCGCCAGTGCCTCGAACACGCCCAGCCGATCGAGGGCGACCGCGAGCGGGACGGCGACCGCCACGAACAGCAACGGGTCGCGCAGGCTGCTCGCGGATGATCGTGCCAGCTCGAGCGGGATCGCGCCGGTCGCCAGCCCGACCACGGCTGCGGCGAGCGGCCCGGCCCACACGGGCGCGCCCCGGGGTCGCACGAGCATCGTCAGCGACGCGACGATCAGCAGGACGAGGGCGACGACGGACACGGGCCGACGTCAGCGTCCGCCGGGACCGGGGCGTCCGGCGCGCCCGGTGCGTCCGGGGCGTCCGGGGCGTCCGGCGCGTCCGGCGCGTCCGGCGCGTCCGGGGCGTCCGGCGCGTCCGGCGCCCATCGACAGGTCAGTGGAAGACGTCGTCGCCGGCGGCGTCCGCACCCGCCCCGGCGACGGCGCCGTCGGGCAGCGAGGGATACACCTCACGGAACGTGGCGAGGATCTGCTCGAGCGGCAGATCGTCGAAGCTGCCGCGGGAGGCGACGTACTCCATGTGACGGTTGCCGGCGTCGTCGTACGGATGCATCAGCGCGTCAGCGGTCCCGTCGAACTCGAGCACCTTCGTGCCGAACCGCTGGCAGAGCTCGATGTTGAACGCCGAGCTCACCTTGCGCCACGTGCCGTCGAGCAGCAACTCGCTGTAGCCGTGCCACACGAACAGGTCGGTGGTCATGCGAGCCGACAGCTTGGCGCTGGTGAGGTGATTGCGCACGTCGGCGAAGCCGAGCCGCGCCGGGATACCGGCACGCCGGGCGGCAGCCGTGAGCAGCACCGACTTCGGCACGCACCACGTACTCGACGTACCCACGATCGCACTCGCCCGATAATCGGCCGGCGCGTGGCTGGTGCGGTAGGGGTCGTACCGGTACCCGTCGCGCACGGCGTGGAACAACGCCACCGCCCGTGCCCGAACGGTGTCGGGATCCTCACCGCTCAGGTGGCCGGTGTGGCGTTGGACGAACTCGGCGATCGCTGGGTGGTCGTGATCGAGGAACCACGTCGTGGCGAGCCATGTCGGATCCACGGGAACCTCGGCGTGATCGGCTGCGTCGTGCGGGTGGGCGTCGGCCATCGGCGCAGCGTTCCAGACCGACGCCCCGGCGAGCGACCCGGGCGCGTCACCGAACGACACGGTCAGCCCGACGCCCCCTCGTCGAGAGCCCCGCCGTCGCCGCCCATCGACTCGGCCTCCTGGTCGGCTCGCTGGCCGAACCAGTCGTCGACCGTGCTGTTCGGCGGTTCGGTGTACGGATCCTCGGGCTGCACCTCGTGGGACGTACGTCGAGCGATCGCATCGAGATCCGCGTGCTCGGGCTCGGCACCCGTCGTGTGGGCGTCGTCAGCAGCACCGCTGTCGCCGGTCATCGTGTCACCGGTCCCGGTGCGCCGGGATGCGGCCGGTCGCTCGTTGCAGGCGCTCGATCAATTCCGATGCGTCGGCTTTCGACATGTCGTCCTCGGGGGGATCCTCCCCCGCTTCGCGGGCGAGGGTGCGCAGGTACGAGCGCTGCGGACCCGTCATCGGTTCGGCACCGGTGGTCCACTCCTCCACCGGCTTCTCCTCCACGGGTTCGGGGGTTCGTTCGGGGTGGGTACGCGACGATGTCATGCCGCCGCGTGTTCCCGGCAGGTCGCGGCCGCAGACGCTCGCCGCGGCGATCGACCCGGCAACGCCGGGGTTCACCGGTTCGGGGTGGCCGCGGGCGGGAACCAACGGTGGATGACCGACGGAACCCACGACGCAGGACCAGACGCAGGACCAGACGCAGGATCAGATCCACAGGACGTGGCCGAGCACCTCGACCAGGACGTCACCGACGCCTCACCCGGCAACCCCGATCAGAACGGACCGTTCGCGTTCGCTCCCGACGAGGCCGTGGTCGCGAACGAGGCCCAGGTGACCGAGCCGATCATCGATTCGGTGGCCGGACGTGCCGCACGCGAGCAACCCGACCCCACCGGCGCAGCACTCGACGACCCGGCACTCGACGACCTCGACGACCTCGACGGCTCCGACGATCTCGACGGCTCCCATGTCGCGGTGAGCGCCGACCTCGACGCCGACCTCGGCGAGCTCACGGCCGACCCGGACGACCTCGATCCGGAAGAAGCCGCCCTCCACGTGGTCGACGACGGCCGGGCGGAACGGGGCACGTGAGCGACGATCGCGACGAGTCAGGGCGGCCGTCCGCCGGCTGATTCGCGGCCCTGGCACCCACCGGTACGGTGGAGGCGGTGCCCGCCCTGCTCCGACTCCGAACCGGACGACCGACCTTCGCGATCGACCTCGGCACGGCGTACGTGCGCGTCGCGACCCCCGACCAACCGCTGGCTGCGGAGCGATCGACCGAGTTGGATCGACGCCGCCCACCGGCCATGTGGGGTGGCGTCGTGCACGACATCGACGCTGCGGCGGAGGTGCTCGCCGGTGCCGTGCGCGACGTGACCGCACGTGGGCTTCGGCGCGCTCGGGTGCTCGTGTCGGTGCCGGCGACGGCCACCTCCGTGGAACGGGCCGGGGTGCGCTGGGCGATGCAGGCAGCCGACCTCGGGAGCGAGGTGGTCCTCATCGAAGAGCCCCTCGCCGCGGCCATCGGACTCGGGCTCGACATCGCCGACGACGTGCCGCACCTGGTGGTCGACGTGGGCCACGGCATCACCGAGGCCGCAGCCGTCGCACAGGGGACGATCGTCGCAGTGGCCGGCACGCGGGTGGGGTGCGCCCAGCTCGACGATCCGTCGTGGTCGGTCGCGGCGCTGGAGCGAATCGCCCGCTGTGTGCTCGACACGCTGACGCAGTTGCCCACCGACGTCGCGGCGGCGATCGACGCGCTGCACCTGGTGGGCGGCGGATCGCGCTCGGGCGCTGTGTCAGCGCGGCTCGGGGCCGAGACGGGCGTACGAGTCGTCGTCGCCGACGAGCCGATGCACACCGTGGCACGCGGCGACCTGCTCTGCGCCGCCGAGGCGTTCCGGCCGCGGCGTCGGACGCACCTGCCGGTCTGACATCTCGGGGCCCTACTTGGGGGGTCCTGTGACGTGTGCTCAACCACACTGCGTCGAACGCCGAGACAACACCCGTACGACGCGTCGCGGGAACGTCGAGACGGCGGACCGTCCCGAACATGTCGGAACGATCACCATGCGCACCATTTGCTCCCTCCTCGACCGCACCTCGCGGCGGCTGGCGTTCGGTCTGGCGATGGCCGGCGCCTCCGTTGCCGGCGCGGTCGGGGCGGTCGGGACGATGGCCGGCGCCGTGCACGCCGACGACGACGTCCCGTCGTCGCTGCGACCCGTCGCCGAGTGCGTGATCGTCAACGGCGATGGCTCGTTCACCGCGTTCTTCGGCTACTCGAACGACACCGGCCGCGAGATCGTGGTGCCGGTGTCGAGCGACAATCGCATCGACGAGCGGGTCGGGCAACCGGTGGTCAGGTTCCGTGTCGGCCGTGTGGTGGCGGCGTTCAGCGTCACCACCAGGGCCACCACGATCACGTGGCGGCTCGGCGACCAACGCATCCGCGTCACGGCCGAGAGCACGCCGTGCAGCACCAATCCCACCGTTCCCGAGGCCCCCGTCGCACTGGTGCTCCTCGTCGCGCCGGCCGGGATGACGGCGTGGTGGATGCGCCGGCGGCAGCGGCTGCAGTCGCCGTGCTGAGCACCGGCCGCAACCCCTCGGCGATGCTCGATCGCCCGGTGCCCGGCGACCTGCCGCCCGGCGTGCTGTTCGATCGCCGCCACCCGGCGCCACCCAGGATGTGGTGGCGAACGGCGGCGTTCGTGTCGGTCGCGCTCGCCGGGCTGTGGGTGCCGCTCCAGCGGTCGCTCGACGACATCGACAGCCAGTCTCCGCTCGCGCTGGTCGGTTGGGCGCTGCCGCTCGCCGTGGCCGTCGCGCTGCACGGCATCCGGTCGGAGCCCGACCCCACCGAAGCCCGACCCCAGCGATCGGCCGACGGTTTCATCGCTGCGTGCGCCTTCGCGGTCGGGCTGCTCTGCGCCTTCGCCGCTCCCGCGGCGTTCGGCTGGGAGACGGCGGCCGCCCGGCCCGAACTGCTCGCCGCACCAGGGCTGTTGGCCGGATGGATCGTGGTGTTCTTCGGCTCGCGTGCGCTGTGGCTCGCGCGGCGCGGCATCGCCTTGGCCGTTGCGGCATGCCCGGTCTGGTACGGCTGGCTCGTCCCGCCGCTGCAGCGCCTCGGCATCGAGGTGGCGTGGCCCCCGGTCGTGGCGGTCGGCAAGCTGCTCGGGGTCACCACCACCGACGCAGCCGGGCTGCACGCCGCCGGGTTCGGCGATGGCACGATGGTGGTTCTCGGGGCGACGTGCGCGGGCGCTTCGACCGTGCTCGGCGTCGGACTGGTGCTGACCGCCGCCGCGTCGGTGCTCCGCGGCTCGACGGCGGCGAAGGTGCGTTGGGTGCTCGCCGGATCGGCCGCCGCACTGCTCGCCAATGCGATCCGACTGGCGGTGCTCGTGATGGTGGGCGCCCTGGTGTCCCCGGCAGCCGCCCTGCAGGTGGTGCATCCCGTCGCCGGCGTCGTGATGGCGCTCGCGACGACCGCCGTCGCACTCGGGACCAGCCGGCGATTCGGTCTCGCCGTGCCGGTGACGCCACGCCGCCGCATCGACGACCGGCTCGCCGGGTGCGCACCACGCCGCATCACCGCCGCCGCAGCCGTCGCCGTCGTGGTGGCGGCAGGCGCGAACGTGGCCTACGCCTCGATGTGGCAGCTCGACCGGCTCGGCGGTGCGTCCGCCGACGACAACGTCGACGCGTCGATGACGATCGACACGGTCGCCGCCGATCTGGGCCTCGTCGCTCGCGAGGCCGAGCCGGTGTCGTGGGTGCAGCAGTTCTACGGGCAGAGCACGTGGCGTCGCCACGTGCTCTTCGACGGCGCCGGAGCGCCGCCCGTGACGATCGACGTCACCACGGCCAGCGACGCCGAGTCGATCGAGCGGCTCGACCTCGCCACGTGTTACGGCTTCCACGGCTTCGAGGCCGAACACGAGATCGGGATCGACGGCATGGGCGATCGGCCGGCGGAGCGTTTCGCGTTCGACGAGGGCGGTGCCCGCACCGAGGTGCTCACATGGCAGACCCGTGTGCCCGGTGGTGTGCAACGCGTCGTGGTGAGTCAGCTCGACGGCCGGCGTGACACGGTGCTCCGCGTGGCAGCGGCACTGTCGGCGGCGACGGTGGTGCAGCGATGAGCGGCACGACGTTCCAGTACTTCCACGCGTGCCGGTACGCGAGCGCACGGTTCCGGATCACCACGATCCTCGTGTTCCTCGCGTCGCTGGCCGTCATCCGGCTGATGAACGACCTGCTGTGGGCACAGGGTCGACCGCCCGCATCGGGACCCGAGCACCTCGTGCAGTGGGCCAGCTGGGCGTGGGCAGCCTCCTTCCCGACGGTGCTGGTGTCGGTGCTGGCGCTCGGCATGCGCACCGAGGACGCCGACGAGCCACCCGCAGTCGATCCGTCGGTCGTGGTGGCGTTCCGCATCGTGTCGCGAGGTCGCAACGCGGCAGCGCTCGCCGGCACGGTCGAAGCCGTGCGGCGGGTCATGCACGACACGCCGCTGTTCCGCTACCGGATCGAGGTGGTCACCGACGAGCCGGTCGACCTGCCGCCCGCACGTGATCTGCACTGCATGGTGGTGCCCGACGACTACGCGACACCGCACCGCAGCCGCTGGAAGGCACGGGCGCTCTGCTACGCGATCGAGCGGTCGCGCAACGAGGCGAAGGACTACATCGTCCACCTCGACGAGGAGAGCTGGCCGTCGACGAGCGCCGTCGTCGGCATCGCCGAGTACGTCGCCCGCCACAACAACCGCTTCCTGCCACCGATCGGTCAAGGGATGATCCTGTACTACCGGCACCTCACCGGCCGGCGGGCGATGCCGAAGTTCCTCACGCTCGCCGACATGCTGCGCACCGGGGACGACATCGGCCGGTTCCGCTTCCAGTACCGGCTCGGCAAGGCCCCGATGGGCATGCACGGCAGCTACATCGTCATCCGCACCGACGTCGAGCAACGCATCGGTCTCGATGTCGGCGCCGACGGCTCGCTCACCGAGGACGCCTGGTTCGCGATGGCAGCGCAGGCGTCGGGGGTCGAGTTCACCTGGGTCAACGGCTATGTCGTCGAACAGGCGCCCGAACGCGTCGTCGACTTCGTCAAGCAGCGTCGGCGCTGGTGGAACGGCCTGTTCCGGGTGGCGTTGTTCGCTCCGTCCAAGGCCTGGGCGCGCACGACGCTGTTCGGGTTCCTCGTGCTGTGGGGCGCAGCGATGGTGGGCAGCATCTACACCGTGCTCAACGGCTTCCTCGGCCTGGCGACCCACCCGGTGGCGAGCTGGCTCGGCAGCATCTGCTTCGCCTGGTACCTCACCATGTACGTCTCGGGGCTGCGGCTCAACCTGGCCGCCTGGCAGCAGGACACGGGTGTCTCGCTGAGCCGCCGCCGGCGCGTTCGCTACTACGGCGCACTGGTCGTGCTGATGCCGGTGTTCGGGATGCTCGAGGCTGCGGCCGTGATGTACGGCATGGCCCGACCCGAGCGCGGCTTCACCGTGATCACCAAGTCCAACGTCCCGAGCGTTCCGAGCGTCCCGAACACACCGGCCTCGTCGGAGGGGTCACTGGCACTCGCCTGAGCTCGATCGCCGCTGGTCCACCGTTCGGGTGACCCACGTCACCACAGGGAGGGTCCAAAGGCTCATCCGACGGCCACCTCGCGAGCCGATGATCGGCGAGAGCGATGGATACCCATGGGCGTATCTGTACGAGAGGTGACCGATGAGTGCGAGTGTGCACAGTCGACGGGACGTGTTCCGTCTGGGATTCGCGAGCGGTGCGGCCGCCGTCACCACCGGTGTCGCCGCGCCGGCGAGAGCGTTCGCCGACACCGCCGTCCCGCACCGCCACGACGCCCCACCGGTGGCCGTCCGATCCGTCCGCTCGGTCTGCGGCGTGTGCTTCTGGAAGTGCGGGATCGATGTCGAGATCGGTGACGACGGCACCCCGCTCCACATCGCCGGCTCGCCCGGTCATCCCCTCAGTCGGGGCAAGCTGTGCCCCCGCGGCGTCGGTGGCCTCGGGTTCTTCGAGTCGCCGAACCGGTTGACCCGGCCACGAATCCGCACCGGTGAGCGCGGCGACGGCGTGTTCCGCGACGTGTCGTGGGACGACGCGTACGCCGAGATCGGCGGCCGGCTGCGGGCGATCATCGCCGCCGACGGTCCGGGTGCGGTGGCGTTCCTCACCCACGGCGCCGCGGAGACGCACTTCGAGCACCTCGCCGCGGCGATCGGCACGCCGCACAGCGCGCACCCGGCGTACGACCAGTGCAAGGCACCGCGCGAGGTGGGGTTCAAACTCACCTTCGGCCACACGCTCGCCTCCCCCGAGCCGGTCGACATCGAGCACACCGATTGCCTCGTGCTCATCGGTTCGCACCTCGGCGAGAACATGCACAACCTGCAGGTGCAGGAGATGGTGACCGCCACCACCCGCGGCGCGTCGCTGGTGGTCGTCGATCCCCGCCGCTCCACCGCTGCCGAGAAGGCCGATGTCTGGCTGCAGATCCGGCCGGGCACCGACATCGCCCTGCTGCTGGCGTGGATCCACATCCTGATCCGGGACGGCTCGTACGACCGGGCGTTCGTCGAGCAGCACACGAGCGGGTTCGACCAGTTGGTGGAGCACGTGCAGCGCTGCACGCCGGCGTGGGCGGCGGCCGAGACCGGCCTGGCGGAGGCCGACATCGAGCAGTCCGCGGCGCTGATCGCCGCGGCCGGCCCGCACCTGGCGCTCCACCCCGGACGTCACGTCGTCTGGTACGGCAACGACACCCAGCGCTCGCGGGCGATGGCGATCCTGGTCGCGATCAGCGGCTCGTGGGGCGCACGAGGCGGCTACTACCTGCCTCAGAAGGTGACCCTGCCGGAGGCGGAGGAGGTGTACCCCGACATGCCGGCGCTGCCGGCGATGGCCCCTCGGCGCGACCCCGGGTACCCGTTCACCACCGGCATCAACGTCGACGGCATCCGCCAGGCCGTTCGCAGCGGGCAGATCAAGGCACTCGTCGTGGCCGGCACCAACCTGATCACCACCCTGCCGGCACAACACGAGACGATCGAGGCGCTGCAGCAGCTCGACCTGCTCGTCGTGATCGACGTGCTCCCGACCGAGGTCACCCAGTACGCCGACGTCCTGCTCCCTGCGGCCGGCTACCTCGAACGCGCCGACGGGCTGTGCACGGCGGCGAACCGCGACGCCTTCGTGGCGTTGATGCAGACCGCTGCGCCCCCGATCGGCGACAGCCGGGGGGAGGACCGGATCGCAGCCGAGATCGGCGCCGCGCTCGGACTCGCCGAGTACTGGCCGTGGGAGTCGGCCGAGGACCTCGCGCGCACCACGATCGAGCACTACAACCGCACGGCCGGCGCCGGGCGCACCGTCGAGTGGGACACCCTGCGACGCGACGGCTACGTGGTCGTCGACGACAGGTCGCCGATCTATCGCGCCGGGCACGGTCTCGGCGACGACGGCACGGGACGGGCCGGAGCCGCACTCTCCTTCCCACCCTTCAGCGGCACCGAGGGCGATGGCCGGGTGCGGCTGTACTCCACCGATCTCGCCGAGGCGTGGAACACCAAGGTCGCTGCCGGCGACGACCCCACCGGTTTCGAACCGCTCCCGACCTACTACCCGCCGTCGGCGGCGCCACCCGGACTCCTGCGACTCGTGTACGGGCGCTCGCCGGTGCACAGCTTCGGCCGCACCCAGGACACGCCCGTGCTGCACGGGCGCGACCCGGAGAACACCGTCTGGGCGTCGCCCGAGGTGGCCGACGCATACGGGCTCGCCGACGGGGAGCTGATCGAGCTCGTCAACCAGGACGGGATCCGCCAGGGGCCGGTTCGCCTGCAGGTGACGGCCCGCATGTCGTCCGAGGCCGTGTACGTGACGCACGGATTCGGACACAACAGCCGGCAACTGACCAATGCCTACCGGCGCGGCGTCGACGACTCGGCGCTGATGACGACCTACGCGCTCGACCCACTCTGCGGAGCGACGGCGATGCGGGTGAACTTCGTCCGCCTCGTGAAGCCGAACGCCCTGTGAGGTGACGTGATGGGATTCGCATATCGATTGGACATCTCCCGGTGCATCGGGTGCCGTGCCTGCGAGGTCGCCTGCGTGACGGCCAACGACCTCGACCCCTCCGGCGCGCGCAACTGGGTGCTGCACCTGGAGGACAGCGAGGTCACCAACGGTGACACGACGTTCGCCCCGTACCTGTGCCACCACTGCGCCGACGCGCCGTGCGTGTCGGCGTGCCCGACGGGCGCGTCGTACACGGCAGCGGACGGCCGGGTACTCGTCGACCACGACCTGTGCATCGGGTGCGGCCTCTGCGTGCCGGCATGCCCGTACGAGGCCCGCTACGTCGCTGCCGACTCGCACAAGATCGAGAAGTGCACGCTGTGCGAGAGCCGGGTGCACCACGGTCAGGCGCCCGCCTGCTTCGAGGTGTGCCCGAGTGGTGCACGCACCTTCGTCGAGACGTTGACGATCGATGGCGAGGAACGCACCGTGGCCGTCGGCGACGTCGAGTCGCTCGACGACGGGCACGAACTGATCAGCCTCGTCACCGACGACGTCGATCCGCACCCGACGCTGCGATTCAGCGGCCGGCCGAAGGATCTGGCGTTGCTCACCGCGAAGCGCCCGCCACGGCAGTCGGGCAGCCAGGTCTCGATGGTGTGGCGTCGCGGCATCGGCAAGACCGTCGGTGGCCTCGGCCTGCTGAGCATGGCGGCGATGGGAGCGATGGTGGGCCTGCGGGTGGTGCGCGACCGGCGGGTCGACGCGACGCCCGATGCGACGCCCGAGACACCGGCGGACGAGACACCCGTGGACGAGACACCCGTGGACGAGATGGAGGATCGTGATGAGTGATCAGCTGCTCGAGGAGCGGCCGGGCGACGAGGTCGCCGGCGACGCGGGCGACGCGGCGGCGACGGGCGTGCACCGGTTGGTGAAGCACCCGCTGCCGCAGCGAGTCGTCCACTGGTTCAACGCCACGTGCTTCCTGCTGCTCTGGCTCACCGGCATCGCGATCATCACGAACTCCGGGTACCAGATCGGCCCGCGGTTCTACGTCGACGCGATGAACTCCCTCGTCGGCGGACCGCAGCATCTGCTGCGCATCCACGTGTACCTGGGCATCGGGTGGTTCGGCATCCTGGCGGTGTCGTTCGTGCTCGACCCGCACGGGCTGTCGATGCGGTTCTTGCGCGACCTCAAGCCGAGCTCGAACGACCTGGCATGGCTGAAGGCGCGCCTCGGCGCGGAGCTCGCCGGCGACACCGGATCGTTGCCCGCTCAGGGCGCGTACAACGCCGGCCAGAAGCTGTTCGGCGTCACCGCACTGCTCGGCTCGATCGTCATTGCGACGAGCGGCCTCGCGATGTGGTTCGGGCTCGTCGGTGGCTGGCTCGCCCGCTCGCTCGTGCTCATCCACCTCGTCACGGTCGGAGTCGTGATCGCCTTCTTCTTCGTGCACCTCGCGATGGCCGCCTTCCTCAAGGAGGAACGGCCCGCGCTGAAGAGCATGGTGCACGGCGACGTCGACCCCGGATACGCCCACCACCACCACGCGGAATGGATCGCCGAGCACGGCGACGACGGCGAACCGCTCGATCGCCGGCAGCGCTTCGCCCTCCCGCGCGCGGTGGCCGCACTGGTGCGCCGCCCGATCGAGCGGGCGCACCGGGCACAGGCCCGACCACTCTCGTCGCCCTACGTCGCCGGTTTCGGACTCGGCCTGGTCGTGCTCGCCGGATTCGTGATCCTCGGTCACGGCCCGGGCTCGTCGGGCTTCTTCTCCCGGCTGGGCGCCGTGGTGGCCGGCGAGGTCGACCGCGACTGGGTCGAGTCGAACGCCTACTGGTCGTCGGCGCTCGACGAACCGCTCACGAGCTACTGGCTCACCTGGACCGTCGCCGGCATCGCCCTCGGTGGCCTCGTGTCGGCGCTGCTCGCGCGGCGGATCGCGTTCGGGATCGATCGGGGCAGCCTCGTGTCGCGGCGGGCCCGGCTCGCGATGGCGCTCGGCGGCGGGGTGGTCGTCGGCATCGCCACCCGCCTCGCCCGTGGTTGCACCTCGCACCACCTGTCGGAGGGCGCGCTGCTCTCGGTCGGCTCGTGGGTGTTCCTCCTCTCGGTGTTCGTCGGCGGGTTCACCGCGGCGTTCCTGTTCAAGAAGGTCTGGCGATGATCGCGTCCGCACCATTCATCCCGCTGAACGGCGGCTCCCCCACGCTCTACGCGTTGCTCGCGCTCCTGGTCGGCACCGGGTTCGGGTTCTTCCTCGAGCGGGCGGGCTTCGGGTCGGCGAAGAAGCTCACGTCGGTCTTCACGCTGCGCGACTGGCAGGTCTACAAGGTGATGTTCACCGCGTTGATCACGGCGCTGGTCGGGTCGCAGATCTTGTCGGGTCTGGGGATGCTCGACCTGTCGTTGGTCGAGGTGGGTTCGACGATGCTGCTGCCGATGGCGGTCGGTGGGCTGCTATTCGGTGTCGGCTTCTACTTCGGCGGGTTCTGCCCGGGTACCGCCGTCGTGTCGGCCGTCCGTGGTCGACTCGATGCGGTGGTGTTCCTCGTCGGCGTGCTCGGTGGCATGTACGCCTTCGCCGTGTTCTTCGACGGCCCCGGCCAGGCCGACTGGTTCCAGAGCTTCTACCAACCCGTCGGATCGCGGGTGATGCACCTGTACGGCACCATCCCGGTGTGGGCGCTCGCGATCGTCATCCCGGTCGGCGTGATCATCTCGTTCCGGTACGTCGACCTGCTGACACAGCGCTTCGCGCTGAGGACACCCGAGCAGCTGGCGAGCGGCGAGTCGCGACCGAGGGTACGGATGCCGGCACTCGCCCCGGTGGCGAAGGTCGCCCTGGCGTCGGTGGGCGCGGTGCTCGTCGTCGTCGGGGTGATCCGGCCGAGCGATCCGGCATCGGTGGCCGTCGCGGCCGAGACCCCGCGGGTCGTCGGCCTCGATGTCGACACCACCGTCGATGCGCTCAGCGTGGTGGGCTGGGTGGTGAGCGACGCCCACCGGTTGGCCGACGACGGGCCGGCGAACAGCTATGTCCTCGACGTCCGCACGGCCGGCGAACGTGCGGCGGCCCCGATCGGTACGGCGATCGAACTCGAACCGACCGCGGACACCGGCGACCTCGTGGACGACGCGATCGCTGCGATCGACGGCACCTACGGCGAGGCCGCTCGCAACAAGCCGATCGTGGTGCTCTCGAGCGCCGATCCCGCCTCGACCACGGTCGTGGTTCGATCGTTGCGTGAACACGGCGTCAACGCGTTCGCCCTCGACGGCGGCAACGATGCCTGGCGAGCCGTGGTGTTCGACGACGCGGCGCCGTGGCCGGCGGCGGTCGTCGACCGAGGCGCCGACGCGACCGGGATCGCTGCGTACCGGGACCAGGTGGTGGCCTGGCTGCGGGGCGGTGTCGACACACCGCCCGCCTACGTGCCCATCCCGGGCACGCTGCAGCTCCCGAGCGAGGTGGCGACCGGTGTCGCCACCGGCGGCGGGGGCGGCGGCTGTGGCTGAGCGACTCGTCGGTTCGGCCGAGCGCCGGTGGCGAGGTAGCGTCACCGACCCATGATCGACACGACCACCGAGGCACTCCGGCTGGCTCCCCTGGTGTTGGTCGCCGGCACCACGCTGATGGCCACGGTCGTCGTCGTCGGCAACGTCACCGATCCGCGCTCGAACCTGCAGTACGTCGAGCACATCCTGTCGATGGACACCACCTACCGCTCGCCACGGCTGATGTGGCGGGCGATCCGGTCCCCCACGCTGCAGCGCCTCGCCTTCGGCGTGATCGTGGTCCTCGAGACGCTCGTCGCGATCGCCGGCTGGATCGGGTCGGTGCAATTGGCGGTTCACCTCACCGACCCGGCCGACGCATGGCACGACGCCAAGTTCTGGGCCGTGATCGCACTCGTCCTCGCCCTCGTCGTGTGGCACCTCGCGTTCGAGGTGGGCGGCAACGAGTGGTTCGCGAGCTGGCAGTCCGAGATCTGGCGGGCGAAGGACCAGACACCGGGCATCAACCTCGTCACGATCGGTGCGCTGGTGCTGCTCGCCGTCGTCGGGTGAACCGGCGCGTGCGAAGCTCTGCCCCATGAACGGCGACTCCCCCGTGCCGACGTTCGACGTGTGCGTCGTCGGCAGCAGCAATCTCGATCTCGTCGCGACGGCGGCCGAGCTGCCGGGCCCGGGCGAGACCGTGCTCGGCCACGACTACGCCGAGCACCCCGGCGGCAAGGGTCTCAACCAGGCGGTCGCCGCCGCACGGTCGGGTGCTCGCACGGTGTTCGTGTCGGCCGTGGGCGACGACGCCGCCGGGATGCGCCTGCTCGACGTGATGCGCGACGACGCCATCGACCGGGCGGAGGTGTCGGTGCGCGCCGGCGTGCCGACCGGCCGCGCGCTCATCGGGGTGAGCGACCGTGGCGAGAACTCGATCATCGTGGTGCCCGGGGCCAACGCCACGGTGACGGTGGCGACGCTGCCGCCCGCCCGGGTGGTGCTCGCTCAGCTGGAGGTGCCACTCGACGCCGTGGCGACCGCGTTCGCGCAGGCGCGGGCGGCGGGCGCGACCACGGTGTTGAACCCGGCGCCGGCACGGTCGTTGCCGGCGTCGCTGCTGGCGACGTGCGACGTGGTGGTGCCGAACGAGCACGAGGTGGAGCTGCTCGGCGGTGTCGACGCGCTGCTGGCGCTCGGCGCCCGAGCCGTGGTGGTGACGCAGGGGTCGCGCGGCGCGACGCTGTACGACTCGACCGGCGCCACCCACGTGCCACCGGTGCCCGTCGAGCCGGTCGACACCACGGGTGCGGGCGACACGTTCTGCGGGTCGTTGTGCGCACGGCTGGCTGCCGGCGACGACCTCCCGGCGGCACTCGGCTACGCGGCCGCGGCCGCAGCCCTGGGCACCACCCGAGCCGGGGCCGTGCCGTCGATCCCCACGGCGGCCGAGGTGCGGGCGTTCGTCGGCGGCTGACCGATCCCGTCAGCTCGACCGCATCAGCTCGACCGCATCAGCTCGACCGCATCAGCTCGACCAGCCGGCGTCGCCACTCGACGCCGCATTTGTCGGCTTGCACGCTCACCAGCGTCGTCTGGTCGAGCGGCATCACGCCCGGCACCTGCTCGAGCATGAACTTGTCCTCCGCACCGATGGCCATGTCGAAGCGCAGCACCTCGTCGCTCGGCACGGTGAAGTCGTCGTTGCGCCACACCACGAACGTGAAGTACGAGGTGACGTCGTCGATCGGCGTGGAGAGCAGCAGCAAGATGTGCTGCAGCCCGGTGTGGTACTCGATCGTGCTGCGCACGTCGAAGGGCAGGTGGAACCCCGAGCTCATCTTGCGCTCCACCACGGTGCCGCCCTGCCCGCTCACCGTCGTCGACGCCGCGTTGTTGAGCGCCCGCACCTCGTACGAGTAGCCGTACCAGCCGTGGTCGAGCTCGCCGAGTTCGAAGCGCGGCACGCGTGTGTCCTGCGCGATGCCGAACGTGCCGAGGTGCACCCACGGGAAGTGGGTGATGTCGAGGAAGTTGTCGCTCATGCGCGCCGCGCACGTGCGCCACACCTCGACCGGCGTGTTGAGCCGGCGGAACGTCGGGTCGTCGTCCTGCGGAATCACCGGCAGCTCGTGCGCGGGCGTGCCGAGGCACAGCCACACGAGCCCGTACTGCTGGGCGACGTGGGTGGGCAGGTGGGCGCGCGGCGGCGGGGCGTCGTCGCTCGACGACGGGACGCGTACGCACGTACCACCGTCGCCGAAGGTCCAGCCGTGATACGGGCACACCAGGCAGCCGTCCTTCACGTGGCCCTTCGTGAGCGGGGCCTCGCGGTGCGGGCAGCGGTCGGGGGCGGCGACGATCTCGCCGCCCGCAGCCAGGTACAGCACCACCTTGGTGCCGAGCAGCGTCACCGGCACCGGGTGGATCGTGACGTCGGCGACGCGCGCCACGGCGTACCACGCGTCGCGCAGCGCTGCGTTCTCGCACAGCACGGAGGTGGGTCCGGGCTCGGGCGGTGCTTCAGGGGTGGGCACGGGCATGGTGTGGCAACCTTTCGAGGTGACGAGTCCGGCAGGTGGGGAACGAGGGATCGACGAGCGAGCGGGCAAGGCGGCCACCGCCGGTCGGGTGCACACGATCGTGCGCGGCGCCGACGTGGTGACGATGAACGACGCCGGGACGGTGCTGCACGACGCCGCGGTCGCGATCGCCGGCGAGCGCATCGCTGCGGTCGGCGCGTACGCCGATCTGCGGGCCGAACACCCCGAGGCCGTCGTGATCGGCGACGGCACGGGACTGGTGACACCGGGCTACGTGAACGCCCATCAACACCTCACCGGCGATCGCCTGATCGCGTCGTGCATCCCCGACGCGATCGACTCGCAGGACGCGATCTTCGGCTGGGCGGTGCCGGTGCACTCGGCGCACACCGGCGACGACGACGAGCTCTCGGCCACGCTCGGCGCGATCGCCGCGGTCACCAACGGCATCACCTGCACGGTGGAGGCCGGCACGGTGGCGCATCCCGATCGGGTGGCCGCCGGCATCCGGGCGGTCGGGATGCGGGCCACGCTCGGCCAGTGGGGCTGGGACGCCGAGGGCGTGCCCTTCGGCGGCACCGCCGACGAGGTGCTCGGGCGTCAGGCGGCACAGCTCGACGCGATGCCGGCGGGCGGCCTGGTGGAGGGATGGGTGACCCTCGTCGGTCACGACCTGATGAGCGACGATCTGGCCGTTCGAGCAAGCGAGCTGGCGCGGTCGCGCGGCGTGGGCATCACGTTCCACATCTCGCCACACACCGGCGACCCGGCCAGCTATCTGCAGCGCACCGGCCGGCGACCGCTCGTGCACCTCGACGAGCTCGGCGTGCTCGGCCCACACGTGTTGCTCGCCCACGCCGTGCACCTCGACGACACCGAACTCGACGTCGCGCTCGCCGCCGACGTGGCCATCGCCTCGTGCCCGTGGGCCTACCTCCGGTTGGCGCAGGGCTTCCTGCGGCACCAGCGCCACGGCGAGTTCCTGGCGCGCGGCGGACGGCTCGCGCTCGGCTGCGACGCCGAGAACGCCGGCGACGCGGTCGACGTGCTGCGCGCCGGCGCGCTGCTGGTGGGTGTCATCCGCGACAGCGCGAGCGACCCCTTCGTCGTGAACGCGCACGACGCGCTGGCGCTCGCGACCGTCGGGGGCGCCCGGGCGATCCGCAAGGCGGACGTGATCGGTTCGCTGGAGGTGGGCAAGCAGGCCGACGTGGTCGTGCACGACACCGCCGGGCCGCAGTTCACGCCCCGGGCGACCGACCCCGTCCGCCAGCTGGTGTGGGCGTCCGACGGTCGATCGGTACGACACGTGCTGGTGGCTGGCCGGCACGTGGTGGGCGACGGCCGCTGCCTCACGGTGGATCTCGAGGCGCTGCGCGACGAGATCACGCAACGGCAGCGACGTCTGCTCGACACCCACGGATGACACCCTAGTCGGCACGCAGCGCTCGTTGGTCAGACCATCAGTCCAAGTGTGGTACGGTGCCGTCCATGAAGCCGAACACACTGATCTTCGTCGACTTCCCCTCGGACGATGTCGAAGCCTGCGCCAGGTTCTACGGCGAGGTGTTCGGCTGGACCGTCGAGGGGCGCCCCACCGGGGTGTTCCACCGGGGCGTGCCCGGTGGCTTCTTCCCGCTGGACGACGGCTCGGATTCTCCCATCGGCAACCTGCACGTCGGTTTCAACGATGTGAACAACTGTCGACCGCATCCCGACCCGGCCGGCGTCGAGCCACGGCACCTGTCACGCGACGGACGCGGCGTGCGGGTGTGGATCCTGGTGAGCGACGACGACACCGAGGACGCGATCCTCGAGCGGGCCGAGGCGCGTGGGGCCGAGGTGCTCTGGCGGCACCACTACTGGGCAGAGTTCAATGGCTTCAACGGCGCCTTCCGCGACCCGTGGGGCACCACCGTGGTGCTGTGGAGCAAGGGCGGCGACAACCCGCAGATCCCGGAGGGGTACACCAGTGAGTGAGACGCAGCAGCACCCCCAGCCGGCCGAGCGCCATCTCGTCGAGGGCGTGGCTCCCGGCGTGCAGCACGACGGGCCCCTCGAGGAGACCCACCAGCTGCGCCCCACCACGGTGCGCTGGACGCACATCGCGCTGCCGTCCACCGACATCGACGCGAGCATCCGCTGGTACGAGGCGTTCACGCCGCTGCGTCTGCTCGATCGCCGCGAGGACGCCGACGGCTACGGCGCGTGGCTCGGACACCCCGACATGGCCGACAAGCCGTTCATCCTCGTGCTGGTGAGCTTCTTCAAGGACCAGGACAAGGGCCCGCAGCCGATCATGGCGCCGTTCGCGCACATCGGCATGGAGATGCCCACCAAGGAAGCGGTCGATGCGATCGCCGAGCAGGGCAAGGCCGCCGGCTGTCTCGCCTGGCCGCCCACGCTGATGCCCGACCCGATCGGGTACATCTGCGCGCTCACCGATCCCGACGGCAACATGATCGAGTTCTCCTTCGACCAGGGTGTGTACGAAAAGGCGCAAGAGGTCTGGGGGTCGTGACCCCGAGCGAGGTCTGCACCTCGTACCTCGCGTCCTTCGCCAGCGGCGACGCCGATCGGGTGGTCGCCCACGTCACCGACGACTTCGTCAACGAGCACACGGCCGCCCTCGGCAGTGGGTGCGAGGGTAAGGCCGAGTACGCCCGGCGCGTGCCGAACTTCCTCGACTCGATGCCGCACCTTCGCTACGAGGTCGAGGACGTGGTGGCCGACGGCGATCGCGTGGTCGTGGCCTACACACTCCACACCCGCCTCAACGACCGCGACGTGGCCGTGCGCGGCGTGATGCGCTTCCGGGTGCGCGAGGGCCTCGTCGCACATCGCACCGACTACTGGGACAGTCTCGTGTTCCAGCAGCAGGCCGGCCTGGTGTGAGCACGCCGATCCCCCGTCGCACGCTCGGTCACAGCGGGATCGAGGTGAGCACGCTGGCGCTCGGCGTGATGATGTTCGGGCGGTGGGGCAACACCGACGAAGCCGAGTGTCATCGAATGCTGCACCGAGCCCTCGACGCCGGCATCACGCTGATCGACACCGCCGACATGTACGACGACGGTGCGTCGGAGGAGATCCTCGGCCGAGGGCTGCGGGGCCGGCGCGACCGGGTGGTGCTCGCCACCAAGGTGGGCAATCCGATGGGCGGCGATCCCACCCGCTCCGGGTTGTCCCGCCGGTGGATCGAGCAGGCCGTGGAGGACTCGTTGCGCCGCCTGCAGGTCGATCACATCGACCTCTACCAGATGCACCGCCCCGATCCCTCGACGCCGATGGAAGAGACGCTCGAGACCCTCGACCGCCTCGTGGGGTCGGGCAAGGTGCGCGCCATCGGCACCAGCACCTTCTCCCCCACCCAGCTCGACGACCTGCACGCGCTCGCCGGCGATCGTGACTGGGTGCGCCCGACGAGCGAGCAGCCCCCGTACTCGGCGCTCGCACGCGGCATCGAGACCGAGGTGCTGCCGACGCTGCGTCGGTGGGAGGTGGGTGCGATCGTGTGGGCGCCGCTGAACGGCGGCTGGCTCACCGGCAAGTACCAGTCGATCGGGGGCGACGCGACCTCACGGGCGCAGCGTCAGCCCGATCACTTCGACCACCGCGACGAGGCGATGCGCACGGCGAAGCGGGCCCTCGTGGCGCAGCTGATCTCGATCGCCGACGCGGCCGCCATGACATTGCCGCAGCTCGCGTTGGCCTTCGTGCTCGACGAACCGACCGTGAGCGCTGCGATCATCGGCCCCCGCACCGACGAGCAACTGTCGCAATTGCTGCAGCTCGGCCCGCTCGTGCTGCCCGACGGCGTGCGTGCGCAGATCGACGCCGTCGTGAGCGCCGGACGCAACGTCAACCCGAACGACGCCGCCTGACCACCCGAGTGCCAGCCGCCCACCCGAGTGCCAGCCGCCCACCCGAGTGCCAGCCGCCCACCCGAGGGTTCCGGGCACCCCCGGGTGTGCCCGTGGCACTCGGATCACCACGACTCGGCGCGCGACTTCACCCCGAGCAGCATCTCGCGGCCCATCACGAAGCCGACCGGTTCGACGATCAGCGTCGAGAGGAACAGCCGATCGGGGATCGAACAGCCGTGCACCGTGCGGCCGGTCTCGATCAGCCGGCACGTGCCCGGAGCGTCCGGGCACAGGTGGAACCCCCACACGTTGTCGGGCACCGTCCCCGGCTCGGTGGCGCCGCGCAGCACGAGCGAGCGGTTCGGCACGAGCACGGCGACGTGCAGTGGCGGTGCCTTCGGATGGAGGCGGATCACGTCCCCGACCGCCAGGTGCTGCAGCCCCGGCTCGATGCGATCGGTGTTGCGGATCCGGCACCCGAAGAGGTTCTCGAGTCGCTCGAAGGCGTAGAACCCGCCCCTCCCCTGCCCCAGCTGGACGATCCACGGCCAGACCGCCTCCACCGGCGCATCGATCGAGATCGCATGCACGTACGACCAGGACGGCTCCGGGATCAACTGCTCGTCCGAGATGCCCGGCGGCGGCTCGTCGTCGCGTGCACCCCAGCGAACCCGCCAGGGCCGTCGCCACGGGGCGCACACGTGACCGGCGATCTGCAGCACCGCCGAGCCCGTGCGACGCCACGATCGCTGCGCGTTCCGATCGTGTCGCACGCCGTCAGCGTCGGCCACCGCCGTCGAGCTCGCCAGGGCCGGACGGCCCAGCCGGAGACGCGCCCCGGGGACCCGAGTGGCACGAGCACACCCGGGGGTACCCGGAACCCTCGGGTGGACGGCTGGCACTCGGGTGGACGGCTGGCACTCGGGTGGACGGCTGGCACTCGGGTGGACGGCTGGCACTCGGGTCGTCACCAGGTGGGGTACTTGGCCTTGTCGGGCAGGCCGCTGCGGCTGGTGATCGACTCGCCCATGCGCTGGGCCTCGGCCCACATGCGCTCCTCGTCGATGGTCGTGCAGTGGCCGTCCTCCACCACCACCCGACCGTCCACCAGCACGGTGTGCACGCCACGACCGTCGGCCGACCACACCAGCTGGTTCATCACGTTCAGCAGTGGGCGCCATTCGGGTCGATCGGTGTCGTGCAGCACGAGATCGGCCTTCATCCCGGGGACGAGTGCACCGATCTGGTCCGACAGCTGCATCGTCCGCGCGCCACCGAGCGTCGCCATCTCGTACGCCTTCTCCGCCGGGAACATCTGTGGGTCCACGCGAGCGTCCTTGAACAACCCGGCCACGAGGTACGTGGCCCGGTGCAGATCGCTGTAGTTCGAGGCGTTGTTCCCGTCGGTCCCGATCGACACGTTCACCCCACGCTGCACCATCTCGGGGAACTTGCCCACCTGCGTGATGCCGTAGCTCACCTTGAGCGCCGTCGTCGGGCAGTGCGCCACGTGGACGCCGGTCTCGGCGATCAGGTCGAGCTCGGCATCGTCGATGCGCACCACGTGCGTCATCGCCACGGTCGGGTCGAGCACCCCGAGTTCGGCGAGGTGCACCATCGGCCGCTGCCCGAACTCGGCGATGAAGCCCTCGGGATCGAGCGTCGCCGGCGACATGTGGAAGCTCATGCCCACGCCGTGCTCCTCGCTCAGCGCCTTGGCCGCTCGCCACAGCGGGTCGCTGCACGTGGTGTGGCCGACGAGGATGCTCCACGCCGAGATCCGCCCGTTCGCATGGTCGCGATGCGTGTCGAGCTGGTGCTGCAGGTGCCCGATCGCGGCATCGGTCGACTGGCGATACACGCTCGGCTCGGGCGGCAGGTCCCACACCCACCGGCCCACTCGGCCACGGATGCCCACCTCCACGAGCCCGTCGACCACCTCGTCGAGGAACCGGATCGTGCCGGCCTCCAGGAACGTGGTGGTGCCCGACCGCAGCATCTCCACCGCTGCCAGCTGGCCCGACATGCGCTCCTCGGCCGCGTCGTACACGGCGTACAGCGGGCACAGCCACTCGAACACGTTCTCGACGAACGGGGTGTCGTCGGGGACGTACCCACGGGTGAGCGGCTCGCCGGTGATGTGGATGTGCGTGTTCACCATGCCCGGCGTCAGGACGAACCGCTCGCCACCGAGCACGCGTGCCGGCGCGTACCGCGCGCGCAGGTCGCTCGCCTTGCCCACGTCGACGATGGTGTCGCCGCGTACGGCCACCGCGCCGTGGCGGATCACGTCGCGTGCGTCGTTCATCGTCACCACTTGCGTGGCCTCGACGAGGTAGTCGACTGCTTCGGGAGCCTGCACGTCGGTCATGCCGATCCTCCTGGTCGGTGGGCGGCCGGTGGCGTGGCCGCGACGTAGACGAAGTTGAACCCGATCGGTTCGATCAACCGGGCTGCCTCGAAGCCGGCGTCGCGCAGCCAACCGGTCACCTGCGCGTTGGTGAGCATCCCGCCCCGCTCGGTGTTGGCGAGCATGGTCATGCCCATCTGCACGCCGAACGGGTTGAACTTGCGGTCGTTGTCGGCGAAGTAGTCGGCGATCAACACCTGACCCTCGGGCCGGAGCGCCTCGAACGCCCGGCGCAGCAGCGCACGCGAGCGCGCGTCGCCTTCGGTGCGACACACGTGCCCCAGCACGACGACGTCGTACGCGCCGGGCTCGATCTCGATCTCGTGGAAGTCACCGGGCCGGAACTCGACGCGCTCGGCGAGGCCTCGCTCGGCCACGGTCTGGCCGGCGAGCTCCACCACGCCCGGCAGGTCGTTCACCACGGCCGTCGAACCCGGCGATGCCTCGAGCACCGCCACGGCCCACGGGGCCCGGCCGGCACCGAGGTCGAGCACGCGCAATCCGGGGCGGCGCGACCAGCCGAGCCGCAGCCCGAGCCGTGAGGCCGCGCGCAGCTGCGTGGGGAACGTCGCCTGCACGAGCGGTCCGTAGAAGGCGACCGGGTCGTCCTCGATCGGGGCGGCCACGGTACCCGTGCGGATGGTGTCGGCGAGGCGCTCCCAGTTGGCGAGCGGCCCGGGGGCGACACGCACGAGCGCGGCCATCGATGCCGGGCCGTTCGTGCACAGGTAGCGCTCGGCGGTCTCGGTGAGCTCGTAGATCTCGTCGACCTGGTCCAGGAATCCGAACGACACCATCGCGTCGCACAGATGCTGCAGCGGCACGGGCGACACGCCGAGGTGGTCGGCCAACGGGCCGACCTCCGTGGGGCCGAGTTGCTCGATCCCGTCGAACACGCCGAGGTCGATCGCGGCGACGAGCATCCAGTACGAACCGACGCCCTGGATCACACCCCACACCGGCCCCGACGGCGGCGGTTTGTGATCGCGCCACGGCCGACCGCGGCGAGCCATCGTGTGGGTCTTCTTCAGTTCGGGATACGGCGCGTCGGTGGCCATGCGCGACACGGAGCCCTCAGGGCTCGAGCACGATCTTCCCGAAGAAGTCGGAGCGTTCCATCTTGCGATGCGCGTCGGCACCCCCGGCGAGCGGGAACACACTGTCGACCGCGGCCCGGAAGCCGCCGCCGCAGTACACCTCCCACGCCTCGCCGAACTCCCCGTAGCGGTAGGGGTCGGAGCCCAGGATCTGGATGCCCATGTGGAACATGAACCCGAGCGACGGGATCGTGGCGGCGTCACCCGTGGTGTTGCCGCAGTTCACCAGACGGCCTCGCGGCGCGAGCGCGAACATCGACGGCGCCCACAGCGCCGGCCCCACGTGGTCGAACACCATGTCGACGCCCGCGCCCTGCGTCACCTCACGAGCCCAGCCGGTCACGTCGCCGGTGCGGTTGTTCAGCACGTGGTCGGCGCCGAGCGCGAGCGCCTTGCCGCACTTGTCGTCGGTGCCGGCGGTGGCGAGCACGGTGGCGCCGGCGTGCTTGGCCAGCTGGATCGCAGCCATGGACACGCCGCTGCCCGCTGCGTGCACCATCATCGTCTCGCCCGCCGCCAACCGACCGACGGGGAACAACGCGTGCCAAGCGGTCATCCACGCCGTCGGGAAGCACACGGCGTGGTGCCAGTCCATCGAGTCGGGGATGCGGTGCACGTGCGAGGCCGGCGCGAGGCAACGCTCGGCGTAGCCGCCGGGCACCGTGGCGCCGATCACGCCGAGCTCGCCGTACAGGTCGCCCATCCCCGCGAGCGCCGAGCCGTCGGGCACCTCGGCGAGCGACGGGTCGACGACGACCCGGTCCCCCACCGACACCCCGTCGACCTCGCTGCCGAGCTCGACCACCGTGCCCACCACGTCCATGCCGGCGATGTGCGGCAACGTGTACCCCGGCATCGTGAACCAGCCGTTGCGCTGCACGACATCGAGGTGGTTGAGGCTGGTGGCCGACACCTGGACGACCACGTCGCGAGCGCCGGGCGACGGGTCGTCGACGTCGACGTACTGCAGCACCTCCGGTCCACCGGGCTGGTCGTACTGCAAGGCCTTCACATGTCCTCCTGATCGATGGGATGGCGGGCAGGACTCAGGTGAGCCCGCGGACGAACGGCTGCGCCAGGGCGCGCGGCTGGCGGGTCCGGGTGGCGAACACCGCCGTCACGAGCAGGGCCACCAGGTAGGGCAGGCTCGCCGCGAGCTGGGCGTTGATGCGGTAGCCGAGCACCGGCAGTGTCTGCTGCAGCGCGAAGAAGTAGCCGAACAGCACGCAACCCATCAGCGTGCCGCGCAGGGTCCAGCCGCCGAAGATGACAGCGGCGATGGCGATGATCCCCTTCAGCCCCACGTGCCCCGATTCGTACCCGGCGATCGAGATCTGCCCGAGCACCAGCACACCACCGCCGAGCCCGGCGAAGGCACCGGCCACCATGATCGACTCGCGACGGCGACGGTTGACGTGGATGCCCGACACGTCGGCCGACTGCGGGTTGTCGCCCACGGAGCGGATCTCGAGCCCCCAGCGGGTACGGAACACGAGCCACCACGCGAGCGGCACCACCGGCACGATCAGGTACATCGGCCAGGGTTGCCCGAACAGCGCCTCGCCGACGACCGGGATGTCGTGCAGCACCGGCAGCCGGGTCGGCTTCACCACGGAGGTGACGGCCTCCCACTTGCTGTCGAGGAACAGCGCCAGACCGAGCACGAACAGGTTGAGCGTGAGGCCCACCACGAACTGGTCGATGCTCAGCTGGTGGCTGAGATGCGCCTGGACCAACGCGACCACCACGCCGGCGAGCACACCGACCAGCAACGCCAGCGGCACGATGTCGAACGCACCGAAGGCGACGGCGGACGCATACGCACCACCGATCATCATCGCCTCGATGGAGATGTTGAGCGTGCCCGCACGCTCGGCGACCCACTCGCCCGCCGCGGCGAACGCGAGCACGATCGCGAACCGCATCGCCGACTGGTACATCGCTTCCGACGACAGCACGTCGCCCACGGCCGACGCGGCGCTCGCCAGCACCACACCGAGCACGGCGATCACCGCGCCACCGCCACGACGGGTTCGTCGGTGGCCACCGGCGCCGGCGGCGGGCTGACGCGGCGACGTTGGATGGCGGCGACGGCCGGCGGTACCAGGAGGGCCAGCACGAGCAGCGAGCGCACGACGTCGACGATCGATCGTTCGACGCCGGTGGCGGCGAGGAACCCCGAGCCGGTGCGCAGTGCGCCGAACACCAGCGCCACGGGGATGCAGACGAGCGGACGGTTGCGGGCCACCAGCGCGACGAGCAGGCCCTCCCAGCCGATGTTGTTCGCGAAGCCGGGTGTGTACCGGTAGTTGGCCGTCCCGGCGGCCAGCATCGCCGCGCCGGCGAGCCCGGCGAACGCGCCGCTGATCATCAGCGCCGCGGCGCCGGCCAACACCACCGGCACACCGATGCGCTGCGCGGTGCGGGGGTTGCGGCCGAGCACGCTGAGCTTGAAGCCCCAGGTGGACCGGCTGAGCATGACGGCGACGACGACGGCCAGGACGACGGCCAGCACCACCGACCAGGGGAACTCGTTGCCGAACACCCGGATGAACCCGATGCGGGTGTCGGCGTCCACCTGCGCGCTCGTCTGTACGCGGTTGGGCTTGTTCGGGTCGTCGTCGAGCAGCAGGAACGTGCGCGTGAGCAGGTAGCCGGTGCCCTGCGAGGCCACGAACACCAACAACAGCGTGGTGATCACCTCGGGCACCCTGCGCCAGTAGCGCAACAACGCAGCGATGCCCGCCCACACGGCGCCGCCCACCACCCCGGCCACGAGCGCGAACAGCAACACCAGTGGCCCACCGCCGTGCGTCGCCACATACGTGGCGGTGGCGGCTCCGACGGCCAGCTGGCCCTCCTGCCCGATGTTCACGAGCCCGGCTCGCGTCGACACGATGGCGCCGAGCGCCACGACGAGCAGGGGTGCCGACTCGGCGAGGGTGTCGCCCCACCGACCGGGACGCCGGAAGCTGCCGTCGAGCAGCGCCGTGAGCACCTTGCGCCACGGGCCACCCGTGATCGCGATGAGCGCCGCGGACAGGGCGAGTGCGATGGCGATCGCCAGCACGTACAGCAGGACCAACGTGACGCCACGGCTCGCGCTCGTGCTCGTCGCGCTCGCGCTCGTACTCGCGCTCGTGCTCGTGCTCGTGGCGTGCGTCGCAGCGGGGTCGGTGGTGGTCATGCCGCGTCTCCCCTCGATCGATCGTGGTCGTCGCCGACGCCACCGAGCAGCAGGCCGAGGCGTTCGGAGGTCGCCTCGGCACGGTCGAGCTCGCCGATCACCCGGCCGCGCGACATGACGACGATCCGGTCGGACAGCTCGAGGATCTCCTCGAGCTCGGTGGACACGAGCAGCACGGCGATACCGCTGTCGGCCGCGGCACGCAGCCGGCCCGACATGTACTCGATCGCGCCGACGTCGAGCCCTCTGGTCGGCTGCGCAGCGACCAGCACCGTCGGATCGTGACCGAGCTCGCGTGCCAGCACCACGCGCTGCTGATTGCCGCCCGACAGGCTGCCGAACGGCGCGTCGGGGCCGGCGGCCTGGATGTCGAACTCGCGCATCAGCTCGAGCGCTCGGGCGCGCATCCGTTTGCGATCCACGAGGCCGAGCCGGGCCACCGAGCCGATGCGGTCGAGCACCAGGTTCTCGGCGACGCTCAGGTCGAGCACACAGCCGGAGTCGTGCCGGTCTTCCGGGATCACCCCGATGCCGAGTTCCGCCATGCACCCGGCGCGCCCCGTGCGGGCCGAGCGCCCGTTCACGACGACGCTGCCGCTGTCGAGGGTGACGAGGCTCGACAGCAGGTCGCCGAGCTCTCGCTGACCGTTGCCCTCCACCCCGGCGACCCCGACGATCTCACCGGCACGCACCTGAATCGACAGGTCGTCGAGCACCGCCACGCCGTCGTGCACCACGCGTGCACGGTCGATGTCGAGCACCACGGGCCGTGCCGCCACGGCGGCGGCCGCAGCGGCGGCCTCGCGCTCGGCGCGCAGGCGCTCGTCGTCGACGAGGTCGGTGACGCCGAGAGCAGCAGCGCTGGAGCGCAGGTTCACGTGCCGTCCGACCATCGCCGTCGCGAGCGACGACGCCGTCGCCTCGACCGTACGGCTGCGCTCGACCACTCGGCCTTGACGCATGATCGTGATCCGGTCGGTGGCGTGCAGGATCTCGGCGAGTTTGTGGCTCACGAGCGCGACGGCGCGCTGCTCGGCTGCCACCACGTCGCGCAACGTGGTGAACAGCTGCTCGCTCTCGCCCGGCGTCAGCACCGAGGTCGGCTCGTCGAGGATCAGGATCTTGGGATCGCGGCGGAGACACTTGATGAGCTCCACCCGTTGACGCAGGCCCGCGGAGAGATCGCCGACGCGACGGTCGGGGTCGATCTCCAGGCCGTAGTGCTCGGCGGTCTCCATCACCTGGCGACGAGCGGCCGACCGGTCGAACCGGGAGGCGTCGCCGAGGAGGACGTTCTCCCACACGGTGAGCGCCTCCACCAGGCTGAGGTGCTGGTGCACCATGCCGATGCCCAGCGCTGCGGCGGTCTGCGGGTCGTGGATCACCACGTCGCGCCCACCGAGTTCGATGCTCCCCTCGTCGGGCTGCACGAGCCCGATGAGGATCTTCATGAGGGTCGACTTGCCGGCGCCGTTCTCGCCGAGGATGCCGTGCACCTCACCCGGCATCAACTCGAGATCGACGCCGGCACACGCCACGACCGGGCCGTAGCGTTTCGTGACCCCGCGGAGCCCGACGGCGGGGGCGAGCGCCGTGGCGCCCGCCCCCTCACCGCCGAATCCCACGGGTCCGTCGGACGGGGATGTTGCCGACAAGTGTCAGCCGCCCGCGTACGCCTGGCCCTTGATGGCGCCGAAGTCGGCCGCGAAGTCACCGGCGGCGATCTGTGCGTACACCTCGTCCATCGCTGCCTGCTGCTCCGGTGTCGGGTCGCAGATCACCGCACCCGGCTCGGCGTCGACACCGACGCGGAACACCCGGACGCCGCCCTCTTCGAGGGTGCCGTCGAGGATCTCGTTCAGGATGACGTCGAGGTAGTCACCGCCGTCGAACTTCACCGCGATCTGGTAGTCGAGATCGTCGCGCTCACACGCGTCCGACGCGCCGGCCGACATCGTGATGAGGCCCGACTCGTTCGCCAGCTTCACGAGCGGCTCGTGCGCACCGCCGAGGTACGGGTAGACCGCGCCCGCACCGTTGGTGATCGCACCGTTCAGCGCCTCGGTGGCGCCGGCGGTGTTGTCGAAGTCGAACGGGAACGCTCCGGTCGGGATGTAGGTCATGGTGAACGACGGGTCGACGGCCTGGAGGCCCATCTCGTAGGCGAGGTAGGCCTCCTTCTCGAAGTTCAGGTCGCAGCAGCCGATGAAGGCGGCGCTGGTGCCGCCGGCTTCCTGCAGCAGCAGTCCGGTCGCGTACCCGGCCGAGTAGCTGATCTCCGACGAGTCGTCCTGGCTCTGCGCGAGGCCTGGGGTCTCCGGGTAGCCGGCGCCGCAGTTGCAGTACCAGAAGATGTCCGGGTACTGCGGGATCAGGTCGGCGAGCGGGTCGGCGATCTCGCTGGCGCCCACCAGGATCACGTCGACGCCCTGCTCGGCGAGGTTCGCGAGCTCGGTGGCCGCGTCCTCGGTGGTGATGTTGTCGACCACGATCGGCTCGGCGTACCCGTTCTCCTCGGAGATCGCCGTGGCCTTGTCGACCATCGCCTGGTAGTAGGCGCCGTCGTCGCGTGGGCCGGCAGCGGCCACGCCGAACACGACGGTGCCGTCGCCGTTGGTGTCGAGGTCGATGCCCTCGCCGCCGGCATCGGCCGTGGTGTCGGTGGTGTCGGCCTCGGTGGTGTCGCTGTCCGCGGCCGTGGTGTCGGTCGCACCCTCGTCGGTGGCGTCGGGCGCGGCCGTGGTCGCGGCCGCGGCCGGCTCGGTGGCGGCGGTGTCCTCGGTGTCGTCGTCACCGCAGGCTGCGGCGACGAGGCTCAGGGCAGCGAACGCTGCCAGGATCTTGGCTGTCTTCATGGTCTCCCCCACGTCTGTGGTGCGTCCGTCGTGCGATGGTCACGACGGGATCGGTGATTCCGATGTCGGTGTGTGTCGGTGTGTGCAGTGCTTCCGATCGGAGCGGCGCTCCGGGGCTCCCTCCCGTGGCCCGTGGTCACCCCCTCTCTGTTCGCGGGTTCGCGCCGGCGAGTTCGGCGATGGCGGACTTCTTGTGACGGTACGCCGAGGTGAGCGGCTCGCCCTCGGCCAGTGCGAGCGACACCAGCGCCTCGGCCGCGGCGTAGCGTCGGGCGCCGTCGAGCACCCGGTCGGCCACGGCGGCGGGCACCCGGACGCATCCCGAGCCGTCGATCACGATCGTGTCGCCGCTGGCGACCACCACCTGGTCGATCGTCACCTCGGTGTCGACGGCCACCAGGTGCGCACCGCCGTTCGGCCCGACGACTCGCTCACCACGGGCGAGCACCGGCATGCCGATCGCCTCCATGTCGACGCGGTCACGAACCCACCCCTCCACCAGCACGCCGACCGCGCCCTGGCCGTCGGCCGCTGCGGCGAGGATCTCGCCGAACACGGCGCCCGGCACCTCCTCGGCACCGGCGATCACCACCACACGATCGGCGAGATCGCCCGAGAGCACGTCGTAGATGCCGGCGAGCCCCGGGCCCGTGTCGCCCGCCGCCACCTGCACGGTGAGCGCACGACCACGCACGACCGACGCGCTGCGCACCACGGGTGCGAGCGGCGGCGTGAGCCAGCCGTCGTAGCCCCACAGCGCGAGCACGTCGGCGACGGCCGACACGGGTGCGAGCACGTCGGTCACGGCTGCGGCCACCCGTTTCGGTAGTGCTGCACGAGCCACTTGTTGAACTGCACGTGGCTCTCCTCCTGCCACGAGTAGCGCCCGCGCACGGCATACCGGCTGTGCAGTCCGCGCTGCACCTTCGTCGTCGCGTCCTGGTCCTGCTGGACGAACACCTGCACCCCTGCGTCGCTCATCTGCAGGAGATGATCGAACATCGGGTGCTCGAGCGCCGAGGGATGGAACAGGTACCCGATCTCGACGTCGATCGTGTCCGGTGTCTTCGGCCGGATGATGAAGAAGAACGCCTGGTCGGGCGCGGTGCCGAAGCACAGCGTGGGCGGCATCAGCGCGAACGTCGAGCGCCACCGCTCCTCCTCGGTGAGCTGCGGGAACACCGGCATCAGCGCCTTCGTGGTGGCATTGAACCCGCCGTCGATGTGCACGTAGCCGTTGGTGCGGAAGATGACGTTCGAGCCGGGCTGCCAGTCGACGGGGAACGCGGCGAGCTCGCTCGGACAGAAGTCCTGGATCGTGTGGTGCAGCTTGTTCGCGTGGTAGCCGTCGTTGAAGTTCTCGAACATCACCTTCCAGTTCCACGGCATGTCGGTGAGCGTGAAGGTGCCCGGGCACACCGTGTGCTCGAGGTCGTAGTGCTCGAGGTAGGGCTCGTACGTGGCGAGCGTCGGGGCGAGCGGCGCGGCGTCGAGGTCGCAGTGCACGAACACGAAGCCCTGCCAGAGCTCCACCTTCAGCGGCGGCAGCGGGTAGTCCTTCTTCTCGAAGCCCTCGGTGCGTTCCATCGCGGGCGCGCCGAGCAGCCGACCCGTGAGGTCGTAGCTCCACATGTGGTACGGGCAGGTGAACTTCGTGCACGACCCGGCGTCGTCGACGATCTGCATGCCGCGGTGCTGGCACACCGACGAGTACGCGTGCACCTCGCCGTCCTTGGCCCGGGCGACGATGATGTGCTCGCCGTTGCCGATGGTGGTGGTGAAGTAGTCGCCGACGTCGGGGATCCGGCTCGCACGCCCGACGCACTGCCAGTTGGTGGCGAACACCGCACGCCGCTCGAACTCGAGGAACTCCGGTGAGATGTAGATCTCGGGCGGCAGGGTGAGTGCCGTGGCGTAGTCGGTGGTGCTGGCGTCGAACGACGCGAGCAGCTCCGGGGACAGCATGGTCATGCGGGAACCCTCCGGTCGGTGCGGGTGTCGATGTCGGTCGGGTCGGCGTCGGGGTCGGGGTCGGCGTCGGCTGCGCCGTAGCCGCCGCCACCGGGCAGGTCGAGGCGAACGTGGTCGCCGGGCTGGAGCGTCACCCGGGCCTGGGTGCGCACCGGCTCACCGTTCACCGTGAACGCACCGGCCGCGCCCTCGCGGCCGCCGAAGATCCCCTGCGGCGGGTTGGCGAGGCGCGACGTCACGGCGTTGAGCTGCCAGGGACGTTCGGTGTCGACGGTGAACTCGATCGTCTGGCCGAGTCCACCGGTCTGCGCGCCGTGTCCGCCGCTGCCGGGCCGGAGCTCCTTGCGGAGGAAGCGGATCGGTGCCGAGGCCTCCACCACCTCGATCGGCACTGCCGCCACACCCGTGGGATACGAGCACGCGTCGAGCCCCGACTTCGTGGCCCGGGCACCCACGCCACCGGCGTAGGTGAACATCGCGGTGATGAACGGTCGACCGTCGTCGTGGTTGCCGCTCACCTGCATCGTCCAGACCGCCCCCGAGCCCTCGGCCATCGCCTGCTCCGGACGGATCTGTGCCAGCGCCTTCAGCAGGGCGTTCGGCAGGAACATACCGACCACGTGGCGAGCTGTGCACGGCTGCGGCGACACGGCGTTCACGATCGAGCCGACCGGCGCCTCCACCTTGATCGGTTCGAGGCTGCCGTAGTTGTTGGGGAGGTCGGGGTTCAGCACCGATCGCACCGTGAACGTCGTGTACGCGTGGGTGTAGTTCTTCACCACGTTGATGCCGTACGGGCTGGCACCCGACGAGCCGGCGTAGTCGACGAGGATCTCGCCCGCCTCGGGATCGACGGTGACTGCACAGACGATGTCGATCTGGCTCCCGTCGGCGAGGTCGAGCACCGCACTGGCCTCGTAGCGGCCGGCCGGCAGCTCGCGGATGCTGGCCCGGGTGGCTGCTTCGGACCGGGCGATGATCTCGTCGGCGAGATCCTCGATGTCGTCGAGTGCGTGACGATCGCACAGCGCCTGCAGCCGCTGGGCACCCACCTCACCGCTCGCCATCTGCGCGTGCAGGTCGCCCGCCATGTGGTCGGGCTGGCGCACGTTGGACAGGATGAACTTCCACACGTCGTGGTTGCGCTCTCCCGCGATCATCAACCGCACGATCGGGATCCAGATGCCTTCCTCGAACACGTCGCGAGCACCGGCGCCGATGCCGTAGCCACCCACGTCGGTGTGGTGGATGGTCGATCCGAAGAACGCGATCACGCGGCCGTGGCGGAACACCGGGTACAGCACGGTGACGTCGAGCAGTTGTCCCGCGGTCTTGTAGGGATCGTTGGTGATGAGGACGTCGCCCTCGGACAGCGTGTCCGTCGGGTATTCCTCGAGGATCGCCGCTGCCGCACGGGCGAGGCTGTTGATGTGACCCGGCGTGCCGGTGACGGCCTGGGCCACCATACGTCCGCGGCGATCGAACACCGCGTTGGCGAGGTCGCCCGCCTCGCGCACGATCGGCGAGAACGCGGCGCGCTGCAGGGCCCGCGCCTGCTCGTTCACGGTGGCGATGAGGCTCTGCCACAGCACCTCGAGCTCGATGGGATCGAACGTCCGCGTCATCGTGGGTCTCCTCCGGTCGTCGTCGCGCCGGCACGTTCGGCCAGCAGGGAGCCGTCGGCGAGCACCGAGGCCGTCCAGCCCGGGCGGATGACGGCCGTGGTCTCGCGTTCTTCCACGATCGCCGGGCCCTCGATGCGCTGCCCGAGGCCGAGGTCGCCGCGACGGAACACCGGGGTGTCGACGGCGTCGGCACCCCGCGAGAAGCGCACCGGGCGGGTGCGGATCGGCGCACCGACCGACGTGTTCACCACGGTGGTGGGCTCGACGTCGGCGGCCGGCGCGTACGCCGACAGTCGCCACGTGACGGCCTCGACGCCGACGTCGGGGATGGTGAGTCCGTAGATGCGCCGGTAGTCGGTCTCGAACGCCTCGGTGACCGCGTCGTCGGTGGTGGGCCAGCGGTCGTCGTTCCCCTCGCCCACCCAGATCGTGATCTCGTTGCCCTGACCCTGGTAACGGGCGTCGAGCCCGTACCGGAAGCGGATGGCATCGGCTGCCACCCCGGCGGCCGCCAGCACCCGACGGCCCTCGTCGCGGAGCTCGTCGAGCAGCGCGTCGCGTTCCGCCGGATCGATGCCGGCGAGCGAACGCACCATGCTGCGAGCCAGATCGATGCGCACCGGCGTGACGAGGGTGCCGAACGCCGAGAGCACACTGGCGTTCACCGGGAACACCACCCGGGGCGACTCGAGCAACTCCGCCACGCCACAGGCGTGCACCGGGCCGGCCCCGCCGAAGGCGAGCACGGTGATGCCCCGCAGGTCGGCACCCATCTCGACGGCGTGCATGCGCGACGCCGCCGCCATGTTCTGGTTGACGAGCTCGTGGATGCCGGCGGCCGTGTCGTCGGCCGACAGGCCGAGCGGGCTCGCCACCGCCCCGAGCGCCGAGGTGCATGCCTCCATGTCGAGGGCCATGTCGCCGCCGAGGAAGAACGAGGCGTCGAGCATGCCGAGCGTGAGGTCGGCGTCGGTGACCGCCGGCTTCGTGCCGCCGCGTCCGTAACAGGCGGGACCGGGGTCGGCACCCGCCGACTCGGGACCCACCTTCAGCAGGCCGAGCTCGTCGACCCTGGCTTGGCTGCCCCCGCCGGCGCCGATCTCGACGAGGTCGACCGAGGGCACGCTGACCGGGAAGCCCGAGCCCTTCTTGAACCGGTAGATGCGAGCGACCTCGAAGGTGTTGGTGAGCTCGGGCTCGCCGTCGACGATCAGGCACGACTTGGCGGTGGTACCGCCCATGTCGAAGCACAGCAGGCGGTCCTCGTGCATGCGCCGGGCGAACCAGCTGCCCGCGAGCGCGCCGGCCGCAGGGCCGGACTCGACGAGCCGGATCGGAGCGCGGGCCGCGTCGCCGGCCGACACCACACCACCGTTCGACAACATCATCAGCACCGAACCGCCGAAGCCCTCGGCTGCGAGCCACTTCTGCAGCTCGTCGAGGTAGGGCCCGATCACCGGCATCGTGGCCGCGTTGCAGGCCGTGGTGATCATGCGCGGGTACTCCCGGATCTGCGGGGAGATCTCCGACGAGATGCACACCGGCACGCCGAGCTCGGTGCGCAGGTGCTCGGCCACGGCGCGCTCGTTGGCCGGGTTGGCGTAGCTGTTGATGAGGCACACACCGACGGCCTCCACCTCCGCGGCGCGCAGCTGCTCGGTGATCGCTGCGAGCCCCGCCGCCGCCGGCGCCTCGACGACGCGGCCCTGCGGATCGGTGCGTTCGGCGAGCTCGACCACACGGTCGCGCGGGACGGGTGGCGCCGGGAACTCGATCTGCAGGTCGTACATGTCGTAGCGGTGCTCGTTGCGGATGAGCAACGTGTCGCCGAAGCCGGCGGTGGTGACGATGCCGGCGCGACCGATCTTGCCCTCGATGAGCGCGTTGGTGATGAGGGTGGTGGCGTGCACGATCGGGGCGGTGATGTCGGCGGGTCGCACCCCGGCCTTGCCGAGCAGCTGGGTGACGCCGGTGCGCACCCCGTCGAGCGGCGCCGACGGTGTGGTGAGGGTCTTGTCCACCACGACCCGTCCGCTGGACGCGTCGAACAGGACGATGTCGGTGAAGGTGCCGCCGATGTCGACGGCGAGGCGCCAGTCGGCGGTCATGGGGCGACCTCCTGTGTCGCGTCGGTGTCCGGTCGGGTGAGCTTCACGGCTCGCGGCGGCGAGAACACGTCGAGGATCCACACCTCGTCGTACTCGTCGTCGCCGATGAAGATGCTCTCGCCGTGCCACACGGCGGGCGGCGCGAGATAGAAGTCGCCGGCGCGCAGCTGATGGCGGGTGCCGTCGTCGGGATCGCCGATGCGGAAGTCGAGCGTGCCCCGCATGATGATGCCGAGCTGCTCCTCCACGTCGTGGCGGTGCAGGAACGAGCCCTCGGTGCCGCCCTTGATGCGCCAGAACCAGAGCTCGAGGTTGGTGCCGGTGACCACGCGTCGCCGGAAGCCGGGGCGACCCTCCTCCTCGAACTGGTCGTCGTCGAGGAAGTAGACGTAGCGAGCGTCGGCGTGGGGATCGGCGCTCACAGCAGCCGCTCCACCATCCGACGCTCGACGTCGTCGAGGTGTGCCACCACCGCCGCGTGCGCTTTGCGCGGATGACCTTTCGCGACGGCGTCGGCGATGGCACGGTGCGCGTCGCACGACGAGGCGATGATCTCGTCGACTTCGGCGCGGTTGATCTCGGCGTACAGCAGCGAGGCGAAGTCGCCGCTGCCGAACAGCGACGCCAGCGCCTTCGCGTGCACCTCGTGCAGCAGGGGGTTCCCGCACGAGCGGGCGAGCAGTGCGTGGAACTGGCGATCGATGTCGCGGAACTGGTCGAGCGACGCGGGGTCGACGACCGACAGCTCGACCATCAGCTGCCGCTCCTCGGCCGTGGCCCGCTTGGCGGCGTACTCCGCGATGGCCGGCTCGATCACCTGGCGCACCTCGAACAGCTGGTTCACGAGCGCCTTGCGGTCGTCGCCGGTGAAGTTCACCTCGGGGAGGTGCTCGGCCACGACCGACCGGTTGCCTCGCCGCTCGATGTAGCCGGCGATCACGAGCCCCTGAATGGCTTCGCGCACCGAGGTGCGAGCGACGCCGAACTCCTCGCAGAGCACCCGCTCGGCGGGCAGGGGCATGCCCGGTGCGAGCTGACCGGTCTGGATCGCCTCGGCGAGCCGCTGGCGGATCTCGGCCGAGACGGTACGTCGCGTCACCGGATCGAAGCTGGTGGAGCTCACGACAGACCCACCGTCGCGAAGTGGGCGCGCTCGGCCGCGAGGTCGAGCGGATCGACGATCGCCGCGTGCTCCGCGTCGCCCCAGTGCTCGGCGGGGACGAGCCACATCACCTCGAACTCGAGGCCGTCCGGATCGTGCGCGTACAGGCTCTTGTTCGCCCCGTGGTCGCTCATGCCGACGAGCGCACCGACGCTGCGGAGCTTGTCGCGCATCTGCTCGAGCTCGGCGAGCGTGGGCACCTCCCAGGCCAGGTGGTACATCCCGACGGTGCGCGAACCCGCTTCGCTGGGCGCGGCGCCCTCACCGATCGTGAAGAACGCGATGTCGTGGTGGTTGTCCGAAGCCGGCGCGCGCATGAACACGAAGGCCCCCTGCGGGTGCTCGATCACCGGGGTGAAGCCGAGCACGTCGGCATAGAACTGTTGGGTCCGCCGAGCGCTGCGCACGTACAGCACTGCATGGTTCATTCTCGTGATGGGCATGGACACCACTTTCGTCTCGTCGTCGGTCTCGACCGGGTGGGGTTCGGCGACGCCCGCCCCCGGGGCGCCGCTTTGGACTGATGGTCTGACCATAGCATGCGCTGCCGAGCGGGTGGCCGGTTCGTCCGGGACGTCCTGTCGTCAGACCGACGCCTCCCCGACGATCGTGCGGTCGAGCCCGGCGTGGCAGCCGAGCGTGCCGTCCACCACCTGGGTCACCCCGAGGTCGATCGCGACCGAGGCGAGCGAGTAGGCGTCGTCGGCGGAGAGCCCGAGGTGCTCCTGCATCAACCACAGCATCTGGAACGCCGCACCACGCATCGCCTCGTCGAGGTCGGCGCCGAACCCATGGGTGTACCAGTGCGAGGCGGTCTGCATCAGCGGCGTGGTGATGCCGAGCCCCTTCAGCACCTTCACCTGGATCACGGCGTCGAGCGACGCCTCGATCGCGGTGCCGCAGATCTCGCCGTCGCCCTGCGCGAAGTGTGGATCGCCGACGTACAGTCCGGCTCCCTCGATCGCCACCGGGTAGCACATGGTGGCACCAGGACCGAGGCGCCAGTTGTCGACATTGCCGCCGAAGGGTCCCGGTGGGATGGACGACAGCCGGCCGGGCTCGGCCGGGGCGACGCCCATCACACCGAAGTGCGGCCGAACCGGCACGCGGACGGGGGCGCTGAAGGGGGCCCGCGCCGCGAGGTCGGGAGGCGAGATCACACCGGGCAGGTCGTACAGCGCACGCTCGGTGAAGTCGAAGCCGAACATCGGTCGCGCGATCGAGCCGAAGACGTCGGCAGCGGGTCCGCCGTCGAGGCCGTAGATGGTGATCCGCTCCTTGCCGTACACGTCGTGGAAGAGCCCCCAGTTCGCCGCGCAGTTCGACCCGAACGGCAGGCGCGGTGTCATCTCGAGGATCGTCACTGCGAGGGCGTCGCCCGGCTCGGCGCCACGTACGTGGATCGGACCGGTGAGGATGTGCACGCCCGGGCCGCGCGTGTCGGGGGCGATGGCGTCCCAGATGGCCCGGATGCCCTCGTCCATCAGCAGATCGGGCGCGTCGCCGGCGTGGTGGGTGATCGCCTCCACCCGGATCACGTCGCCGTCGTCCACCTCGAGCACCGCCGGTTGCGCCTGGTCGATGTAGCCCCAGTACACGGTGGCGGGCGTGGCAGGCAGGTGGTGGGTGGTGGGGTTGGGGATCGCGGCGGCGCCGGCGGCGAGGTCGAGTGCCATGGGCGCCGAACCTACGGACGCACGGTTTCCGGCCTGTTTCGTGTCGATGACGTTCGGACTGACGGTCAGACCAACCGCTTCGTGAGCCGAATGCGCACCGGCTGCGCATCGCGCTCACGGACCGGGTTCGTCCGTGAGCCGAATGCGCACCGGGTGCGCATTCGGCTCACGAAGGACGGACGAGGTGGGACAGGGCGCGCAGGTCCGGAGCGGTGGCGCTCAGCAACCACGCGCGGTCGGCGAGCGCGAACGTGGCTGCGGCCGAGGTGGCGCTCACCTCGACGACCGGATCGGGACGCCAGCGCTCGCCCAGCATCACCGCCGACACCACGGCCCGACCGCTGCCGTGCGCGCCCGGCCCCGCCCGCGCGCCCGCGCCGAGTTGGAGCTCGTGGTCGAGCACGACCCGGTCGCCCACCTCCACCCGTTGGTGCAACGCCAGGGCGCCGCACGGCTCATCGTGCCGACCGAGCACCACGTGCTCCACCAGCCGCGCTTCGGCCGTCGGGTGCGCCCGCACCAAGGTGCTCGTGCGATGACAGCTCGCCCGCACGCTCACGGTGGGTTCGGGCCACCAGTCGAGTCGGCTCCCCTCCCCCAGCTCGATCCGCACGCCCGAGTGCGACGGCGCGCCGTGCGGGCCGGGCTGCACGAGTGCGGCTCCCGTGCTGCGCACGCGCACCGCTGCGCCGGGTTCGATCCGCAGGTCGAGCCGGAGCACGTCGCCACCGAGCGGACCGGCTGCGCCGTTCACCCATGTCAGCTCGAGCACGGGCCCGTCGCCGCCGGCCACACGGAACAGCAGTGGCACCTCGCACGAGGCGTGCACCACTCGGCTCCGTCCGGTGGCGTCCACGGCGACGACGAGTTCGGTGCGAGCCTCCACGACTCAGGCGCGGGTGTGCTGCCAGGCGTGCAGCTGCTCGCGCACCCACGCAGCCACGGCGGCGGCACCCTCGGGTTCGACGAGCGAGGTGAACAGCAGCGGCAGATCGCCGCGTCGCGCCCTGGCGTCGCGATCCATCACCCCGAGGTCGGCACGCACGAGCGGCGCCAGATCGGTCTTGTTGATGACCAGCAGATCCGCAGTGGTGACGCCGGGGCCGCCCTTACGCGGCACCTTGTCACCGCCGGCGACGTCGATCACGAAGATCTGCCGGTCGACGAGCGCTCGGCTGAAGATCGCGGTGAGGTTGTCGCCGCCGCTCTCCAGCAGGGTGAGCTCCACCGGTGCGTGTCGCGCCTCCAACACCTCGAGTGCGTCGAGGTTGGCCGAGATGTCATCGCGGATGGCGGTGTGCGGGCAGGCACCGGTCTCGACCGGCACGATCCGGTCGTCGGGGAGCACGGCCATCCGCCGCAGCGCCTCGGCGTCTTCGGTGGTGAAGATGTCGTTGGTGACGACCACGGTGCTCACCTCCTGCGCGAGCAGCCGGCACAGCGCCGCGACGAGCGCCGTCTTGCCGCTGCCCACCGGGCCGCCGATGCCGATCCGCAGCGGCCGTGTGCCCGGGGCCCCATACGCCCAGACGGTGTCGTCGGGCAGGCCGTCGTGATGGCCGTGGGTGTGGCCGTCGCCCGCATGGTGGGGCTGGCCGGGTTGGTGTTCAGGAGGCAAAGAGCCTCACCTCCCAGGTGGCGTGGTGCTCGGCGAGGACGTCGGCGAGCAGGCTGGTGGTGGACGGGAGCGGGTCGCCGTCCCCGTATCGCTCGGCGGCGAGCGCGGCGTCGGCGGCGAGCTGCTCGAGGCGCGGCGCACGGGCGGCCGCCATCGCCTGCACGTCGAACGGGTCGAGGCCGATCAGGCGCACGGCCGCTGTGGTGATCGCGCCGACGAGGTGGTGCGCCGACACGAGCGCCGCCCGCTCGGGCCCGAGGCCAGCGGCGGCGGCCACCGCGCCGAGGGCGACCGCCTGCATCGGACCGTCGGGGTGCACGGCACGGAGCGTGTCGTACGCGGTCGAGGGCCAGGCCCTCGCCGCGGGCCGCAGGAGCTGGCGGCCGAGCGATCGACTGAGCGCCCGCAGCCGGGGCGACGGGGTACGTGCCGCGAGCTCGGCGTCGAGGTCGGCTCGGCGCGACGGATGCGCGCACGAGGCAGCCGTGAACGCCGCGTCGGTGGGCGCCACCGTGCACAGCCGACCGTCGAGGAACGCCTCGAGGTCGGCGATCGTGCGCAGGTCGCCTCGCCCGTGGCTGGCCTCCACGCCCGCGCTGTGGGCGTGTGCACCCGTGGGGAACCGCGAGTCGGCGAGCAGGAGGAGGGCGGCGTCCACGACGGCTCAGAACAGGAAGTAGCGCTGGGCGAGCGGCAGCACCGCCACGGGGCGCTCCTCCACCAGGTCGCCGTCGATCCGCACCGCGAACGTGTCGGGGTCGACGGTGATCGTGGGCATCGCGTCGTTCTCGGGCAGGTCGCGCTTGCCCCGCCGGCGGGTGTCGGCGACGGGCACCAATCGGCGCTGCAGCTGCAGCCGATCGGCGAGGCCGTCGTCCAGCGCGGCGCCGGCGACGAACGTGAGGCTGGTGGCAGCGGCGACGCGTGGTGCCGCGCCGAACATCGGGCGAGCGAACACGGGCTGCGGTGTCGGGATCGAGGCATTGGCATCGCCCATCTGTGCCCAGGCGATCATCCCGCCCTTCAGCACCGCATGTGGGCGCACACCGAACATCTTCGGATCCCACAGCACGAGGTCGGCGAGCTTGCCCACCTCCACCGAGCCCACCTCGGCGTCGAGGCCGTGCGCCACGGCGGGGCAGATCGTGTACTTCGCGACGTAGCGGCGCGCCCGATGGTTGTCGGCGTCGCCGTCGCCGGGCAACGACCCGAGCCGGTCCTTCATCACGTGTGCGGTCTGCCACGTGCGCAGGATCACCTCGCCCACCCGTCCCATCGCCTGCGAGTCGCTGCCGATGATCGAGATCGCGCCCAGGTCGTGCAACACGTCCTCGGCGGCGATCGTGGACGGCCGGATGCGGCTCTCGGCGAAGGCCAGATCCTCCGGCACGGCCGGGTTGAGGTGGTGGCACACCATCAACATGTCGAGGTGCTCCGCCAGCGTGTTCACCGTGTGCGGCCGTGTGGGGTTGGTGCTCGACGGCAGCACGTTGGGATGCGAGGCGACGGTGATGATGTCGGGTGCGTGGCCGCCGCCCGCACCCTCCGTGTGATACGTGTGGATCGACCGGCCCGCGATGGCCGCGAGGGTGGACTCGACGTATCCCGCCTCGTTCAGGGTGTCCGTGTGGATCGCGACCTGCACGCCCGACTGGTCGGCCACCCGGAGGCAGGCGTCGATCGCTGCGGGTGTGGTGCCCCAGTCCTCGTGCAGCTTGAATCCGCCCGCGCCACCGAGCACCTGCTCCCACAGCGCCTCGGACGACACGGTGTTGCCCTTGCCGAGCAGCACCACGTTGACGGGGAGGTGATCCATCGCCTCGTGCACACGGGCCAGGTTCCACGCACCCGGCGTGACGGTGGTGGCCTTCGTGCCCTCGGCCGGACCGGTGCCACCGCCGATGATGGTGGTGATGCCGGATGCGAGCGCCTCGTCGACGATCTGCGGGCAGATGAGGTGCACGTGCGAGTCGATCGCGCCGGCCGTGAGGATGCGGCCGTTGCCGCTCAGGATCTCCGTCGACGGTCCGATCACGAGCGCGGGGTGCACCCCGTCCATGGTGTCCGGGTTCCCGGCACGTCCGATGCCGACGATCCGGCCGCCGCGCACGCCGACGTCGGCCTTCACGATCCCCCAGTGGTCGAGGATCACGACGCCGGTGATCACCAGGTCGGGGGCGCCCGCCGCGCGGGTGCGCCCGCTCTGCCCCATCGACTCGCGGATCACCTTGCCGCCGCCGAACACCGCTTCGTCGCCACCCACGCACTCGTCGCGCTCGACCTCGATCCAGAGATCGGTGTCGGCGAGACGCACACGATCGCCCACCGTGGGGCCGAACAGCCGCCGGTAGTGGGCGCGGTCGATCTCAACCATCGAGCCGACCTCGCACATCGCCACGGAGCCCTGCCACCACGCGGTCGCCGCCGAGCGGTACCAAGGTGACGGTGCGACCGATGCCGGGTTCGAACCGCACCGACGTGCCGGCCGCGATGTCGAGCCGATGGCCCCGCGCCGCCGCACGGTCGAACACGAGCGCCGGGTTCGACTCGGCGAAGTGGTAGTGCGAGCCCACCTGCACCGGCCGGTCACCGGTGTTCGTCACGTCGAGCTCCAGGCGTGCCCGGCCGGCGTTGAGCTCGATCGTGCCGGCGGGTCCGCGCACCTCGCCCGGCACGACCGGTGCTGCGCCGGTGGTGCTCATCGGATCGGCTGGTGCAAGGTCACCAGCTTCGTGCCGTCGGGGAAGGTGGCCTCCACCTGGATCTCGTCGATCATCTCGGGCACGCCCTCCATGACGTCGTCACGGGTGAGCACCTCGCATCCGGCGCTCATCAGGTCGACCACGGTGCGCCCGTCACGCGCCGCCTCGTACACCCAACTCGTGAGCAAGGCGATCGACTCGGGGTAGTTGAGCCGCAGGCCTCGCGCTCGTCGCTTCTCGGCGACGTCGGCGGCCACGTGCACCATCAGCCGTTCCTGCTCGTGTGGCGACAACTGCATGCGTCGCACCCTACGAGCGGAAACGTTTCGGCCCCGTGAACGATGGTGGGGCGGTGGTACCGTCGGCCGAGGGGATCGAGTGATTCCGTGGGGCCTGAACGGGGAGGTGTCACGATGAGCGACAAGCCGTCGTACCTGGGGTTGTTGAACGCGGTCGCCGTGGGCGAGCTCGGCGGGGAACAGCTGTTCTGCGCCTGGGCGGAGACCACGGGCGACGACGACGTCCGCGCCGTGCTGCGGACCGTGCAGCTGCGCGAGGCCGAGCACGCCCGCAGCTTCGCGAAGCGCCTCGACGAGCTCGGCTTCGGCGTGCTCGACCGTCCCGATCCCGACCTCGAGCGCCGTGTGGCGATCGCCCGGTCGACCGAACTGGACGACTGCCAGAAGTTCGAGCAGCTCGGCTTCGCCACGGAGCCGAACGGCCCCGACATCTTCGCCCGCTTCTTCGAGGACACGACGATCGACCCGACCACCGGAGCGCTGCTCGGCCGGTACGTGGCCGAAGAACGCGACACCGGTCGACTGCTGCGGGGCTGCTACTCGACGCTGGCCGCCTGCCGCACCGAGCACGCACCGGCCGTCGCCGACACCGGCGCCACGACCGCTGCCGTGGTCGCGCTCACCGAGCGCCTCGATCGCATCGAGTGCGCCGTGATCGCCCTGGCCGAAGAGGCCGCCGAGCGCCGGGCCGCTCGCGCCGCCAAGGCCGACCGCAAGGCGTCCAAGAAGCGCTGACCTGCCGTCCGCCGTTCACGTCACCCGATCCGGCGGCTCGGCACCGGATCCGATGACATGAACGGCGTCAGTCGGCGACGGGGATGATCGTGCCCATGTTCATCACGCCGTTCGGATCGAACGCGTCCTTCAGGGTCTGCAGCATCGGGAAGCTCGTGCCGTACTCCTCGCGCACCCACTTGGCTCGTGCCTTGCCGATGCCGTGGTGGTGCACGATCGAGCCACCGAAGCGCAGCGTCTCCTCGCAGATGATGTCGATGATCGGGAAGTAGTACTCGTCGTTCTCGAGCTCGGGCGCGCAGTCGATGTCGTAGAAGTAGTTGAAGTACATGTTCGTCCCGTTGATGTAGCTGTGCGACGAGTGACCGCCGAGCAGCGTGATCCCGCGCACTTCGGCCCTGATGCGCCGCATCGCCGCCTCGTAGATGTCGGGCACCGAACTCCAGTCGGCCGAGATCTCGGTGGTGCGGTTCACGTTGCGGGTGGTGCGGATCCGCTCGTCCTCGCGGGCCACCTTGTCGGGCCCCCACACGAGGTCGACGAACCACTCCTCCACGAGCTTCGGGTCGACCTCCACGCACGACGGATGCGCGGCCACGATCTCGCGGATGCCCTCGGCCGTGGCACGGGCGAGACGCTCGTTGCCCTCGGCCATGAACAGCACGATGCAGTCGTCGGGTGCGGCGAAGTGCGAGAAGTGCAGCTGGCCGTCCTCGTAGTCGTACAGGCGTGCCACCGACGGCGTGTAGCCGGCCACCATCACCTCGCGCAGCACCTCGAACCCCTCGCGCATGCTCTTCAGCGTCCAGCCCATGTACGTGTGGTGCTCGGGCGTGTAGGGGAACAGCTTCACCGTCACCTCGGTGAGGTAGCAGAGCGCCCCTTCGTTGCCGATCACGACGTGGCGGATGTCGGGCCCGGCAGCGCGACGCGGGACGTTCTTGATGCGGCACACCTGCCCACCGGGGAACACGACCTCGCACCCGACGACCATGTCCTCGATGCCGCCGTACAAGGTGGAGAACTGACCGATGCTGCGCGTGGCCACCAATCCCCCCATCGACGCGATCGGTTTCGACTGCGGCGAGTGACCCGTGGTGAGGCCGAACGTGCGCACTTCGTCCTCCAGGCGCTGGAGCGGCACGCCGCACTGTGCGGTGGCCTGCATGTCGTAGGGGTCGATCTCGACGATCGCGTCCATCCGCGAACCGTCGAGCACGATCGAGGGTTCCCTGCCGCTCTCGAGCCCGCCCTCGGTGGCGGTGCCGCCGGTGCGGGCCACCACGTTCACGCCGTTGGCGTCGGCGAAGGCGAGCACCTTCGCCACGTCGTCGGTGCTCGCCGCCATCACCACCGCAACCGGCCGGCGCATCGTGTGCACCCCGAAGATGTTCTGGAGCTTGCGGAAGTTGTCGACGCTCGAGCGGGCCAGGGTGTCGTCGTCGTCGATCACCTGCTCGGGCGTGAGCAGGTGTTGCAATGCGTCGACGATCTCGGCGTGGGTGAGCATGGCGGGTGCCTCCGGCGGCGTCAGTGGAAGAGGGGATGGGCCCGCTCGTAGAGCGGATCGGTCGCAGGACGGATGTGGCGGAAGACGGCCTCGGTCGCCTGCCGGTACAGGTCGGTGCGCGCGGCGTACGGCTCGAACGACTCGCGGCCGGCGGTCATGGCGGCCACCGCCTCCTCGAATCCCGCGTGCACCCCGGTGGCCACCGCGGCGCAGATCGCTGCGCCGAGCGCAGCACCGCCGCCGCCGATCGGCCGCGAGGCGGCGATGCCGAACACGTCGGCGAAGATCTGCACGAACAACCGACTGGTGGCGCCTCCGCCGGAGAGCACGATCTCGTCGATCCCACCGCCGAGCTCGTCGACCATCGCGTCGACGTGGCCCTTCATCGTCAGCGCGATCGCCTCCATGATCGCCCGGTACACGTGGCCGCGCGTGTGCCGGGCGTCGAAGCCGAGCATGGTGCCCTTGCGGTACGGGTGATCCGCGGTGGCGAGCCAGTCGAGCACGATCATCAGCCCGTCGCTCCCGGCGGCCACCTCGATCGCCTCTCGCTCGAGGTACTGCTCTCGCGACAGCCCCGACGCGGCGGCGTGCGCGGCGAATTCGGGACCGAGCAGGTCGAGGAACCAGCTCAACGTCCACATGCCGCGCCGCACGCCGTTGCTCTCGTACAGGTACCGTCCGGGCACGGCCGAGAAGTTGGTCCAGAACGCCCGACCGTCGGGGTGGTTCGCCGAGCCGTGCACCATCGCAGCGATGTACGTGCCGAGCGACACCAGCGCCGTCCGGTCGCCGAGCGCACCTGCCCCCAGCATCTCGACGGCCTTGTCGTTGGCCGTGTGCACCACGGGCACACCCGCGGGCAGGCCGGTCGCCGCGGCGGCAGCATCGGTGAGCGGCCCGATCACCTCGCCCGGCAACTGCAGGTCGAAGAGCTGCTCGCGGCGCACCCCGTGGCGAGCGTAGGCGGCCGGGTCGTCGCTCCACGTCCAGCGGTCGACGTCGATGGGCCACTGCAGCTCGATGTCGTTCGCCGCGGTGTCGGTGTGGCGACCGGTGCAGCGCGAGGCGAGGTAGCCGGACGCCGTGGTGACGAACGCGAGGCGCGGGTCGTCGGGCAGGTACGGCCGGTAGGCCCGGTCGTCCATCCAGCTCATCACCGGCTCGATCAGCTCGCCGCCGGCGTCGAGATAGGCCTTGCAGCACCTGATCGGGCACAACCCCACCCCGACGATCGCGGCCGGGTCGCCGTCGAAGCCGGCCATCGCCCGGCGCGTGGCCGTCGCGGTGGCGGTCCACAGGTCGTCGTCCGGATGGAGCACCACGCCGGGGCGGGGACGCGACATCGGCTGCAGCGGTTGCTGCCCACGAGCCACCGCACGACCCGTCGCGTCGAACACCACCACCTTGGCGCTCTGCGAACCGCAATCGATGCCCACCAGGTACGGCCCCGTCATCTCGTCACCCGATCCCGACGCTCAGCGCACCAGGTATCCGCCGTCGACGGCGAGGATGTGGCCGTTCACGTAGTCGGACGCGCGGCTGGCCAGGAACACGGTGGCGCCCATCAGATCGACCGGCTCACCCCAGCGATCGGCGGGGATGTGATCGAGCACGGCCTGGTTGCGCGCCGGGTCGCTGCGGGTGGCCGCCGTGATCGCTGTGGCGTAGTAGCCGGGCGCGATGCCGTTCACCTGGATGCCGTACCCGGCGAGCTCGTCGGCATAGGCCTTGGTGAAGCCGGCGATGCCGTGCTTGGTGGCCGCGTACGCCGGCGACCACCGCCCACCCAGGAACGAGAACATCGAGCAGATGTTGATGATCTTCCCGCTGCGCTGCGGGATCATGTGCCTCGCCGCCTCGTGACTCATCTCGAACGCCGCCGTCAAGTTGATCGCGACGGTGGGGTCCCACTGCTCGCGCCCGAAGTCGAGCACCTCGGCCAGCGGACAGATGCCGGCCGAGTTGACGAGCACGTCGATCGATCCGAGGCGATCGACACACCCCTGCACCACCGACGCGGGGACCCCCGCAGCGGTGATGTCGGCCTCGACGAACTCGTACCGCACACCGTGCGCCTCGATCAGCGATCGGGTGGTGCCGTCGTCGTCGGCGAGGCTGGGGACGAACACGTTCGCGCCACCGGCGGCGAGCGCGAGGGCGAAGGCCTGGCCGAGTCCGGTGTTGCCACCGGTGACGAGCGCGTTCTTGCCGGCGAGCGAGAACCACCCCATCGCGAAATCGGTGATCGACACGGACGCCGATGCTAGACGCCGACCGAGGTGCCCGGAACGCTCGTACCGTGAATCGGTGCGCCCGGGCGCTGTCCTACGCTGCGCTGGTGCTCGACGATCCGGTCTCTCCCACACCCTCGCTGGTGCACGCCTACGACGCCCACGTCCTGTTGGAGCCCGAGATCGTGCACGGCAGCTCACCTCTCGGCACTCGCATCCGCGTGCCGATCGTCGGCGGCAGCTTCGCCGGACCGCGGCTGCGTGGCTCGATCGTGCCGGGTGGCGCCGATTGGCAACTGTTGCGCGCCGACGGGTGGTACGTGATCGAGGCCGACTACTTCATGCAGACCGACGACGGGACTGCGATCCGGGTGCACAACGAAGGGCTGTGGCGAGATCCCGACGGCGAGCACCCGAACGGGTACGCCCTCACCTCGCCCGTGTTCGAAGCACCGCTCGGCGCCCACGGATGGTTGAACCAGCGGATCTTCACGTGTCGGATCCGGGTGAGCGCACCCGACGAGGCGCCGGCGGTTCGACTGACCGTCTGGGAGCTCGTGATGCCCTGACAGGCGGCCGATCCGCCGAGTCCGGCCGGGCTCGGGGCTCAGGGGCGGGGCAGCACCCCGTCGCGGATGAAGGCCCGGTCGGCCCACACGCTGTGGGTGCCCGAGCTGATCTTGTGCGGCAGGGCGATGCGCACCACGGGTCCCTCTTCGAAGCGGCGGCAGTCGATCAGGATGCACTCGCTGGTGCCGGCATCCTCGTCGATCACGAAGCTCACGAGGTAGCCGTCGTCCTCCGCAGTGGCGCCGACGCGAGGCACGAACGGCGCCTCGCTCGCGAACCGTCCCTCCGGCAGCTGCACCGACCACGACTCGCCGGTGTGCAGGTCGTGCTTCACGAAGCCGTTGAAGAGGAACCAGCCGGGCTTGGTGGTGGTCGAGTACGCGTACCGGTAGGGCCGACCGGCGTAGCGCTGGTTGAACATGCCGAACTCGAGGATCCGGTCGTCGAGGTGTTCCTCGTGCGTGCGGCCGGTGCGCAGGTCGAACCGCCAGCGGTGCAACTTCGGCTTGAACGAGTGCTCGTCGACGTACGCCATCAGCTGACCCATGCCACGCGGCGCACCCTCGAGCGGCGCGGGCTGTGGGTCCTCCTGGAAGTACCCGTCGAGCACGACCTCGTCGCCCTCCTCGTATGCGTTGAGGAAGTGCAGCACGTACGTCGGGTCGGCCTCGAACCACCGGACGTCGGCGTTCGTGCCGTAGCGCGGCAGCAACCCGAACCGGGAGGGCACCCCGTCGTGCAGGCGTGCCGCGTGGATGTCCTTGGCCAGCAGGTCGGCGTCCCAGAACACGGGGAGATCGTTCAGGATCGACCAGCGTGCGCTGAACGCCATGTCGTGCGGCAGCCGAGGGCCGGGCAGCTCGATCGGTTCGTAGTGCACGAGCCGGCCGGTGCGATCGACCACGCCGTAGTGCATGAACGGCGCGTGCACCGAGTAGTTGAAGAAGAGCAGCTCGCCCGTGGCCTCGTCGACCTTGGTGTGCGCCGAGACGCCGTCGAGCGGTCCCCAACTCGCCACCCCACCGGCATCGAGGGTCTCCGGGTCGAGCCAGTATGCCTCGCCGCACTGGTAGAAGGTGCTCACCACGCGGCCGCCGTGCACCACCACGTCGGTCGACGACGAGTCCTTCAACCCGCCGTGCGCACCGAACCCCGGCCGGGCCGACACGCCGGGACCGTCGGCGAGACCACCCCACAGTGCCCGACCAGCCTCTTGCTCGGCCTGGAAGCAGCGGGTGCGCACGAACCGGTTGCGGTAGTCGGCACGACCGTCGCGGAAGCTGATCTGGTGCAGCATCCCATCGCCGTCGAAGGGGTGGTACCGGCCGAGCGGCTGGTGCACCGGGTTCTCGGTGTTGCGCACGTACACACCGTCGATGTCGGTCGGGATCGTCCCCTCGATCACGTCGAGGTCGAACGCGTCGACCTCCTCGTGCAGCGGGGTCCACGCCCCGTTCATGTACGGGTGCTCGTTGGGCTGGAGCGACACCGTCACCGGCGGCAGGCGGTCGACCTTCATGGCTGCTTCTCCCTCGTGCGAGCGGTCCGGAGCCGCCCGACGGCGACGTTACCGATGCCGGGCGCTCTCACGCATCTCTCACCCGGACCGACGCCGTCTCCAGCACGACCGCGGTGTGATGTCGCCCATGACCGATCTGATGTGGTTCCTCACCCGCTCGTCCGGCGTCGTCGCACTCGTGCTGATCGTGGCCACCGTCGCCGACGGCCTGATGTTCTCCGGACGCAACACCGGCACTCGCCGGCGTCCGGCCTGGTGGATGGATCTGCACCGCGGCCTCGGTGGCTACGCCCTGGCCTTCACCGGCCTCCACCTCGTCACCGCCTACGGGGCCGACCTCGGCGTCGGGCTGACGGAGGTGTTCGTCCCGGGCGCCGCCTCGTCGTCGACCACCGCCTACACGCTCGGTGCGCTGGCCGCCTACGGCGTGGCGCTGGTCGTCACCACCTCGTGGCCGAAGCGCCGCCTGCGCCGGCGCACCTGGCACGCGCTGCACGCCCTGTCGTTGCCGGCCGCCGTGGCCGCCGGTGTGCACGCCCTGCAGCTCGGCAGCGACGTCGGCGCCACCTGGTACACGCTGCTCACGCTGGCCCTGGTCGCGATCGGCACCTACCCCCTCGCACTGCGGCTGCTCGGGATCGTCCGGCGCCGCCGTCCCGAGCCGGCGATGCGCCGCCCGACGGAGGTCGCCGAGCACGCGAGCGGCGACGAGCGCGTCCTCGTCGGCGCCGGCCGCTGAACGCTCCCCACCCACGCACGCATCACACCGGAGTCCACCATGCACACCCCCTCACCCCGACTGCCCGACCCCGACCCGGGCCGGCTGCACGACGAGCGCGACGGGCGCGACCCGCACGTCACCTCACCGTGGCCCGCCCCGGTCGACCCACTCCTGCGCCGGCCGACGGCGACGGCCGACGAGCGCCTCGCCCGGCTCGCCGCCCGGCGGGCGGCCACCAGGCCTCCCGAGGCGCCCCCGACCTCCCGCACCGCCGGAAGCCGGGCCGGTGGCGGTCGCCGGCCGCACCCGGCCGGCAACGCCCGGGCGTCCGCGCTCGCCCTCAGCCTGGCCACCACCGTCGGCATGGCCGCCTACCTGCAGCATCTCGACACCGTCGCCGCGGCCGCGGAGGGCGCCTCGCTCACCATCTCGGGCAGCACGTCCGGCTCGACGACGGCGAACTCCACCGCCACCACCGCCACCACCGCCACCACCGCCACCACCGCCACCACCACCGCCGCCACCGAGCCGACCGCCGCGACCGACACGGCCGCCGCGACGACCGCCGACACGGCCGTCGCGGCGACGTCGGCGTCCGCACTGGCCGACGGGACGTACACCGGCGACACCGACCGCAACAAGTGGGGTCCCGTCCAGGTGCAGATCACCGTCACCGACGGCTCGATCACCTCGGTCGACGTCGTGCAGTACCCCGACGACGATCGCAAGAGCGTGCAGATCAACCAGCGTGCACTCCCGGCACTCATCGAGTCGGCGCTGCAGTCGCAGAGCGCCGACGTGGACACGGTCTCCGGCGCCACCTACACGAGCGACAGCTACCGGATCTCGCTCCAGTCGGCGATCGACGCGGCGCGAGCGGCTGCGACGGCGGGCTGACCCGATGGAACGCACCGCCCCACCCGTCGGGCACCTGCCGAACCACCACGTCGAGCACGTGATGGGCATGGCGGTGTCGCTCGATGTCCGCGATCACGGATCGACCGCAGCGATCGACGAGGCGGTCAGCTGGCTCCACCACGTGGACGCCACCTTCAGCACCCACCGGCTCGACACCCCGGTCAGTCGGCTCGGCCTCGGCGAGCTCACTCTCGACGAGATGCCCGACGAGGTACTCGGCGTGCTGCGCCGGTGCGAGGAGTTGCACGACGACACCGGCGGCGTGTTCGACGTGCTCGCCGTCCCGGCGCCCAACGGCAGTCACCTCGATCCGTCCGGGCTGGTGAAGGGCTGGTCGCTCGAGCGGGCCGCCGAGATCCTCGAACGGCACGGCGCACACCACTTCTGCATCAACGGCGGCGGCGATCTGGTCGTGCGGGGCGAGGCTTCGGCCGGCGAGCCGTGGCGGGTCGGCATCCGTCACCCGGACGACCCCTCCCAGACTGCGGCGGTCATCGAGGTGTCGGGGCACGCTGCCGTGGCCACCTCCGGCTCGTACGAACGCGGTGCACACATCATCGATCCCACCACCGGTGAGCCCACCACCGACCTGGCCAGCGTCACGATCGTCGGCACCGACCTCGGCGACGTCGACGCGTACGCCACCGCCGTCTACGCGATGGGCGTCGACGGCCTGACGTGGCTGACGATCCGCCACCCCGACCACCACGGGTTCGTCGTCACGCGTGACGGTCGCACGTTCGAGACCCCGGGCTTCGCCCAGCTGCGCGCCGGGGGCCGGCGCGGCGTGCTGGGTCGTGATTGACGGCCCGAACGGCTGGGTACCCGTCGGCCATGGCACAGACCCGGAGCACCACCACCGTCACCGATCCACTGCGCATCCTGAAAGCCGACCACCGCGAGGTGGAACAGCTGCTCGGCCGACTCGCCGACAGCGACGAGGGCGACGAACGTCGCCGGCTCATCGAGGAGGTACGCACCAAGCTCACGTTGCACATGGAGCTCGAAGAGCAGATGGTGTACCCGCTCGTCGTCGAGCGCGTCGGCGCCGAGGACGAGGAGGAAGCCGAGATCGAGCACGGCCTGGCTCGCGAAGGCCTCGCGAAGCTCGAGGAGCTCGCCGACAAGCCGGGCTTCGGCGCGGCCGTCGCGATGCTGCAGGCCGGTATCGAACACCATGTCGACGAAGAGGAGAAGGAGCTCATGCCGTCGCTGAAGGACGCGATGGAGCGCGACGAGTGGAAGGCGCTCGGTGAGCAGCTCGCACAGGCGAAGGAGGCCGCCGGGCAGCCCGCGCCGACCACCACCACCCGCCGTTCGTCGAAGCGCAAGAAGAAGGCTGCCTGACGCGTGTGACCGCACCGTACGGGCGGGTACCACCCGCACGGCGGAACGCCTGAACGAGAGGAGCACGAGATGTTCGCAGCACTTGGTGTGTTGTTGTTGGTGGGCGGTGCGGTTGTGAGATACGCGATCACCGGCGACCCGGACAACACCGACCTGGACATGTTGGGCCTGATCTTGATGGGTGGCGGTGCGTTGTCGTTGCTCATCGCCGCGATCCAGGGCATGGGGTGGATGAGCCTCGGCCGGCGGCACGTGCAGACCGAGCGCGTCGTCTCGCCCGACGGCACGCACGTGGTCGAGGAGACACGAGCCAGCTGATCGACGACCACTCCGAGTCGGCCGCCCCACGTCGGGTCGGGTCGGCTCGCCCCGCGCGGCCCGGTGCGCGCCTCGGACGAGGCGCTCACCGGGTCGCTGCGCGTCGGGGGTTGAGTCGGGTGACACGCCGGGTACCGACGCTCCATCACTGCCGGGGCGCCCCGTCGCGCCCGGAAAGGACCTCCTGTGCTCACCTACGCCACGCTGCCCGGCGACATCGACCAGCTCGTCGCCGACGACCATGCCGTCGTCGCCCGCCAGCTCGACCGCCTCGAGGCCGGCGAGGGCGACCGCCGCGTCTTGGCAGACCAGGTGAGCTTCGAGCTCGCCCTCCACGCCACCGGTGAGGAGCAGGTGGTCTACGCCGCGCTCCGCGACGCCGGGCTCGCCGCCGACGACGAACACGCTCGCGCCGAGCACCAGCAGATGAAGCAGCTGCTCGTGTCGATCGACCGTACGGAACCCGGCTCCGACGAGTTCGAGACGTGCCTCGCGCGTCTCACGGCGATCGTGCGTGCCCACGTGGAGGAGGAGGAGCACCAGATGCTGCCCGAGCTGCGCCGGCGCCTCGGTGCCACGGCGATGGCGGACCTCGGCCGCGCGTTCCTGGCGGCGAAGCGAGCGGCGCCCACCCGCGCGCACCCACACGCGCCCGATCACGGCACGACGCAACGCCTGGCCGGTCTGGCGGCCAAGGCGCTCGATGCCACCCGAGACACGATCGACGACCGCGGCACGCGACTCGCCACCGACGGATCGCATCGTCTCGACCCACAGGCTCAGCGCCTGCTCGACACGTTCTCGTCGCTCACCCCACTGCCGGCGGAGATCCTCGAACCGGAACAGGCACGCGCCCAGCCGACCCTCGTCGACGCCGTGCACCGTGTGCTCGCCGACACCGGACGGTCCACCGAGCCCGAACCGGTCGACACCGTCGACGACCTCACGATCCCCGGTCCTGGCGGCGACCTCACCGTGCGTGTGTACCGGCCGGTGGTCGGTGGCGACGGCGCCCCGGACTCGATGCCGATGCTGATGTGGGTGCACGGCGGCGGATGGGTGCTGTACGACGTCGACACCTACGACGCGAGCTGCCGTGGCCTCGCGAACAAGGCGGGGGCGATCGTGGTCTCGCCGGCGTACCGACGCGCGCCCGAGCACCCGTTCCCGGCGGCGCACGACGACGTGCTCGACGCCTACCGCTGGATGCGCGATCACGCGGACGAACTCGGTGGCGACCCGACGCGCCTGGCGATCGGCGGCGAATCGGTGGGTGGCAACATGGCCGCGGCCACCTGCGTCGAGCTCGCCCGTCGTGGCGAGCCACTCCCCTGCTGCCAGATCCTCGTCTACCCACTCACCACGGCAGCCCCGTACGGGGCGTCGATGACCGAGCACGCCGACGCCCGGCCGCTCGACAAGCCGCTGCTGTCGTGGATGGCGATGCACGCCTTCGAAGGTGTGCCCGACGCCGCCCGCGATCACCGCGTGGCCCTGCTCGACCTCGGGCCCGACGACCTCGACGGACTTCCTCCTGCGCTCGTCATCACGGCCGAGCGGGATCCGTTGCACGATCAGGGACGCGAGTTCGCCCGCCACCTCGAGCACGCGGGCGTGCCCACCAGCTGGCGGCACTTCGACGGTGTGATGCACGAGTTCTTCGGCGCGAGCGCCGTGCTCGACGCCGCCGAGTTGGCCCAGCGCGAGGCCGCCGATCATCTTCGTCGCTCGTTCGCGACCGCAGCCTGAGGAGACCCCGTGCCCGCCATCCAGTCCGACCAGGTCCTCGGTGTGCTGAAGCGTGTCGCTGCCCTGCTGCGCGACGCCGGCATCCCCTTCGCGCTCGGCGGTGGGCTCGCGGCGTGGGCGCGCGGCGGACCACCATCGGAGAAGGACGTCGACCTGCTCGTGCGTGAACAGGACTGCGATCGAGCTCGGGACGTGCTCGCCGAGGCGGGCTACCGCACCGAGGTGCCGCCGGAGGGATGGCTGGTGAAGGCCTTCGACGGCGACGTGCTGATCGACCTGATCCACCGCCCGTCGGGGCTCGTCGTCGACGACGACCTGCTCGATGCCTGCGACGAGCTGAGCGTGAACGCCGTACGGATGCCGGTGATGCGCATCGACGACCTGCTCACCAGCAAGCTCCTCTCGCTGACCGAACATCATCTCGATTTCGGTCCGGCGCTCGAGATCAGCCGCGCGTTGCGCGAGCAGATCGATTGGGAGTCGGTACGCCAGCGCACCGATGCGAGCCCGTTCGCCCGCGCGTTCTTCGCCCTGATCCGTGAGCTCGGCATCGTCGAGGTGCTCGATGTCGTCGCGAACGTCGACGACGATGCGCGGCAGCGGCCGGCCGACGGGAACGACCAGCCGGGCCCGGTCATCGCGCCGGTGTCGCTGGTGCACGAGCGGGCGTCGTGACGTCGCCGACGCCGCCGGTCCCACTCGCCCACGTGCTGCTGCACGTGCGCGACACGCTCGCCACCGACGGCCGCGTCGGTGAGCTCGGGCTGGAGGTGGTCGCCGAGGGTGACGACGTGGTCGTGCGCGGGGTGATCGCCACGGCCGCACGTCAGGCCGAGATCGTGTCGGTGGTGGCCGAGGTGCTCGCCGCACACGGCTGGTCGTGCCCGGTGCGCGACCTCACCCGCACCCCTGCGGTCGCATCGCCGACCACCGACCCGGAGCAACTCTGATGAGGATCGCGTGATGAGGATCGCGGCGGTGGGCGACATCCACCTCGGCGCCGACAGCGACTCGACGATCGGCCGCCCGTGGGCGCACGTCGCGGAGGACGCCGACGTCGTGTTGCTGGCAGGCGACCTCACGAAGTGCGGCACCCCGGCCGAGGCACGCCTGGTGATCGAGCACTTCGGGAACGTGTCGATCCCCGTGATCGCGGTCCTCGGCAACCACGACCACCACGCCGAGCGCGACGACGAGGTGACGCACCTGTTGCGCCTGGCTGGCATCCAAGTGCTCGAGGGCGACGCCGTCGAGATCGATCTGCCGTCGGGACGGCTCGGCGTCGCCGGGGTGAAGGGCTTCGGAGGTGGCTTCGCCGGGGCGAATGCCACGGCGTTCGGCGAGCGGGAGATGAAGGCGTTCGTCCACCACACCGAGCTCGTCGCCGAACGTCTCGCCGCTGCACTCGGCCGACTCACGGACAGCTGCGACGTGCGCGTGGCGCTCATGCACTACAGCCCGACCCCGGACACCCTCTGCGGTGAACGGCCGGAGATCCATCCGTTCCTCGGCAGCCAGTTGCTCGCCGAGGCGGTCGATGCCACCCAGGTGGACCTGGTGGTGCACGGCCACGCGCACGCCGGTACCGAGCGCGGCGCCACGCCCGGCGGCATCCCCGTGAGGAACGTCGCAATGCCCGTGATCGGCTGCGCCTACCGGGTGTTCGACCTCGCGCCGGCGGCAGGCGGGCTCGGGACGAACGGGCGACGGGTCGAGTCCGGCTGATGGACCGGAGCCGCCGACCCTCGATCGAGCCGATCGACGCCGACCCGCGCACCCTGCGCTCGCGTCGGAGGTTGTACGACGTGGTCACGCTGTCGATCGTGTTCGTCCTCGGCGCCGCGACGCTGGACGGACTCGACCTGGTCGACACCGTCGGCGTCGACGTCGTCACCTCGTCCGCTGCGGCGTCCGACGGGACGCGCCTCACGGTCGATCATCCCTCCGTCACCCGTCCCGGGCTCGCCGGCCCGTTGCGGGTGACGGTGTCGGGGCTGGACGACGGAGATCCGGTTCGCATCCGAGTCGACCGGCGGTACCTGTCGATCTGGGATCAGAACGCGCTCACCCCGACCCCCGACCGCCAGATGTCGGTGGACGGCGGCGTGGTGTGGGAATACGAGTCGACGGGCGACGAGGTGGTGGTCGAGCTCGACGGGCGGCTCGAGCCCGCCGTGCAGTCCGGTCGCTCGGGCACGATCGCACTCGTCGACGCTGCTGGCCGGGCGCTCGTCGAGGTGGACGTCGCCACCCGCGTGCTGCCGTGACGTCCGTCCGACGTCCGTCCGACGTCCGTTCGTGCACTCGCGAGGGTGCTGACGCCGAGAGGTGACCCGTGGAGATCGTCGTCCGAGCCGCCGTGATGTTCGCCTTCCTGTTCGTGATCACGCGCGGCCTGCCGCGTCGCACCTTGGCCGACATGGCCCCGTTCGAGATGTTGTTGCTCGTGACCGTCGGCGACATCGTCCAGCAGGGCATCACGCAGGAGGACTTCTCCGTCACCGGCGGGATGCTCGCGACGTGCACGTTCGCCGGGTGTGCTGCGCTGCTCACCTACGCGACGTGGCGGTGGCGGCGTGTCGCCCGCATCGTCGACGGCGCGCCGCTCGTCATCGTGCGCGACGGCGAACCGGTCGTCGAGGCCCTGCGGGTCGAGCGCCTGCCGCTCGACGAGGTGCTCGAGGCTGCCCGGCAGCACGGCATCGGCGACCTCTCGACCGTTCGACTCGCGATCCTCGAGCCGAACGGTCGGATCTCGTTCCTCCGCGCCGACTGACACCTCCGCCGCAGAGCCCGGGCGGCGCCACCGCCGGTACCGTGGCGCCGATGTCGTGGTACCGACCACACCACCCCGAGGCGGCGCACGAGCACGTCCTCGCCTGCCGCTGGACCGCCTACCCGACCGGGCGCCACCGCCTCGTGCCCGACGCGTGCATGGACCTGGTGTGCCTCGTCGAGCCACCCGGCGACGTCGTGCGCGCCGTGCTCTGCGGCCCCGAGCGCTCGGCCTGGACGTTCCAGCTGCCGACCGGGGTGACGGGGGTGGGCGTGCGGTTCCGGCCGGGCTGTGCGTCGCTCGTGTTCGGCCTGGATGCGTCGACGCTCGTGGATCGCCGCGTCGCGCTCGCCGAGCTGCTCGGCGCCCGGAGCGAGGCGACCATCGCCACCGCGGTGCTCGACGCCGGATCGCCGGCGGAGCGCGCGCTCGCCCTCGAGCGCGCCCTCGCTCCCGAACTCGGGCGCGTCGATCCCGAGCTGCTCGGGTTCGTCGACCTGATGACCGATCTGCTCGTGAGCTCGCCCCGTCTCGGCCAGGCCCAGCTCGCCGCGCACGCCGGGGTGACGCCGCGCCAACTGCACCGTCGGCTCGTGCGCACCTTCGGCCACGGCTCGGCTCGGCTCGGCCGGCTGCTGCGCTTCCAGCGCTTTCTGGCGGTACGCGAGGTGGCCGGTCACGACGGGTCGATCGCCGAGCTCGCCGCAGCAGCCGGCTATGCCGATCAGGCCCACCTCGCGCGCGACTGCCGGGCGATCACCGGGCTCACCGTCCGGGCGTTCCTGGCCGAGTGGTTCCCCACCTTCCCCGACATGTCCGATCCGTTCAAGACCTCACGACCGTTGGTGGCCACCATCACCTGATGGCCGCCTCCGCCGATCCCACCGTCCCGTCCGCCGACGAACGCCGCGCCCGCTTCGAACGGGTCGCCGACGACTTCGACCGCCTCGTCCAACTGGTGCCCGACGAGCGATGGGACGCCGCGTCGCCGTGCGAGGGCTGGCGCGCGGTCGACGTGCTCACCCACGTCGTCGACACCGAATGCGACCTGCTCGGGCGGATGGGCTTCGAGCAGCCCGACGTCGAGGGCCTCACCCCCGTCGCGGCCTGGCAGCGCACCCGTGCCGCGATGTCGGCGGCGATGGCCGATCCGATTCGGAACGACCACGCCTACGACGGCTACTTCGGTCCCACCACGTTCGGCCGGACGGTCGACGACTTCTACAGCTTCGACCTGGTGGTGCACCGATGGGACATCGCTCGGGCGACGGGCCTGCGCGATCACGAGGCGATCGCGGCGGACCTGATCGACTGGCTCCGGACCGGTGCCGACGGATTCGGCGACGCCTTGCGGATGCCGGGGATCTGCGGGCCCGAGGTCACGCTGGCCGAGGGGGCGTCGCCACAGGATCGGCTGCTCGCCTGGCTGGGCCGCGACCCGTCGTCACCGGCGGGCTGAACCGTTCGGCCCGCGTCAGCCGGGCCGGCGGGCGATGACCTGCACCACCGACGCCATGCCGGAGTGGCCGGCACCCTCGATCACCTCACGCTCGAGTTCGGCGGCGTGTTCGAACTCGAGGCCCTCGAGTTCTCGCCGGAGTGCCTCGACGGTCATGGTGAGCTCGGGGACCGGCGGACCTCCGGTGCCACGACCGATCTGGGCGGGGGTGTACGCCTCGAGCAGCAGCACGCCGCCCGGCACCAAGGCGTCGACGACGCGCCGGTGCACCACCGACCGCACCGACGGGGGCAGATGGGCGAAGATCGACACGATCGAGTCCCACTGTCCGTCGCCGAGGTCGAACGAGCCGAGATCCGCCGCGGTGGCTCGCACGGTGACGCCTCGGCTCGCGGCGAGGTCGTGGGTCTTGCGCACGCCGACCTCGCTGAGGTCGACCGCACTCACCTCGAAGCCCTGGCCGGCCAGGAACACCGCGTTCCGACCCTCGCCCTCGGCCAGGCACAGCACCCGCGACGGGCGGAGCCGGTCGACCCCCGCACGGAGGAAGTCGTTCGGTTCCGTGCCGAACACGTAGTGCTCGACGTCGTACCGACCGTTCCACACCGCTGCCGCCTGCGGCGGCGCCGGCGACGGTCGGCCTGGCGACGATCCGTCGGTCATCGGCCGGCGGTCGACCGCACGGGCTCCTCGGCGCAGCGGCAGCGCTCCGACGGCGGGATGTGACCGAGCACCTGCTCGACATGGGCACCGCACCCGGCCCAGGTGGGACGGTTGCAGTCAGGACACGTAACAGCCATACACATACCCCTCAGGGTATCACGCGGGGTGTGTTCGCGCCACCCTCGACACGCCCGGGGAAGTCGGGCCGGCGGCGCTCGGCCACGACGAGCCGCGCCACGCCCACCACCGGCGTCAGCACGATCGCGCCGACGATGCCCGCCACCACTGCCCCGGCCAGGGCTGCCACCATCGCCGCCCAACCGGGGATGTCCACCGCGTCGCTGATGATCGCCGGGAAGATCGCGTTGCTCTCGATGAGCTGCCACACGAGGTACACGACGGTCGCCACGACGAACTCGGTGCTGCCCGCCACCAACGCGAACAGCAGCAGAGGTCCTCCGCCGACGAACCCACCCACCTGCGGCACGAAGTCCCAGACGAAGGCCCACAGCGCGAGCACCGGCGCCAGGCCGAGTTGCAGCACGAGCGCGAGCACGAAGACCACCACGCCGTTCATCGCCGACACGAGCACCGCACCCGCCGCGTAGCCGGCGAGCGCTCGGAAGCCCACCACGCTGAGCCGGTGGTACTGACGTCGCCACCGCACGGGCACGTGCCGCTCGACGGCCGGCGCGAGTCGCGGCCCATCGAGCACGAACGCGGTCACGAGCAACAGCACCCACAGCATCCCAGTGAGCTGTGCGCCGAGCGTCGGGAACCAACTCGTGGCCCCGTCACCGCTCGCGAGACGGCTGGGTAGCTGCTCGAGTTGGGCTCGCACGGTGGCGGCGGCATCCCGTTCGGCGAGCCAGTCGCCCACCAGCGGTGCGCCTTCGAGATCTTCCACCACCGCCGGCAACTGATCGAGCGCACGCGAGGCCGACTCGGGCCCTTCGGCGACGAGCGTGCCGAGCAGACCGGCGAACACGATCGCCGTGCCGAGCAGGAACACGGCGGCGGCGGCCTGCCGCGGGATTCGCAGACGCCTCACCAGCCACGACACCGGACGCTCCGCGGCGACCGCGATCATCAAGGCGGTGGCGATCCACACCACACCGCTCGACGCGCGTGCGAGCGCGGTCATCGTCACCACCGTCACCAGCACCACGGCCGCACCCCAGACGACGCCCGTCGCACCGCCCGGTAAGGCCAACGGCCCGACCACGATGGTGCGTCGATCCACCTCCGGAGTCGGGAGTGTCACACGATGCGGCGAGGTCACCACCGCCACCGTGAGCACGGCCGCGATCACGAGCAAGAGGGCGAGCGCGCCGCCGCTGGCGGCCACGCCGAGCGCCACGCACACCGACACCACGGCCGAGGAGGGGCGCAACATCCGCCGCGCCGCGGCGCGCCACGATCGCAGTCCGAACGAGAGCACCACCGTGGCGGTCACCACGGCGAGCGGGCGCCAGGCGTCAGCGAGATCGCCGTCCAGCGCGAACCCGATCGACGGCAGGACGGCCACGATCCAACCCACCGTGGGCACCGCGATCCAGAACCCGGCCCAGGCACCGATCGCCGCCGGGTACGGCGCCCCGGCCGCCCAGCCCACCGCAGCGGCGATCGACGCGCCGACCGCCATGCCCACCGCCGTCCGCCGGAGGTATCCGCCCGCCCGGGCGTCGACGTCGCGCACCATCGACCACACCTCGTCACGGTCGTGCCGGGGCCACGCTCCGACGGTGCGAGCCACGAGCGACGGCCCCTCGGCCAGGAAGAAGCCCATCAGCACGGCGACGACGATCAGGTCGATCACGCGCCGCCCGATCGCCGGACGACCCGGATCGTCGGCGACCACGGCCCCCGGCAGCGACGAGACCCAGGACGAAGCGCCCTCACCCAGTCGGAGCCCGCGACGCAGCCGGTCCATCCAGCTGGTGCCACCTGCCTCGTCGAGTTCGGCGAGACGCCGCACGAGTTCGTCGGACGCTCGCACGAGATCGGCGAGCACGGCGGCACCGGCCACCAGCGCGACCGCGAGCACGCCGAGCACCAGCAAGGAGGTCGCCCCGGCCGAGCCGAACCGGCGCGACAGCCGGCGCTTCGTCGGGGTCACGAGCCATGCACTCGCGGCGGCGAACGCCACCAGGCCGACGAGGTCGGTCAGTCGGACCGCGGCACGGGCGAGCAGGACCGCACCGGAGCCGAGCACGACGACGGCGACGATCGGCCCGAGCCGCACCCGGCGAACGGTCTCGGCCACGGTGGGGTCGGCCGGGTGGGCCGGGTCGGCGGGGGCGGTGACCGCGGTGGGCTCGTCGGCTTCGATGATGACGCTCCTCTCGCGACGCAGCTCGGCCGGACGACCCGGGCGCCGTCAGCGCTACCCCGACCGAGGCAGTCGCAACCGTGACGCCCGACGCGCTGCGACGCCGCCCCGGCGGCGAGCATCAGCACGTCGTGGTCGTGTCGACCTCGAGCCAGACCGTCTTCCCCGCCTCCGTCGGTCGGCTGCCCCAGCGGTCGGCGACCTGGTCGACGACGCGGAGACCCTGACCGCCGAGTCGGCCCGGCGCCAGGGCCGGGTCGACGATCGCCACCTCGCCATCGGTGTCGTCGTCGTGCACCTCGATCGCCACGCGGCCATGGCGGTTCGTGACGGTGTGCCGGAGGGTGACGGCGATCGTGGAGGTGGCGGTGTGCATCACGGCATTGGTGACGAGCTCGCTCACAGCGAGCGCCAGGTCGTGTCGTCGGGCGGGTGCGAGCACCACCGCCCAGTCGTCCAGCGTCGACGCCACCCGCCGCCGAGCGATCGACGCTGCCTGGGCGTCGCACGCCAGGTGCCAGGCGACCTCGCGCCGACGTCCGTCAGCACCGCCGGCACCGCCACATCGGTCGGTGGCGTCGCCGGCGGCGACGTCGCCCACCTCGGAACCGCCCAGTTCGGACACCGGCCCCACGTTACCGAGTGGCCGGTCACGGGGAGATGACCGACCACTCGGCCCGCTGCCGCGGGGCCCGCGGCTCAGGCGTAGTGCCCGCGCTGGGTGGCCCGATACACCAGCAGTGCCAGGACGGCGCCGACCACCGAGCCGATCAGACCGGAGGGCTGGAGGGCCCCTTCGCTGAAGTCCTCGCCGAAGATCGCCCACCCGATGAACCCACCGATGAACGAGCCGACGATGCCGAGCACGATCGTCGCGCCGACGGACATCGGGTCACGGCCGGGCACCAGCAGACGGGCCAGGAAGCCGGCGATCACGCCGATGACGAGCAGATAGAGGATGAAGCCGAGCATGGGACAGGTCTCCTTCGCGAGCCGCCGGCGGGGGGCCGGGGCACGCGAGACATACCCACGCATCGGCTGCGGCAACCGGTCCTCGTCGTGCCGACACGCCGTGGCCGGACTCCGACGAGGGTCAGCTCGGCAGGGTGTAGGTGTTCTCGAACTCGTCCTGCAACACGGTCGCGAGGCCCGTCGTGGTGTCGACCACCAGCTCGTCGTCGAGCACCCGGGTCCGGTACGTCCAACCGTCCGGCATGGCGAGTCGATCGCCGAGGGTGTGCAACGACTCGGCGGTGATGGTGGGGTCGACACCGATGCAGTACGCCTGCATCACGTAGGCCGTGCCGGCAGGATCGACGAGCTCGTGCACCGGCCTGCCCGCATCCCAGAAGAAGGTCGCGCCGCGGTTGACGTGGCGGATGGTGTAGGGCGCCGCCTGCGGCTGCCCGCCGAGTTCGACCGTGGCGATCCGTCGCATCATGATCCCGTTGAACTCGCGAAGCACCGGTTCGACCACGGCCACCTTGGTGCCCAGACCGTCGAGGCACCAGTGGCGCGGCCCGTTGAGCTTCACGAAGACGGCGCCCATCTCCTTCGCGATCGCATCGGCGTCCAGACCCTCCCACTGTTCCTGCGGGCAGTCGTTCAACATCTGCGTCCCGTACACCTCCGCCCGGAGGCTGTCGTCGGCGAGTGACACGACGAGCACCTCGCCGTAGCGCACGCCGCGCATGTCGGACACCAGTCGTTGCGGTCGGTCGGTCATCGGTCGCTCCCTCGGCTCAAAAATCTGTTGTCAGTCAGTATGACAGTTTCTTCACCTCACGTCGAACACGAGCACCTCGGCGCCGACCGCCTCGAGCGCGGCGATCGCCGCACGGCGAGTCGCCTCGTCGAGCGGGAGCGCGACGACCGAACCGCCCGAACCCGGTGTCGTGGCGGAGGCCCCGACGGCGCGTGCTGATTCGACGAGCGCTGCGTGATCGGCCCGCAGGGGCGCGCAGGCCTGGCGGACGCGCCAGCCCGCATCGAGCGCCGCCGCCACGGCGGCCACGTCGCCAGCGACCCACGCCCTCGCCGCATCGCGAGCGAGACCGGCGAGCTCGCCCATCGGTGCCACCAGGTCGGCAGCCTGCCGACGCAACGGCGCGTGGTAGTCGTCCGACGACGCCCCGGCCGTGGCGCGCCAACCCACCACCAACGACACGGTGCGGGGCGCCTCCGGCGTGGTCACGTGTGGGACGGCGACGCCGTCCACCTCGTCGAGACGTGCTGCGTCCACCAGCACCGGCCGGCCGAACGACTGCACCACCCGGTCCTGCCAACCGGCGGCGATGCCCAACTCGTCGCGCTCGGCCCGCAAGGCGAGCGCAGCCAGCACACGGCGATCGAGTCGACATCCCCACGACATCGCCACCGCGTCGACGACGGCCACGGCGAGCGCACTCGAACCGGCGAGGCCGACGGTGCGCGGCACCACGGTGTCCCAGACGATCTCCACACCTGCGGGCGTGCCGCCGCCGGATGAGACGTGGTCCGAGACGACGGCGAGCGCCGCCGAGATCAGTCGGTCGTCGCCGACGTGCCCGGTGCGCCGCACCTCGTCACGCCATTCGGCGGGCGTGGACCACGAGCGCAACGCGCCACCGCCGCCGTCGAAGCGCACGCCGTCGCCCGGGCGGACCACGACGTGTGCGGCGAGCGGCGCCACCGGTACCGCCAACACGGCACCGCCGTACCCGTCGGACGGGTTGCCCACGAGGCCGACCCGAGCCGCGACTCGACGCTCCACCGGCTCCCCCACGCCGGCGATCGTACCGATCGCGCCCCGAGGATCCTGGGCGCCACGAATCCCCACGACCAGCACCGGTGAACCCACCCCGGCACCCAGAACCGACGCCCCGCCGACCCGCCGCCGACCCCCGACGATCCTGGGCGCCACGAAACCCCACGACCAGGACCGGTGAACCGACCTCGGCACCCAGAACACCTGGCACCCGAGCGGTCCAGCGGCGGGCGACATACTGGCGGAGTGCACCTCGTCGCTGCCGATGGCCTCTCCGTCTCGTTCGATCCCGACGGGTCGCTCCGCATCGGCTGGGGTGAACCCGACTGGTTCGGGCCCGGCCGGCTCACGATCGCCGGCGAGCAGGTCGCGTTCGATCCGACGTCACTCGTCGCGGTGTCGACCCGGGACGACCTCGGTCCGGCGACCGGGGTCGAGGTGCACCACGGCGACCTGACGATGTCGGTGCGCGCGCTCGCCGACGAGGCGATGCTCGTGTTCCGCATCGAGGCGGCCGCGGACCGCACGGTGCCGCCGATGGCGTCGTTCGACGAGCCGAGCGTCGGGTGGCCGGTGTTCACGCCCGGCGAACGGCTCGACGACGGCGTGGCCTCCGCCACTCGTTCCCTCGTCCACCAGTTCACCGAGTTCGGGCTGCCATGTGGGACCGACGCGTCGATCGACGGGTTCCCGTTCCTGCCGATCCGCCCACCGGTCGGGTGGCCGCTGTCGCTCGTGGCGCCCGACGGACGCAGCCTCGTCGTCGTGCCACTCGACCGGTTCCACGAGCAGACGATCGGCTTCGGTGGGGGCACCGTGCGCTGTGGATGGCACGGCGACCTGGAGGAGGTGCCTGGCGGGTTCGCGACCGAACTGGCCGTGATCGCCGGGCCCGACCTGCGCAGCTGCCTCGACCGCTGGGGCGCGCTGCTGCGTCGCCGAGCCGGCACCCGACGCCCCGGCCGCTGGCCCGACGCGCTCGGCAGCAAGCCGTCGTACTGGACCGACAACGGTGCTGCGTACTGGTATCGCACCGAACCCGGCCTCGATCCGGCCGGCTCGGTGGTCGCCGCCGTCGACGACCTCCTCGCTCGCGGCGTGCCGCTCGGCGCGGTGCAGCTCGACTCGTGGTGGTATCCCCACGCAGAACTCCGGCCGTTCGACACCGACGAGTGGGTGGTGCCGCCGACCGCGATGATCGCCTGGGAACCGCGACCGGACGTGTTGCCCGACGGCCTGCCGGCGCTGCGCGATCGGCTCCGACCCCTGCCGCTCGTCGCACACATCCGGCACCTCAGCTCCGCCGCACCGATCGCCGCCGAGGTCCCCGTGCACGTCGACGGGCCCTACGCCGTCCCGGCGACGGCGGAGGCGTACGAGCGCTGGCTCGACCAGTGCGTCACCTGGGGCATCGAGACCTTTGAGCACGACTGGCTGGTCGAGGTGTTCTTCGGCACCCGGCCGTTGCGCGCCGTGGCCGGACGAGCGCGGGCGTGGCAGGAGGGCATCGACCGCGCCGCGGCCGAACGCGGCATCACCTTGCAGTGGTGCATGGCGACACCGGCCGACATGGCCCAGACCGTCACGCTCACCCAGGTGACCTCGGTGCGCACCAGCGGCGACCACGGCTACATCGCCACCCCCGGCCAGCTGTGGGCGTGGTTCTGCACCACCAGTGTGCTCGCCCGCGCGCTCGGACTCGCGCCGTTCAAGGACGTCTTCCGCGGCGATCCGGCGGTGGCCGGCCACCACGGCGAACCCGAGGCACTGCTCAGCGCGTTGTCGACCGGACCCGTGGGCGTCGGCGATCGCGTCGGCCGTCTCGATCCGGCGCTCGTGATGCGCACCTGCCGGGCCGACGGGATCCTGATCAAGCCACACGTACCGGTCGCGGCGACGAGCGCGTCGATGACCAACGGCGCCGCAGGTCGGTCGGTGCTGATGGTGGCCGAGTGCTTCAGCGATCATCCCGCCGGACGGTGGGCGTACGTCGTCACCATGCGCTGCAGCCCGCGAGCCGGCGCCACCACCGGTGACGTGCGCCTCGACGCGCTCGGCGAATCGGCCCCCACCGGTCCGGTGGTCGTGTGGGACTGGCGGCGACGCACCGCGACGCCGATGGATGCCGACGGCTCGTGGACCTGCACGCTCGAACGCGAGGAGTGGGACTTCCGAGTGGTCGCCCCGGTGTTGCCGAGCGGGATCGCCGTCATCGGCGACCCCGACACCTTCGTCACCGCCGGCGACGCCCGGGTCGAGGTGCGGAGCACCGATCGTGGCGCCGCGGTCGTCGTGAAGGGCGCCGGCGAGCAGGTCGTGTTGACGGGCTGGTCGGCGCGGCCCCCCGAGCGCACCGACGCCGTCGACGTCCATCACGACGCGTCGACCGGGGTGTGGACCACCGCGGTGGATGTCACCGAACGCGGTTGGACACGAGTCGAATTCATCGTCTGACCACGTTCGGTGGCCGAACGGGGACCGTATCGGCGCCGTTCCGTCACAGAAATGTCACGAACGCCGTCCACCATGGTCGTCATGCAGATCCCGCCACCTGCATGCGCCGTCCTCGCGCCGCGCACATCCGTCCCCTCGTCGGCGACGGTGCGGGCGTGGTGCGAGGCGATCACGGCCGTGCCCTGCCATCAGCCGCTGGTGTTCGACGCCCGCCGCGTCGGCACGCTCGACCCCGACGGCGCCACCTCGCTGGTGCACCATCTGTACTGGAAGGTGCGCTGGGCCCCCGTGGTGATCGTCGCGGCAGCGAGCGCCGCCTGGCCACGTCTGCTGCACCTCGATCGATCGGTGCCCGTGGTCGACGACCTCGATCGAGCGATCACGCTGGCCGGCGGGCCCGCCGCCACGGTGCGATCCGCCGCCTGAGCGGCGGACACCACCTCCGCACACCCCCCACCTCGCACACTCCCCACAGCCGCGCACGCTCCACGGCAGCCGCGTCGCGATTGGCGCGCCCCGAGTGTTGCATACCCCCCGGGGTACGTGTACCATACCCCTATGGGTATGATCGAGTCCGCCACGGGCCACCCCGCCACCGACCTCACAGGAACGGACCACCCGGGGCCGGCCACCACGGCCGACCTGGTCCGCCGCCTCCGGCGTGTCGAGGGCCAGGTCCGCGGGGTCCAGCACATGCTCGAGACCGAGCGCGACTGCCGCGACGTGCTCACCCAGCTGTCGGCCGCCCGCAAGGCGCTCGACCAGGTCGGGTTCCTGCTCGTCGCCGATCGGCTCACCGAGTGCGCCACCTCGTCCGACGGCGGGCTCGACGACGAGCGCCTCGCCGAGCTCCGGCAGATGTTCCTGCGCCTGACCTGAACCTTCCCGCCGCTCGTCTCTCCCGCCTCCCGTCTCCCCCATCTCCTCCCGTCCATCCCTCCCCTCGTCTGCACACAAGGAGTCCTGTCCCATGATCGACGAACCCGTCGACCACACACCCCTCGCCCGACTCGGGCGTTGGGCCCACGGCCACCGCAAGCTGGTGATCACCGTCTGGGCGGTGATCACGGTCGCGATGGGCGTGTTCGCCCCCCGCCTCGAGCACGCGCTGTCCGGTGCGATGTGGGAGGTGAAGGGCAGCGAGTCGCTCGCCGCCCGCGAGGTCATCGACGAACAGTTCGGCGGCCTGTCGTCGCAGTCGGCGGCCGTCGTGGTGCACAGCGACACGCTCACGTTCGAGTCACCCGAGTTCCAGCAGGCGATCACCGACGCCGTCGCCGTGCTCGCCAGCGAACCCGCCTGGGGTCCGGCGATGCCGGCCCAACCCGGGATGGACGGCAAGACGGCGATGATCCAGGCCGGTGCGCTCGTCGATCCCACCGAGGCCGTGCGCGCCGCAGAACGGATCCACGACGAGATCGGTGCGCTGTCCACCACCGACGACGGTGGCGACATCACCGTGGCCCTCACCGGCTCGCCGGCGTTCTGGGGCGACTTCAACGCCGTCAACCGTGAGGGCATGATGAAGGCCGAGATCCTCACCTGGCCGGTGACGGCCGTGATCCTCGTGCTCGCGTTCGGCACGCTCGCCGCCGCCGGCCTGCCGCTGGTGCTCACCGCCGCCGGCCTCATCACGTCGATGGGCATCCTGTTCGGGATCACCCAGTTCACCGACCTGTCGATCTGGACGTTCAACTTCGCGATGATGTTCGCCCTCGCGCTCGGCATCGACTACGCGCTGTTCATCGTCACCCGGTATCGCGCCGCGCTGCACGCCTTCCCCGACGATCCACAGCATGCTGCCGGCATCGCGATGGACACCGCCGGTAAGGCGGTGCTGTTCTCCGGGATCACCGTGCTCATCAGCCTCTCGGCCGTGCTGCTCGTGCCGATCCCGGCGTTCCAGTCGATGTCGGCCGGCATGATGCTCTCGGTCACCTTCGTCCTGCTGGCCGCACTCACGCTGCTGCCTGCGCTGCTCGGCCCCGGCATCGACAAGTTCGCGCTGCCCTGGAAGGGCACCGGCGACCACCGCAGCCACCGCTTCGAGGCGTTCGCGACCAAGGTGCACAAGCGCCGCGTGCTCGCCGCCGTCGGCTCGGTGGTGCTGCTGCTCGGCCTCGCCTCGCCCGTGCTGAACCTCGAGACCGGCATGCCGAGCATCACGATGCTCCCCGAGGACGAGCAGGCCCGCCAGGGCTACGACTTCCTCGCCGCCTCGTTCGGACCCGGCGGCCCCGGCCCGATCCAGGTGATCGTGCCCGCCGGCGGCGACGCCGAGGCGACCGCAGCTGCGGTCACCGCCACCGAGGGCATCGCGATGGCCTTCCCGCCGGCGCCCGGCATGCAGGGCGCGTCGATGATCCAGGCCGTCGGCATGTACGACCCGTCGTCGAAGGAGGCGATCGACCTCATCGGCACGCTGCGCGACGTGGTGCCCGCCGGGGTGCTCGTCGGCGGCCCGGTGGCCGAGAACCACGACCTCGACCACACCCTGCGCGACAAGGCGCCGCTCGTGATGGGCGTGGTGCTCGTGCTCGGCTTCGTGCTGCTGATCGTCGCCCTGCAGGCGCTGCTCGTCGCCCTGCTCGGCGTGCTGTTCAACCTGCTGTCGGTGGGTGCGGCGTTCGGGGTCGGGGCACTCGCCTTCCAGCACGGCCACCTGGCCGGGCTGATGAACTTCGAGAGCCAGGGCTACCTCACCTCGTGGGCGCCGCTGTTCTTCTTCACGCTGGTGTTCGCGATCTCGATGGACTACACGGTGTTCCTGCTCGCCAGCACCCGTGAGCACTTCGAGCGCTCCGGCGATCCGGACGAGGCCGTGATCGGTTCGGTGGCCCACACCGGCCGGCCGATCATCGCCGCCGCCGGGATCATGGTGGCGGTGTTCTACACCTTCGCCATCGCCGGCACCCTGCCGATGAAGGAGATGGGCGTCATCCTCGGCACGGCCGTGCTGCTCGACGCACTCATCGTGCGCCTGGTGCTGCTGCCGGCCGCGCTGCACCTCGTCGGCACGAAGGCGTGGTGGCTGCCGCGCTGGGTGGACAAGGTGCTGCCCGACGTGCGCTTCGCACACTGACGAGCGGCGCCGCTCCCGGCGGCGCCGACACGATCTCGCTCACTCCCGAGAGCGAGCCCCACGCGAGGTGGGCGGCCACGACCCCGGCCGCCCACCTCGCTCGCGTTGTCGGGCGATGCCCGGCCGGACACCACCACAGAGCCGGCCGGACGTCGACACCGATCCGACGGTCAGGCAGGGCAGGCGTTGCGGGCCGACGCCATGAACCCGCAGAACTCGCTGCGGCTGACGACCCAGGTGCCGTCGACGAGCGCGATCACGCCGCTGAGGGCGGTGTACGCCGCCGTGTCGCCGAACATCACGTCGTAGGTGACGTTGGCGGTGTCGCCGTCGACCACCACCTCGGTGGGCTCGAGGGTGATACCACCCATCGCCGCACTGGCCGCGGTGTAGGCCTCGACCGTGGCCTGCAGGGCGTCGGCGTCTTCGATGTGCGGTGCCTTCTCGTCGAACCCGACGCTCGAATCGAACACGAGCCGCCAGGCCTGCGATGCCGCGTCGGCCTCGCCGCCGCTCGACGTCGCGTCGTCGGACAGCGGGGCGATCATCGCCGCCGATGCCACCTCCGTCGCGGGGTCGCCGTCCACCGCGAGCGCCAGTTCGGGCACGAGCTCGTCGATCACGTACTCGAGGCTCAGTGGCCCGGCGTGCGAGAAGGCCGCGCTGAGCAGGTCGTCGGCGACGACCTCACGCCCCTCGGCGAACGCTCGCATCGTCGGGCGGGTGGGCAGATCGCGGATGGCATCGAACGCCTCGGCCCCCGAGCCGATCCACACGACCACGTCGGTGTCGATCACGGACAGGTCTTCCGCGCTGATCGACACGAAGAACGCGTCGCCGGCGAGCTCATCGATCTCGGCCGGGATCTCGAACCCGAGCTCGGTGAGCGCGCGGCTGCGGATGTCCTCGGAGTTGTAGGCGCCCGGCTGCTCTTCGAAGAAGAACGTCACGGCGGCGGTGGCGCCGGCGAACTCGGGGTGTTCGTCGCGGGCGTCGGCGAACATCTGATTCGTGTCGGCGATCACCTGCTCGGCCTCGGGGACGTGACCCGTCGCCCGGCCGGCGATCTCGATCGACACGTCCCAGGGAGTGCCGTAGTCGACGTAGTCGGCGGGCTGCGCAACGGTCGGTGCGATCGCCGACAGCGTCGCGTAGTCCGAGTCCGTCATGCCCGAGGCGATGCCGAGGATCAGATCGGGCTCGAGTGCGGCGATCTGCTCGAAGTTCAGCTCGGTGCTGGAGAGCACCTCGGGCGTCGCATCACCGAGCTCGTCCTGCGCCCACGGCCACGTGGCGTAGGGCTGCTCGCCGTACCAGTCGCGCACGGCCACCGGCACCACGCCGATCGCGAGCAGGTTGTCGTGCTCACCGAAGCCGACCGACACCACGCGCATCGGCTCGGCTTCGATGGTGGTCTCGCCGTACTTGTGCTCGATCGTCACGGGGAACGCCGCGTCGGTCCCGTCCCCGCCCCCCTGGCCGTCGGCGACAGTGGTGGCCGACGCACCAGCGGTCGTGTCGGCCGCTGCCGTGTCGGCCGTCGCCGGGGACGAGGTCACGTCGGTCGACTCGTCGTCGCTGCCGCACGCGGCGGTCACGAGCACCAACGCAGCGGTGATGATGGGCAGGGTTCGTCTCATGGGTGTTCCTCTGATGGGACTGATGGGTGGGACTGATGGATGGACGGGATCGGCGGCGCCGTCAGTGGCGCGCGACGTGCACGGCCAGCTCGGTGACGAGGCATTCGGCGTGCAACCAGCAGGCGACCTCGTCGAGTCGCAGGCCGATGTGGGCCTCCGAGCTGACGCAGACCGCACACGCACCGAGTTCGACGTCGGCGGAGATGCGCACCGACACGTCGGCGTGTTCGATCTCCGACGGACACGCCGCGACGATCGAGGTGACCGTGTCGGCATCGAGGATGGTGGCGAACCAGCGTTCGTCGCCGGCGGCCGGATGACTGCGGTGGTAGATCCCGCCGCCGAGGTCGAGTGCGCCGCCGGTGCACTCGACCCGATCGATCACGCCCAGCAGGTGCGGCACGCCCGGCACGACCGGTTCGAGCAGACCGGACCGGAGCTGGCACGGGGTGAGCGTCGCATCGGCGCGGTGGTGGGCGACCACGTGGTCGTCACCGCGGTGGGTACGAAGCGAGCCGACCGCACCGGGCATGGCGTGGAGCAGGCACACGCCGAGGCGGAGGTGTTCGGACAGCAGACCGACCGGGCGTTTCGTCGGGAACATGGAGCCGAACCATAGCTGTTAGGTGAGCTTGACTCAAGGTCTGATCCTCACCTAAGAGTGGCTGGCGAGTTCCAGATCCCCGGGCCGAACCAGGATCGACGCCGCCGAGCTCGCGGCCAAAGCGATCACACCGCGAGCGGCCCGCACGGCCATCGCGCCGTCGACCGCGACCGACAGCACCTCCACACGTGTGCCCGGTACTAGGCCGGCATGCTCGAGCGCGACGAGCATCCCGGGTTCGTTCTCGAGCCGCTCGGTCACCCGCGACACCTGACCGACATCGCCCACGCCGCAGGACGCCAGTGTCACGAGCCCGCCGGCGAGGCCGATCGAATCGATCGGCCCGTGCAGGCCGTCACGAGCCGGGATCGGGTTGCCGTGCGGGCACGTCGCCGGATCGCCGAGCAGTTCGACGAGTGCCGGTTCGGTGCGTTCGTCGATGACGCGCTGCCACGACCCTGCCAGCTCGTGCGCCTCCGCCCAGCCGAGGTGGAGGACGTCGACGAGGAAGCGCTCGGCCAATCGGTGCCGGCGGACGGCCGATTCGGCGGTGCGCAGCCCGAGGTCGGTGAGCGACAGCCGGCCGTCGGCGGATGCGAGGAGGCCCTCGGCCACGAGCCGCGAGGTCATCTCGCTCACCGCCGGCCGACTGACCCCCAGGCGTTCGGCGATCCGCACCTGCAGTACGTCGATGTCGTCCTCGGCGAGTTCGTAGATCGCCTCGCAGTAGCGGTCGGCTGCGGTCATGGCTGTCCTCCGTTCAGGTGCCGGTGATGCCGGCGAGTTCGGGGATCTCGCCGTACAGGCGGATCAGACCGGGTGCCCCCGGATAGCCGAGACGATCGATCACCGCCACCTCGCCGGCGGCGACGGCGGGCAGGTTCTGCCAGAGGGCGTTGGACGTGATCTCGTCGATCGCTGCCGTCTCCCCCTCCACCGACTCGTTCTGCATCAGCACCAGCGGTCGCTCGGACAGCAGTCCGAGCTGCTCGTTCGACAGGAACGCTCGGCCGTTGCCGTCGGGCGAGGCGGCATCGGGTCCGGGGACGAGCTCGCACCCGAGGTCGGCGAACGCGGTCGGGATCGCCCACACCGGTTCGACGAACGCGGCGACGCTCGGTCCCGAGTAGATGGTGGCGAGCGAGACCGAGCACTCCCCGGCCAACTGCGCAGCGGCGGCCTCCCGAGCCTCGACGATCTCGGCGGCGACCTGGGCAGCGCGCTCGGGTCGACCGACGAGCTCGCCCAGCGCCTCGATCTGCGCCACGCCGCTGAGGCCGTCGGGGATGACGACGACGTCGGCGATGCCCTCGAGCACCCCGTCGCCCACCTGATCGACCCAGAACTGCAGTGTGACGATCGTGTCGGGCTGCAGCGAGGCGAGGTACTCGAGGCTGAGCGTGGTCTGGGGCAGCACCTCGATCCCCGACGTGTCGAATTCGTCGAGCCCTTGGAAGCCGACGGCATCGACCGTGGCGGTGCTGGCGATCGGCTCGATGCCGAGCGCGAGCAGGTCGGCGAGCACGAACTCCTCGGCCAGCGCCACCACCCGCCCGAGTTCGGGCGCATCCGGATCGAGTGGTGCCGTCCCGGTCAACGCGGTCGACGCGGTCGACGCGGTCGACGCGGTCGACGCGGTCGTCCCGGTCGTCCCGGTCGTCCCGGTCGTCTCGGCCGTCTCGGTCGTGGCCGATGTGTCGGCAATCGACGGCGCGGTCGTCCCGGACGTGTCGGTGATCGAGGTCGCGCCCGTCCCGGACGTAGTGGCGGACGCGTCGTCCGAGCTCGACGAGTCGCCGCCACACGCGGCCAGCAGACAGACCATCACGGCCGCGCAGGCGAGCGCCGGACGGGGCGTGCCGCGACGGATGCGACGCTCGCTCACGACGCCGCCTCGGCGCGCACCTCGACCGACACCGCCGCGCGGTCCGCCACCGCCGATCGGACGCCGGCGCAGTGCGGCACCACGAGTGGTGTCCCGCTCAGCGGGTCGGGGATCACGACGGCTTCGAGCCCGAACACCGACCTCATCGTCTCGGCGGTGATCACGTCGTCCGGCGCACCGTTCGCGACGATCCTGCCGTCGCGCATGGCCACGATGTGGTGCGCGTAGCGGCATGCGAGGTTCAGGTCGTGCAGCACCAGCACGATCGTGCGGCCGTCGCGACGGTTGAGGTCGGCGACCAGGTCGAGCACCTCGATCTGGTGGGTGATGTCGAGGAACGTGGTGGGTTCGTCGAGCAGCAGCAGCCCGGTCTGCTGCGCGAGCGCCATCGCGATCCACACGCGCTGGCGTTGCCCGCCCGACAGTTCGTCGACGGGGCGATCCACCAGGTCGGCGGTTCCGGTGGCCTCCAGCGCCTCGCGCACGGCGGTCTCGTCGGCCACGGACCACTGCTGGAACAGCGACTGGTGTGGCGTGCGCCCTCGGGCCACGAGGTCGCCGACGAGGATGCCGTCGGGCGCGATCGGGCTCTGCGGCAGGAGACCGAGCAGTTTCGCGACCTGCTTGGTCGGTAGACGGTGGATCGACTGGCCGTCGAGCACCACGGTGCCGTCGCGTGGGCGCAACAGGCGCGACAGCGCCCGGAGCAGTGTCGACTTGCCGCACGCGTTCGGCCCGATGATCACCGTGATACGGCCGTCGGGCACCTCGAACGACAACCCCTCCACCACCACGCGGCCGTCGTAGGCGAGGGTGACGTCGGTCGCGTGCAGCCGGCTCACGACGCCACCTCGGCGAGCGAGCGAGCGCGACGAGCGAGCACGACGACGGCGCCGCGCACGTCGTCGGCGGATGCCAACGGCGCGCCGTCGAACGCGACGCGCGCCGTCGCCAGTGGGGCGCCGTCCGGGAGGTCGGCGTACAGCGTCATCCCGTGACGGTCGATCGAGTGCACACGAGCGGCGGTCGCAGCACGGATGCCGGCGAGCCACTGCACCATGTCGAGGCATGCCGCCGCATGGTCGGCGTTCATGTGTTCGACCGCTGCCTGCGAGCCGGCGAGCACCGGGTCGGCCGTCGCGGCTGCCACCTCCTCCCCCGTCACCCAACTCATGTGGCCGAAGCCGCCGACGTAGCGGGCGGCGGCGATCTCGAGCCGCCACCACCCGAAGTCGGGGAAGTCGACGTAGTCGAGCACGCCGGGGTGCCGTTCGACGTGGTTCGACCGCTCGGCGGCGGAGGGCGTGTGCGGGCACAGGTGCCCGACGAGGCTGGCACGTGGCCGGTCGAGCGGATCGGAGGCGTCGTCGACCGGCAGGCCGGTGAGCAACATGCCGGCACGGCTACTGGCGTGTGCGTTGCGGGTGTGCTCGGCGAGTTCGCTGATGCACACCAGCGGCGACCCGTCGTCGAGCACCGAGTACGCGACGAGACTGCCGTACGGGAACCCCGGCTCGGCGTGGCCGGCTGCGGTCACCGTCGTCAGCGTGGCGAACCTCCCGATCGACAGCATGGTGCGGACGAGTTCGGCGTGGCCGGGGAAGGTGTCGGTGTCACCGTGCACGGTGAGCGCGCCGAGGTGCGGATCGGCGGTGGTGGTGTCGACGGTCACGGGGTCTCCTGGGTCTGGCCGGCGCGCTCGATCGCGAGCCGGTCTCGGGTGGCGGTCAGGTCGGCGACGAGCTGGCCGAGGAACGCACCGGTGCGCGGTCCGTTGCCGAGCATCAGCTGGGCGTCGTAGGCGAGCACGGCGCGATGCGCGGCGGCCGGGGTGCCGGCGAGCGACGGCATCGCGAGGAGCCCGTCGAGGCCACCGACGGACGCGAGGCCGTCCTCGGTGACGAGTACGACGTCGGGCGCCGCCGCGGTGAGCGCCTCGGCGGTGATCTCGGCGGTCTCGACGATGCCGAGCTCGGCGGCGACGTTGATCGAACCGGTGGCGTCGATCATCCAGTCGATGCTGGTGCCCTCGCCGAAGATCAGCTGGGTGCTCTCGCCGCGCACGTACAGCATCACCACCCGCAACGGTCCGATCGGGGAGGCTGCGGCATCGATCGGTGCCACGGCCGCGATCTCGGCCTCCACCGCCGCCGCGAGTCGCTCGCCGTCGTCGGGGATGCCGAGCACCTCGGCGACGGCCCGGATCTTGGTGCCCGGTCCGGTCGGATCGTCCGGTGTGGGCACGATCGCGAGCGGCACACCGACACGTTCGAGCTCGTCGATCGCCTCGGGCGGCCCGGCGACGTCGGTCCCGATCAGCAGGGTCGGTTCGAACTCGAGGATCGGTTCGGCGTTCAGCGCCCGCTGGTAGCCGATCTGGGGCAACGCGTCGGCCTCGGGCGGGTACGTGGCCGACAGGTCGGTCGCGACCACGTGGTCGCCCATGCCCAGCGCGAACACCACTTCGGCGACGTCGCCGTCGAGCGGGATGATCCGCGCCGTCGACACGATCTCGACGTCGACCCCACGAGCGTCGACGTAGGTGCGCGTCGGCACGATCGTGGTGGCCGGCTCGGACGTGCCCGCCGGCTCGGACGTGCCCGCCGGCTCGGACGTGCCCGCCAGCTCGGACGCCGACACCGTCGTGGCGGCCGAGTCGACCGGTGCCGAGACCACCGAGGTGCTGGCGCCGGCCGGCGCCTCCGCGCCGCAGGCCGCGGCGACGAGGACGGTCGAGCCGAGCACGACGATCGTCGCCACGCGTGGCACCCTCACAACGACCCGGTCCTGGCGCGGCGACCGAGGAGCCACAGCAGGTAGGGCGCGCCCACCACGGCAGTGGCGATGCCGACGGGGAACTCGGTCGGCGCGAACACGCGGCGGGCGGCGAGGTCGGCGGCGCTGGTGACGAACGCGCCGACGAGCGCTGCGGGTACCACGCAGGCGCCGGGTGTGGAGGTGAGACGGCGGGCGATCGGCGCCGACACGAACGCGACGAACACGATGGGGCCGGCCGCGGCGACGGCGAGCGCGGCCAGGCCGACCGCGAGCAGGATGAGCAGCAGCTTGGTGCGCCCCACCCGCACGCCCAGCGCAGCCGCGGTGTCGTCGCCGAGCTCGAGCCGGTCGAGCGAACGCTGTGCGATCAGGATCAGCGGCGCGAGCAGCGCCAACGCGAGGGTGACGGTGCGCACGTGGTCCCAGGTGCGGCCGTTGAGCGATCCGGTGAGCCACACCGCGGCGCGTTGCACGTCGTAGATCTGGGCACGCGTGATCATGTAGTCCACCAGGGCCGACGCGGCGAA
>JACJWG010000016.1 GCA_020637235.1 Acidimicrobiaceae bacterium | reverse complement strand
GCAACAGATCGGTCGTCTGCTCGTCGAGCTGCTGACTGATCTTCTTCATCATCGGGTTCCGGAGCGCTTCGCCCCAGCCGTCGATCCAGAGCATCCACTCGAGGTCGTCGCTGCCCTCGGGCACCATGTTCTGGATCAGGCGGTCGAGCTGTGCGGTGGCGGTCGGGGCCGAGGCGATCTCGCCCTCCATCTCGGCGAGGTCGTTCTGCGCGTAGTGCGCGAAGGCCTCGGCGAGCAGTGCCTCTTTCGAGTCGAAGTGGTAGTGGATCAGGCTGCTCGACACGTCGAGTCGTTTCGCCACGTCGCTGATGCGCGTCCCGGCGAAGCCGCGTTCGATCACCACCTGGCAGGTCACCTCGAGGATCTCGTTGCGTCGCTCTTCGACGGTCTGCTTCTTCACCGCCTCGAACGCTATCGTCCGGATCGTTCCGGGGACGGGGACCCCGGCCGTGCGCCACGCCGCTCGCGAGCATCGCACGACGACCGAAGGAGGGGTTCGGATGGATCTGCAGGAGATCAAGGACAAGGCAGCCGCGCTGTCGCCGTGGGCGCACCTCGCGACCGTCGGGGCTGACGGCAAGCCCGACGTGGTGCCGGTGCACCCGTGCTGGGAGGGCGACGTGCTGTGGGTGATGATCGGCGCGTCGTCGGTGAAGGCACGCAACATCGCATCGACACCCGACGTGGCGCTCCACTGGCAGGTCACCGAGGCCGGCGACGGTGTCGCGCTGTGGGGCACGGCCACCGTACACGACGATCTCGACACCAAGCGCCGGCTGTGGACCGGCGTGTTCGACTACGACCTGAACCTGTTCGCGCCCGGCGGACCCGAGCAGTCGCCCGACACGGCGTTCCTCGCGATCGAGCCACAGCGTGCGCTCTACATGGCGGCGTACGGCATGGGTGGGACGTTCCGTTGGAACGCGGACGGTGCTGCGTGAGCGACACCACGCCGGGACGGCTCACCAAGCTCTCGCGTTCGGTCGCGGGCAAACGCGTCATCGTCACCGGGGCGGCGTCGGGCATGGGTCGTGCGACGGCCCATCTGTTCGCCGACGAGGGCGCCCGGGTCGCCGTCGTCGACCTCCAGCCGGAACGGGTGCTCGCCGTCACCGACGAGATCCGCGACGTCCACGGTGCCGATGCGGCGATCGACGTCGTGTGCGACGTCGCCGACCACGACTCGCTGAAAGCGCTCGTCGCCACCGTGGTCGATCGGTTCGGCGGCATCGACGTGGTGGTGAACAACGCCGGGATCTCGCTCGTCAACTCGGCGTTCCAGGACGAGGACACCTACGAGGCCAACTGGGCGCGCACCCTCGACGTCAACCTCACCGCCCATTCGCGTCTCATCCGCTTGGCGTTGCCGTACCTGCGCGAGGCCGACGGTGGCGGACGCGTGGTGAACATCGCGTCGACCGAGTCGATCGTGGTCACCGCCGGGCTCGCCGCGTACGCCGCCACCAAGGCGGGTGTGGTGGGGCTCACCAAGAGCCTCGCCGTCGAGCTCGGCCGGCACGGCGTGAACGTCAACTGCATCTGCCCGGGCCCGATCAACACGGGGATGACGAGCGGCATCGACGACGAGGCCAAGCAGTTGTACGCGAAGCGTCGGGTGCCGCTGCGCCGCTACGGCGACCCCGAAGAGGTCGCGCAGATGACCCTGAGCCTGTGCCTGCCGGCCGCGAGCTTCCTGAACGGAGCGATCATCCCGGTGGACGGTGGGATGAGCATCCGCCACACCTGACGATGTCGCGCGACCGCCGGCGACGCGCCGGCGGGAGGGCTGCTCAGGGCTGGTAGGGGTCGAGGATGCCGGTCAGGCCGGTCGGGTGCGGCCCGAACGCGAGTTGTTCGAGGATGCCGATCCCGTGCTCCACGGTGCCGTCGGCCTTGGTGAGCGTCGCCCGGGAGAGCGCCTGGATGTGCACGTGCTCACGCGAGCACGGGGTGTCGACCGGCGTGGTGAGCCGGTCGCCGCCGACGGCCTTCTCGCCCTTCCAGTGGCCGTGGCCGAACTCGGGGTGGCCATAGCCGATGCCGCTCATGTGGAACTCGTACTGCGGTTCGAGGCGTACCGTGTCGACCGATCCGTCCCAGTGCACGAGGTCGTACTCGAACCAGCTCACCCACCTGGTGCCCGGCCGCCACTCGAGCCGGTACTCGACCGTGCGGGTGAGCGTCGGCTCGTCGTCGCCCACCGGCGCGATCGCGCCCACCTCGTGCCACCGGCGGCCGTCACCGAACTCGTTCACGTCGAAGTGGGTGGAACACGACGGGAAGTTCACCGGCGCCCACAACCAGAAGAACTGCGGCAGTCCGGTCGGCCCGCCGAGCGCCACCGTCTCGCCGACGGGGCGCACGCCCCACGACCGGTCGCGCGAGCCGCTCACCCGGCCGGGCTCGATCTCGTGACGGACACCGTCGACCTCGATCCATCCCTGCCACGTCCCGAACTGGGTGAGGCGGGTGTAGTCGAACCCGGTGCGGTTGCCGGCGCGCAGGAAGAAGTGCGGTTCCTCGATGACCGGCGACCGCGACGTGAACGTGACCTCGGCACGCAGCCCCTGCTCGGGGGCATCGACCACCACCTGCAGACGGCGCAGCGGCTCGACCACCTTCACCTGGATCTCGCCCAGATCGGTCGCGTACCACTTGTCGGTGGGCGCTCGCTGCGACACGAAGACCGAGGTCTGCTCGCGGGTCGATCCGTCGCCCGACGGCAACACGACGCAGAACGCGGCGTCGGCCACGTGACGGTTGGGGTAGAGGCCCATCGCCGCGCCGAAGTACAGCGAACCGTCATCGGCGTAGCCGTTGAAGAAGTAGCGGTCGTACTGGTTGACGTCGCCCGACGCGGTGTACGCCATGGGGACCGAGGCCTGGTGGATCGGGAAGTCGTCGTAGCTGGTGAGCACGCCGTGACCGTAGCCACTCCGCGACGGGACGTACGGCCTGGGCGCTGCGCCACCGACGGTCGTACGCTGGGCGCCCGTGAGCCGTCGGCGCATCTCCCCGGAGCGCTACCGCGTGATCAGCGCGGCAGCCCTCGCCCTGTTGGCCGTGATCGTCGTCTCGGGAGGTCTGGTGCGACTCACCGGCTCCGGGCTCGGCTGCGACGACTGGCCCAACTGCAACGACGAGAAGATCATCGACGTGTCGTCCGCGCACGCTGCGGTGGAACAGATCAACCGCCTCTTCACCGGCCTCGTGGCGGCCGGTGTGGCGCTCGCGGTGGCGGGATCGGTGTTCCGCGAGCCGCGCCGGCGTGACCTCACCTGGTTGTCGTGGGGGCTCGTCGCCGGGGTGATCGGCCAAGTGGTCCTCGGGGGGATCACGGTGCTCGTCGACCTGCACCCGCTGGCCGTGCAGGGACACTTCCTGCTGTCGATGGTGTTGATCGCGAACGCGACGGTGCTCTGGTACCGCGCCGGCCTGTCCGGCTCGCGCCGCGTGGCCCGGGTGTCGGCTCCGATCCGTCGCCATGTGTGGGCGCTCGCGGTGTGGACGTCGATCGCGATCGTGATCGGGACGGTCGTCACCGGTGCCGGTCCGCACGCCGGCGACGAGGAGGCCCGCCGGTTCGGCGTCGACATCGGTCAGACCGCCCGCCTGCACAGCGCGTCGGTGTGGGTGACGGTCGCGATCGCCGCGGCGCTGATGTGGCGGCTCCGCGCCCGGACGGCCGACCGCGAGGTGCTCGAGAACCCGCTGATGGCCTGGATCGGGTTGGCCATCCTGCAGGGCGCAGTCGGCTACCTGCAGTACTTCTCGGGCATCCCCGTGGCGCTCGTCGCAGTGCACCTCGCGCTCGCCACGGCGCTGTTCACCGTCACCGTGTGGTTGGTCGAGGTGATGCAGGTGGCCGCCACCGGTCCGGGTACCGAGCCCGGCGCGGACGGCGGCTCAGACGAGCGCCTGCACGAACTCCGCGGTCTTGTCGATGATCGCCGAGAAGAAGCCGCCGACGTCTGAGAGGAAATCGGCGAACACGTCGGCCGACGTGGCCGGGTTCTGCCAGAACGAGATGACGAGGAATGCGATGAAGACCGTCGTCAGGCTCTTTCGCACGGTGATGAACGTCACGGGATCGACCTCCGACTGATCGCTCGTGCCGTTCCGGCGGGTCGACGACCGTGCCGGGGGTCGACGAACGAGCCCTGGGATCTCCGCTTGGGTGACAGGTTAGCCACCGCGCGTGGCGGTCGGCAACCGTTCAGACGTAGGTCTGCATCGCGGCGAGCACCTGGCGGAACTCGCGGACCGTGCCGTGCACGATCTCCTCGGCGGTGCGCACCTGCTCGATCCGTCCCGCCACCTGGCCGGTGAGCGCGATGGCTGCCTCGAGATCGCCGCCGAAGTAGAGGTCGCGGGTGGCGCCGAACTCGGTGAGCGGCACGTGCTCGTCGCGTTCGAGCCGGGTGGTGCGCTCGGTGCGCAGCGCCCGCAGTCCGGGCCGCGAGAACCGGTTCAGGAACACGGTGTCGGTCTCGGCCGCACCGACGATCGCGTCCTTCCAGTTCTGATGCACCGGCGACTCGGCGGCGCTCACCATGCGGGTGCCCATCTGCACGCCCTCGGCGCCGAGGGCGAACGCCGCCGCCATCGACGCCCCGTCGGTGATCCCGCCCGCGGCGATGATCGGCACGTCGACCTTCGAGCGCACCAGCGGCAACAGCACCATCGACGACACGTCGCGGGGGTTCTTGAAACCGCCACCCTCGCCACCTTCCACCACGAGGCCGTCGACCCCGGCATCGACGGCCTTCAGCGCCGCGGCGAGCGTGGGGACGACGTGGAACACGGTCAGCCCGGCGGCTTTCAGCTGAGCGGTGTACTTCGTCGGGTCGCCGGCCGAGGTGGTGACGAACTGGACGCCCTGCTCGACGACGAACTCGACGATCGCCGGGTCGCGCACGAAGGCCTGCGCGATGTTCACGCCGAACGGCCGGTCGTTGAGGGTGCGCATCGCGACGATCTCGTCGCGCACCGCGTCGAGTTCGCCCGACGAGGTCTCGATGATGCCGAGCCCGCCGGCGCGGCTGACCGCCGACGCGAGCTGCGAGCGGGCGATCCAGCCCATGGGTGCCTGCACGACGGGGTAGTCGATGCCGAGCAGGTCGGTCACCCGGGTGCGTACCGGGGCGGGACGGTCGGCGGGGCCGGCGGGACGGTCGGTCATGGCGCCGACCGTACCCCGACCCGTTCCGGCCGGGCGGGTCCGGGGACGGCGCGTACGATGGAGGTGTGGCGCATCACCCGGTCGACTCCGTCGGGTTGCCCCTGCCCGAACCCAGCTGGCCCGATCCGCCGGGTTCGGCCGGTGTGCTCGAGCCCGTTCGTCGGCTCTGCAACACCGTCAACCGCGAGGTCGGTGCCGATGCCTGGCGCTCCCTCGACGAGCTCGCCGGCTGGCTCGAGCGCGAGCACTGGCAGGTGCCCGAGCCGAGCGGGTCCGACCTCGAGGCGCTGCGCGAGATCCGCGAGATGCTGTGGCGGTCGCTCCGCGACCGGCGCGCCGAGGAACTCGCGCCGGTGGCCGCTCGCGCTGTGTGGCGAGCGGCGGTGCACGACGGTCGGGTCCACCTGGTGCCGGGTGGGGGAGCGGCCGACATGATCGCAGCGATCGTCACCGAGTTGGTACGCGACGCCCAGCGCGACGGGACGTGGACACGGCTGAAGACGTGCGAGCACTGCGGCTGGGTGTTCCACGACCGGTCGCGCAACCGCAGCGGCCGCTGGTGCTCGATGGCCGCGTGCGGCGGACGGGCGAAGGCCCGCAGCTACCGGACTCGCCGAGCTCAGTCGCCGACGAACACCACCTGACCGGTCGCGACGCAGGCGGCATCGGCCGTCCGTCGCATGGGGGCCCGGTCGGCCTCGTCGGGCATCACCACGTACGGCACGAGCACCCCGTCGCCGAGGTCGACCTGCGCGACGAAGTGGTGGGGCTGTTTCGTCTCGGCGAGCGCATGCGGATCGCAACGCGCCTCCAGGAACCGGATCGGCACCTCCACCTCGTCGTCGTCCGCGGCCAGTACGGCGACGGTCTCGTCGACCTCTGCGTCCACCGCGTCCACCCGGTAGGGGATCGTGCCGCTCACCGACTCGATGCGCACCTCGCCCGACGCACCCCGCCGGACCACGCGCAGCGCTCCCTCGGTGACCGGTCGACCCTCGAAGGTCGATTCGTGCAGGCCGACCCAGGCGAGGTCGACCGCAGCGGCGATGCGCTGGCGGAGGCAGTCGTCGAGGTAGAGCGCGCGGGCCAGGTGCCACTTGTCGACGACGGGCACCTCGCGCACGGTGCCGTCCGGTGCACCGAGCAGCACCAGGGCATCGGCGAGCGACGGCATCGTGGCCGCCGTGCCGTCGCCGGCGCAGTCGGCGCCGGGGAAGGGGACCGGGAAGTCGATCACCTGGCCGCCGACGACGGTCGAGTCGCGAGGGCTGACCGCGGTGGTGAACCCGGCCCACACGAACTGCACCGACGTCACGTCGAACCGTTCGCGCGTGCCGTTCACGACCTGCACCTGGAACTGTCCCTTCGCGGGGTCCTCGCGGTTCTGCTGCGGGACGGCGACGAGCGCGCCCGTCGGGATCTCGATCTCCTCGAGGGTGGTCGGCGGCGAGGCCGTGGCGGCGTCCGGCGCGACGAGCGAGTCGCTGCACGCGGCGCTCGACACGGCCAGGACGGTCGACGCGAGCACCCTGGCCAGCCGGGACGGCGCCGATCGGTGGCGGCAGGACGGACGGCGTCGCGGGCGAGCGGCAGGCACCCCACGATCCTAGTCACCGGTGTCGACCCGATGCTGGTGACGTTCGGGGAGGTTCGTCGACAACCTCGACGAACTCTTGAGTGCACCCATCACGACACCTAGTGTTCCCGCCCGTGATCCAGCCGGCCGTGGGGAGCTCCCAGCAAGCGAGTCGTCGGCGTCGGGTACTGCAGGTCCTCGTCGGACTGGTGGCCGCACTGGGGGTGATCGTGGGGACCGGCTGGTCCACCGCGAGCGCTCAGGACGTGTCGATCCAGGCCCAGGTGAAGGACCAGCAGCGCGACGCCAACGGCAGAGTCGACAACCAACCGGTGCCCGGGGTGACGATCACCGTGCTCGACGCGTCGGGTGCCGAGGTCGGCACCGCCGTCACCGACGACAAGGGCATCGCGCTGATCCCGGTTCCGTCCCGTGGCACCTACACGGTGCGGATCGACGAGTCGACCCTGCCGGACGACAAGGCACTGTCGTCGGAGACGCCCGCCGAGCAGGTGATCAGCGAGGACACCTTCGTGACCTCGAAGCGGATCGTGAACTTCTTCACCGGCGAGAACCAGCGTGAGAGCACCTCGGGGTTCGAGCGGGTCGCGCAGCGCCTCACCGACGGCATCCGCCTCGGGCTCATCATCGCCATGTGCTCGGTGGGCCTCTCGCTCATCTTCGGCACGACCGGGCTCACCAACTTCGCCCATGGTGAGCTCGTCACCTTCGGCGCGATGGTGGCCTACTTCTTCAACGATCTCGGCCTCCACATCCTGATCGCCGGTCCCCTGGCGATCGTCGCCGGCGGGTTGTTCGGCTACTCCGCCGACCGGTTCGCGTTCGCCCGGTTCCGCAAACGGGGCATCGGTCTGATCTCGCAGATGGTGATCACGCTCGGCATGTCGATCGCGCTGAAGAACTTCTTCCTCTGGCGATTCGGCGGACGTGACAAGCCGTACCTGAACTACACCAACCAGGTGGGTACCGAGATCGGTCCGATCACGATCACGCCTCGCGACCTGATCGTCACGATCCTGGCGATCGTCGTGCTGCTCTCGGTGGCACTCACCCTGCAGTACACCCGCCTCGGCAAGGCCACGCGTGCGGTCAGCGACAATGCCGACCTGGCGTCGTCCACCGGCATCGACAGCGCCAAGGTGATCCGGATCATCTGGGTCGCCGGTGGGGCACTCGCGGCGATGGGCGGCGTGTTCCGTGGCCTCGACGAGCAGGTGTCCTGGGACATGGGGACGTCGCTGCTGTTCCTCATGTTCGCCGGCATCACCCTCGGCGGGCTGGGGAGCGCGTACGGGGCGCTGGTCGGTGGCTTCGTCGTCGGCGTGCTCGTCGAGATCTCCACCCTGCTCGGGGTGCCGACGGAGCTGAAGACCGCGCCGGCCCTGCTCATCCTCATCCTCATCCTCCTCGTCCGCCCGCAGGGCATCCTCGGACGAGCCCAACGAGTCGGTTAAGGGGGCGCCATGGACATCGGTGCAGTCCTCGAGACGGCGATCCTGCAGTTCATCGGCTTCAACGCCTGCTACTACGCGATCGCCGCCATCGGGCTCAACGTGCAGTTCGGCTACGCCGGCCTGCTCAACTTCGGCCAGGCCGGCTTCATGGCCGCCGGAGCGTACGGCCTCGGCCAGACCGTGCAGATCTTCGAGATCTCGCTCTGGTGGGGCCTGCTGATCGGCATCGGTTACGCGACGTTCCTCGGCCTGCTGATGGGCGTCCCGACGCTGCGGCTGCGATCCGACTACCTCGCGATCGTCACGATCGCGTCGGCCGAGATCGTCAGGCTCGTCGTCCGCTCCGTCAAGTTCCGCGGTCAGTTCGGCGGCACCGACGGCCTCACCGGATTCGCGAGGGCGTATCAGCAGGTGGGTGTCGATCTGGGGCTCGACCTGGCGGGACAGTACGGTTTCTGGATCTTCACGTTCTCCGGCCGCAACCTGTGGAACCTGATCGTCGGCTGGACGCTGGTGGCGATCTTCGGCACGATCGTGTGGCTCCTGATGCGCAGCCCGTGGGGTCGCGTGCTGAAGGCCATCCGCGAGGACGAGGACGCCGTGCGCAGTCTCGGCAAGAACGTGTACTCGTACAAGATGCAGGCACTCATCCTCGGCGGCGTGATCGGCTCGTTCGCCGGCATGATGCTGGCGCTCGGCAACGCGACGGTGCAGCCCGACAACTTCTCCCGCGACCTCACGTTCTTCGTGCTCACCGGCCTCGTGCTCGGTGGCGTGGCGAAGGTGACCGGATCGATCGTCGGGCCGATGCTGTTCTGGTTCATCTACTCCTTCCTCGACAGCTTCCTCCGCCAACTGATCGACAAGCCGGTGCGCATCGGCGACTTCACGTTGATCCAGTCGACCGACGTCGGCGTGGTGGTGTTCATGATCATGGGCGTGTTGCTCGTGCTGCTGATGGTGTACCGGCCGCAGGGCCTGTTCGGGAACCGGAAGGAGATGGCCTTTGAAGGACGATGAGGTGCTCCCGTCCGACGCGACCGGGCCGGCGTCCCCCGCGGCGGCCGACGACCCGGGCGTCGACGCACCGCTCGCCACGGCAGCGGAGTCCGACGCCGCGAGGCGTGCTCGTGCGGCGCTCGCCGGCGTCGCCCCCGAACCCGGTGCCGCGAAGCCCGACCCGATCCTGACCGCCGCGGGCATCCGCCGAGCCTTCGGCGGCATCGTCGCCGTCGACGTCGAGCGCGTCGAGGTGCAGCGCGGCTCGATCACCGCGCTCATCGGCCCCAACGGTGCCGGCAAGACGACGTTCTTCAACCTGCTCACCGGCTTCGACAAGCCCGACACGGGCACCTGGTCCTTCGACGGCAAGGACATGGCCGGCGTCGCACCGCACCGCATGGCGGCCCGCGGCATGGTGCGCACGTTCCAGCTCACCAAGAGCCTCACCAAGTTGCCGGTCATCGAGAACATGAAGCTCGGTGCGACCGGCCAGAAGGGCGAGAAATGGTGGAACGGCCTGATCCCCGGGACCTGGAAGCAGCAGGAGGCCGAGATCGAGGCACGAGCCGACCAGCTGCTGCAACGGTTCAAGCTCGACCACATGCGTGACGAGTACGCCGGCGCCCTCTCGGGCGGACAGCGAAAGCTGCTCGAGATGGCCCGAGCGCTGATGACCGACCCGACGTTGGTGATGCTCGACGAGCCGATGGCCGGCGTCAACCCGGCGCTCAAGCAGAGCCTCAACGCGCATGTGAAGGGGTTGCGCGACGAGGGGATGACCGTGCTGTTCGTCGAGCACGACATGGACATGGTGCACGACATCTCCGACTGGGTGATCGTGATGGCCGAGGGACGGGTGATCGCCGAGGGAACGCCCGACGACATCTCGTCGAACCCGGCCGTGATCGACGCGTACCTCGGGATGCACCAGGGCCGCAGCCTGTTGGAGGACCTCTGATGACCGACACGACCGCCGCGCCGGCCACCACCTCGTCGGTGGCGGTGCTCGAGGCCGAGGAGGTGATCGCGGGGTACATCCCCGAGGTCAACATCCTGAACGGCTGCAACCTGGTGGTGCACCCCGGCGAGTTCGTCGGGATCATCGGCCCCAACGGCGCCGGCAAGTCGACGTTGCTGAAGGCCATCCTCGGCCAGTGCTCGATCCGGTCGGGACACGTGCGACTCGGCACCACCGACATCACCGGCCGCAAGGCGCACGAACTGGTCGCGCTCGGCGTCGGCTACGTGCCGCAGGTGCGCAACGTCTTCCCCAGCCTCACGGTGAAGGAGAACCTCGAGATGGGGTGCTACCTCGCCCCGAAGCGCTTCCCCGAGCGGTTCGACTACGTCACCACCTTGTTCCCCCGACTCGGCGAGCGTGCCGCACAGCGTGCCGGCGCACTCTCCGGGGGCGAGCGGCAGATGGTGGCCATGGGGCGGGCGCTGATGATGGAGCCGAAGGTGCTGCTGCTCGACGAGCCGAGTGCCGGCCTGTCACCGGCGTTGCAGGACGAGGTGTTCGTGCGATGCCGGACGATCAACAACGAGGGCGTCGCGATCTTGATGGTCGAACAGAACGCTCGGCGGTGCCTGCAGGTGGTGCACCGCGGCTACGTGCTCGACCAGGGTCAGAACGCCTACACCGGCACCGGGCGCGAGCTGCTCGCCGATCCGAACGTGATCGAGCTCTACCTCGGCACCCTGGCGAGGGCCACCGGCGGCTGACACCGCCACCACCGGCGGCGGACAGCGCCTCCACCGGCGTCTGACACCGCCACCGTCGGCGTGACGCGAGAGGGCCCCGGGTCGCCCCGGGGCCCTCCTCATGTCTCGATCGACGGTGCGATCAGGTGGCGTCAGGCGCCGGCGTCGAAGTTCTCGCCGAGCGCGTTGCCCATGTTGCCGTCGGTGCCGTACCACAGCTTCGCGGTCGGGCCGATGCCCTTCTCGACGGCGCTGCGCAGGATGCGCGAACCCTCGTCGAACGAGATCAGCACGACGGCGTCCGGGTCGGCGGCGGCGACCTCGTCGACCTCGGCGTCGAACGACGCCGCGGTTGGGTCGTACGCCTTCACGCCGAGCACGGTGACACCCGACGACTCGAGGACGTCGGCCACGACCTCGGCGATGCCGTTGCCGTACGCGTCGTCCAGGTTCAGGATGTACGCCGACGAGGCGCCGTCCTCGATCACCAGGTTGGCCACGATGGCGCCCTGGAGACCGTCGGCCGGTGCGTTGCGGAAGTACAGGCCCTTGTCGTCGTAGGTCGACAGCGCCGGGCTGGTGTTGGCCGGGCTGAACATCGTGACGCCGGCAGCGGTGATCTGGTCGATCACCGTCAGCGCCACACCGGACGAAGCCGGACCGACGATGGCGTCGACGCCCTCACCGATCAGGCGGGTCGAGGTGACCGTCGCCGTGTCGGTCGAGGTGTCACCCGAGTCGCCCTGGCTGTACTCCACCGGAGCGCCGAGGACGCCGCCGGCTTCGTTGATCTCGGCGATCGCGAACTCGACACCGGCGAACTCCGGCGCACCGAGGAACGCGAGGCTGCCGGTCTCGGGCAGCAGCGAGCCGATCTTCAGCACGCCGTCGCCGGCGCGCTCGACGCCGACCGGCACGAGGTCGACGATCGCCGACTCCGGTGCCTCGGCCTCGACCAGCACTTCGTCGTCGGTGAGGCGGTTGTCGTCGCCGAAGGTCAGCACGGCGTACGAACCCTTGAGCGGCTCACCGTTGCCGTTGAAGTCGTGCGGGCCCGAGACACCTTCGTAGTCGGGATCGCCGCCGGCGTCGATGATGTCGCGGCACTCGACGAAGGTCGAGCACTGCTCGCCGCCGCCGGTGATGTTCACGATCTCGTTCGCGTGTGCCGAACCGTCGGTGCCGGCAGCGTGGGCCGCGAGTGCGATGACGATGACCGCGTCGTACGCCTCCGCGGCGTAGTTGAAGTCCTCGAGCGGGTCGTTGCCCTGGGCCTGCCAGAACTCGTCGAGGGCCGGGATCCAGTCGGACACGTCGGCGCTCTTCGGCGTGGTGCCCTTCATGCCGGCGAGCTCGCCGCCACCGGTCGACCCGGCCGCGGTGGTGTCGACCATCGCCTCGGTGGTGTCGGTCGACATCGCCTCGGTGGTGTCGGTCGACTCCGCCTCGGTGGTGTCGGTCGACTCCGCAGCCGTCGTCACCGTCGGTGCGTCCGTGGCTGCGGGCTCTTCCTCGTCGTCACCGCAGGCTGCCGCGACGAGCGACAGGCCCACGAGCAGCGCGCCGACACGGCGCACTCGGGATTTCTGCATGGTGTACTCCCCCTAGGAGTCCGCCGGATCGAGACCCGGCGTGGTGGACGGCCATCGAGCCCGGGGGCCCGATGGGATCTGAGGTGACCAGCCTAAACGCATCTCGGACGGGGTGCCAAGCATCCCCCCGTGCCGGTGGTGCCCATCGGGCCAGGTGATCGATGGTGACGAGCAGGTCGGACGCTGCGTTCACGGCCCGTTCACACGCATCGTCGACGCCCGGTCGGCGCCGCTACGGTGCGCCCATGAGCGAAGTCCTCCTCGAGGTGAGCGACCACGTCGCCACGATCACCCTCAACGCGCCCGAGCGGATGAACACCATCTCCGGCCCGATGCTCGACCAACTGTCGCAGCTGCTGCTGGAGGCCGACCGCGACCGCGAGGTGCGCTGCATCGTGCTCACCGGTGCCGGCCGGGCGTTCTGCGCCGGTCTCGACCTGCAGGCGCAGATGGCGTCGAAGAGCGGCTCGCTCGGTGGTCTCGGGAGCCTCGACAGCAACCCCGGCGAGTTCGACCTGCGCAACGCGCCGCCGATCGTGCTCCACGGCATCGACACGCCGACGATCTGCGCGCTGAACGGCGGCGCCGCCGGCTACGGCCTCGATCTCGCGCTCGGCTGCGACATCCGGGTCGCCGCCGACACGGCGAAGCTCAATCCGGGGTTCGCGAAGCGCGGCATCCTGCCCGAGAGCGGCGGCACCTGGCTGCTCCCACGGATGGTGGGCTACGCGAAGGCAGCCGAGATCGCGTTCACCGGTCGCACCCTGAGCGCCGCCGAGTCGCTCGAACTCGGGTTGGTGAACCACGTCGTCCCGGCCGCCGACCTCGCCGAGCGTGCCGCCGGCCTCGCCGCCGACATCGCCGCCAACGCCCCGCTCGCCGTGCGGGCGATCAAGCGGATGATGCGCGCCGCCGAGACCGAGACGTTCGAGCAGAACGTGCACCACGTGTTCTTGCAGTTGCTGCCGCTGATGCGCACCAAGGACTTCACCGAGGGCGTCACCGCGTTCATGGAGAAGCGTTCGCCCGAGTTCGAGGGCCGCTGATCGGTGACGGCCGCTCCGGGCGATCGGCCCGACCACGAACCGGTCGAGCTGCTCGCCGGCCTCGCCACGACGCGCACCGTTCGGCGGTACACCGACGAGGCGATTCCCGACGACGACCTGTCGTCGATCGTGTGGCACGCGTCGCGGGCGCCGAGCGGGTCGAACCGCCAGCCGTTCCGGTTCCTCGTGCTGCGTGACGGCCCGCGAGCCGCCGCCGCCAAGGCAGTGCTCGGCGAGTCGTTCCGGCGTGGGTGGCAGGCCAAACGGCTCGCTGACGGCTACGACGCCGCGGTCGTCGCCGACGACCGGTCGCCGAAGGCGCGCTCGGCCGCGGCGATGCAGCACTTCGTCGACCACCTCGAGCGCGTCCCGGTGGTGGTGCTCGTGTGCCTCGAGCGGTACCGCGACGCGAACGCGTACGAGGGCGCCTCGGTGTATCCGGCGGCGCAGAACCTGCTGCTCGCCGCCCGGGCGCTCGGCTACGGCGGCGCGCTCACGATGTGGCATCTGGCGGTCGAGGCCGAGTTGCGCGAGTTGCTCGAGATCCCCGATCACGTGGCGCTGTCGGCGTGCATCACGCTCGGTCGGCCGGCCGGGCGTCACGGTCCGGTACGACGCCGACCGATCGCCGAGCTCGTCTTCGACGACGGCTGGGACCGACCTGCGGCGTGGGCCGTCGATCCCGACGGCACCCGGCACTCCACCTGGCGTCGCTCGTCGCGCTGACATCCCGCGAGCGTCGCCGTCGAAGCGTCCGCGGCGAGGCATCCGACCCTCGACGTTTGTCGGATCGGATGACAAACTGGACCCGTCGTTCGAAAGGAGTCGACGGTGGTAGGGGATCCGGGGATCGCGGTGACATCGGTGGTACGAGCCCCCGGTTCGTTCACGGCACGCACGGTGGCCGGTGTACGCAGCGAGACCGTCCGCAGTGCCAATCTGTCGACGATCCTGCGCGAGTTGCACTTCCGTGGCCCGGCGTCGCGATCGGAGCTCGTCGCTCGGACCGGCCTCACACGGAGTGCGATCGGGGCGCTGGTGGGCGAGCTGGTGAAGGCGGGATTCGTCGACGAGCAGCGTGCGTCGTCGGACGGCAGCCCGGGCCGGCCGTCGCCGGTGGCGGCGCCCCTCGCCGAGCGCAACGTCACGGTGGGGGTCGACGTCGCCGTCGACTCGCTCGGCGTGGCCGCGATCGGGCTCGGCGGCAACGTGTTGCACTCGATCCGGGTCGACCGTCCCCGTGCCCGCATCGACGTCGACGCCACCATCGACGACATCGTCGCGATGGTGCGCGACGTCGAGCGTCTGCTCGCGCCCGAGTGCCGCATCTTCGGCGTCGGCGTCAGCGTCGTCGGTCTTGTCAACCGCACCGACAACACGGTGGCCATCGCCCCGAACCTCGGCTGGCGCGATGTCGCGTTCGGCACCCGGCTGCACCACGCCCTCGGCTGGCGCACCGAGGTGGTGGTCTCGAACGACGCCGACCTCGCGGCCCTCGCCGAGTTGCGTCGTGGGGTGGCGGCGGGTGTGCGCGACGTGCTGTACGTGTGGGGTGAGGTCGGCGTCGGTGGGGGACTCATCAGCCGCGGCGAGCCGATCACCGGCGCCGCCGGCTTCGCCGGCGAGATCGGGCACCTGCCGGTCAATCCCGATGGTCGACCGTGCCGGTGCGGCGCCGTCGGGTGCTGGGAGACCGAGATCGGCGAGGGCACCCTGCTCGAACGCGGCGGCCGGTCACCCGAGGGTGGGCGCGACGCGGTCGACGCGCTGCTCGCCGACGCCGAGGCCGGTGTCGACGCGGCGGTCGAGGCGCTGCGTGCACAGGCCCGATGGCTCGGCATCGGGCTCGCAGGGCTGATCAACGTGATGAACCCGTCGATGGTGGTGCTCGGTGGTCTGCTCGGCCGGGTGTTCCCGTTCGAACGCGACGACGTGGCCGCCGAGATCGAGGCGCGTGCGATCGAGTCGTCGCGACGCGGCGTCCGGGTGGTGACGTCGGGGCTGCGCGGCGACGCACCGCTCGTCGGCGCTGGTGAGCTCGCCTTCGAGGCGGTGTTGGCCGACCCGATGGGCGCACTCACGAATGTGACCTCTCGTCGTTGACAAACGGTGGGTGTTTGTTCCATGCTGCAACAAACATCGGTCCGGGGGGATCTGCATGACGAGCGAGCGAACACGCCGGAGCGACGCCTCCGCTGACGTGCCCGGTCGCGACAGCGTGACGGCGCCGCCCCACGAGGGCCGAGGTGCACGGCGCCGCCACGGTGGTGGTGCCGATCCTGAAGGGGGACACTTCATGCAGAAGCGGGTCAGGAGCGGCTTCGTGCTGCTCGGAGCGCTGGCGTTGATCGCCGCCGGGTGCGGCGACGACGACGAGGGTGGCAGCAGCGCCACCACGGCCGCGGGCGGGTCGGACACGACCGCCGCCAGCGGCGGCGACGGCGGCGACACCGCCGGTGGCAAGGTCGGGTTCATCCTGCCCGACTCGGCCTCGTCGGCTCGTTGGGAGGCCTTCGACCGTCCGCTGCTCGAGGCGGAGTGCGAGGCAGCCGGGATCGAGTGTGTGATCCAGAACGCCGAGGGTGATGCGGACAACATGGCCACGATCGCCGATCAGATGATCGCCGACGGGGTGAAGGTGCTCGCGATCGTCAACCTCGACAGCGACTCGGGTGCGGCGATCCAGGAGAAGGCGGCGGCCGCCGGTGTGAAGAACATCGACTACGACCGCCTCACGCTCGGCGGCTCGGCCGACGTGTACGTGAGCTTCGACAACGTCGCCGTGGGCACCGCCCAGGGCGAGGGTCTGATCGAGTGCATGGGCGGCGCCGGTGCCGTGGAGGGCAAGAAGATCATCCAGCTCCACGGGTCGCCGACGGACAACAACGCGACCTTGTTCAAGCAGGGCTATCAGACCGCGATCGAGGGCTCGGGGATCGAGACCGTCGGTGAGCAGGCCGTGCCCGATTGGGACAACGCCCAGGGTGGCGTGATCTTCGAGCAGCTGCTCACCGCCGCCGGCGGCGAGATCGACGGTGTGCTCGTGGCGAACGACGGTCTCAGCCTCGCGGCGCAGGCCGTGCTGGCCGACGCCGGCCTGACGGTGCCGACCACCGGTCAGGACGCGACGGTCGAGGGTCTGCGGGCGATCCTGCAGGGCACCCAGTGCATGACGGTGTACAAGCCCGTGATCGAGGAGGCCAAGGGCGCCGTCGCGGCGGCCGTCCAGCTCCTCGCCGGCGACGAGGTCACCGCCAACGCCACGATCGACAACGAGGTCGCCGAGATCCCGTACGTGCAGGCCCAGGTCCAGTCGATCTTCTTCGACCAGGTGAAGGACGTCGTCGCCGACGGCTTCGTCGCCGAGGCCGACGTCTGCGAGGGCATCGAGGACCTCTGCGCCGAGGCCGGCATCGGTGCCGGTGGCGGCGACGCCTCGGCCGACGGTGGCAAGGTCGGGTTCATCCTGCCCGACTCGGCCTCGTCGGCTCGTTGGGAGGAGTTCGACCGTCCGCTGATCGAGGCGGAGTGCGAGGCAGCCGGGATCGAGTGTGTGATCCAGAACGCCGAGGGTGATGCGGACAACATGGCCACGATCGCCGATCAGATGATCGCCGACGGGGTGAAGGTGCTCGCGATCGTCAACCTCGACAGCGACTCGGGTGCGGCGATCCAGGAGAAGGCGGCGGCCGCCGGTGTGAAGAACATCGACTACGACCGCCTCACGCTCGGCGGCTCGGCCGACGTGTACGTGAGCTTCGACAACGTCGCCGTGGGCACCGCCCAGGGTGAGGGCATCATCGAGTGCATGGGCGGCGCCGGTGCCGTGGAGGGCAAGAAGATCATCCAGCTCCACGGGTCGCCGACGGACAACAACGCGACCTTGTTCAAGCAGGGCTATCAGACCGCGATCGAGGGCTCGGGGATCGAGACCGTCGGTGAGCAGGCCGTGCCCGATTGGGACAACGCCCAGGGTGGCGTGATCTTCGAGCAGCTGCTCACCGCCGCCGGCGGTGCCATCGACGGTGTGCTCGTGGCGAACGACGGTCTCAGCCTCGCGGCGCAGGCCGTGCTGGCCGACGCCGGCCTGACGGTGCCGACCACCGGTCAGGACGCGACGGTCGAGGGTCTGCGGGCGATCCTGCAGGGCACCCAGTGCATGACGGTGTACAAGCCCGTCGTCGAGGAGGCCAAGGGTGCCGTCGCGGCGGCCGTCCAGCTCCTCGCGGGCGACGAGGTCACCGGCAACGCCACGATCGACAACGACAACGGCGAGATCCCGTACGTGCAGGCCCAGGTCCAGTCGATCTTCATCGACGACGTCGTCACGGTGATCGAGGACGGCTTCGTGTCGGTCGAGGACGTCTGCGACGGCATCGAAGACCTCTGCACGGAGGCTGGTATCACCGTCGGCTGAGCCGGCGGTCGGGGACATCTCCCCTCCGGCCGGGTTGCCCGCCAGGGCCCGGCCGACCCCCAGGGTGTGGTCGTCACCCGCCGTCGTCGTGACGGTGGGTGACGATCACCTCTGGTCGTCCGGCCGCAGCCGGGTGCGCCGTCGGCCGAGGGCCCGACGACGGCGGACTACGTTCAGGCCCAACCGGCCGTCCGGCCGCAGTCAGGGGGACATCGCACGGTGACTGACGCACCGATCCTGGAAGCGCACGGCGTGAACAAGAGCTTCGGCCCCGTGCACGTGTTGCACGACGTCGACTTCCGGGTCTACCCCGGCACCGTCACGGCGCTCATCGGCGACAACGGCGCCGGCAAGACCACGCTCATCAAGTGCATCACCGGCATCTATCCGGTCGACAGCGGCGAGTTCCGCTTCGAAGGCAAGCCCGTCCACGTGAGCGGCCCGAAAGACGTCGCCGAGCTCGGCATCGAGGTCGTCTACCAGGATCTCGCGCTGTGCGAGAACCTCGACATCGTGCAGAACCTGTTCCTCGGTCGCGAGCGCCTGAAGTACGGCCTGCTCGACGAACCATCGATGGAGCAGGCGGCGCGCGACACCCTCGCCAGCCTGTCGGTGCGCACCGTGAAGAGCGTGCGCCAGAAGGTGTCGTCGCTCTCGGGTGGCCAGCGCCAGACGGTCGCCATCGCGAAGGCGGTGCTCTGGAACTCGAAGGTGGTGCTGCTCGACGAACCCACCGCCGCCCTCGGCGTCGCCCAGACCAAGCAGGTGCTCGACCTCGTCCGACGTCTCGCCGACGCCGGCCTCGGTGTCGTGCTCATCTCCCACAACATGAACGACGTCCTGCAGGTGAGCGACCGGGTGTGCGCGATGTACCTCGGACGCGTCGCGGCCGACGTCCCGATCACGTCCGACACGCGTCGTGAGTTCCTGGTCGAACTGATCACCGCCGGTCGCTCGGGCGACGTCGGCCTCCTCAACGCCGCCGAAGGGGTCTGAGCCATGACCACCATCCCCGCCAGCTCCTCCGCCGACGAACCGAAGGGCGCGCTCGGCGACTTCGCGCTGGACTCGCAGCGACAGACGTTCGCATCCGCGCTCGCCGACAGCCGCGCACGTCTCCGAGCCGGCGAGCTCGGCTCGCTCCCGGCGATCCTCGCGATCATCGTGCTCGTCGTGATCTTCTCGCTCAGCAGCGGCACGTTCCTGACGGCGCTGAACTTCGCCAACTTCCTGGAGCAGGCAGCCGCCGTCATCGTGATCGCGATGGCGGTCACCTTCGTGCTGCTGCTCGGTGAGATCGATCTCGCAGCCGGCTACACCGCCGGCGTCACGGCCGCGGTGCTCGCGCTCCGGCTGAAGGACGGCTGGGGGCTGGTGCCCACGATCGTGATCGCGGCCGCCGTCGCGCTGCTCCTCGGACTGTGGACCGGCGCGCTCGTCGCGAAACTCGGCATCCCCAGCTTCGTCGTGACACTCGCCAACTTCCTCGTGTTCCAGGGCATCCTGCTGATCCTCGTGAAGGAGGGGGGCAGCGTCCGGATCGAGAACGGTGTCGTGAAGGACATCGTGGGTGCGAGCATCAGCCCCGGGTTCTCGTGGGTGATCGGCGTGCTCGGCATCGCCGGCGTCGGCCTCATGCAGTACCGCCAGGCGCAACGCTCGGGCGCGCCGATCTCGCTCGTCGCGGTGAAGACGGTGGCCGCAGCCGTGCTGATCGTCGCCGTCGTCTCGGTGCTCAACCGCAACCGCGCCTTCGCCAACGCCGTCGCCGAGCAGCGTGGCATGCCCTACGTGATCCCGCTGGTGCTCGTCATCGTGCTGGTGCTCACCTTCGTGCTCAACCGCACTCGCTACGGGCGGCACCTCATGGCCGTCGGCGGCAATCAGGAGGCCGCCCGGCGTGCCGGCATCAACGTGGTGCGGATCCGGCTGTCGGCGTTCATGTTCTGCGGTCTGCTCGCCGGCATCGGCGGTGCGTTCCTCGCCTCGCGGGTCAACTCCGTCGATCCCAACACCGGTGGCAACGACACCCTGCTCCTCGCCGTCGGTGCTGCGGTCATCGGTGGCACCTCGCTGTTCGGCGGCCAGGGTCGGATGATGAACGCGATCCTCGGCGGCCTGGTGCTGGCGCTCATCCCGAACGGTCTCACGCTCGTCGGCAAGCGGGAACCCTTCGGGTGGGAGGTCGACTTCGGCAGCTCGGGCGTGAAGTTCATCTGCGCCGGTCTCGCGCTGATGCTCGCCGCCTCCGTCGACGCGATCAGCCGCAAGCGCACCTCCTGACCCACGTCCCACACCTCCGACACCTGCAGCAACGAGAGGACACCCCATGCCCGAGTTCTTCCTCGACGTCCCCGAGCCGGTCGCGTTCGCCGGCAGCGACGCCGGTCCCGACCGCCTCGCCTACCGCGTCTACGACCCGGATCGGGTGGTGGCCGGCAAGACGATGGCCGAGCACCTACGGATCGCGGTGTGCTACTGGCACAGCTTCAACTGGGCCGGCAGCGACGTGTTCGGGACGGGCACCTTCGACCGGCCGTGGCTCGACGACGGCGTCGACCCGATGCAGGCCGCGTTCGCCAAGCAGGACGCCGCGTTCGAGTTCTTCACCAAGCTGGGCACCCCCTACTACTGCTTCCACGACGTCGACATGGCGCCGGAGGGCGCCACGCTGAAGGAGAGTCGGGCCAACCTCGACGTGCTCGTCGATCGGGCCGCCGAGCAGCAGGCGGCCACCGGGGTGAAACTCCTGTGGGGCACCGCCAACCTGTTCAGCCACCCGCGGTACGCCGCAGGAGCCGCCACCAACCCCGACCCCGAGGTGTTCCAGCACGCCGCCGCCCAGGTGCGCCACATGCTCGAGGCCACGCACCGGCTCGGCGGCGAGAACTACGTGCTGTGGGGTGGGCGCGAGGGGTACGAGACGCTGCTCAACACGCGGCTGAAGCACGAGGCCGATCAACTCGCCCGGTTCCTGCACCTCGTGGCCGACCACAAGCGCACGATCGGGTACACCGGCACACTCCTGCTCGAACCGAAGCCGCAGGAGCCCACCAAGCACCAGTACGACTACGACTCGGCCACGGTGCACGGGTTCCTCGAGCGATACGACCTCGTCGGCGAGTACTTCGTGAACATCGAGGTGAACCACGCCACGCTGTCGGGCCACTCGTTCCACCACGAGGTCGCGTACGCGCTCGATCACGGCATCTTCGGCAGCGTCGACGCCAACCGTGGCGACGCCCAGAACGGGTGGGACACCGATCAGTTCCCGAACTCGGTCGAGGAGCTGAGCCTCGCGATGTACGAGATCCTGCGCGCCGGCGGCTTCACCACGGGCGGCTTCAACTTCGACACCAAGCTGCGTCGCCAGAGCATGGACCGTTCCGACCTCTTCCACGGCCACATCGGCGGGATCGACACCCTGGCGCGGTCGTTGCTGGTCGCGGCGAACATGCTCGCCGACGGCGCGCTCGAAGCCGCTCGTGACCGTCGCTACGCCGGCTGGTCGAGCGACCTCGGTCGCCGGATCCTGGCCGGTGAGGTCGACCTGGCGACCCTCGGCGACGACGCCGTCGCCCGTGATCTGTCACCGACACCGGTGTCGGGTCGGCAGGAGTGGCTCGAGAACGAGGTCAACCGGATCATCTGGTCGACGACGTGACCGATGAGCGGGCCGGCGCCACCGCTGCGTCCTGCCGTGTCGCTGGCATCATGACGCCATGAACTCCACAGGTCTCGTCGCCGGCGTCGACTCGTCCACCCAGAGCACCAAGGTCGAGATCCGCCGGCTCGACGACGGCTCGGTGGTCGGTACCGCGAGCGCGCCGCACCCGACCACCACCCCGCCGCGTTCCGAGCAGGATCCGGCGACGTGGTGGCAGGCGTTCGAGACGGCGTTCGCCGCAGCCGCTGCGGCGGCGGGGGTCACCGCCGTCGATGCGATCAGCGTGGCCGGCCAGCAGCACGGCATGGTGGTCCTCGACGACGACGGCGAGGTGATCCGGCCGGCCAAGCTGTGGAACGACACCGAAACGGCGCCCGACGCGGGATGGTTGCGCAAGCAGCTCCCCGATGGTGCGCCGGGGTGGGCGGCGGCGATCGGCAGTGTGCCGACAGCAGCGTTCACGGCGACCAAACTGTCGTGGCTGCACCGCAGCGAGCCCGAGCACTGGGCGCGCCTCGCGCACGTGCTGTTGCCGCACGACTGGCTGACCGGGCGGCTCGCCCGCTCGTTCACGACCGACCGTGGCGACGCATCGGGCACCGGCTACTGGTCGCCCGCCACCGGCGGCTATCGCTGGGACCTGCTCGCGATCATCGACCGCGAGCGCGACTGGACCGACGTCGTACCTCGGGTGGCCGAGCCGCTCGAGGTGGTCGGCTCGTGGCAGGGCGCACAGGTGGCCTGCGGAACCGGCGACAACATGGCCGCGGCGCTCGGACTCGGGCTGCGCACCGGGCGCGCCGTGGTGTCGCTCGGCACGTCGGGGACGGCCTTCACCGTCGCCGACGCCCCGACGGCCGACGCCACCGGCGCGGTCGCCGGGTTCGCCGACGCGACCGGACGGTTCCTGCCGCTCGTGTGCACCTCGAACGCCTCGAAGGTGCTCAACGCCGCGGCACGGCTGCTCGCCGCCGACCGTGCCGGCTTCGATGCGCTCGCACTCGCCGGGGCACCCGGGGCCGGTGGGCTGGTGCTGCTGCCGTACCTCGACGGCGAGCGGACCCCGGAGCTGCCATCGGCCACCGGCGTGCTCGCCCACCTGCGCAGCGACGTCACCCGGGAGCAGTTCGCCCGTGCCGCGGTCGAGGGGGTGGTGTGCAGCATGCTCGAAGCGCTCGATGCGTTGCGGCGCCACGCACCGGTGGACTCGGTGGTGCTCACCGGTGGCGGGGCGCGCAGCGCCGCCGTGCGACAGGTGTTCGCCGACCTCTGCGACGTGCCGGTGTCGGTGTCGTCGGTCGACGAGGCCGTGGCCGCGGGTGCATGCGTCCAGGCCGCTGCGGTGGCACTGGGTGTCGACCACGCCGAGGTGATCGCTCGATGGGGTTTCGGTGCCGACAGCGAGGTCGATGCCAGCGGTGGCGACCTCGCCGGGACGGCGGCGGCCGTGCGCGGGGCGTACGCCGCCACCCGGGCGCACCAGTTCCCGACGACGGCGTGAGCGGCCCGGCCGCCGCCGGCGGTGAGGCCGACCCGTTCGCGGTGCTCGGGCTGGATCGCTCGGCGACGCTCGACGACGTCCGGTCCGCCCGCCGCCGGCTCGCGTTCGACCTGCACCCCGACCGGGGCGGCGACGAGCATGCGATGCGCGCCGTGAACGGCGCCTTCGAGGCGTGCGTCGCGCACCTCACCGGTCGCCGCGTGCTCCCGCCGCCCGGCGGTCCCGCGACACCAGCGCCGACGGCCCCCGGGTCTCGCATCCGCCGCGAGCCACCGCCGGTGCCGTGGGGGCAGCGCCGCCGGCGACCGCAGGTCGAGTACGACGCACCGTCGTTCACCGTCGACGCGTTGCCGGCGGAGACCTTCGAGGCACTGCTCGTGGTGGCGGGCTGGATCGGCGACGTGCTCGACGACGACCCTCCCTACGTGCTCGAGTGCCACCTGCACGAGCCCGCGCCGTGCTGGTGCCGGCTCGACCTGGTGCCCGATGCGGGCGGCAGCACCGTGAGCCTCACGGTGGCGTCCCCGGCGGGGGAGCGAGGTGGTGTCAACGACCTCACCTTCGTCGAGCGGGTACGCGACGTGTGGGTGGAGCAGCTCAACCGGCTCGGGCGGCCGCAGCCTTGAACAACCGATCGCGGATGGCGTGTCCGAGCCCGGCGGCCGGCGGCAGCACCGCCACCACCGCCGAGCGGTGCTGATCGTCGGCGCGTCGCAGCAGGTCGTAGAGCTCTCGGGCGTATCGCACCAGGTCGTCGACGTCGTCGATCAGCAGGGGATCGGCTTCGGCGGCGGCGAGCCGCCGGGCCTCGTCGACCGACTCGGCGAGCACGACGCGACACGCCGGGGCGTAGTGCGAGGCGAGCATCCCGGGTGCCCGGCTCGGCCCGCTGACCGCGCCGACGGCGCCGGCGAGCAACGCGGTCACCTGCTCGGTCGGGATGCCGCCGGGGCGCAGTACCTGGGCCGGCTCGACGGTGCAGTCGACGATCGTGCTCTCCACCCCGATCGGGCACGGACCGCCGTCGAGCACGAGGTCGACCCCACCGGGCACCGCGCCGAGGTCGCGGACGACGTGCTCGGCGGTCGTCGGGCTCACCTTGCCGAACCGATTGGCCGACGGCGCAGCGAGCCCGCCGCCGAATCGCACGAGCAGTTCGGTGGTGAGCGGGTGCGCCGGGACGCGCACGCCGATGCTCGGTCGACCTCCGGTGACGACGTCGAGCACGTGGGGTGCCCGCGCGACGACGACGGTGAGCGGGCCCGGCCAACACGCGTCGGCCAACACGGCCGCGGCCGGCGGGACCGCGGCGGCCCAGCGGTCGAGGTCGGCCGCCGCGGCGACGTGGACGATCAGCGGATGGTCGGCGGGGCGACCCTTCGCGGCGAAGATCCGGCGGACCGCTGCCTCGTTCGACGCATCGGCGGCGAGGCCGTACACGGTCTCGGTCGGGATCGCCACCAACCCGCCGCGACGCACCACCGCGAGTGCGGCCTCGACGTCGGAGGTGACGCGCGGTGGCACGGTGACGGTCGGCCGGAGTCAGGCCGGGATCGCGTCGAGGAACTCGAGCGTGGCGTCGATGAACCCGAACGACTCGGGGGTGGCGAAGTGATCGACGTTGCGCAACGTGGTGAGCGAGCCGTGCGGGAGTGCGTCGGCGAGCGGTGCGCCGGGACCGGCGAAGTCCTGATCGCCGATCACCACCCGGGTGTCGCACGTGGCGCGGCCGACGAGTTCGGGGGTGAACGCCGCACCTCGTGGTCGCTTCATCACCGCGGTGAGCGCGGCGAGGTCGTTGTCGGGTTGGTGGCCGTACTGGGCGAAGAGCCGGGCGATGTTGTCGTCGGGCGGGGCGGTGCCCTCGAGCGCGGCGATGATCCGCTCGGTGCCGGTGGTGTCGTCGTCGAACAGGGTGGCGCCGATGCCGGCGAGCACCAGCTTGCGGAACCGGTGCGGCTGGTCGATCGCGATGCGGAGCAGGGTGATCGCGCCGAGCGAGAAGCCGACCGCGTCCACCTGGGCGTCCGGCATCGCGTCGAGCACCCGTGCCGTCAGGTCGGCGTAGTCGGCGGGGTCGTGGGGTTTGGGTGCCGTGCCGTGGCCGAGGAGGTCGACGCCGATCACCGTGCGACCCGCGTCGCGCAGCAGTTCGGTGAAGCCGCTCGCCTGCCACGTGCTCGCGAACGAACCTCCCCAGCCGTGGACGAGGACGATCGGGGGCAGCGCATCGCTCATGGCGCGCCACGGTACCCGGTTCGCCGGCGGCGTCGTCGGCTCGGGCGAGCGGGATGGGCGTGGCGGGTACCGTCGGCGGCCGTTAGCCTGGATCGGCCCTTCGCGTCGGCCGATCGTCGGCGGCGAGGCGCGAGCGAGGAGTTCCCCCACACATGCGCATGCTGAACCAGCCGGCCTTCGATCTCACGTACAACGACGTGTTCATGGTGCCGAGTCTGTCGTCGGTGCCGAGCCGTCTCGACGTCGACCTCACCACACCCGACGGGCTCGGGACGACCATCCCGGTGGTGGTGTCCAACATGACCGCGGTCGCCGGTCGCCGCATGGCCGAGACCGTCGCCCGCCGCGGCGGCATCACGGTGCTGCCCCAGGACATCCCGCTCGACGTGATCGAGAAGGTGATCGACTACGTGAAGACGCGGCACACCGTGTACGACACGCCGATCACGCTGTCGCCGCACCACACGGTCGGCGACGCGCTCAGCCTGATCCACAAGCGGTCCCACGGTGCCGTGGTGGTGGAGGACGACGGACGTCCGGTCGCGATCTTCACCGAGCACGACGCCGCCGGCTTCGATCGCTTCACCCAACTCCAGCACGTGGGCCGCCACGAGATCGTCACCGTGCCGGTGGGCACCGCACCCGAGGAGATCCACGAACTGCTCGAATCGGAGCGCTTGTCGATGGCGCCGGTGGTCGACGGCGACGGCCGCCTCGTCGGCTGTGTGACCCGCAAGGGGGCGCTGCGTTCCACCATCTACCGCCCGGCGGTCGACGACCAGGGCCGGCTGCGGGTCGCGGTGGCGGTCGGCATCAACGGGGAGCCCGCAGCGAAGGCCAAGGAGTTGTTGCGGATGGGAGCCGACTGCCTGGTCATCGACACCGCCCACGGCCACCAGACCCGAACGTTGCGTGCGATCGAGGAGGTGCGCGCCATCGCGCCCGACATCCCGATCGTGGCCGGCAACGTCGTCACCGCGACCGGTACCCGTGAGTTGATCGAGGCCGGCGCCGACATCGTGAAGGTCGGGGTGGGCCCCGGCGCGATGTGCACGACGCGGATGATGACCGGTGTCGGCCGCCCCCAGTTCTCGGCGGTCGTCGAGTGCGCCGACGAGGCTCGCCGGCTCGGCCGGCACATCTGGGCCGACGGAGGAGTGCGCTATCCGCGTGACGTCGCCCTGGCGCTGGCCGGTGGCGCCGCGAACGTGATGTTCGGTTCGTGGCTCGCGGGCACCTACGAGTCCGCGGCCGACACGCTGCGCGATCCCGACGGCCGGCTCTACAAGGAGAGCTTCGGCATGGCCAGCAACCGGGCGGTGAAGAACCGCTCGCGGTCGGAGACCGCGTTCGACCGGGCACGCAAGGAGCTCTTCCAAGAAGGCATCAGCAGTTCCCGCATGTACCTCGACCCCGAGCGGCCCGGTGTCGAGGACATCATCGACGAGATCGTCGCCGGGGTGCGCTCCGCGTGCACGTACGCCGGGGCCGCCACGATCGACGAGTTCCACGACCGGGCCGTGGTCGGGGTGCAGAGCGTCGCCGGCTACAGCGAAGGCATGCCGCAGGGCACCAGCTGGCGGTGATCGACATGCGGGTGATCGCCATCGACGGGCCGGCGGGTGCCGGCAAGAGCACGATCGCGCGGGCGCTGGCCGCGCGGCTCGGTCTCCGTTACCTCGACACCGGTGCGATGTATCGAGCGCTCACGTTCGCTGCCATGCGCCGCGACGTGCTCGACGATGCGAGCGCCGTCGCCGAGCTGGCCGCTCGGGTGGTGCTGCACGTGGGCGACGACGGCGTGGTCGTCGACGGGATCGACGCCACCGCTGCGATCCGCAGTCCCGAGGTGACCCGCGAGGTGAGCCGGGTCGCCGCCAATGGCGCGGTGCGGGCCGAGATGGTGACCCGACAGCGGGCCTGGGCGGCCGAGCACGGCGGTGGTGTGATCGAGGGGCGCGACATCGCGTCGGTGGTGTTCCCCGACGCCGAGCTGAAGCTGTACCTGACGGCGTCACCACGCGTGCGTGCCGAGCGGCGGGTGGCCGAGGCCGGCGGCGACGTCGACGAGATGGAACGTGCGATCGCCGCGCGAGACGAGTACGACTCGTCGCGAGCACACAGCCCGCTGGTGCAGGCCGACGGTTCGCACGTCGTCGACACCACGGGCCTCGGCATCGACGAGGTGCTCGCCACGATCGAAGCGATGCTGGTCGCCGAACACGCGCCGGCCGACGAAGGACTCCGATGACCAGGATCGACACCGAGCTCGCCGGCAACAGCCGGCTCGACCGCGCCGCGTACCAGACGGTCCGCTTCATCGTCGTCACGTTCTGCCGGCTCTGGTGTCGGATGACGGTCGACGGACGCGAGCACGTGCCGGCGAGCGGCCCGTTCCTCCTCGCGCCGGTGCACCGCAGCATCCTCGACACGCCGATCTCGTCGGGGGTGACCCGCCGCCGGATGCGGTTCATGGGCGCCGACAAGTACTGGAAGCAGCGCCAGTTCGGACGGCTGCTGTCGGCGCTCGGCGGGTTCCCGGTCACCCGTGGCTCGGCCGACCGCGAGGCGCTGAAGCGCTGCATCGAGGTGCTCGAGGGAGGCGAACCGCTGGTGCTGTTCCCCGAGGGGGAGCGCAAGAGCGGCGACGAGGTGCACCCGCTGTTCGACGGCGCCACCTACATCGCCGTGAAGGCGGGCGTGCCGATCGTGCCGGTGGGCATCGCCGGCAGCGAGCGGGCGATGCCCAAGGGGACGAAGTTCATCTTCCCGCGCAAGGTGCACGTGACGATCGGTCCGCCGATCGAGGTGCCCGTCGGTGCGAGCGGGAAGGCCCAGCGCGTGGCGGTGCGCGAGCTCAGTCATGTGCTGCACGCCGAGCTGCAGCGCCTGTACGACGACGCGAGCCGCCGGGTCTGATCCGCTCGCCGATCCGCGCGCCGATCTGCGCGCCGCTCGGGTCGTCCGGCCGGTTCAGGCGTCGCCGAGCCAGGCGCCGGCGGCGGCGGCCAGGCTGATCGGGTCCTCGGTGCCGCAGAGCTCGCGGGCCGAGTGCATCGACAGCTGCGGCACACCGACGTCGACGGTCTCGATCCCGAGGCGGGTGGCGGTGATCGGCCCGATCGTCGATCCGCACGGCATGTTGTTCCGGCTCACGAACACCTGCCAGGGCACGCCGGCGCGCTCGCATGCCGCCTGGAACGCCGCTGCGGTGCGGGCGCTCGTGGCGTACCGCTGGTTCGCGTTCACCTTGAGCGCAGGCCCCTGGTTCACGATCGGCCGGTGGCCGGGCTCGTGGCGCTCGGGGTAGTTCGGGTGCACGGCGTGAGCGTTGTCGGCCGACAGGCACGACGACCCGGCGAGCGCGGCCAGGTGTCCGGCTCGCGACACCCGTCGGCCGAGCGAGATCCGTTCGAGCACCTGCTCGAGCAGCGGGCCGGCGGCGCCGGTGGTGCTCTCGCTGCCCACCTCCTCGTGGTCGAACAGGGCGATCACCTGGTGGTGGGTCTCGGAGGCCGATGCGTGTGCGAGTGCGTCGGTGGCCGCCCAGCACGAGAGCTGGTTGTCAAGCCGGCCGGCGGCGAGCAGCGACGCGTCGGCGCCCAGGACGGCCGCCGGGGTGCGGTCGAACAGGCAGAGCTCCCACCACCCGATCTCGTCCGGCGTCAGCTCCATCTGCTCGGCCAGCCACTCGCGGAACTCACCGGCGCGCGGTGAGCCCGTGCCCCACACCGGCGTGAGGTGCTGCTGCTTGTCGAGCACGAGGCCCTTCTCGTTCACGTCGCGGTCGAGGTGGATCGCGAGCTGCGGGATCCGGCACACCGCGTCGTCCACCGTGACGTCGACCACCGAGCCGTCGGCGAGCACCACCCGTCCGGCGACCCCGAGGTCGCGGTCGACCCAGCTGTTGAGCAGCACCCCGCCGTACACCTCGACCGCGAGCTGCTTCCAGCCGAGCTGGCCGACGTCCGGGCGGGGCTTCACCCGGAGACACGGCGAGTCGGTGTGGGCGCCGATGATGCGGAACGGCGTCGCGCCCGTCCCGGGGGCGAGGCGGAACGCGACGAGGCCGGCGCCGCTGATCACGACGCCTGCGTCGGGGAGCTCGGTCCAGTCGTCGGTGAGCACGAGCGGCTGGAAGCCGGCCTCGATCAGCGCCGCGGCGCTCGACGCGGCGGCGTGCCAGGGGGAGCGCGACCCGTCGAGGTACTCGATGAGGTCGTCGATGGTGGCCATGCGTGCCGCCTTTCTCGCTGTCGTGGATCGTGGCCCGGCGGGGCTCAGCCGCGCTGGAACAGGCCCATCGGGAGGCCGGTGTGACGGAGGAACGACGTCTCGTTCAGCGTCACCACGGAACGCTCGCCGCTGCGCGCCGCTGCGATCCGGTGGATCGAGGTGTAGTTCGGGTAGAAGAACCCCGGCTGGAATCCCATCGCTGCCGAGTCGAGGCCGAGGATGTGGGCGATGTAGGCGTTGATCACGCCGCCGTGGCACACGATCGCCACCTTCTGTCCGTGGTGTGCAGCGATCACCCCTTCGACGCCGTCGACCACACGCCCCCGGAACTCCTCGGGCCGTTCCTCGTGCACGGTCCACTCGCCCTTCAGCATCGACTGCCATCGAGGATCGTTGGCGGCGCGGAGCTCCTCCACCGGGACGTACTCGTTCGAGTTGCGGTCCCACTCGGCCACCCCGTCGACGATCTCGACGGTGCGTCCCTGGGTGGCCGCGACCGGTGCCGCCGTCTGCCGGGCGCGAGCGAGCGGGCTCGCGTACACGGCGTCGAGCGTCTCGGTGGACAGGTAGGTGGCGAGGTGCTGAGCCTGCGCGTGGCCCGCCTCGGAGAGCTCCGGGTCGGCGACACCGTCGTCGAGTTCGCGCCGGATGGGCAGGGCGTGGCGGATCAGCAACAGCTCCATACGGCCCCTTCCCTAGCACGTCGACACCGCCGGTGGCGGCGTCATGCAGCGGCGTCGTGCACGTGGCCCCGTGGCGCACGCTCGACACCCCGCGAGGCGGTGATGGACCGGCGGGGTGGTCGCGGGCGGCTTGAATGGGGTGCATGGAGTCCCGGACCAAGATCGTCGCCACGCTCGGACCCGCGAGCGAACGGCCGGAGGTGCTCGACAGCCTGTTGCTCGCCGGCGTCGACGTCGTCCGGCTCAACCTGTCGCACGGTCGGGTGGAGGACCACGTCGATCGGCTGCACGCCGTTCGCGCCGCCGCGCAGCGCGTGGGTCGGGTGGTGGGGGTGCTCGCCGACCTGCCGGGTCCGAAGGTGCGCGCCGGGCAGCTCCCCGACGACGGCGTCCAGCTCGTCGCCGGTCGGACGCTGTGCCTGAAGGCGGGCGACGGGCCGAGCGACGCATCGTGTTTCCAGGTCGACTACGCCACCCTGATCGACGACCTCGACCTCGGCGATCGGGTGGTGATCGGCGACGGCGCGATCTCGCTGCGGGTCGAGGCGGTCGGTGCCCACGAGGTGACCGCGCGGATCCTCACCGGCGGTACCACCCAGGGTCGTCCGGGGGTGCACATCCCGGCCGAGCGGTTGCGGCTGCGGACGCCGACCGACGACGACCTGCGTCTCGCCGCGATCATGGCGGGCGAGGGCGTCGACTTCCTCGCGGTGTCGTTCGTCCGCTCGGCCGCCGACCTCGTGAAGGTGCGCGAGGCCGTGCTCCCGCACCGTCCGCACCTGGTGGCGAAGATCGAGACCCTGCCGGCGGTGGCGGCGCTCGAGGAGATCGCCGCCGAGGCCGACGCCGTGATGGTCGCCCGCGGCGACCTCGGCATCGAGTGCCCGCTCGAGGACGTGCCCCACCTGCAGAAGCGGATCGTTCGCCACTGCGTCGAGATGGGCGTGCCGGTGATCACCGCCACGCAGATGCTCGAGAGCATGATCACCTCGCCGTCACCCACCCGGGCCGAGGTGAGCGACATCGCCAACGCGGTGTTCGACGGCACCGACGCGCTCATGCTGTCGGCCGAGACCGCCATCGGGCACGACCCCGTCGCCGTCGTCGACTCGATGCGCCGGATCGCCGAGCGGGCGGAGATGGAGGCGAGCTACAGCGCGTGGGGCACCCGGCTCGGCCGGATGCAGCGGCGTCAGTGGCCCGAGGGTTCCGACCGGATCACCATGGCGATCACCCATGCCGCCGGTCTCGCGGCCGTGGACGCCGGGGCCGACGCCATCTTGTGCTGTACCCGCTCGGGACGCACGACGCGGGCGATGGCCCGCTTCCGGCCCACACCGGCGCTGATCGGGCTGTCGCCCGACCCGGCCACGGTGCGGACCATGGCGCTGTCGTGGGGCGTGACGCCGATGGTCGTCGACACCTATCGGTCCACCGACGAGCTCGTGTGGTTCGCCGTCGAGACCGCCGTGCGCGCCGGGCACGTGCGCAGCGGCCAGGTCGTGCTCGTGCTCGCCGGCGCGCCCGACCGTCCGAGCGGCGCCGCCACCGACGTCCTGCGCCTCGTCCAGGTGGCCTGAGCCGCACGCATGCAACGTCCCACCGACACCCACGTCCCGATCTGGGCCGACGAGGCCGGACCCGCGACCGCACCGCTCGTCGTGGTGATCCACGGTTCGATGGACCGCAGCACCGGCATGGTGAAGCTGAGCCGTCAGCTCGACCGAGCGCATCGGGTGGCGCGGTACGACCGCCGTGGCTACGGGCGGTCCGTCGCCGGCGACGGGCGGCATCCGGGACCGTTCGACATGGGCCACCAGGTGGCCGATCTGCTCGGTGTCCTCGCCGGCCGCCACGCCGTGCTGGTGGGACACAGCTTCGGCGGCAACATCGCCCTGGCGCTCGCCGCTGCGCACCCGAGCCTCGTGCGCGCCGTGGCACTCTACGAATCCCCGCTGTCGTGGGAGCCGTGGTGGCCGGGGAACACCGCGGGAGCCGCCGCGGTGGCATCGGCGGCCGATCCGGAGGCCGCGGCCGAGGTGTTCATGCGTCGCATGGTGGGCGACGCCCGCTGGGAGGCGCTGCCCGAGCGGACGCGGCGGACCCGTCGGCTGGAGGGCGCGGCGATGGTGGCCGAGCTGGCCGACCTCCGCGAGCACCGACCGTGGGCGCCCGAACAGATCACGTGCCCGGTGATCGCCGGACACGGCGAACTCGGCTCGCCTCATCACCAGCGCGGCATGCGGCACGTCGCCGAGCACATCGCCGGTGCCCGGCTGGTCGTGGTGCCGGGCTGCCGCCACGACGCGCCGCTGAGCCACGCCGCGCTGTTCGCCGAGCGGATGGTGTTCCCGCTGCTCGACGCCGAGATCGCCTGAACCGGCGACCGGGTGACCGGGCGGGGCTCGCCCGCTCAGCCGGCGTCGCCGCCGGGGATCGTGACACCGGGGACGTCGACGGTGACCCCGAAGAAGGTGCAGCTGGTGGGGGAGGTGTCGCCCACCGTGGCCTTCGCCCTGGCCTGCTCGGCGCAGTCGGACAGGTTGGCACGCTGCGTCCACACGCCGAGCGCGAAGCCGACCATCACGAGCATGGTGGTGATCTTCCAGGTGACGTTGGCGATCGCCTTGGCCGAGACGACGGCGAGCACGACGAACACGACGACGATTGCGACGGCGAGGTGACGGGCGCTTCCGAGGGTGAGCGCGAGCATGGGCGCACAGTACGTCGTAGCGTGTGCCACCGTGAGTGATCCTGCTGCCGACAGCCGCCCGATCGACCTGCGCCCCGGCGGTCTGCCGAGCACCGTGCTGCCGCCGGTCGATGCAGCCCTCGCCGACGAGTTGCGTCGGGCCGCGGAGTCGCCCGAGGAGGTCCGGCACCACCGGGTGAGCGAGGTCGTCGCGGCACATCCGCGATTCCTCGACGCCTGGGCCACGTTGGGCGACCTCGGTCGGGACCCGGTCGAGCGGTATGCGGCCTACCGGGTCGGCTATCACCGGGGGCTCGACGCGCTCCGGGCCAACGGATGGCGCGGCTCGGGGTACGTCCGCTGGTCCGAACCGTCGAACCACGGCTTCCTCCGGGCCCTCGCCGGGCTCGGGCAGATGGCGGCGCTCATCGGTGAGGCCGACGAGGCCGAGCGGATCGCGCTCTTCCTGGCCCAGCTCGACCCGGCCGGCATCCCCGACACCGAGGCGTGAGCCCGGTCCCGGTGACCGAGCACGGCTGCGGGGTCGCCGGGGCGGTGCTCACCGGTGGTGCCAGCCGCCGGATGGGTGCCGACAAGGCCTTCGTCGAGGTCGGGGGGACGTCGTTGGTGCGGCGCGTCGCCGCCGCGCTGGCTGCCGGCGGGTGCCGCCCGGTGTTCGCGGTCGGTGGCGATCTCGTCCGGCTCCGTGCCGCCGGGCTCGAGGCCGTTCGGGACGGCTGGCCGGGCGAGGGCCCGCTCGGCGGCATCGTCACCGCTGTTCGACACGCGGGCGTGCCGACGGTGGTGGTCGCGACCGACCTCGTCGACCTCGATGCGCCGACGGTCGGCGCCCTGGCACGCCACGCCGGGCGCGTCGACCTCGACGCCGTCGTCGCGCGCACCGACCGACTCGAACCGCTGTGCGCGCTGTGGTGGCCGAGCGCCGTCGAGGCGCTCGCGGCCCACCTCGCCGCCGGCGAGCGCGCCGTGCACGCCGCCCTCCCCGGCCTGCGCCTCGAGGTCGAGCAGGTGCGCCCCGGCGCGCTCACGAACGCGAACACCCCCCACGATCTGGGCCGTTCCACCAGGTAACGTGCCTGCGCATGTCGAACCACCGGTCCATCCCACGGTCCACCCGGCGGTGCCGTCCCGGCGCCGTGGAGGTCGCGAGTTCGTGACCCATCGCTGGATCGCCACCCAGGACGAGTTCGAGGCGGTCGTCGACACGCTGAGCGGTGTCGAGCGCTACGCGATCGACACCGAGTTCCACCGAGAGCGCACCTACTTCCCGAAGCTCGCCCTGGTGCAGCTCGGATGGGACGACCAGATCGTGCTCGTCGACCCCATCGCCGTCGACGTCACCCCGCTGCGTCGCCTGTTCGCCTCGCCCGCCGTGGCCGTGTTCCACGCCGCGCAGCAGGACCTCGACGTGCTCACCCACAGCGTCGGCTCGGTGCCGGCGCGCATGTTCGACACCCAACTCGCCGCCGGATTCACCGGGTACAGCACACCGTCGCTGCAGTCGCTGCTGCACGCCGAACTCGGTGTGAACGCCTCGAAGGGCGACCGGCTCACCGACTGGTTGCGCCGTCCGTTGACGGCCGACCAGCAGGTGTACGCGGCCGGCGACGTGGCTCATCTGCTCGAACTGCACGATCGGCTCACCGCGCAGCTCACCGCGCTCGGACGGCTCACCTGGGCGTCGGACGCCTGCGAAGAGCTGCGGACCCGTCCCACCGGTGCGATCGACCCCGAGCAGGCGTGGCTGCGGCTGAAGGACGTCCGGGTGCTGAAGGCTCGATCGCGCGGCGTGGCGCAGGCGGTGGCCGCGTGGCGCGAGCGGCGAGCGGCCAGCGTCGACGTCCCGGTGCGACAGATCCTGCCCGACCTCGCGATCCTGGGCATCGCGCAGAAGCACCCCTCCACCCCGGCCGAGCTGGCCCACGCCCGGGGGGTGGAAGAGCGCCACAGTCGAGGCGCGATCGGCGCCGAGATCCTCGCCGCGGTGCAGGCCGGGCTCGCTCGCGACGTGAGCGTGCCGGTCCCGGAGGGCGACGAACTCGACCGGTCGTTGCGCCCCGCCGTCACCCTGGTCTCCGCCTGGGTGAGCGAGGTGGCTCGCGCCGAGCGGATCGACACGGCACTGCTGGCCACCCGCGCCGACCTGGTGGCCCTGCTGCGCGGCGATCGGGAGGCGCGGCTGGCGAGCGGCTGGCGGGCCGAACTGCTCGGTGACGGCGTCCGGTCGCTCGTCGAGGGTCGGGCCGGGCTCACCTTCGACGGTCGCGGCGGCCTCCGTCTCATCCCCGTCGCGCCGGCGATCGCGGTCTGAGACCGAACGCAGGTTCCCGCTTCAGCGGATCGTTCGACGCACCTTGGCCCACAGCGCGTCGAACGCGACGATCACATCGGCGGCGCGGCTGCCGTAGCTGTGGATCGGGCGGCGGTCGCCGATGGCCTGGTTCACCACGACCCGCTGGGGGATCACCGGTTGCCAGATCGCCTTCTTGCCGACGATCCGGGTCAGCTCGTCGTACCTGCGTTCGGCTTCCCCGCTGACCGCCGGTACCCGGTTGACGATGACACCGCTGAGCTCGAGCTCGGCGTTGTGGCTGTCCCAGACGTCGTCGATCAAATCGGCGACGGCCCCGATGCCGCGCAACCCGAGTGACGATGGTTCGACGACGATCACGGCGTGGTCGGCCGCCGCGAGCGCGCTCGTGGTGAGGTTGCCGAGCGAGGGTGGGCAGTCGAGCAGGACCGCCCGGTACGACGGCGCCACCCGGTCGAGTGCCCGCCGCAGCCGGGCGGGCGACCCGGACTCTCGCGACTGCAGGTGCGCCGAGCCGGGGACGAGGTGGACGGACTCGCTCCACGCGCTCTCGAGGATCGCGTCGGCGATGTCGGCGCGAGCCATCACGTCGGCGCTCGACACCTCCACCAACGCGGGATCGACCCCGAGCACCCACGTGGCCGACGCCTGCGGGTCGAGGTCGACGACGAGCACTCGGTCGCCGCGCGCCGCAGCGGCCGAGGCGAGTCCCAGGGTGACGGTGGTCTTGCCGACCCCACCCTTCTGGTTCAGCAGCGCCACCGTCGATCCCATGGGCCGCCATTGTGACAGCTCGGGACCCGGCTCGGTACGTCCCCCGATCCGGCGACGCGGCAGACTATGCCCGCCGAACCAGCCGGCCGCGGGATAGGCTGGAGCCCAATGTCAGTTCTCTAGTGTTCGGGAGCCCTACCGTGAAGAAGGGTCGTCACCGTCGTTTCGAAGAAGCGCGGAAACTCAAGCAAGCAGGTCCGAGTGCGTTCGACCTGGGCATCGGCGGCAACGGCCACCGGTCATCCACCCAGGAGGACGAGTACGCAGCGCTTGCCGAAAAGTACGGCGTCACGTTCGACGACGACGATGTCGACGTCGACGACGACGAGTCGGACGACTGAACCGGGCGTTCCCCACCGACCACTGACACGAACGCGACGTCACCCCCGGCGCCGCCACCCCGAACCCACGGGATACCTCAGATGGACCGCGCCTCATGAGCACCGCACTCCGCAACGTCGCGCTCGTGGCCCACGTCGACCATGGCAAGACCACGCTCGTCGACGCGTTGCTGCGAGCAACCGGCACCTTCGCCGCGCACCAGGCGGTCGTCGACCGGGTGATGGACTCCAACGACCAGGAACGTGAGCGAGGGATCACCATCCTCGCCAAGGCTGCGTCGATCACCTGGAAAGGCGTCAAGATCAACCTGGTCGACACGCCCGGCCACGCCGACTTCGGCGGCGAGGTCGAGCGGGCGCTCACCATGGTGGACGGGGTGTTGCTGCTCGTCGACGCGGCCGAGGGACCGTTGCCCCAGACCCGGTACGTGCTGCAGAAGGCGCTCGCGAAGAACCTGCCGGCGATCGTGATCATCAACAAGGTCGACCGCCAGGACGCTCGCGCCGACGAGGTGCTCGACGAGGTGTACCAGTTGTTCATCGACCTCGACGCCGGCGACGAGCACATCGACTTCGAGATCATCTCGGCCGTCGCTCGTGAAGGCCGGGCGATGAAGGGCATCGGGATGCCCGACCCCGACGCCGATCTGTCCCCGCTGCTCGACACGATCCTCGAGGCGATCCCGGCGCCGCAGGGCGATTCGTCGGCGCCCCTCCAGGCGATGGTCACCCAGCTCGACGCGAGCGAGTATCTCGGCCGGCTCGCGATCGGCCGTGTCGTCAACGGTGTCATGCGTCGCGGTGAGACCGTGGCACTGCTCGAGGAGGAGTTCGCCGAGGGGCAGCCGCCGCTGAAGCGCCGCCTCGCCCAGCTCATGGCCTTCGACGGCGTGAGCCGCAACGACGCGGACGAGCTCTCGGCCGGCGACCTGTTCGTGATGGCCGGCTTCCCCGAGGTGGAGATCGGCGACACGATCGCATCGATCGAGCACCCGATCGCGCTGCCCCGTCTGGTGGTCGACGAGCCGGTGCTGCGCATGACCTTCGGCGTCAACACCTCGCCGCTCGCCGGCAAGGACGGCAAGTTCCTGACGAGCCGTCACCTGGTCGACCGGCTGAACAAGGAGATCCTCGGCAACGTCTCGATCAAGCTGTTCGAGACCGGCTCGCCCGATCAGATCGACGTGGCCGGCCGAGGCGAGCTCCAACTCGCCGTGCTGATCGAATCGATGCGCCGCGAGGGTTACGAGCTGCAGGTGAGCCGGCCGCAGGTCATCACCAAGGAAGTGAACGGCAAGCGGTTCGAGCCGCAGGAGCGCGGCGTGTGCGACGTGCCCGACGAGCACGTCGGCACGGTCACCCAGGAGCTCGCTCCTCGCAAGGGTCGGGTCACCGATCTGCGCCCCGGCGATGCCGGCCGCACGATCGTCACCTTCGAGTGCCCGAGCCGGGGCCTGATCGGGTTCCGGTCGCTGCTGATGACCGCGACCCGGGGGACGGCCCTGTTGCACCAGCACCACCTCGGGTGGATGCCATGGGCGGGCGACATGCCCGACGCCCGCGGCGGCGCGATGGTGGCCGATCGCCTCGGCGTCACCACCGGTTACGCGATGGACAAGCTGCAGCTGAGCGGACAGTTCTTCGTGCACCCGGGCGAGCAGGTGTACGAGGGCATGGTCGTCGGCGAGTGCGCTCGCGAGGACGAACTGGTCGTCAACTGCGTGCGGCCCAAGGAGAAGAACAACATCCGCACCCACAGCCACGACGACGCGGTCAAGCTGCCCGCACCGAAGATCCACTCGCTCGAGACCGCGATCGAGTGGATCAAGGAAGACGAGCTGGTGGAGGTGACCCCGAAGGCGATCCGCATCCGCAAGCGCCATCTCGGCCTCGAGGACCGTCGCAAGGCGAACAAGAAGGTCGCCACCGTCGGCTGAGGTTTTTCAGCAATTCGTCAACTTCGCCGCGACGAGTGGCCGTCGCCGAGCGTCGCTTCCGCCGACCGTGCCGTGTGGCACGACGGAGGGAAGGAGAGCGTTGTGACCCGAGGGTTGGTGGCGAGTGTGGAATGGTCCCGAGGGATCGAGGACGCGTGGTCGAGGTTGGCCCAGTGGGTGCCCCAGGTGGTGGCGTTCCTGGTGATCCTCGTCATCGGGCTGATCGTCGCCCGGGTCCTGGCGAAGGGCGTGACGAAGCTGCTGCAGCGAGCGGGGGCCGATCGGTTCTCCGAACGTACGGGCCTGGCCCCGCACCTCACGCGTGCCGGCTTCACCCTGAGCGAGTTCGTCGGCCGGGCCGTGCGCCTGTTCGTGTTGTTCATCACCTTGACGACGGCGTTCGCCGCGTTCGGGCCGGGCAACCCGGTGTCGCGGCTGATCGACCGTCTGGTCGACTACATCCCGAACGTGTTCGTCGCCGGGGCGATCATCGCGATCACGGCCGCCGTCGCCCGCTTCGTCGGCGGAGCGATCCGTCGCACGATCGCGGTCGCCGAGGGTGGCACGGGGAGCCAGATCCCGGACTTCGTCCCCACGCTCGCCGTGGTGGCGATCTGGGTCGTCGGCGGGTTCGCCGCGCTCGACCAGCTCGACGTCGCGCCGATGATCGTGACGGGGTTGTTCTACGCCGCGCTGGCGATCATCGTCGGTGTCGCCGTGGTGGCCATCGGTGGTGGTGGCGTCGCGCCGATGCGTCAGCGGTGGGAGCGCGTGCTCCCGCAGCTCGAGCGTCGCTCGGACTGACGCCGCTCAGCGACGCCGCACCGCCGGATGGGGGAGCGGCGTCCACTTCGGGCGGGTGAGCAACGGCAGCATCTGGTCGTAGACCTCCGGGCCGACCATGCCGATGATCTCGTCACGCAGGTACTCGTACACCGGGACGCCCCCGACGAACGCGTCGGGGGCGTCGGTGCACCACCAGTGGAACTCGTCGCCGCCGGGGCCCCAGTCGCGCCGCTTCCACTCGCGCAGGGTGCTCGTGACGTGGCCCTGGTCGTCGGTCTGGTGGTCGAGACGCAGCGGCAGCTGCCAGCACACGTTGGGCTTCCAGTCCATCGGGCGCTCGCCGGCGGCCAGCGCGGCGCGGTGGAGGGCGCACCCGGGGCCGCCCTCGAACCCCGGCCGGTTCAAGAAGATGCACGCATCGTCGACGAGCCGGGTGACGGTGGCGCCGTCGTCACCGGCGTCGAGGAACCCCTGGCGCTTGGCCTTCTTGGCGTACTGCCAGTCGGCGGGCGTGAGTTTCACCACGGCGCGCACCACCGTCTGCACGTCGTCGTCGTCGACGAAGTGCGCCCCGTAGCTGCAACATCCCTGCGCCATCTCGGTCGCATCGGCGTCGAGCACGCCTTGGCAGCCGGCGCCGAAGATGCAGCTCCACGACGACCGCAAGAAGGTGGCGTCGAGCATCCAGGTGCGCTTCTCGGTGCGGTCGTCGAAGCTGATCCACTCGTGGGTGTCGAGGAGCGGTTCGGGTGCGCGAGTGGGTGAGGAGCGGCGAACTGGCACGTCAGCGAATGTAGAGCCTCGGTAGGCTCCCATCCGTCATGACTGCCACGCCCCGCACCGCCGACGAACTCCGTTCCGCCTTCACCGGCTTCTTCGCCGAGCGTGGGCACCAGGTCGTGCCGTCGGCCAGCCTCATCCCGCACGACCCGACGGTGTTGTTCACCGTGGCCGGCATGGTGCCGTTCAAGCCCTACTTCGTCGGCGACGAGACCGCACCCTACAAGCGGGCGGTCACGTCGCAGAAGTGCGCTCGCGCCGGTGGCAAGCACAACGACCTCGACGACGTCGGGCGCACGAAGCGCCATCTCGTGTTCTTCGAGATGCTCGGCAACTTCAGCTTCGGCGACTACTTCAAGACCGACGCGATCCCGTGGAGCTGGGAGCTCGTCACCGAGCGCTTCGGCTTCGACGGCGACCGGCTGTGGATCACGGTGCACGACAGCGACGACGAGGCCGAGGCCATCTGGCACGAGCAGGTGGGCGTGCCGATGAACCGCATCCAGCGCCTCGGTGACAAGGACAACTTCTGGCAGATGGGCGAGACCGGGCCGTGTGGTCCGTGCTCGGAGATCCACATCGACCGCGGACCTGCGTTCGGACCCGACGGTGGCCCGCTCGGCGATCCGCACGGCGACCGGTTCATGGAGTTCTGGAACCTCGTCTTCATGCAGTACAACCAGGCGCCCGACGGCACCCGCACCCTGTTGCCGAAGCCGTCGATCGACACCGGCGCCGGCCTCGAGCGCATCCTGTGCCTCATGCAGGGCGTCGATGCCGTGTGGGAGACCGACCTGATGCTGCCCCTCATCGACCAGGCCTGCAGCCTCACCGGCAAGCGGTACGTGGCGGGCGACTACGACGACCGTGACAGCTTCGCGATGCGGGTGCTCGCCGAACACGCGCGCAGCTCCACCATGCTCGTGAGCGACGGCGTGTTCCCCAGCAACGAAGGGCGCGGCTACGTGCTGCGGCGGATCATCCGCCGTGCCGTCCGGTATGCGTACCTCCTCGGCACCGACAAGCTCGTCATGCCCGAGCTCGTCGAGACCGCGATCGACGTGATGGGCAGGGCGTATCCCGACGTCGCCGCCCAGCGCGACTTCGTCGTCGGGGTGCTCGCCCGCGAGGAGGAGCGCTTCCGCCAGACGTTGAAGACCGGCCTCGCGATCCTCGAGGACGAACTCGTCGCACATCCGACCCAGTTGCCGGGCACCACCGCGTTCACGCTGCACGACACCTACGGGTTCCCGCTCGAGCTCACCGAGGAGATCGCCGGCGAGCGCGGGGTCGGCGTCGACGGCGCCGGTTTCGACACCGAGATGCGCGCCCAGCGCGAACGTGCCAAGGCCGCCCGCAAGGGCAACCAGGTCGACGACGACCGGCTCGACACCTATCGCGAGGTGGTCGAGCAGTTCGGCACGACCACCTTCGTCGGCTACACCGACGACACCGCCGAGTCGCGCGTGTTGGCGGTGCTCCCCGGCACCGACGACGGCACGATCGAGGTCTTCCTCGACCGCAGCCCCTTCTACGCCGAGAGCGGCGGGCAGGTCGGCGACGCCGGCAGGATCAGTTGGCCGACCGGCTCGGCCGAGGTGTACGACACGACGTTCGCGCTGCCGGGTCTGCGCCGCCACAGCGCCCGCCTGCTCGACGGTGAGCTCGCCGCGGGCACGGTGGTCACCGCGGCCATCGACGTCGAACGGCGCGACGCGACTCGGCGCAACCACACCGGCACCCACTTGTTGCACCACGCGCTCCGACAGGTGCTCGGCGACCACGTGAAGCAGGCGGGGTCGCTCGTCGGCCCCGATCGGCTGCGGTTCGACTTCAGCCACTACGCGCCGGTCACCCCCGACGAGATCGAGCGGATCGAGGCGATCGTCAACGCCGAGACGCTGGCCAACGCGCCGGCTCGTGCCTACGAGACCACCAAGGACGAGGCGATGGCGATGGGCGCGATGGCGTTCTTCGGCGACAAGTACGGCGACATCGTCCGCGTCCTCGAAGCGGGCAGCTCGATCGAACTGTGCGGTGGCACCCACGTGAAGGCGACCGGCGACATCGGCATCGTGAAGGTGGTGAGCGAAGGCTCGATCGGATCGAACCTCCGCCGCATCGAGGCCGTCACCGGCGCGAACACGCTGGCGTTGCTCCAGCGCGACGAGCACGTCATCACCGACGTCGCCCGCCTCGTCGGCGCCAGCCCCGACGACGTCGTGCCCGGCGTGCAGCGCCGGCTCGACGAGATCAAGCAGTTGCAGGACGAGATCCGCGCCCTCCGTGCGCAGCTCGCGACCGGTCGGGCGAGCGAGCTCGCGGCGGTCGCCGACGGCGGCGTGGTGGTCGAACGCGTCGACGGGCTCAGCCCGAACGACCTGCGCGAGCTCGCCATCGCCGTGCGCCAGCAGCCGGGCGTCGACGTGGTGGTGCTCGTCGGGGTCAGCGATTCCGGCGGTGTGTCGCTGGTGGCCGCGGTGACGGCGGCGTCGGGCAAGGTGGCCGGCAACCTCATCAAGGACGCCGCTCGTGCCGTCGGCGGCGGCGGTGGCGGCAAGGGCGACGTCGCCACGGCGGGGGGCAAGAACGCCGACGGCATCGACGAGGCGCTCCGCATCGCCAAGGCCGCGGCGACCGGCTGAGCGGGGACGCCGTCGTGCCGGAGCCCGTACGCGCCCTCGGCGTCGACCTCGGCTCGAAGCGGATCGGCATCGCGGTCAGCGACCGCAGCGGCACGATCGCGTCGCCGCTCACGGTGGTGCAGCGCTCGGGCAACCGCGGTGCCGATCACCGCCGGATCGCCCTGCTCGTCGCCGAGGAGGAGGCCGAGATCGTGGTGGTCGGACTCCCGCTCAACATGAACGGCAGCGCCGGGCCGGCCGCACGGGCTGCCGTCGCCGAGGCCGAGGCGTTGGCTACCGTGGTCGGCGTGCCGGTGACGACCTTCGACGAGCGACGCACCACCGTCACCGCCGACCAGGCGTTGATGGCGTTCAAGATGAAAGCCGACGCGCGCCGGCGCGTCGTCGACAAGGTCGCCGCCGCGGTGATGCTGCAGAACTGGCTCGAGGCGCGCGGCGCCCATCGCTGGGACGACTGAGGCGGCCGGTGGCACTCGACCTCGACGATCCGCGTGAGAAGCGGCCGGCGATCGACTGGCAGCACGATCCCTGGGACGATCCGGACGCGACCGACGCCTACGTGATCGAGCGGGCTCGCTCGCAGCGCTGGCCGTTCAAGTGGGTGGCCTACACGCTGTTCGCGATCACCGTCGTGGTGGTGCTGATCGCCGGGTCGGTCGGCTGGTGGTACCTGCAGCAGATCAACCCGTCGGGTGACCCCGAGGCCGCGGTCACCTTCACCGTCGACGAGGGCGAGACGGTCGAGTCGCTCAGCGTGCGCCTCCAGAACGAGGGCTTCATCACCAACGCCCGGGTGTTCCGCTGGTACGTGGAGCGCCAGGGTGGCCTCGAGCTCACGCCCGGGTACTACCGGCTCCGCCCGCGCGACCACATGGGCAACCTGCTCGCCGCGCTGGGCACGCCCCCGGAGCAGACCTACACGTCGGTGACGTTCCCCGAGGGCTTCACGGTCGACAAGATGGCGCAGCGGTTGAGCGAACGCATGCCGCGGCTCGCGATCGGCGACTTCCTCGCCGCTGCCGGCGACGGCTCGATCCGCTCGGAGTGGTTGCCTCCCGGTCAGACGAGCCTGGAGGGGTTGCTGTTCCCCGACACCTATCAGGTGAGCAACGGCGAGACCCCGGCCCAGGTGGTGCAGCGGATGGTGTCGCTCATGGAGCGTGTCGGGCGCCAGGAGGACATCGTCGTCAAGGGCTACGAGCAGGCGCTCACGGCGTACGAGGTGCTGATCGTGGCGTCGATGGTGGAACGCGAGGCCAAGGTCGACGAGGATCGGGCGCTGATCGCCCGGGTGATCCTCAACCGGCGCCGGATCGGGATGCCGTTGCAGATCGACGCGACGCTGTACTACCGCCAGGACGAGGACACGCCCTTCGACCAGCTGAAGGCGCTCGACACGCCATACAACACGTACCTGCACGTCGGCCTGCCGCCCACGCCGATCGCCAACCCGGGCCGGGCATCGATCCAGGCGGTGCTGAACCCGGCGCCGAACCCACCGGAGAACGGCCCGGAGTGCCAGCAGTTGCCGGAGGCCGAGCGCAAGGACAACTGCTTGTGGCTCTACTACGTGCTGGCCGACGAGGACGGCGGTCACGCCTTCGCGGTCACCCTGGCCGAACACGAGGCCAACGTCCAGGCGGCGCTCGACGCCGGTCTGCTGTGATCCGAGCGATCACCGGGGCCACCACGGTGGCGGCGGTCATCGGGGCGCCGGTCCGGCACAGCCTGTCGCCGGCGTTGCACAACGCCGCGTTCGACGCGGCCGGCGTCGACTGGGTGTACGTCGCGTTCGACGTGCCCCACGGGGAGGCGGTCCGCGCGCTCGACGCGATGCGGGCCCTCGGGCTCGGGGGCTTGTCGGTCACGATGCCGCACAAGGAGCACGTCGCGCATGCCGTCGACGAGCTCGATCCCGCGGCGGCCGCACTGCGCAGCGTGAACACGGTGTCACGCACCGCGGACGGGTCGCTCCGCGGCTCGAGCACCGACGGCGCCGGCTTCGTGTCCTCGCTCACCGAGGCGGGGGTGACGGTCGCGGGTCGACGTGTCGCGGTGCTCGGTGCCGGCGGCGCCGCGCGGGCCGTGATCGACGCGCTGGCCCGAGCCGGTGCCGCCGACGTGGCGGTCGTCAACCGCTCCGTCGAGAGAGCCGAGGAGGCAGCGGCCCTCGCCGGGCCGATCGGGCGGGTGGCCCTCGTCGACGCCGTCGCCGACGCGGACCTCGTGGTGAACGCGACCTCCGTGGGGATGGGTGCCGACCCGGCGGCGGGCGAGCTGCCCGTCGATCCGGCGATGCTGCGAGCCGGACAGGTGGTCGCCGACCTGGTGTACCACCCGCTCGAGACCGGTTTGCTCGCTGCGGCGCGAGCGGCGGGCGCCACCTGCGTCGACGGGCTCGGCATGCTGGTCCACCAGGCCGCCCTGCAACAACACCTGTGGCTCGGGCAGCTTCCCGACACCGAGGTGATGCGCTCGGCTGCGCTCCGGGAGCTCACCTCGCGCTCCCGGTAGCCTGTCGCCCGTGCTGCGCTACCTCACCGCCGGCGAATCGCACGGGCAGGCTCTCGTCGTGATCGTCGAGGGTCTCCCCGCCGGGCTCGAGATCACCGTCGACGAGATCCAGGCCGAGCTCGCCCGACGCCGGCTCGGCTACGGCCGTGGCCCGAGGCAGCGGTTCGAGGCCGACGAGCTGACCCTGGTGGGCGGCGTCCGCCACGGTCGCACCCTCGGATCGCCGGTCGCGATCGAGATCCGCAACAGCGAGTGGTTCCGCAGCGACAAGTGGCACGAGGAGATGTCGCCTGCACCGGGCGCGACCAAGGACCCTCTCACGCAGGTGCGGCCCGGCCACGCCGATCTGGCGGGCATGCAGAAGTACGGCTTCACCGACGCTCGCGACGTCCTCGAGCGGGCGAGTGCCCGGGAGACAGCGGCGCGGGTGGCGGCGGGCGCGCTCGCGAAACGACTGCTCGCCACGATCGGTATCGACGTGTGGTCGCACGTCGTCCAGATGGGCGCCGCGCGGTCCACCTCGACGGTGCGGCCGACGATCGCCGATCTCGCCCGCGTCGACGAATCACCGGTGCGGTGCTTCGACGCCGCGGCCGAAGAGGCGATGATCGCCGAGGTCCGCGACGCGGCCAGGGACGGCGACTCGCTCGGCGGTGTCGTCGAGGTGCTGGCCTCCGGCGTGCCGGTGGGCCTCGGCAGCCACGTGCACTGGGACCGCAAGCTCGACGCCCTGCTCGCTCAGGCGGTGATGAGCATCCAGGCGGTCAAGGGGGTCGAGATCGGCGACGGGTTCGAGGTCGCTGGACGTCGGGGGAGCGAGGCCCACGACCCGATCGTGTGGGACGCGACCGACCGGGTCTACCGACGTGAGAGCTCCCTGGCCGGCGGCACCGAGGGCGGCATCAGTACGGGTGAGCTGCTCGTGGTCCGAGCCGCGATGAAGCCGCTCGCGACACTCAACCGACCCACGCTCAAGACCGTCGACGTGGTGACGAAGCAGGAGACCGTGAGCTTCAAGGAGCGCACCGACGTCACGGCCGTGCCGGCGGCGGGCGTGGTGGCCGAGACCATGGTCGCGCTCGTGCTCGCAGCCGAGGCGCAGCGCAAGTTCGGCGGCGACAGCGTGGCCGAGTTCGTGCGCAACGCGAGCGCGTTCCGGGCGACGCTGGCCGGGTCGTGATCCCGCACGACCGCCATCTGGTGCTCGTCGGCCTGATGGGCGTCGGGAAGTCGACGGTCGGTCGTGTGCTCGGCGAGCGTCTCGGGCGACGTGTCGTCGACAGCGACGCCGTGATCGAGGCGCGCACCGGGCGCACGGTGCGCGAGATCTTCGAAGCCGACGGCGAGGACGCATTCCGCATCCTGGAGACCGAGGCGCTGCTCGACGCGCTGGCCGAGCACGAGCCGACGGTGATCGCGGCCGCCGGTGGGGTGGTGCTGCGCCCGCGCAACCGCGAGGCGCTGCGCGACAGCGGTGCACGCGTGGTGTGGCTCGCCGCCGATCCGTCGGTGCTGGTGGAACGTGTGCGCTCCGGCGGGCATCGGCCTGCGCTCGACGACGACCCCGCGGGTACGTTGCGTCGCATGCACGAGACACGCGAGGCGCTCTACCGGGAGGTCGCCGACCTGATCGTGAGCGTCGACGGCCGCAGCGTCGGCGAGGTGGTGGAGGCGATCCTGCGATGAGCGTCACCGACGGCGGTCGGCGCAGCGGGCTGCGCACCGTGCACGTGCCGCTCGCCGACCGGTCGTACGACGTCCTGGTCGGTCGAGGTGCGCGACACGAGCTCGCGTCGCTCGTGCCGCCGACGGTGCGGCGTGCAGCGATCGTCACCCAACCGGGGATCGGCGTCGAGGTCGATCCGGGCGTGCCGTTCGACGTGTTCCAGATCGGCACCGGCGAGGACCACAAGCACCTCGGCACGGTCGAGTCGCTGTGTCGCAGCTTCGCCCGTGTCGGCCTCACCCGGCACGACGTCGTGATCGGCGTCGGCGGTGGCATGGTGACGGACGTGGCCGGCTTCGCGGCTGCGGTGTGGCACCGGGGCATCCCGGTGGTGCACGTCGCCACCACGCTGCTCGGCATGGTCGACGCGGCGATCGGCGGGAAGACCGGCGTGAACCTGCCCGGCGGCAACGGTGACGGGGGCAAGAACCTCGTCGGTGCGTTCTGGCAACCGAGCGGCGTGGTGTGCGACCTGGACCTGCTCGCCACACTGCCACCGCGCGAGCGGCGCTGCGGGTACGGCGAGATGGCGAAGTACCACTTCCTCACCGGCGACGACCTGCTCGCGATGGACGAGACCGAGCGGATCGCCCGGTGCGTGCAGATCAAGGCCGACGTGGTGGCCGGCGACGAGCGGGAAGGCGGTCGCCGGGCACTGCTCAACTACGGGCACACGCTCGCCCACGCGCTCGAGATCGAGACGCGACACGAACTCGCCCACGGCGAGGCCGTGGCCGTGGGACTGGTGTACGCCGCCCACCTCGCCCACGTGCTCGGACGCATCGACGACGAGCGTGTGCGCCAGCACTACGACGTCGTCGGCCGGGCGTACGAGCTCGACACCCGTCTGCCCGACTCGGTCGATCACGCCCGGCTGCTGGCGCTGATGGGCAAGGACAAGAAGGCGCTCAGCGGTCTCACCTTCGTGCTCGACGGCCCCGACGGGGTAGAGGTCGTGCCCGGCGTGTCCTCGGAGGCCGTGCTGCGCGCGCTCGACGCGATGGCCGCCGAGCGGTGAGCACGCCGCGTCTCGGCACGGCCCGGCTGCTGCTGCGGGAGTGGCGTGAGGACGACAAGCCCGTCTACGCCGAACTGAACGCCGATCCCGAGGTGATGGCGCACTTCCCGGCCACCTTGACCGCCACCCAGAGCGACGAGATGGTCGATCGGATGGCGGCGTCGTGGACCGATCGTGGCTACGGGCTGTGGGCGGTCGAGGTGGTGGACGATCCGGGTGGGGTACGGGGGTTCGTCGGTTTCGTCGGGCTGTCGTCGCCGTCGTGGCAGACGTCGTTCACCCCGTGCGTCGAGGTGGGCTGGCGGCTGCACCGACGGTCGTGGGGTCGGGGCTATGCGCCGGAGGCCGCACGTGCAGCGCTGGCCTGGGGCTTCGCCGAGCTCGACCTGCCGGGTGACGAGGTCGTCAGCTTCACCACGGTGGCGAACGCCAAGTCGCGGCGGGTGATGGAGAAGCTCGGCATGAGCCACGACCCGGCGGACGACTTCGATCACCCGCTGCTGCCCGACTGGCACGAGCGGCGCCACGTGCTGTACCGGTTGTCGCGAGCGAGCTTCGTGGCGGGGTCGGGCGGCGCCGGCGTGCCACGATGACCGCGTGGCGATCATCTCGTTGTTGCACGGACCGAACCTCAATCTGCTCGGTACTCGCGAACCACACGTCTACGGCACCGACACCCTCGACGACGTCGTCGCCGTGACGCGGGCGGCAGCAGCTGCGGCCGGGTTCGAGCTCGAGTCCTTCCAGTCCAACCACGAAGGTGCGCTCGTCGACGCGATCCAGGCCGCACGCGGGCGGTCGGCGGCGATCATCGTCAATCCGGGCGCGTTCACGCATTACGCCTGGAGCATCCACGACGCGCTCCGGTCGTTCGACGGCCCGATCGTCGAGGTGCACCTCAGCAACCCGAACGCCCGCGAGCCGTGGCGGCACACCAGTGTCGTCGCGCCCGTGGCCACCGGCAGCATCACCGGTCTCGGGATCCACGGCTACGAGTTGGCCGTCGCCGCCGTCGCGAGGCGGCTGGCATCGTGAGCGGCCTGCCGGTCATCGACGTGTCCGGCCGTGCGCCACGGCTGCGAGCGGCGTGGTCGGCGCTCGACGCGCCGATCGACGCGCTCGTGGTCGGCGACCTCACGAACATCCGCTGGCTCACCGGTTTCACCGGATCGGCCGCGACGGCAGTCGTGCTCGGCGACGAGGTGGTGGTGATCACCGATGGTCGGTACGGCGACCAGGCCGAGCGGCAACTGGCGATGGCCTCGTGTCGCGGCCGGGTGCGCGTGGGCCTCACCCAGGCCGAGCAGGTGTCGCTGCTGGCCGACACCGTGCGCGATGCCGGACCGGTGGGGTTCGAGTCGGCGCACACCAGCCACGCCCGCTGGCTCCAGCTGGAGGACGCGCTCGCCCGGGATCTCGTGCCCACCGTCGGGCTGATCGAGGCGGGCCGGCGCGTGAAGGACCACGCCGAGCTGGCCAGGATCGAGCGTGCCTGTGCCATCGCCGACGAGGCGCTCGCCCGTGTGGCGCCGACGCTCGCGCCCGGTCGTACCGAGGCACAGGTGCGCGACGACCTCGAGCTCGCGATGCGCGACCTCGGCGCCGATGGTCCCAGCTACGAGACGATCGTGGCCACCGGGCCGGTGAACGCGCCGATGCCGCACCACCGGCCCACCCGCACGGTCCTCGAGCTCGGCCACACCGTGATCATCGACGTCGGCGCGCTCGTCGACGGCTACCACAGCGACATGACCCGCACCTACGTGATCGGAGAACCGACGCCGCTGCAGCAGGAGGTGTACGACGCGGTGCTCGCCGCGCAGGCGGCGGGTGTGGCCGCGGTCCGCCCCGGGATCTCGAGTCGCGACCTCGACGCCGTGTGTCGGGACCTGCTCGCCGACGCCGGTTTCGGGCCGTGGTTCGTGCACGGCACGGGCCACGGGGTCGGTCTGCTCATCCACGAGGACCCGTTCGTCAACAGCTCGGGCGGTTGGGTTTTGCAGGCCGGAGACGTCGTGACCGTGGAACCCGGGGTCTATCGTGGTGACTTCGGCGGCGTTCGGGTGGAAGACCTGGTCGAGGTGACCAGCACCGGAGGCCGTGCGCTGACCACGACGCCCAAGGATTCACCATGCCCGCCATCACCACCAACGATCTGAAGAACGGGATCACGCTCGAGCTCGACAACGGTCTGTTCCAGGTCGTCGAGTTCCAGCACGTCAAGCCCGGCAAAGGTGGCGCGTTCGTGCGGACCAAGCTGCGCAACGTGAAGACCGGCAACGTCTTCGACCGCACCTTCAACGCCGGCGTCCGCGTCGAGCAGGCGCTCGTCGACAAGAAGGACATGCAGTTCCTGTACCGCGACGGCGACGAGTACGTGTTCATGGACACGGAGAGCTACGAACAGATGAACGTGCCACCCGTCGCCCTCGGCGATGCCGCCGACTACCTGGTCGAGCAGGCGGTCGCGATCATCGCGTTCTACAACGGCGAGATCATCACCGTCGAGATCCCGGCCGCGGTCGAGCTCAGCGTCACCGACACCGAACCCGGCATCCAGGGCGACCGGGTGAGCGGGGCCAAGAAGGCGGCGACGCTCGAGACCGGCAAGGTGGTCCAGGTGCCGTTGCACATCAACATCGGCGATCGGTTGCGGGTCGACACCCGCACCGGCGACTACATCTCGCGCGTCTGACCGGCGCCGGGATCGACGAGCCGCACTCGATGGCGAAGGACACGCGACGGCGCCCGCGACACGACGGGTGGGAAGGTGACGCCCGTTCCGACGCGCGTGAGCGTGCGCTGCTGCTGCTGTACGAAGCGGAGTCACGCGGCGCCGACGCGGCGGCCACCATCGACGCGCAGGTGGTGCGCCCGGACGAGATGACGCGCGATCTGGTGCTCGGCGTCGCCGAACACCGCGAGCGGCTCGACCGGGAGATCGCCGCGCATGCGAAGGGCTGGACGATCGCCCGCATGCCGCTCGTCGACGCGATGGTGATGCGGATCGCCGGCTACGAGCTGATCGGCCGGCCCGACGTGCCCGTGGCCGTGGTGCTCGACGAGGCCGTCGAGCTCGCCAAACGGTTCTCGACCGACGACTCGGGACGGTTCGTCAACGGCGTGCTGTCCGCGATGGTGCCCGTGCTGCGCCCCGGTCCGGCACGACCCCATGGACGCGACGACGGCTGACGAGGTCCCCGAGCCGGACGTCGGTCAGCCGATCGACCCGCTGCTCGAACCGCACCCACGGCGTGTCGACGTCGGGGGATGGCCATCGGCGCTCGCCGGGCACGTCCGGGCGATGACCATCTGGCAGTGGGTGCTCGTCGCCCTGATCGCCGGCTACACGTCGTACTTCACCAACGTCACGCTCGACGTCCACCACGGCCTCGGGACGTCGGCCTACGACTACGGCCTGTACGACCAGGGCGTGTGGCTCATGTCGCGCTTCGACGCGCCGTTCGTCACGCTGATGGGTCGCAACCTGATGGGCGACCACACCTCGTTCGTGCTGGTGTTCCTCGTCCCGGTGTACTGGGTGTTCCCCAGCGCCGGCGCGTTGTTGTTCACCCAGTCGCTGTTCATCGCCCTCGGCGCCGTGCCCGTGTACCTGCTCGCCCGGCGCGTGCAGCTCACCCAACCGCTCGCGGTCGCGCTGGCCGCGGCCTACCTCCTGCATCCCGCCGTGGCATGGAGCAACCGCGAGAACTTCCATCCGGACAGCTACCTGCCGCCCCTGCTCGGCATGGCCGTGTACGCAGCGGTGAGCGAGCGCTGGCGGTGGTACGCCGTCGCGTTCGGCCTGTCGTTGCTGGTGAAGGAGGACGTGTCACTCGTGCTGGTGCCGCTCGGGGTGTGGGTGGCGGTGAAGCGTGATCGCCGCATCGGCCTCATCTCGATCGTCGTCGCGCTCGCCTACATGGCGGTCGCGATGCTGGTGGTGATGCGCAGCCTGATCGGCGTGCCCACCCGCAACGCGTGGCGGGTGCCCTTCGGGGGGCCGGGCGGGTTCCTGAAGACCGTGTTCACCGATCCTGGCGCGGTGATCGAGCACTACCTGAGCGACGATCGGCCCTTCTACTTCTGGCAGATGACCGCACCGTTCGCCTGGGTGTTCGCCCGTGCGCCGAGCGTTGCGCTGATCAGCCTCGTGGTGCTCGGCACCAACATGCTCAGCACCTTCTGGTACCAGTACCAGGTGGAGTACCACTACGCACTCGTGGCCGTGCCGGCGCTCGCGATGGGCACGGCGTGGGCGGTGTCGACGGTGCGCGAGCGCGCACGACCGGTGGTCGTGTCGATCGTGTTGTGCACGTCGCTGTGGTCGGCCTGGCACTGGGGGGCGATGCCGTTCAGCGACGACCTCCCGTACTCGTGGGCGCCCGATCACCCGGTGGCGGTGGCCGCACGGGACATCGTCGCCGACCTGCCCGACGACGCCGTGGTGTCGGCCCAGTACTCGTTGACCGCGCAGATCGCCCGCCGCCACGAGATCTACATGTTCCCCAACCCGTTCGCCGTGCAGCTCTACGGCCCCGACGACTCGCTCGCCGGGCAGCGGCTCCCGGCCGCCGACCGGGTGCAGTTCGTCGTGCTGCCGGCCACCCTCGAGCCGGCCAACGAGTTCGTCTGGCAGACCGTGCAGTCCGAGTACACCCTCGTCCGAGCCAACGACTGGTGGCGCCTGTACGAGCGCACGAGCATGATCGACGCGCCGGAGCGCGTGGTAGGTTCGTCGTCGCCGTGAAGCGGGTCCCGTGAGGCCCAGACGGCAGGAGAACCCACGTGTCCGTTTTCGCGTCCGCGGCGACCCGCCGCTCGACGATCGCCGCCCTCCTGCATTCTCATGCAGTCGAGTGCATGATCATCCAGGTAGGGTGGTCGGCATGAACCACGTCATCCCCGCTGCGCTCGTCCTGGCCGACGGCAGCGTCTTCGAGGGCGAGCACCTCGGCGCTGCGGCCCCCGGCGGTGTCGCGAGCGGCGAGGTCGTCTTCAACACCGTCCTCGCCGGCTACCAGGAGGTGATCACCGATCCGAGCTACGCCGGTCAGGTCATCACCTTCACCGCCACCCACATCGGCAACTACGGCGTGAACGCCACCGACTTCGAGAGCCGCCGCCCGTGCTGCCGCGGCGTGATCGTGCGCGAGATCGCCCGTCGCCACAGCAACCAGCGCGCCGAGGCGTCGCTCGACGCGATGCTGCGCCGCTACGGCATCAGCGGCATCGGCGGCATCGACACCCGCCGCCTCACCCGTCTGCTGCGCGACACGGGCGCGATGCCGGGGGCGTTCGGGACGGCCGACGAGGCGACGCTCCGGGCGGCCGCGCAGGCCGAGCGTGGCACCGACGGCATCGACCTCGTCGCCCAGGTGACCACCGACCGGGCGTACGACGTCGGTTCCGGCGAGCGGTTGATCGTCGCCTACGACTTCGGCATCAAGCACTCGATCCTGCGCGACCTCGCCGGCCTCGGCACGGTGCGGGTGGTGCCGGCGAGCACGAGCGCCGCCGACGTGCTGGCGATGAACCCGGCGGGCGTGTTCCTGTCGAACGGCCCCGGCGACCCGGCCGAGGTCGGCTACGCCGTCGAGGCGATCCGCGGCCTGCTCGGCGAGGTGCCCGTGTTCGGCATCTGCCTCGGCCACCAGCTGCTCAGCCGGGCGATCGGCGGCGAGACGTTCAAGTTGCCCTTCGGTCACCACGGTGGCAACCACCCGGTGCGCCACCAGGCCACGGGCAAGATCGAGATCACCTCGCAGAACCACAACTTCTGCGTCGACCCCGAGTCGATCGCCGGGACGGCCGACGTGACCCACCTCAACCTCAACGACGGCACGGTCGAGGGGATGCGCGTCCGCGGCGTGCCGGCGTTCAGCGTGCAGTACCACCCCGAAGCAGGCCCGGGGCCGCACGACGCCAAGTACCTGTTCTCGCTCTTCGACGATCTGATGGGTGGCGGGGGAGGGCGTGGCGTCACCACGGACCTGCTGGTGCCCGAGCTGGGGGTGGCCTGACATGCCGAAGCGCACCGACATCCACTCGATCCTGATCATCGGCTCGGGTCCGATCGTGATCGGGCAGGCCTGCGAGTTCGACTACTCCGGCACCCAGGCGTGCCGTGTGCTGCGCGAGGAGGGCTACCGCGTCATCCTCGTCAACTCGAACCCGGCGACGATCATGACCGACCCCGACTTCGCCGACGTCACCTACGTCGAGCCGATCACGTGGGAGGTCGTCGCCAAGATCATCGAACGCGAGCGGCCCGACGCCGTGCTGCCCACCATGGGCGGCCAGACCGGCCTCAACACGGCGATGGCGCTGTACGAACGTGGCCTCATCGGCGTGCCGGGCACGCCCGAGATGATCGGCGCGAACGCCGAGGCGATCGCCACGGCGGAAGACCGCGAGCGGTTCAAGCAGGCGATGATCGAGATCGGCCTCAGCGTGCCGCGCAGCGGCACCGCGCACACGATGGACGAGGCGCGCGCGGTCGTCGCCGAGATCGGCCTGCCGATCATCATCCGCCCGGCGTACATCCTCGGCGGACGCGGCACCGGCATGGCCGCCACCATGGAGGAGTTCGAGACCGCCGCGGCCAACGGCCTCGCCGCCAGCCCGATCAGCGAGATCCTCATCGAGACCTCGATCGCCGGCTGGAAGGAGTACGAGCTCGAGGTGATGCGCGACCGCGCCGACAACTGCGTGATCATCTGCTCGATCGAGAACGTCGATGCCATGGGCGTGCACACCGGCGACTCGATCACCGTCGCCCCGGCGCAGACCCTCACCGACGTCGAGTACCAGCAGATGCGCGACGCTGCGTTCGCGTGCATCCGTCGCGTGGGCGTCGAGACCGGTGGCAGCAACGTGCAGTTCGCGGTGAACCCGGCCACCGGCGAACAGGTCGTCATCGAGATGAACCCGCGTGTGTCGCGCAGTTCGGCCCTCGCGTCGAAGGCCACCGGCTTCCCGATCGCCAAGATCGCCGCCAAGCTGGCCGTCGGCTACACGCTCGACGAGATCCCGAACGACATCACCAAGATGACGCCGGCGAGCTTCGAGCCGAGCATCGACTACATCGTCACCAAGATCCCGCGCTGGGCGTTCGAGAAGTTGCCCGGCACGAGCGGGGTGCTCGGCACGCAGATGCAGTCCGTCGGCGAGGCGATGAGCATCGGCCGCACGTTCCCCGAGAGCCTGCAGAAGGGCCTGCGATCGCTCGAGCAGGGCCGTCTCGGCCTCGGGTGCGACCCGGCAGAGCAGCAGCTCGCCGACGTGAGCGACGCCGACCTCCTCACCCGTGCGGCGATCCCGACGCCCGACCGGATCCAGCAGGTCGGTGAGCTGCTGCGCCGCGGCGTGTCGATCGACGACGTGCACACCAGCACCAAGATCGATCCGTGGTTCCTCGACCAGATGAGTCTGATCACCGACGAGCGTCATGCGCTCGCCGAGATCGGCCTCGACGGCATGGGTCGCACCGCGTGGCGCCGCGCCAAGCGTCTCGGCTTCAGCGACGGTCAGCTCGCACACCTGTGGGGCGCCGACGAGACCACGGTGCGTGCGGCCCGTGAGGCGGCCGGGGTGGTGCCGACGTTCAAGACCGTCGACACCTGCGCGGCCGAGTTCGAGGCGCACACGCCGTATCACTACAGCACCTACGAGGACGAGAACGAGGTGTGCCCGAGCGACCGTCCGCGCGTGGTGATCCTCGGCAGCGGCCCCAACCGCATCGGCCAGGGCATCGAGTTCGACTACTGCTGCGTGCACGCCTCGTTCGCGCTGCGCGACGCCGGGTTCGAGACGGTGATGGTGAACTGCAACCCCGAGACCGTCAGCACCGACTACGACACCAGCGACCGGCTCTACTTCGAACCCCTCACCAAGGAAGACGTGCTCAACGTCATCGCCGCGGAGACGGCGGCGAGCGGCGGGGTGGCGCCGAAGGTGATCGTGTCGCTCGGCGGCCAGACACCGCTCAAACTGTCCGGCCAGCTGCCCGTCGAGCTCATCGCCGGCACCTCGCCCGCGTCGATCGACCTCGCCGAGGATCGCGAGAAGTGGAACGCGCTGTGCGACGAGCTGCACATCCCGCAGCCGCCCGGCGGCACGGCCACCGACCTCGAGCAGGCGCTGCAGATCGTCGATCGTGTCGGCTTCCCGGTGCTCGTGCGTCCGAGTTACGTGCTCGGCGGTCGGGCGATGCAGATCGTCCACGATCGCAACCACCTGGCGCGTGCGATGGCCGAGCTCGCCGGCTTCGGCAGCCTCGGCAAGGAGGGTGGCCTGTCGGCCGAGCGGCCGGTGCTGATCGACCGGTTCCTCGAGGACGCGACCGAGGTCGACGTCGACGCGATCCGCGACCACACCGGCGAGGTGCTGATCGGCGGCGTGATGGAGCACGTCGAGGAGGCGGGGGTGCACTCGGGCGACTCGGCGTGTGCGATCCCGCCGCAGACGCTGCCGAGCTGGGTGGTGGAGGTGATCGAGGCCTACACCCGTTCGATCGCGAACGCGCTCGACGTGCGAGGCCTGATCAACGTGCAGTACGCGGTGTCGGGCACCACGGTGTACGTGATCGAGGCCAACCCGCGCGCGAGCCGGACGGTGCCGTTCGTCGCGAAGGCGACCGGCGTCCCGCTCGCCAAGGTCGCCACCCGCGTCATGCTCGGTGCCACGCTCGCCGAGCTGCGCGCCGAGGGGCTCCTCGTGCCGCCGTCCGACCACGGCCACGTCGCCGTGAAGGAGGCCGTGTTGCCGTTCAACCGGTTCCCCGAGGTCGACACCGCGCTCGGCCCGGAGATGCGCTCGACCGGCGAGGTGATGGGCATCGACGTCTCCTTCGGCAAGGCCTTCTTCAAGGCCGAGCTCGCCGCCGGCACGCTGCTGCCGAGCGAGGGCACGGTGTTCCTGTCGCTCGCCGACGGGGACAAGCCGGCCGGGCTGGTGGTCGCGAAGCGGTTGCGCGAGCTCGGGCTCGGCATCGCCGCCACGCAGGGCACCGCGGCGTATCTCGCACGGTTCGACCAGCCGGTCGACGTGGTGGTGGGCAAGGTGAACGAGGGCGCCTCGCTCACCGCGGTCGACCTCATCGCGAAGGGCGAGATCAGCTTCGTGATCAACACCCCGCAAGGTCGCGGTGGTCGCACCGACGGCGAACAGATCCGCAAGGCCGCGAACACCAACCGGGTGAGCTCGGTCACCACGGTCGACGCCGCGCTCGCCGCGGTGCAGGGCATGGCCGAGCAGGGCACCGACCACCTGACCGTGCGCTCGCTGCAGGAGTTCCATGCTCGGTAGACGGCGCCGGGGTCGGCGGTCCGGGGCGGTCGACACCTCGCTGGCGGTGGACACCACGGTGCGCATCGGCGGGGTCGAACTGGCCAACCCGGTGATGCTCGCCGCCGGCACCGCCGGTTACGGCGCCGAGCTCGCCGAGTTCGTCGACCTCGCCTCGCTCGGTGCCGTGGTGACGAAGTCGCTCACGGCGTACGAGTGGCCCGGCAACCCGGCGCCCCGACTCAGCCCCGCTGGCGTGGGCATGCTGAACGCGGTCGGGCTGCAAGGGCCCGGGGTCGAGCACTGGCGCACCCACGAGCTGCCGGAGCTGATCGACACCGGCGCCAAGGTGGTCGCGAGCATCTGGGGGCGAGGGATCGACGACTACCGGCGAGCCGCCGAACAGCTCGCGGGTGTGCCCGACGCGGTGGTGGCGGTCGAGGTGAACCTCTCGTGTCCCAACCTCGAGGGCCGGCGGGGCATCTTCGCCCACGATCCCGAGCTGTCCGCCGAGGTGCTGCGCGTCACCGACATCTGCGGGCTCCCGCGCTGGGCCAAACTCAGCCCGAACACCGACCGCATCGTCGAGGTGGCGACGGCCGTGCGCGACGCCGGCGCCGACGCGCTCGTGCTCGTGAACACGGTGCTCGGGATGGTGATCGACCCCGGCACGATGCGCCCGGCCCTGTCCGCCGGCGGCGGTGGTCTCTCGGGTCCCGGCATCCATCCCGTCGCCGTCCGCGCCGTTCACGACGTGCGCGCCGCGCTCGCCGACGTGCCGATCGTGGGTGTCGGCGGGGTGGCGTGCGGATGGGACGCCATCGAGCTGATGGCCGTCGGGGCACAGGCCGTCCAGGTCGGCACCGCCACCTTCGCCGACCCCCGCGCCGCGGTCCGCGTGCTCGAGGAGATGGTGTCGTGGGCGCGCGCCCACGAGCACGGCGCACTCGGCGCGCTCACCGGGGTCGTGCACCGTTCCGCGTGACGGACGTGAAAAGTGACCGTCACCTGGGGCGATCTCGACGTCGGATGTCCGCGAGTCGCGGGAGGTGCCTGACTAGGGTGGAGCTCTATGGCTACACCCCCGCAACTGACCCCTGAACAGCGCGCCGCTGCGCTCGCCAAGGCCGCCGAGGCTCGCACCGCCCGCGCCGAGGTCAAGAACAAGCTCAAGATCGGCTCGCTCTCGCTCGCCGAGGCGCTCGCCAGCACCGACGACACCATCGGCAAGCTGAAGGTCGTGTCGCTGCTCGAATCCCTGCCCGGCGTGGGCAAGGTGAAGGCGCGCAAGATCATGGACGAGATCGGCATCGCCGACAACCGTCGTGTGCAGGGCCTCGGCCAGCAGCAGAAGGCCGCGCTGCTCGAGCAGCTCGGCAAGTGAGCCACTGAGGCCCCCAGCCGTGGAGGCCTCGCACGCCATGGGCGATCCCGGGCCGGTGTCCGCCGACGGCGGCACCGGCGCGGATCGGCTCGTGTTCATCGTGTCCGGACCCGGCGGTGTCGGGAAGGGCACCATCGTCCGAGCGCTCGTCGAGCGCGACCCAGTGCTGTGGCTCAGCCGGAGCTGGACCACGCGCGAACAGCGTCCGGGCGAGGCCGACGACGCCTACGTGTTCACGAGCCGCGCCACGTTCGAGCATCGCATCGAGACCGGTGGGTTCCTCGAGTGGACCGACTTCCTCGGCAACTACTACGGCACCCCGATGCCCGAGCCGCGTCCCGGCCACGACACCGTGCTCGAGATCGAGGTCGACGGCGCCCGGCAGGTGAAGGCGGTCCACCCCGACGCCGTGCTGATCTTCGTGCTCCCACCGTCACGAGCCGAGCAGGAGCGGCGCCTGCGGGGCCGTGGCGATCCGGACCACAAGGTCGAGCAGCGGGTCCGCAAGGCCGAGGAAGAGGAACCCGTCGGGCGGGCCCTCGCCGACCACATCGTCGTGAACGACGACCTCGCTCGCACCGTCGACGAGATGCTCGAGATCATCGAGCACCACCGCGGGCGCTTCGGCGGCCGGCCGACGAGCTCGCGAAGCGCCTGATCGGCACCCCGATCAGGTAGGATGCAGCGCCCACTCGGGGCGAGCCGCAAGGAGCGAACACCACGATGCAGCGCACGCACGACACCATGATGAACCCGCCGATCGAGGAGCTCCTCGACCGAGTCGACTCGAAGTTCAGCCTGGTCACCCTCGCCGCTCGCCGTGCTCGCCAGATCAACTCGTACTTCAGCCAGCTCGGCGACGGTCTCGGTCACATGGTGCCCCCGCAGGTGAGTTCGGTCGCCCGCAAGCCGCTCAGCATCGGCTTCGAGGAGATCGCAGCCGACAAGATCAAGCGCACCGACCCCGTCGACGAGGTCGACGAGGTCGACGGCGAGCTCCTGCCGACGGGTGACGAGACCGTCACGGTCGCCGACTGAGCACGGCGACGTCCGGGTTCCTCGCGAGCTGACGGCCTCGAACGGCGTCGATCGGTCGACCATGGTGTTGCACGGGCGTCGGATCGTCCTCGGTGTCACCGGTGGCATCGCCGCCTACAAGGCGGTCGAGGTGTGCCGCCGGCTGGTCGATGCGGGCGCCCACGTCGTGCCCGTGATGACCGCCGGCGCCGAACACTTCGTCGGTCGGACCACGCTGTCGGCGCTCGCGAGCGAGCCGGTGCAGACGAGCCTCTGGGACGAGGCGAGCCCGATCCCGCACACGCGTCTCGGCCAGCAGGCCGATCTCGTGCTGGTCGCCCCCGCCACCGCCCGGTTGCTCGCGGCGTACGCCGCGGGCCTGTCGACCGACCTGCTCACCAACACCCTGCTCGCCACGCGAGCGCCGGTGATCGTGTGCCCGGCGATGCACACCGAGATGTGGGAGAACCCCGCCGTCCAGGACAATCTCGCCACGCTGCGCCGGCGCGGCGTGCAGGTGGTCGAACCCGAGGAGGGCCGGCTCGCCGGCGGCGACTCGGGGAAGGGCCGGCTCGCCGCACCCGAACGGATCGTCGCCGAGGTCGAGCGTGTGCTCGGCCCGAAGGACCTCGTCGGCGTCCACGTCGTGGTGAGCGCCGGCGGCACCCGCGAGCCGATCGACGCCGTCCGCGTGGTCGCCAATCGCAGCAGCGGCAAGCAGGGCTACGCGATCGCCGCCGAGGCCCTCGCCCGTGGTGCTCGGGTCACCCTCGTCACCACCGTCGAGTTGCCGTTGCCGCCCGGTGCCGTCGCCCGACCGGTGGAGACCGCCGCCGAGATGCAGGCGGCGCTCGACGACCTGGCGCCCACGGCCGACGTGGTGGTGATGGCCGCCGCCGTCGCCGACTTCCGGCCGGTGCACGCCGCCGACGGCAAGATCAAGAAGGAGATGGGGGTGCCCGAGATCGTGCTCGAGCCGACCCCCGACATCCTCGCCGGCCTCGGCGCCGCCAAGCGTCCCGGCCAGGTGCTCGTCGGCTTCGCTGCCGAGACGAGCGATCTGATCGCGAACGCCGAGTCGAAGCTGCGTCGCAAGAACCTCGACCTGATCGTCGCGAACGACGTGAGCGCGCCCGGCGTCGGCTTCCAGCACGACACCAATGCGGTCACCATCGTGCGCGCCGGTGGCGACACGATCACCGTGTCGCTCACCGACAAGCGCGCGATCGCACGTGCCGTACTGGATAGCGTGTGCGACGTCAGGGCGGCGCTGACCTCGTTCGACGGCACGCAGCCCTGATGTCGTCGCCACCCGTTCCGAGAACCAGATCACACACCAGCAGGAGACTCACGTCGTGAGCACGTTCACCTTCACTTCCGAGAGCGTCACCGAAGGCCATCCCGACAAGATGGCCGATCAGGTGAGTGACGCCGTGCTCGACGCGATCCTGGCGGAGGACCCGAACGGTCGGGTGGCGTGTGAGACGTTGCTGACGACGGGGTTGTGCGTCGTGGCCGGTGAGATCACCACGAACGCGTACGTCGACATCCCGAAGTTGGCGCGTGAGGTGATCAACGGCATCGGGTACGACAACGCGCTCTACGGCTTCGACGGCAACACCTGTGGGGTGATCGTCTCGATCGACGAGCAGTCGGCCGACATCGCGCAGGGTGTCGACACGAGCGAGGAGGTTCGTGCGGGGGCGTCGGGCGAGGACTACCTGAACAGCCAGGGTGCTGGCGACCAGGGCATGATGTTCGGCTACGCGTGCGACGAGACGCCGGATCTGATGCCGTTGCCGATCTGGCTGGCGCATCGGATGTCGGAGCGTCTGTCGGAGGTGCGCAAGGCAGGCGTGGTGCCGTACCTGCGGCCGGACGGCAAGACGCAGGTGACGATCGACTACGTCGACGGCAAGCCGGCACGGATCTCGCACGTGTTGGTGAGCACCCAGCACGCGGAGGGCATCGATCGTGACACGGTGATCCGTCCCGACCTGATCGAGCACGTGATCCGTCCGGTGATCCCCTCGCAGTTCGCGGAGGACGACTTCGACATCCACGTGAACCCGACGGGCAAGTTCGTGATCGGTGGTCCGCACGGCGACACGGGTCTCACGGGCCGCAAGATCATCGTCGACACCTACGGCGGGATGGGTCGCCATGGTGGTGGTGCGTTCTCGGGCAAGGATCCGAGCAAGGTCGACCGGTCGGCGGCGTACGCGGCGCGGTGGGTGGCGAAGCACGTGGTGGCGTCGGGTGCGGCGTCGCGTTGCGAGGTGCAGGTGGCGTACGCCATCGGGATGGCGCATCCGATGAACATCCTGGTCGAGACCTTCGGGACGAACACGGTGGATCAGGAGCGGATCGAGCGGGCGGTGCGTGAGGTGTTCGACCTGCGGCCGGCGGCGATCGTGCGCGACCTCGACCTGAAGCGTCCGATCTTCCGCAAGACCGCGGCCTACGGCCACTTCGGTCGTGCGTTGCCCGAGTTCTCGTGGGAGCACACCGGGCGCCTCGACGCGTTCAAGGCCGAAGTCGGCCTCTGATCGGATCGCGGCGGTCACCCCGTGGTGATCACCGCGACCGTGCTGCCCGACGTCACCGGGCTCGACAAGGCGTTCGACTACCGCGTCCCCGACGCGCTCGTGGACCGCGTCCGTGTCGGCTCGCTCGTGCGTGTCGACCTGCACGGCCGACGTGTCGGGGGCTGGGTCCTGCGCGTGGGCGAACCGGACGCCGATCGACGGCGCGAGGTGCCCCTCGACCGGCTCGTCCCGCTGACCAGGTGGTCGGGCCACGGCCCGTCGGCCGAGATCGTCGAGCTCGCCGAGTGGGCCGCGCACCGCTGGGGGAGCGACCGGCTGCGGCCGTTCCTCGTGGCCGCAGGGCCGCCGCGGATGGTGGCGTCGCTCGCCCGGCCGGCTCCCGTTCGGCCGGTGGCGTCCGCCGACGCCTCCGCAGGCGCCGGGCACCTGCTCGCCGACGGCGGCGGTGTGATCCGGGTGTCGCCGACCGACGATCCGATGTCGATCGTGCTCGCCGCGCGCGAGCGCGGGCGCGTGCTGGTGGTGCACCCGTCGCAGGAGGGTGCGGCGCTGGTGGCGGCGCGACTGCGCGGTGCGGGGCTCGGCGTCGCCCTGCTCCCCGACGGCTGGTCGGCGGCGGCGTCCGGCTCGGCGGACACCGTGGTGGGGGCCCGCAGCGCCGTGTGGGCGAGTGTGCCTGACCTGGCCGCGATCGTGGTGCTGGACGAGCACGACGAGGCGCTGCAGGAGCAGCGCACCCCGACATGGCACGCCCGCGACGTGGCGATCGAGCGCGCCCGACGCCTCGGGATCCCCGTGGTGTGCGTCTCGCCCTGCCCGACCGTCGCGGCGCTCGCCTGGTCGGGCACCCGATGGATGCGACCGTCGGCTGCCGACGAGCGTGACGGCTGGCCGACCGTCGAGATCGTCGATCGTCGCGGCGAGGATCCCTGGAAGCGCTCGCTCGTGACGAGTCGTCTGATCGAGGCGATCCGCGATCCGGCGGTGCGAGTGGTGTGCGTGCACAACACCCCCGGCCGAGCGCGCCTGCTGGCCTGCCGGACCTGCCGGGCGCTGTTGGAGTGCGAGCGGTGTGCCGCAGCCGTCCACCAGGGTGACGACGAGCTCTTGCGGTGCGGGCGCTGCGGGACGACGCGACCACCCGTGTGCCAGGCGTGCGGCTCGACCGTGCTGGCCAACGTGCGGCCCGGGGTGACGCGCCTGCGTGACGAGCTCGAGAAGGCCGCCAACCGGTCGGTCGTGGCGGTCACGGGATCGAGTGGCGAGCTCCCGATCGACGCCGGGGTGTACGTCGGGACCGAGGCCGTGCTGCACCGGGTGCGTGACGCGGACGTGGTGGCCTTCGTCGACATCGACGCCGAGCTGCTCGCGCCGCGCTACCGGGCGGCCGAGCAGGCGATGGCGCTGCTCGTGCGAGCAGCCCGGCTGCTCGGGCCCCGGCGAGCAGATCAGCGGCTGCTCGTGCAGACCTTCCGTCCCGATCACGAGGTGCTGCAAGCCGCCGTCGCCGCCGATCCGGGCCTGCTGGCCAAGCGCGAGGCGGCGCGACGGCGCGAGCTCGGGTTGCCGCCGTTCCGGGCGCTGGCCCGGGTGAGCGGCGACGGTGCCGCCGAGTTCGTCGAGATGCTGCCGCTGGCGGTGGCGGCCGACGGTGACGGCTTCCTGGTACGGGCCGACGACTGGGACGAGCTGGGCGACCTGCTGAGCGACACCCCGCGCCCGCGCGACGCCCGCCTGCGGATCGAGGTCGACCCACCCCGCCGCTGATCGTCCTGGGTGCCAGGGATGTCGCTGTGCTGGGTCGGTGAGTGGAGGGTGGCGCCCAGGAGGCGGCCGTTCGTCGTCTTGGGTGCCGGGGATGTCGCTGTGCTGGGCCGGTGAGTGGAGGGTGGCGCCCAGGAGTGTTGATCGTCGGCCGACGGGTGTCAGCGATCCCGCACGCGCAGCACGCGGAAGCCGGCGCCGGTGGCGAGGCGATCGGTCGGGTGGCCGTGGTCGCTCAGCCAGCGCTGCAGCGAGTCGCTGCCGAGGTGCTTCTGCACCACCAGCATCGCGACGCCGCCGGGCGCCAATCGGCCGAGCCAGCGGTCGAGCAGGTCGTGGAGGGCGGCCTTGCCGATGCGGATCGGTGGGTTGCTCCAGATCTCGGCGAACACCACGTCGTCGGGCACCTCGTCGGGTGCGCACACCCGGACGTTCGTGAGGCCGTGGCGGGCGGCGTTGGCGGCGCACAGCTCGCGGGCTCGGCGGTTCACGTCGACCGCCCACACCGTGGCACCAGGGGAGCGACGCGCCATCGTGAGCGCGATCGCGCCGGTGCCACATCCGAGGTCGAGCAGATCACCCGTCGGTGGTGGCGCGCCCAGCGTCACGAGCAACAGCTTGGTGCCGGTGTCCACCTGCCCGCGCCCGAACACGCCGCGGTCGGTCGTGAGCACCAACGGGCCGTCCGGCAGCGACCACGTCACGTCGACCGGCGCCGACGGCACCGACGGGTCGTCGTCGAAGTACTGGCGCTCCGAGGACCTGGTCATGCGCTGGGTAGCCTTGCAGGTATGGCGCAGCAGATCCGCACCTTCGGCGACCCGGTCCTGAAGACCCAGGCCGCCCAGGTCACCGACATCGACGGCAAGATCGCGCGTCTCGTCGACGACATGTTCGACACGCTGTACACGAGCGAGTCGGGCATCGGTCTCGCCGCCCCGCAGATCGGGGTGCAGAAGCAGATCTTCGTGTGGGACATGGACGACCAGCCGATGGTGATCTTCAACCCGGAGATCGTCGAGGCTCGCGGCGAGTGGGTGTACGACGAGGGGTGTCTCAGCATCCCCGGGCTGTACGTCGAGATGATGCGCCCGAACGAGGTGCTGATGCGCGGCGTCGACCTCGACGGCAACACGATCGAGATCGAGGCGAGCGAGCTCGCCGGCCGGCTGTTCCAGCACGAGATCGATCACCTCAACGGGGTGCTGATGTTCGACCGGATGCAGCCCGAACAGCGCAAGGAGGCGCTCGCCGAGTACCGCCGTCTGCGCGACGCCGCTGCGGCCCCGCCGCCGCGCCGGCGACTCCGGCTGTCGTGAGCGACCGCGGCACACCGCCTCGTCGGCTCGTCTACCTCGGTACGCCGGCGATGGCCGTGCCGCCGCTGACGGCCCTGGTCGAGTCGGGCTTCGAGGTCGTCTGCGTCGTCACGCGCGTCGACAAGCGCCGCGGGCGTGGCGGCGAGCTGTCGCCGAGCCCGGTGAAGGCCGAGGCACAGCGGCTCGGACTGTCGGTGGTGCACACCGTCGACGAGGCCATCGCGCTCGCCGCCGAGCACGGTGCCGATCTCGGCGTGGTGGTGGCGTTCGGACAGCTGATCAAGCCGTACGCGCTCGCGGCGCTGCCGATGGTGAACCTGCATTTCTCGCTGCTGCCTCGCTGGCGTGGCGCGGCACCGGTGGAGCGCGCGCTGCTCGCCGGCGACGACCGCACCGGCGTGTGCCTCATGCAGCTCGAGGCCGGCCTCGACACCGGCCCGGTGCACGCCGTGGAGGTGGTGGACATCGCCCCGACCGCCACCGGCGCGGCGCTGCGCGGCGAGCTGGTCCGCGTGGGCACCGATCTGCTCGTGCGCGAGTTGCGCGCCGGTCTCGCTCCCGCCGTGCCGCAGACGGGAGAGCCGACCTACGCGGCCAAGCTCGGCGCCGACGACCTCCTGCTCGACTGGTCCGCCCCGGCGGCCACCCGCGACCGCCAGATCCGCCTCGGCGGTGCCTGGACCACCTGGCGCGGCCGGCGGCTGAAGGTGCACGAGGCCGACGTCGTCGACGCCGGAGGAACCGGGTCGACGGTCGAGCCCGACGGGCTCGTCGGGGGGCTCCGCCTCGTGCGGGTGCAACCCGATGGGAAGGCCGTGATGTCCTGGCGCGACGTGGTGAACGGGGCACGGATGACGGGCGCCGAAGAACTGGGAACCTGAACGGCGCGCCCGACGTCGAAGTCGACGTCGGGCCCGGGCGAGGCGCTCGGGAGACCGAGGGGAGGTCGTCGTGGATCGAGGACGAGCATGGGCGATCGGCGGGTCGATCGCGTTGGCGGTCGGGGCACTCGGGGTGGTGGTCGGTCGCGCATCCGCACCGGACGTCGCCGCCGTCGCGGCCACCCCGTCGACGGTGTCCGCGGCTGCGCCCGCCACCGAGGCACCCGAAAGCACATCCGTCGTCACGACCGTCCCGCCGCCCGCGACCGATGCGCCTGCGGCCGGAGCAGGCACCGACGCGTCCGCCGCGGCGACCGAGGCCACGATCGCCGCCGGTGACGAGGCCGCGTCGGGCCCGGGCGGCGGCGCAGGCAGCTTCACCGAGGCCGCGTATCCCGAGCCGGCGCAGATGCTGCTCGGTGAGCGGCGCTTCGACGACGGCTCGGTGGTGCGGCTGCACGGCCAGTGGTACGAGGGCGACCTCGGCTCCGGCTGGCCCGAGTTCCCCGACTGGACACCCGCAGCGTGGTGCTCGCCGACGGGCAGCCTGCGGGTCGGCATCGCGACCCCCGACTCCGTGAACGTGAGCTGGGCACCCTGGTACCGCGAGCCGAAGGACGGACTCTCCGTCACCACGTTCGCCACGGGCCACGTGGAAGGCGCACCCCGCTTCGGCGTGATCGCCCAGGTGGCCGACGACGCCACGGCAGTGACGCTCACGACGCCGGCGGGCACCGACCGAGCGGTGCCGATCGCCACCGAGGCCGGCGGCCTCGCGATCTTGATGGTGACCGGCCCGATCGCCGACGAACTCACGATCGGCATCGAGCGCAGCGGAGCGGTCGACACCGTCGAGCGTGCCGAGCTGATCGAATCGTGGTCGTCGCCGGAGTACCGCGACGCGTGCCAGCCGCCGCCGCCGGCGCTGCCAGACCCCGGTGAGCAGCCCGCCGACCCGGCCACCGCCGAGGCGGCGATCCGTGACGCCCTCTCGGCCACGCGATCGAGTGCGTACGACGACCGGCTCGCCGCGGTGGACGACGGGACCGGTCTGGTCGCGGCGTGGGATTCGATCGCCGACGGCGCGTACGCCGAGACGGCCGCGGCGGCCACGTTCACGGTGCGCGAGCTCGTGTTCACCTCGCCCACCGAGGCGTGGTTCCGCTACGACATCGACTCGCCGATGGCGTCGTTCGCCGACCGCTACGGCATGGCGGTGCTCGGCGAGGACGGGGTTTGGCGGCTCACGCGCCAGAGCGTGTGTCAGGACCTCGCGCTCGTGCCCGGCACCACGTGCGTCCCCTCCGTGTCCCAGCTCCTCCCGCCGAGCGCAGCCGACGATCCCCGGTACGGCGGCGGCATGCTGGAGGGGTGACCGGCACCCGCGACCTCGCCCACCAGCTCCTGCGGCGCATCGAGGACGACGGCGCCTACGCCAACCTGGTCGTCCCGGCGGCGCTGGCCCGATCGGGCCTGTCCGAGCGAGATCGCGGCTTCGTCACCGAGCTCGTGTACGGCACCACGCGTATGCGCCGTGCCTGCGACGCGCTCGTCGACCGGTTCGTGCTCTCCGAGCCCGATGCCGCGACCCGCAGCCTGCTGCGTCTCGGCGCCTACCAGCTCGTCTTCGCCGGCGTGGCGCGTCACGCCGCCGTCGGTGAGACCGTCTCACTCGCTCCGAAGCGCACCCGGGGCTTCGTCAACGCCGTGCTGCGCAAGGTCGCGACCACACCGATGGTGTGGCCGGACCGGGCGACCGAGCTCAGCTATCCGACCTGGATGGTCGAGCGGCTCCGTACGGAGCTCGGCGACGAGGCCGACCCGGCACTCGCCCGGATGAACGCGGCGCCCACCGTCACGTCGCGCGACGACGGGTACGTGCAGGACCGGTCGTCGCAGTGGGTGGCTGCCGCGGTCGGCGCCAGGGCGGGGGAGCGTGTGCTCGACGTGAGCGCAGCCCCGGGCGGGAAGGCGACCGCGATGGCGGCGCGAGCCGATGTCGGGGGTGCGTTCGTGGTTGCGGCCGACGCCTCGCCGTCGCGGATCGGACTCGTGCGTACGAACATCGAACGCACCGGAGCCGACGCGGTCGCCGTCTGTGCCGACGGCACCGTGCCACCGTTCGTCGCGGGCGCATTCGACCGGGTGCTGCTGGACGCGCCGTGCTCCGGCCTCGGGGCCATGCGCCGACGCGCCGACGCCCGGTGGCGGATCGGGCCCGACGCGATCGACGAGCTCGCCGGTCTGCAACGTCGCCTCATCGACGCGTCGACGCCGCTGGTGCGTCCGGGCGGCACGTTCGTGTACAGCGTGTGCACGCTCACCGCTGCCGAGTCGATCGACCACCCGGTGCCCGACGGCTTCGACGTCGTCGACGACGAACCTCCCGGCACGTGGCGGCGATACGGCCACGGATGGCGGGTGCTGCCCCACGACGAGGACACCGACGGCATGGTGCTCATCCGGTACCGTCGACGGCCATGAGTGACGACACCACCCCACTCGCGGCGAAGGTCCTCACCGTCAGCGACGGCGTGGTGCACGGCACACGTGACGACGCGAGCGGTCGGGCGCTCGTCGCGCAGCTCACCGACGCCGGTTTCGAGGTCGTCGAGCACCGCGTCACCGCCGACGGCGCCGAGCTCGTCGCCGCGGTGTTGCGCGAGATGTGTGACGGCTTCGCCGGCCTGGTCGTCAGCACCGGTGGCACGGGCTTCGCGCCGCGCGACCAGACGCCCGAGGGCACCCGCCTGGTCGTCGAGCGCGAGGCGCCGGGACTCGCGGAGGCGATGCGACTGATCAGCCCGCTCGGACGGTTGTCGCGCGGCATCGCCGGTATCCGCGGTCAGGCCATCGTGTGCAACACGCCGGGCTCGCCGAAGGGATGCGTCGAGCAACTCGGTGCGATCCTCGACGTGGTGCCGCACGCGCTGCGCCTCCTGCACGCCGAACCGACGAGCCACTGAGCGCGCCCGTGGCCGGACGCCACGGCGGAACACATTGGCCCGCTGTCGGCGGCGACCGATAGCGTTCGCCGTCGTGCTGCGACTCGTCCTCCCCAAGGGTTCGCTCGAGAAGGCGACCCTCGACCTGTTCGACGCCGCCGACCTCCCCGTGGTCCGCTCGTCCTCGGTCGACTACAAGGCCTCCATCGACGATCCCCGCATCGCCGAGGTGCGCATCCTGCGGCCGCAGGAGATCCCCACCTACGTGGCCGAGGGTCTGTTCGACGTCGGCATCACCGGGCGGGACTGGGTGGAGGAGACCGCGAGCGACGTGGTGAGCCTCGGCGAGCTGAAGTACTCCAAGGCCACGGCGCTGCCGATCCGGGTGGTGGTGGCGGTGGCGGGCGATTCGCCGGCGGAGCGGATCGAGGACCTCCCCCAGGGCCTCCGGGTGAGCACCGAGTATCCCGAGCTCACCCGACGGTTCTTCGAGTCGAAGGGGATCGAGGCCGACATCCGGCTGTCGTACGGGGCGAGCGAGGCCAAGATCCCCGACATCGCCGACTGCATCGTCGACATCACCGAGACCGGCCGGGCGCTACGGGCCGCCGGACTGCGGATCCTCGACGAGATCATGCAGAGCTACACCGAGGTGGTGGCGAACCGTGCGGCCCACGACGACCCGGCGAAGCGCCATGCGATGGGTCAGCTGATGACGTTGCTGAACGGCACCCTCGATGCGCGCGGCAAGGTGCTGCTGAAGCTGAACGTGGCCGCCGACGCACTCGACGCGGTGCTCGCACTGGTGCCCTCGCTCAAGTCGCCGACCGTCAACGAACTCGCCAACGAGGACGGGTTCGCCGTCGAGACCGTGGTCGCGAAGAACCAGATCAACCGGCTGATCCCTGCGCTGAAGGACGCCGGCGCGAGCGGCATCCTCGAGATGCCGATCAGCAAGATCATCCCGTGAGCTCCCCGGCCAGCTCCCCGGCCAGCTCCCCGGCCAGCTCGCGCTCCGGCACCGTCGTCGACTTCGACGCCGTCGTCGGTCTCGGCGAGATCGAGGCCGGCGATGGCCACCGCTACCCGTTCCACTGCATCGTCATCGCCGACGGGACGCGCACCATCGAGGTCGGTCGGGCGGTCGTGTTCGACCTGATCCCCAAGCTCGGGCGCTGGGAGGCCGCCGGGGTGCGCCCGGCGTGAACGCGGCCCGCGACGCCCGGATCCTCGACGTGATCCGTGCGCTCGACGAGGGGGAGGTGAGCACGTACGGCGACATCGCCGAGACCGCCGGCCATCCGAAGCTCAGCCGGCTGGTCGGTCGGCTGCTCGCCGTCGGGGTGCCCGATGACGAGCTGCCGTGGTGGCGGGTGGTGAACGCCGCCGGTCGCCTGGTGCCCGGGCACGAGGCCGAGCAGGCGGCGCTGCTGCGGGCCGAGGGCGTGACGGTGCGAGACGGTCGGGTGGTCGCTGCGCCCGTCGGCCGGTTCAGGCGCCCTGCGCGCCCTTGATCTGCACGAACGCGAGCCGGATGTTGGCGAGCGCGTCGCGCAGCGTCGAGGCATCCGGTCCCAGGCGGTCGCCGAGGCCGTCGACCAGGCACCCGACGGCATCGATCGCGAGCGCGGCCTGGGTGAGGTCGGGCGTCTCGGCGCCGAGGTGGATCGCCGCCAGCTCGTAGAGGCCCATCACGTGGTTCGCGACGACGACGTCGGCGGGGACCTCCGCCAACCGCCGGCGGGCGTCGTCGAGCACCCCGCGGGCCTCGTCCCACTCGCCGTCGACGTCGTCACGGAGCGCCGGGTCCGACGCCTCGTGCGGGTCGAGGTCCTGGTGGTTCGAGGTTTCGTCGCTCACTTTTGGTACCCTACCGGCCACAACCGAGGTGAAGCGGGGCCACCGGCGTGCCGGAGGTCCCCACCTGGCCACCCGTGGTGCGTCCAGGTCGACGACACGAACTGGTCGGACGCCGGCGCTCGCCGTGCGGCTCGTCCTCGTCGTGTTCACGGCTTCCCCTCACGAACCGTGGACCCGACTGGGAGGACAGCCCATTGCACAGGAGTGATCAGCCATAGCACCGCCGCAGCAACCAGACCACCGGTACAACGACCGCATCCGCGCCCGTGAGGTCCGCCTCATCGGTCCGGACGGCAACCAGTTGGGCATCAAACCCCTGCCCGAAGCGTTGTCGATGGCTCGTCAGCTCGATCTCGATCTCGTCGAGGTCGCGCCGATGGCCAACCCGCCCGTGTGCCGGATCATGGACTACGGCAAGTTCCGCTACGAGGAGAGCCAGAAGGCCAAGGAGAGCCGCAAGAAGACCGTCCAGGTGTCGATCAAGGAAGTGAAGTTCCGTCCGAAGATCGGCAAGGGCGACTTCGACACCAAGGTCCGTCACATGCAGGAGTTCCTGGAGGACGGCCACAAGGTGAAGGTCACCCTGCAGTTCCGTGGGCGCGAGATGGCGCACCCGGAGCTCGGCTCGAAGATCCTCGACGCGGTCATCGAACAGGTCGGCCCGCTCGGCAAGGTCGAGGCGTACGCCCGGCTCGAGGGCCGCAACATGACGATGGTGCTCGCGCCGGAGAAGAAGGTCGTCAAGAAGGAGCCGGCCAAGGAGCGCACCAGCGCCCCGACCGCCGACGGCACCGCGGCCGACGCCGCTCCGACCGACGCCCCGGCGTCGGATCCGGTCGCCGAGGCGCCCGCCGCCGATCCCGGCTGACGAACGACCCCGGATCATCACCACCCGCTGCACCGTGCGGTGCGGCACCCAGACGAACCACGACGAGCCGGCACCCCGGCCCGTCTCGCCACGCGATCGGCGCTCGGTCGCGACACCTGAAGGACATCCCCATGCCCAAGATGAAGACCAGCAAGACCGCGGCGAAGCGGTTCAAGAAGACCGGCACCGGCAAGCTGCGCCGGCTCCAGCAGAACCGTCAGCACCTGTTCGAGAAGAAGCCGTCCACCCGCACCCGTCGTCTCGACGGCGAGGTCGACGTGCACCCGGGCGATGCGAAGAAGATCAAGCGCCTCCTCGGCGAGCGCTGATCCACACCCGACACACGACACGACGAACGACGAGAGGACAGAGCAATGGCACGAGTGAAGCGTGCGGTGAACGCGAAGAAGAGCCGCCGGCAGGTGCTCGAGCGCGCGAAGGGCTACTACGGCAACAAGAGCCGGTCGGTGCGCGCCGCGAACGAGCAGGTGATGCGCAGCGGGCAGTACGCCTTCCGCGACCGCCGGGCGAAGAAGGGCGAGTTCCGTCGCCTGTGGATCCAGCGGATCAACGCCGGCTGCCGCCTGCACGACCTGAGCTACAGCCGGTTCATCGCCGGCCTGAACGCCGCGGGCATCGAGGTCGATCGCAAGATCCTCGCCGATCTCGCGGTGCACGAGCCGGAGGCGTTCGGCAAGCTGGTCGAGGCCGCCAAGGCGGCGCTCTGAGCGACCAGCTCACCTTCTCCAACCCGAAGGTCCAACGACTGCGGCGCCTCGTGGGGCGCCGCAGTGCGCGTGTCGAGGAAGGTGCGTTCGTCGTCGAGGGCCCCGGCCTGATCGCCGCGGCGCACGACGCCGGGTGGGAGATCGAAGCGGTGTTCGTCGCCGCCGGCGCGGACCCCGCGATCGCGCCGGCCGGGCTCGTCGTGCACGAACTCGGCCCCGGTGTGATCGAGAAGGCGGCGAGCACCGAGGCGCCACAGGCGTCGATGGCGATCGTGCGCCGACGCACCTCATCGCTCGACGACGTGCGCGCCGCGACGTTCGTCGTCGTCGGCGACCGGATCGCCGACCCCGGCAACGCCGGCACGATGCTGCGCTCGGCAGAGGCCGCAGGCGCCGATGCCGTCGTGCTCACGAGCGGCTCGGTCGACGTCTTCAACCCCAAGGTCGTCCGAGCGTCGGCCGGTGCCCTGTTCCACGTGCCCGTCGTCGTCGACGTGAGTCTCGCCGAGGTCGCCGCCGCGGGCCCGTGCCGGCTGGTCGGCACCTCGTCACACGTGGGTTCGCCGTACACCGACGTCGATCTCACCGGAGCGATGGCGGTGGTGGTGGGCAACGAGGCACACGGCCTGCCTGCCGACGCACCCGTCGACGTGTGGGTCACGATCCCGCACGTCGGTCGGGCCGAGAGCCTCAACGTCGCGATGGCGACGACGGTCGTGGTGTTCGAGGCGGCACGCCAGCGACGCGTCGCGGCGAATCGTGGTGGAGGCTGACCCGTCGTGCGCACTACAGTGCCCGACCGTGCGAACGACGCAGGTGCAGCAGCGATTTCGGTGCCCCCGGGTGACGCCCGGGGTCGCGCACCGTCGAGCCGTCGCCGCCTGACGTCCGCGACCGGGCGACCCGGGGGAGACCCACCCCGATCCCGATCCGATCTGTTCCGCTCCGAAAGGAACGTCCCCCATGGACTCACCGCTGTCCGCTGACGTGGCAGCTGCGCGCGACGCCGGCCTCACCCGGGTCGCCGCATCCGTCACCCTCGACGAGCTCGCTGCCGTCGACGCCGAGGTGCTCGGCAAGAAGGGCTCGCTCGTCGTGTTGAAGACCCGGCTCGGGTCGCTCGGCACCGTCGACGAGAAGAAGGCCGCCGGGCAGGCGCTCCACGCCGCCACGCAGGCCGTCACCGAGGCGCTCACCGTGCGTCGCGAGGAGCTCCGTCGCGCCGCTCGCGCCGCTCAGCTCGAGGCCGAGCGCCTCGACCTCACCGAGGAGCTCGTCGGCCCGCGCCGTGGACACGCCCACCTGGTCACCCAGGCCTGGCACCGGCTCGAGGACGTCTTCATCGGGCTCGGCTTCCAGATCGCGGAAGGGCCCGAGGTGGAGACCGACTTCTACAACTTCGAGGCGCTGAACATGCCGCGCAGCCACCCGGCGCGCAGCGGCTTCGACACCCTGTTCACCGACTACCACGGCCCGCTCGCCGAGGAGGGCACGGTGCTGCTGCGCACGCACACCTCTCCGGTGCAGATCCGCGTGATGCAGACGATCGAGCCGCCGATCTACATGGTGATGCCGGGTCGGGTGTTCCGACGCGACACCCCCGACGCCACTCACATGCCGGTGTTCCACCAGATCGAGGGTCTCGTGATCGATCGCGGGATCACGATGGCGCACCTGGCCGGCACGATCGACGCGTTCACGAAGGCCTTCTTCGGCGGGGCGTTCACGAGCCGGCTCCGGCCGAACTACTTCCCGTTCACCGAACCCTCGGCCGAGTTCGACATCCAGCGGCCCGACGGATCGTGGATCGAGCTCGGCGGTTGCGGCATGGTGCACCCGAACGTGTTGCGCGCCGGCGGTCTCGACCCCGAGGAGTGGAGCGGCTTCGCGTTCGGGTTCGGCATCGACCGCATGGCCCGCGAACGTCACGGCATCGACGACATCCGCGACATGTACTCCAACGACATCCGCTTCATCGAGCAGTTCTGAGCACGGACGGGAACGGAGACACACCATGAAACTCGTCCTGTCCTGGCTCGACGACCTCGCCCCCGGCCTCGCGCCGACGGGCACCGATCCGCAGCCGCTCGCCGAGCGCATGACCGCGCTCGGCATGCAGGTGGAGGAGATCCTGCACGTCGGCGCCACCGTCGACGGCGTGATCACCGCCAAGGTGCTGCGCACCGAGCGCCACCCCGACGCTGCGAAGGTGCACCGTGTGTGGGTCGACGCCGGCGACGGCGTCGAGCGCCACGTGTGGTGCGGTGCGTTCAACATGTCGCCTGGCGACGTCATCCCGCTCGCCACGCCGGGCACCCGCATGCCCGACGGGCGACTGATCGAGCCGCGCCCGATCCTCGGCATCGACAGCCAGGGCATGCTCTGCTCGGCACGTGAGCTCGGCCTCGGCGACGACCACAGCGGCATCCTGATCCTCGACGGCGCCACCCCGCTCGGTCTGCCGTACGGCGAGGCGCTCGCGCTGCGGTCCGAGGTGGTGTTCGACGTCGACCTCACCCGCAACCGGCCCGACTGTTGGGGCCACCTCGGCGCCGCCCGCGACGTCGCCGCCCGAGTCGGCGTCGACCTCGCTCCCGGGCCACCACCGCTCGCGCCCACGGGTGACGCCAGGTCGGCCACGGTCGAGCTGGTCGACGGCGAGCGCTGCCCGCGCTTCACCACGGTCGTCCTCTCGGGCATCCGTGTCGGCCCGTCGCCGGAGTGGATGGTGCGCCGGCTGCAGGCCGCCGGGATGCGCTCGATCAGCAACGTGGTCGACGTGAGCAACTACGTGATGCTCGAGCTCAACCAGCCCAACCACGCCTACGACCTCGACACGCTCGGCGGCCACGGCTTCCGCATCCGCCTGGCGCGCGACGGCGAGCAGATGACCACGCTCGACGGCACGGTCCGCACGTTCACCGCCGACGACCTGCTCATCTGCGACGCGCACGACGTGCCGATCGGCGTCGGCGGGGTGATGGGCGGGCTCGACAGCGAGATCACCGACGCCACGTCGGTGGTCGCGCTCGAGATCGCGAGCTTCGAGCAGACCGGCATCACGCGGACGATGAACCGGCTCGGCTTCCGGTCCGAGGCGTCCGGCCGGTTCGAGCGAGGCGTCGACCCCTACGGCATCGAACGCGCCCAGGCCCGCTTCGTCGAACTCCTCCGCGAGACCTGTCCCGACCTCGTCGTCCACGACGGCGCGGTCGACGCGCGTCACGAGTCGCTCGCGCCCCGGCACCGCACCACGCCGGTTCGGGTGAGCCAGGTGAACCGGATCCTCGGCACCGCGCTCGATGCCGATTCGATCACCGGACTGATCGGCCCGATCGGCTACACCGTCGAGCGGGTGGACGGCGACGTGCTCACGGTGGCGTTGCCGTCGTGGCGCACCGACAGTCACGTCGAGATCGACGTCGTCGAGGAGGTCGCCCGCCACCACGGCTACGACACGATCGGCACCGCGGTGCCCAACTCCACGATGCACGGGCGGCTGAGTCCCGAGCAGCTCCGCCGCCGCCAGCTGCGGGAGGTGCTGCTCGGATGCGGTCTGAGCGAGGCGATCACCGACTCGTTCCTGCATCGGGGTGACCTCGGCAGGGCCCACCTGCCCGACGACGCGATCCACGTGACCAATCCGCTGCAGGCCGACGAGGACGTCCTCCGTCCCTCGATGCGAGTGGGGATGCTGAAGGCGATCGCGTTCAACGAGTCGCACCGGCGCCGGGGCGTGCAGCTGTTCGAGATCGGGCACGTGTACCCGCCCGGTGACCGCAGCACCGAACTGCCTCCCGAGTACGACGGCCTGTCCGTCGCGATCGCGGGCGGCGACGCTCGCGACGCGATGGCGCTGTGGCGGGAGATCGCCAAGGCCATGGGCTTCGGCGCTCGGGTCGATCAGGGCACCGTGCCCGCCGGCCTGCACCCCACCCGCTCGGCGACGCTGTCGCTCGGCAAGGACGTCGTCGGCGCGGTGGGGGAGGTGCACCCCGACGTGTGCGACGCGTTCGGCGTCGACGAACGGGTGGCGTGGCTCGAGCTCGACCTGTCTCGTCTGCTCGCCGTCGCGCCGAAGATCGCCCAGTGGAAGCCCACCAGCCGCTTCCCGAGCACCGACCTGGACCTCGCCTTCGTCGTGCCCGACCAGGTGGCGGCCGAGAAGGTCGACAAGGCGATCCGACAGGCGGCGGTCGGGTTGCTCGTCGACCTCACGCTGTTCGACGTGTATCGCGGACGCGGCGTCGACGAGGGTGCGCGCAGCCTGGCCTACCGGCTGCGGCTGCAGGCACCGGACCGGACGCTCACCGACGCGGAGGTGACGCAGGTGAAGGACAAGGTGGTCGCCGGCCTGGCGAAGCTGCGGGCGGTGCTGCGGAGCTGACGGTCGCGGTCAGTTGAGCGAGAGGTCGTCGGGTGCATCGGCGATCCAGCGGAGCCTCCCGCCCTGGCGGCGCACCACCGTGCGCCACAGCTCGGACGGTCGATCGGTGAACAGGTCGTCGTCGATCGCGTCGAAGACCATCCACGCGCCGAGTCGCAGCTCGCCCTCGAGCTGCCCCGGTGCCCACCCGGCGTATCCCCGGAAGATGCGCACCCGGGAGAGCCGGTCGGCCACCTCGTCGGGGGCGATCGAGAGGTCGACGGTGCCGACGGTGCCCGTGACGGCGCCCCAGGCCTCCTCGCGATGTCCGCTGCCCTCGGCCAGCGCGATGAGCGAGTCCTCCCCGACCGGACCGCCGACGAAGATCGTGGCGGGTGGCGCGAGCAGATGTTCCCAGGCGTTCAGGTCGTCGAGATCGAATTCGTCGGCGAGGTCGGCCGCGGCGACATCGGCCCGGTTGAGGACCACGCCGACCGCGCCCGAGTCGGTGTGCTCCAGCACGAAGACGACCGTGCGATCGAAGGTGGGGTCGCCGAGGGGTGGCGTCGCGACGAGGAGCCGGCCGCGCATCGACAGCCCCGACGGGTGTGACGCAGGTCCGCTCAGATCCACGCGACCATTCTGCACCGTCGGACGTCGTTCCCTGGTTTCGCCACGTCGGCGATCCGCGTGCTCGGCACCGAGCGTCATGGGAGGACAGCCCGAGATGTTGATGAAGAACCCGGCCTCGGTCGGCAACCCGGTCACCCGAGCGATCCGGTCGGTCGTCGGACTCGCCGTCGTGGTCGCGGCGATCGCCGGCGCCGTCGTCGTGGGCTGGCGTCTGTTCGATCGGCCCTTCGCGACCACCCAGGTCGACCGATCCACGCCGCCGGTGTTGCTCGAACTGCGCGACCTCGCCGAGTTCCATGCCGCGCAGGGCCAGTACGAGGTGACGGTCGACGTCGAGCAGGACGTCAACTGGGTGCCGTCGTGGCTCGCCGGCGAGCGCGTCCAGTTCGTCGCCGTCGGCACCGTGGACGCGATCGTCGACTTCCGACGGATCAACGAGAGCTCGTTCCGAGTCGACGAGGCGACCAATTCCGTCGTCGTCACCCTCGAACCGGTGCGACTGTCCGATCCGGTGATCGACCTCGACATCAGCCACGTGATGAATCGCGATCGAGGCCTGCTCGACCGGCTCGGCGGGGTGTTCACCGATTCGCCGACCACCGAGGCGTGGCTGTACGGCCTGGCCGAGGACAAGATCGCGCGGGCGGCCGAGGCCACCGAGCTCGCCGACCGCGCCCGGACGAACGCCACGGTGACGCTGACGGCGATGCTCCAGGCGCTGGGCTTCGAGCGCGTCGAGGTCCGCTTCCAGATGTGGCCGACGGCGCCGACATCTGCCGGCGCCGACACGCCGGTGGGCGGCGACGACCCGGTGCAGGGGATGATCGTCGCCGATTGATCGGCGAACGGCCGTCCGGCGGGACCGCGAGCGACGGGCGGCGCCGGACCTGCGCACGTACACTCGACGCGTGGCGTGGCGAGCGGAAACGGACATCGACGCCGCATCGTTCGTGATCGGCCTCGACGTCGGCGGTGTGGCCACGCACGTCGCGCAGCGCGGCGTCGCCTCGATCCTCGTCAACCGGATGCCGCAGCTCGGCCGGTGGGAGCTCGGACGGCCGCGGGCCGAGTTGCGTGTCGCCGACGACCTGATCTCGTCGCTGCTCACCCGTGAGCGGCTGCCGGAGGCGGCGCACGCCGCGGTGGGCCTCGCGGCGCCGGCGTGGTTCGGTGTCGGTGAGCGCACCCGGCTCGCCGACGTGGTCGATCCGGGCCGGCGCCACCGTCTGGTCGCGACGACGACCACGCTCGCGGCAGTGGCCGGTTCCGGTGTCGAGGACGATGCGCCGGTGTTGGCGATCGATGTCGGCCTGGGTGTCTCCGCATCGATCGTCGGCGCCACGGCCGCCGGGATGGTGGAGTTCGGCGCCGTCGGCGTGCCGCCGCACCGCCTCCGTGGTCTCGCGAGCCGTGCCACCATCACGCCGGCCTCCCGTGTTCGCGACCTCGCGCTGCGCTCGCTCGTCGACGACGTGCGGCGCCTCGTCCGGTGGTCCGCATCTGCGATGCTCATCGTCGATCCGCCCGACGAGCACACGGTCGACGAGTTGCGCGCGGTGATCGCCGCGACGGGGTGGCACGTCGACCGGATCGAGGTGCTGAACGGACGATCGGCGGTCGCGAAGGGTGCCGCGGCGATCGCCGAGGCGGCCCATGTGGTCACCGCGAGCACGTCCGTCCCGCGCTCGGGGCACGCAGGCCGAGACGGGGACGATCGGTCGACGATGCTCCTCGACCCGCCCCAGCCGGGTCGTCGATGGTCGTGGGTGCTCCCGCGATCGTTGGGTGTGCTCACCGAAGCGGCGGCGGCCGAATCGGCGGCGGCCGAGTCGGCGGCGGCCGAGTCGGCGGCGGCCGGCACCGACCGGGTGGCGAGCGTCCACACCGTCGTCGACCGCGGCGTCCGTGTCCCCGTGGAGGTGGTGCAGGGTTTCGACCTCGGGCCGGACGACGGCAGCTCGGTGTTCCTCGATCTCCACGAGCAGGACGAGCAGCACGAGCAGCTCGACGGCCCGGCCGTTCACCGTCTCGTGGCCACGGCGACGTGGGCTGCGGGCGCGTCGCACCCACCCGACGCCGAGATCGCCTTCGTGGTCGATGTCGACGGGCGCTTCCGCCTCGAACCGGTCGACGACTGGCATCTCGAGTGGCACGAGCAGGAGATCGTCGTGCGTGCGGTGCGACCAGGGCACGTCGACGCGGGTCGCGCCGCCGGACCCGACCGTGCATCGGTCCGCTCCGTGCCACGGGTGCACCCGTCGGTCGCGCCCGCACCGGTGGCACGTCGCACGCCCGAGGAACCGATCCCACCGGTCGGGGTGGCACTGATGCGCTGCGAGCGGCTGCTGTCGTTCGAGGTGGGGGAGCTGGTCGGACTCCGATCGGCGTTCGCACTGCTCGGCTGCGCCGACGACCCGGCCGAGGTGGAGGTGGCTGCCGCCCGTCTCGAGCAGGCCGTCGCCGGGCGCGACGACGAGCTCGCGCGGGCGATCCGAACCGCGATCGACGCGATCCACGCGGAGCTCGAGCGGGGCACCGAGGCGTGGTACTTCGGGGGAACCGCCAACGAGGTGGCGTCCGAGGTGGCCCGTGTGGTCGAGCACCTCGCGGTCGTCGTCGGCGAGGTGTCGGTGCCCGAGCGGCGTCGCCTCGAGCGTGACGCGTTGCTCCTCGGTCTCGCGCCCGACGCCGCACGGTCGCTCGTCGACGAGTTGATGCGAACCGCCCGCGTCGGACGAGACGTTCGGGCGGTCGCGCCCGGCGCTGACGCCGCCGGCGTGGCCGAGTGGCGCGACGTTCGTCTCGACCCCGAACTCGGCTGCTTCGTGCTCGACGCGGGTGACACGTCCGAGCCGTCGACGTCGGCGGTGCGGATCCGGGTCGTGATCGACCGGCGGTGAACGACCGCTCCGGCGGTCGACGGGTGCGTCAGGCGGTGCGCTGCACCATCGCGAGCGATGTCGGCTGCTCGTCGAGCACACCCCCGATGGGCGTCACGTCGGCGATCGGATCCGTGACGGTCGACATCGGTGCGTGCGACACCTGCGTCGGTTCACCCTTCACGGCACGCACCACCCGGCCGAGCAGGTGCTCGAAGGTGTCGAGCATGATGTCGAGGTCGCCCGGCACGGTCCAGTTGTCGACGTAGAACAGGTCGAGGCGGCGGTAGGCGTCGAACGACGGGGAGTCGCGGGCCTCCACCTGCCACAGGCCGGTGATCCCGGGCTTCACGAGCTCACGGCGGCGCAGGTCGTCGTCGAACTCGAGCACTTCCTTCGGCAGCGCCGGGCGCGGGCCGACGATGCTCATCTTGCCGCTCAACACGTTGAACAGCTGGGGGACCTCGTCGAGGCTCGAGAGCCGCAGGATCCGGCCGACCTTGGTGACCCGCGGATCGACGTCCATCTTGAACAACGGGCCACTGCGCTCGTTGTCCTTCATCAGCTCGGCCAGGCGTGCCTCGGCGTCGACCACCATCGTGCGGAACTTGAACACCTTGAAGTGCTTGCCGTGCCTGCCGACGCGCTCCTGCTTGAAGAACACCGGGCCGCCATCGGACTTGATCGCGGCGGCGATCAGCAACAGCACGGGCGACAGCACCGTGAGCACCGTCAGCGAGATCGAGACGTCGATCAGCCGCTTCGTCAGGTGGTCGATGCGGCGCGGCTTCGACTGCTCGAGGTAGATCATCGGCTCACGGGCGATGTGGAGCTGGCGGATGCGCTGGACGTCGAACCCGGCGAGGCCGTTCGACACCTGCACGTGCAGCCCGCGGGCCTGCAGCCGCTTCACCAGCGCGGTGATGCCCGGGAACTCGCTGGCGGAAGCGCTGAGCACCACGCCCGTGACGCCGCTCTCGACGGTGATCCGCTCGGTGTGGTCGATCGTGCCGAGCCACAGGTGGTCGAGCCCGTTCGAGCGGGCGTCGTCGAGTTCGCCGAGCACGCCGACGACCTTCATCCCGTAGTCGGGATGATCGCCGATCACCGACACCAGCCTGGCGGCGTGCGACCCGGCGCCGAGCACCACGACGTCGCGAGCGTGGGCGCCGCTCTGGCGGGTGCTGCGGAGCACGGCGCGGTACACGGAGCGTTCGGCCACCAACAGCACGAGCATGGCCACCGCGCCGATCGCGATCTCCTGCAGGCGCAGATGGGTGTCGAGCGGCGCGAAGACCACGCGGTCGGCGAGCACCAGGCCGAGCGCGGTGTAGATCGACGAACGGGTGATCAGCCGCACCTCGATGGAGCGCACGGCACACAGCCGGGAGAGGTAGAGGCCCTCGTATCGCATGATCGCCAGCGCGAGGCCGGCCGCGGACAGCGCAACGAACAACGACTCCGCCGGACGCCGGTCGCCGTCGCCGATGGTGAGCAGCAGGACCGGGATCCACGCCGCCGCCATCACCGCGAGGTCGGCGGCGACGAGCATCGCCTTCAGCCCGCGTCGATCAGAAGTCACCCGTCCGCTGGTTCCCGTCACCCTGGCGACCATACAGAAGGTCGTGATCGAACGCCATGAAGGGACTGGATGGATTCCCGCAAGATCACGACAAGGCATCGACACTCCGTGTGATCGCACGCGCGAGCCGTCACATTTCCAGAGAATTTCCGGAAATCCAGGGAATGATCATGCAGACTCGTGTATGGTCATGCGTCATGACGACGACGTCGATCCCGGCGAGCCGGTCGACCCCACGCGCACGCGCCGCGATCATCGGCGCGTCGGGCTACACCGGGGTCGAGCTGATGCGGCTCTGCGCACAACACCCGCACCTCGACCTCGTGTACGCCACCGGCGACACGCAGGCCGGCACCCGGGCGGCCGCGCTGTACCCGAGCCTGTCGGCGGCCTACCCCGATCTGGTGTTCGAGGCGTTCGACCCCGATCGCGTCGACGGCGTCGACGTGGTGTTCCTCGGCCTGCCCCACGAGGCGAGCATGGCGCTCGTGCCGCAGTTGACGGGGCGGGTCGGCACGATCGTCGATCTGTCGGCCGCCTATCGGCTGAAGGACGCGTCGCTGTATCCCACCTGGTACGGCTTCGAGCACGACCAACCCGACTCCCTCGCAACCGCGGTGTACGGGCTGCCGGAGCTCGATCGGTCGGCGTTGTCGGGTGCGTCGCTGGTGGCGACGCCCGGGTGCCACGTCACCGCCGCGACCCTCGCGCTCGAGCCACTCGTGGCCGCAGGGCTGATCGATCGACACGGGATCGTGGTCGACTCGAAGACCGGCATCAGCGGCGCCGGGCGAGCGCTGAAGCACGGTTCGCTCTACTGCTCGGCCGACGAGAACCTCGAGGCGTACGGCCTGCTCGACCACCGCCACACCCCCGAGATCGAGCAGGCGATCAGCGGCGACGGTCCGTCGTGCCGGGTGCTGTTCACCCCCCATCTCGCGCCGCTCAACCGGGCGATCCTGGCCACCTGCTACGCCACCCCGGCCGCGGGCGCCGCGCTGTCGACGGAGGTGCTCCTCGACGCGATACGGGCCCGCTACGCGGGTGAGCCGTTCGTGGTGGTGGGAGCGGCGTCGCCGAGCACCAAGGCCGTGCTCGGCACCAACACCTCGATGCTGACCGCTCGCTACGACGAACGAACCGGCACGGTGCTCGCGATCTGCGCGATCGACAACCTCTGCAAGGGAGCCAGCGGTGGCGCGGTCCAGGCGGCCAACGTCGCGCTCGGATTCGACGAGACCGCCGGACTCCAGCGCGTGGGGATGTACCCGTGAGCGCGGTGCGCGCCGGCGAGCGAGCGGCGGTGCTCGTCGAGGCGCTGCCGTACATCCAGCGCTTCGCCGGACAGGTGGTGGTGGTGAAGTACGGCGGCAACGCCCTCGCCGGGGCGAGCGACGACGACGCACTCGCCCTGTTCGCCGAGGACCTCGTCCTGATGCGCGCCGTCGGCATGCGACCGGTGGTGGTGCACGGCGGCGGTCCGCAGATCAGCGACCTGATGCAGCGTCTCGGCAAGGTGACCGAGTTCCGCAACGGCTTGCGCGTCACCGACGCCGAGACCGTCGACATCGCCAGGATGGTGCTGATCGGGCAGGTCAACCCGCAGCTGGTGGCGGCGGTCAACGTGCACGGACCGATCGCCGTGGGCGTGTCGGGGGAGGATGCCGGCCTCATCAAGGCCGTCGCCCGCGACCCCGAGCTCGGCTTCGTCGGCGACGTCACCGCCGTGAACCCCACGATCCTCGAGGGATTGCTCGCCAACGGATTCGTCCCGGTGGTCGCCACGATCGGTACCGACGATCGTGGACAGGCCTACAACATCAACGCGGACACCGTCGCCGGCGCGATCGCCGAGGCGCTGCACGCGGAGAAGCTCGTCTACCTCACCGACATCGAGGGGCTGCGACGGGTGGTGGACGATCCCGCCAGCCTCATCCGGCAGACCACCCCGGACGAACTCGACGAGCTCGTCGCCGAGGGGATCATCGCCGGCGGCATGATCCCGAAGGTCGCCAGCTGCGTCCAGGCCGTCCGCCACGGCGTGCGCCGCGCACACATCCTCGACGGGCGCATCCCACACGTGCTGCTCCTCGAGATCTTCACCGACGAAGGCATCGGCACCATGGTCCGATCCACCGACACCGACCACACCATCAGCCCGTTGGAGGGACCGTGACCTCGCACGCGTTCGACACCTCGGCCGCCGGTCCCACCGGGGCCGCCTGCCCGTTCATGCCGGTCTTCGGGCCGCCACAGGTGATGTTCGTGCGTGGTGCCGGGACCGAACTCTGGGATGCCGGCGGCACGCGCTACCTCGACTTCCTCTGCGGTCTCGCGGTCACGTCGCTCGGGCACTCCCATCCGGCGATCACCGAGGCCATCGCCACGCAGGCGGGACGGCTGCTGCACGTCAGCAACTTCTTCACCAACGACGCCGCCACTGCCGCGGCGATCGAGCTGCGCGACCTGCTCGCCGAGGCGACGGGGGATCAGGGGCAGGTGTTCTTCTGCAACTCCGGCGCCGAGGCCAACGAAGCCGCGCTGAAGCTCGCCCGGAAGTTCGGTGGGCGCGGCCGGCACGTCGTGATCAGTGCCTACGGCAGCTTCCACGGACGCACGCTGGCGGCGCTGGCGGCCACGGGCCAGCCGGCCAAGCACGAACCGTTCTTCCCGATGCCGGACGGCTTCCGCCACGTCGCGTACGGCGACGCCGCGGCGCTGGAAGCGGCCCTCGACCCGAGCGTGTCGGCGGTCATCATCGAGACGGTGCAGGGCGAGGGTGGCGTCGTGCCGGCCGACGCCGAGTACCTGCGGGCGTTGCGGCGCATCTGCGACGAGCGCGGCATGCTGCTGATCGTCGACGAGGTGCAGACCGGCTTCGCCCGCACGGGTCGGTGGTTCGGCTTCGAGCACGCCGGCGTCCGCCCGGACGTCGTCACGATGGCGAAGGCGATGGGCAACGGCTTCCCCGTCGGCGCCGTCTGGGCACGCACCGACGTCGCCGCGGCCTTCGTGCCCGGCGACCACGGCAGCACGTACAGCGGGACCGCGATCGCCACGGCCGTCGTGTCGGCGGTGATCCGCGAGATGCGCCGCATCGATGCGCCGGCACTCGCGGCGGCGAAGGGGGCGATGCTGCGCGAGCGGCTCGTCGCACTACCGGGCGTGCGAGCGGTGCGCGGCCAGGGGCTGCTGCTCGCCGTCGAGTTGGGCGACGGCGCCGACGCGAAGGCGCTGTACACCGAGCTGCTCGCACGCGGGCTCGTCACCAACGCGGTCACGGCGACGGCGGTGCGGCTCGCCCCACCGATCACCGTGAGCGAGGCGGAGATCGACGAAGCGGTGGCGATCATCGGCACCGCCCTGGCAGCCGGCGTGGGGGTGGCGCCGTGAGACACTTCCTCGACATCACCGACCTCTCGATCGACGATCTGGTGGAGGTGCTGACGCTGAGCGAGGCGCCGATCCCGACGCTCGGCCGTCCGCTCGCAGGCGCGGGCGTGGCGCTGATCTTCGAAAAGCCGTCCAACCGCACCCGGCAGAGCACGGAGATGGCCGTCGTCCAGCTCGGTGGTCATCCGATCTACACACGTGGCGACGAGGTCGGTTTCGACGTCCGCGAGTCGGTCGAGGACATCGCCCGCATCATGTCCGGCTACCACGCCGTCCTCGCGGCGCGCGTGTTCGACCACGGCGTCGTCGCTCGCCTGGCGGCGTCGGCCTCGGTGCCGGTGCTCAACATGCTGAGCGACCGCAGCCACCCCTTGCAAGGCCTCGCCGACACGCTCACGATGCAGCAGACGATCGGCGCACTCCGCGACCGGACGGTGGCCTACGTCGGCGACTACAACAACGTCGCTCGCTCGCTCGCCGAGGCGTCCGTCATGCTCGGCGCCCACGTTCGCCTCGGGTGTCCGGCGGGCTACGACGCCGGCGACGACGAGCTCGCCCGGATCGACGCCCTCGGACCGGGCACCGTGGAACAGGTGGCCGACCCGTCGGCCGCGGTGCGCGGTGCGGCCGTCGTGCACACCGACACCTGGACTTCGATGGGGCAGGAGGCGGAGAAGGCGGAGCGGACGGAGATCTTCGGCCGCTACCAGGTGAACGACGCGCTGATGTCGAGCGCCGGCGATGCCGATGGAGAGGCGTGGTTCATGCACTGCCTGCCGGCGTACCGGGGACTCGAGGTGACCGATTCGGTGATCGAGGGGTCGCGTTCGATGGTGTGGCGCCAGGGCCACAACCGGATGCACACGGCACGTGGTGTGTTGGCGTTCCTGACGGGCGTCCGGCCATGACCACCAAGGTCCAACGGCAACAGACGATCGCGAAGCTGGTGGCGATGCATCCCGTGACGAGTCAACCCCAGTTGCTCGACCTGCTCGCCGGCGAGGGCATCTCGGCCACCCAGGCGACGGTGTCGCGCGACCTCGACGACCTCGGTGCCGTGAAGGTGCGTGTGCCCGGTGGCGACACGGTGTACGCGATTCCCGAGTACGAACCCGCACGGCTCGCCCCGCAGGAGCACCTGCGACGGGTGTTGGGGGAGTGGGTCGCGGAGGTGCGCTCGTCGGGCCATCTCGTGGTGCTGCGCACGCCACCCGGGTGCGCCCACGTGGTGGGCTCGGCCCTCGACCGGTCGAACCTGCCGTCGATCATCGGCACCGTCGCCGGCGACGACACCCTGCTGTGCGTCGCCGAGGAGGAGACCGGCGGCCCGGCGCTGGCGGCCATGCTGCGCGACCTGGCGGGTCTCTCGTGAGCGCCGACACCGGCTCGGGTGGGCAGACGCTCTGGCACGGCCGCTTCGAGGGTGGGCCGGCAGCGGAGCTGATGGCGTACACCGAGAGCCTGTCGTTCGACCGGCGTCTCTGGCGTGACGACATCGAGGGCTCGCGGGCCCACGTACGCGGCCTCGCCCGCTCGTCGATCATCAGCGACGTCGAGCGTGACCAGGTGTTGCTCGCGCTCGACGTCGTGGCGAACGAGATCGAGAGCGGACTGTTCGTGTTCCTGCCCGCCGACGAGGACATCCACACCGCGGTCGAGCGCCGGGTCACCGAGCTCGCCGGCGCTGCCGGGGCCAAGCTCCACACCGGTCGCAGCCGCAACGACCAGAGCGCCACCGACGTGCGCCTGTGGACCAAGCGCGAGCTCGCCGGGATCGCCCGGCGGGTGGTCGCGCTGCAGCGGGTGTTGCTCGACCGCGCCCGGGAGCATCCCGACGTGTACCTGCCGGGCTACACCCATCTGCAACGCGCCCAGCCGGTGATGCTCGCCCACCACCTGCTGGCGCACGGCTGGGCGCTCGGCCGCGAGGTCGATCGGGTGCTCGACGCGCTCGAGCGCATCGACGTCTCGCCGCTCGGTGCCGGCGCTCTGGCGGGTTCGTCGCTGCCACTCGATCCCGACGGCACGGCCGCCGACCTGGGGTTCGCCCGACGCTTCGAGAACTCCCTCGACGCCGTCGGATCACGCGACCATGTCGCCGAGGCGCTGTTCGTGCTCACGCTCATCGGTATCGATCTTTCGCGGCTCGGCGAGGAGATCGTGCTCTGGACCACCGACGAGTTCGGGTTCGCGAAGCTCGACGACGCCTACGCGACCGGCTCGTCGATGCTGCCGCAGAAGAAGAACCCCGACATCGCCGAACTCGCTCGCGGCAAGGCGGGCCGGCTCATAGGAGACTTGACGGGCTTCCTCGCGACGATGAAGGGCCTGCCACTCAGCTACAACCGCGACTACCAGGAGGACAAGGAGCCACTGTTCGACGCGGTCGACCAGGTGCGCCTCGCGCTCGGCGCGATGTCGGGCATGATCGCCACGATGACGTTCGTCCCCGACCGGATGCGCGCCGCCGCCGACGCCGAGACGACCGCGGCCACCGACCTGGCGGAGTGGCTCGTGCAACGGGGCATGCCCTTCCGCGACGCACATGCCGTCGTCGGTGCGCTCGTCCGTGAGGCGCTGCGCGGCGAGCGGTCGTTGCGCTCGCTCGTCGACGAGCACCCCGACCTCGGGCCCGATGCCGCGATCCTCGTCGCCCCGGGGGTGTCGGTCACCCGGCGGATCACGCCCGGCGGTGCCGGCCCGGTGCCGGTGGCCGATCAGCTCGAGCGGTTCGCGGCGGAGCTCGACCGTCTGGACGAGGCGCTGGGAGCACCTGCGACGTGACCCGGCGGCCGCGGCCCCGCCGGCTCCCGCCGTCGTTCTTCGCTCGGGACGCCACCGAGGTCGCGCCCGCGTTGCTGCACAAGCTGCTGCGCGTGGCAGGCACCGCCGGCTCGGTGGACGCCCGCATCTGCGAGGTGGAGGCGTACACGGCCGACGACCCGGCGAGCCATTCGTTCCGGGGCCCGACGCCGCGCAACGCCGTGATGTTCGGGCCCCCGGGACGTCTGTACGTCTACTTCGTGTACGGCATGCACCACTGCGTCAACGTCGTCACCGGTCGCACGGGCGACGGCCAGGCGGTGTTGATCCGGGCGGTGGTGGTCGACGGCGTGCCGTCGCGGCGGACCGACGGACCGGGCAAGCTCACCCGCGTGCTCGGGATCGACCGCTCGCACGACGGTGACGACGCCGTGGTGATCGACGACGGTGCGCCGGTGCCGTCGGTCGTGCCGACGCCGCGGATCGGCATCTCCCGGGCGGTCGAATGGCCACGCCGGTGGCAGGCGCCGTGGGAGGGCTGACCACCGGCAGCGGGATGGCCGGTCGGAGCTCAGCCGTCGAAGAGCCAGCGCACCCCGGCGCCGTGGTAGCCGACCTCGGCGACGAGGTCCTCGAGCGGGTCGCCACCTGCCCACGTGGTGAGGCGCAGGTCGGCGTGTTCGGCCGTGGCGGGCTCCATGCGCATCCAGACGAGCGGCCGGTCCGGCGCCGCCCCGACACCGGCGGCCGCCAGCGCCGCGCGTGCCCGATCGCGCGTGTCCGCCGGCAGGTACTGCCACACGATCGAGTGGAACACCACCGTCGCTGCACCCACGGGTGTGCCGACGGCGAGCCGGTCGGTGAGCCACTCGCCCGCGTCGGCCGCCTCGACGACGAGGGGATGGGCGCGAGCGGTTTCGATGGCGGCGTCGAGCCGGGCGAACCGCTCGAGTTGATCGGGCCACACGAACGACAGCATCCGGACGCGTCCGTCGTCGGTGGTGACGTCGACGGGCGCGACATCGGCGCACCGCCGCTCGACCACGACGAGGCTCGGTTCGAGCGTCGGGCCCGGGGGGACGAACCAGTCGGAGCCGAACCGCACCTCGGCGTCGGTCGGGCCGAGCTGCGCCGATCCGGTGTCGTAGCGGAATCGGTCCCAGTGCGACAGCAGACCGGCGGACGCCCCGATCTCGTAGGTGCGAAGCGGCAGCCCGGTGCGCCGTGACACGAGTGAGAACCCGGCTGCGAGCACGGCGGCACGGCCCACCTCGTTCGTCTGAACGTTGCGTCGCACGCCGTCCCCGAACGCTGCCCGGTGGTCGGCGACGGTGGCGAGGAATGCCGGCGTGGGGTCGGTGCCGTCCCATGCGCCACCGCACGAGGGGTACCGAGCGGCCAGGTCGGGCGCTGCGCCGACGAGGGCGAGCCGGTGCGCCGTGGCCAGGTAGCGCAAGGGGACGGCGTCGTGCACCGGGCGTTCACTCACCCCGTCGAGCACCTCCGCCGAGATCCCACCGGCGGTGATGTCCGCAGCGATGCCGGTCAGCAGTCGGGCGTACAGCGGGGAGCCGATGTGTGCACACGAGGCCGCCTGTCGTTCGACGGCGTCGAGCAGCGATGCGGTCACGGCGACGACGCTACAAGCGGGTCGCCGCTCGTCGAATCCCGGCGGATTCGACGACGTCAGCTGGCAACATGTGCACCCTATGGATCTGATCGACGACCTCCAGGCACGTGGCCTCGTCCACGGTGCCACCGATCTCGGCGCCCTGCGCGCCCGGCTCGCCGAGGGACCGATCGGGCTCTACATCGGCTTCGATCCCACGGCCGACTCGCTCCACGTCGGCCACCTGGTCGGTCAGCTGTTCATGCGTCGCTTCCAGCTCGCAGGTCACCGGCCGTTCCCACTCGCCGGTGGCGCCACGGGCATGGTGGGCGACCCGGGAGGACGCAGCGAGGAGCGCAACCTGCTCGACATGGACACCCTTCGCCACAACGTCGAGTGCATCAAGGCCCAGCTCCGCAAGCTGCTCGACTTCGAGCCCGGGCCGTACCAGGCCACGCTGGTCAACAACGCCGACTGGACGATGCCGGTCACGATCCTCGAGTTCCTGCGTGACGTGGGGAAGCACTTCACGGTCAACCAGATGATGGCCAAGGACTCCGTCAAGTCGAGGCTGGAGAGCGAACACGGCATCTCGTTCACCGAATTCAGCTACCAGCTGCTCCAGGCGGAGGACTTCCGCCATCTGTACGAGCACCACGGGGTGGAACTGCAGGCGGGAGCGTCCGACCAGTGGGGCAACATCGTGGCCGGCGTCGACCTGGTGCGCCGGCGACACGGGACGACCGTGCACGCCCTCACCCACCCGCTCATGACCAAGAGCGACGGCTCCAAGTTCGGCAAGTCCGTCGGCGGTGCCGTGTGGCTCGACCCCGAGCGCACCTCGCCGTACCAGTTCCGGCAGTTCTGGGTCCAGACCGACGACCAGATGGTGGGCGTGTACCTGAAGATGCTCTCGCTGCGCCCGCTCGACGAGCTCGAGGCGCTCTTGGCCGACCACGGCTCGGCTCCCGAGCGCCGCCTCGCGCAGCGCGCCCTCGCCGACGAGCTCACCACGCTCGTCCACGGTCCGACGGCTGCGGCCGACACGGCTGCCGCGGCGCAGGTGCTCTTCGGTGGTGACCCCACCGGCGCATCAGCCGACACGTCGGAGATGGTGGCGGCCGAGGTGCCGTGCGGGCGCTGGAGGGCGAGCCTCGAGGCGCTGAGCCCACGAGCTGCTGGTGGACGCCGGGCTCGCGTCGTCCAGCGAAGTGGACGTCTTCACGCAGGGTGCGGTCCGGCAGGAAATCGGGTCCTCGACCGCGAGGGCGTGTTGCATGCGTCCGACCAGCTCGCGGGTGGTTTCTGTGCTGATCCGGAAGGGCAAGGCGACTTTCTCGTCGGAAAAGTTTCGCCTCGAGGTTGACGCTCTGAGCGTCGGTCGATGCGTAGCTACTCTCGCCTCGGGCGAGCCTAAGGTCCTGCTGAACGAGGCACGGCACCAACTGCAGTCCTGCTGCTGCGTGCCGCAGAGCCTTCGGCCCTTGAAAACAGAAGAGAAGAGAGAACGCCAGTGCGGGCAGCAGTCGGTCGATCGCAAGGTCGCACGATGGAGCTGTCTGTCAATTCACAAGTCCTCCGATCCCATCGGAGGCATCAAGCCGGAGCGTGTCGGCATCACCGTGGGCTATTCCCCTGCGGCGCCGACACACGGCTCTGTAACGGATCGTTCGACCTCGGTCGAACAGGTTCTTGTTGGAGAGTTTGATCCTGGCTCAGGACGAACGCTGGCGGCGTGCTTAACACATGCAAGTCGAACGGTCTCCATCCAGTAGCAATACTGGGGAAGAGATAGTGGCGAACGGGTGAGTAACACGTGAGAAACCTGCCCCGGTCTCTGGGATAACAGTCGGAAACAACTGCTAATACTGGATGCCGTCGGAGCGTCGCATGGCGCGCTGACGAAAGGGTTACCGGATCGGGAGGGTCTCGCGACCTATCAGCTAGTTGGTGGGGTAACGGCCCACCAAGGCATCGACGGGTAGCTGGTCTGAGAGGATGATCAGCCACACTGGGACTGAGACACGGCCCAGACTCCTACGGGAGGCAGCAGTGGGGAATCTTGCGCAATGGGCGAAAGCCTGACGCAGCAACGCCGCGTGCGGGAAGAAGGCTCTCGGGTTGTAAACCGCTTTCAGCAGGAACGAAAATGACGGTACTTGCAGAAGAAGGTGCGGCCAACTACGTGCCAGCAGCCGCGGTGACACGTAGGCACCAAGCGTTGTCCGGATTTATTGGGCGTAAAGCGCTCGTAGGCGGTTCGGTAAGTCGGGTGTGAAATCGTTGGGCTTAACCCAACGCCTGCATCCGATACTGCTGTGACTAGAGTTCGGTAGGGGAGTGGGGAATTCCTAGTGTAGCGGTGAAATGCGCAGATATTAGGAGGAACACCGGTGGCGAAGGCGCCACTCTGGGCCGATACTGACGCTGAGGAGCGAAAGCGTGGGTAGCAAACAGGATTAGATACCCTGGTAGTCCACGCCGTAAACGTTGGGCACTAGGTGTGGGTCTCAACCAACGAGATCCACGCCGTCGCAAACGCATTAGTGCCCCGCCAGGGAGTACGGCCGCAAGGTTAAAACTCAAAGGAATGACGGGGCCCGCACACAGCGAGCGCCTGACCCGATGCAACGCGCGAAGAACCTACCTGGGCTTGACATGTACGGAAAGCCGTAGATACGAAGTCCTTCGGGTCGTACACAGGTGGCCGGCTGTCGTCAGCTCGTGTCGGAGATGCTGGGTTAAGTCCCGCAAAGAGCGCAACCCTTCTATTTGCCAGCGGGTAATGCCGGGACTCGTGGAGACTTGGGGTCAACTCGGAGGAAGTTGTGGGGACGACGCCAGGTCATCATGCCTTGTGTCCAGGGCTGCAAACACGCTGCAAATGGCCGGTACAGGGGCTGCGAACCTCGCAGGTGAGCCGAACTCAGTGAAAGCCGGTCTCAGTTCGATTGTAGGCTGCAACTCGCCTGCATGAAGCTGGATGCTAAGTAATCCTGATCGCACGCCGGGGTGAACATGCCCCTAGCCTTGTACACACGCCCGTCACACCACGAAAGTCGGCAACACCCGGAAGCCGGTACCAACTGTCAGGAAGGAGCCGTCGAAGGTGGGGTCGGTGATTGGGGTGAAGTCGTAACAAGGTAGCCGTACCGGAAGGTGCGGCTGGATCACCTCCTTTCTAAGGAGCACTCTCGAACGTCGGAGGACATTCGTTCCTCCCGGTCGAGACAATCCCAGTTGGTGCACTGTCGGGCTGTCGGCGTCACTCGAACACGGTGGTAGGTTTCCCTCCCGTGCCGGGTGTCAACGGCAGCTTTCTCTTCTCTTCTGTTTTGAGGGATTCGATGATCCTTCAGCGCCTGGCACGACCGGTCGAGCTCACCTCGAGTTCCTGATCCTCTGCCGCTGCGATCATGCCGGTGTGCCAAATGCCGGCCCGCAGTGCGTCGCCCTTTGAGAACTGCAGAGCAAGCACGAGCATCTTATATTCTTCCAAGCTACAAAGAGCCAACGGTGGATGCCTTGGCGCCCAGAACCGATGAAGGACGTGAGTGACTGCGAAAAGCTGCGGGGAGCCGTCGACTAGGCCGTGATCCGCAGATGTCCGAATGGGGAAACCCAGCACTCGTCATGGAGTGTTACCCCGGTCTGAATACATAGGACCGGAGGAGGGAACCGGGGGAATTGAAACATCTCAGTACCCCGAGGAAAGGAAAGCAACCGCGACTCCCTGAGTAGTGGCGAGCGAAAAGGGAACAGACTAAACCGTGCCAGTGCCAAGCCTGATGGCGTTGCTGGCGGGGTCGTGGGATTCGATGGGGATCGAGCATCAGATCGATCACAGAGTTACCAAATTGCTGTGTAGTGGAACGGCTCGGAAAGTCCGGCCGCAGTGGGTAAGAGCCCCGTACACGAAACGCACGCAGTCTCTGTTCGAACATCCCAAGTGCAACGCCGGACCGTGAAAACTGGCGTGAATCTGCGGGGACCAATCGTAAGCCCAAGTATTCCTGGGCGACCGATAGTGAACGAGTACCGTGAGGGAAAGGTGAAAAGCACCCCGGAGGAGTGAAATAGTACCTGAAACCGTTGGTTTACAAACAGTCAGGAGAGTCATGCAAAGCGGCCTCGATGGCGTGCCTTTTGGAAGAATGAGCCTGCGAGTGACGGTATGTGGCAAGGTTAACCAGTGATGGGGAGCCGAAGCGAAAGCGAGTCTGAAGAGGCGTTGAGTCGCATGCTGTCGACCCGAAGCCAGTGATCTATCCATGGTCAGGTTGAAGCGGGTAAGACCCTGTGGAGGACCGGAACACCACGTCAGTTGAAAATGGCGGTGATGGAACTGTGGATAGGGGTGAAAGGCCAAACAAACTTGGTGATAGCTGGTTCTCCTCGAAATGCATTTAGGTGCAGCGTCGTGCGTTCAGTCTCGGAGGTAGAGCACTGGATGGGCTAGGGGCTCATGCTTTCAGCTGAACCCAGCCAAACCTCCGAATGCCGAGACTCCAGAGCACGGCAGTGAGACCACGGGGGATGAGCTTCGTTGGTCGAAAGGGAAACAGCCCAGATCATCGTCTAAGGCCCCTAATTCAGGACTAAGTGGAAAACGATGTGGGACTGCACAGACAGCCAGGAGGTTGGCTTAGAAGCAGCCACCCTTGAAAGAGTGCGTAACAGCTCACTGGTCGAGTGGTCCTGCGCGGACAATTTAACGGGGCTCAAGTCCTGAGCCGAAGACATGGACTTCAGCATCTGCTGGAGTGGTAGAGGAGCGTCGATGGTGCAGCGAAGCGGCGGGAGAACCCAGCCGTGGAGCGCCATCGAGTGAGAATGCAGGCATGAGTAGCGAGAGAGGGGTGAGAAACCCCTCCGCCGAAAGCCCAAGGGTTCCTGGGGAAGGCTAATCCTCCCAGGGTGAGTCGGGAGCTAAGGCGAGGCCGAAAGGCGTAGTCGATGCACAACTGGTTGATATTCCAGTACCACCGTGTTCGCGCCAAGCCCAAGAGTTGCAACATGGGGGCTGACTTCGGTCGATCCCATCGCGTGGCTGGCGGGTAGCTGGAGGGGGACGCAGGAGGGTAGGGTGAACCGGGGGCGAGATGGTAGTCCCCGGGAAGCGTGTAGGAGGTCCTGATGAGAGTTGGGGCCGATAACTCTGAGACGTGATGCCGAGCCGCTACAGGCGGAAGTCACTGCATCCCACGCTGCCAAGCAAAAGCCCAACAGCGAGCTGACACGGTGCCCTACCCAAACCGACACAGGTGGGCGGGTAGAGATCACCAAGCGTTCGGGAGAACTGCGGTTAGAACTGGCAAATTACCCGTAACTTCGGAAGAAGGAGGACCCAGTAGCGTGACGACACTTGCTGTCCGAGCGTGAGGGGTGGCACAGACCAGGGGTAGCGACTGTTTACTAAAAAACACAGCAGCGTGCAGCCGCAAGGCGCTGTATACGCTGTGACGCTCGCCCAATGCTGGAAGGTCATGGGGAACGTTAGTCGAAAGGCGAAGCTGTGAACCAGCCCAGTGAATGGCGGCCGTAACTATAACGGTCCTAAGGTAGCGAAATTCCTTGTCGGGTAAGTTCCGACCTGCACGAATGGCGTAACGACTTCCCCGCTGTCTCAACCATAGACCCGGCGAAATTGAAGTACGAGTAAAGATGCTCGTTAGCTGCGGAAGGACGGAAAGACCCCATGGACCTTTACTACAACTTGATATTGAGCTTTGTCCTGCATTGTGTAGGATAGGTGGGAGACTTGGAAGCCATTGGCGCCAGCCGTGGTGGAGTCATCGTTGAAATACCACCCTGCGTACTTCGGACTCTAACCTCGGCCCATCATCTGGATCAGGAACAGCGCCAGGCGGGTAGTTTGACTGGGGCGGTCGCCTCCTAAAATGTAACGGAGGCGCCCAAAGGTTCCCTCAGGCTGGTTGGCAATCAGCCGTCGAGTGCAATGGCACAAGGGAGCTTGACTGCGAGACTGACAGGTCAAGCAGGTGCGAAAGCAGGGCATAGTGACCCGGCCATCACGTGTGGAAGTGTGGTCGCTCAACGGATAAAAGGTACCCTGGGGATAACAGGCTAATCTTTCCCAAGAGTCCATATCGACGGAAAGGTTTGGCACCTCGATGTCGGCTCATCGCATCCTGGGGCTGAAGCAGGTCCCAAGGGTTGGGCTGTTCGCCCATTAAAGCGGTACGCGAGCTGGGTTCAGAACGTCGTGAGACAGTTCGGTCCCTATCCTCCGCAGCCGTAGGTGTATTGAGGAAGGCTGTCCCTAGTACGAGAGGACCGGGACGGACGGAGCTCTGGTGTGTCAGTTGTCGTGCCAAGGGCACGGCTGATTAGCCACCTCCGGAAGGGATAACTGCTGAAAGCATCTAAGTAGGAAACCCGTTCCAAGATGAGTACACCCATGCGGTCAACGCAGTAAGGCCCGTGACAAGACCATCACGTTGATAGGCCGGAAGTGTACGCACGGCAACGTGTTCAGCTGACCGGTACTAATCGGCCGAGGGCTTGGTTTGAATAGCTCGTGCTTGCTCTGGAGTGCTCGGAAGGCGCCGTGATGGCGACTCCTTGACAACAGGTTTCGGTGACCATACCGGCAGGGAAACACCCGTTCCCATCCCGAACACGGAAGTGAAGACTGCCTGGGCCGATGGTACTTGGGGGTAGACCCCCTGGGAGAGTAGGTCGTCGCCGAATTCATCGCATCGAAGGCCCCCGGAGTGATCCGGGGGCCTTCGTCGTTTTCGCCGACGCAGGGCCGTAGGCTCGTACGTCCTATGCCGCCGCAGCCTGAACGACGTCCCCGCCCCCGACCCGCCGCCGGCGGGGCTGCGGGTGCCTCCGGTCCCCGGCGTCCTCGAGCCGGTGCCGGCCCGAATCGCTCGGGCGATGGTCCGCGTGGCGCGGGTCGGCCAGCGGCCTCGGGCCGCGGCGGCGCGAACGGCTCGCGTGCCGGCGCACGCCCGGGCGCAGCCCGTTCGGACGGACATTGCGGAGTGACGGTCGTTCCGGTGCGTCGCGCACGGCCGGTTCACGCTCGGTGCGCCCCGGCCTGCCGGGAGCGGCGTCCGCGGCGCTCGGTGGGCACGTCCTGGCGGTTTCGTCCTGGGCGCCCTGCCGACCGCTCGCGTGAGGACGTCTCGCGACGACGACCGGCGCTGCGCGCGCAACGGAGGTCTGCGCCCGCCCTGTCGCGACGACGACGCCCCCGCGGAACGGCGGGCCGGAGCGCCCCGCGACGGGCGAACGATGGCGATGCTCAGGCCACCGGGCTGGTGGACGGACGACGAGTGGGAGGCCGTCCTGGTGGTGCAGGCCGCGGCCGACTGAGCGGCCGGGCTGACCGGTCGGCCTGGTGACGAACGGCCCTGTACGCGGCCTGAGCCGCCCGGATCGCCTGGATCGCTTCCGACACGTCCGCTGACGGCTGCCGAGGAGCGGGCAGCTGCGGTACGGGCTCGGAAGGCGGCGACGCCTCCGGTCGCCCGAGCCGCCGGCGAGCCGGCCACGACGACGACGGGTCGCGGCGACACCGAGCGGTGGATCGACGAGGGCCCGATCCGCGACGCAGCGGTGGCGGCGGCGACGCGCGCCCGAACCGACGATGCACCGCGGCGCCGACCGAGCGGGGAACTCGATCCCGACGTCGTCGCCGAGGTGGAACGCGAGGCCGGCGCCACGAAGTCGGCTCGCTACCGCGAGCGGTTGACCGCCGCGGCCGAGGCGCTCGGGCGTGGTCGATACGACGACGCCCGGCGCATGGTGCAGCCCGTCCTGCGCGACCTGCCCACCGTGGCGGCCGCCCACGAGATCGCCGGCCTCGCGTGGTACTCGGTCGGGCAGTGGCGGAAGGCCGCGGCCGAGCTCGAACTCGCTCGCCAGCTCGACCGGTCGGTGCGCCACCACCCGGTGCTCGCCGACTGCTACCGCGCCATGCGCCGCTACCACGAGGTGAACGAGTTGTGGCTCGAGCTGCGTGCGGCGTCGCCCGAACCCTCGCTGATGGCCGAAGGTCGGATCGTCGCAGCCGGCGCGCTGGCCGACCAGGGCGATCTCCGTGGCGCGATCACGGCGATGGCCCCGGCCCGCACCACCCCGCGCAAGGTGCGCGACCACCACCTGCGTCAGTGGTACGTGCTCGGCGATCTGCTCGATCGGTCGGGCGAGATCGTGGAGGCGCGCCGGTTCTTCTCGCTCGTGGCCCATCACGACCCGGCGTTCGCCGACGTGGTGCAGCGCCTCGGCGCCCTCGGCCGCTGACCCGAGGCTGCTGATCCGACACGGCTGGCCCTCCGTGGGTCGGCTCCTGCGACGTGTCGGTCGGTCGGTCGGGTCCGGTGTCACGCCCCCGCCGTAGGGTGACCGCAGTTCCCCCGAACCTGTCCTCACCATCGGGCCGCCCGCGGCGGCCGATCGGAGGTCGTCATGAACATCGTCATCCTCATCGGGCAGCTCAGCTCGGCGCCCCGGCACGTGGAGCTGCCGAGCGGTGCGCCGCGCTGCTCGCTCGAACTCTCGTGCCCGGTCGCCGACGGACGAACCCTCGGGGTCCCGATCAGCTGGGACCGCGTCGCGCCGGCGGGCTGGGATCCCGGGACCCGACTCGCCGTCGCCGGTGTGGTCCGACGGCGCTTCTTCCGCGCGGGCGGCATCACACAGAGCCGGACCGAGGTCGAGGCCGTCGCCGTGGTCGAGGTCACGGCGCGGCGACCGGAACGCCGAGCGCTCGCGCAGGTGATCGCGGCGCTCGACGCCGACGCCTGGGACGCCGCTCGCCACGCCGCCTGACCCGATGGCCCCGGACGGCCTGCTCAGACGAGCGGTCGGACCACCAGCCCGGTGCGCAGCTTCGGGGTGAAGAAGGTCGACTTGGGCGGCATCAACAGTCCCTCGTCGGCGGTTCGTCGAATCTCGTCGATCCCGGTCGGCCGGATCAGCACGCCGGCGGCGGCGCCGCCGGCGCCGACGATGTCGACGACGTGCTGCACGCCGTGCTGGTACGTCACCTCGATCTCGGTGTCGCGCAGGGCGTGTTCGAGCAGCGCACCGTCGAGCCGGCGCACACCGTCGAAGGCATCGGCCCGCGGTGCCAGCCAGGCGCCCGTCCCGTCGGGACGCACCAGACACAGCGCGCCTCGGTCGACGGCGTCGCGGCCGAACGAGGGTGCGACGGTGCCGGCTGGGGTGACGTCGAACGAACGGCCGAGCAGCGCGAGGAGGTCGTCGGCGTCGACGCCGTGGTAGAGCCGGTGGATCGCGTCGATGCTGAGCTGACTCTCCACCAACTCACCGACATAGGTGAGGGTGAGATCCCAGGGCCCGGCTCCGTCGGTCGCTCGCCGTTCGTCACGATAGGTGCGGCTGATCGCGTACCGGTGGTGCCCGTCGGCGATCAGGACGGGATGCGCCGCCACCGCCGCAGCGATGGCCTCGATCCGCGCCGCATCGACCACACGTTCGACGGTGTGCACCACGCCGTGTTCGTCGAGGCAACGACCGACGGGCTCCGCCGGTGCGACGAGCAGGTCGGTGAGGCCCGGCGTGAGCGAGAGGCCCCACACGGGCGACAGGTTCGCCTCGGTCGCCCGGGTGAGGTCGAGGCGGTCCGTCTTGGCCTTGGGTGTGGTGCGTTCGTGGGGGAGCACCCCGCCGGCGCCCTCGTCGACCACCTCGAGCGCGCCGAGCACGCCGACGGTCTCGCGTTCGGTGCCGTCCTCGGTCCGGAATCGGGTGCGGTAGATCGTGAACGTCGGTGCGTCGTCGCGCACCAGCGAGCCCTCGTCCTCCCATGCGCGCAGGCGGCGGGCGGCTCGGTGGTATCGCTCGGGATCGTCGTCCGGGCCCGGCACGTCGATCTCGACGATGTTGCGCGGGTGCCGGCCGCGCCACACGGCGACGTCCTCGGCCGACAGCACGTCGTACGGCGGCGCCGCCGCCTGGTCGAGGTCGACGCCAGGGGCGTAGCGGAGGGCCGGGAACGGTTCGAATCGGGGCACCCGCACAGGATGGCACCTCACGTGCCACGATGGCGCACCATGTCCGACCGCCGACCGAGGACCCTCGACGAGATGCCCGAGACCCATCCCTCGTTGCCCACGCCCGGCCGACCGGCCGTCGTGCTGCTCGATCTCGACGGGGTGGTGTGGCTCGCGCACCAGCCGATCGCCGGCTCGGTCGCCGCGATCGCGCGGCTGCGTGCCGCCGGCGTGCGGGTGCTGTTCGTGACGAACAACTCGAGTGCGACGGTGGAGGACCAGGCCGCGGTGCTGGGCGAGATCGGCATCCCGGCCGAGGGCGACGTCGTGACGTCCGCGATGGCCGGCGCGCGCCTCGTCGAGCCCGGCGAGCGGGTGCTCGTGTGCGGCGGCCCGGGCGTCACCCAGGCGGTCGAACGACGGGGTGCGCAGGCCGTCGACGCAGGCCCGTGCGACGCCGTGATCGTCGGGTTCCATCGCGACTTCGACTACGAGCGCCTCCGGCGCGCCGCGACCGCCGTGATGGCCGGCGCGCGCCTGATCGGCACCAATGACGATGCGACCTACCCGACCCCGGATGGGCCGATTCCGGGCGGCGGCGCGATCCTCGCCGCGGTGGAGGTGGGCTCGGGCACGCGTGCCGTGGTCGCCGGCAAGCCGTTCGCGCCGATGGCGGCGCTCGTGCGAGAACTCGTCGCGACGGACGCCGACGGTTCCGCCGGCGAGGCCGCCGCGGTCTCGATCCCCACGGCGGTGATGGTGGGTGATCGCCCCTCGACCGACGGGCGGTTCGCTCGCGAGCTCGGCTGCCGCTACGCGCAGGTGTGGTCGGGTGTCACGCCCACCGGCACGACGGTCGATCCCGTTCCCGACCTCGTCGCCGACGACCTGGCCGGGGTGGTGACCCAGCTGCTCGGACCCGACGAGCACCCGCCGGTCTGACGGCCGCGGCCACCCTCGTCGTGTCGCGAACGACCAGTACACTGCCGCCATGACGCCGAACACGATCCTCCAGCGCCTCCTCGACGCCGGTGCCCAGTTCACCGAGATGTCGAGGACCAACGCCGAGCGGTTGGTGAACGAGTTGGTGGCCGACGGGTCGTTGCGTCGCAAGGACGCCGAGCGCACCGTGCAACAGCTGGTCGATCGTGGCCGGACGGCCACCGAGCAGGTGCTCGGCACCATCCAGGCCGAGGTGGCGAAGCAGCTCGGGCGCTTCGCCGACCGCATCGACTCGCTGGAGGACCGGATCGAGGACCTCGCCGAGTCGATCGGCGTCCGCACCGGCAGCGCCGATCGCCGCTCGTCGAGCGCCGAGACGGCGCCGGCGGCATCCCCCGGCCGTGCGTCGTCGACCGCCGACGTCACGCCTCCGGCGAAGCAGGCTCCGGCGGCGAAGCAGGCTCCCGCGAAGAAGCAGGCTCCGGCGAAGAAGCAGGGAGCGGCGAAGAAGCAGGCTCCCGCGAGGAAGCAGGTGGCGGCGAAGCAGCAGGCTCCGGCGGCGGGCAGCAGCGGTGTCGCGAAGGTCGCGACCAAGAAGGCAGCGAAGCGCTGACGCAGTGTCACGGCGGCTGCGTCTCGACGCGGAGCTGGTTCGACGTGGCCTCGTCTCGAGCCGTACCGAGGCGGGCCGGGTGATCGAGCTGCACCGTGTGCTCGTCAACGGCGCCGTCGCCGAGAAGCCGTCGCGTCTCGTCGGCGCCGGCGACGCCCTGCTCCTCACCGGCGAACCGCCGCGCTTCGTCAGCCGCGGCGGCGACAAGCTCGACGCGGCACTCGACGCCTTCGGGCTCGACGTGGCCGGAGCCGATGCCCTCGACGCCGGTGCCTCGACGGGCGGCTTCACCGATTGCCTCCTCCAACGTGGTGCGCGGCGAGTGGTGGCGCTCGACGTCGGCCACGGACAGCTGCATCCGCGCATCCGTGACGACGCCCGGGTGGTGGTGATCGAACGGTTCAACGTGCGTGCGCTCACCGCCGCCGACCTCCCCGCCGTTCCGCACGTCGCCGTCGCCGATCTCTCGTTCATCTCGTTGACCAAGGTGATCGACGTGCTCGCCTCGGTCGTGGTGCCCGGTGGCTCGCTGGTGCTGCTGGTGAAGCCGCAGTTCGAAGCCGGTCGGGCGGAGGTGTCGCGAGGCCACGGGGTGATCACCGACCCGGACATCCATGCCCGGGTGCGCGGCGAGATCGATGCCGCGCTCGTCGCCGCGGGGTGCACGGTCGACGGGTGGTGTGACTCGCCGATCGCCGGTGGCGACGGCAATCGGGAGTTCCTGGTGCACGCCCGCACCCCGGAGGCGGCCCTGCGATGAGCCGCGTGCTGATCGTCCCGCACCAGCAGCGCACCGAGGCGGCCACCCTCGCCCGCGCGGCGTCGTCGTGGCTGCGCCAGCGCGGCCACCAACCATGGCTGACGCCGCAGGACGCCGATGCGATCGATCTGCCCGACCTCGCCGCGGACACCGACCCGACGGCAGCCGAGCTCGTGCTCAGCCTCGGCGGCGACGGCACGATGCTGCGTTCGGTCCAGCTGCTCGGTGGTGCGCCGGTCCCCGTGATCGGCGTCAACGTCGGCCTGCTGGGCTACCTCACCGAGGTCGAGCCGCACGCGATGACCGACGCGCTCGAGCGTTTCGAGGCCGGGCCCGGACCCGACGCGGGCGACTGGTCGATCGAACGGCGGATGATGGTCGACGTCGACGTCCGGCGCGCCGACGGCCGCGCCGACGCGACGGCGCGGGCGCTCAACGAGGGCGTGCTCGAGAAGTTGGAACCCGGTCACACCGTGCGGATGATGGTGCGCATCGACGGTGCGGCCTTCACGTCCTACGCTGCTGACGGACTGATCGTGGCCACGCCCACCGGTTCGACCGCCTACTCGCTGTCGGCCAGGGGCCCGGTCGTGTCGCCACGCCACCGAGCACTGTTGCTCACCCCGGTGTCGCCGCACATGTTGTTCGACCGGTCGCTCGTGCTCGGTCCCGACGAGGTGGTCGAGTTGGAGGTGGTGGGACATCGGCCGGCGGTGCTGTCGGTCGACGGCCAGCGCGCCGCCACCCTCGACGACGGTGACACCGTGACGTTCCGGGCGTCGAGCGCCGACGCCCACTTCGTCCGATTCGGACGCAACCGTTTCCACCAGATCCTGAAGGCCAAGTTCGGCCTGGCCGATCGATGACGAGCCGGCCGTGCTGACCGAACTGCACATCGAGGACCTCGGCGTCATCGCGGCGCTCGACCTCGTCGTCGGCGAGGGGCTCACCGTCTTCACGGGCGAGACCGGCGCGGGCAAGACGATGCTGGTCGAGGCGATCAGCCTGCTCGTCGGCGGACGCGCCGACGCGTCGGTGGTGCGCGCCGGCGCGACCGAGGCACGCGTCGAGGGTCGGTTCGTCGACGGTGACGACGAGATCGTGCTCGCCCGGGTGATCCCCGTCGAGGGGCGTTCGCGCGCCTACGTGAACGGCCGGCTGGCGACGGTCGGGTCGCTCGTCGAACACGGCCGCCGGCTCGTCGACATCCACGGCCAGCACGTCCACCAGAGCCTGCTCGACGTCGCCGCCCAGCGGGGCGCGCTCGACCGGTTCGCGCAGGTGGACCTCGAACCGCTGCGGCGGGCCCGGGCTCGCCTCACCGAGATCGATGCCGCGCTCGCAGCCCTCGGCGGCGACGTCCGGACACGGGCACGAGAGATCGACCTGCTCCGGTTCCAACTCGACGAGCTGGATGCCGCGGCGATCACCGGACCCGACGAGGACGACGAGCTCGAACGCCGCGAGGACGTGCTGTCCGGCGCTCAGGCCCACCGAGAGGCGGCCACGTCGGCGGCGGAGGCGCTCGCCGCGGACGGCAGCGCACTCGACGCCGTACGGACGGCCATCGCCGTGCTCGGTGGGCGTGCGCCGTTCGTCGAGCTCGAACACCGGTTGCGCAGCGTGGCCGTCGAGCTCGACGACGTCGTCGCCGAGCTCCGCACCGCGGCCGAGGCGATCGACGACGACCCGGAGGCGCTGGCCCGGGTGACCGAACGGCGGCAGTTGCTGCGCCATCTCCGCCACAAGTACGGCGACACGCTCGGCGAGGTCATCGGCTTCAGGACGGGACGCGAGCCCGTCTCCGCGAGGTTGGAGGGATACGACGACGCAGTCGCACGACTCGAACTCCGAGCGCGAACAGGCCGTCGCCGCCGAACGGCACGCGGCCGCGGCGGTCGGTGCGGCCTGACGGCGGCCACCGGCCTGCTCGCCGCCGCCGTGCAGGCGGGCCTGCGTGAGCTCGCGATGCCCCGGGCCGAGATCGTGGTCGACGTCGGCGACGACGATCCCGGCGACGAGGTGACGTTCCTGCTGGCGGCCAACCCCGGCAGCCCGCCGCTGCCGCTCACGAAGGTGGCCTCGGGCGGTGAATTGGCTCGCACGATGCTCGCACTCCGCCTCGTGCTGATCGAAGCACCCGGCACGCTGGTGTTCGACGAGGTGGACGCCGGCATCGGTGGGACGGCGGCCACGGCGGTCGGGGCCGCCCTCGCTCAGCTGTCGCGCACCCATCAGGTGTTCGTCGTCACCCATCTCGCGCAGGTGGCCGCCCTCGCCGACCGACAGGTGATGGTGACCAAGCAGGTCACCACGACACCCGATGGCGAGCGCACGACGGCCACGGCCACCGTGCTCGGCGACGACGCCCGGGTGGCCGAGATCGCCCGGATGCTCTCCGGGTCACCCGACTCGGCCGCCGCCCGCGAGCACGCCGCGGAGCTGCTCGGTGGGCAGGTCGGTGGTCCGGACGGTGGGCGGCGTGCCCGCAAGGGTCGGGGGCGACGCTGATGTCGTCGCGTGCCGAGACGTCCGTCACCGCCCGGGCCCGCCCCGACCCGCGGACGAAGGACCTCGCGAAGCGGCTGGAGTCCGGTGAGATCGCCGTGATCAACCACTCCGACGTCGATCTCGTCGCTGCCGACGCGCTCATCGACGCCGGCGTCGTGGCGGTGGTGAACGCGGCGAAATCGTTCACCGGGCGCTATCCCAACCTCGGCCCGCTCCAGATCGTGCGCAGCGGTGTGATCCTCGTCGACGACGTCGGTGTCGGCGTGCTGGAGCGCATCTCCGAGGGCGAGGTGGTCACCGTCGACGGCGACCGGATCGTCGTCGACGGCGAGGTGATCGCCAGCGGACATCGCCACACCGAGGACGAGCTCGTCGCCGCCGTCGCGCAGGCTCGGGCGAGCGTCGGCCGCCAGCTCGAGCTGTTCGCGGCGAACACCCTCGAGTACCTCCGACGTGAGCGCCACCTCGCCACCGACAGCCCCGACCTCCCGCCGTCGTCGGTGCAGTTCCGAGGGCGTCAGACGCTGATCGTCGTGCGCGGGATCGACTTCCGCGAAGACCTGGCGGCGTTGCACCGATCGGGGTACATCCGTGAGATGCGGCCGGTGCTCATCGGGGTCGACGGCGGTGCCGATGCGATCGTCGGCCTCGGCCTGACGCCGGACATCATCATCGGTGACATGGACTCGGTCACCGAGGCGACGCTGCGCAGTGGGGCCGAGCTGATCGTCCACGCCTACGCGGGCGGACGTGCGCCCGGTGCGGACCGACTGCGTGAGCTCGGTCTGCAGTACCTGTTGTTCGAGAGCGCCGGTACGAGCGAGGACATCGCGATGCTCCTCGCGTACGAGCGGGGGACGGAGCTGATCGTCGCGGTCGGGACGCACAACTCGATGGAGGACTTCCTCGACAAGGGACGCCAGGGCATGGCGTCCACGTTCCTGGTCCGGCTGAAGGTCGGCCGGGTCCTCGTCGACGCGAAGGGCGTGAACAACCTGTACCGGCCGGTGGTGAAAGGGCGTGACATCGCGCTGTTCGTCGTCGCGATGGTGTCGTCGTTGGCGTTGGTGGTCGCCGTCAGCGAGCCGGTTCGTCTGTGGTTCCGCAGCCTGTGGTTGTGGCTGCGCGCTCGGATCGGCTGGTGACCCCTGCAAGGATGGACGCGCCGTGATCAGCCTCCGACAACACATCTTCAGCCTCGTGGCGGTCTTCGTCGCGCTCGCCATCGGCATCGCCGCCGGTTCGACGGTCGTGCGCGGGCCGCTGCTCGACAGCACACGAGCGCGGCTCGAGTCGGCCGAGGAGAACATCGCGCTCGAGCGTGCCGAGAACGACGCACTCGCCGCCGAGCTCGCCCAGCTCGACGACTGGGAGGTGAACGGTCCGGCGCAGCTGGTGAGCGGCCGACTGGCGGCCACCGGGGTGCTGGTGATGGTCGTCGGCGCCGTCGACGACGACGTGGTGGACGGCGTGCTCAGAACGTTGCGCGCCACGTCGGGCGCCGTGCTCGCGCAGCTCCGCATCGCCCCGGCCGTGTTCGACCCCGAAGCCGTCGAGCGTGTGGCCGCCGTGCTCGGCGTCACCCCGAGCGAGGAGGTGGTGCCGATGGAGGTGTTCGGTGAACGCCTGGCCACGTTGGTGCCACCCGTCGTGTCGGCGATCGAGGGCAAGGACGGCGTGGTCGCCGGCGGGTTCGTCCGGAGCGCGTTCGGCGACCTCGAGGACGCCGGACTGGTCGACCTCCTCGACGTGAACGGCGAGGAACTCACCGTCGACACCATCGAGGTGCTGGTGCTCACGGATCGCAACGTCGCGAACGACCCCACGCCGATGCTGACGGGGTTGATCGAGATGTCCGACCCGGCCGGCGCGAACATGGCCGTCCTCGTGTCGGAGGTGGGCCGCGTCGGACAGGACAACGAGACACCGGCGCCGTCGTTCGTGCAGACCATTCGGGACGACGGCCGTCTGCGCGACGAGCTGAGCACCGTCGACAACGCCGAGACGATCCTCGGATGGGTGGCGACCGTGCTCGGGCTCGAGGCGGCTCGAGCGGGCACCGTGGGCCACTTCGGCTTCCGTGACGGCGCCAGCGACGCGATCCCCGAACGTGGATCCTGAGCGCGGATCCCGAGCGAGGTCGTGGACGAGTTCGAGGGGCGGATGGCGCGTGACACCATGGTGGTCACCGCGTGCACGCTGGCGTCACGGCTCACCGGTTTCGTCCGGGTGCTCGTGGCCGCAGCCGTGCTGAGCAGTGGCCCGCTCGGCGACACCTACCACGCGGCCAACATGATCCCGAACCTGCTGTTCGAGCTGGTCGCCGGCGGTGTGTTGCAGGCCGTGCTCGTCCCGTCGTTCGTCGCTGCACGCCGGCGTGGCGGCGACGCCGGGTTGGGCGAGGCCGCCGGCGCCGTCGCCGGCGCGATGGTGGTCGTGCTCGGCGTGATCGCCGTGGTGGCGATGGCGGCGGCGCCAGCCGTGGCGTGGGTGTTGTCGGCGCTGGAGGACGACGCCACGCTCGCCGCCGACAAGCGCTCGCTGATCACGCCGATGTTGCTGGTGTTCGTGCCGCAGATCGTGTTCTACGGCGTGGGCATGGTGACCTCGGCGGCGCTGGCGGCGCGTGGGCGCTTCGCCGCCGCCGCGCTCGCGCCGGCCGTGAACAACCTCGTGGTCATCTGCTGCTATCTCGGCTTTCGTCGGGCGCGAGGCGGTCAGCCTGCATCGCTGCACCTCGACGCCGTCGAGTTCGCGCTGCTGGCCGGCGGCACGACCCTCGCCGTGATCGCGTTCACCGCCGTCCCCGGCGTCGTGCTCGTACTCGACGGGGTGCGCTGGCGGCCCCGCTGGGCGCCGCGCGACCCGAGCCTCGCGCTGTTGCGGGCCACGATCGGGTGGGCGATGCTGTCGGTGGTGGGCACCCTGGTGCCGATGGGTGCGGCGATGGTGCTCGGGTCGGGCGCGGCGGGCGGTGTGGCGGTGTTCTCGCTGGCGTTCACCTTCTTCGTGCTGCCGCACGCCCTGTTCGCCGTGCCGGTCGCCACGGCCCTGGCTCCTCGCGTGGCCGACACGTGGCAGCGGGGGCTCCACGCCGAGACGGCCGAGAAGGTCGCCCGGTCGGTGCAGGTGGTCGTGCCGCTGCTGGCGCTCGGTACGGCTGGGCTGGTGGCGCTCGCGTGGCCGATCGCGCACGTCGTCGCGTCGCTCGGGCAGGCGGGCAGCCAGGGGCCCGAACCGATCGCACACGCGATCGTCGCGTTCGGCCCGGGTCTCGTCGGGTACGGGCTCGCGGTCGTGATGACGCGGGTGATGTTCGGCCTCGACCAGGTGCGGGCCACAGCGGCTGGTCACCGTGTCGGCGCTGACGGGCGTGGGAGTGATGATCCTGACGTCGATCGTGATGGACGACGGTGATCGTGCCGCGGCGATCGCCCTCGGCTACGGCGCCGCGCAGACGGTGACCGCCGTGCTCCTCGGCTGGCGTGTGCGACGTCTGATCGACGGTCCGCCGGTCCGCCGGACCGGACGCATCGCGCTCGGGTCGCTCGGCGCCGCCGGGGCCGCCGCGGTGGTGATGGGTGCGGTCCAGAGTCGGTTCGGCGACGACCGGCTCTCGTCGCTGTCGGCCATCGGTGTCGCCGGCGCCGCCGGCGTCGTCGTGTTCGTACTCGCGCTGCGCGCCATGGCCGGCGTGGGCCCGCGAGGGCTCGTCGCTCGAGGTGCCGGCGGTGGGTGAGCGCCGAGCCGCGATCGGGTGGGTGCTCGTCGCCGTCGTGGTGGCCGTGCTCGCGACGCTCGGCGTGTCGGGCGGCTCGGGCCCGGCGTCGACGCCGCTCGGTCGGACGGACACGGTGGTGCTCGTGAGCGTGCCTGGTCTGCGCTGGCAGGACCTCGTGGCCACCGACACCCCGGCGATCGACGCGTTGATGTCGTCGGCCGCGACGATGAGCGTGCGTGGGATCGGCCCCGAGACGAGCACGCCCGAGGGGTACCTCACCGTCGGCGCCGGCAATCGGGTCGAGGTGAACGGGGTGCGTGAGTCGCTGATCGACGGGCGGTGCCTCCCCGTGCTCGCGGCGTCGGCGACGGCTGCCGCCGACGACGACCTGAACGGCGCCGAGCCCGGTGCGCTGGGGACACGCCTCGCCGAGCTCGGGGTGCCCACCGCGGTGTACGGCCCGCTCGCGGCGATCGGTGCGCTGATGGACGCCGAGGGATGCGTCGGCAGGTACGTGGCCGCCGACAGCCCGACGAGCGTCGACCCCGGCGTGACGCTGGTGCAGTTCGACGGGCTCGGCGACGTCGAGCGGGCCGCCGATCGCTCGGCAGCGCTCGCCGACATCGACCGTCGGATCGCGGCGCTGACGTTGCCCGAGTCGGCCCTCGTCGTCGTGTTCGCACCGTCGGCCACGAACGACCTCGCCGAGGTGACCGCCGTCGGGGTGCGACACCCGCTCGGTGCGGGGCCCGCCGGGTCGGGCGCCGGGGCACTGGTGAGCCCGACGACACGACGCGCCGGATACGTCACGTTGCCGGATCTCGCACCGGCCGTGCTCAGCGCGCTCGACGGGCCCGCCACCGAGGTGCCTGCGGCCATGAGCGGCACCGAGATGCGTGTCGTCGCAGGGGACTCGTCACGGGCCGAGCACGAGGCCGAACTCGCCGACCTCGCCGAGCGGGTGCTGTTCCGCGACCGTGCCGTGGGTCCGGTGAGCGTGGTGCTGGTGGTGCTGTTGGTGGTGTGCGGCGCGGCGGCGCTCGGCCGCCGGGCGCGGCTGGCTCGGACGCTCGCACCGATCGTGATCGCCTACCCGACCATCGCGTTCGCGACCGGTCTGGTCGCGTACCACCAACTCCCGCTCGAGTTCGTCGTCGTCGTGGTGCCCGTGGCGGCGGCGGCGCTGGCGTCGATCGTGACGAGCGCCCTGTCGCGGGTCGGGCGTTGGGCGGGCGTCGCGGCGCTCGCCATCGTGTTGTGGGCCCTGTTGGTGATCGACGTGTGCACGGGCGGGCGCCTGCAGATCAACACGCCGCTCGGCTACACACCCACCGTCGCCGGACGGTTCCAGGGCTACGGGAACCTCTCGTTCGGGCTGGTGGGCGCCGCAGCGATCGTGGCCGCGACGGTGGCGCTGCACACTCGTGCCGGCCGCACCACCGTGTTGCAGCTCGCGGCCCTCGTCGGCGGCGTCACCACCGTGGCCGTGGCCGCACCTGGGTTCGGGAGCGATGTCGGTGGCACGCTGGCGATCGTGCCGGCCTTCGCGGTGACGATCTCGATGATCGCTGGTTGGCGTGTCGGCTGGCGGCGGTCGCTCGCGATCGGAGCCGCCACCGTGGCGGTGCTGGCGACGCTGGCGGTCGTCGACCTGCAGCGCGACGCAGCCTCGCGCACCCATCTCGGTCGATTCCTGGACGACCTCCTGCACGGCGACGGCGGCCTGGTGATCCGCCGCAAGCTGCGCGCCAACATGGCGATCCTGACGTCGAGCTTCTGGTCGTTCGTCCTGATCGGTGTGCTCGTCGCCGTCGCCGTCGTCGCCTGGCGCCGCCGCGAGACGGTGCTGCCCGCGATCCGGCGCCGGCAGGCGCTGCGCGTGTTCCTGGCCGGCTTCGCGACGGTGGCGGTGCTCGGCTACGGGTTCAACGACAGCGGCCTCGCCGTGCCGTCGATCATGCTCGCGGTGGCGATCCCGTGGGTCGTGGCGTCGACGATGGCGCCGGTGACGAGGTCGGGTCGATGAACGATCTGCTGCCACTCGTGACCTTCGTGGCGGGCGCCGCCGTGAGCGCGGCGTCGTGGCGCACGATGGGCGAGCAGTTCCGCACCGCCGACGTGGTGCGTCGCCGCAACTACCGCGATCACGAGTTGCCCGTGGCCAGCGGGGTGATGGTGGTCCTCGCCGTGGTCGCGGTCGCCGCGCTGTGGTCGCTCGGAACCGCCCTGGCGGGCTCCGACGAGACCGAGCAGGTGGCGGCGGTCTCCGGCTTCGTCACCGGCACGTTGGGCTTCGGGCTGCTCGGGTTGCTCGACGACCTCGTCGGTGCCGGCGCCGCCAGCGCCGCGACCAAGGGGTTCCGAGGCCACCTCGGCGCGCTGGCGCAGGGGCAGGTGACGACGGGACTGGTGAAGCTGGTGGGCGGGGTGCTGGTCGGCGTGCTGGTCGTCCCGGGCGACGGCTGGGACGTCGTGCGCGCCGGGTTGGTCGTCGCCGCAGCGGCGAACGTCGGCAACCTGTTCGACCGCGCCCCGGGCAGGACGATCAAGGCGTCGTTGGTGGCGGGCGCAGGCGTGGTGGTGCTGGCTGCGGTGGCGGGTGACCCGAGCGTTGGGCTCGGCGCCGTGGGTGCACTGGCCGGGATGACACTGGTGCTCGGGGCCGGCGCCGGGCTACTCGTGGCCGACCTGCGCGAGACGTGCATGCTCGGTGACACCGGCTCGAACGTCCTCGGCGCCGCCGTCGGCTACGGCCTCGTCGTCGCGGTGGGCTCGACGGGGGAGTGGGTCGCACTCGTCGTCCTGGTGGGGCTCAACGTCGTGAGTGAGCGCGTGAGCTTCACCCGGGTGATCGACGCGACCCCGCCGCTGCGCTGGTTCGACCGGCTGGGGGCGCTGCCCGAGCGGCGCCGTTGACCGCCGTCGACCGCTGCGGGGCCGTCCGGGATCCGCGCGGGGGTCGGGGGCCTCGCGATATGCTGCTCTCCCGTTGTCGGTTCGCCTCAGGACGAACCTGGAGACGGAGGTCGCTGGATGCCCAAGCACATTTTCGTGACGGGAGGCGTGGCCAGCTCCCTCGGCAAGGGTCTCACCGCGAGTTCGCTCGGGCGGTTGCTCAAGCTGCGCGGTCTGCGGGTGACGATGCAGAAGCTCGACCCGTACATCAACGTCGACCCCGGCACCATGAACCCCTTCGAGCACGGCGAGGTGTTCGTCACCGACGACGGCGGTGAGACCGACCTCGACCTCGGCCACTACGAACGGTTCATCGACGAGAACCTCACCCGCAACTCGAACGCGACGACCGGATCGATCTACCAGGCGGTGCTCGCCGCCGAGCGACGCGGCGACTACCTCGGCAAGACCGTGCAGGTCATCCCGCACATCACCGACGAGATCAAGAAGCGGATCAAGCGGCTGGCCACCGACGACGTCGACGTCGTGATCACCGAGGTGGGCGGCACCGTCGGCGACATCGAGATCCTGCCGTTCCTCGAGGCGATCCGGCAGTACCGCAAGGACGCCGGTCGCGACAACATCTGCTACATCCACGTGACCCTGGTGCCGTTCATCGGCCCGTCGGGCGAGCAGAAGACCAAGCCCACCCAGCACTCGGTCACCGAGCTGCGCAGCCGTGGCATCCAGCCGGACATCATCGTGTGCCGCAGCGAGGCGCCGCTCAGCGACCCGCTGAAGCGGAAGATCTCGAACCTCTGCAACGTCGACGAGAACGCCGTGGTGAACGCAGCTGACGCCCGCAACATCTACGAGCTGCCCCTGATCCTGCACGAGGAGGGCCTCGACACGGTGGTGTGCGACGTGCTGCGGCTCGACGCACCGATCGACCTGCAGCCGTGGCGCGACGTCGTCGACAAGGTGGAGGCCGCCACCGCGCCGGTGAAGATCGGGTTGATCGGCAAGTACATCGACCTGCAGGATGCGTACCTCTCGGTCGTCGAGAGCCTGAAGCACGCCGGCTTCCACCACGGCGCGAAGGTCGAGATCGACTGGATCCAGGCCGAGGACGTCGAGGGATTGCTGGCGGCCGGCCGGCTCGCCGACTGTGACGGCATCGTCATCCCGGGCGGCTTCGGGGAGCGGGGATTCGAGGGCAAGATCGCCGCCGCCGGATACGCACGCGAGCACGACATCCCCTGCCTCGGGCTGTGTCTCGGTCTGCAGGCGATGACGATCGACTTCGCCCGCAACGTGATGGGGTTGGTGGGTGCCAACTCGACGGAGATGGACCCGGACACGCCGCACCCCGTGATCGACATCATGCACGACCAGCGCGACGTCACCGA
>JACJWG010000015.1 GCA_020637235.1 Acidimicrobiaceae bacterium | reverse complement strand
TGCGTCGCTGATCGGGCGACGCAGCGCCGTTCGGCTCACTAGGGTGCCGGCATGGCCGATGTCGAGTTCTTCTTCGATCCCGTGTGCCCGTGGGCGTGGATCACGTCGCGGTGGGTGGTCGAGGTGCAGCAGCTCCGCTCGTACGACGTCGAGTGGCGATTCATCTGTCTCGCGGTGCTCAACGAGCAGCAGACCGCCGAGTGGTACACGCCCGAATACCGGCGCGGGCACATGGCCGGCATGGAGTGCCTGCGCGTGGCCGACGCCGTGCGGGTCGCCGAGGGCAACGGCGCCGTCGACCGGTTGTACACCGCCTACGGCACCGGCATCCACGTCGAGCGGCGCCGCGACGCGGTGCGCGGCGACACGCACGCCTTCATCGCCGACTCGCTCGAACGGGCCGGACTCGACCGAGGCTTCGCCGACCAGTGGGAGGACACGTCGCACGACGAGCACCTGCGGGCCGAGACCGCCGTCGCGCTCGAACGCACCGGCAAGGACGTCGGCACACCGATCATCACCTTCCGCGCCGGCCAGCCCGACGCGAGCAGCTTCTTCGGCCCCGTGATCGCTCGCATCCCCCGTGGCGACGAGGCGCTGCGCTTGTGGGACGCGGTCGAGGTGATCGCCACCACGAGCGGGATGGCCGAGCTGAAGCGCAGCCTGCGCGAGGCACCATCGTTCGATTGAGGGGAACGCTCGTGCGAGAATGCTGCTCGTCGCCGGAGTGGCGAGAGCTCGGTCCAGACGGGAAGTGCGCGAGGCGGCGATGACGACGATGACGGTGGCGATCCCGACGTACAACCGTTCGGCGCGGCTCGTCGCACAGCTCGACCGTCTGGCACCCGACGTGGTCGCCGAGGGTGGTCGGTGCCGGGTGCTGGTGTCCGACAACTGCTCCACCGACGACACCGCCGACGCACTCGCCCGGTGGGTCGCGGCGCATCCGGAGGTGCCGATCACCGTGCGTCGCAACGACGCGAACCTCGGCGTGATGCGCAACATCGCGGCGTGTGCCCGAGCCGCCGACGCCGAGTTCGTGTGGATCCTGGGCGACGACGACGAGCTGCCGCCGGGAACCCTGCGCCGGCTGCTCGGTCTGCTCGAAGCGCACCCCGACCTGACGCTGCTGAGCGTGAACTACTCGATGCACGACGTTGCCGAGGACATCGAGATGACCCCGGCACGGATGATGCTCCGCGACGACGTCGTGAAGACCGGTCCGTCGCCGCTCACGGCCAGCGACGATCGGGGCGTCGCGCTCGTGAAGATGATGGGCTTCATGTCGGGGCAGGTGTACCGCACCACCGAGATCCGCCGGGCGATCGACGCGTGGCCGGCGTTCGACAACCTCGACGTGCAGATCTTCTGGAGCGGCTTCTGCGCCGCACAGGGGACGACGTTGGTGAAGGCCGAGCCCTTCCTGCGCTACGACTGCGGCACCAACGCACTCGCGAAGCCGCGCGTCTGGTACCGGACCCACGTCATCGACAACGCCTGGGTCTTCCTCCGGCTCCGGCGCATCGGCTACCCGGTCGATCTCTGCCGCAGCGGCATCCTCTCGGCCGTCGACACCCGCCACGAGTTGCGACACACCCTGTCGGGTGTGCTCCGATGGCCGCTGCTCGGGCTGAAGGCGTTCGCCGTGTTGGCGTTCACCGCCGCCGCGGTGCACCTGCCGGGCCGGGCCGGCGCCGAGCGCGCAGCGATAGCCTCGGCTGCATGAGCCGTCCCCGTCGCTCGCCGTCGTCGAACTCGCACCGCTACCCTCGCACCGCTCGTCTCAACGAGTCGTTGCGCGAGGTGATCGCCGACGAACTCACCCGCATCGACGACGAGCGGCTCGATCTCGTCACGATCACCGCGATCGACGTCGACTCCGAGATGAACCGGGCGATCGTGTACTACGACTCCTTGCGTGGTGAGGACGGCGACGCCGAGATCCTCGAGGCACTGAACGGCCACCGGGTACGCATCCAGGGTGCGGTCGGACGTCAGGTGCGGGCGAAGAAGACGCCGATCCTGACGTTCCGGCCCGACGAGGTGATCCGTTCGGCCGAGCACATCGACCGGATCCTGCAGTCGACCGACACCCTGCCCGAGCGCCCGCCCTCCGACGAGATCGACGAGATCGACGACGAGGACGCGCCGCGCTGATGGCTCGCCGCAAGCCGGCCCAGGTGCACGGGTTGGCGGTGGTCGACAAGCCCGCCGGGGTGACGAGCCACGACGTCGTGGCGATGCTGCGCCGGCGGCTCGGCGAACGGCGCGTCGGCCACGCAGGCACCCTCGATCCCGATGCGACCGGCGTGCTGCTCGTCGGTGTCGGCAACGTCACCCGGCTGCTGCGCTTCCTCACCGCACTCGGCAAGACCTACACCGCCGAGGTGGTGCTCGGCGCCAGCACCTCCACGCTCGACGCCGCCGGCGAGGTGACCGCTACGTTCGACATGCGTTCGGTGACGCCGGCCCAGGTGCGCGAGGTGGTGGCGTCACACCTCACGGGGCCGATCCTGCAGGTGCCGCCGATGGTGAGTGCGCTGAAGGTGGACGGCAGACGACTGCACGAGCTCGCCCGCGAGGGGATCGAGGTCGAGCGCGAGGCCCGACCGGTCACGATCCACCGGTTCGACGTCACCGAGACCGACGATCCGCTGGTGTACCGGATCGTCGTCACCTGCTCGTCGGGCACGTACGTGCGCTCCCTGGCCGACGACCTCGGACGCCTCCTCGGTGGCGGCGCCCACCTCCGGGCGCTGCGACGCACCGCCTGCGGCAGCTTCACCGAGGCCGACGCCCGCCCACCGGACGAGGCGCCGCTGCTCACCGCAGCGGCAGCGCTGCGCGACTACCCGAGCGTCGCCGTCGACGACACCGCCGCTGGCGCCGTGGCCAACGGGCGGCGGTTGCCGATCGACACCGCGTGGCGAGGCGACGGGCCGTGGGCGATCGTCGATGCACGCGGCGAGCTGCTCGCCGTGTACCGCCGCCACGACGATCGTCTCGCCACGCCCGACGTGGTGTTGCCGGTCGCGTCGCAGGGGCCGAACGTCCCGTGACGTGGGCGGACTGCGTCGCGTCCGCAGCGCAGCGATAGGTTGACGGACCGTGCAGGTGATCACCGATCTGAGCGGTCCCCCCTGGGCCGACGGTCCGCAGCGCAGCGTGCTCACGATCGGTGCGTACGACGGCGTGCACCGCGGCCATCAGGCGATCATCGCCGAGGTCCGGCGGCTCGCCGAGTCGCTCGACGCCCGTTCCGTCGTCGTCACCTTCGATCGTCACCCGGCATCGGTCGTCCGACCGGAATCGGCGCCGAAGCTGCTCACCGACCTCGACCAGAAGCTGGAGTTGCTCGCCGCCACCGGCGTCGACGCGACGGTGCTCGTGCACTTCGACGAACAGCAGGCCGGCGAGTCGCCCGAGTCGTTCGCCGAGCGGGTGCTCGTCGGATGTCTGGGCGCCCAGCGCATCGTGGTGGGGGAGGACTTCCACTTCGGTCACGGGCGCACCGGCAACGTGTCGTTGCTGCGCGAGATCGGTCGGCGCCGCGACTTCGAGGTCGAACCGCTCGAGCTGCTGGGTCGCACCGACGGGGTGGCCGAGCCGATCAGCTCCACCGCCATCCGCCGTGCCATGGCCGGCGGTCAGGTCGAGCTCGCCACGGCCCTCCTCGGGCGCCCGTTCCAGGCCCGGGGTTCGGTGGTGCAGGGCGACCAGCGCGGTCGCCTGCTCGGGTTCCCGACGGCCAACGTCGAGGTGCCGAACGTGGTGTGCCTGCCGGCCGACGGCGTGTACGCGGGGTGGTACCTGCGCCCCGACGGCGATCGGCACCCGTGCGCGATCAACCTCGGTCGGCGCCCGACGTTCTACGAGCATGCCGACCACTCCCTGCTCGAGGCCCATCTCATCGACTTCTCGGGCGACCTGTACGGCGAACACGCCCGCGTCGAGTTCACCCACTTCCTGCGCAGCGAGCGCAAGTTCGACGGCATCGACGCGCTCGTCGGCCAGCTGAAGCAGGACATCGAGCACGCCCGCCAGATGCTCGAGATCTGAGCCGCCGTCGGCGTCAGCGGGCGAACAGCCGAGCGATCACCTGTTCCACCGACGGTTCCTCGATCGTCAGGTCCACCACGTCCACTGCGGCGGCGACGGCGGCGATCACGGCGGCCGGGTTGCCGTCGAAACGCAGCCACTGCTTCGGACCGTCGGTGCGCACCACCTCGGTGCCGGGCAGCTCGATCGGTGGGACCGGGTCCACGGTGGTGACCACGAGCGTGCGGCCCGAGCCGAGCCGGGCGACCAGGTCTGCGAGGGCGCCGTCGTGCACCAGCCGTCCGTGGTCGATCACCAGCGCCCGACGGCAGAGACGCTCGACGTCGGCGAGGTCGTGGCTGGTGAGCACGATCGTCGTGCCCTGCTCGGCGTTCTCCGCGGCGAGGAAGCGTCGCACGGCAGCCTTGGCCACCACGTCGAGGCCGATCGTCGGTTCGTCGAGGTAGACGAGTGACGGACGGTGCAAGAAGGCGGCGGCGAGGTCGCCGCGCATGCGCTGGCCGAGGCTCAGCTGGCGCACCGGGGTGTCGAGGAAGGCGCCGAGATCGAGCAGGTCGACGAAACGGTCGAGCTGGGACGCGGCGTCGGCGGCCGGCACGCGGTACACGTGGCGGAGGAGTTCGTAGCTGTCGCGCAGCGGCAGGTCCCACCAGAGCTGGGTGCGCTGGCCGAACACCACACCGACCCGCCGGGCGAGCTCGACCCGTTGCCGGCTCGGATCGAGGCCGGCCACCTGCACCCGACCCGACGACGGCACGAGGATCCCGGTGAGCATCTTGATCGTGGTGCTCTTGCCGGCGCCGTTCGGCCCGAGGTAGCCGACGAACTCGCCCTCTGCGATCTCGAACGACACGTCGTCGACCGCTCGGTGCTCGGCACGTACCGGTCGCAGACCGCGCCGCAGCCCCTGGCGGAGCCCGCCACGCTGCCGGCGCACGAACGTCTTCGCCAGGTGCTCGGCCTCGACGAGCGCGCTCACGATCCGGTCCCCCGATAGGTGCGCACCGCGGCGCGCCAGACGAATCCGGCGACCACCACGAGCCCGGCGGCGGCCGGGACGCCGGCGAGACGCACGAGCGGCGAGGTGCTGGCCGGTTCGAGCCCCACCAGGTGCCGTACCGGGAAGTACGCGACGCACCCGAGCGGCACCACGAACACGACGAATCGACGCAGCCAGGCGTGGTAGATGCCGAGCGGGTACGAGGTGAGCTGGCGTCCGCCGTACGTGAGCGAGTTGGTCAACTCCATCGTGTCGATCGTCCAGAAGGTGGTCGCGGCGCCGATCACCCAGATGGCGGCGAAGATCACCGTGCCGGTGACGAGGGTGAGCGTCACGAGCGCGACGTCGAGCAGCGCGACACCGAGACCGAGCCGCGTCCAGGCGACGGCGAGCACCGCGAGCGACAGCGCGACCTGGCCCACCCGGCGAACCGAGAAGTCGCTCGCGATCATCAGCAGCAACGAGCTGCGCGGTTGCAGCAGCACCGTGTCGAACGTGCCGGCGCGCAGTTCGACGGGCAGCCGGTCGAGGTGGCCGACGAGCAGGTCGGCGAGCGCGAAGGCGGTCTGCGCGACGCCGAACAGCACACACACCTCGAGCGCCGACCAACCGTCCATCACGGCGATGTTGCTGAACAGCACCAGCACGGCGACCAGATCGAGCGCGCCGACGAGCGTGGCGCCGAGCACGTCGAACACGAAGCCCCAGCGGTACTGCAGCTGCGAGCGGGCACGGCCCGACACCAGGCGGAGATAGAGCCGGGCGTCATCCACCGTTGATCACCACCCGGCGAACCCCGCGGGCCTGCACCACCCGGCCGACGCCGAGCACCACCACCACCCACATCAGCTGCTGGCCGATCGGCGCCAGCCGGCCCATCCCGGCGTCGCGTTCGAGCCACACGTCGCTCGGTGCCTGCATCATCGGGGCGAACGGCAGCCATCGCAGCACCCGCTCGGCTCGATCGGGGAAGAACGCGAGGCTCACCGTCGCCCCCGACAGCGCGGTCCACACCGCCATCGACAGCCGCACCACACCGCGCACGTCCCCGATCCAGAACGCCGCCAGGTTGGTGAGATAGCGCAGACCGAAGCTCACCACGACGGCGAGGACGACGCTGATCACGAACAGGGGCACCGTGGCGACATCGGTCGGCAGCCGCAGGGTGAACAGCAGCGAGGCGATCACGAACGGCGCCGTGCCCCGCACGAGCGCGTGATACGCGGCACGGCCGAGGTCGTGGCTCAGCCACCAGCGCTGGAGGTCGACGGGACGCTGCAGGTCGACGGCCACCTCGCCCGAACGAATGCGTTCGCCGAGCTCGGTCCACCCCCAGATCGCGATGGTGACGAGCAGCCCCTGCATCACCCACACCTGCGTGACGAGGTCCTGCTCGGCGTAGCCGCTCACCTCGCCGCGCTGCCGTGCCACCGCCACCACCGCGGCCGAGAGCAACACGCCGAAGAACGTGTTGGTGGCGACGCCTGCCACCGTAGCGGCCCGGTACGAGGCGAAGCGTGCGAACGCGGCGCGCGCGACCGCCAGGTCGAGCCGCAACGTCCCCATGTGCGAGAGCTTCGCACGCGAGGGATCGGCGCGACGTGACGATTCCGGGTGGTTCTGGTCGCGCATCGTCACGGAATCCGTGACGATGCGCGACCGGAAGCGGCGGTCAGCCGGGCCAGATCACCGTGCGGTCGCCGGCGTACACGCCACCGATCAGTGCCGTGTCGACGTACGGGGTGATGTCGGGCACCTCGCCGCCGAACAGGCCGATCTCGGCGTACGCCGTCACCTCGGCGGTGAGCAGGTCGAATTCGGGCACACCGAGTGCCGTGTTGGCGTTGGTGTCGGCCACCAGACCGGCGTCGACGTTCCAACGTGCGGTCTCGCCCTCGGGGGACAAGAACATCGCGTTGCCGTTCGCGTTGATGAACTCGACGGCGATCGCCGCTGCGGCGTCGGGGTCGGCCACGGCGTCGGCCAGGCCGCGCATCGCCGCCCGCACGAAGTCCTGAGCGGCCGTGGGGTGCTCGTTCACGAACTCGGCGTTCGTGTACAGGATGCCGAAGCTGCCGGGGATGCCGTAGTCGGCCGGATCGAGCAACGTGAACGGGATGCCGGCTGCCTCGAGCTGCTGGGGCTCGTTGCTCTTGTAGCCGGGGAACCCGACGATGTTGGGCACCTCGATGTGCACCTTCGGGTCGAAGCCGTCGAGCAGCACCGTGGTGTAGTCGTCGCCCTCCACGAGGCCGGCCTGCTGCAGCATCGCGGCCACGCTCGAGGTGATCCGGCCCTTCACGCCGATGGTGCTGCCACGCAGGCCCTCGAGATCGGTCGGACCGCCGTCTTTCACGATCAGTGCATCGATGCCGGTCTTGCCCTCCACCGCGACGACCACGAAGTCGGCGTCGTTGGCGGCACCGAAGTCGACCACTTCGCTGAACGAGCCGCCGGACGCGAACTGGGCGTTGTTCGCGGCGATCTCGGGATAGTTGGCGACCGAGAAGCTCGGCTTCACCTCGACGTCGAGGCAGAGCTCGTCGAAGTAGCCACGCTGCTCGGCGACGAGCACCTCGACGATCGACGCCGTGGCGGCGAAGTCGAAGCCGGACAGATAGGTGATCGTGCCGGCAGCCTCGTTGGCGGCGCACCGGTCGGCCGGGAACGGCTGGCCGGCGACGACGTCACCGCCCGTCGAGTCGCCCGTCGAGTCGCCCGTCGAGTCGGTGGTGGTGGGCGCGTCGGCGGTGCTGGGCGAGGTGGTGGGGTCGGCGCCCTCGTCGTCGTCGCCGCAGGCGGCGAGCAGGACGATGGGCACGAGGGTGAGCAACAGGGGTGAACGGCGGCGCGTCATGGCAGACCTCATCGGAGGAGGGATCGAGACGATCGATGGATTGGAATGCCAGAGCACGGCGGGTGCCACGTGCGATGCCAGAGGTGCACGTCGCCCCGCACTGCCGTGCGTGGGCCGCACCCTATCGAGTGGGGCGGCGCCGTCGGCAAGTCGGACGCCGACGGCCGACCGTCGGGATCACTCGAGTACGTCGGGCACTTCGCGACGCAGCGTCGCGGTCAGGTGGTGGGTGAGGCCCACACCGACGGCGGCCATCCGCAACTCGTAGCGCACGGTGTCGCCCTCGAAGGCGAGGTCGCGCTCCACCGACACCACCTCCTTCGCCGTCGACGTGCGGGCGACGCTCGTGGTGCGCAGCCGGAACGTCGAGCCGTCGAAGGTGCCCTCCAGTACCTCGGCGATGCCCGACGGCTGGGCGAGGACGAGCTCGACGAGGCCCGGGCGCGGCATCCGCAGGTAGCCGGTCTCCGCGTGGAGCGGGCGACCGTCGGTGTCGCGCGTGCGTTGCGTGTACGACAGGAACGGCTTGCCGACGTGGCCGAAGGTGATCGATTCGAGGTAGTCGAAGTCGTCGATCGTGGGGTAGTCGCCCCGGCCGCGCCCGCTCCAGGTGCCGATCAGGAAGCCGAGCGGTGCGATGTCGGGATGCAGGTCCGGTGACATGGGCACAGCGTCGCGCACCGAGGCGGCCGACGCGGTGACAGACTGCTCGCATGTCGCTGCGCACTTCGAGCCGCTCCGCCGCCGCCGCGGTGGTCGGGTGGGTGATCGTCGTGATCGTCGGGTGGATGGTGCTGCGCTTCGTGCTCGGCACGATCTTCTGGATGCTGCGCGGCGCGATCCTGATCGCCGTGGTGGTCGGGCTGGTGCTGCTGTGGCTCACCCTGAAAGCACCCGACGACGACTGAGTGCCGCCGTCGTCCGACCCGTGGGCGTCGTCGTCAGCCGTGTCGGTCGGCGAGGTGTTCGGCGATCGTGGTGAAGGCGCCCAACGTCTCGGCCGACACGTCCTCCGGCAGCGCGGTGGGTGTCGTCGAGAAGCGGGCGATCACGGTGCGGCTCGGCCGGTGGATCCAGCAGTACTGGCCGAAGATACCGAGCCCGCTGAACACCTGATCGCGTTCGAGCACCCAGAACGCGTTCCGGTACATCGACCAGCCGTCGACGTTGCCGCCCGGTTGGGCCTCGAACGCAGCGAGTGCCTGGTCGTCGCCGTGCCGGGTGTCGGCCACCCACTCGGCCGGGATCACCCGACGTCCGCCGACCACACCGTCGTCCAGGTAGGCCAGGCCGAGACGTGCGAGATCGCGCAGCGTGCAGCTCATCCCGCCCTCCACCACCGGGTGGCGCAACGGGTCGAGCATCAGGTTCGCGTCGTGTTCGGTGCCGAGCGGTCCCCAGAGGTCGCGAGTCACGATGTCGGCGTACGGCAGGTCGTTCACCACCTCCAGCAGCCGTGCGGCGACGTTCGTGAGTGGCGAGCGGTACTGGAAGCGGTCGCCGTGTGGGAACGCCGTGCCGTAGGTGCGGAAGTGGCCGAGGGTGCCGATCGGTGTCCGGGCGCCGAGGGGTCGGTAGCTCGCGTGGTGCTCGTACTCGATGAGCGGCACCTCGGGATCGGCCTCGTCGTAGTCGTCGTAGTCCTCGACGAAGTCGGTGCCCGCGGTCATGTCGATCACGTGGCGCACGGTCGCTCCGTCCAGGCTGGTGCCGGCGAACTCCGGTGCGACATCGGTGACGAGTTGGTCGGCGTCGATCTCGCCGCGACCGATGGCCACGCCGAGCGCGGCACCGCACACCGACTTCGACACGCTCATCAACAGGTGCAGCCGTCGCTCGTGCATGCCCTCGAAGTAGCGCTCGTCGACGACGTGGCCGTCGTGCACCACGCACACGGCGTCGCACCAGGTGGTGGCGAGGTGCTCGGCCCAGGTGATCGTCCCGCCACGGCGCGACCGCACGGCGACGTCGTCGAGGGGGAGTGGCCGGCGGGGAAGTGCGACAGGGTCGGCGCTGCGCTCGATGTGGGCGGTGGGGACGAACTCGCGCATGTGCTGGAACGCCTGCCGGTTGAACGGCGGTGTCATCCAGTTGGTGTGGTCGAAGCTGCGGTCGATCCCCATGGCGCCAGTGTGGCCGCGATCGGTCAGTCGTCGGTGACGAGCACGTCGAACATCGAGAGCACGTTGGCCGCCGCCACACCGACACGGTGGCCGGTGCGGGCGATGAAGCCGAGCTGCACGCCCGTGGTGGCGTCGCGCGCGGCGAAGAACTGCTCGTGCCCGGCGTCGTCGACGACGACGTTGGTGAGCAGCGACGCGTCGGCGTCGACGAGGCTCGCGCGGGCATAGCCCGCGTTCAGCACCTCGATCGCGACGTGTTGGATCCCGCCGCCGTGACGGCGCAGATAGTCGGCCACGGCGGGTGACGCCTCGGGGCCGACGAACACGATCGTCACCCCGCCGGCGCTGAGCGCCACGATGCCGGCCACCTCGCCACCGGCCAGATGGGTGCGGTGGAAGCCGAAGCGATCGGTGAACGACGCGACGGCGGCGTCGAGGTCGTCGACGGCGACGACCAGATGGTCGATGCGGGTGGCGACGGTGTCGAGCCCGGAGCGCACACCGTCGGGCGCCGCCACCTTGTCCGGCGCAGCGTCGGCACGATGGCCGGCCACCTCGATGCGGTGCGTCTCGGCGAGCAGCACGCGGAACAGTTGCTCGGCGAAGTCGGGGTCGACGCCGGCGTCGATCGCGAGCTGCCGGCGGGACGTGACGACGTCGCGCACCCGCTGCGGCTGGATGACGGCGGTGTCGGTGCCCCGCTTCACCTCGGCGACCTCCTCGCACACGGCCAGGCGGGCCGCCACGACGCGGATGAACTCGCGGTCGAGTTCGTCGATGCGGTGCCGCAGACCGGCCAGCGCGGCGCTCGGGGTGTCGCTCATGGCGAGGACGATAACGACGACGGTCAGGCGAGGCTGCGTTGGCTGGCGTGCCAGTGCAACAACCAGCGTTCGAACAGGCCGATCAGGCCGAGCGCCACCGTGCCGAGCACCACCATGCAGAACACCGTCGCCCAGAGTCCGTCGCCGATGTTGTTGGCGGCGAACCGCTTGCCGATCGCACCGAGCCCGGCATCGGCGAAGTTGCTGCCCTCCACCAGGTAGGCGGCGATCAGCGCCAGCCCCGTGTTGTATCGCGCGGTGGTGAACAGCGACGGCATCGCCGACGGCAGGCGCAGACGCCACATCACCTCCCACCGCGGCGTGTCGACCGACGCCAGCAGTTCGCGGCTCGACGGGTCGGCGCTGCGCATGCCGGCGACCGTGGCGAACGTGAACGCCGGCACGCACACGAACGCGGTCACGAAGTGCACGGGCGGATCGCCGTAGCCGAGCCAGAGCACGATCGAGGAGATGTAGGCGACGAACGGCGCCACCTGGACGAGCACGAGCACCGGTTGCACGGCCCGTTCGAGGAAACGGGAGGTGCTCAGCAACGCGCCGAGACCGATCGACGCGACGAGCGCCACCACGAAGCCCACGAGTGCGTGGCGGGCCGTCAGCAACGACGCCTCGGCGAAGTCGCCGGGGGCGCGGCCGAGGTAGCGCACGATGTCGGTGGGTGCGGTGAGCACGAACGGGCGGATGTCGCGCCAGCGGACGAACCCCTCCCAGAGCGCGAGGAACGTGACGATCCCGATGGCCGGCGCGAACCAGCGCACCGGTCGCCACGGTGGCGGCGACGTGCCGGCGCGGCGGATCATCGCATCGCCCCGTGCAGGTGGTGACGGAGTTCGGCGCACACCGCGGCGAACTCGGGGGTGTCCTCCAGCGCGTCACGCCGGGGCCGCGGGAAGCCGATCGCGACGTCGGCCACGACCGCGGTCGGCCGGGGCGACATCACGAGCACCCGATCGCTGAGGTACGCCGCCTCGGCCATCGAATGGGTGACGAACAGCACGGTCGCAGGGTGCCGGTCGAGCATCCGTGCGAGCAGTTCGCGCATCTCGGCGCGCGTGATCTCGTCGAGCGCCGCGAACGGCTCGTCCATCAGCACGAGTGGCGCGCCGAGGCTGAAGCCGCGCACCAGCGCGACCCGTTGACGCATGCCGCCCGACAGCTCGTGCGGGTAGGCGTCGAGGAATTCGGTGAGACCGACCTCGTCGAGCAGTTCGGCCGGGTCCGGGTGCCGTGTGGGTGAGTGGCGGCGGTTCACCTCGAGCAACAGGCGGGCGTTCTCGGCGACGGTCCGCCAGGGCAGCAGGCCCGGCTGCTGCGGCACCACGGCGAGGCGCTTGTGTGCGCGCAGCTCGGCCGGTGACGCGCCGCCGATGGTGACCGTGCCCGCCGACACCTGCTCGAGCCCGGCGACGAGGCGCAGCAGCGTCGACTTGCCACAGCCCGACGGACCGACGAGCGACACGAACGTCCCGGGCGCGACGTCGAGATCGATCGGTTGCACCACCGGGAGCGAGCCGAACGACTTCGCCACACCGTGCAGCGTCACGTCGACCGACATAGGCCGGCCAGTGTACGGACGCGCCCGACGAGCGATAACATCGCTGCGTCCGTCAGGGACCCCCTCCACCTGCGGCCCGCACCCCGGGCGTTCGTGGCAGGACGGGCCGCTCGCGTGATGCCGAGACACCACCGGGTGTCGCGGCGACCTCCTCTCCGGAAGGCATGAACGACATGGTCGACAAGAACGCCACCATCGGCGCGCACAAGCTCCACGACTCCGACACCGGGTCGCCCGAGGTGCAGATCGCACTGCTCACGGCTCGCATCAACGAGCTCACCGAGCACCTGAAGAAGCACAAGAAGGACCACCACAGTCGTCGTGGTCTGCTCATGATGGTCGGCCGTCGCCGCCGCATGCTCGACTACGTGAAGAACATCGACGTCGAGCGCTACCGCGCCATCGTCGCCGCCAACGGCCTGCGTCGCTGACGTCGCCTCCCCTCGGGCGGGCCACCGAGCCCGGCCGTCGCACCCACGCCCTGACCCACCGAGTCGCCGCCGGCACATCGGTCCAGGTCAGGGCGTTCGCGCGTTCCGTGAGACCCGTCGGTATCCGCCCGCTTCGACGCGCCCGCTGCTAGCCTCGCCTCGATACACCAACCGAGCGGCACTCCGGATCGGTTGTCAGTCGCCTCGGCCGAGGCTCCCCGCAGGTCCCGCACGGGTCACCTCGGGTCGCAGCTCCGGCCCTGCCGACTGGGAACCGGTCATGCCGCTCCAACCGTCGAGGCGCGAGACACAACGCGCCCGACCGAAAGGAGACTCGCGTGGTTGACGCCATTCGAGTGTCGGGCCCCGTGTCGGGGACCGACAAGACCCTGTCGTTCGAGACCGGCAAGCTCGCCCAGCAGAGCATGGGCGCCGTCGTCGCCCAGCTGGGTCGCACCACCGTCCTCGCGACCGCCAACGCGGCCAAGGAGGCCCGTCCCGGTGCCGACTTCTTCCCGCTGACGATCGACGTCGAAGAGCGCGCCTACGCCGCCGGCAAGGTGCCCGGCTCGTTCTTCCGCCGTGAGGGCCGCCCCACCGAGGACGCGATCCTCACCTGCCGTCTCACCGACCGCCCGCTGCGCCCGGCGTTCCCCGACGGCTTCCGCAACGAGACCCAGGTCGTGCTCACCATCCTCGGTGCCGACATGGTGAACCCGCACGACGTGCTGAGCATCAACGCGGCCTCGGCGTCGCTCATGATCTCGGGCATCCCCTTCGACGGGCCGATCGGTGCGGTGCGCATCGCGCACAGCCAGACCGGCGAGTGGATCCCGCACCCCACCTACGAAGAGGGCGAGGCCAGCACGTTCGAGCTCGTCGTCGCCGGTCGTCAGCTCGACAACGGCGACGTCGCGATCATGATGGTCGAAGCCGGTGGCACCGCGAAGAGCTTCGAGTACTACGCGAACGGCGCACCGAAGGTCGACGAGGCCGCGCTGGCCGGCGGGCTCGAGGCCTGCAAGCAGTACATCAAGGAGTCGATCGCCCTGCAGCGCCAGCTCGTGGCATCGGTGATCGCCACCAAGGGCCCGATCGTGCCCATGGAGTACGGCGTGTCGCTCGACTACGCCCCCGAGGTGTTCGAGGCCGTCGAGGCCGCCGTCAGTGGCCAGGTCGCCGAGGCGATCAAGATCGCCGGCAAGGCCGAGCGCAACGCCGCCACCGATGCGGCCGCCGCCGACGCCATCGCCCAGCTGTGCGGCGAGGGTGCTGCGTTCGCCGGGCGTGAGCGCGAGGTGAAAGAAGCCGTGCGCAGCCTCACCAAGAAAGCGGTCCGCAAGCGGATCGTCGACGAGGGCATGCGCATCGACGGTCGTGGCCCGCGCGACCTGCGTCCGCTGTCGAGCGAGACCGGCGTGCTGCCGACGGCACACGGCACGGGCCTGTTCCAGCGTGGCGAGACCCAGGTGATGAACGTCGTCACGATGGCGATGCCGCGCATGAACCAGCTGCTCGACACGCTGAGCCCGGAGACCCACAAGTACTTCCTGTTCCACTACAACATGGCGCCGTGGGCCAACGGCGAGACCGGCCGCGTCGGTTCGCCGAAGCGCCGCGAGATCGGCCACGGTGCGCTCGCCGCCCGTGCGCTGCTGCCGGTGCTGCCGAGCCAGGAGGAGTTCAGCTACACCCTGCGCCTCGTGGCCGAGGTGCTCGCCTCCAACGGCTCGACGTCGATGGCGTCGGTGTGCTCGGGTTCGCTCGCACTGATGGACGCCGGTGTGCCGATCAAGGCCGCCGTCGCCGGCATCGCGATGGGCCTGGTGTACGCCGAGGGCAAGTACACCACCCTCACCGACATCCTCGGTGCCGAGGACGCGTTCGGCGACATGGACTTCAAGGTGGCCGGCACCGCCGACGCGATCACCGCGCTGCAGCTCGACACCAAGATCGACGGCATCCCGGCAGACGTGCTGGCCGCAGCGCTCGACCAGGCCAAGGAAGCCCGCACCCAGATCCTCGCCAACATGAACGCCTGCATCGACGCCCCGCGCGCCGAGGTGGCCGCCACGGCGCCGAAGATCATCTCGATCACCATCCCGATGGACAAGATCGGCGAGGTCATCGGGCCCAAGGGCAAGGTGATCAACACGATCCAGCAGGAGACCGGCGCCGACATCGCCGTCGACGACGACGGTTCGGTCGGCATCGTCACCATCGGTGCCGTCGAGGCGTTCCGCATGGAGGAGGCCAAGGCCCGCATCCTCGCGATCGTCTCGCCGCCGATGGCCGAGGTGGGCGCCACCTACCAGGGCAAGGTCGTGAACATCACCAAGTTCGGTGCGTTCGTGAACATCCTCCCGGGTCGAGACGGTCTGGTGCACATCAGCAAGCTGGGCCGTGGCAAGCGGATCAACTCGGTGGAGGACGTGCTGCAGCTCGGCCAGGAGATCGAGGTCGTCGTCGAGGAGATCGACGAAAAGGGCAAGGTCAGCCTCACCCCGACCGCGGCGTGGTCGGGTGCCGAGAGCACTGGCGACGGCGGCTCGAACGGCGACACCGGCGGCGACGCCGAGACCGTGTCGTTCGACGACGCATTCGACGCCGAGCTCGCCGGCGAACTCGGCGACCTCGGCCCCGGTGGCGAGGCCGGCGGCAACGACCGCGGCGGCGACCGCGGCGGTGATCGTGGTGGCCGTGGCGGCCGCGACGGCGGCCGTCGTGACGGCGGCCGTGGTGGCCGTCGTCATCGCTGATCCATCCGGTCGTCGCACCGCTGAACTGCTGAACCGTTGACCGATCTCCGGATCACCCAACTCGACTCAGGCCTGACGGTGGCCACCGAACGCGTGCTCGGCACGCGGTCGGTGGCCACCGGCGTCTGGGTGGGAGTGGGGGCGCGCGACGAGTCCGCCGAGTCGAGCGGCGTGAGCCACTTCCTCGAGCACCTGCTGTTCAAGGGCACGCCGGCACGCAGCGCGATCGACATCTCGCGCACCATCGACCGCTGCGGCGGCGACATCAACGCCTTCACCACCAAGGAGTACACGGCCTACTACTGCCGGCTCCCGGCGCGCCACGCCACCATCGGCATCGAGCTGCTCGGCGACGTGCTCACGTCGCCGTCGTTGCGCACGAGCGACGTCGACACCGAACGCCAGGTGATCCTGGAGGAGATCGCGATGGACGACGACAGTCCCGACGACGTCGTCCAGCGGCTGTTCGGCGAGCAGGTGTTCGTCGATCACCCCCTCGGGCGTGACACCGCCGGCTCCCCGTCGACGATCTCGACGATGAGCGTCGACGACGTGCGCGGCTTCTTCGAGCGTCACTACACCGCCGGATCGATGGTGGTGTCGATCGCCGGGCCGTGCGAACACGACGAGATGCTCGCCGCGGTGAACACCGCGTTCGACGGGGTGCGTCCCGGCGACGGCCGGGTGGCGCGGCTGGCTCCGGTGGCGACCGGCACCAGCACCTCCGTCGACGACGACACCGAACAGGTGCACCTGGTGGTCGGTGGGCTCGGGGTCGACCGTCACGATCCCGATCGCGAGGCGCTCGACGTGGTGAACCACGTGCTCGGTGGCGGCCTGTCGAGTCGTCTCTTCGACGAGCTGCGCGAGCGGCGCGGGCTCGTCTACTCGGTGTACTCCGGGCTCGCCTGCTACGCCGACACCGGCACGTGGTCGATCAGCACGAGCTCGCAACCGCACCACGCCGACGAGGTGGCCGCGCTCATCGGCGCCGAACTCGCGCGACTGGTGGAGGGCGGCGTCACCGACGACGAACTCGCGATCGCGACCGGTTACCTCACCGGGTCGTACGAGCTGGGCCTCGAGGATTCGGGATCCCGGATGATGCGCAACGGCGGACTGCTCTGCACCCGAGGCGAGATCGCCCCCATCGGCGACCAGGTGGCCCGCTGGGAAGCGGTCGACCGAGCAACCGTCGAGCGGGTGATCGACCGCGTCCTGCGCACCGAGCCGATCGTCGTCCGCCTCGGCCCCGGCTGACACCGATCGGTCGTCACGGGCCGAGCGGACCGAGGACGTACACGCCGACCGTGGCGCCGAAGTACCAACCGCACCCGCCCGATCCGTTGTAGTTGCAGCTGCCGTACTCGTTGTACGCCCACGCACCCTCGGGTCCCCACGATGTGGTGGTGGTGGTGGACGAGGTCGTGGTGGAGGTGGTCGTCGACGCCGCCGGCGCGGTGGTCGCCGGCGCAGGGGAGCTGGTGGTCGTGGTGCCGGAGGCCGGCGCTGCCGAGGTGGTGACGCCGGCGGGTGCCGACGTCGGCGTCGTGGTGGACGCCACTGGTGCCACCACGGACGTGGACGAACCGGTTGTGGCCACGGTGCTCGGTCGGGTCGTCGCACCGCTCGCGCTCGGGGTCGTCGACGTGGCGTCCGTGGTGGGGGAGGAGGTGGCGATCGTCGACGAATCGGCGTCGACGCACCGGACGGAGAACTCGACCGTGGTGCGGAACAGCGCACCTCCGCGGCCCTCGTGTTCGAGGGTTGCCCTCGACGACGCCGGGTCGGCGGTCAGCGCGACGAGGTCGTTCGCCGAGCGCAGCATCAGCGCGGCCAGCTCGCCGGTACGGAGACGCGGCCGTGTGCGTTCGTCGGGGTCGGTCACCACGACCAGTGCGTACAGCGCGACGGATGCCGTCGCGGCACCGTCGCCGGTGCAGGTCAGCGTCGCCGGCACACGCACGATGTCGGTGTCGGAGCACGCCGGTGACGACGAATCGACGTCGGCCATCAGCGGGCCGGTGACGCCGAGGACGACGGCACCCGCGCAGCGCCGCGGACGCGAGGTCGCGGCGAACGCGAGCACGCGCATCTGCACCGTCTCCGGGACGCCCACCGTGATCTCGTCCGGCACCTCCGCTCCGCCGAAGATGCCGAACAGGTCGCCCGGGATCTCGACGACGACGGCGAAGTTCCACGTGCTGAAGTGGTCGACGGGCAACGTGTAGCGGGCGGTGGAGTCCGAGGTCGGTTCCACCTGCAGCGCGGCGATCGAGTTCGCGTCCGTCCGACCCTCGTCCTCGACCGCGGTGCCGTCGCCGTGGTGGGCGCTCAGCGAGTAGGCCGCCGCCGGCGACCACGGCCCGTCCCACTCGAGCAGCACCGGCGCGGCGAACGTCGCCCCGTCGGGGCCGAGTTCGAAGGTGATGCCTGCCGCTGCGTCGGCCGCGCTGTCGAACGACAGGACGGTGGCTCGGAGATCCTCGGGGTCGACCCCGGCGCGTAGCGCAGCATCGGGCACGACCACTCGCGCATCGAGGGTGTCGGGGCTCGAGAGCACCGTCGCGGCGCCCTCGCGGATGCGTGTCGCCTCAGCCGTCACGACGTCGTCGAGGGTGACCTCCAACGGCGACGTCGTCGCAGCGTCGTCCACGGCGGCGACGGGAACGCCGCTGACACGGCTGGCATCGGAGGCGTCCCGGCTGCAGCCCACGGTGGACACGGCCGTCGCTGCCAGTGCCACGAGTGCGACGCGCTGCGCGACGCGCCGCGACGCCCTCGTTCGGCGAACACTGCTGACGAGATCCATGCCCGGAGAAGGTCCGCCACGCGTCGTTGGATGCCCGCTACCGACGTCACGGTTCGCCGTGCCCGATCGTGGGAAGCGCATGGCGTGCAGATCGGCTTCCACGCATCCCACGAACAACTCGCGCCGAGCGCGCTGCTCGCCGCCGTCCGCCACGCCGAGCAGGCCGGCTTCGACGCGGCGATGTGCAGCGACCACTTCAGTCCCTGGAGCGCCCGCCAGGGCGAGTCGGGATACGCATGGAGCTGGCTCGGCGCAGCGCTCGAGGCCACGTCGACGACGCTCGGCGTGGTGACGGCGCCCGGTCAGCGCTACCACCCGGCGATCGTCGCCCAGGCGATCGCCACGCTGGGAGAGATGTACCCCGGTCGGTTCTGGGCGGCGCTCGGCAGCGGCGAGGCGTCCAACGAGCACGTCACCGGCGACCGGTGGCCGTCGAAACCCGAGCGCGACGCCCGGTTGCTCGAGTGTGTGCAGGTGATCCGTGCTCTCCTGTCAGGAGACGAGGTGTCGATGCGCGGCTACGTGGTGGTGGACCGGGCGCAGCTGTGGACCGTGCCCCCCGAACCGCCATTGCTGTTCGGCGCCGCGGTCAGTGCTGCCACCGCGGCGACGGTGGGTAGCTGGGCCGACGGCCTGATCACCGTCGACCAGCCCCTCGAGGTGCTCGCGCAGGTGATCGAGGCGTTCCGGGACGGTGGCGGCGGTGACAAGCCGGTCGCCGTGCAGGTGCACGTCAGCTGGGCGCCGACCGAGGTCGAGGCCGAGGCGATCGCGCTCGACCAGTGGGGCGTGAACGTCTTTCCCACCGAGCTGGCCTGGAACCTCGAACTCGTGTCGCAGTTCGACGCGCTGTGGCCCTACACCTCGCTCGAGCAGGTGCGGCGAGCCGTGGTGGTGTCGTCCGATCCCGCCGTGCACGTCGCGCACCTCCTCGCACGCCGCGAAATCGGTGTCGATCGGCTCTACCTGCACCACGTGGGCCAGACACAGCGAGCGTTCATCGACTCCTTCGCCGAGCACGTGGTGCCGGAGGTGCGCGGATGACACCGTCGCGCGATGCCGACCTGTGGTGGAAGAACGCCGTGTTCTACTGCCTCGACGTCGAGACGTTCCTCGACAGCGACGGCGACGGCGTCGGTGATCTCCAGGGCTTGCAGCGCCGGATCGACCACATCGCCGGGATCGGCGTCACGTGCCTGTGGCTGATGCCGCTGTACCCGTCGCCCAACCGTGACGACGGCTACGACGTCACCGACTTCTACGCGGTCGACCAGCGGCTCGGGTCGCTCGGCGACTTCGTCGACGTGATCCGAGCCGCGAAGCACCGCGGGATGAGGGTGGTGATCGATCTGGTGGTGAACCACACGAGCGACCGTCATCCGTGGTTCCGCGATGCGCGGTCGAGCAGGGACTCGCGCCGGCGCGACTTCTACGTGTGGACCGACGATCCGCCGCCCACCCGTCCCGACGAGCTCGTCTTCCCCGACGCGGAGGACTCGGTGTGGGCGTACGACGAACGCACGGGGCAGCACTACCTGCACCACTTCTATTCGCACCAACCCGACCTGAACATCGCCAACCCCGAGGTGCGCGACGAGATCGCGCGCATCGCCGGATTCTGGCTGCAGCTCGGGGTCGATGGCTTCCGCGTCGATGCCGTGCCGTATCTCATCCAGCCCGACGTCGGGCCGGACGGCACGGACGGCGCGCTCGATCCGCACCGGTTGCTGAAGGACCTGCGCTCCACGGTCGGACGCCGGCGTGGCGACGCCGTGATGCTCGGCGAGGTGAACCTGCCTCACGAACGGCTCGTGCGCTACTTCGGCGACGAGCCCGGCGACGAGCTGCAGCTCGCGTTCGACTTCACGGTGATGCAGCACTGCCACCTCGCGTTCGCTCGCGGCGACGCCACCACGCTGGCCGAGGCGCTGCGGGTACGACCGGCCATCCCGTCGGCCTGCCAGTGGGCCAACTTCTTGCGCAACCACGACGAGCTCACGCTCGATCAGTTGAGCGACGCCGAACGCGAGGAGGTGTTCGCGGCGTTCGGGCCGGACGAGGACATGCAGCTCTTCGGGCGCGGGCTGCGGCGCCGGCTCCCGGCGATGTTCGCCGGCGACGCCGCCCGCGTGCGCATGGCCTACAGCCTGCTGTTCTCGCTGCCGGGCGCGCCCGTGCTCTTCTACGGCGAGGAGATCGGGATGGGGGAGAACCTCGAGGTCCCTGGGCGGCGCAGCGTGCGAACGCCCATGCAGTGGACGTCGGAACCGAGCGCCGGCTTCTCGACCGCCCGTCCGAGCAAGCTCCGTCGACGTCCGCCGTCGGGGCGGTTCGCACCGCTGGCGGTGAACGTCGAGGCGCAGCGACGGGATCCGGATTCGCAGCTCAACTGGACCGAGCGGGTCATCCGGCGCCGGCGCGAGTTGCCCGAGCTGGGATGGGGGCAGCCCGTGGTGATCGACGGTACGCCCCCGTCGGTGCTGGCCCACATCGTCACCGGCGACACCCGCACCCTGTGCTTCGTGCACCAGCTGGCGCCCGAGGCCGTCGACGTGACGGTGCACCTGCCCGACGAGTTGCGTGGCTGTCCGATGGTCGATCTCGTCGACGGTCTGGCGGACGACCGCGTCGGCGACGACGGCGACGTGCAGCTGATCCTGCAGCCGTACGCGCATCACTGGTTCGCGATCGACCACGACCGCTCACGCGGCCGCCGATGACGCACTGCGAACGGTGAGCGCCGTGGATCAGTCGGCGAGCGGTGCCCGCGGCGGGGGCAGCACCATCGGTGGCGGAGGCGGCGGGGCGTCGCTCGACGCGGCCGTCGTGACGGCCGAGGCCGGTGCGCCGGCGAGCACGTCGGTGCCCGCCTGCTCGAGGCTGCGCACTTCGGCGACGATCGCGTCGATGGTCGCCTCGTCGTTGCCCGTGCCGCGCTCGGTGCGCTGCCGATAGACCACACGGCCGAGGTCGGCGAGCAGCCCGTTGGCGGCGCGAGTGTCCTTCAGATCGTCGACCTTGGCCTTCGCCTGCTGACCCCAGGTCGCCATCTTCTGCTTGGCCGTGTCGAGGAAGCTCATGGCGTCCATTCTGCCCGCGACGGCCGGCCGCCACACCGCCATCGCACGGATCAGGCGTGGTGGGGGATCCCGCCGATCTCGCTCACCACGTCGGCCGCACGCGCATCGACCGTGCGTCGTCGGTCGTCGTCGAGATCGAGGATGCGGGCCAGATGGTCGGCGAAGAGCGCCCAGCCGGGCCCGAGGGCCGACGCGATCATCACGCGTGCCACCACCTCGCCGTCGTCGAGGTCGGGACGCGACGCAGCGAGCGCGTCCCGCCACGCCGTCGTGATCGGATGCGACGAGAAGGGGTCGCGATCGCCGTCGAGCATCACGCGTGCCAGGGCTTTGGCGAGCTCGGCGTCGTACCGGAAGGCGAGATCGATCGGTGGGAATCCGTCGGCGTCGCGCTCGGCGGCCGCACGAGCGTTGATCTCGTCGAAGGCAGCGGACATCAAAGCGTCCTTGCTGCCGAAGTAGGTGTGCACCAGCCCGTGGTTCACCCCGGCGCGAGCGGCGATCTCGCGCACCGACATCGACATGCCGCGCTCCACGATGAGCTCGGTGGTGGCCCGGATGAGCGCCTCGCGCACCGCATCGCGCCCGACGGGTCGTGCCTCGCCGGTGCCGAGCCCGTCGACCGACACCGTCGCGCTCGCTGCGTTCATCGGTGCAGCAGCACCGGGATGTTGCGCGGACCGCGCACCTGTCCGTTGGCCCAGGTGGTGGGACGGCTCGTGTCGAGTTCGTAGCGGGGGAACGCGCGGAGCCATTCCTGCAGGGCGACGAGCAGTTCGAGGCGGGCGAGGTTCGATCCGACGCAGCGGTGCACGCCGAGACCGAACGCGACGTGGCGGTTCTGCGCCCGGTCGAGGCGGAACTCGTGCGGCGCCTCGAACGCCGTGGGGTCGTGGTTGGCGGCGGGGAACGGCAACAGCATCTGGTCGCCCGGATGCACCGGACAACCGGCCACCTCGGTCTCGCCCACCACCTTGCGGGCCATCGTCACCGGGGCGTAGTAGCGCAGCACCTCCTCCGACGCGGTCTGCCACAACATGTCGTCGTCCGGGACCGCCACGAGGCGAGCCACCTGGTCGCCGTGCTGGGCGAAGTGCCAGAGACCCGATCCGATGGCGCTCCAGGTGGTGTCGATGCCGGCGACGATCAGCAGCCGGATGTAGCCGAGCTTCAGGTTCCAGTCCACCGGCTCACCGTCGATCGTGGCGTTGGCGATCATCGTGAGCATGTCGTCCTGCGGGTGGTCGAGACGGTCGCGCAGGAGCTGGTCGATGTAGCCGGTCATCTCCGTCATCACCTGCAGACGGACGGCGTTGTCGCGCGGCGCGAGTTGGAAGTTGCGGTAGATCCAGTCTCGGAAGAGGTCGGCGTCCTCCTCGGGCAGGCCCGTCAGCAGACAGATGCCGTGCACCGGGATGTGCTGCGAGAACTGCTCCGCCGCGTCGGCGGTGTCGCTGCCGTCGAGCCCGGCGATGAGCGACCGGCAGAACGTGCGCAGCTCGTCCTCCATCACCGCGACCTTCTTCGGGCTGAACGCCGGCAGCAGCAACCGCCGGTGGCCGTGGTGGTCGGGCGGATCGCTCGTGATCGGCGGCGCCGGGCTGCGAGGAGCGTCGGGGCGGCCGACGTTCACCCAGATCGACGAGAAGTTGGTCGTGTCGTTGGCGACCGCGGTGACCGCTGCCATGGTGACCGGCATGAACGCCCGCCCGTAGCGCTCGGTGGTGGCGACGGGGCACTGTTCGCGGACCGAGTTCCAGATGTCGATCGCATTCGGGCCCCACTGCGGGTCGAGCCAGTCCCAGTCGTTCACCCAGTCGGTGACGGGCGGCATGTCGACCTGCCCGGTCGAGTCGTAGGCCATGCGAGGATCCCCCTGATCGTCGTGATGTGGCGCATCGGGTGTGGACTGCCCCCGCAGCCGACACCGTCGAGGCCCGACGATAGTCGTTCGACTATCGCTGTGCGACCGCTCGGGGCCGACACCACGTGCAGAGGGCGACGATCGTGGGCGTGCGGCTACGGTCGCTGCCATGAGCGACGCGAGGATCAAGGTGGGCGTGGTCGGTGCGGGCGGGCGCATGGGGCGCACGGTGGCGGCGGCGGTCGACACCGATCCCGCCCTCGACCTGGTCGCCGCGGTCGATCCGCACGCCGCTGGGGTGGAGCTGTTCGGCACCACCGTGGCCGCCTCGGTCGACGCGCTCGCCGAGGCGGGCGCCGAGGTGGTGGTCGACTTCACCGTGGCGCCGGCGGCCCGGGACACCCTGCCCTGGCTGGCGGCGCACGGCATGCACGCCGTGGTGGGCACCACCGGGTTCTCCGACGACGACCTCGAGGCCTTCCGATCGGCGTTCACCACGAGCAGCTGCCTGATCGCGTCGAACTTCTCGATCAGCGCCGTGTTGATGATGCGTTTCGCCGAGCTCGCCGCCCCGTGGTTCGAGACGGCCGAGATCATCGAGTTGCACCACGACCAGAAGATCGACGCGCCCTCGGGCACCGCGATCACCACGGCGCAGCGCATGCAGGCGGCGCGAGCGGGCGCCGCCGGCGAATGGCCCGCCGACCCGACCGAACACGAGGTGTACGCCGGTGCACGAGGAGGTGCCGGCCCGGGCGGCATCCGGGTGCACTCGGTGCGCATGCGCGGCATGGTGGCGCACCAGGAGGTGATCCTCGGCGCACTCGGGCAGACGCTCACGCTGCGCCAGGACAGCTACGACCGCTCGAGCTACATGCCCGGAGTGGTGCTCGCCTGCAAGCACGTGGCCGAGCACCCAGGGCTCACCCTGGGGCTCGACGCACTGCTCGGGGTGTAGCCGCTCGAGAGCGTGCGGCGCTGCCGGCGGCCCGTGGGTGGGGTGGGCGTCAGCCCAGTGCCGCGATCGCCGCGTCGTAGTCGGGCTCGTTCGCGATCTCGGGCACGAGCTGGGTGTGGGTCACCGTGCCGGACTCGTCGAGCACCACCACGGCCCGAGCGAGCAGACCGGCGAGCTTGCCGTCGGCGAGCGACACGCCGAACTCGTCGCCGAACCCGGTGCGGAAGCTCGACGCACACTCCACGTTGGCGAGACCCTCGGCGCCGCAGAAGCGGTTCTGCGCGAACGGCAGGTCGGCCGACACACAGAGCACGACGGTGTTGTCGAGGCTCGACGCGCGCTCGTTGAAGGTGCGGACGCTCGTCGCGCAGGTGGGGGTGTCGATGCTGGGGAAGATGTTGAGCACCACGCGCTTGCCTGCGTAGTCGGCCGGCGTGATCTCGCTGAGGTCGCTCTTCGTGAGGTGGAACGACGGGGACGAGCCGACCTCGGGGAGGTCGCCGACGGTGTTGACGGGGTTGCCCCCGAGTGCAGTCTGAGCCATGCCGGCGATTCTGTCAGTCGGCGTCGCCGGGTGCACGACCCTGCTCGAGCGGTTCGCCCCGGTGCGGGCCGAGGTGGTGGTGCGGCACGTGGGGCTCGATCACACCGTCGGGGGTCTCGATCTCGTCGACCATCTCGGGCAGGCTGGTGCGCACCTTGCGCGCCGACTGGAGGAACGAGAGCGCGAACAGCCCGCCGACGATCCACCACTGGTAGTCGTTGATCGCATCGAGGAACCACACGATCTCGTCCTCGAACTGCTTGCCGCCCCACCAGATGACGACCAGCTTCAGCACGATGCCCACCGAGATGCAGGCGAGGAACAGCTGGGTGCGCATCCGCCGGTAGCCGGCCATCAGACACACGAGGTTGCTCCCCGGCATCAGGATCAGCATCAACCATCCGGCCCGGTCGATCGCCTTCTGGAACCAGCCGTAGATGGCGGGCAATTCGCCGAGCTGGCCCTCGGTCCACTGCACCGCCTTGTGGCCGTACCACTTGCCGAGGAAGTAGAGCGCCACACCGGCGAGCAGCACCCGGCCGAACCCGATCAGGGCGTAGGGCACGACGTCGATGAACGGCACCGAACCGAGCAGGTTGCGGTTGCGCGACGACAGCACGAGCACGGTGACGGGGCGCTCGTCCACCCACGCCGGACCCAGGTTCGAGCCGATGGTGCCGATCACGAACAGCGACATCGACAGTCCGAGCACGAACCGTCGCTTCGCCGGTGACACGTCGAGATCGGGTGCCGGCACGACCGCGCCCAGGGGGACCGCCGGGCGGGGCTCGGGGGACGACGACATCGGGTGAGGCTACCCGCGGCGGGGCGGCTGCACCGGCGATTGGGAGCCGGGGGTGGGTTCTTCGCTAGCTTGCCGACGCCGGGCGACGAGGGCAGGGGAACGCAGCGGATGCAGGTGACGACGAGGTGGGCGGCCGTGATCGGTGTGGTACTGCTCGGCGCACCGGGCGCGCTGGCGGCGTGTGCCGACGATCCGTCCGACCTGCGTCCAGTGGCCACCGACGCGTCCGGCTCGCAGGTCGAGTCGCCGGTCGACGCCGGCGCCGGCGATGCCGACGGCCCGGTGGCGAACGGGGTGTCGGTGACGGTGCAGGCCCTCGACAACACCTTCCGCGTGCAGGACCTCGTGGTCGAGGTGGGCACCGAAGTGGTGTTCGAGAACGTCGGCCGCAACGAGCACAACGTCATCCCCGAGCCCGACAGCATCCAGGGCTGGGGCGTGGGGGAGGACCGGTTCGCGCCCGGCGACGTGTACTCGCACGTGTTCGACGCGCCGGGCGTGTACGCCTACGTCTGTACGATCCACGGCGTCAACGGCAAGGGGATGGTCGGCACGGTCACCGTCGAGCCAGCCGGATGACCGATCTCTCGGGGGGAACCAACCACATGTCCACATCACTGCACCGCGCCGCCGCCGCACTGCTCGCCGCCGCGCTCGTGGCCGTCACCGCCTGCAGCTCCGACGACGGTGCCTCCGACGCGGCACCTGAGCCGGTGGCCACGGTTGCCGAGACGGCGGCCGACGACACCACCGCCGACACCGACGCGGCGACCACGGTGCCAGCGGCGACCGACACCACCACGAACGCCACGGACGCCACGGACGCCGCAGCCGACACCACGACGGCCGACGGCGCGGGAGCGGACGGGATCATCGAGGTGCCGGGCGAGGTGGCCACCATCCAGGGTGCGGTCGACGTCGCGGCGCCCGGCGACCTGGTGCTCATCGCGCCGGGCACCTACACCGAGGCCGTCGACGTCACGACCGACGAGATCGTCATCCGTGGCCTCGACCGCAACGAGGTGATCCTCGACGGCGCGAACGAACTCGACAACGCGATCCGCGTCGTCGGCGCGAACGGTGTGGCGGTGGAGAACCTCACCACCACCAACTACACGAAGAACGGGGTGTTCTTCACCGGTGTCACCGGCTATCGGGCCAGTTACATCACCACCTACCGCACCGGCGACTACGGCATCTACGCCTTCGACTCGGTGCAGGGCCAGATCGACCACTCGTACACGAGCGGCAGCCCCGACGCCGGCGTGTACATCGGCCAGTGCTACCCGTGCGACGCGGTGATCGACCAGATCGTCAGCGAGTACAACGGCCTCGGGTACTCGGGCACCAACTCGGGCGGCAACCTGCTGATCGTCAACTCCACCTTCCGCAACAACCGCGCCGGCATCGTGCCGAACAGCGGCAGCTACGAGCTGTGCTACCCCGAGCGCGAGACCACCATCGTCGGCAACCTCGTGTACTCGAACAACCAGCCCGACACGCCGGCGATCGACGTCGCGATCCTGGCGATGGGCAACGGCATCCTGTCGGCCGGTGGCATCCGCAACACCATCGAGCGGAACCTGGTGTTCGACCACGACAAGACCGGGATCGGCCTGGTCCCGTTCCTCGAGGAGGACCCGAACGACGACCTGCCCACCGAGGACGAGTGGGACGTCGACTGCGAGACGCAGAAGCAGCAGCCGGTGTCCGACCCGGGTGGCGGGTTGCTGTGGGACTCGCTCGAGAACCGGGTCGTCGGCAACGAGGTGCGCGACAGCCGCGCCGCCGATCTGGCGGTCGCATCGGCGGGTGGCGACATCTCGACGTTCCGCAACTGCTTCTCGGGCAACGTGTTCACCACCACGGCTCCGGCCGACCTCGAGACGTTGGCTCCCTGCGACGCTGACGTCGCCGCGACCGGATGGGACGTCGGCGTGATCAACGTGGCCGAGTGGCTGGTCGAGGCCGAGACGCGGCCGCCGTCGGTGCCCTACGACGAAGCACCGACGCCCGAACCCGAGCCGCAGGAGAACATGCCCGACGCCGCCACCGCGCCGGCGTCGCCCGCGACGAACGTGCCCGCATCGATCGACCTCGACGCGATCACGGTGCCCACCGCACCCTGATGCGCCGGGCGTCGCTGGCCGTCCTGACGATCGCGCTCGCGGTCGTGCCCTCGACGCTCGCGGGGTGCAGCGACGACGAGTCGGCACACGCCGGTCACGGCGACCACGCCACCACAGCGGCACCGGGCGACGCGCCCGACCGGGTGATCGCCGGTCCGCAGGGTGCGGTCGCCCAGTTCGTGGTCGAGTGCGGCTTCAGCCACGCCGCGTTCGACGACCCGATCGTGCACCCGGGGGAGCCCGGGGCGAGCCATCTGCACGTGTTCTTCGGCAACGACGGCACCGACGCCTTCAGCACCGTCGAGTCCCTCGCCGGAGGAGGCACCACCTGCAACCAGTCGCTCGACCTCGCGTCGTACTGGGCTCCCGCGCTCATCCGTGACGGCGTGGTGCAGACGCCGGTGAAGAGCGTCGCCTACTACCGAGCGGGCATCGACGTCGCGCCGGCGACCGTCGAGCCCTACCCGTACGGGCTGCGGATGGTGGCCGGCGACATGCACGCCACCGACGCCCAACCGCTCGCCGTCGTCGCATGGACGTGCGGGGCGGGCAGCCTGCGCGAAGCCGTGCCGCCCGCCTGTCCCGCCGAGCGCAACCTCCGGTTGCTCGTCACCTTCCCGGACTGCTGGAACGGCGTCGACCTCGACAGCGACGACCACGTGAGCCATGTGGCCTACAGCCATCGGGGCGCGTGCCCGTCGACGCACCCGGTACCGGTGCCACAACTGCAGTTCAGCGTCGAGTACCCCGTCACCGGGTCGATCGACGGGCTCGAGCTGTCGTCGGGCGGGTTGCTCACCGGCCACGCCGACTTCTACAACGCCTGGGACGAAGCGCGCCTCGCCCGTGAGGTGCGCAACTGCCTGCACCGCGACGTCGTGTGCGGCGTGGCGAGCGGCCGCACCGACGGCTGAGCGCGTCGGCTACGCGGGCAGCTCGAACACCAGGTCGCCGTCGTCGTACGAACCGACCGCACGCCGGGCCGGCCAGGTGCGCCGCTCGAACCCGAGGCGTTCGAGCAGTCGGACCGAGCTCGTGTTGTCCGGGTGGACGGCCGCCCACACGTCGGTGATGCCGTGTTCGGCGCGCAGATGACCGATCATCCACCGCACGCCCTCGGTCGCGTAGCCGTGGCCCCAGTGCGCCGGGCCGAACACGTAGGCCACCTCCGCCCAGCCGTCGGGGTAACCGGTCGCCTCGAGCCGACCGAGGACCACCCCGTCGACCGCTCGCCTCGCCACCCAGTTGAGCCAGCGATCCTCGTCCCAGTCGGCCGGGGGTCCCTCGGCGAGGCGGTCGATCCGCCAGTGCAGACGCTCGAGCGTGGTGACGTCGGGCCCGCCGATGTGCAGGCCGACACGCGGGTCGTCGAGCGCGACGAACAGCCCTGCGGCGTGCTCGTGCCCGATCGGCTCGATCAGCAGGCGTTCCGTGCGGTGCATCGGCCCGAAGTCTCGCAGCACACCGGCGGCCCGTCGTACCGGTGGCCCCCGAGCGTTCGCCTGCACGAGGCACTTGACCTCGACCACGGTCGAGGTGCTTGCCTGCACCTCGTGCATCGCCTCCTCCCTCCCCGTCTCGTGCTCGTGTGCGTCGTCGTGTCGGTCGCGCTCGGCGTCCCCGTCCCCGTCCTCGGTCCGCTGCCGGACGCGCTCCGGCTGATCGGCATCCCCGTCGTGGCGGGCGGGCTCTGGCTCGCCGTCGCCAATGCTCGACGCTTCGAGCTCGCCGGCGCGAACATCGTCACGAGCCTCGATCCCACGGCCTTCGTGACCGACGGCGCGTTCCGGTGGAGCCGCAACCCGATGTACCTCGGTTTCCTGCTGCTCGCCACCGGGGTGGCGTGCGGTGTCGGCTCGTTGTCGGCGTTCGTCGGGCCACTGGTGTTCTTCGCAGCGGCCGACCGCTGGTACATCCCGTTCGAAGAGCGCAGGATGAGTGACGTGTTCGGTGACGAGTACCAGCGGTACCGCTCGGTCGTGCGGCGATGGGTCGGTCGACGATCGGTGTCCGCGACGTGACCGCCTCCGCAACCCTCGACATCGCCGAGGTGGTGGCGCGTACCGGCGTCTCGGTGTCCGTGCTGCACGTGTGGGAACGCAAGGGCATCCTGCGCCCGGTGGGCCGAGTGGGGCTGCGGCGGCAGTACGACGCCGAGGTGGTCGCCCGCATCGGCACGGTGCTCGCGTTCCAGCGTGGCGGCTTCACCCTCGCCGAGATCGCGGTGCTGCTCACGGCGGCGCGACCGCAGAGCACGTTCCTGTTCGCCGAGCAGGCAGCGCGGCTGCGCGAGCAGCGAGCTCGCCTCGACGTCGCCATCGAGGCGCTCGATCACGCCGTGGCCTGCGACGCCCCCGACCCGTTGCGGTGCCCACACTTCACGGTGAAGGCGATGTCGCTCCTGCCGGCGACCGAGTGATCACATCCGGCCGGACGCGATCACGCGGGCCAGGAAGTCGCGGGTCTCCTGGCGGGCCGGCATGGTGAAGATCTGCTCGGGGGAGCCATGCTCGTGGATCCGGCCGTCCTTCAAGAAGCACACCTGGTCGCTGATCTCGCGGGCGAAGGCCATCTCGTGCGTGGCGAGCAGCATCGTCATGCCCTGGCCGCGCAACCCACGCACGACCTCCAGCACCTCGCCGACGAGCTCGGGGTCGAGCGCCGAGGTGATCTCGTCGAGCAGCATCACCTCGGGGTCCATCTGCAGCGCACGCACGATCGCCACTCGTTGCTGCTGGCCGCCCGAGCAGCGGTCGGGGTAGTCGTCGGCCTTGTCGGCGAGGCCGAACCGGTCGAGCATCGCGCGAGCCCGGTCGTCGGCGTCGCGGCGGTGGCGACCGAGCACCTTGCGCGGCGCGAGCGTCACGTTCTCGAGCACGGTCATGTGCGGGAACAGGTTGAAGCTCTGGAACACCATGCCGATCCGTCGCCGCACGGGATCGGGCTTGCGGCCGGGTTCGCTGATGTCGACGCCGTCGAACCAGATCTCGCCGTCGTCGATCGGTTCGAGCAGGTTGGTGCAGCGCAGCAAGGTGCTCTTGCCCGAGCCCGACGCGCCGATCAGCGTGATCACCTGTCCGCGATCGACCTCGAGGTCGATCGAGTCGAGCACCACGCGCGTGCCGAACGACTTGCGCACCCGCCGGTACGACAGGAGGCTCATCGCACGGCCGTCCCGCTCATGCGGCGACGTTCCTTGGCCATCAGGTGGTCGGCGAGTCGTGTCAGTGGGATCGACACCGACACGAACATCAGGGCGGCCACCACGAACGGCGTGAAGTTGAAGGTGCGGTCCTGGATGACGTCGGCGCGTCGCAGCGCCTCGACCGGACCGAGCAGGCTGACGAGGGCGACGTCTTTCTGCAGCGACACGAAGTCGTTCATGAGCGGCGGCACCACGCGACGCACGGCTTGCGGGATGACGACGTGGCGGTTGGTCTGCCAGGTGCTGAGACCGAGCGAACGGGCGCCGGCACGTTGGCTCTCGTGGATGCTCTCGATGCCGGCGCGGAACACCTCCGACACGTAGGCCGAGTAGGTCCACACCAAGGTGACGCCACCCCAGAACAGGTAGCCGCCGAAGAACGACCTCGAGCTGAGCAGCGCCACCACGCCGAAGCCGATGAGGTTGATCCACAGGATCACCGGCACGCCGCGGGTGAGGTCGACGTACACGGTGGCGAGGGCGCGAACGGGGAACAGCACGGGGGAGCGGGTGCTGCGGGCGAGCGACACGAGCAGACCGAACACCAGGATGCACGGTGCGCAGACGAGGAAGATGCGCACGTCGAGCCAGAACGCTTCGAGGATCGGGCGGAACGAGTCGCCGAACACCCCGCCGTCGAAGAACGCGTCGCGCACGTCGGGCCAACGCTCTTGGCGCGACACCACGAACACCAGCAGGGCGGCGAAGGCGATGGTGCTGAGCGCCGCGGTCACGATGCTGCGCACCAGTTGGCGGCGCTCGTACTGCTGGCGGCGGGTGCGCTCGGGCGCGGACGGGGCCGGCGCGTCGGCGCCGGCCCCGTCGTCAGTCCTCGTCACGGGACGTGAAGTTACTCGGCGCTGATGATCGGCGCCTCGGTGTACTCGCTCATCCACTCGGTGGTGATCTGCTCGAGCTCGCCCGACTCCTCGAGGGCCGCGAGCGCGAGGTTGACGCATTCGGTGAGCGGGCTGTCCTTCGCGAGCAAGAGACCGAACTCGTCGGTGCCGCTGCCCTCGATCTGGCCGTACACCTTGGTGCCCTCGATCTCGACGGCGGTGATGTACAGGGCGGTCGGGAGGTCGCTCACGATCGCGTCGATCTGGCCGCTCTCGAGCGCCGTCTTCGCCGCTGCGTTGTCGGGGAAGATGAACAGCTCCTCGTCGGGCTGGATGGTCTCCTCGACGTAGGTGATGGCCGTGGTGCCCGCGGCGACGCCGAACTTGAGCGACTTCAGCTCGCTCAGCGAGGTGACACTCGCGGCGGCGCCGTCGACCAGGCCGAACACGGCCTGCGGGGCCGTGTAGTAGCCGTCGCTGAAGTCGACGACCTCGGCACGCTCCGGGGTGATCGTGTACTGCTGCAGGTTGAAGTCGAAGTCCTTCGCGCCGGGCGCGATGGCGGCATCGAACGCCGTACGGGTCCAGGTGACGGTGTCGCCCTCGAAGCCGAGCTCGCGAGCGACGGCCATCGCGACCGCCGATTCGAAGCCCTGGCCGTCCTCGGGCGTGGCGTCGTTGATCACGTAGGGCGGGAACGCCGGCTCGCCGGTGGCGATGGTGAGCACACCGTCGGTGACGGTGTTGCCCGCCGCGCAGGACGCAGCGTCGCCGTCGGTGGCGGGTGCATCGGTCGCGGCCGGGGCGTCGGTGGCGGCCGGGGCGTCGGTGGCCGCGGGTGCGTCGGTCTCGGTGGTCTCCTCCGTGTCGTCGCCGCAGGCGGCGAGGAGGAGCACGCCGGCCACGGTGGCAGCGGCGAGTCGCTTCATCAGGGTGTCTCCTTGGTGTTCACGCGGCCGCGACGCCGTGGTGGGCGACGGGCCGACCCGGGGGGACGGGAGACGCGATCGTACCAGTCGGGTGAGCGGCCGGGCCGGTGCGGGTCGGGTCTTGACGGTGAGACGGAATCGTCTTACTGTCTCAGGCCATGTCCCCGACGGAGCTGCGCGTCCTCGACGCGACCAAGGTGTGCTGCGAACGATGGGGCATCGCCAAGGTCACCATCGACGACATCGCCGCCGAAGCCGGCGTCAGTCGAGCGACGTTGTACCGGATGTTCCCCGGCGGCAAGGACGTGTTGTTCGACGCCCTCCGCGTGCGCGAACTCGAGGACTTCTTCACCTTCACCGAGCTGAGCGCCCACATCGACGGTGTCGACGACCTCGAAGAGTTGCTCGTGCGCACCGTCGTGTACGCCACCACGTCGCTGCGCAACGACGAGCACCTGGCGCTCATGCTCGCCTCCGAGCCGGGCGACACGCTCGCCAACCTCACGGTGCAGGGGCTGCCCCGGATCATCCGGATGGCAGCGCTGTTCCTGGCCCCCAAGGTGGAGCCGTACCTCGACCGGGCGAGCGCCACGCGGCTGGTCGACCTGCTCGCCCGGCTCGTCATCTCGTACTTCCTCGCCCCCTCCGACCACGTCGACCTCGGCGACGAGACGTCGGCGCGGGGGTTCGTCACCGTGCACGTCCTGCCCACGTTCGTCCCGTTCGACCCGGCCTCGTCCCCATCTGGAGCCCCCTCATGACCATCGACTTCAACAGCAACGCCGACATCATCGGCCGCGCCGACATCAACGACATCGACGCGATCCTGGCGATGCCGGGCACCGATCCGGCCGAGATCGAACATGTGGTGAAGGACAACGCCGACGCGATCTTCACGTGGGACTACAGCCTCGCCCGCCCGGCGCTGCGCAAGCTGTACGAGAAGGCCAAGACCGGCCAGTGGAACGGCACCACCGACCTGCCCTGGCACACCGACGTCGACGTCGAGCGCACCGTGGCCCTCGACCAGGCAGTGCTCGGCACCGGCTTCGACCAGAGCGTCTATGTCGGCACGGCGGTCGAGAAGTGGGGCGAGAAGGAGTGGCTCGAGTTCGGCATCGAGAGCCGCAACTGGACCCTCAGCCAGTTCCTCCACGGCGAACAGGGTGCGCTGCTGTGCACCGCGAAGATCACCGAGACGGTGCCGTGGTACGACGCCAAGCTGTACGCGAGCACGCAGGTGGTCGACGAGGCCCGCCACGTGGAGGTGTTCGCCCGCTACCTCGAGGAGAAGCTCGGCGGCGGCTACCACATCAACGCCCACCTGCGGGCGCTGCTCGACGACATCATCAACGACAGCCGCTGGGACATGACCTACCTCGGCATGCAGGTGATGGTGGAGGGGCTCGCGCTCGCGGCGTTCGGCTTCCTGCACCAGACCACCGGCGAGCCGCTGCTCAAGCAGCTCCTCCGCTACGTGATGAGCGACGAGGCCCGCCACGTGGCCTTCGGTGTGCTCAGCCTGAAGGAGGTCTACGAGGGCATGACCGACGCCGAGCTGAAGGACCGCCAGGAGTTCGCCTTCGAGGCCGCGGTGCGCATGCGCGACCGCTTCATGAGCCAGGAGGTGTGGGAGCGCATGGGTGTCGACGTGAAGCAGATCGCCCCGATGGTGCTCGCCGACCCCACCCGCGGGCTGTTCCAGTCGATGCTGTTCTCCAAGATCGTGCCGAACTGCAAGAAGCTCGGCCTGCTCGAGCGCAACGACCAGTGGCTGCGCCGTCGGTTCGAGGACATGGGCGTCATCCAGTTCGAGGACTGGGCCGACACCGGCGAGGAGTACGCCGCGTTCGCGCTCGACGCCGAGACGCCCACCCCCGTCGCCGGGGAGTGACGCGACCTCTCGTTGCGGAGCCTCTCCGGCCGCCTCACTACAGTCGAGTGGCGTATGTCACTGCACTCCGATCCGTTCTTCCGGACGTTCCACGCACTGCGCATCAAGGGGTTCGCCCGGGCCGAGACGGTGGCCGAGGTCGCCGACCTGCCGCTCTCGATCGTCGAGCAGCACCTCGGCGATCTGCAGGTCCGTGAGTGGGCGATGTTCCGCGAGACCCGGCAGTTGTGGCAGCTCACGCCGGTCGGGCGCGAGGAGCACCGCACCGCGCTCGTGGCCGACGTCGGCCACGTGCACATCGCCGAGCGCCTGCACGACACCTACGAGGTGTTCCTGGGGGTGAACGAGCGGTTCAAGGAGCTGTGCGGCGACTGGCAGCTGCGTGACGGCGCGCCGAACGACCACGCCGACACGGCCTACGATGACGAGGTGATCCAGCGTCTCGTCGCCCTCAACGACGAGGCCGTCCCGGTGGTGCAGCAGATGGCGCAGGTGCTCGATCGGCTGCACGCCTACGTGCCGCGTCTGGCATCGACGTGCCGGCGCGTCGTCGACGGTGAAACGAAAATGTTCACCGGCGTGATGTGCGGCAGCTATCACGATGTGTGGATGGAGCTGCACGAAGACCTCATCCTCACCCAAGGCATCGATCGCTCGGCAGAAGGGTCGTTCTGATGGCAATGTTCGGCCGTGTGGTCACGGCGATGGTGACCCCGTTCGACGCCGACGGGCGTCTCGACCTCGACGAGGCCCGCCGATTGGCGCGTTGGTTGCAGGATCACGGCAACGACGGGCTGGTCGTGGCCGGTACCACCGGCGAGGCCCCGGTGCTCAGCGAGGACGAGAAGCTGTCGCTGTTCGCCGCCGTGATCGAGGCCGTCACGATCCCCGTCGTGGCGGGCACGGGCAGCAACGACACCGCGCACTCGGTGCACCTCACCCGTGAAGCCGAGGCCCTCGGCGCGGCAGGCGTGCTGGCCGTGTGCCCGTACTACAACCGTCCGTCGCAGGCCGGGATCGCCGGGCACATCCGCGCGATGGCGGGCGCGACCTCGCTGCCCGTGATGATCTACGACATCCCGGCGCGCACCGGGCGCAAGATCACGACGAGCACCCTGCTGTCGCTGTTCCGCGACGTGCCCAACTGCCTGGCGCTCAAGGACGCGGCCGGCAGCCCCGGCGAGACCGCGTTGCTGATCCCCCAGCTGCCCGAGGGGGCCGAGGTGTACAGCGGCGACGACCTGCTCACCCTGCCGCTCCTGGCCGTCGGCGCCGTCGGCGTCGTGGGTGTGGCCACGCACTGGACCGGTACCGACCACCAGGAGATGTTCGACCTGTGGGAGAAGGGCGACCACGAGGGCGCCCGGCTCGTGAACACCCGGATGCTCGAGAGCTTCCGGTTCGAGACCGGTGACGACGCCCCGAACCCGATCCCCACCAAGGCGATGATGCGTCACCTCGGCTTCGGCGTCGGGCAGGCCCGTCTGCCGATGGGGGAGGCGCCGGAATTCGTCGACGAGCAGGCCCCGCGCGTCTGGGCGGATCTGCAACGCTGGCGGGATGCGTTTCCCCTCCGACCCGACCACTGACCCGCGGAGCGCCCGGTGAGTCGCCCCGTCCGCATCGCGTTCCTCGGGGGCCTCGGCGAGATCGGCCGCAACTGCATGGCGGTCGAACACGACGATCGCCTCCTGCTCATCGACTGCGGACTCATGTTCCCCGACGCCGACATGCACGGCATCGACCTGGTGCTGCCCGACTTCACCTGGTTGCGCACCAACGCCGATCGCATCGAGGGCTGCGTGGTCACCCACGGTCACGAGGACCACGTCGGCGCGTTGCAGTACCTGCTGCGCGACCTGAGCTTCCCGATCTACGGCTCCGCCGTCGCGCTCGGCCTGGCCCGCAATCGGATCGAGGAGGCGGGTCTGCTGGGGCGTACCGAGATGATCACCGTCCGCGACGGTGAGCGACGGACGATCGGGCCGTTCGACGTGGAGTTCATCCCCGTCACCCATTCCGTGCCGCACGCCCACGCCATCGCGCTGCACACCCCGCAGGGCGTGGTGCTGCACACCGGCGACTTCAAGCTCGACCTCACGCCGGTCGACGGGCGCCGCACCGATCTCGGCCGGATCGGGTCGCTCGCCAGCAACGAGGGCATCCGCCTGTTGCTCGCCGACTCCACCAACGCCGAGGAACACGGCCACGCGCCGAGCGAGTCGAGCGTGGGAGCGGTGTTGCGGCAGCTGTTCGTGGAGCAGTCCGACCGCCGGATCATCACGGCCAGCTTCGCGAGCCATCTGCACCGCATCCAGCAGATCATGGACGCCGCCGTCGCCACCGGCCGCGTGGTGGCGACGCTCGGGCTGAGCATGAAGAAGAACGTGCGCATGGGTCGCGACCTCGGCATCATCCGCATCCCCGACGACAAGCTCGTCGACATCGACGACATCGACCGCTACCCACCCGGACAGGTGTGCATCGTCTCCACCGGGTCGCAGGGCGAGCCGATGTCGGCGCTGGCGCTGCTGGCGCGAGGCGAGAGCAAGTTCGTCAAGGTCGGCGAGCACGACACCGTGATCCTCTCGAGCCACGCGATCCCCGGCAACGAGGGCAACGTCAACCGGGTGATCGACGGACTGCTGCGGGCCGGGTGCGAGGTGGTGCACAGCGGCGTCGCCGACGTCCACGCCACCGGTCACGCCCAGGCCGACGAGCTGAAGACCTATCTGTCGATCACCAACCCCGAGTGGTTCGTGCCCATCCACGGCGAGTACCGGCACATGGTGGCCAACGCCAAACTCGGCATGTTGATGGGCGTGCCGCGCGATCACGTGCTGCTGTGCGAGGACGGCGACGTGCTCGAGCTCGGCGACGACGGGCTCGCGATGGCGGGACGCATCCCGGCCGGCTACCTGTACGTCGACGGCATCGTCGGCGACGTGGGTCAGGGGGTGTTGCGCGACCGCAAGGTGCTCGCGGAGGAAGGTGTGGTGGTGGTGGTCGTCACCGTCGACATCGAGACCAGCAAGGTGCTCACCGGGCCCGAGATCATCACGCGTGGGTGGGTGTACGCACCCGAGGCCGAGGATCTGCTCGACGAGGCGTGCGACACGGTGGCCGCAGCCGTCGAGAAGTCGCTCGCCGAGGGCATCCGCGACGTCGAGACGTTGGAGCGCGACGTCCGCCGGGCCGCCGGGCGGTTCGTGAACGAGCGCACCAAACGCCGGCCGATGATCGTGCCCGTCGTGATGGAGGCCTGATGCGCCGACGTGGTCGCGTGGCGCGAGTCGCGATCACGGCGTTCGCAGCGATCACGGCGCTCGGCGGATGCAGCGACGACGAGGCCGGACCGACCGAGGCGACCGAGGCGACCGATGCCGGGTCGACCGACGCCGGGTCGGCGGTGCCGGTGTCCACGGCACCGGGGGCGGACGCGTGCGCGCCGGTCGATCCGGTGCTGCTGGTCGACCGGATCGACGAGGCGGTCGCCGCGGTGGAGGCCGAGCTGGGCGGGCCGCAGCAGTACTTCGAGATCAACGCCACCGCCACGCTGGTGAACCTGTTCGTCGCCGACGTCGCCGCCGAATCCGTCACGCCCTACGCGTACGTGGGCGACGAGCTGTCGTCCGACGAGCCGATCGTCGGGGCCACCGGGAACACCTTCGCGGCGGATGCGGTCGCGGTCGACACGTCGCGGGTGCTCGGATGCGTGAGCGCCGAGTTGCCCGACACCGCGCTCGACGTGTTCTTCGTCGAGGGTGGCGCCGGCGGAACCGTGCGCTACACCGTCCTCGGCACCAGCGCCCAGGGTGGTCAGTTGGTCGTCGAGGTGGCCGCAACGGGCCAGATCATCGGCGTCGACGCGATCTGACCCGGGCCGCTGCGACGCCGCGGCCGCTCGACCGCGGTCGGCTCAGCGCTCGTGGCGCGACGGCTCGAGGGTGAGGTCGAGCCCACTCCACGGCAGCGAGATCGGGTCGAGGCCGTCCTCGAAGTGGATCGTCACCTGCACCTCACCGTCGTCGCCGTCGGTGCCGTCGTCGGTGTCGGGGACGTCGAGCTCGATGCGCAGCTGGCCGGCGGCGAGGTAGCCGGCGAGGCGTTGGGCGGCACGCTCGATCTCCCAGTAGACGTCGACGCTCGGATGGCGGATCGGTGCGGGATCGGTGACGCCCAGCACGCGGCGGGCGATGGCACGCAGGACGCTGGTGTCCTGCGGGGTGACCACGGTGAGCTGCGACCGGTGCATCGGGCCATCGTGGAGGTCGACGACCCCGACCGAGCAGGGTCGGAGGTCCCGGACCACGAGGGATTCGGTCCCGGTCGACCGACCACTCCCGCCGAACGTGTCACCACATGAACCGACTGTCGCTTCGTGTGGTGACGCGTTCGGCGGATCGGCCGTCAGCGGGCGGCCAGTGCCTCACGCAGCAGAGCCATCACACCGGCCGGGTCCTCCACCACCTGGGTGTAGGTGAACTGCAGCGGCACCAACCCGTCGAGGAGCATCCGGTTCATCCGCTCCGCGTCGTTGGTCAGCTGCGCCGTCGTGCGATGGAACGCGTATCCGAGGAGTTCGACCACCACCCGCGTGCCGGGGAAGCGGCAGTCCACGCGGACGAGCCGCTGGCCGCCACGGCCGACGACGTGTTGTGTGAGTGGGCGGGGTGTGGCGTTGGCTGCGCACAGCTCGAGGAAACGTCGTTCCAGCCAGGAGTGGCCACCTCGGGTGACCTCGATGCCGCGGATCGCATCGAGCAGCACCGACGTGCCGGCGCGGCCCCGGCCCCGGAGCGCCACGAGCCGACGGTGCAGGAAGTCCTCGGTGGTGAGGCGGTCGCGGGTGGCGCTGTCGATGGCGACCGTGAGGCGATCGATCGGTTCGCTCCGGGCGAGGTCGACGATGGTGCGCGTCGCCGACGTGACCGGCAGGCCGAACGCCGTCGACCGGTCGATCAACGGCAGTTCGACGACGGTGTGAACGACGTGGCCGATCCGGCTGACGTTGCGACCGCGAGGAACGACGAGGTGGTACGGCGGCCGGAGCTCGAACTCGTCGAACCGCAGCAGCGCAGCAGCGCTCACGTCGCCGACCCACACCGGATCGCCGATCGAGGCGAGCAGATCCGCGATCTCGTGCACCCGCTGGGCGAACAGGAGGGGTGATCCCTCGACGTGGGAGCCGCTCGCCACTCGGCTCCGAGGCGCAGTGGCCCCGAGGGCGCTCCCGCGTCGACCGGCTGTCGTTCCCGGCATGCGCGGGAGTCAACCTCGGACGCGGGCGTTCGCCAACACGTCACGCGCCCCGATCCCGATCCGGTCGAACGTGTCACCACATGAAGCGACAGTCGGACCGTGTGGTGACACGATCGGCGGCGCGCACAGGGTGCACCGGGGGGCGCGCGGGGCGTTGGTAGGTTGGCTTCGATGGCGACCTACGGGCCCGGCAAGCGTCGGAGCACCTCCCAACCCAGCTCACGTGGCCGTGCGTCCTCGCCCGCACGCCCCGATCGCGACCGCGCGGTCGATCGGACGGAGCGTGTCGACCGTGTCGATCGTGTCGAGCCTCGGCGCGGGAGCCGCACGTCGGCCGACCTGCGCGAGGCGATCGGGGGTCGCGAGCACGAGTTCGCCGGCATCGGCTTCATCGTCGTGGGTGTGCTCATCGCGCTGGCCGTGTACTTCGACGTCGCCGGCCCGCTGGGTCGTGGGGTCGAGACGCTGATCGGGTGGTTCACCGGGCTCGGTCGCTACGTGGTCCCCGTCGCCCTCGTCGGCATCGGGGCCGCGCTGGTGCACCGGGGCCGCAGCGACAACCGGCCGCGGCTCGTGATCGGGTGGTCGATGGCATCGGTCGCCGTGCTCGGGTTGCTGCACGTGGTGCGCGGTCCCGAGAAGCTGTGGGCCGACGCCGATGCGTTCGGCACCGCCGGCGGCTGGCTCGGCGCCCTCGCCGGCGAACCGTTGCGCCGCCTCACCGCCGACGCCGGCGCCGTGGTGGTGTTCGTCGCGCTCTTCGTGCTGGGCGTCCTGCTCATCACCGGATCCACCATTCGTCAGCTGATGAGCCAGACGGGTCGGGGCGCAGCCGCCGTCGCGAGCCCGCTCGGCCGAGCGGCGCGGGGCGCACGGGTGCGCATCGGCGACATCGCCACGCTGAAGAGCGAACGCCAGGGCGATCACGACGACGAGGGCGAGTACGACCCGTACGACGAACACGACGTCGCCGCCCGCCCGAGTCTGTACGACGCCGATGCCGACGACGACTGGGGCGACGTCGCACCGAAGAAGAAGCGCCCCCGCGCCAAGCCGGTCGTCGATCCGATGCTCACCGTCGGCGACGGCGAGCAGTCCGAACTCGAGCTCGGACCGGGCGCGCAGAAGGGCGCCTGGGTGCTGCCGCCCGCCAGCTACCTCAACCGCACCGAGAACCAGCAGATCAACCGGGCGGAGGTCGAGGCTCGGGGCGTCACCCTGGTCGAGTCGCTCGCGTCACACGGGGTGGAGACCAAGCTCGTCGGCATGACCGTCGGCCCGACGGTCACCCGCTACGAGCTCGAACTCGGCGCCGGCGTCAAGGTCGCCCGGATCACCAGCCTCAACCGCGACATCGCCTACGCGATGGCGGCCGTCGACGTGCGCATCCTGGCCCCCATCCCCGGGCGGTCGGCGATCGGCGTGGAGGTGCCCAACCACACCCGCCAGCTGGTGGCGCTCGGCGACATCATGACCTCGCCCGAGGCCAAGGTGGCCACCCACCCGCTCGACGTCGCGGTCGGCAAGGACATCGCCGGGCGATCCGTGTTCCTCAACCTCGCCACCACCCCCCACCTGCTGATCGCCGGCACCACCGGCGCGGGCAAGTCGAGCGGCATCAACTGCATCATCACCTCGCTGCTGATGCGCACCACGCCCGAGCAGGTGAAGCTCATCCTGATCGACCCGAAGCAGGTGGAGATGGGGCAGTACAACCGGCTGCCGCACCTGCTCACCCAGCCGGTCACCAACCCGAAGAAGGCCGCGAACGCGCTGCAGTGGGCCTGCAAGGAGATGGACCGACGGTACGACGTGCTGTCCGAGGTGGGTTTCCGCGACATCGGTGGCTACAACGCCGCGTACGACCGGGGCGACCTGGTGGGCGAGGCGGTGCCCGGTCTGATCGACGACGACGCACCGCCGCAGTACGAGCGGATGGCCTACATCGTGGTGGTGGTCGACGAGTTGAACGACCTCATGATGGTGGCGGCCCGCGACGTGGAGGAGTCGATCACCCGCATCGCGCAGAAGGCACGTGCGGTCGGCATCCACCTCATCGTCGCCACGCAGCGACCCTCGGTGAACGTGATCACCGGTGTCATCAAGGCCAACGTGCCCGCCCGCATGGCCTTCGCCGTGTCCTCGCTCACCGACAGCCGGGTGATCCTCGACCAACCGGGCGCCGAGAAGCTCGTCGGCAAGGGCGACATGCTCCTCCTGCCCGGCAGCAGCAACGTCGCGCAGCGCATCCAGGGTTCGTTCGTGAGCGAGGAGGAGGTGCGCAAGGTCGTCGCCCACTGGCGTCGCCAGGCCCCCGAGGTCACCTACGTCAGCGGTGTCGAGGGCGACGACGGCGAGAGCGGTGGCAGCGGTGGTGGGTTCTTCGGGTCGTCCGGCGGCGACGAGGACGAGGACGAGGCATTGATGCGACAGGCGATCGAGCTGGTGGTGCGCAGCCAGCTCGGCTCCACGTCGATGCTGCAGCGCAAGCTGAAGGTGGGCTTCGCCCGCGCCGGCCGGATCATGGATCTGCTCGAACAGCGCGGGATCGTCGGCCCGAGCGAGGGTTCGAAGGCTCGCGCCGTGCTCATGACCGTCGAGGAGTACGAACTGCTGCAGAACGGCGGCTGAGCGGATGTCCCCGACTCATCGGCCGGCCGGGCTCGGTGCCATGATGCCCTGACCGACGGCGAGGGGCGCTGTCGCCGCACCGGGGGAGCACCCATGGAGTTCACGGAGATCACGACCGGCCTGCGATTCCCGGAGGGTCCGATCGCGATGCCCGACGGCAGCGTGATCCTGGTCGAGATGTTCGGGCCGCGCATCACACGTGTGCAACCCGACGGGTCGAAGGAGACCGTCGCCGAGATCGTCGGTGGCCCGAACGGTGCCGCCATCGGGCCCGACGGCTCGCTGTACCTGTGCAACAACGGTGGTTGCTTCACGCCGGTCGATCTGGGCGAGCTGTTGCTGCCGGGCCCGTTCGATCCCAGCCGCTACATCGGTGGCCGGATCCAGAAGGTCGATCTCGCCACCGGGGCGGTCACCGATCTGTACACCGAGTGCGACGGTCGTCCGTTGCGTGCACCGAACGACCTCGTGTTCGACGGCCACGGAGGGTTCTGGTTCACCGATCACGGCATCCGAGATGCGGCCAACCGCACGAGCGACCTGACGAGCATCTACTACGCGCTCGCCGACGGGTCGTCGATCACCGAGGTGGTGCATCCCGTGGAGGGGCCGAACGGCATCGGCCTGTCGCCCGACGGCACCACGCTCTACTGGGCCGAGACCCACAGCGGACGCGTGTTCCAGCGTACCATCAGCTCGCCCGGCGTGCTCGCCCCGCAGGCGCCGATGGATCCCGGCCTGCTCGTCGGCCTGCCCGGCTACCAGCTGCTCGACTCGCTCGCCGTCGACGGCGAGGGCAACGTCTGCGTCGCCACGCTCATCAACGGCGGCGTCACGGTGATCACGCCGTCGGGCGACACCAGCCACGTGCCGACGGGCGACCTGCTCACCACCAACATCTGCTTCGGCGACCGCGACGGCAGCGGCGAGTACCGCGACGCCTACGTCACCGTGAGCGGCACGGGCAAGCTGCTGCACGGCCGCTGGCCCCACCGAGGTCTCCGCCTCGCCCACCTCTGACACGTTCTGGTCGCGCATCGTCACGCCAGATGTGACGATGCGCGACCAGCAGCGACGTCGGATCGCTCGGGAACCAGGGCGGCGGCGCCGACGTCTGAGCTGGCATGCTCTCGCTCGTGGCGATCCGGTCGCGCTCGGCGCTCGTGGTGGTGGGCGCGCTGGTGCTCGCTGCGGGGTGCTCATCCGATCCGGCCGGCACGGCGCCCACCACCGCCCCGGTCACGTCCGTCGACGCGCCGGCCACCTCGGCGCCCACCGACACCACGACGGCGACGAGCATCGACGACACCACGACCACCTCGCCGCCGCGAGACGTCCCTCGGTACGTCGACGAGTTCGGGTTCGACGACCACTCGGTCCCGGCGGTCGCCGACGTCGACGATCTGCTCGCACTCGCACGTGTCGGGGTGGGCGGGCAGGCGGTCGTGAAGTTCGTCCTCCCCGGCTTCGATCTCGGCGTCGACGACCCCGAGCTCCTCGTGCGCATCTCATGGACGGCGCCTTCTTCGACCTCCACGACGAGTGGTACTGGTTCCGCCTGCTGAACGGGCAGCCGATCGCCGGGCTCGACGTCGCGCCCGTCACCGAGCATCGCTTCGGCTCGATCGCCGAGATCCGCGCGTGGGCCAGAGCCCAGCCGGCGGGCGGCCTGCCGCTCGACCTCGAGTTCGTCGGCGACGGCCGCCTCTACAGCCCGGCGTTCTACGCACACGCACTGCACGACGAGCCTCGCACCCTGGGCGTCGGCTCGATCGTGCGGTTCCCGACCGCCGACGGCGAGGCGCGCTGGTTGCTCGAACTCGAGTACACCGACGAGGTGACGCCCGAGCACATCGCCCAGTTCTTCGAGCGGCTCGAGTCGGTGCTGCCGCCGGAGGTGGCGTCGTCGATGGTGTGGGTGGTGCGATCCCCGCAGCAGGACGAGACCGCCACCCGGATGGCCGCCGACCAGGCGCCGTACCACGACCGGATCGTGCGCTACGCCGACCTGGTGCCGGCCGGTGAGGTGCAGGTGTACAGCGAGGGCGTCACCGCCGGACGGCTGCTGTACGTGGGGGAGGGTGGGGCCGACCTGGCCGACGCCACCGCGACCGACATCGTCGTCACCGAACACGTCCCCGACTGGCTCCCACAGGCAGCGGCGCTGATCACCTCCGATCCGCAGACGCCGCTCGCACACGTGAACCTGCTCGCCCGCAACCGCCGCATCCCCAACGCGTCGCTCGCCGGCATCGGAGACGACGCCGGCCTGCGCCAGGCCGCCCGCGTGCGCGCGACGGCGATCGTGATCGCCCGCGACGGCGCACTGCAGATCGCCCTGATCGACCGCGACCAGTACGCCCGCTGGAGGGCAGCTGCCGACGACGACGTGACGCCGCTGTCGCTCGCGCCGGTGGACGTCTCCACGATGCCGCTCGTGGTCGACCTCACCGACCTCACCGACGACCTCGCCGCGGACGGTCTCTCGACCGACGAGATCGACGACTGGGTGCCGGTGATCGGTGGCAAGTCGGCGGGATTCCTCACGCTGCTGTCGACACCGGGTCTCACGCCGCCGCCCGACCCGCTGGCGATCACCGTGCGTGCGTACGTCGAGCACATCGAGCCGCTGCGACCGACGCTGGCAGCGGTGCTCGACGTGCTCGAACTGGAGGACGACCCCCGCGCCCGATGGCTCGTCCTGGAGGGTGACGACGACTACGCCGACGTGTTCGGTACCGACGCCGACGCCACGTTCGCCGACACCTACCTGTCGAGCCACCCCACAGGCACTCCGCTCGGCGACGTGCTCGACGCCGGTGGCGTGCGCGAGTTCGTCGAGGACGCCCCGATCGATCGAACGACGCTGCAGGAGATCGTCGACCAGCTCGAGGTGGCCTATGCCGGGTACGCCGTGACGACCGGGCTGCGCTTCCGTTCCTCGAGCTCGGTGGAGGACGTCGAGGGCTTCAACGGCGCCGGCCTGTACACGTCGTACACCGGGTTCCTCGACGCGGACGCACAGCCCGACGAGGGCGACCGGGACAACACGATCGAGCGGGCGATCCGGCGTGCCTGGGCGTCGTACTGGAGCTTCGAGGCGTTCGAGGAGCGCCGAGCCGAGCGGATCGATCACCTGAGTGGCGCGATGGGGCTCACGGTGCACGCACGCTTCGACGACGACCTCGAACGCAACAACGGCGTGGCCACCTTCACCTACCTGCCCACCGGCACCGTGGGCGCGCCGCAGAACGACGACGCCGAGCTGGAGATCAACGTGCAGCAGGGTGCGGTGGAGGTGACCAACCCCGATCCCGATCGACCGGCGCTGCCCGAGGTGATCGTGGCGCGCCGGGTGGACGGCGAGGTGACGATCGAACGCCGCGGTGCCTCGACACTGGTGGCACCGGACGAGCAGGTGCTCGACGACGAGGCGGTGCGCGAACTGTTCGACCAGATCGACGCCGTCGCCTCGGGGTGGCGCGACCGACTGAACGCCGGCGTCGAACCCGAGCAGCAGGTGCAGACCGTGGTGCTCGACGTCGAGTTCAAGACGATGGAGGCGGGTTGGCCGGCCTTGCGTGCCGGTGAGGAGCCCTTCGCCGGCCGGCTCGTGCTGCGGCAGGTGCGGAGCCTCGATCCCGGCCTGCGGCGCTTGCCGGAGGCCGCCCGTTCGCTGCCGGTCCCGCTCGACGTGCTGATGCGAGCGTCGGAGATCACGGCCGGTTCGTGCACCGGCGCGTCGGGACGGTTCTACGAGGGCATCGTCGTGTTCACCGACCCGGCGTCGGCGCCCGACATGGGCTTCGCCGACACGCCCTGGCAGCAGGGCGACGCCCTGCCGAACGGGTCGGCCTGCGAGTCGACCCGCGTCGACGTCGTCCGCTACGCGTCGCCCGATCGGATGCTCGTGTCGATGGTGGACGACGGTGGGCAGGCGTTCGTGATCGTCGGCGCCTGAGCGCGACGGCCCGTCCGGTACCGTCATCGGCGATGGCTGCCGACCGGGCCCGCACGTGGCGGGAGGAGAAGAAGGAGCGCACCAGCCTCGCGCTGGTGGAGGTCGCGCACCGGCGGTTCGCCACCGATGGCTACCACGAGACGACGCTCGAGGACATCAGCACCGAGGTGGGGGTACGGGTGCAGACGCTGCTGCGTCACTTCGAGTCGAAGGCGCACCTCGCGATGGCGCCGTGGTACCACCGCCTCGGCATCCTCGTCGACCGCCTCCACACCCGTCAGGTCGATGCGCTGCAGGTGTGGCGGGAGTTCGTGGTCGAGGAGTCCGCCGAGGCGATGTCACCGTCCACCACCACCGCATCGTCGGTGGTGGGCTCGATCAAGGCGTTCCGCGCATGGGCCGAACGCGACCCGGTGCTGGTGGCGATGTCGAGCGACATCGAGGTGCGAGCGCAGCTCGCGCTCGCACACGCGATCGCCGCCGACCGTTCGCAGGCGGCCGACGACCTGCACTCGCGGCTGCTCGCGTCGATGCTCGTGACCGGTCGGTCGGCGGTGTTCGAGCGTTGGGTGAGCTCGGGCGCACGGAGCGAGCGGCTGATCGCCGACCAGCTGCGCCTGATCGAGGTGGCGGTCGCCGCGTTCCCGCGTCGTTCCACCCGAGCGCTGCTCCCGCTCGGCCGTGTCCCCCCGCCCAAATGTGAGTGACTAACATCACACGCGGACGGAGCAGCTGGGGGGCTGGATGTCGAGGGGGAGTGTCAACTGGATCACGGCCGGGCCCGTGGCTCGCGCGAGCGAAGCGGGTGCTGCGCGGGTGCTGCGTGCGCTGCTCCCGGCACTCGCCGTGCTGGCCGTGCAGCAGGTGCTGTTCCCCGTGCCGCTCGGCATCGTGGTGCGCGGCGTCACGATCGGGTTGCTGACCGCGCTGGTGGCGCTGGGCGCAGCGCTCGTGTACCGGGCGAACCGTGCGCTCAACTTCGCTCAGGCCGACCTCGGCTACCCGTCGGCACTGGTGGCGGTGATGCTCGTGACGGTGAACAGCCTGCCGTACCTGGTGGGCCTCGGCGGCGGCATCGTGCTCGCCTTCGTGCTCGGCGCCGTCGTGGAGATGTTGATCGTCCGGCGCTTCGCCACCGCATCGCGACTGATCTTCACGGTCGCGACGATCGGGTTGGCCCAGCTGCTCGCGTCGCTCGCGTTCACGTCGGCGGCGTGGTGGTGGGACGAACGGCCTGCCTCGCTGCGATTGGCCCCGCCGCTCGACTGGTCGGTGCGCATCGAACCACTCACGTTCGACGCGTCGCACATCGTGGTGTGGCTCGTGGCGCCGCTGCTGCTGCTCGCCGTGTGGTGGCTGCTGGCCCGCACCCGCCTCGGCGCGGTCGTCCGTGCCACCGCCGATCGCGGCGAGCGTGCTGCGTTGCTGGGTATCCCCGTCCGTCGCGTGCACACGCTGGTGTGGGCGATCGCCGGCGTGCTCGCCTTCCTCGGCATCTGGCTGCGGGCCGGTGTGGTGGGTCTGCCGGTGGGCGCTGCGCTCGGGCTCGGTGTGCTGCTGCGTGCGATCGGTGCGCTCGTCGTCGGCCGGATGACGGAGCTGGCCACCGTGGTCGCCACCTCGGTGGCGTTCGGCGTGCTCGAGACGGCGGTCACCTTCGGTGCGGACAGTGCCGCCGAAGGCCAGGCGGCCGTCGCCGCGGTGGTGCTGGTGGTGTTGATGATGCGTCGCCGGTCGGCCACCCGCGCCGACTCGGAGGAGACCTCGAGCTGGCGGCAGGCCACCGAGGTGCGCTCCGTCCCCGCCGAGCTGCGATCGCTGCCCGAGGTGCGCATCACTCGCGGGGTGGCGGCTGCGCTGGCGGTGGCCGTGCTGGTCGCGTTGCCCTTCGGACTGTCGACCGCCCAATCGATCAAGGCCACCACGGTGATCGCGTTCGCGATCGTGGGGGTGTCGCTGGTGGTGCTCACCGGCTGGGCCGGACAGGTGTCGCTCGGGCAGATGGCCTTCGTCGCATGGGGTGGGGCCGTGGCGGCGTCCGCCACCGATGCATGGGGGGTGGACCCGCTCGTCGCGTTCGCCCTCGCCACCGCCACCGGCAGTGCGGTGGCCGTGGCCGTCGGTCTGCCGGCGTTGCGGTTCCGGGGGCTGTACCTCGCGGTCACCACCCTGGCGTTCGCGCTCGTCAGCTCGACCTACCTGCTCGATCGTTCGCACTTCGGGTGGGTGCACACCGAGCGGTTCGAGCGACGCCCGTTGCTCGGACGGATCGACCTGGGCTCGGAGACGGCGATGTACTTCCTGAGCTTGGGCGCGCTGGTGCTGGTGGGCCTCGTCGTCCGACGCATCCGGGCCACTCGCACCGGACGCGTGATGGTGGCCACTCGCGAGAACGAGGCACTCGCTCAGCGATACGGCATCGCGCCGGCGCGCACCAAGCTGACGGCGTTCGCCGTGTCGGGCGGCATCGCCGCGTTCGGTGGCGCGTTGCTCGCGTATCAGCAGCAGGCGTTCGTGCCGAGCCTGCACACCCCGGATGCCGGCATCGCGGTGTTCGTCTCCACGGTGATCGGTGGACTCGGTGCCTGGTGGGGCGGGGTGGTGGGTGCGCTGTTCTCGCGCGGCCTCGGCTGGTTCCTGCCGAGCGAGTGGCTGTTGCTCACCACCTCGATGGGCATGCTCGCGATCCTGCTGGTGCTGCCCGACGGTCTCGGGGGCGCGATCGCCGCGGCCCGCGACCGATGGCTGCGCTCGATCGCCCGTGACCGGGGTCTGCTCGTGCCGAGCCTGTTCGAGGACCGGGCGGCGCCGACGCCCCTCGCCCCGTCGTCCGAACCGACCGGACCGGCCGGACCGACCGGACCGGCCGACGGTTCGCCGGAGGAGGCCGCGTGAGTCGCCAGCGCCTGATGTCGCGGGTGGTGGACGACCTGCCGGCGTACCCGCTACTCGTGCTGTTCGGCCTCAATGCCGTCGACGAGCTCGACCGGGCGGCGTTCGGCATCCTGTTGCCCGAGATCCGCGAGGCGTTCGACCTGGGGCTCACCGGCGTGCTCACGCTCGTCACGATCACGGGTGTGGTGGGGCTGCTGTTGCAGGTGCCGATCGGATTGCTCGTCGACCGCACCCGCCGGGTGCCGGTCGCGCTCGGCGGTGCCGTGGCGTGGGGACTCGCGTCGCTCGCCACCGGGCTCGCGCCGACGATCGTGGTGCTCGGCGTGTGCCGCACCGCCTCGGGCCTCGGCAAGGCGATCATCGACCCCACCCACCAGTCGCTGATCGCCGACCACTATCCGCCGGACGTGCGGGTGCGCGCGTACTCGTTCCACCGCGCGGCCAACGCGGTCGGCGCGTTCGTCGGGCCGCTCGCTGCCGGACTGATCGCTGCGGCGACCAGTTGGCGGGTGCCGTTCGTGGTGTTCGCGATCCCGACGCTGCTGGTGGTGGTGGCCGGGATGAAGCTGCGCGAGCCGGTGCGGGGCGTGCACGAGCGGCGGGCGATGGGCGTCGCCGACGACGTCGTCGCGACCGAGGAGGTGCCGCCGTCGTTCGCCGAGTCGTGGCGGATGGTGTGGCGGATCGAAGCACTGCGGCGCATCTGGTACGCGCTGCCGTTCCTCACCGTGTCGATCGTCGGCTTCGGCACCCTCGCCGGGCTGTTGTACGAGGAGCGCTTCGACCTCGACGAACGTGCGCGTGGTGTGATCGCCGCGGTGGTGGAACCCGCGCAGCTGGTGGGCCTGCTGCTCGGTGCCCGCTACGGCACGCGGATGATGGCGCGCCACCCGGGGATGGCGTTGCGGCTGGTGTCGGTGGTGGCCCTCGTGTCGTCCGGACTCGCCGCGCTGTGGGCGCTCGCCCCCAACCTCCCGCTCGCGATCACCGCACAGGTGCTGCTCGCCGGCACCGCCGCCGTGCTCGGCCCGAGCATCACCGCCGCGCTCACCATGGCGATCCCGCCGAGTGCGCGCGGGATGGGACTCGCCGTCGGCAGCCTGTGGGTGTTGCCCGGCCTGGTGGTGCTCCCGATGATCGGTGCGATCGGCGACCGCTGGGGACTCGAGCGCGGGATGCTGCTGATGACGCCGGTGCTGGCCGTCGGGGGCCTGGTGATCGCCACCGCCGGCAACGTCATCCAGCGCGACATCGAGCAGGTCTGGCGGTCGGCGGCCACACGCGCCGAGGCGCTGCTCGCCCGCCGCGACGGGCGGGCACCGCTGTTGGTGGTGCGCGACCTCGACGTCTGGTACGGCAACGTGCAGGTGCTGTTCGGCGTCGAGCTCGAGGTGGCCGAGGGCGAGATCGTCGCCCTGCTGGGGACCAACGGCGCCGGGAAGTCGACCCTGCTGAAGGCGATCACCGGCGTGGTGGGCGCCACTCGCGGGGCGGTCGTGTTCGACGGTCGGGAGATGACGTTCACGCCGCCCGACGAGGTGGCGGCTCGTGGGCTGGTGATGATGCCGGGCGGCGCAGGGGTGTTCCCGTCGCTCACCGTCGACGACAACCTGCGGGTGGCCGCGCACCTGGTGGCCGACGCCGACCGGCACGAGGCCGCGGCATCGGTGTTCGAGTTGTTCCCCGAGCTCGAGCGGCGGCGCGACGAGGTGGCCGCCAACCTGTCGGGCGGGCAGCAGCAGATGCTGGCACTCGCGATGGTGATGATGAAGCCACCGCGGCTGCTGGCGATCGACGAGCTGTCACTCGGTCTGGCACCGGTGATCGTCGACCGGCTGCTCGACGCCGTCCGCCGCATCAACGCCGCGGGCACCACGGTGGTGATCGTCGACCAATCGGTCGACCTCGCGCTCTCGATCGCCGGGACGGCGCACTTCATGGAGAAGGGCGAGATCCGCTTCAGCGGCCCGACCCGCGAACTCGCCGGCCGAGGCGATCTGCTGCGCTCGGTGTACCTGCACGGCGCGGCGGCGGCCGGTGGCGCCACCCCCAGGGCCGACGCGGCCGCGCCGGCCGTCGCTCGGTCCGGCGACGCGACGCTCGAGGTGGTGGGCATCGGGCGCAGCTTCGGAGGGGTGGTGGCCGTCGCCGACGTCGACCTGCGCGTCGCCGCCGGCGAGATCGTGTGCGTCATCGGCCCGAACGGCGCCGGCAAGACCACGCTGTTCGACCTCGTCAGCGGGTACACCCCGGCGCAGACCGGTGTGGTGCGGTTGGGTGGCCACGACGTCTCGTCGGCGACCGCTCACGCACGGGCGCGAGCAGGCCTCGGACGATCGTTCCAGGACGCACGGCTCGCCGCCGGGCTCACCGTGGAGGAGAACCTGGCCGTCGCGCTCGACCGGTCGCTCGCACGATGGCGAGGGTCGCGCAGCGTGGTGGCCGCGCTGGTGCACTGGCCGACGGTGCACGACGCGGAGACGTCGGTGCGGGCGCGCGTCGACGAGCTGATCGACCTGTTCGGCCTCCAGGCCTTCCGCCACAAGTTCGTCGCCGAGCTGTCGACGGGCTCGCGTCGCATCGTCGATCTCGCCTGCATCGTCGCCCACCAACCGAGCGTGATCCTGCTCGACGAGCCGTCGAGCGGCATCGCACAACGCGAGACCCAGGCACTCGTCGACGTGTTGCGCACCGTGCGCGACCGCACCTCGGCGAGCCTGGTGGTGATCGACCACGACATGCCGCTGGTGCGGGCGATCGCCGATCGGCTGGTGGCGATGGACGCCGGCCGGGTGATCGCCGACGGAGCACCCGACGACGTGCTGGCCGACCCGGCGGTGGTGGAGGCCTACCTCGGTCGCTCCGGCACCGGCACACCGGACGTCCACCTCGATGCCCATCGGACGACAGGAGCCACACCATGAACGAGCCCACCACGCCCGGTCCTGCCGGAGGCGGCAGCAGCGCCCTGCGCCGATGGGGACCGATGATCGGCATCGCCGTCGTCGCCGCGGTGGTGCTGGGGTTGCTGCTGTGGCCGTCGGGCGACGACACCGACGACGCCGGTGGCTCCGGCGGCTCCGGCGGTGCGACCACGGCACCCGCCGCATCCACCGGCCCGTCGGCCACGGACGGCGACGACACGACGGCGACCGACCCCGGCGGCGGCGACACCGGCGGCACCGATGCGACCGCCGCCCCCGGGTCGACCGGCGCCGGCGGCGAGGTCGATCAGAGCGCGCCGTTCTTCCACGCCGAGGCCGTCGAGGCCGGCATGGCCGACACGATCGACTGGACCGACCGCTGCGACACCTCGACGGGGACGTACGCCTACCCGTCGCCCTACGCGATGCCCTGCGTGGCGCCGTTCGAGGGCGACAACGGCGGCGTGACCGCGAAGGGGGTGACGGGCGGCACGATCCGGGTGGTCGTCTACCAGGCCCAGGACGACGACGCGATCATCCAGTTCATCGCCGGCGCCGTGCAGGCCGACGACACCAACGCCGACCAGCAGGACACGATCGCCCGCATCGCCGAGATGTTCGAGGCCTACGCCGAGATGTACGGCCGCACGGTCGAGTTCGTGTACTACACGGCCACCGGACTCGCCAACGACAGCGTCGCCGCCCGCGCCGATGCCGCTGCGATCGCCGAGCTCGAACCGTTCGCGGTGTGGGGGAGTCCCGCCTTCGCCGGACGTCCGTTCGCGGAGGAGCTCGCCGCACGCGAGGTGATGTGCCTGTGCACCGGTGGCGGCGACGTCGAGTTCGTCACGGAGCGGGCTCCCTACCTGGTGACGCTCGTGCCGAGCACGGCGCAGGGTCGCGCGCATCTCGTGGAGTTCATCGGCAAGCGGCTCGCCGGACAGAACGCCGTCCACTCTGGCGAGTTCACCGAGGTGCCGCGCCGGATCGCCCTCGTGTACATCGAGACCGACGACCTGTCGGCCGATGGTGCTCGCGAGCTGGCCGACGCGGTGTCGGCGGAGTACGGGGTGGAGCTGGTGGACCTCGTGCCGTACACGATCGACCCGGCCACCCTGCAGGAGCAGGCGGCCACGATCATCGCCCGCCTCGCGTCGAACGACGTGACGACGGTGATCTTCTCGGGCGACCCGGTCGCGCCGATCAGCCTCACCCAGGAGGCCACCGCGCAGGACTGGTTCCCCGAGTGGGTGGTCGCCGGCACCGGCTACACCGAGACCACCGCCTTCGCCCGCCTGTACGACCAGCAGCAGTGGGCCCACGCCTTCGGCAGCGCGTGGTATTCGGCGCCGGTGGAGCTGGAGAAGGCCGGCGCCTACCGCAGGTACCTGTGGTTCCACGGTGAGGAACCCACCGCACGCGAGACGATCAACGACCTCGAGGGCACGATCTCGTTCCTGTACTACTGGATCCAGGCCACCGGCCCGAACCTCAGCCCGCAGACCTTCGTCGACACGATGTTCTCGTTCCCTGCGAACGACGCGTCGCCGCTCACGTCGGTGCGGCTGTCGTGGGGTGCGAAGGGCATCTGGGCCCCCGAGTTCGAGCCCGACTTCTACGGCGTCGACGACCAGGCCGAGATCTGGTGGGATCCGACGGCGGTGGGCGTGGACGAGATCGGTCGTGACGGCACCGGCATGTGGCGGTACGTGGCGGGCGGTCGCCGCTATCTGCCGGGTGAGCGTCCCGCCGAGCCGGCCGCGTTCTTCGTCGAGGACGGTTCGGTGACGCGCTACACCGAGCTCCCGCCGGGTGAGGAGCTCCCCGACTACCCCCGACCCTGATCCCCACGAGCGAGGGTGGTCGGGGCGACCGGTAGCCTCGACCGTCGTGGGTCAGCGCTTCTACGTCGAGACCTTGGGGTGCCCCAAGAACCAGGTCGACAGCGACAAGATCGTCGGCACCCTGCTCGCCGACGGGATGACCCCGACCGACGACGCAGCGGCCGCCGATCTGGTGGTGGTGAACACCTGCGCGTTCATCGACGAGGCACGGCGCGAATCGATCGACACGATCCTCGCCCTCGAGAGCGGTCGCAAGCAGGGCGCCCGTCTCGTGGTCACCGGGTGCATGGCCGAGCGCTACGGCGACGAACTCGCCGAGGCCCTCCCCGAGGTGGACCAGGTGGCCGGCTTCGGCGTGCCCGTGCACCTCACCTCGCCGGCCCCGCCCGTCGCACCCGCAGGCGGCAAGAAGCTGATCCCGGTGAGCTCGGCGCCGATCCCGAGCTTCGACCTGCTCAACCTGCCACGGCCGAAGAGCAGCCATCCGTGGGCGTACGTGAAGATCGCCGAGGGATGCGACCGCTCGTGCGGGTTCTGCGCGATCCCCGGGTTCCGCGGTCCCCAGCGCAGCCGCGACGTCGACGCCATTCTGCGCGAGGTGGACGAGCTCGAGGCGCAGGAGATCGTCCTCGTCGCGCAGGACCTCGCGAGCTACGGCAAGGACCGGCCCGACGTGCTCGGTGCGGGTTCGATCGTGCCGCTCGTGCGAGCGGTGAGCGAGCGGGTGCGCCGGACCCGGCTGCTGTACCTGTACCCGAGCGATCTCACCGACGAGTTGATCGACGCGATCTGCGACACCGGTGTCGCCTACTTCGACCTGTCGCTGCAGCACGTGAGCAAGCCGCTGCTGCGTCGCATGCGCCGGTGGGGCGACGGCGACCGCTTCCTGCGCCGCATCGCCGACATCCGCGACCGCGAACCCACCGCGGCGTTCCGCAGCAACTTCATCGTCGGCTACCCCGGCGAGACCGAAGAGGACCACGACCAGCTGCTGCGCTTCGTCGAGGAGGCCGAGCTCGACTGGTGCGGGTTCTTCGCCTACTCGCCGGAGGAGGGCACCTACGCGTACGACCTGGACGGGCAGGTGGACGAGCGACTGATCGACGACCGACTGGCCGAACTGCGCGAGCTGCAGGACGAGATCACCGCACGACGCCGCGACGAGCTGATCGGCACCGTGACGACCGTGCTCGTCGACGAGCCGGGCACCGGCCGCAGCCATCGCGAGGCTCCCGAGATCGACGGGGTGATCGAGGTGCCCGATCACCTCGTGCCGGGTTCGTTCGTCGAGGTGCGTATTGTCGAGGCGATGGGGCCCGATCTGATCGCCGAGTGCGACGAGAACGCCGAGAGCTGAGCTGATCGTGCCGGTCGATCCGTCCGCCATCGCGACGTGGGCCAACCTGGTCACCGTCGCCCGCGTGCTGATCGCACCGCTGGTGTTCTGGATGATCCCGGAGGACCCGAGCGGGTCGTGGCCGGCGTTCGTGCTGTGGTTCGTGCTCTGCTCGAGCGACGGCATCGACGGCTACCTCGCCAGGCGTCACGGTGTCACCACCTTCGGCACGTTCCTCGACCCGCTGGCCGACAAGGTGCTGGTGCTCGGCGCGATGTTCACCCTCGTCAGCCGCGACGTGTTCTGGGTGGTACCCGTGGTGGTGATCGCCGCCCGCGAGATCACGATCAGCCTGTACCGCACCTTCGTCGGCGCCAAGGGCGTCAGCGTGCCCGCCACCAGGCTCGCCAAGCAGAAGACCGTCGTGCAGCAGTTGGCCGTCGGCTTCGCCATCCTGCCGCTCACGGCCCTCGACGCCGCGTGGTTGTGGAAGGGGCTGCTGTGGCTGTCGGTCGCCCTCGCGCTCATCAGCGGCTTCCAGTACCTGTGGGGCGCACAGCGGGCCAAGCGGGCATTGGTGTACACCGACGTCGATCCGCTCGGACGCGAATCCGTCTGATCGCCGTCCCCGACCTCGCCCTCGACCCTCGAAAGGACCCCCGTGCGATGTGACGTGGTGGCCGTCGGCACCGAGCTGTTGCTCGGCCAGATCGTCGACACGAACTCCTCCTTCATCGGCGAACAGCTGGCAGCGAACGGGATCGACTCGTTGCTGCAGGTGAAGGTGGGTGACAACCTCGCCCGGATCGAGACCGTGCTGCGTCGGGCACTCGCCGACGCCGACGCAGTGATCATGTGCGGCGGGCTCGGTCCCACGCACGACGACCTCACCCGGGAGGCGATCTCGGCGGTCATGGGTGCGCCGTTGCAGTTCGACGCCGCGGTGGCCGACACGATCCGCCAACTGTTCGCCGCCCGCAACCGCACGATGGCGGAGAACAACCTGCGTCAGGCGCTCGTCCCCGAGGGGGCGGCGGTGATCCCGCAGACCCGGGGCACCGCTCCCGGGCTGATCTGCCCGGTCGTGATCGACGGGGTGACGAAGGTGGTGTACGCCGTGCCCGGTGTGCCGCACGAGATGAAGGACATGCTGGCCCGCGCGGTGCTGCCCGACCTGCGTCGACGCAGCGGCGACCCGTCGGTGATCGTGAGCCGCACGTTGCGCACCTGGGGCGAGAGCGAGAGCGGGCTGAACGAGCGGCTCGACCCGGTGATCGCCGACCTCGAGCTCGCCGGCACGCCCACGCTGGCGTTCCTGGCGAGCGGCTGGGATGGCATCAAGGTGCGGCTCACCGCCAAGGCCCCCACGGCCGCCGACGCCGACGCACTCCTCGCGCCCGTGGAGGCGCGCATCCGCGAGATCCTCGGCTCGCAGGTGTTCGGCGTCGACGACGACACGATGGAGCGGGTCGTGCTGCAGCTGCTGCGCGAACGCGGCTGGACGCTCGGCCTGGCGGAGTCGGTGACCGGCGGTCTGGTGGCGGGCCGGATCACCGAGGTGCCGGGCGCGAGCGAGGTGTTCGTCGGGTCGGTCGTCAGCTATGCGAGCGAGGTGAAGTTCGACGTGCTGGGCGTCGACCGGGGACCGGTCGTGAGCGAGCAGGCGGCGGTGCAGATGGCCGTGGGCGCACGACGGGTGCTGCACGCCGACGTCGCCCTGGCGCTCACCGGGGTGGCCGGCCCCACCGAGCAGGACGGGATGCCCGTGGGTACGTTGTGCGTCGCGGTCGCGTTGCCCGACGGTCGAGCCACGGCGCACACGCTCCGGATGCCCGGTCTGCGCGACCAGATGCGTCAGATGAGCGTGATCACCGCGCTCGATCTGCTGCGGCGCGAGCTGCTCGCCATGCCCTGACTGCCGTAGGCTGCACAGCCTGCCTCCGTAGCTCAATGGATAGAGCAGCGGGTTTCTACCCCGTGGGTTGGGAGTTCGAGTCTCTCCGGGGGCGCCGCGGATCGCCGACGTCGAACCCGTGGCCGGCTTCACACCGGCTTCTCACCGTTCCGGCGGCATCCACGTCGCACCCGGGCTCCATACTGCAGGGCATGGACACGTTCGAACATCCCCCGCCGATGGTGTCGACGTTGCCTCCGCCCACCGTCGGCCCGCCGCCACCGCCGCGCCCGGCCCACCGGCCGCGCCGGTGGCCCCTCGTCGTCGGCGTCGGCGCGCTCGCGTTGGCATCCGGTGGTGTGGGCGGCGTGATCGGTGCGGCGATCGACGACGACGGCAGCGCCGCCACCGGGCCGTCGTCGCAGCGCCCGATCGTCGCCACCGAGAACGGCGAGCCGGTGTCGGTGGCCACCCTGGCCGAGCTCGACGTCGCCGGCGTCGCGGCCGAGGTCGGCCCCAGCGTGGTCACCGTCATCAGCCTCACCGGCGACCGGCTGTTCGGCACCGGCAGCGGGGTGATCATCACCTCCGACGGCGAGATCGTCACCAACGCCCACGTCGTCGACGGTGCCGAGACGGTGCGGGTGCGGCTCGACGGCGAGACCGAGCCACGCGACGCGCAGGTGCTCGCCACCGACGAACCGAACGACCTGGCGTTGCTGCGCATCGACGCAGAAGGGTTGCCGGCGGCCACGATCGCCGCACCCGACGACGTCACGGTCGGCGAGCCGGTGGTGGCCATCGGCTTCGCCCTCGCGCTCGACGGCGGCGCCAGCGTCACCACCGGCGTGGTGTCGGCACTGGAGCGCACCCTGCTCACCGAGATCGGTGCGCTCGGCGGCCTCATCCAGACCGACGCCGCGATCTCCTCGGGCAACTCGGGTGGCCCGCTCGTCAACGCCGACGGCGAGGTGATCGGCATCAACACCGCCGTCGCCACCAGCAACACGAACCGGGCCGCCACCAACGTCGGCTTCGCGATCTCGGCCCGCACCCTGCTCGCCGAGGTCGACGCGCTGCGCGAGCAGGCCGGTGGCGAACCGGTCGCCGAGGGGTTCCTCGGTGTCAGCATCGAAGAGCGCCTCGACGGTGGTGCCGGTGCCCGGATCGCCGAGGTCACCGCCGGCAGCCCGGCCGCCGAGGCCGGTGTCCAGGTGGGCGACATCGTCATCGCCGCCGACGGCCGTGCCGTCAGCGGTCAGGGCGGGCTGATCTCGGCCATCCGCGACGGACGCCCGGGACAGGTGCTCACCCTCACCGTGCTGCGCGACGGCGAACCCGTCGAGCTCACGGCCACGCTCGTCGCCCGCGACGAACCGTGACCCCGCTCCCTCCGCCCGACCCGGTACTCCCCTCGGGTCGGGCGGAGGGAATCGGCGCGTCTCGCCCTACCCTTTGATGACCGGAGTCACCCGGGGTCGGACGCCGAAGCCGACCAGCCCGCTGCGGGCAGCCAGCGCAGAGTGAGGTCACCTTGAAGTTCAAGAAGGGCGAAACCGTCATCTACCCCCAGCACGGCGCATGCATCGTGATGGGGACCAAGAAGATGGAGGCCTTCGGGTCCACCCAGGAGTACCTCATCTTGAAGACGGTCATCAACGAGATGACGCTCTCGGTGCCGACCGCGAAGGCGGCGGAGGTGGGCGTGCGCCCGCCGGTGTCGAGCGACGAGCTCGAAGACCTCGTGGCCGTGTTGTCGAAGGCCGATCCTCGCGTGCCGTCCAACTGGAGCCGCCGGTTCAAGAACCACCAGGAGAAGCTGAAGAGCGGCGACGTGTACCAGGTGGCCGAGGTGGTCCGGAACCTCGCGGCCCGCAACCGCGACGCCTCGCTGTCGGCGGCCGAGCGCACCATGTACGACCGGGCGCGGATCAACCTGATCAGCGAGATCGCCCCGGCGCTGAAGGTGAGCGCCGAGGACGCCGAGCGCTACCTCGACGAGGCACTGGCGAAGGGCGTGCTGAAGCCCGCCAAGGAGCCGGCCAAGAAGAAGGCCTGACCCCGGGTCTCGCCCCCTCGGCTCGCCCCGGCTCAGTGGGCGACGTCGGAGTGCTCGGCCGTGTCGAGGTGACAGCGGGCGATCGCGTGCAGCAGCGGTTCGGGCCGGCCGAGGTGGTAGCCCTGCACCACATCGCAGCCGAGTGAGCGCAGCAACTGGAGCGTCGCCTCGTCCTCCACGCCTTCGGCCACCACTTCCAGGCCGAGGTTGTGACCGAGGTCGATCATCGAGCGCACGATCACCAGGTCCTGGTCGTCGTGCAGCAGGTTGGTCACGAACCGCCGGTCGATCTTCAACTCACTGAGCGGCAAGGAGCGCAGGTGGGTGAGCGACGAGTAGCCGGTGCCGAAGTCGTCGACCGACACCCGGATGCCTCGCGCGGCGAGCTCGTCGATCACCGAATGCGACACACCGCTCGGATCGAGCACGTGCGACTCGGTCACCTCCACGATCAGCCGTCGCAGGTCGACACCCACCTCGTCGAACACGTCGTCGCACATCGCCGGGAAGGCGAGGTTGCGCAGGTTCTGCGCGGTGAGGTTGATCGCCACCGAGAGGTGCTCGGGCAACTGCGCGAGTGCGTGGGCCGCCTGCCGGACGGCGATCGCACCGAGCGAGTCGAGGTGGCCCGACACCGCCACCAGGTCCAAGAACGCGCCGGGCTGGAGGATGCCGAGATGCGGGTGCTCCCAGCGCACCAACGCCTCGAACGCGACGGTGCGGCCGGTGTCGGCATCCACCTTCGGTTGGTAGTGCATCACGAACTCGTTCTCCTGGAACGCGTGCCCGAGTCGGCCGAGCAGGCGCAGCGGGTCGGTGCTGCGCTCCATGGAGGTGAGGTAGCGGCTGGCGCCCGCCTGGTGCGACTTCGCGTGGTACATCGCGAGGTCGGCGCAGCGCAGCAGCGACTCGGCGGTGTCGGCATCACCCGGCGCCTCGGCCACGCCCACGCTGGCGCTGCCGGCGAGCGGCACGCCGTGCAGGGTGACGGGCTGACGGCACGACGCGACCACGTCGTCGATCAGCGCCCGGGTGCGCGACGGTGACGGGTCGACGAGCAGCATCGCGAACTCGTCGCCGCCGAGCCGGGTGACGAACTCGTGGTCGTGGGCGAGGGCGTGCAGCCGCTGGCCGATCACGGCGAGGTAGTGGTCGCCGGTGAGGTGCCCGAGGGTGTCGTTGATCGACTTGAAGTCGTTCAGGTCGATGAGCAACAGGGTGCAGTGCCGGCCGGCGGCGAGCGCGTCACCCGCAGCCTGGAGGAGCGCAGCGCGGTTGAGCAGCCCGGTGAGGTCGTCGTGGCTCGCCTGGTGTCGCACGTGCGACATCATGAGCTCGCGGTCGGTGACGTCGTTCACCAGCAGCGCCACCGATCGGCCGGGCAGCGGGAAGGCGTCCACCTCGACGTGGCGCTGGTCGCCGTCGCCGCCGGTGAGTGCGAACGGTCCGAGTTCGGCGACGCCGCCCGGTTCGAGACCCTCGATCGCTCGGATCAACTCGGTGTGGGCGGCGAGCTCGGGGAACGCCGTCGCGAACACCTCGCCCACCACCTCGGGGCCCGGGCCCCAGCCGATCGGATCGACCACCTGGACGACGGTGCTGGCCAGGGTGTCGTGCTGGTGGTCGAGCACGATCGTCACCGCTGGCATGCGCTCGACGATCTGGCGGTGGCGGTGCAGGTCGAGCTCCTTGGCTCGCGATTCGGTGATGTCGATCGTCACGCCGCGGAGCACCGGGCCGTCGATACCGCGCGCCACGGTCGCCTGGTCGCGCAGCCACACCTCGATGCCGTCGGGCCGCACGTACCGGTACTCGATTTCGGTCCGTTCGGCACCGGGCCGCTGGTCGGCCAGCCGGTCGTAGGTGCCACCGAACACGATGCGATCGTGGGGGTGGACGTCGGCGATCAGCCCGCGGGCGAGCACCTCGCCCGTGGAGCGACCGAACACCTCCTCCGTGCGTCCCACGACTGCGCCCATCTTGTGCCGGCCGATGTCCCACTCCCACACCACCATCGGCAACGACGCGGCGACTGCCTCCATCCGGTGCGAGGCCCGCTTGATGCGGGCCTGCTTGCGGCGCGACCCGCTCAACAGCACGGGGAAGAACACGGTGGCCACCACCAACATCGACGTCGCCTGCTGCGGCTCGACGTACCAAGAGACGACCGCCATCGAGATGACCGACCAACCGCCCATCGAAGCGGTCCAGCCCGGTGGCAGGAACGACACCGCCCCTCCGAGCACGAGCATCTGGAACAGCAGCGCCGCGGCCCACACGTCCGGGGCGATCGCCGCTGCCACGGTGGCGGTGACGACCGCGATGAGGTCGAGCCAGCCGGTGGGGTTGGGCACACCGGTCACCCAACGGGCGAGGAAGTGCGCGGTGCCGGCCCCGATGCCGACGACGACGGCGGCGGTGGGTCCGTTCGGTCCGGCGGCGGGGAGGAACGCGAGGCCGGCGGTGAGGACGGCGACGACGGCGAGCCGGGCTCGGAACTGGGTGCGGTCGAACTGGGCGCGGCGTTCGCTCGTGACCCCGGGCGCGGGCGCGCGAGTCATCGAGCCCGTTCCGCCGCTGGCAGCATGACGTGTCATCGGAACGTGAGGGCTCGCCCTGAAGGGTGATTTCCAGGGGATGGTCGTGCGGGGCCGTTGGTGGTGAGGCGCTACGGTCGTCGGCCATGTCCGCAGAGTCGTCACGAGTGCAGGTGTCCCGCGAGGCGTTGGAGGGGCTGATCCGCAGCGGCGAGGTCGACACGGTGGTGATGGCGTTCCCCGACCTGCAGGGTCGCCTGGTGGGCAAGCGCACCACGGGTCGGTTCTTCCTCGACAAGGTGGCCGACGACGGCACCGAGAACTGCGACTACCTCATCGCCTGCGACATGGACGACAACCCGGTCGACGGGTACCGGTTCACCAGCTACGAGCAGGGGTACGGCGACATGCTCGCCCGGGCCGACTGGGACACGGTGCGGCTGATCCCGTGGGTCGACCGGACGGCGATGATCTTCTGCGACCTGTACGACGTGACGACCGGCGAGCTGATCGAGGTCGCGCCGCGCACGATGCTGCGCCGCCAGGTGGAGGCTGCCGCCGAGCTGGGGTTCGTGCCGATGGTGGCGAGCGAGATCGAGTTCTTCCTGTTCAAGGACACCTACGACGAGGCCCACGAGAAGGGCTATCGCGACCTGCGTCCGCACTCGCCGTGGATCGAGGACTACCACGTGCTGCAGACCACCAAGGACGAGTACATCCTCGGCCAGATCCGCCGCAACCTCGAAGCGGCCGGGGTGCCGGTGGAGTTCTCGAAGGGCGAGGCCGGCAAGGGCCAGCACGAGATCAACCTCGACTACACGACGGCGGTCGAGATGGCCGACCGCAACAGCGTGTACAAGACCGCGGCGAAGGAGATCGCCCACCTGAACGGCCGGTCGGTGAGCTTCATGGCCAAGTACGACTTCGCCGACACCGGCTCGTCGTGCCACATCCACTCGAGCCTGTGGAGCCTCGACGGCCGGACCGCGCTGTTCGACGACCACCACGGCCCGCACGGGATGAGCGAGCTGTTCCGGCACTACCTGGCCGGCCTGATCGCCACGGCACGCGAGTTCAGCCTGCTGTGGGCGCCGACGATCAACAGCTACAAGCGGTTCCAGCCGGGATCGTGGGCGCCGACGGGCATCGGGTGGGGGATCGACAACCGCACGCTGGGGTTCCGTAAGGTGGGCCACGGGGCGGGCACGCGGGTCGAGTGCCGCATCCCCGGCGCCGACGCGAACTCGTACTTCGCGTTCGCCGGCCAGCTCGCCGGTGGGATGTACGGCATCCGCCACCGGCTCGAGCTGCCCGAGCCGTTCGTCGGCAACGGCTACACCGCACCCGAGATCGACCGGATCCCGTGGAACCTGCCCGACGCGATCGCCCTGTGGGAGCAGTCGGCCGCCGCCCGCGAGTGCTTCGGCGACGACGTGCACCACCACATCCTCACGATGGCGAAAGCCGAGTGGCTGGCGTTCAACCAGACCGTCACCGACTGGGAGCTCCGCCGCTACTGGGAACGCATCTAGCCCATGTCCTTCGTGAGCCAAATGCGCAGCCGGTGCGCATCGCGCTCACGAAGTCACGGTGTCCGTGAGCCGGATGCGCTGCCGGTGCGCATCGCGCTCACGAAGGGGTTGTGTGGCGGTGGGTGGCGATCCACGGCACGGCGAACCCCACCAGCGCGCGCAGGTCGCACGTGGTGATCACCCCGTGGCCGAGGCGCGATCGGTGCACCTCGCCGCCTTCGGCCTCGAAGGCTGCGGCGATCAGCGGGAAGTCGTCCTCGTCCAGATCGAGCGTCCGGTATTCGACCCAACGGCGCTGGCCGTCGACGAGCACCGGGGCACCGTCGGTGCGCCACGACTTCCCCGGCCACTCGGCGCGGTGCTCGGCCAGATGCATCGACGTGTCGTGCTCGTGCCCCACCCCGAGCAGCACGATCCGGGCGCCCGCTGCCTCGAGCCGGCCGAGCGGGCCGTCGTCGCCGAGCCCGGCCTCCAGGGTGTGCGGGTGCATCAGCCCCTCGGCGAGTGGGCCGTGGGCGACGAACCCGACCGCTGGGTGCCCGCTGTGCACCGAGCCGGGCAGGCGGGCGAAGCACGCCACCACCGCGCCCATGCCGCGCATCGGCGTGAGTCGCGGGTCGAACGGCGGCCAGGTGTCGCGGATGGCCGGCCACCACGACTCGGGGACGGGTGGGTGCTGCCAGGTGGACGGGTCGCTCACGCCGGTCTGGGCGGGCATCACGATCGTGCCGTCTGCCCCGACCGCGTCGAGCAGACCGGACACCACGCCCTGAGCACCGCCCACCACCCACCCGAGCCGCGACATCGCCGAGTGCACGATCACCACATCCCCGGGCGACACCCCGGCGGCGTGGAGCGCGGCGGTCACGTCGGCCGGGGTGATCGGGCGTTCGGTGCGCGCCACCACCCGGGCTTCACCGTCCGGCGGTGGTGCGGCGTCGCTCATGGCTCGAACTCCACGACGACGGGCACGTGGTCGCTGATCGCCCACCACCACTCGCCGCCCGGCGACTCCCACTGGTGCGTCACCCGGCTCGACTCGGGCACCAGCACGTAGTCGAGCCGCGACCGGGGTGCGATCGCCGGGTTGGTCGGCCCGCCGCCCGGATCGCGCAGGCCGACCGGGTGGAACTCGCGGATCACCTCCACCTCGCCGGGTGCGTTCAGGTCGCCGGCCACCACGCGCAGCACGGCATCGTCGTCGCGCACGAACCCCGCCACCCGGGCCGCCTGCTCGATCCGCTCGTCCGGACGATGGTGCGCGGCGAGGTGCGTGTCGTACACCCGGAGGCTCTCGTCGCCCCGGGTGACGGTGGCGGCGAGCACGATCCGGTGCCGGTACGTCCAGGTCGACACGCCGGGCGAGATCGTCCGCCGCACCACCTGGCTCAGCGCGTGCGGGCTGAGGATCGCCAGCCCTTCGGCGAGCCACCACACGAGCGGTGTGTACGGGTGGTGCTTGCGGGCCCAGCGCGCCTGCCAACCGAGCAGCGAGCCGAGCTGTGCGGCCTGTGCGCGTCGGATCTCCTGCACCGCCACCACGTCGGGCGCGTGCTCGCGCACCACCTCCGCCACCGCGCCGAGGTCGGGGCGGTGCGAGCCACGCAGGTTCCACGTGAGGACGCGCCAGGACATGCGGGTCCAGTCTGGTCGCTCCGCTACCTTCCTCGCCATGACTCGACTCGCAGGGCGCGTGGCCCTCATCACTGGTGCATCTTCCGGGCTCGGGCGCGTGGGCGCCGAGCGCTTCGCCGCCGAGGGCGCGAAGGTGGTGGTGGCCGACATGGCCGACGGCAACGACGTGGTGGAGGCGATCGCTGCCGCCGGTGGCGAGGCCAGCTACGTGGCCTGCGACGTCACCGACGACGCCTCGGTGCAGAACGCCGTGGAGCACGCGGTCGACACCTTCGGCGGCCTGCACGTGCTGTACAACAACGCCGGCGTGATGCTCGGCGACGACGACGACCCGGTGTCGACCAGCATCGAGACCTACCAGAAGACGATGGACATCAACGTCCTCGGCGTGCTGCTCGGCTGCAAGCACGCGATCCCGCACATGCTGCGCAGCGCCGAGGAGAGCGGCCAGGCGTCGTCGATCGTGAACGTCGCCTCGTTCGTCGCCCACATGGGCGCCGCCACCCCGCAGGTGGCGTACACCGCGTCGAAGGGCGCCGTGCTGGCGATGACCCGCGAGATCGCCGTGATCTACGCCCGTCAGGGCCTGCGTGCCAACGCGCTGTGCCCCGGGCCGATCATGACGCCGCTGCTCGCCAAGTTCCTGAGCGACGACGCCAAGCGCAACCGGCGTCTGGTGCACATCCCGATGGGCCGCTTCGGTGATCCCGTCGAGATCGCCAACGGCGCACTCTTCCTCGCGAGCACCGAGAGCAGCTGGATGACCGGCCAGTCGCTGATCATCGACGGCGGCATCACCGCGGCCTACGTGACGCCGGAGTGAGCGCGCGGTGACAGCGCCGGACGGCTCGGGGACGAGGGACGATCGCCCGCCGTGGAGCACGCTCCACGGTGCCGGAGCGGTGCCCGACGCACTCGGGCGGGACGTGGCCGGGTTCGTCCGCGACCGCATCGCCCACGCACCCCTCGGCCGCACGTTGCCGCCGTCGCAGATGAACCCGTTGCTCGACGGGGTGATCACCGCCAGCGGCTTGGGGCCCGACGCTGCCTGGCGGCGGTTCGTCGACGACGTGGTGCCGAACACGGTGGCGCTCGACAGCGAGCGATACCTCGCGTTCATCCCCGTGTCGCCCAGCGCGGCCGGAGTGTGGATGGAGGCGGCCGTGGGCGCGGCCACGTTCAGCGCCGAGTCGTGGCTGGAGGCCGCCGGTGTGGTGGCGGCCGAGAACCAGGTGTTGCGCTGGTTGGCCGACCTGTTCGGCATGCCGGCGTCGGCCGGTGGGTGCTTCATGAGCGGCGGCTCGATCGGCAACCTCAGCGCCCTCGCGGTCGCCCGCGAGCAGATGGGCGACCGGCGCTCGGTGGCCGTCGCCGACACCGCGCACGCCTCGGTGTTCAACTCGCTGCGCATGCTGGGGCTCACTCGCGAGCCCGGCTACGAGCTGATCGTCGTCCCCACCGGCGACGACGGACGCTTCACCGGGGCGGCGCTCGACGCCGCGGTGGGCGACCGGCACGATGTCGGGTTGATCGTGGCGGCGGCGGGTTCCACCAACGCAGGTGTGGTGGACGATCTCGCCGGGCTGGCCGACGTGGCCGAACGGCTCGGCGCCTGGTTGCACGTCGACGGTGCCTACGGTGCGGCGGCGGCGATGCTGCCCGAGATGGCGTCGGTGTTCGATGGCATCGGACGCGCCGACTCGGTGATCGTCGACCCGCACAAGTGGCTGTTCGCCCCCGAGGGTTCGTGCGCGCTGTTGTACCGGCGGCCCGAACTCGCGGCCGAGGTGCACACCCAGCACGGTCCGTACATCGACATCCTCCACGGCGACGAGCCGCTCTGGAACCCGAGCGACTACGGCTACCAGCTCACCCGTCGGGCCACCGGCATGCCGTTGTGGTTCGCCCTCGCGGTGCACGGCACCGATGCGCACGCTGCCGCGATCCGGCGGGGCGTCGAGCTCACCCGGCTGGCTGCGCACCGCCTGGCATCGGTGTCCGGTGTGTCGCTCGTGATGGAGCCCACGCTCGGGGTGTTGCTGTTCCGTCGTGCCGGCTGGGGGCGTGACGAGTGGGGCGCATGGGCGTCTCGCGTGCTGAGCGACGGGATCGCGTTCGTGGCGCCGTCGACCTGGAAGGGTGAGCCGGTGGGGCGGCTGGTGTTCTTGCACCCGCGCACGCCCGAGTCGGTGATCGACGAATTGGCCGCAACCCTGGCCTGATCGGTGGCCGGGCTCAGCCCTCGAGCACGACCTCGCCGTTCGGTGTGTCGAGGACGGCGGCGATCGCCGGGTCGCCGTCGTCGAGCTGCAGGCGGGGATCGTCGTCGCCGCCCATGATCGCCAGCAGACGAGCGAGATGCCGGTGGTCGTACGAGGTGAGTCGCAGCGAGCGCAGCACGACCGGTTGGTGCAGCGACGCCGTCGGGTGCTCGCTGTCGAGCCAGTCGATGAGGAACGGCATCGGGCCGAGGTGGTGGTCGAGCCGGGTGAGCGTCAGCCGCCACGACAGCAGTTCGCCGTCGGGGCGAGCGCGCCACATGTCGACGATCTCGCCCGGGTCGCCGTCGGCGGCGGCGATCACTCGTACCACATGGTCGAGCTCGCCCGTCGGTCGGGCACACCAGGTGACCAGCCGTTCGCCCTCCAGGGTGTCGATGCCGAACGGCATCGGACCCTCGTGATGGCGCTGGTCGGGATCGGGACCGATGATCTCGAGGTACGAGCCCCCGCCGAGCGCGACGAGCTCGTTGCGGGTGCCGCGCCCCAGGTGCTGCCCGCCGGGTGTCGGCGTGGCGCCGAGCCGCTCGCCGAGCGACTCGACCGTGCGTGCGAGATCGTCGGTCGCGTAGACGAGGTGGTCGATGATGCCCGACATGGGCGAAGCGTACGCGGGCGTCACCGGCCGACCGCAACGGGATCGGTAGCCTCGCCCGGCGATGGGGCGCCGGACTCGATGGGCCACCGACGTGGCGCTCACGTGGGTCGTCGCCTTCGTCGCCGCCCTGTCGGCCGGACGGATCGTGCAATGGCTGCAGTGGGTGCGCGATCGGCCCGCCGGCGCGTCGATGTGGTGGGCGGCGCTCCCTGCCGCCGGGGCCGTGGTGGCGATCGTGATCGTGTCCGTCGCACGAGCCGCGCCGAGCGCCACCGCGGTGCACGCGGAGGCGATGAACGACGGGTCGCTCGACCTGCGCGGCGCGCCAGCACGGCTGTTCGCGCTGTTCGCCTCGGTGGGTGCCGGTGGGCCGCTCGGGGCCGACACGCCGCTCATGTCGGTGGGTGGCGCGTTGGGTGGCGTCGTCGCCCGACGCACCCGGCGGCCCGAGCGCTGGCTGATGATCGCGACGTCGGCGGCGGTGCTGGCCATGGTGATCGGTGCGCCGTTGGCTGGCGCACTCGCGACGTCGGAGATCGCCTGGCGCAGGCGTCCGGCCCGACGCGACGTCGTCCCGCTCGCGCTCGGTGGTGTGGCGGCCTGGGTGGCGTTGCGGCTGACGGGGGAGCGGGGCGGCATCGTCGGTGTCGACCTCGGACTCGACGTCGACGACATGGTGATCGGCGTGATCACCATCGCCGGGGTCGCCGGTCTGGTGGGGCGACTGTTCGCGACCGCAGTGCGCCGGGTGGAGGTGGTCCGTCCGTTGTACGGCGGAGCCCTGCGCCGACGGCTCGTCGCCGCAGCGTTGTCGCTCGGTGCCGCCGTGCCGCTCGCATGGTGGCTGACGGGTGCGCCGATCCTGCTCGGCAGCGGCGAGCAGCTACGCACGTGGTCGGCCCAGCAGGGCCAGCTACCGGTGCTGGCGGCCACGCTGGTGTTCGTGACGTTGCTACTGGTGCAGATCGGCTGCGGGGTGGTGGGCGGCGCTGTGGTGCCGTTACTCGCGATCGGTGCGCTGCTCGGCACGCTGGTCGGGCGGGCCTGGCTGCCCGGCGTGCCGTTCGTCGCCTGCGTCGGGATCGGGGCGTGTTGCGTGCTCGCCGCCGGGCACGGCACCCCGCGAACGGCGATCGCGATCGCGCTGTCGTCGTTCGGCGTCACGCCGGCGGCAGCCGTGGCGGCGGTCGGTGTGGTGATCGCCACCCTGGTGGCCGGGCCGGGTTCGGTGGTCGCCCGCCAGCTGCCGGCCTCGGAGCATCGGGGTGGACCGCACGTGCGATCGTGACCGGCAAGACTGGCTCGGTGAGCAACGTCGCCTTCATCGGGCTCGGCGTGATGGGCACGCCGATGGCCCGTCACCTCGCCGCCGCCGGCCATCAGGTCACCGTCTACAACCGCACGCCCGAGAAAGCACTCGCCTGGGTGGCGTTGTACGGCAACAGGGCGGCGCCGACGCCACGCGAGGCGGCCGACGGCGCCGAGTTCGTGCTCCTGTGTGTCGGCAACGACGACGACGTGCGCCAAGTGGTGTACGGCCCCGACGGCGTGCTCGCCGGCGTGGCGGCCGGTGCGGTACTGGTGGATCACACCACCGCCTCGGCCGAGGTGGCCAAGGAACTCGCCGAGGCCGCCGCCGAGTTCGGTGTGGGCTTCGTCGACGCCCCCGTGTCGGGTGGTCAGGCCGGCGCCGAGAACGGGCAGCTGACGGTGATGTGCGGCAGCGACGACGAGGCCTTCTACGAGCTCGCCCGCCCCGTGATGGAGGCGTACGCGAAGGCGACGTCGCTGATGGGCCCGGCGGGGTCGGGGCAGCTCACCAAGATGGTGAACCAGATCTGCATCGCCGGTGTGGTGCAGGGCCTGGCGGAAGGCATCAACTTCGCCGCGAAGGCCGGTCTCGATCCCGATGCGGTGATCGACGTGATTCGCTACGGAGCCGCGCAGAGCTGGCAGATGGAGAACCGCGGGCACACGATGGCCAAGGGCGAGTTCGACTTCGGCTTCGCGGTCGAGTGGATGCGCAAGGACCTCGGCATCGTGCTCGCCGAGGCCGATCGCAACGGCGCGCGCCTGCCGGTGACCGCACTGATCGACCAGTTCTACGCGCAGGTGATCGCGCGTGGCGGCCGTCGGTGGGACACCAGCAGCCTCATCCACCTGCTCGCCAACGACTGAACGCCGACGAGGTCGCGCTCTCGACGCGCGCCGCGTTCAGCGCAGCGACAGCGGCAGGCGGTCGACGCCGCGGATGGTGAGCCGGTCGCGCCAGTGCGGTTCGCCGGCGAGCTCGAGGTCGGGGAAGCGACGGATCAGCGTGCCGATCGCGACCGAGCCCTCGAGCTTCGCGAGCGACGCGCCGAGGCAGTAGTGGATGCCGGCGGCGAAGGCGAGGTGGTTGCGGGCGTTCGGGCGGTCGAGCCGCAGCGCGTGGGGATCGTCGAACACGGCGGGGTCGTGGTTCGCCGCGCCGAGCACGGTCATCACCATCGAGTTGGCGGGCACCTCGACGTCGCCGAAGCGCACCGGCTGCAGCGGCACGCGGACGGTCTGCTGCACGGGGCCGTCGTAGCGCAGCAGCTCGTCGATCGCCTGGACGTCCATCGTCGGGTCGTTCGCCCAGCGGCGCAGTTCGTCGCGGTGGCGCAGCAGGGCCAGGGTGCCGTTGCCGATCAGGTTCACGGTGGTCTCGTGGCCGGCCACGTACAGCAGCAGCGTGAACGAGAGGAGCTCGGCGGTGCTGAGCCGGTCGCCCTGTTCTTCCACTTGCAACAACGCCGACAGGAGGTCGTCGCCGAGGTGCTGGCGGCGGTGCGCGACGACGCCGCGGAGGTACTCGCTCATGCCCTCGGCGGCCTCCTCGGAGGCGTCGAGCGTCGCGTCGTCGGCCGTCGGCTCGAGCGAGGCCGTCAGGGCCTGCGACCAGTCGCGCACCTGATCGCTCATGTCCATCGGCATGTCGAGCAGGTCGCTGATCACCTGGAACGGCACGGTGAACGCGAGTTCGTCGACGAGCTCGATCTCGCCGCGCTCGGCCGCCCGGTCGAGCACGTCGTCCACCAGCTGCTGCACCCGGGGGCGCAGGCGCTCGATCGCCGAGGGGGTGAACGCCTGGGTGACGAGTCGGCGGATGCGGGTGTGGTCCGGAGGATCGAGGTTCAGGATCGACTTCGACGCCCGGCCCTCCTCGACGCGACGCTGGAAGTTGTCGCGGCGGCGCAGACGGATCGGGTCGACGGGCGGCGGCGTGTGGGCCTCGATGTCGCGGGCGAACTCGGCGCCGCGCAGGGCGCGGGCCACGTCCTCGTATCGCGTGAGCACGGTGAAGCCCATCGGCGACACGTGCACCGGGTCGAGTTCGCGCAGCTGGTCGTAGAACGGGTACGGGTCGGCCCGGAACGCAGGGTCGAAGGGATTGAACAGCGGGGCCGTCGACGACGAGGTCATGGCATCGATGTAAACACGGGTGTATACATGTGTCAATGGCAGTGCGGATGCCCCGGGCCGAACGGCGTGAGCAGTTGGTGCGGTGCGCCGCGTCGGTGTTCGTGCGTGGCGGCTTCGGGGCGACGTCGATGGACGACGTCGCGCGTGAGGCCGGCGTCACCAGGTTGATCGTGTACCGGATCTTCGAGACGAAGGACGACCTGTACCGGGCCGTGCTCGACGCCGTGCTCGACGACGTGGCGGGCGAGTTCGACGAGCCGCTCGGCGATGGCGCGGACGATCCGCGGCGCAGCGTCGTCGGGCGCGTGTTCGGCGTGGCCAGGCGGCAACCCGACGGATTCCGGCTGCTGTGGCGCCACGCGGCCCACGAGCCGGCGTTCGCCGACACCGCCGCGGTGGCGAAGGTGGCCGTCACCGAGTTCGCGCTCGACCTGTTGCGCGACGTGTTCGACGATCCGGTGCTGCGGCTGTGGGCGGCCGAGTCGCTGGTGACGTTTCTGCACGAGAGCATCTGCCTCTGGCTCGACGACGGCGACCCGGCGCGCGACGACGAGTGCCTGATGATGCTGGTCGACGGGGTGCGCGCCACCGTGCAACGCTGGGCGGAGCGGGCCGCGGCCGGCTGATCGTCAAGAGCCGCAGCGAGGCGTGGCTCATCGGCTGCGCTGAGCGCTGGCTGAAGGACGCAGCGCGAGGTTTCACCCGTTCGTCCAGCGGACGTTCACCGTTGTTCAGATGGTGGACATGTGCGGCTCGTACCTTCGCCGCCGTGAGCGCTGCCCCCTCCGCACTCCGAGCTTCGGCGGCCTCCACCCGCGAGGCCACCGAGCGCTACCTCGACGCCCTCCGCGACCACCAGCAGCGCTACCTCGAAGCGGTCGGCGATGCGGCGGTGATCGTGCGCGGCACCGGCCAGCTCGAGGGCGTGGCCGCATCGACGATGCAGCTGTCGCGCCAGTTCTTCGACGCCCAGCGGGCGATCGTGTCGAAGGTGGGTCGCCACGAGGCAGCGCTGCTCGACCAGCACGCCGCCGACGACCTGCTCGACCTCGACGCCTGGGATGCCGGCGCGGCGACGCGCCAGCTGGCTGCGTTGCTCGATGGCTGGTGGTCGGCGCTCAACTCGAGCGCCGGGCAGGCGATGGACGAGGCCACGGCGCGCCGGGCGCTGGTGCGCCAGGTGGAGCTGATCGAGGCTCGACACAGCTCGCCGGCCGCGGTGCCGGCCGCACCCGCGACCGTGGCACGCGCCGGCGTCGCACTGCCAGCCCCTGCGGCGAGCCGGGGGACGCAGGCGGCGGCGATCCCTCCTCGATCGCGTCCAGCGACGCAGGCCGCGCTGCCCGGAGCGGTGCGGGAGGTGCTCGACCACTCCGACGGCGTCGATCTGCGGTCGCTGCTGTCGGCGCTCGGCGACGTGCTGCGGCCGATGCCCACACCGATGCCGGCGATGGCGGGGACCGGGTCGGTGGCGCCGACCGAGCCTCAGCAGCCTCAGCTGACGATGCGGCGCGAGGCCGTGGCGCACCATGCGCCGGCGACGACGCGCAGCGCGAGCCCGCGAGATCTGGTGATCCTCGAAGAGGCACCGACGGTGCGGGAGATCGGTGTCGACCGCGACCAGTCGCTCGCACGGCTGGAGCTGCTCGAGCAGGATCGGCGGCGGTTCTGGAGCGATGGCGGGGCGGACGAGCAGGACGGCGGGTGGTTCCCCACGCAAGCGGTGGTGTCGATCGCGGCGGCGACGGCAGCCCTGACCGCTGCCATGGCGCTGATCGGCTGATCATGTCGTCGACCAACGGAGTCCACATGACGAGCTCACCGTTCGACGACGAGTTCTGGCGGCGCCAGGACGAGCTGCTCGGCATGGTGCCACCGCCACCGCCGGCCGTGTCACCGACGTCCGTGCCGCCGACGGCCTTGCCGCCGGCTGCCGAGGTCACCCACCGGATGCCGATCGTGTCGGGGCCCACCCCGCCGCCGCCGACCGACGGGCCACGTCCCTCGACCGACGCCGATCTGGCGGCGCTGGAGGCAGAGGTGCGCGACGCGACGCAGCGCGCCGCCGCTGCGGAGCGGCGCGCCGAGGAGCGCGATGCGGCGCTGCGCGCCGTGATCGAGACCTTCGAGACGCAGCTGGCCGACATGGAGGCCGAGCACGTGCGCCGCCTCGAGACGATCCGCATCGGCGCCGAGTCGGAAGCGAAGCGGATCATGGCCGACGGCCGTCGCCGCGCCGACTCGTTGCTCGCGGGAGTGCGTCCGTCCTACGAACAGGGGTTGGGCGATGTCGGCTGACAGCTCACGTCGAGGCGCGTCGACTGCCGATCGGCGAGCCGAGTTCGCGCGGCTGCAGCTGCGGCTGCGTCAGGCGGAACGCCGGGTACGGGTGGCCGAGGACGGTCAGCCGTCCGATCCCGAAGAGGCCCGGGCTGCGCTCGTCGCACAGCTCGGCCCCTTGCTCGACCAGCGCCGCCAGGAGATGGACGCCGAGCTCGATGCCGCACGAGCGGCCGCTGCCGCGGTGGTCGACACGGCGCGCGCACAGGCCGACGCGATCGTCGAGCAGGCCGAGCAGGTGGTGCGCCGCGAGCAGCAGCGGGTGGCGGAGGAGGCCGAGGCCGCCGAGCGAGCGCGCGTAGCCGAGGAGCAGCGGCTGGCCGAATGGGCGCGTCTCGAGGACGAGCGTCGCGCCGCCGAGGAGCGGGCGCGTGAGGCCCGCATGGCGGCCGAGCGGGCACTCGCCGAGCAGCAGCGTCGGCTCGACGAAGAGCGTCGCTTCGAGGAGATGCGCCGAGCCGAGGCCGCCCGTGAGGCCGAGGAACTCCAGCGGGCCGAAGATCTCCAGCGGGCCGAGGAGTCGCGTCGCGCTGAGGAGTCGCGTCGCGTCGAGGAGATGCGTCGCGCTGAGGAGATGCGTCGGGTCGAGGAGATGCGTCGCGCTGAGGAGATGCGTCGGGTCGAGGAGATGCGTCGCGCTGAGGAGATGCGTCGGGCCGAGGAACAGCGTCGGGTCGACGAACTGCGTCGGGCCGAGGAGCACGATCGGGCCGAGACGGTGCGCCGTTCCGACATGGTGCGTCGGGCCGAGGAGGTGCGTCGCGCGGCGGCTGCGCCCGCACCCGAGCGAGCGATCGTGCTCGGCACCCCGCCGCCCGACTCGCTCCCGGGTGGTGCACCGATCGCACCGTCGCCGGTCGCTCCCGTGGTGATCCTGGGATCCGCCGATGAGACCACTGCCGAGCGGCGCTCGCCGTGGGCGCCGGCCGATCGGCGCGAGACGCCCGCCGCCCCGGTGCCGCCGCCGGCGATGGGTGCGGTGCCGATGAACGATCCCGAGGTGTTCGCCCGCGCGGTCGCCACCGTCGTGTCGGCGGTGATCGGCGAGCGCGGTCCGGCCGTGCCGCAGCAGGTGGTCGTCCAGACCGCGCCGGCAGTGCCGGTGAAGAGCGGCTTCTGGGCCAATGCCCGCCACCTCGACGTCCTCCTGCTCGGGCTCACCACCGCGATCGTGCTCGTGGTGCTGGCGGCGTGGCTGGCATGACCGCCGAACTCCGCACCGTCCTGCCGCCCCAGGAGCGCGTGGGCGAACCCGAACCGCGGCCGTTCGCAGGCCGGCAAGGTCGCAGCGACAAGGTGTTCACGCGGGTCACGTTCCTCAGTGGCGTTGCCGTGCTCGCGATCATGGGTGCGGTCGGCTTCTTCCTCACGCTCGAGTCGACCGATGCCCTCGGAAGGGTCGGGTTCTCGTTCCTCACCACGTCGGTGTGGGAGCCGGACCGCGGTGAGTTCGGGATCAAGGCCGTGCTCACCTTCACGGTGCTCATCGCGCTCGTGGCAGTGGCGATCGCCTTCCCGATCTCGATGGCGACGGCGCTGTTCATCGTGGAGATCGCACCGAGGCGCGTCAAGTCGTGGCTCGTCTCGCTCGTCGACCTCATGGCAGCGGTGCCGAGCGTGGTCTACGGCCTCTGGGGCGCGTTCTTGATGCAGGGACAGGTGATCGGTCTGTCACGATGGATCAACACCTGGTTCGGCTGGATTCCGCTGTTCTCGGTCGATGGTGCCGACCCGGGCAATCCGCTGTCGAACGCCACGGTGTACACGGCGTCCACGTTCGTCGCCGGTGTCGTCGTCGCCATGATGGTGATGCCCATCCAGTGCGTCGTGATGCGCGAGGTGTTCTCGCAGGTGCCGCCAGGTGAGCGCGAGGGTGCGTTCGCACTTGGAGCAACCCGGTGGGGCATGATCCGAGTGGTCACCTTGCCGTTCGGCCGCGGTGGCATCATCGGCGGCACCATGCTCGGCCTCGGCCGGGCGCTCGGCGAGACGATCGCGGTCTACATGATCATCTCCTCTCGGTTCGACATCTCGTTCCACGTGCTCGAGTCGGGGAGCAACTCGGTGTCCGCGCTGATCGCGCTTCGCTATGCGGAGGCGTCGGACTTCGGTCTGTCAGCGCTGTTCTCGGCCGGACTGTCGCTGTTCCTCATCACGTTGGTGGTCAACTTCACGGCGTCGTGGTTCGTCGCACGTTCTCGTTCCGGAGCGGACAGCGAAGCATGACCTCCACCGTCTGGTCAGGGGAGGTCGAGACCTCTCCGGCGCCCGCCGCCGCAGTCCTGGCTCCGTCCGCGCGAGCGCAGCGCAGGACCTCGTTGCCTCTGCGTGACTCGCCGCCCCGCGGAGTGGCGGTGCCGCGATCGATCTCGTCGTTCTCGAAGCGCGACGCGCAGATGTTGGCTGGTGTCGGTCTCAGCAGCATCTGCATGGCGGCGCTGATCTTCGGCCGTCTCACGCCGCTGCACGGTCGTCTCGGGTTCGCAGTCACCGCGTTCGTCCTCTTCGTCGTCACGTATGCCGTGATGTCGTCGTTCACCGAGTCGCGACCTGCAGTGATCGACCGGGTGATGACGGTGCTCCTGACGGCTGCCGCTGCCGTCGCGCTCGTGGCGCTCGGCTCGGTGATCTTCTTCACGTTCAAGCGCGGCTGGACCGCGTTGCGTCACCTCAACTTCTACACCGAGGACCTCCGCGTCACCGGTCCGGAACAACCGTTGACGAGTGGCGGCGTGCTGCACGCGATCGTCGGAACGCTGATCATGACAGCGATCAGCCTCGTGCTCACCGTGCCGCTGGCGGTCACGTGCGCGGTGTTCCTGACCGAGAGCAAGAGCCGCGCGGTGAATGCGGTCCGCACGATCGTGACAGCGATGACCGCGCTGCCGTCGATCGTCGCAGGTCTGTTCATCTTCGCCACCTGGGTGCTCGTGCTGGGCTTCCCACGAAGCGGTCTCGCAGCATCGATCTCGATCTCGATCATGATGCTGCCGATCATCATCCGCTCGGCGGACGTGGTGCTGCGGCTGGTGCCCGGCAGCCTGCGGGAGGCTGCTGCCGCCCTCGGCGCACCGCGGTGGCGGACCGTCTGGCACGTGGTCCTCCCGACGGCACGATCCGGTCTGACGACCTCGGTGATCCTCGGGGTGGCCAGAGGCATCGGCGAGACGGCTCCGGTGCTGTTGACCTCTGGGTACGCCACCTCGCTCAACCTCGATCCGACCAACAACCCGATGGCGTCGCTGCCGGTGACGGCGTTCAAACTCGTCAGCTCACCCGAACCGAACCAGATCGCTCGCGGCTTCGGGGCGGCCTCGGTGCTCATGGTGATGGTGCTCGTGCTGTTCACGATCGCCCGCGTGCTCGGCGGCCGGCCGGCAGGCCGCCAGTCGACGCGTCAAGCTCGCCGGGCTGCGGCGCAGTCGCTGGCCGACCTCGCCCGCATCGAGCCCGAGTCGGTGCCCGAGGCACCACAGCTCGGCGAGCGAGCCGGGCGTCTCCCCGCCATCTTGCAGAGGAAGTGACGACGTGAATCCCTCGACCGACTCTCCGGCGGGTCCCCGCGTCCGGCCGCGGCGCTCGCGCAGCCTCGCGTCGGCTGCGATCGGTGTGTGGAGCCTGTTGATCGCATCGTTGTGCGTCGCTTCGGCATCGACGCCCGCCGCCGTCGCCCAGGAGTACCAACGCATCTCCGGCGAGGGATCCTCGTGGTCGGCGAACGCCATCGACGCAATGCGTGTCAACGTGCAGCAGTTCGGCATCACCATCGACTACAACCCCACGGGCTCCACCGCCGGCCGCAAGAACTTCCTCAACGGCACGGTCGATTTCGCAGCATCCGACATCCCGTTCCAGTTCGAACCGGAGGACGGCTCCGCACCCGAGCGGCCGGCTCCCGGAAGCTACGCGTACATGCCGATCACCGCCGGCGGCACAGCATTCATGTACAACCTCCGGATCAACGGCGCGCAGGTGACGAACCTGCGCCTCTCGGGCGAGAACATCGCGAAGATCTTCACAGGCGCGATCAAGACGTGGAACGACCCGGCGATTCAAGCGGACAACCCTGGCCTGAACATGCCGGCGCGCAACATCGTGCCGGTGGTACGAGCGGAGGGCTCCGGTTCGACACAGCAACTCACGATGTGGATGATCGACCGCCACCCAGCCGTCTGGCAGAGCTTCTGCGAGCGTTCGGGGCGGGCGCCGGCGTGCGGCCCGACGTCGTTCTACCCGACGATCAGCGGGATGATCTCCCAATCGGGCGATGTCGGCGTGTCGCAATACGTGAGCCAGAGCTTCGCCGAGGGTGCGATCGGATACGTGAACTACTCGTACGCGCTCGGCACTCAGTTCCCGGTGGTGAAGCTGCTCAACGCTGCCGGCTACTACGTGGAGCCCACTCCGGAGAACGTCGCCGTGTCGTTGCTGAAGGCGAAGATCAACACCAACGAGAGCAATCCGCAGACGTATCTGACGCAGGACCTCTCCGGCGTCTACACCGACACCGATCCCCGCAGCTACCAGCTGTCGTCGTACTCGTACCTGATCCTGCCGACGAAGGTCGGTGGCCAGTTCAACGAGGCGAAGGGGCGAACACTCGGCGACTTCGCGTACTACGCGATGTGTCAGGCACAGCAGTCGTCGGCATCACTCGGCTATTCGCCGATGCCGGTGAACCTCGTGGAGGCCAGTTTCGAGCAGATCCGCAAGATCCCTGGGGTCCAGGTGCAGGACATCGACATCACGCAGTGCAAGAACCCGACGTTCTCACCCGATGGCGGCAACCTGCTCGCCGAACGTGCACCACAGCCGCAGGCCTGCGACAAGCAGGGCCCACTGCAGTGCCCGAACGGCACCGCCGGGTTGGCGAACGTCCCGACAGCGGTGAACCCCAGTGCACAGGCAGCCGCGCCGGCAGCCGGAAGCGGATCGGTGGCGAGCAGCGCCAATCCGGCTGGCGGAGCATCGTCACCGGCGGCCGGTGGGGCCGCGACGCCGACTGCTGGCGGTGCGACGCCGACTGCTGGCGGTGCGACGCCGACTGCTGGCGGTGCGACGCCGACTGCTGGCGGTGCGACGCCGACTGCTGGCGGTGCGACGCCGACTGCTGGCGGTGCGACCCCGACTGCCGGCGGCGCGACCCCGACTGCTGGCGGCGCCACGGTGAACACGGTGCTCGACGCGAGCGGCGCACCGGTCGATGCGGTCACTGGGGCGCCCGTGGTCGATCCCACGCTCACCGCCGGCGGTGTGATCGACCCGACGACATGCGACCCGGACACAGGACTCTGCGGTGGCGCCAGTGCGCAGGTGGGCCAGCAGGCTGCGAACGCAGCTCAGGTCGCGTCCGCTGGGCCGGTGGTGACCGCGACACTTCGGAACGGGTCGGGTTGGAACGGCTCACTGGCGCTGATCGTGCTGATCGTGCTGCTGATGATGGCGGTGGTCGTGGTCCCTGCCATGGCGTGGCGCTACTTCGCCGTGGAGCATCCGACATGAGGCGGAGCACGATCCGAGGTGCGTGGCTGCTCATCGGTCCCGCGGTCCTGCTCGCCGTCACCCTGCTGTCGCCGGGAGGCTCGAGCTCGGCCGAACCCGTCGCCGGGTCTGCGGGCACGGACACCGATCTCCCGCTGACCGACTCGGCGGTCACCGTGAAGGGCCGAGGCACGTTCGACGATCTCACCATCACCGTCAACCAGACGCGGAACCTCGCCAACCAAGCGGTGTCCGTGTCGTGGAAGGGAGGCACCGAGACCCGGCAAGGCCCGGGTGACTTCGGCGCGCACTACCTCCAGATGTTCCAGTGCTGGGGCGACGACGACGGGACCGTCGCGTCCAACCCTGGGCCGCCGCCCGAGCAGTGCCAGCAAGGAGCGACGGCGGGCCAGCCTGGCGGTGTGTTCGGCACCACGTATCCGAACGGGTTCTCGCTGTACCGCATCATCAGCAAAACCACCCTGCCGAACGGTGACGAGCTGAAGGACATCGGCGTCGTCGACCCACGCACGAGCAACATCTGGATGCCCTTCCGAGCGGTCAACGGTCAGGTGATCGAGGTGCAGGACGACCCGACGTTCAACCCGGCGGTGCAGGGCGGCAACTTCTGGCTCAACCCGTACTACGACATCGTCAAGACCAACGAGATCGCCGCAGCGAGAACCGGCTCGGACGGTCGGGGCAGCGAGCTGTTCCAGGTGAACACCGGGCGTGAGTCGTCCGGGCTCGGCTGCGGTCAGCAGGTGCAGCCCGTGGGCGACGGTACGAAGAAGGTGCCGAAGTGCTGGCTGGTGATCGTGCCGAGAGGAGAGCCCGAGGACGAGAACGAGGGCATGGGCAACTTCGAGGACGAGGCGGACTCGTTCGGTGTGTACTCGTCGCCGCTCACCCCGGCGGCATGGAAGAACCGCATCGCGATCCCGCTCGAGTTCTTGCCCGTCGATTCGCCGTGCGAGATCGGTGCCGAGGAGCGGCGCATCGTCGGCTCCGAGGTGGCGATCAGTGCGATCGCCAGCTGGCAACCGGCGTTGTGCTCACAGGGCGACCTGCCGCCGTACTCGTTCGCGACCATCGCCGATGCGACGGCTCGACAGCAGATCTCGTCGTCGGTGGCAGGCGGGCCGGGGATGGCGATCGTGTCGCGACCGCTGAACGCTGCATCGAGCAGTGCGCAGAGCCCTGCGGTGTACTCGCCGGTCTCGCTCTCGGGCATCACGATCGGTTTCAACATCGAGCGCATCCCCAAGACGAACGCGCCCCCGGAGGCGCAAGCTCTCCGAGGGGTGCGGGTGGGGGCGATCAACCTGACGCCGCGCATCGTCGCGAAACTGCTCACCCAGTCGTATCGATCTCAGATCACCGTCGGGAATCAGCAGCCGCCCGGCTACGAGTGGGCCGCCGAAAATCCGGTCGCGCTCGGCGGGGATCCCGACTTCCTCCGCTTCAACCCCGAGTTCGAGCTGCTGCAGGCCAGCGGCAGGCTGCTCGGGGGTCTGCTGTTGCCGCCGGGCACCTCCGATGCAGCACAACTCGTCTGGGAATGGATCTTCTCCGATCCCGAGGCGGCGCGGTGGCTCGCCGGCGAGCCGGACGAGTACGGGATGCGCGTCAATCCGGCCTACTCGACAGACGCCTCGACCAACACCAACGGTGTTGCCTTCGGCTCGCCGATCCCCAATTCGTTTCCCAAGGCCGACCCGTACTGCTACCAGGCACCGAACATGGGTCCGGGCGGATCGGTCACGCCCACACCTCTGTGTGGCACCGACTGGATGCCGAACACTCGGGGCTTGATCGACGGCGCGCGGAGCACGCGGATGGGCAACGACGAGGCGAAGATCGTCAGCAATCCGTTTGCGATCGTGCCCAGCGACGTCTGGAAGCGTGACGTGCCCCAGGCTCCGGGCTCGCGAGCCATCATGACGTTGACCGACACCGCCTCGGCGGCACGGTTCGGACTGCAGACGGCGCGGCTCAGTCGTGCCGGCGACAATGGTGCGGCGCGCACGTTCATCGCACCGGACGCCGCCGGGCTGACCAAGGGTGCGGCGGCGATGAAGCCGAAGTCCGTCGCCACCGTCCTCGAGCCCGACTTCGCAGCGCTCGTCGACGGCGCCTACCCGTTGACCATGATCACCTACGCAACCGTGAAGCCCCTGTCACTGGACGCGACTGCACGCAGCCAGTACGCCGCCTTTCTCGAGTTCGCGACCGGCGCGGGTCAAAACCCCGGCTTCGATTTCGGGGATCTGCCGGCCGGCTATGTGCCGCTTCCGGCCGCGCTCCGGACGAACGCATCAGCCACGGTGGCCTTGATCAAGGACCCGAGTTCGCTCGTGCCGGCCGAGCCGGCGGCAACCACCACCACGGCTGCCAGCACCACCACGGTCGTCGTCGGCGCGTCGCCGGGCGTGACGAACGCGCGCCGACAGGGGGTGTCGAGCAATGGCAGCACATCGACCTCCGCCACCGGTGGCACGAGCGGCGGCACGAGCTCCGCTCGCCCGACCTCGGTCGGCAGCAGCTCGAGCTCGGGCTCGTCAGCCGGCTCATCCTCCGCCGTGACCGAGGAGACCACGGTCGAGTCTGCGCCACCGACGTCCGCGGAGCCGACCGAGAACACCGCGACCGTCGACGAGACGACGGCGACCACGACGCCGGAGGCAGACGCCGTTCCGCCGTCGACCACCATCGCCGCGACCCCCACCACGCCAGGGATGAAGCTGAGCCTCAACCGGTACCTGATCGTCCTGATCGGGGTGCTCGCCATCGCATCGGCCTACGTGGCGCTCGAGATCACCAAACGTGCCCGGAAGGCGACTGCACCACCGATGGACGACGACGACCTGTTCGACGATGTGGAGGAAGACGATGTTGTCCTCGAACTCACGGGAGTCAGGTCATGAGCGGTGACATCATGCGAACTCGCAGGCGGTGGGGCCGTTCCGCGATCCTCGGCACGATCGGTGGTCTGGCAGTCGCGAGTGCGGCGGCGGCCGGGGGCCTCGTGCCGGAGGACGTGGGACCAGCGGTCGACGAGGGGTCGGTCGTGATCGCCGCACCAGACGGCACTCCGCTCGCGAGCGGAGGGAGTGCGACGCCGTACACGCTGGTCCTGCCCGAAGGGTCCACCTGTCCTGGCGACAGCGCCAACGACGACTGGCGCGTGCAGACCTTCCTGATCCCGGCGTCGCACGATCCGGGGCAGGTCGAGTACGGCGTGATCGGCCCGGAGGGCACGCAGTTCCCCCTCTTCGCCTTCGACACCAAGCCGTACGCCCATCAGCTGCTGCCGGTGAACGCCGGCCCGGGCATGGAGGCGCGGATCCCACTGCTGCCCGAGCTGACCTTCACCATCTTCCCACCCGATGCGGTGGCACCAGGCCGCTACCGCATCGGGGTCGCGTGCACGTACTTCCGCCAGACCGCCAGGTACTGGGACGCCGAGATCGAGATCGTGGCCGATCCCGACGACGAGCCGGCGCAGTTCACCTGGACCGCTGTCGATGCTCCCGCCGACGCGATCGCGGCGCAGACCCTCGAGCCCGAGTCTCGCCGCTGGCCCTACATCGCCGGGGCCGCGGCGCTGGCGATCGCCCTTGGCGGCGGTTGGTGGATGGTCCGCCGCCGTTCACAGAACCCCCCTTCGTCCACATCGTCTCGCGCAGGAGCACTCCGATGAACACGAATTCCTTCGCCCGCCGACGGGCGTTGCTCGCTGCAGCGCGCGGCGGTGCCGTCCTCTCCGCAGCGATGCTCGCGATCAGCGTCGTCGGCGCGTTCGGCGCATCGGCCGAACCACTCGTCGCGGGTGCTCCGGCGACCGAGGGGCTGTCGATCTCGGTGGAGTCCGGGAACAGCTCCACGCCGTTCTCGTTGGCGCTCGCCGCGCCGAACAACGTCTGTCCGGGCGACTCGGCGGTCGACGGCTATCGCTGGCACAACTTCTTGGTGTCCGACGACGTCGACGTCGCCGTGCTGAAGTTCAACGCGAGCGGACCGATTGCGCCCGCAGGATCGAAGGCCTTCCCGCTGCTGAGCGCGACCGGCGGTACACCGCAGGTGAACAAGCTCACCGGCACCGAGCCCAAGGGCATGATCATCGGCACCGTCGAGCTGAACTTCGCCCAGTACCCGGACAACGCGCTCACGGCCGGCACGTACAAGATCGGCTACGCCTGCACGAAGGCGGGCACGACCGAGCGCTACTGGCAGATGCAGTTCACCGTCACCCCGGATGCCGACGCCGGCGGGCCGGCCAAGTTCACGTGGACCGCAGCCGCCATCGCTCCGACCACCACGACCACCAGTACGACGTCGAGCACCACCAGCACCACGTCCACGAGCTCGACGACGTCGACGACCGTCGCCGGTGGGTCGACGACGACGTCGACGACGGTGGCCGGCGGCTCCACCACCAGCACCAGCGTCGCCGGGAGCACGACGACCTCGACGACGCAGGTCGCGAGCGCGGCGGCAGCGTCGTCGTCCAGCGGCGGCTTCTCGGTCGGCAGCTCCGGAACGGGCTCCGGCTCCGGCGGCACGATCCCGGAGACCGGGCCGTCGCACACAATCCGCATCATCGTCTGGTCGGTGCTGCTCGTGGTGTTCGGGCGCATGGCGGTGCTGCTCGCACGCCCGATCCGCGTCATCCCGGTCGGATCGGCATGACCGCCGCGACGGCCGTCGCCCGAGGCCGTGGCGACGGCGGAGGCAGGGGCGGGAGCCGTCGGCGGTTCGCGCCGGTCAGCGAACGGCACGAACGCAGCGGCATCCCGCCTCTCAGCCCTCGACTTCAGTTGGTCCGGGCGATGCTGATCATGGCCCTCGTGTTGTCGGTGTCACTGCTGCTGCACCTCGGTCTCGTGAGCGGGCTCCAGCAGCGCTCTGCGCAGACGCGCATGTACAACGAGTTCCGATCAGAGCTGGCCCAGGGCACTGCCCCGATCGGTCCAGCCGACGCAGACGGCGTCGAGCTCGCCGACGGAACGCCGGTGGCGTACATGGAGATCCGCGCGATCGGGCTCGAGACGATCGTCGCCGAAGGCACCTCGGCCGAGGTGCTGTTCGACGGTCCGGGGCACCGCCGGGACACGCAGCTTCCCGGACAGGTCGGATCGACGGTGCTGTTCGGACGGGCCTCCACCTATGGCGGACCCTTCGACGACCTCGGCGATCTCCGAGTCGACGACCGGATCGTCGTGACGACCGGCCAAGGCACCTTCGAGTACGCAGTGATCGGCGTGCGACGAGCCGGGGACCCTCTGCCGCCCGCAGCGCCTGCCGGCGGATCTCGACTGATGCTCGTCACCGCCGATGGATCACCGTTCCTGTCGAGCGGCGTGCTCCGTGTCGACGCCGATCTCGTCGGCCAAGCGGTCGTGGGAGACGCACGCGCCATCAGTGCTGCTGCGCTCGGCGAGCACGAACGCGCCATGGGCAATCAGACCGACACCGTGTGGGCGCTGGCGTTGTGGATGCAGGCGCTCACCGTGCTCTCCGTCCTTGCGATCTGGGCATGGACTCGTTGGGGACGTGCGCAGGCGTGGATCGTGTTCACGCCGCCCCTCACGCTCGTCGGCATCAGCGCGAGCGCGGAGATCGCCAAACTGCTCCCGAACCTGACGTGATCGCTCGCCGCTGCGACGACCGAGGAGAACCGACCACATGACCATCGATCCGCCCTCGATGCGCCCGCCGACCGACGGGCCCACCGGAGAGACCACCTTCGCTCGGTTCCCGGGCGCTGCGGTCGTCCAGGTGGTGCACGGCCAGCCCGACGATCCCGACTCGATGGTCGTCGAGCTGCAGCCGGCCGAGGTGACGGTCACGAACCGGCGGGTGGTCGCCGACGTTGGCGACGACGTGTGGGCGTGGCACCTCGACGACCTCGAGGCCATCGTGCACGCATCCAACGGCACGTGGTCGATCATGGTGGTGCCGGACATCCCCGACTTCGGCGTCACGGTGCCGGCCGACCGTGTCGCGGAGTTCCGCGGCTTGTTCGACGGGATGCACCGCGTGCACGTCCGCCATCAGCGGGCTGCCATCGCCGCACCCGTCTCGATGCCGGAGGCGGGGTGGCCGTCGGCGGTCCAGTTCGCGCCGCCGCCTCCGACGCTGATCGCGCCCATCACGGTGACGAACGAGCCGGGTTCGCTGCCGCTCACCGACGAGCTGGTGTTCGGCGCCCCGCCGCCGCCGAACGGTGCGTTCGTCGTCCAGCCGGATCTCGGGTTCGACACGGTGCCGCGACGCACCGCCCCGGGGCCGCTGGCGCCGGCGTCCGTCGGCGGGGAGACGCCAGGCCGCCGTGGCCGTCGTTCACAAGCGATGTCGATGGCAGACCTCACACCGCCGAACCAGGCGCTCGCCGGCATCGACGCCCGCAACATCTCGGCGTGGTTCGGCTCTCGGTTGGTGCTCGACCGTGTGTCGCTGACGATGGAGCCGGGCAGGGTGACCGCGCTCATCGGTCCGTCCGGGTGCGGCAAGTCGACGTTCTTGCGGATCCTGAACCGCATGCACGAGATGATCCCCGGCGCCCAGATGGGCGGGCAGGTCCTCGTCGACGGACACGACATCTACGACCCGGAACGCAAGCTCACCGACGCACGTCGGGAGGTGGGCATGGTGTTTCAGAAACCCAATCCGTTCCCGGCGATGTCGATCTACGACAACGTCCTCGCGAGCTTCCGGCTCACCGGCGTGAAGGCGAGCCCGTCGCTGAAGGACGAGATCGTCGAGTCGTGCCTCACCAAGGCCGGACTCTGGAACGAGGTGAAGGACCGACTGAGGCAACCAGGTGGCGGCTTGAGCGGTGGCCAGCAACAGCGACTCTGCATCGCTCGGGCGCTGGCGCTGACACCGCGTGTGCTGTTGATGGACGAGCCGTGCTCCGCACTCGACCCCACGTCGACCCGACGGATCGAGGAGACGATCATGCAGATCGTCTCCGAAGTGACGATCGTGATCGTCACCCACAACATGCAACAAGCGAACCGCGTGTCGGACCATTGTGCGTTCTTCCTCGCCGAGCAGGGCACGCCAGGCGTGATCGTCGAGCACGGCCCCACCAACCTGATGTTCGAGGACCCACAGGACCCGCGAACCTTCGACTACGTCAACGGTCGTTTCGGCTGACCACGAAGTCGAGCAATTGCTCGACCTGATCTCAATGACCCGGTGCGCCTGGATGGCATCGGGTCATCGTCGCGTGTGCATGCCCTAGCGCGTCGCGCGACGCGTGCTCCGGCACGAGACGACGGGACGGTGGTGGTTGGTTGAGCGCTGCACGACGCGGAGATGAACACTTCGAAATCACTGTCTGTGTTCATCTTGAGGCCAACTGGACGAAAGTTCGCCCTGTCACGATCCCCCCGCCACTCAGCGAGTGGGCGGAGAACAACCGATCGAAGGGATCGTCCAGAACATGTTCATTTCCAAGAAGAAGCGGCTCGGCTTCGGCCTCGTCGCCACGGCGCTGGCAGCCAGCACGATGGTGGGATCGGCGAGCGCCGACCCCGCCCAGTTCGGCGCACTTGCGGGCTTCGGCTCCGACACGAGCCAGGACGTGCTGAACGCCCTGGCGGGCAAGTCCAACGGCATCCTGTACACGCCGATCCAGAGCTCGGCCGCGACCGGTGGTCGTCAGGTCATCTCGTTCGACGCCACGCCTCCGGCCGGCGCCGCCGACAACTGCGTCACCCCGAAGATCGGTGCGCCGACCTTCACCCGCCCCAACGGTTCGACCCAGGGCCGCCGTGCGCTCAGCCGCGCGCAGGACGGCACCGGCTACGGCAGCGCCGAGTGCGGCATCGCCGACGTCTCGGGTCTGGTCGACTTCGCCCGCTCGTCGTCGGGTCCCTCGGGCAACTCGGGTGCGCTGACCTACATCCCGTTCGCACGTGACGGCATCAGCTTCGCGGTCTATCGTCCGGCCGGTTCGCCGGTCACCACGATGACCCGCGCCGAGCTCGACGCGCTGTTCACCACGGGCCCGCAGGAGATCGGTGGCGTCCGCATGGTGCCCTGTGGCATCCAGGATGGCTCGGGTACCTACGCCTTCTGGAACACCGCTGCAGGTGTGAGCGTCAGCGACGAGGCCAGCGCCACCACGCTGTGCCGCAGCCTCAACGCCGGCAGCCAGCCGAACGGCCGCCTGCAGGAGAACAACGCGGTGGAGCTCAAGGCCGCCGGAGACGCCCTCGTCGCGCTGGCCGGTGAGGCCAACAGCCAGGTCGTGATCGGCTTCTCGGCTGGCGCCTACATCGCCAAGTCGAACGGCGTCGCCGTGCCCACCCCGCCGGCCGAGGTGCTCATCGGCTCGGTGAGCAACAACGGTTCGGGCACCAACCTCGGTTCGCCGATCACCGGCACCGCCCCGAACCTGGCCCCGAACGCGACGTTCTTCGCCGACTCGGTGTTCGGTCGCCGCATCTACAACGTGTTCCCGACCGGCATCATCACCGGCTTCGGCAACGCCGACCTGAAGGACCTGTTCGTCGGACCGACCTCGCAGATCTGCCAGGCCACCGCGACCATCAACACCTTCGGCTTCCTCGTCGCCCCCGACTGCGGCGTCACCACCATCACCGGTGACCTCGTCTCGGGTCAGCTCTGAGCCTCCCCTCGAACCACCACAGAAGGAACGAATCAAACATCATGCGTATCAACATGAAGCGTTCGCTCGCCATCACGACGGCACTCGCAGCCGCCGCGTCGGTGAGCGTCTTCGGCACCGGGAGTGTGTCGGCGTTGCCTCCGGGTACGCCGGCGACGCCGGGCCAGAACATCAGCGTGAACTCGGGTACGAACTCGACGACGTTTTCGTTGACCTTGACCGCGCCGAACAACGGTTGCCCGGGGAATGCCTCGGTGGACGGTTTCCGGTGGGGTCAGTATCTGACGTCGGCGTCGGTGGATGCGGGCACGCTCACCTGGACTGCGTCGGGTCCGCAGTTGCCGGCGGGTGCGCCGGCTGGTGCGATCGCCCAGCCGTTGTACTCGACGACGGGTTCGCCGCAGATCGCGAAGACGACGATCGGCACCGCCTCGCCGTACACGATCTCGGGGACGTCGACGTTGAACCTGAACACGAACCTGGCTGCTGGTCTGGTCGATGGTCAGTACAAGATCGGGTTCGCGTGCTACAAGACGGCGACCGGTACGGAGAAGTACTGGGAGACGACGATCACGGTGAAGGACACGGTCCCGACCACGTCGCTCAACTGGGTCGTCGGCACCAAGCCGGCCGCTCCGGTGTTCACCGCGGATGCCGGTTTCCAGGAGATCACGGGTGAGATCACGCCGGTGACGGCGACGCCTGCGGTGACGGGTTACACGGTGACGGCGACTCCGACCAGCCCGGCTGGCCCGGCGCTGCCTCCGGTGAGCATTCCGGCTGGTGGTCCGTACACCTACAGTTTCACCGGTCTGAACAACGGTGACGTGTACGACATCGTCGCCACGGCGACCAACGACGCCGGCAGCACCGCTGCCGCCGCCCAGGCCGTCTGCATGTGCCACGGTTGGCTCGCCCCACGCCCCGTCGTGGCAGTTGCAAGCGGTCCGAGCCCGGTGACGGTGTCGTGGACCCCGAGCACCGGTAGCCCGGTGGGCGGCGCGACGCTGGTGAGCCACACGGTCACGTTCGTGCCCGTCGGCTCGGCCGCGCCGATCGCCTCGCAAACCCTCCCGGCACCAACCAACAGCATCAGCGTGGCCTGCGCGGTACCCGACAGCTACGTGGTCGAGGTCGTCGGCAACTACAGCAACGGTCAGGTCACGGTTCCCGGCATGGCGACGTTCACCTGTGTGAACGCTCAGGTCGTGGTGCAGGACATCACGGTTGTGCGTCCGCAGGGTGCGCTCGTGCTCACCCAGCGCTGCGGCGTGCACGGCTCGGCCCCGGCGTACTCGAATGCCCTGTTCGGCCCGCAGTTCCCGGCTCTGACGGCGACCACGGATGCCGATCCGACCGGCACGGCTCCGAACATCCTGCCGCCGGCAGCGGTGGGCACGGCTCCGGTGGGTGACGACGCTGCTGCGGACCCGAACTCGTTCGGGACCAACCCGGTCGGCCCGCTCGGCCAGCAAACCGCCCCTGGTGCGGGTGACGTGCTGTTCAACCAGTACCCGTACCCGGTGGACGGCAACGGTGACTCGATCGCCACCTACCCGACCAACTGCGGCATCACTCTCGAGCAGGCTCGCCTGATCACGAGCGGTCCGTCGGCTGGTCAGTACTTCCGCAGCACCGGTCGGATCGCTCAGCTGACCGTCGTGGACACCCGCGACGCTGACGCCGGCTGGACGTTGAACGGTCGGATGGGCGACTTCTTCCTCGGTGGCAACACCGCCGCGACGGAGAAGTTCTCGGGCAACCTGCTCGGTTGGGTGCCCGAGGTAACGTGGGACTCGAACCCGAACCTCGACGGCTATGACATGACCGTCACGGCGGGCGGTGAGCGCTTGCCGGTCGCGTCGACCTCGGCGGCCGGTCTCGGCGCTCAGGACCCGGCGAACACCACGCTGGCAAACTCGCTGTCGAAGGCCAATGTTGGTGCAGGTCTGGGTATGGCTGTGATGGATGCCCGGATCAACCTGTTGATCCCGGTCTCGGCAGACGCCGGCACCTACAAGGGTGTGCTCACGTTCACCATCGTCTGATCCTCGATCAGGCAGCGGTGACGGTTCACATCTGAATCGCACAGTTGTCATGTGCTGACACCGGCCGGCGGTGTGGGGCGATCCTTGCGCCCCACACCGCCGGTCACGTTTTCGGGTGTGGTCCGTTGTTCATCCAACGTCCATCGTCGTGTGGTGGCGGGTGATCGGTGCGGGTGCTGTGGTGTGGGGGAGTGGTTCTCGTCGGAGGTGCTGTGTCGTGGTGGGTCGTGGCTCGAGGTCGGGGTGGCTGTTGGTCGGGGCGCTGGTGTCGGCGAGTGTGGTTGGTGTCGGGGGTGTGTCGGCGTTGCCTCCGGGTACGCCGGCGACGCCGGGCCAGAACATCAGCGTGAACTCGGGTACGAACTCGACGACGTTCTCGTTGACCTTGACCGCGCCGAACAACGGTTGCCCGGGGAATGCCTCGGTGGACGGTTTCCGGTGGGGTCAGTATCTGACGTCGGCGTCGGTGGATGCGGGCACGCTCACCTGGACTGCGTCGGGTCCGCAGTTGCCGGCGGGTGCGCCGGCTGGTGCGATCGCCCAGCCGTTGTACTCGACGACGGGTTCGCCGCAGATCGCGAAGACGACGATCGGCACCGCCTCGCCGTACACGATCTCGGGGACGTCGACGTTGAACCTGAACACGAACCTGGCTGCTGGTCTGGTCGATGGTCAGTACAAGATCGGGTTCGCGTGCTACAAGACGGCGACCGGTACGGAGAAGTACTGGGAGACGACGATCACGGTGAAGGACACGGTCCCGACCACGTCGCTCAACTGGGTCGTCGGCACCAAGCCGGCCGCTCCGGTGTTCACCGCGGATGCCGGTTTCCAGGAGATCACGGGTGAGATCACGCCGGTGACGGCGACGCCTGCGGTGACGGGTTACACGGTGACGGCGACTCCGACCAGCCCGGCTGGCCCGGCGCTGCCTCCGGTGAGCATTCCGGCTGGTGGTCCGTACACCTACAGTTTCACCGGTCTGAACAACGGTGACGTGTACGACATCGTCGCCACGGCGACCAACGACGCCGGCAGCACCGCTGCCGCCGCCCAGGCCGTCTGCATGTGCCACGGTTGGCTCGCCCCACGCCCCGTCGTGGCAGTTGCAAGCGGTCCGAGCCCGGTGACGGTGTCGTGGACCCCGAGCACCGGTAGCCCGGTGGGCGGCGCGACGCTGGTGAGCCACACGGTCACGTTCGTGCCCGTCGGCTCGGCCGCGCCGATCGCCTCGCAAACCCTCCCGGCACCAACCAACAGCATCAGCGTGGCCTGCGCGGTACCCGACAGCTACGTGGTCGAGGTCGTCGGCAACTACAGCAACGGTCAGGTCACGGTTCCCGGCATGGCGACGTTCACCTGTGTGAACGCTCAGGTCGTGGTGCAGGACATCACGGTTGTGCGTCCGCAGGGTGCGCTCGTGTTGACGCAGCGCTGTGGGGTGCATGGTTCGGCCCCTGCCTACTCGAACGCCCTGTTCGGCTCGACGTTGCCGGCCCTTGCGGCCACTGCGGGTGCCGACCCCACCGGCGTGGCTCCGAACGTCGTGCCGCCGGCTGCGATGGGCGCGGCTCCGGTTGCGGATGCGTTGCCGGAGGTTTCGGGAGAGTTCGGGGTGGGCTCGGTCGGGACCGAGACGGCTGGTCAGCCTGATGGGTTGTTCGATCAGTATCCGTACCCGGTGGACGGCAGCGGCGACTCGATCGCGACGTACGCCACGAACTGCGGTATCGATCTCGGCACCGCCTCGTTGGTCACGAGCGGTCCGTCGGCTGGTCAGTACTTCCGCAGCACGGGTCGGATCGCTCAGTTGACGGTCGTGGACACCCGCGACATCGATGCTGGCTGGACGTTGAACGGTCGGATGAGCAACTTCAACAGCGGCACGGACAGCTTCTCGGGCAACCTGCTCGGTTGGGTGCCCGAGGTGACGTGGGACTCGAACCCGAACCTCGACGGCTACGACATGACGGTGGCAGCGGGCGACACCCGCCTCCCGGTCGCGTCGAGCTCGACGGCTGGTCTGGGTGATGCGTCGAACAGCACCAACACCACGCTGGCGAACTCGCTGTCGAAGGCGAACGCTGGTGCGGGTCTCGGCATGGCTGTGATGGATGCCCGCATCAACCTGCTCATCCCGGTCTCGGCCGACGCCGGCACCTACTCCGGTGTGCTCACCTTCACCATCATCTGAGCCATCGACGACTCCGACGATTCCTCGCGCGCTCATGCGCGCATCCACCTCCGTTCACCCGGCGGCAACCGGACGTCCAGACAGCCTCGCTACGTTGCGCCGGTCCGCTCGCCGCATCATCGGCTCGAGCCACACAGAGAGCGATCGATACATGAACTTCCGCCGCCATGCGATCCGCACCGCGCTCGCCGCCTCCCTGCTCGCTGCGTCCACGCTCGCCCCTGCGGCACCGCTCGGCGGGTTCGCCAGCGCCAGCGTGCCCGACACGTCGGTCGACGGAACACAGACGTCCGAGCCCGCAGGCACCGATCCGGCGCAGACCGACGTGGCTACGCCCGCGCCCGAGATCGTCCAGAGCTGGACGCTCACCACCGGCGGTGGCACCGACGGCTCCGAGCCCGGCAGCCGCCCCAACTTCACCTACCAGGTGCAGCCGGGAGCCGTGATCGAGGACACCGTGGTGCTCTACAACCTCGGCAACGTGCCGCTCGAGTTCCGCGTGTACGCCACCGATGCGTTCAACAACGCCGACGGCCAGTTCGACCTGCTGCCCGGCGACGACGTGCCGGTCGACGCCGGCTCGTGGGTGCAGCTCGTGCAGGAGCGGATCATCCTCGAACCGAACAAGCAGGCCACCATCCCGTTCACGATGACCGTTCCGGTGGACGCCGCACCGGGAGACCACGTCGGCGCGATCGTCGCCGGCAGCGTCACGCCCGAGGACACCGGCAGCGGGCAGGTGATCGACGTCGAGCGTCGCACCGGCACCCGCCTGTACGTGCAGGTGGAAGGAGAGCTGACCGCCGAGCTGGCCGTGTCGTCGCTGTCGACGGAGTACGGCCATTCGGCCAACCCCTTCGGCGGCAGCGCCGACGTCACCTTCTCGGTCGAGAACCGCGGCAACGTGCGCATCGGCGGCACGCCGGTCATCTCCGTCGGCGGCCCGTTCGGTCTCATGAAGAAGGAGATCACGCTCGACCCGATCACCGACCTCCTGCCCGGCCAGGCCATCGACCTCACCGCCAGCCTCGACGGCGTGCCGGCGCTCTTCCTCGATCGCACCGAGGTGCGCATCGACATCGACGAGGCGAACGCCCGTGGGGGAGCGCAGGACACCGTCGCATCCACCAACGTCTTCGCACCGCCGATCACGATCCTGCTGCTGCTCGCCCTGCTGGTGCTCGCGCTGCTCGCCCGCCGCGCCTACCGCCGCCGCCGGATGGCCGCCCTGCCCGTCGCGCCGGCCGTGCGGACGCTCCCCGGCACCGATCACGACCGCGACCGCGAACCGCAGCTCCGGTGAAGGGACGCGCCACGGCGATCGCAGCGGCACTGATCGTCGTCGGCGCGTTCGGTGGCTTCGTCACCATGCGTGCCGCGGCGGCCTCGTACGAGGCCACACCCGACACCAGCCCGGCGTCGACCGTGCCGGCGTCGACCGTCGCAGCGTCGGTACCGGCCGAGGCGTCGGTCACGAGCGTCGCCGGCACGAGCATCGTCCCCGCTGCCACGGTCGCCACGGTCGCCACGGCGGACACCGCGGTCTCGTCGCAGGCCCCTGACGGCGCGACGCCGGAGTCGTCGACGCCGGGCATCGTCGAGGGCCCGTCGATGTCGATCGACGCCGCCGAGATGGCGCCGGGCGGGCGCGTGATCGTCACGCTCGACCAGTTCGAGTCGATCTGGGCGACCGTGACGGTGTGCGGCAACGAGGCCCGCCGCGGCTCGCCCGACTGCAACCAGACCGCCAGCGTCACCAAGGAGTTCCCGATCGACGGATCGCCATTGCGGATGTCGATCCCGATCGTGGCGCCACCGACCGATTGCCCGTGCGTGCTGCGGGCCGTGGGTCGCGACACCAGTGAGATCGCGATCGCGCCGATCGTGATCACCGGGCACCCGGTCGGGCCGGTGGTCGAACCACAGGTCACCGGTCCCTTGCTCACCGTCGCCATCGAAGCCGGTCTCGGTGCCAGCGGAGCGATCGGCGGGATCCGAGCCCAGCTCGGCGGACCGGCCACCTACGAGGTGACGGTGCGGGTCACGAACACGTCGACATCCGGACTGCGCGACGTGCAACTCTCGGCCACCGCCACCCGAGGCGCCGACATCGTCGCCAGCTTGCCGTTCGACGATCCCGGCCAGATCGGCGTGGGACAGACGTGGAGCCAGAGCGTCGTCGCCGAGGTACCGGCACCGTCGTTCGGCGACGTGGAATGGCGGGTCGTCGCCTCGGGCGCCGGACCCACCGTCACCGACGAGCTCACCACCACCCATCGCCCGTGGCTGCTCATCGGCGTGGTGCTGCTGGTGGTGTTCAACATCGGTGTGCTCCTGATGCGCTGGCGGGTGCGTCGGCGGGTCGAGCGTGGCGAACTCGTCGATCGCGAGATGCCGTCCGAGCGGCCGGCGGTGGGCGCCGCTGCACCCGGGGCTGCGGCGTCGGCGGCGAGCGAAGACGCCTTCGCGGTCGCCGGTCGCCGCTGACGAGCGCCGCCGCTTCCCCGCGATCGCGGGGGTTGTCGATCGAACATCTGTTCGATACAGTCAGAGTCAGTTCTCGACGTGGCGGTCGGGACGAATCGGTCCTCAAGACCCTGTTGCTGGATGGCGGCTGCATGACGGCCGGATGGCGAACGAGAGTCGGATCACGGTCGGATGGTCTCCGCATCGTGGTCGGACACGTCCGTGGCGAAGGAGGTGGGGTGCGATGGCGGTGGCGCTCGATGTCGATGAGGTCTCGTGCGACGCGACGCCCATCGACGGGCTGCGGGGCGACGGCGAAGCCCTCGACGGCGTGTCGGGGTTCGTCGCACGGTTCCGCCGTGTGCTGTTGGCCGATCTCGACGCGCACGAAGCACTCGGTGCCGACGGGGTGGCGGAGGTGTTGGCGTCGATCACGGCGTGTCGTCGGGTGTTGGACGGGCGCGAGATCGCCTGCAACCGCGCGCTCGATGCGTTGGCGGATGCCGGTGCGGGGATCGATCCGGATCGTGTGCATGCCGGGGTGACGGGCCGATCGTCTGCGGCTGCGGGGCGGTCGATGCGTCGAGCGCGTGCTGCTGTTGCGGCGCCGTCGGTGGTGGCCGGGATCGAGGCGGGTGTGTTGGGTGGTGAGCATCTCGATGCGTTCACCGATGCGGTGGCGTCGTTGCCCGACGCGTTGCGGGACCGGTTGCGTGCGTTGGAGCCCGAGCTCGCTCGGCTCGCCATCGACGGTCGCTGGTCGGTGGCCAGGTTCCGCGACCGACTGCGTGCCGAGGTGCGCCGGATCGAGGGCGACGACGGTCGAGCGCGGCTCGCCCGGCAGCGACGCGACACCGGGCTGCGAACGTGGACCGATCGTGAGGGGATGTGGCGGATCGCCGGCAGGTTCGACCCCGCCTCCGCGATCGCGTTGCAGCAACGCCTCGCTCACCAGTTGGAGGTGCGGTTCCGTCAGGCCCGCCCGCCGGAGTGCCCGACCGATCCGCTGGCCGGGCAGGACTGGCTACGGGCGCACGCACTCGCCGACCTCATGTCCGGACTGGCGGGTGGGGTGGGGCAACCGGAGTTCATCGTGGTGATCGACCACGACACCCTGCTCCACGGCCGTCACGACCGGTCGCGGGTCGATTGTGGTGCCGGGCTCGAGGTCCCGGTCGAGGAGTTGCTGGCTCTGGCGGGCCGGGCCCGGTTCATCCCGGTTCTCCTGGATGCGGACGGGGTGGTGGTCGCGCAGGGCCGACCGGTACGAACCGTCGGCGAGCTGCTCGGCTCGATCGAACGGCCAGTGGTGCTCGATCACGGACGTGCGCGCAGGCATGCGTCACGCGTGCAGCGGCGGGCGCTGCGAGCGATGTACCGCTCCTGCGGGGTGCCCGGGTGCGAACAGCACGTGTCGCTCACCGAACCCCATCACGTCGAGTTCTGGGAACACGGCGGGGCGACCGATCTCCATCTGCTGCTGCCGCTGTGCCGGCATCATCACGACCGGTTGCACCGCGAACGGTGGGACGTGCACCTGGCGGCCGACCGGTCGCTCACCGTCCGCCGCGACGGCCAGGTGATCATGACCACCGGACCACCCGCCCAGCAGTGGGCCTGATGCCCGCTGGCCCGCCTGGCCACATCAGGTGCGCGACCCGAGACCACGACGGCCGGGAGACACACGTCAGCGCACCGCAGGCACCTTGACAACTGAAGAGCGGCTCTCATTCGAGAAGAGTTCACCTGATGGTCGACCAGTGGTCACCGAGCCGTCGTCCGCAGCTGCATCGTCGGCGCCTAGCGTCGGCGCAGTCGGTCGACGGCCCGGAGTCGCCGGCGAACGAACGAGGAAAGCAGCATGTCCACACGCGAGGCGAGGCGACGTAGATCGGGAGTTCGTCGCACGTCGCCCCGCAGTTGGGGACGGCTCCTCGCCCGCATCGGCATGGTGGCGTCGGGTGTGATGTTCGCCGGGAACGCCGCCGCAGCGCTGCCGCTCGGGGTGGAGACGTCGGGGCTGGTGATCTCACCCACCAGCGGCGACAGCTCGACCGCGATCTCGCTGCAGATCGTGCCGTTCGATCGCACGTGTCGGTCGTCGACCGATGCGCAGGGCACACGGTGGAGTTCGTTCGCAGTGCCTGACGAGGTCGATCCCGCGACCCTTCGATTCGACGAGACCGGCCCGCTCGGGTGGACCCCGGACTCGCCGATCGTCCCGCTGGCGGCACACGTCGACGAGGTGCCGATCGTGCATCGGCCCACCGAGCCCGACGGCACGATCGGCGCCGCACCGCTCGTCGGTTTCACACACCTCGAACCAGGCGACCTGCCCGACGGCCGATACCGGGTCGGGTTCGTGTGTGTCGTGCCGGAGGCCGTCGGCGCTAGTCCCTCGGGTGACTCTGGAAACGCCGGTGACCCTGGTGACTCTGGAGATGTCGTGTACGTGGTCGAACGAACGTGGTGGCTCGAGATCACGGTGACCGCGGATGGCGAGGGTGGGCCGGCGGGGTTCGTGTGGCGGGTGGGTTCGGACGACACCGACGGATCGGGCGGGTCGGGTGGGCTCGGCGTCGGCGCCGTGTCGGCGACCGTGCTCGATCCGCCGTCACCTGTCGCTGCGACCGGCCGAGCGGCCCGGACCGAGGCGGTGCTCGATGCCCCGACCGCCGCGGCGAACGCGTCGACCGATGCTGCGATCGAGCCGGCGGCGGAGGCGCTCGCCGACGCACCGACGGCGCCGGGGGCGCTCACGCAGGGCGTGCTCGTGGTCGTGCCGGGGTCCACCACGACGACCACGACGACCACGACGACCACGACGACCACGACGACCACGACGACGACGATCGTCGGGAGCGGCGGGCCGACCACGACGGCTGGGCCGACCTCGTCGACGTCGGCCACCTCGTCGACGGCCGTCGGGGCGGCCGGGCCGACGCCGAGCACCACGATCGCCGTCGCGTCGGCGGCCGGCACCGGTTCGTCCAGCTCGTCCGGCACGTCGGGTTCGTCGGGGTCGGCGACGAGCGGTACCGGGGTGGCGAACCGGTTCCCGCGCACCGGGTCGAGCGTCACGGGGATGTTGCTGTGGGCGGTCGTGTTCGTGGCGTTCGGGCGGCTCGCCGTGGTGTCGTCGCGGCGGGCGGGAACCACACGAACTCTTGACACTTGACACCCGCATCTGCGGGGTTCGTCTGCGGTGTGTGCCGCCGGCGTCAAGACCGTCACCGGATCGGCCGAACACCTCTGCGGTATGCAGGCGGACTCCCCATCTCCTCAGGTCCCGTTCAACCGGCGACGACTCGACATGGCCGACGTCAGCCGCCGGCTGCTCGGTCGTGACGGCGTCGCCGAGACCAGCGCCGCAGCGTCCGCGCTCGTGGCCGGCCGGCGGGTGGTGGTGACGGGCGCAGCCGGCTCGATCGGCAGTGAGCTCGTCCGCCAGATGAACCGGCTGGGCGCGCACGTCTACCTGCTCGATCACGACGAATCGCGCTTGCACGGCCTGCACCTCGAGCTCAGCGGCAGCGGGTTGCTCGACACCGACACCGTGGTGCTCGCCGACATCCGCGACCGCCCCCGGTTGATGCGCACCTTCGAGCGGTTGCGTCCCGACGTGGTGTTCCACGCCGCGGCGCACAAGCACCTGCAGCTGCTCGAGCGGGCACCGTCGGAGGCCGTCAAGACCAACGTCTACGGCACGCAGAACGTGGTCGACGCCGCGCTCGCCGCCGGCGCCGAGCGAATGGTGCTCATCTCGACCGACAAGGCCGCCGACCCGTCGTCGGTGCTCGGGGCGTCGAAGCTGCTGTCGGAGTACGTGATGCAGGGCACGGCTCATCACGGCATGCGGGTCGCCTCGGTGCGCTTCGGCAACGTGCTCGGCAGCCGCGGGTCGCTGCTCGACACGCTGCGCTGGCAGCTCGCCAACGGGTTGCCGGTCACGATCACCGATCGCGACGTCACCCGGTTCTTCATGTCGATCCCCGAGGCGGTCGGGCTGGTGCTCGAGGCGGGGCTGATGGCCGAGCACGGCGAGACCTACGTGTTCGACATGGGCGAGCCGATCCGGATCGTCGATCTGGTCGAACGATTCAGCGCACTCACCGGATGGCCGATCGAGTCGATCGTGTACAGCGGGCTGCGGCCGGGGGAGAAGCTGCACGAGGTGCTCGCCGCCACCCACGAGGAACAGCGGTCGACGGCACACCCGCGCATCAGCGTGATCCCGACGCAGCTCACCGGCGCTCGCATCGACGTGCTCTTCGACCTGTTGCCGGTGCTGTACCGGGCGGCGCTGCACGACGACGACGACTTCGTCGGACCGTTGCTCACCGACGGCGTCGCCGACCTGCGAGCCCCGCTCGACGTGTGGGCGCCTCGCGACGAGGTGCTGTTGCAGGTGTGAACCCTGCAGGGCGGCGGGCGGCGGCGTGATGGCGATGGACGAGTGGCTCATGTTCGTCGTGCTGTTCCTGCCGGCGGTGCTGCTCGCGCTGTCGGAGATGTCGCCGAACATGCGGGCGTCGCGCCACGCCACGTTGCGGGTCGACCTCGACAGCCCACGACTCGAGAACTTCACGGTGATCGTGCCGATCTACGGGCACATCAAGTACCTCACCAACGTCGACTACCTCCGCCAGTACGGCGAGCGGGTGCTGATCACCACCACCACCGCCGAGACCGACGAGTTCAACGCGGCGATCGAGGAGGTGTGCGATCGTGAGGGCTTCCGCCTCTTCCGCGGACACGTGCCCGGACGTGTGGTGCCGGGCAGCGGCGGGAAGAAGTCGACCGGCGGCGTGATCCGCGAGATCATCGTGCGCGACGCGCTCGACGTGGTGGAGCACCCGTACGTCGTGTGCATCGACGCCGACACCGAGACCGAACTCCCGTTGTCGGTGCTCGTCGGTGCGCTGGAGGCGGGGGCGCTCGACGTGGTGTCGATCCGGCTCGAGGCGCAGAACCGGACCACGATGCTCGAGCGGTTGCAGGCGCACGAGTACCGCACGGCGATGCGCCTGCGGGTGCTGATGCCGTGGCTGGTGTCGGGTGCCTGCCACGCACTGCGCACCAAGGTGCACCGGGAGATCATGCATGCCCACTCGACGTTCTTCCAGGGCAACGACGTCGAGGTCGGCGTCCTCGGCGACGCCCTCGGCTACCGGGTCGGGCACGTGCCGTTCGTGGTGCCGACGATCGTGCCCGACACCTACCGGGCGTGGTGGCGCCAACGCCTCGCCTGGTCGGGCGGGGAGGTGCGGCTGTTCGTCGTGAACCTGTACCTCGCCCGCTGGCACCCGACGCTGTTCCTGTACGGGTTCCTGGCGCTCGTCACCACGCCGCTGCGGTGGTACTACCTGATCAACCCGTCGTGGCCGGTGGTCGCGGCGATCGTGACGTACCTGTCGACGATGGCATGGGTGAACCGGCGCAGCTTCGACGTCGCGCTCGCACTGATGCCGATCTACCTGTTGTTCATCAGCCTCGTCGTGGTGCCGGCGGGGGTGTACACGTACGTGAAGATGGCCTGGGCCGACCGCAAGGTCGGGGTGATCCGCCGAGCGCGACCGAGCCGGGGAGCCGGTGGGGCGCAGCCCGCGGGCCTCGCCACGAGCCGCGGCGTGAGCACGGTGTCGACCGGCTGGATCCGACCGCTCTGACCGCGACCGCTCTGATCTCGACCGCGCTGACCTCGACCGCGCTGACCTCGACCGCTCCGACCTCGGTCAGGCCGTGGCCGCGGCGAGGGTGTCGACGATGCGGGCGATCTGGTCGTCGGTGATCACGAGCGGCGGGCAGAACGTGAGCGTGTCGGTGTTGATCGCGCGACAGATCACTCCGCGGCGCAACATCTCGTCGCGGATCGCCATCGCGTTCTGGTCGGCGCGCAGCCCGGCGGCCCACATCGCGCCCTCGCCGCGGGTGTGGTCGATCTGGCCGTCGCTCGCCAGCGAACGCAGGCCGGCGCTCAGCTGCGCACCCACGTGGGTCGCCCGCTCGACGAGACCCTCACGGCGGATGATCGCGAGGTTGGTGAGCCCCGCCGCGCAGGCGACCGGGTGCCCCGAGTAGGTGAACCCGTGGCGGAGGAAGAAGTCGGGATCGGCCTCCAGCCCGGCACGCACGGCCGGGCCGACGAACACCCCACCGAGCGGCTGGTAGCCCGACGTGACCGCCTTCGCGAACGTGACCAGATCGGGACGGACCCCGAAGTGGTGTGCCGCGAACCAGCTACCGAGGCGGCCGTACCCGGTGATCACCTCGTCGAAGATCAAGAACGCGCCGTGCTGATCGCACAGCTTGCGCAACGACTCGAGATAGCCCTCGGCGGGCGGGAAGATCCCACCCGCTCCCTGCACCGGCTCGGTGATCACCGCGGCCACCGTGTCGCCGTGCTCGGCCATCAACGACGCGAGCGCCTCGACGTCGTCGGACGGCACCTGCACCACACCCTCGACGAACGGGCCGAAGTCCTGGCGGTTCGGGGCGATGCCCTGGGCGCTGGTGCCGCCGTAGGCCACGCCGTGGTAGCCCCGCACCCGCGAGATGATCAGCTTGCGCTGCGGCTGACCGGCCTGCACGTGGGCGATGCGGGCGAGCTTCATCGCGCTGTCGACCGCCTCCGAGCCCGAGCAGCACAGGAACACCCGACTGTCGGCCATCGGGGCGATCTCGTGCAACTCCGCGGCGAGCTGTTCGGCCGGATCGTTGGTGAACGGGTCGAAGCAGCTGTACGCGGCCAGGGTCGACGCCTGGGCGGCGATCGTGTCGGCCATCTCCTGGCGGCCGTGGCCGATCGCGCAGTACCAGAGGCTGGCCATCCCGTCGACGAGGTCGCGACCGTCGGCGTCCCACACCAGCGCGCCGTCGCCGCGCACGATGCGGACGAACGACTCGCGGGTGGGCTTCGCGAACGGGTGGAGGAACGCGGGCAGGGCGGACGAGAGGGCGTGGGCGGACGGGACGGGCTGGGCGGACGGCACGTCGTCCGACGGTAGCAAGCCGCGCATATGCTTCGGCGAGTGGCGACCATCCCCCCGACGACCGGCCCCGCCGCACGGCCCTTCCGCGTCTCGTGGCGTGCCGCCGATTCGCCCACCCGGCTCCGCCTCGCCACCGCGGCGACGGTGCTGGTCGGCATCGCGCTGTCGATCGGCGGCTGGTACGCGATCGACCGCCGCGACACGGCGATCGACGACGCCGCAGCCGCGGCGGCGCAGCTGATCCAGGTGCAGGACGTGCGTGTGCAGGTGGTGCAGGCCGACTCGATCGCGAGCAACGCCTACCTGCTCGGCGGCCAGGAGGCGCCCGAGCTGCGGGCCGCCTACGACGACCGGATCGACGACGCCGGCGCCGGGCTGTCGAGGGCGTCGGGCGATGCCACCGAGACCGACGAGCCGTTGCTCGGCACCGCGGTGCAACAGTTCGCCCGGTACGTCGGCCTCGTCGAACAGGCTCGGGCCAACAACCGGCAGGGCTTTCCCGTCGGCGCGGCGTACCAGCGCCAGGCACGCACCGTCGCCTCCGAGCTCGCCGCCACGCTGCAACTGGTCGAGCAGAACACCCGGCAGCGCGTGGACGACTCGATGTCGCGTGCGTACCGGGCGAGCTGGCTGCTGGTGGTGACCGCGCTCCTCGCCCTGGCCGCTTTGCTGGTCGGTTCGGCGTGGCTGTCGCGCGACTTCCGGCGCCTGCTCAACGTGCCACTGGTGGTGGCGGCCCTCATCGCGTTCTTGGTGCTCACCGTCGGCGTCGGCACCAACGCCCGTGCCGCTGGACGCGCCGGCGACGCGGTACGCGAACCGCTGTCGGCAGCCGACCTGGTGGCCCAGGCGCGGGTGGCGGCGTTCGACGCCCGCTCGAGCGAAGCGCTCACGCTCATCAATCGCGGCAACGGCGCGGCGTACGAGCAGCAGTGGCAGCTGTCGGCCAGCATCGCCGACATCGCCCTCGAACGAGCGTGCGACGAACACGGGGTCGGGTGCGGCTCGATGGACGACTTCGACGCGTACGCGGCGAGCCACGCCGAGGTGCGCCTGCTCGACGACGGCGGCGACTGGGACGACGCCGTCGATCTCGCGACCTCCGACGCGCCGGCCACCGACTTCGCCGCCGTGGCCGACACGACCGCCGACGCGCTCGCCGAGCAGGCGTCGCTCGCCCAGGACCGGTTCGACCGTGCCGACGACGCGCTCGGCCTGCTGCGGATCGTCGTCGTGCTGGCCGGCCTCGCGATCGCCGCGCTCGGCGCGATCGGGTACGGCCAGCGACTGAGGGAGTACCGATGAGACGGTTCGTGGCCGTGGCACTCGCCGTCGTCGCCGGCGCGGTCGCCGCCGGATGCTCGGGCGACGCCCGGCTGCCCGACGAGGTGCAGGGTTCGGTGGTCGAACCGACCGTCGTGCCCACCACCGCGCCGCCGTCGTGCAGCAACGCCGAAGCCGCCGAGCCGGCGACGCGTACCTATGCGCCGCTCGACGAGCAGCCGGCACCGGGCGAGATGCCGGCCGGTTCGACGATGGCCGAGATCGCCGAGCGCGGCCAGCTCGTCGTCGGGGTGTCGGGCGACACGCTGCTGTTCGGGTCGCGCAACCCGCTCACCGACACCATCGAGGGGTTCGACATCTCCGTGGTGCAGGAAGTGGCGAAGGCGATCTTCGACGTCGCGGGCGAGGAGCTCGAGGACCGGATCGTCTACAAGGTGATCACCTACGCGCAGCGGCTCCCCGCGCTCGAGGCCCGAGAGGTCGACCTCGTCGCCCACACGATGACGATCAACTGCAACCGCTGGCTGCGGATCGCGTTCTCGTCGGTGTACTACCAGGCCGGCCAGAAGGTGCTCGTGAAGACCGGCTCCGGGTTCGACACGATCGCCGATCTCGACGCCGCCGGCGCCCGGGTGTGTGCGCCCGAGGGCAGCACCAACATCGACGAGATCCGCGACACCGAGAAGTATCCGGGGTTGGTCGTGGTGGCCAAGCCCGACATCACCGACTGCCTCGTCGCGATGCAACAGGGTGAGGCCGACGCCACCACCGGCGACGACACGGTGCTCGCCGGTTTCGCCGCACAGGATCCGAGCACCGAGGTCGTCGGCCCGACGTTCACCGCGGAGCCCTACGGCCTCGGGATGAACGCGGCCGACGTCGACCTGGTGCGGTTCGTGAACGGGGTGCTCGAACGACTCCGGGCCGACGGCACCCTCGATGCGATCGCGCAGCGGTGGCTGGTCGACACCGGCGCGCTCGACCCGGAGGACATCCCACCGCTGCCCGAGCCCGACTACTCACGGGCGATGCCGTGACCGATCGGGGCGCGCAGGCCGCGGCATCGGCGGTGCTCTCCCAATGGGACGACTGGCTGGCCGCGGCCACCGACCGGCTGATGCAGCTCGACGAGCGGGTCACCGCCGTCACCGGCGACCCGACCTCGCCCGCCGCGCTCGACATCGCCGCGGCGTTCGTGTGCCGCAAGGCGATCGCGGCCCGGGTGGACGAGCTCCGCGCCGACCCCGGCCGCGGTTCGGAGCTGAGCGCCCGCCCGGTGGTCGACGACCGCGGCGACCCGGTGGGCGCGAACCTCGCCGACGCCGCGGCGCTGCTGCAGGCGGTGCTCGACAAGGTGTATCGCGAGCTCGCCACCGCCGAGACCGCCCACCGCACGCTGGCCGAGCATCGCATCTCGGCTCACGACGACCTCGCCGTCGCCCGCCGGCTCGCCGACGACCTCGGCCACCACGTGCAGCGCTGCGCCGCGGCCGAGCGGCAGGCCGAAGCAGCGGGCACGAGTGCCGATGCCTGGCGCGCGGTGGCGGCGGAGGCACGGGCGATCCGCACCGAGCTGGAGCGGCTGGCGACCCTGCGCACGTCGTCGTTCGAACGCTGGCGCACCCTGCCCGAGCACCTCGAGGGGCTCGCCGCCCGCGAAGTGGAGGTGCGAGCGATCGTCGACCGCAGCCGTGCGAAGGTGCGGCCGCTGCCCACGCTCGCCATCCCGTCGGTGGCCGCGCTCGGCGTGCCACGTCCGCTCGCCGAGTTGGAGGCGATGACCTGGCCGAGCGCCCGAGCGGTGATGGAGCCGTACCTCACCCGCATCGACCGGCTCGGCGCTGCGTTCGACCAGGTCGAGCAACGCTTCGGCGGGGTGCTCGCCCGCCGCGACGAGTTGCGCGGGTTGCTGCACGCCTACCGCGACAAGGCGGCAGCGGTCGGTCTCGGCGAGGACGCCGCGCTCGAGCCGCTGCTGCGCGACGCCGAGGGCGAGTTGTGGTCGGCCCCGTGCGACGTGGCACGAGCCGAGGAACTCGTGCGTCGGTACACCGAGGCCGTGAACGCCAGGATCGACGCGGCCGGTGGCCGCCCGAGAGGGAGAGGGTGACGCAGATGCGCTGCACGCAGCCGGGCTGCACCGGGAGCATCGTCGACGGCTACTGCGACGTGTGCGGCATGGCCGCCGAGGCACCGGCGGTCGCGGCCGCCGCCCCGAACGCATCCGCCGCACCGAGCACCAACCCGTCGTCCACCCGCAGCAGCTCGGTCACCAACCGGCTCGGCCAGGTGCCGCTCGGCTCGGCGCGCACCGCGGGCGGCAGCCGTCCCACGCGACGGCTCGGCAGCGCCGGCTCGGCCTCGCGCCTCGGCGCCGGGTTCGTGCACGTGCCGCCGGTGCCGATCCTCGATCCACGCCAGGCGCTGATGGACCCAGCCGTCGTCGCCGAGGAGAAGCGCTTCTGCTCGGTGTGCCAGTCGCCGGTCGGTCGTGCCCGCGACGGGTCGCCCGGGCGCACCAAGGGGTTCTGCCCGAAGTGCCGCACCCCGTTCGACTTCGACCCGAAGCTGTCGCCGGGCACCCTGCTCGGCGGGCAGTACGAGATCGTCGGCTGCCTCGCCCACGGCGGCATGGGCTGGATCTACCTCGCCCGCGACCGCAACGTGAACGACCGCTGGGTGGTGGTGAAGGGCCTGCTCAACGCCGGCGATCCGGACGCGTTCCGCGCCGCCGTGGCCGAGAAGCAGTTCCTCGCCGAGGTGGAACACCCGGTGATCGTCGAGATCTACAACTTCGTCGCCGCCGCCGACGGCGCCTCGTACATCATCATGGAGTACGTCGGCGGCCAGTCGCTCAACAACCTGTTGAAGAGCCGGATGAAAGATGCCGGTGGGCGGTTCTCACCGATCCCGGTCGACCAGGCGCTGGCGTTCATGATCGAGGTGCTGCCGGCGTTCTCGTACCTGCACGGCCTCGGCCTGCTGTACTGCGACTTCAAGCCGGCCAACGTCATCCAGGTCGGCGACGGCATCAAGCTGATCGACCTCGGCGGTGTGCGTCGCATCGACGACGACGTCACCCCGATCTACGGCACGGTGGGGTTCCAGGCGCCGGAGGTGCCCGCCGACGGCACGTCGATCGCCAGCGACATCTACACCGTCGCCCGCACCCTGGCGGTGCTGATCTTCGAGTTCAAGGGCTACCAGAACCAGTACGTCGATCGGCTGCCGTCACCCGACGAGGTGCCCCTGTTCGTGGAGCACGACTCGCTCTACCGGTTGCTGTTGCGGGCCACCGCCCCGCGCCCCGAAGACCGGTTCCACAGCGCCGAGGAGCTGCGCCAGCAGATGCTCGGCGTGTTGCGCGAGGTGTCGGCGACCACCGCTGGCGCGGTGTCGCGCAGCACCCCGTCGACGGTGTTCACCACACCGACCGTCGCCGGCGACCGGCTCGAGTGGGACGACCTGCCGCGGCTGGTGCCCGACGCCACCGACCCCAACGCGGTGTGGTTGCAGTCGATCACCACCGACGATCCTGTGCAGCGCCGCGCGTTGCTCGCCTCGCCACCCGAACCGTCGCCGATGGTGTCGATCGAGCAGGCATACGCCGCACTCGCGACCGGCAACGGCGAGGCGGCGTGGGCCGCCGCCGACGCGGTGCTCGCCGCCGACCCGTGGGACTGGCGTGGCGTGTGGTTGCAGGGTCTGGTGGCGCTGTCGCGAGGCGATGCGTCGCACGCCGTCGGTGCGTTCAACACGGTGTACGGCACCCTGCCCGGCGAACTCGCCCCGAAGCTCGCGCTGGCTCGTGCGTGCGAGTTGTCGGGCGACCACGATGTGGCCGACCGCCTGTACCAGGTGTGTGCCCGCACCGACGCCGCCTACGTGGCGCCGGCGCTGTTCGGGCGGGCCCGGGTGGCCACCCTCGACGGGCGCACCACCGATGCGCTGGCCGCCCTCGACGGGATCCCGTCCACGAGCCGCGCGTTCGGCGAGTCGCGGCGCAAGCGGGCCACGATCCTCGCCTCGGTGCCCGACGACCGGCGCACGATGCAGACCCTCGACGCCGCGGCGAGCGAGTTGGCACAGGCGACGATCGAGCCGCAGGAACGGGCCGCGCTCCGGATCGACATCCTCGCCGCCGCGCTGCAGGAGGTGCTCGCGCACGGTGCCGTCCCCGGAGCGTCGATCGGCGGCGTCGCGGCCGACGAGCGCAGCCTGCGCACCGGCCTCGAGCACGCCTACCGGGAGGCGGCGTCGCTCGCCGCCGAGCGCGGCCGGCGTGTCGCGCTCGTCGACGAGGCCAACCGGGTGAGGGTCCGGACGCTCACATGACGTGCTCGTCCTGTGGCGCCGAGTCGCTCGCCGGCGACACGTTCTGCGAGGCGTGCGGCGCCGATCTCGCGCCGCCCTCGTCGCCGTCGCTGCTCGACGTCCCCCCGGCGTCGCCGATCGTCGACGACCCGACGGCCGACGGCGACCCGACCGCCGACGTGCCCCGCACCCATCTGCTCACGCCGACGTCCGGGACCGATGGCGTCGACCTCGACGACGAGTTCGGCGTCGACGTGTTCGCACCGTGCGCCGCGTGCGGCGCCGCCGTCGCCGACGACGGCTTCTGCACCCAGTGCGGTCACAAGGCGCGCACCCGACGCGAGCACTGGACCGAGACCCACGGCGACCACGTGGGTGCCGTGTGCGACCGCGGCATCACCCACGCCCGCAACGAGGACGCGATGGCCACCGCGGTCACCGATGCCGGACTGGTGGTGCTGGTGGTGTGTGACGGGGTGACCACCGCTCCCGACAGCGACCGGGCGAGCCTCGCCGCCTCACGAGCGGCGCGCGACGTGCTCGCGGCGAACCCACCGGTCGAGGGCGCGTTCGCGGCGCGGCTGAGCGCCTGGGAGCGCACCTTGCACCTGGCCTGTCGGGCGGCCAACGGCGAAGCGGTCGCCGTGGCCCGGGCGCTCGGCGATCCGCCCGAACCGCCGTCGTGCACGTTCGTCGCCGCCGTGGTCGACCGCGACCTGGTGGCCACGGCGTGGTGCGGCGACTCTCGGGCCTACTGGCTGCCCGACGGCGCACCGGGCGAGCAGCTCAGCCTCGATCACTCCCTCGGCACCGAGATGATCCGGCGTGGCATGGCTCGCTCCGACGCCGAAGCCGATGCGACGAGCCACACGATCACCCGCTGGCTCGGTGCCGACTCGCTCGATCCCACCCCCGAGTTCCGTGCGTTGGCCGTCGACCGACCCGGCTGGCTGCTCGTCTGCAGCGACGGGCTGTGGAACGAGGCGTCCGAACCCGAACGCCTGCAGGCCCTGATGGCCGACGCCGCGGCTGCGGGCGCCACCTCGCCGACGGCACTCGCCGAGTCGCTCGCCGCGTTCGCGAACGAGCGCGGCGGGCGCGACAACATCACGGTGGCGCTGGCACGTTGCGTCCCGCAACTACCCTGAACGGAACGCATCGTCCGACGGCGTCCACGAACGAGCCCAGGAGGGAACAGGTGGCCGAGTTCCAGGCCGAGGTCTTCCAGAACGAGTACCTGAGCGACGGTGCGACCGACGTGCACGGCGTCGTGTCGATCACCTGCTCGGGTGCCGGCATCGCCGGCCAGTCGTCGGGTACCGCCGCGGCCGAGGTGATCATCGTCGACACGTCCGGCTCGATGGACATGCCGCCGGCGAAGATCGCTGCGGCCCGCCGGGCGGCGAAGGTGGCGATCGACGAGATCGTCGACGGCACGTGGTTCGCCGTGATGTCGGGCCACACCGTCGCCCAGATGGTGTTCCCACCGCACCCCGGCCTCGCGAAGATGTCCGACGTCACCCGGCGCGAGGCGAGCGAGGCGGTGTCGCGGTTGCGCAGCGGCGGCGCCACGGCGATCGGTGCCTGGATCACCGCGGCCACCGAGTTGTTCAACCAGGCACCCGCCGGGCAGCGGCACGCCATCTTGCTCACCGACGGCAAGATCGAGGGCGAGCCCGCCGGTGCGCTCGCCGCCGCACTCGAACGCGCCAGGGGCGTCTTCCAGTGCGACTGCCGCGGCATCGGCAGCGACTGGGTGGTCGAGGAGCTCCGCACGATCGCGACCGCCCTGCTCGGCACGGTCGACATCGTCGCCGCGCCGGAGGACCTGGAAGCCGACTTCGAGGCGATGATGCGCAACGCCATGAGCCGTGGCGTGGCCGACGCTCGGCTGCGGGTGTGGGCGCCGCAGGGCAGCGAGGTGATGTTCGTCCGCCAGGTGGCCCCCCAGGTGGACGACCTGACGTCGCGAGCCACGCGCATCAGCCCGTTGGTCGTCGAGTTCCCCACCGGTGCGTGGAGCGACGAGTCGCGCGACTACCACGTGTCGGTCCGGGTACCGCCGGCACCGGTCGGCAACGAACGCCTGGCCGCTCGGGTCGAGCTCGTCGTCGACGACCAGGTGATGGCCAAGGGACTGGTGAAGGCCATCTGGAGCGCCGACACGAACCTCACCACCCGCATCGATCCGGCGGTCGCGCACTACACCGGGCAGGCACAGCTCGCCGACGTGATCCAACGAGGTCTCGCCGCGAAGTCGGCCGGCGACGAACGCACGGCGACGGTGCTGCTCGGCGAGGCGGCCAAGCTCGCGCACGACTCGGGCAACGAGCAGACCACCCGGCTGCTCGCCAAGGTGGTCGACGTGGTGGACGTCGAGGCCGGCACGGTGCGGCTGAAGCAACAGGTGGCCAAGAGCGACGAGATGGCGCTCGACACCCGCAGCACCAAGACCACCCGCATCCGGCGCGAGCCATGAGCACCGCCACCTGCCCCAACGGCCACGTGTCGACCGACCCGGAGTGGTGCGACACGTGCGGGGCGCCGATGAACGGCCCGAGCGCCGAGGCACAGGCGCAGTCCACCGCGCCGCCACCGAGCGCGGGCGGGAGCAGCGTCGCCGCTGCGCCGGTCACCTGCCCGAACTGCGGGTCGCTCAACGCAGCCGACAACCTGTTCTGCGAATCGTGCGGCTACGACTTCGTCACCGGTCAGGCCCCCGAACCGCCGCCACCGGATCCGGCCGGACCGGCGCCGGCGGATCCGGAACCGGTCGAACCCGCGGCACCCGCCGGCGCGCCGAGTCGCTGGACGGTGATCGTCGAGGTCGATCCGGTGTGGTACTCGCTGAAGGGCGAGCTCGCCGACCGTCCGCTGCCGCCACCGTCCACCAGCACCGTGCCGGTGTTCGGTCATGTGGCACTGGTCGGCCGCACCAGCCAGTCGCGTGCATCTCGACCCGAGATCGCGCTCGACACCGACACCGCGGTGTCTCGCCGTCACGCCCAGTTCGTGGTGGAAGGCGACGACCTGAGCGTCGTCGACCTGTCGTCCACCAACGGCACCCACGTCGTGCCGGCGGGCGAGGTGCCGACCGACGCCCTCGCCCCGCTCGTCGGTGGCGTGCCCCACCTGCTGTCCGACGGCGATCAGGTGTTCCTCGGCGCGTGGTCGCGTCTCACGGTCCGCACGACCTGAGGTAAGCGTTCGGTAACGGATCGTCCAAGATCCGGCCAACCGCATCAACGGGTCGGCGTGGTGCCCGTACCGTCCCGGCCATGGACACCATCTCCGGCATCCCCGCTCATCCGCTCTTCGTGCACGTCCCGGTGGTGCTGCTGCCGCTCGGGGCGCTGCTCGCGATCGCGCTGCTGGTGAAGCAGGCCTGGTTCGAGCGCTACCAGTGGGTGCTGCTCGGCATCGTCGGCGCCGGTGCGATCGGCGCCGTGTTGGCGGCAGCGTCCGGGGAGGAACTCGAGGAGGCCGGCGAGCGCAGCGCGGGGATCCACGACCACGCCGAGGCCGGCGAGATGGCACGCAACCTCGGGCTCGTGTTCCTGCTCGTGGTGATCGCCTGGATTGTGGTGCCGAAGCTGCTGCGGCGGCGGGCCGCCGCATCGCCGCGCTGGTTCCGTCCGGTGATCGCCGCGCTCGTGGTGCTCGCCGGTGTCGGCAGCTTCGCGACGGTGGTGCAGGCCGGCCACAGCGGCGCCGAGCAGGTGTGGGACGAGGGCGACCACGACGACGCGGACCACGACGACGAGGACCACGACGACGAGGACCACGACGCGGACGGTGCGCCACTCGTGGTGGTCACCGATCCGGTCGGCGTCGACGCGGCCGGCTGACGCCCAGCAGGAACTCGCCGACCGCGGCGCTCAGACGCCGGGGAACTGCAGCAGGGCGTTCTCGACCACCTCACCGAGGGCGGGGTGGATGTAGTACTGGCCGCGAGCCATGTCGTCGATCGAGCGCTCGTAGCGGATGCCCTGGATGAGCTGCTGGATCAGGCTCGATGCGTGCGGGCCGATGATGTGGGCACCCACGAGGTGGCGGGTGGCACGATCGGCGACGAGCTTGCAGAAGCTGGTGGTGTCCTCGAGCGCCCAGCCGTACGCGACGTCGGCGTAGCGCTGGATCGTCACCATCGTGTCGAGCCCCTGGGCGCGGGCCTCGTGCTCGGTGAGCCCGACGCTCGCGATCTGCGGGTTGGTGAACACCGCGTGCGGCACGGCGTGGTAGTCGTTGGTGCGCAACACGTCGGGCCCGGTGATGTTGTGCGCCACCGTGCGGGCCTCGTGGTTGGCGACGTGCTTCAGCATGTACGGCGAGCTGATGTCGCCCAGCGCCCACACGCCCGGCACCGACGTCGCCCCGGTCTCGTCGGCCACGATCCGGCCGTCGGGATGCAGCGCCAGGCCGCCGGCCACGGCGTCGAGCACGTCGCTGTTGGGCACCCGTCCGGTGGCGACCAGGATGTCGGTGCCCTCGAGCACACTGCCGTCGCGCAAGGTGAGGTGCACCCGGTCGCCCCGCCGCTCGACCGAGTCGACCGACGTGCCGCAGCGCAGGTCGAACCGTTTCGCGAAGATCTCGGTGATCGCCCGGCTCACGTCGTGGTCCTCGGCCCGCAGGAGGTACTGGCCGCGCTGCACGATCGTGACGTCGGCACCGAACGAGCCGAACACGTGGGCGAGCTCGCAGGCGATGAAGCCGCCGCCGAGCACGATCAGGTGCTCGGGCACGTGGTCGAGCCGCATGATGTCGTCGCTGGTGTGATACCCCACCTCGGCCAGACCCGGGATGTCGGGCACCATCGGTCGGGCGCCGGCGGCGACGACGATCTGGTCGGCCTCGATGAAGGTGGTGCCGGTGGGCCCGTCGACGCGCATCCTGCGCACGTCGACGAAGCGGCCGCGGCCCTGGTGCACGGTGATGTTGGGGCACTCGTCGCCGACCCGGTAGCGCTCGCCACCTTCGGCGATCGGGTCGATCCGACCGAACACCCGGTCGCGGATGTCGAGCCAGCGCACCTGGTCGACGTGGGCGTCGACGCCGAGCATCGCCGAGTGCGCCACCGTCTGCACGATGTCGGCGGCGTGCACGAACATCTTCGTCGGGATGCAGCCGCGGTTGAGGCACGTACCGCCGAACACCCACTCCTCGACCATCGCGATCTTCCACGTGTCGAGGGCAGGGGTGACGATCGAGTTGCCGCTCCCGGCGCCGACGATGATCAGGTCGTAGTGCTCGAACTGGGGTTCCATCGGCGACGACGGTAGCGGAGCGTCAGCTCACCGAGACGGGCGGCTCGGACGTGACGGCGCTCCACATCGCCTCGTCCGGCGCGGCGAGCATCGACTGCCACACCGGCGCCGGGTACACCAGGTTCGGCTTCGCCGGATCGTACGCCGGCTGGGCCACCGCCTCGGCCGGACGTTCGTACGCCGCCGGTGCGGTGTAGCGGCCGAGCTCGTCGTCGTCGATGCCACACAGTGCCTGCACCTCCGGATCGATCCACGCACGTTCGTCGATGCCGCCGCCGGTGGCGATCTCGAGCGCGAGCCCCTCGGGTCCGGCGAAGTACATGCTCTGGCACATGCCGTGGTTCATCGGGCCGATCACTGGCACGCCGCGGCTGCGGATGCGGTCGCGCATCGCGTACAGCTCGTCGAGCGAGTCGACGTTGAGCGCGAGGTGCTGCATCGTGCCGGCGGTGACCGTGCCGCCGGCGTTGCCGGCGTGGGTGACGCCGATCTGCGCGTCGGCCGGGTTGTCGGGGTGCTGCTGGAAGGCGATGTAGCACTGGGGGCTCAGCTCGACGAAGCCGTGATAGGTGTTCGCGACGCCGTGCATCCAGTACAGGGCCTTCAGCTCGCCGCCGAGCACGTCGGTGAAGAACTCGATCTGCGCCTTCATGTCGCGCGTGGCGATCGCGAGGTGGTGGACGCCGTTGGGGTGCAGTGCCATCACCGGATCGTACGGCACGCCCCGGAGCGGCGTCGTCAGCGGGCGGGCACGCTCGCCGCGTGGCGGACGAGGTCGGTGTGCAGGGCGTGTGGGTCGCCGACGTGCAACGCCGCGGTGATCCGGTACGTGCCACCCTCGGTGATCCACGTGGTGCCGTCGCGCACGTCGAGTTGGCGCAGGTCGAGCGGGGTCTCCACGCGCACCACGTCGCCGGCAGGCACGTGCACCCGGACGAAGCCGATCAGCCGCTCGGCCGGTCGCTCGTGGCGCGACTCGGGCATCCCGCCGTAGAACTGCACCACCGCGTCGGCGTCCACCGCGCCGGTGTTCTCCACTGCCACCTCCGCCGCGTGACCGTCGGCGTCCACCACCAGTTCGCGCAGCGCGAACGTCGTGTAGCTGAGGCCGTAGCCGAACGGGTACGCGGCGGTGTGGCCGTCGCGGGTGAGCTTCCAGTGGCCGTGCCACAGGTCGTACACCTCGGTGCCGGCGTCAGGGTCCCAGTGGGGGAGGTGTGCCTCGTCGCTCGGGATGCTGAACGGCAACCGCCCGCTCGGGGCGACGTGGCCGAGCAGCACGTCGGCGAGTGCGTGGCCACCCTCCATGCCCGGATACCAGAGCAGCACGATCGCAGCGACGTCGTGGCGCCACGCCTCCATCACCACCGCACTGCCGCCCATCACCACCACCACGGTGTTCGGGTTGGTGGCGGCCACGGCGCGCACGAGCGCCTCGTCGTCGCTCGAGAGCCGCAGGTTGCGCCGGTCACCGCCCGGGGCGAAGCCGCTCGTGTCGGGCAGTTCGGCCATTTCGTCGTCGCCGTCGGCCGGCGCCGCGGGAGGCGCCGGCGCAGGCGCTGGGCTCGCAGCGGCGATCGCCGCGCGGTCGGCGTCGCTCATCGGTGGGAAGTGATCGCCCATCAGCCCGGCGGTGCCGGCGGCGTCGATGTACTCGCCCTCGTCGACGTGGGTGTACCCGACCACGACGATCGCCACGTCGGCGTTCTCGGCGATCGACGTGTCGCGGGCGTCGTGCACCACGTCGACGTCGGGCAGGGCGGCGCGCAGCCCGTCGAGCGGGGTGACCACCGCCGGTGCGATCACGTCGCTCGAGCCACGGTCGCCCAGGTTGGGCACCGCGGCCAGCCGGCCGAGCACGGCCACGCGCCGTAGGTCGCGAGCAGGGAGCGGGAGGACACCGTCGTTGCGCAGCAGCACCATCGACCGCTGTGCAGCCTCGCGGGCCAGCGCTCGGTGGGCGTCGCTCAGCACACGGCCGGGGTCGGCCGGGCGCGACGTGACCGGATGGAAGCGCAACAGCGTGGCCACGATCCGTTCGACGGCGGCGACCACCTCGCTGCGGTCGAGACGGCCGTCGGCGATCGCGTCGGCGAGCACCGGGGCGCGCTGTTGGCGGAATGGCATCTCGATGTCGAGCCCGGCGCGCACCGACCCGACGGGGTCGCGGAGGCCGAAGATGAAGTCGCTCGTGACGAAGCCGTCGAAGCCCCACTCGCCGCGCAGCACGCCGGTGAGCAGTTCGTGGTGCTCGCCGCAGAACGCACCGTTGACGGCGTTGTAGGCGCTCATCACGCTCGCCACCCCGCCGTCGACGATGCGGCGGAAGTGGGGGAGGTACACCTCGTGCAGCGCCCGCTCGTCGGCGCGCACGTCGACGCGGAAGCGGGCGTTCTCCATCGAGTTCAGCGCGAAGTGCTTCACGCAGGCCATCACGTGCTGCTGGGCGCCGGAGGCGAGCGCGTGACCCATCTCGCCGACGAGCATCGGCTCCTCGCCGTAGGTCTCCTGGGCGCGGCCCCAGCCGGGGTGGCGCAGCAGGTTGACGCACACCCCGCCGTAGTAGGTGGCACCGACGTCGCGCAGCTCGGCGCCGATCGCCTCGCCGATGCGGCGCTCGAGGTCGACGTCGAACGATGCGGCGCGCGCCATGCTCACCGGGAAGCACGTCTTCGGCCCGACCACGCACCCACGCGGGCCGTCGCTGAAGTGGATGCCGGGGATGCCGAGCCGCTCGACCACGGCGGCGGGGAACGTGTGCCGGTGGTAGCCGCCCTGCATCATGTCGAACAGCCCGGGCCACGCTTCGGTGTCGCCGTCGAGACACCACAGCTGCTCGTCGAGGGTCATCTGTGCGACGAGCGCTGCGGCTTCGGCGTGGTGGTCGGCGCCTGCGGCCACTCGGGCTGCGGCCTGCTCGAACTCGGTGGTCATGGCCGAACCGTAGCGATCCGGGCGAGCGCGATCAGATCGAGGTGGCGCGGTGGAACTTCGACATGAGATGCGGTCCGGCGATCACCGGCTCGTGGCGGGCGGTCTCGCCGTCGGGGACGCACGTGGGGATCACCTCGATACGCGCGTCGACGTTCGCGTTGTGGAAGAACGCCATGCTCTGGCGGCGTGTGCTGCGGTGATCGGAGCCCGTCGGCTGAGCTGGCGGCACCACCACGCGGTGCAGCGTCGAGCGCCACCGGTCGCCGGTCCACCGCTGCATCAGATCGCCGAGGTTCACCACGAAGGCGTCGGGATCCGCAGGTACGGCCACCCAGGAGTCGGTGCGCGGGTCGAGCACTTCGAGCCCACCTGGGGCGTCGTCCTGGCGCAGCACGGTGAGCGTGCCGTAGTCGGTGTGGGCCCCGGCGCGCAGCTGGCCGGGCTCGGGCGCGCGATCGCCGAGGTCGGGGTAGTCGAGCGCGCGCAACGCACCGGGCGCACGGTCGACGTACGGTTCGAAGAACGTCGGGGGCTGGTCGAGCGCCACCGCGAGGATCGCGAGCAGGCGACGGACGAGGTCGTCCATGGCGGCGAAGGAGGCGCGCATCGCCGGCTCGAGCTCGGGCAGCGCAGGCGGCCACGGGGTCGGGCCGAACGCCCATGCCGCCACCGGATCGGCGAGGTCGACCGACGGGTGGGCGAGCGGGCCGACGTTGAACGTCTGCTTCAGATCGGCTGGTGCGGCGCCGTCACGGAGCGACCGTTCGAGCGACTCGTGTTCCATCGGCACGTACCCGTAGGCGTCGCCGGGACGTTGCCGGACGGTGTCGCGTTCGGCCTCGGGCAGATCGAAGAACGCACGCGCCGCCCGCCACGCGGCGTCGATCACGCCCGGGTCGACGCCGTGCCCGGTGATCTGGAAGAAGCCGACGGAGGCACACGCGGCGCCGAGTGCCGCTGGCGCGTCGGCGCGGCGGAGGTCGATCGTCGGGATCATCGGAGGGGATCGAACGGCGGGAACGCGCCGGACGACTTGCGCGGGCGCGACCACACCGCCTTGAGGTAGGCGCCCTCGGCGAACCCGATCGGATGGTCGATCGGGTGCTCGGTACGTCGTTCTTCGTCGAGCTCGAAGCCGGCCTTCGCGGCGCCAGCGTGCACCGCACGCACGAAGTCGGGCAGCGTCACGCGCGACGAGCACGACGCCGACACGAGCAGCCCGCCGATCTCCACGAGCGGCGCCGAGAGCTGGGCGAGTCGCTCGTAGGCGGACAGCGCGCGGGGGACCGAGGCCGCGTTGGGTGCGAACGACGGCGGGTCGACGACGACGATGTCGAAGCGTCGGCGCGCCGCGGCGAGCCGTTCGAGGGCACCGAACGCGTCGCCGGTGACGGTCTCGTGGCGGCACGCAGCAACGTCGGGACGGTCCATGTTGAGCGACATGTGCCGCTCCGCCATGGCGATCGCCTGTGGGTTCGCGTCGACGCTCAGCACCGAGCGAGCGCCGCCCGCCGCGGCGTGCACGCCGAAGCCGCCGGTGCACGAGAACACGTCGAGCACCCGTGCGCCCCGGGCCCGACGGCCCACCTCGATCCGGTTGTCACGCTGGTCGAGGAAGTGGCCGGTCTTCTGCCCGGCCACCACGTCGGCTTCGAAGCGGAGCCCGTGTTCGAGGAACGACACCGGCGCCGAGATCTCCGGACCGACGAGCGACTGGCCCTCCTCCAGGCCGTGCAGGTGATGGGGCGGGATCGAGCGGGCGAGCCGCAACACGATCGAACTGACCGACACCACCTCGCGCAGGATCGGCACCACCACCGGCAGGTGGGCCACCCACGCGGCGCTGTAGAGCTTCACCACGGCGACGTGCGCGTAGCGGTCGACCACCAGGCCGGGCAGCCCGTCGTTCTCGCCGTGCACCACTCGGTAGGCGGTGGTGGGCGGCGTGTCGGGCGGCGGCATCGCGATCGGATGACGGCGGGCGACGGCGGCCTCGATCCGGGCCCGCATCCAGGCCTCGTCGATCGGCGCCGGCTTGCCCTGGTGGAGCACCTTCAGCCGGATCGGCGAATCGGGGTCCCACAGCCCGATGGCCACGAACTGGCGGTCGTCGTCGAACACGACCGCCAGGTCGCCGGGGGAGCCCTCGTGGCTGACCGAGCGGATCGAGCCCTCGAACAGCCACGGATGACCGGCCTTCAGGCGGCGGATCGCATCGGGCGTGGCTCGCACCGCCAGACGGCGCGCCGCCGGGGCGGGCAGCGAGCTGAGGACGGCCGACGGACGCATGACCACATGGTGTCACGTGGCAACGTTCACGGCGCGTTCACACCGTGCTCGCCCGCTGCTCACGCACGGTCGGCGCACCGGTGCCGTCGACGCGCCAAGATGGGAGCGATGAGGATCTTGCTGACCAACGACGACGGCATCGACTCGATCGGCTTGCACGTACTCGCTCGGGCGATGCGGGCCCACGGTGACGTGGTGGTGATCGCTCCCGATCAGGAGTACTCGGGTGCGGGTGCGGCGCTCGGCGCGTTGCATCTCATCCAACCGTCGGTGTGCCGCCACCAGCTCGACGGGATCGACGAGGCCTGGTCGGTGTCCGGCCCGCCCGCGCTGTGCGTGATGTTCGCCCGTCTGGGTGCGTTCGGCCCGAAGTTCGACCTGATCGTGTCGGGCATCAACCCGGGGGTCAACGTCGGCCGGTCGGTGTACCACTCCGGCACCGTCGGCGCCTGCCTCAGCGGGCGCAACGGCTTCATCCCCGGTGTGGCGGTCAGCCAGGCGGTCGCCGGGTTCGGCGTCGAGGGTCAGGGCTGGGACGAGATGCTCGTCGGGCAGAACTGGGACACCGCCGCCCAGGTGGCGAGCGCCTTCGTGGGCGGCATGGTGCGCGACATCGAGGCCGGCACCCTCACCGATGCCGCGGTGGTCAACATCAACGTGCCCAACTGCGATCTCGCCGACGTGAAGGGCTGGGGTCACGCCCGTGTGGGTCTCGAGCCGCCGCGGCGCATGTCGAGTGCCGAGCTGGTGCCGAAGGAAGGTCACCAGGGTGCGTATCAGGTGAGGATGGAGTGGGGCGACGCGATCGAGCTGCCGTCCGACACCGACGGCGGCATGGTGGAAGAGGGGATCGTCGCCGTGAGTTACCTCAGCCGCCTCGAAGCCCAGCAGCGCGACGACCTCGCGGCTGCCGAGGCGTCGCTGGCGCAACTCTTCGCCTGATCACCTCCGACCCGGAGCGTCTGGGTCGTCGTGCGTAGCGTCGGCCCATGGCCATGAACTGCAAGCCCGTGCCCACGCTGGACGAGCGGATCAACGACATCCGCATGCGCACCGCCGAGATCGTCAACGACCACATCCTGCCGAACGAGCAGCGGCTGTGGCGCGAGCGTCGGGAGGGGGACAGCTTCCACGACCACACCGAGGTGCTCGAGCTGCGTGCCGACATCAAGGAGAAGGTGAAGCAGGCCGGGTTGTGGGCGCCCCACCTGCCGAAGGAGTACGGCGGGATGGGCCTCGACTTCCTGGCCCACGCGTACATGAACGAGGTACTTGCCTACGCGATCGGTGCGGCGAGCCTGTTCGGCGTCGTCGCGCCCAACTCCGGCAACCAGTCGATCCTCGTGAAGTACGGCACCGAGGAGCAGAAGCAGCAGTGGCTGCTGCCGCTGATCGACGGGGTGATCGAGTCGGGGTTCTCGATGACGGAGCCGCACAACCCCGGGAGCGACCCGCGATCGCTCGACACGACCGCGGTGATCGACGGCGACCACTTCGTCATCAACGGACACAAGTGGTTCACCAGCAACGGCATCGACGCCGACTTCTTCATCGTGATGTGCCGCGTGGTCGAGCAGGACGCCACCGACCGCCGGAGCGGGCCGATGGTGCAGATCATCGTGCCGACCGCCACGAAGGGTGTGAACATCGTGCGTGGTATCGGCGTGTGGGGTCGAAAGGAGAGCGACCACTGCGAGGTGAAGTACGACGACGTGCGGGTGCCGGTGGCCAACGCGCTCGGCCGGGTGGGTGAGGGACACCAGGCGGCACAGGACCGGCTCGGTGCCGGCCGGATCTACCACTGCATGAACTGCGTGGGGCAGATGTGGCGGGCGTTCGACCTGATGGTGGAGCGGGCGGCGAGCCGTCAGGTGCACGGCGGCGTGCTCGCCGACAAGCAGTTCACCCAGGGGGCGATCGCCGACAGCTACATCGACATCCAGACCTCCCGCCTGTTCACGATCCACGCCGCGGAGAAGATCGACCAGGGCCTGCAGGCCGCCCGCACCGACATCAGCGCGATCAAGGTGCACGTGCCGGCCGCCTACACCCGGGTGGTGGACCGGGCGATCCAGGTGTGGGGCGCGGCCGGGGTGAGCAACGACCTGCCGTTGTGGGGCATGTACCAGGGGGCGCGCACGCTGCGGATCGCCGACGGGCCCGACGAGGTGCACAAGATCCTGATCGCGAAGAACGTGCTCGGCCAGTACGCGAAGGGCATGGGCTGGGACTTCGGCAACTGAGGAGCGACGTCGCGTCTACGGTGGTCCGATGATCACCGTCGACGACGTGGCCTCGCTGGCGCTCTCGTTCCCGGGGGTGACCGAAGGCACCAGCTACCGCAACCGGGCCTGGTTCGTCGGGGGGACCCACTTCGCCTGGGAGCGCCCGTTCAGCAAGGCCGACCTGAAGCGCTTCGGCGCGGACACCCCACCGTCGGGGCCGATCGTGGCGTTGCGGGTGGACGACCTCGGCGAGAAGGAGGCGGTGCTCGCCGAGGGCCATCCCGGCTTCTTCACGATCCCGCACTTCGACGGCTACGCCGCCGTGCTGGTGCAACTCGACGTGGTGGGCCCCGGGCATCTCGCCGAGGCGATCGAGGACGCCTGGCTGTGCACCGCCCCGCCGGCCCTGGTGTCCGAGTACCGATCGACCCCTTCGTGAGCCGGATGCGCACCGGCTGCGCATCTCGCTCACGGACCACGTCGGTCCGTGAGCCGGATGCGCACCGGCTGCGCATCTCGCTCACGAAGCCACATGGGACCTGGACACGGGGTCGCCGTGACCATCGGCCCTACTGATCGCAGGGGCGGCGGCGCAGGCTGGGGGCATGCCGGAAGTCGAACTGGTCATCCACACCGTCCCACACGAGGGTGAACCCCCTGCCATCGACGGCACCGAGCTCGCCCCACGCCGATTCGTCTCGGTCGAGGCCGCCAAGGCCGCCGCCGACGAACTGCCGGTCCCCGACGGCTGGCAGCGCAAGGAGTCGATCCGCGACGTCCTCACCGGCCTGGAGCTGTTCTGGCGCAGCGATCGAGTCCCGGGGTGGCAGCACGCATGAGTACCGAGGAGTCCACCAGCCCACCGGCGAGCAGTCCGGCGGCCGGTTCCGCCGAACCGGCCGCAGCAGCATCGCGCCGGGCCGGGCACGAGATCATGGACGGCAACGAGGCCGCCGCCCGCGTCGCACACCTCGCCAGCGAGGTGATCGCGATCTACCCGATCACCCCGGCTTCGGCGATGGGCGAGTTCGCCGACGACTGGAGCGCACGCGGACACCAGAACCTGTGGGGTGTGGTGCCCGAGGTGATCGAGATGCAGAGCGAGGCCGGCGCAGCCGGCACCCTGCACGGCGCGGCGATGCGCGGCGCGCTCGCCACCACGTTCACCGCCAGCCAGGGGCTGCTGCTCATGCTGCCCAACATGTTCAAGATCGCCGGCGAGCTCACCCCCGCCGTGCTCCACGTGGCGGCCCGCGCCGTCGCCACCCACGCGCTCAGCATCTTCGGCGATCACAGCGACGTGATGGCGGCCCGCACCACCGGCTGGGCGATGCTCTGCGCGAGCAGTGTGCAAGAGGCCGGCGACTTCGCCGCTGTCGCCCACTCGGCCACGCTCCAGAGCCGTGTGCCGTTCCTGCACTTCTTCGACGGGTTCCGCACCAGCCATGAGCTCAACACCGTCACCCCCGTCGCCGCCGACCAGCTGCGGCTGATGATCGACGAGGGCGCCGTGCGCGCCCATCGCGACCGTGGCCTCGACAGCGACCGGCCGATGATCCGCGGCACCGCGCAGAACCCCGACGTGTTCTTCCAGGCCCGCGAGGCGTGCAACCCGTTCTACGAGGCGGTGCCCGGCGCCACCCAGGCCGCGTTCGATCAGCTCGCCGCGCTCACCGGACGCGAGTACCACCTGGTCGACTACCACGGCGCGCCCGACGCCGACCGCGTGGTGGTACTGATGGGCTCGGCCGCCGGTGCGGTCACCGAGGCCGTCGACGCCCTGAACGCCACCGGCGCTCGCGTCGGCGTCGCCGTCGTCCGCCTGTTCCGTCCGTTCCCCACCGCACAGCTGCTCGCCGCGCTGCCGCCGAGTGTGCGCACGATCGCCGTGCTCGACCGCACGAAGGAGCCGGGCGCCCCGTTCGAACCGCTCCACCAGGACGTGCTCGCCGCGCTGTGGCACAGCGACGCCGCGCACTGGGCCGACGGCGTGCGGCCGCGCCTGATCGGTGGCCGTTACGGGCTGAGCTCGAAGGAGTTCACCCCGGCGATGGCCAAGGCGGTCTTCGACGAGGCCGCGACGGACGATCCGCTGAACGGGTTCACGGTCGGCATCATCGACGACGTCACCCGGCTCAGCCTCGACGTCGACCCGTCGTTCACGACCGACACCTCCAAGGTGCGTGCCGTGTTCTACGGCCTCGGCAGCGACGGCACCGTCGGCGCCAACAAGAACACCGCCAAGATCGTCGGCAGCCACACCGACCTGCACGTGCAGGGCTACTTCGTCTACGACTCGAAGAAGTCGGGCTCGATGACGGTGAGCCACCTGCGCTTCGACGACCGCCCGATCGAGAGCACCTACCTCATCGACCAGGCGACCTTCGTCGGCGTGCACCAGTGGAACTTCCTCCAGCGCATGGACGTGCTGAAACTCGCCGCCGAGGGTGCGGTCGTGCTGATCAACAGCCCACACCGGCCCGAGGATGTGTGGGCTGCGTTGCCGGAAGAGGCACAGCAGCAGGTGCTCGACCGGCACCTCCGCCTCTACACGATCGACGCGGCCGCCGTCGCGAAGGCGGCCGGGCTCGGCGGGCGGGTCAACACCGTGATGCAGACCTGCTTCTTCGCGCTCGCCGGCGTGTTGCCCACCGAGCAGGCGATCGCCGCGCTGAAGGACGCGATCGAGCACACCTATGGCAAGCGGGGATCGGTGATCGTCGAGCGCAACGTCGCGGCGGTCGACACCACGCTCGCGAACCTGCACGAGGTGCCCGTCGGCGCTGCCGCCGACTCGGGGGTGCACCGTCGTGCCGTCGTGCCGCCGGGCAGCAGCGACTTCGTGCAACGGGTCACCGCGAGGATGCTCGCGGGCGAGGGGGACCTGTTGCCCGTCAGCGCGCTGCCGCCCGACGGCATGTTCCCCACCGGCACCGCCAAGGTCGAGCGCCGCACGATCGCGCCGGAGATCCCGATCTGGGAACCCGACCTCTGCATCGACTGCGGCAAGTGCGCGATCGTCTGCCCGCACGCCGCGATCCGGCTGAAGGTGTACGAGGCCGACGCCCTGCCATCCGGCGCGACGCTGAAGACCAAGAGCTTCCGATCCCGCGAGGTGCCCGGGCTGAGCCTCACCGTGCAGGTGGCGCCCGACGACTGCACCGGCTGCGGCCTGTGCGTGGTGGCGTGCCCGGCGCACGACAAGAGCGCGGTGAAGCGCAAGAGCATCAACCTGCAGCCGATCGGCGAGCACCTCGACACCGAACGGGCCGCGTGGGACGAGTTCCTCGCGGTCCAGGGCGCCGACGCCACCCGGTTCGACCCGGCGTCGGTGAAGACCAGCCAGTTGCGCACCCCGCTGTTCGAGTTCAGCGGTGCGTGCTCGGGCTGCGGCGAGACGCCGTACCTGAAGCTGCTCACCCAGCTCTTCGGTGATCGACTGCTCATCGCCAACGCCACCGGGTGCTCCAGCATCTACGGCGGCAACCTGCCCACCACCCCGTACACCACCGACGCCGACGGCCGCGGTCCCGCCTGGGCGAACAGCCTGTTCGAGGACAACGCCGAGTTCGGTCTCGGCATCCGTCTCGGGTACGAGGCCCAACGCCGGGCGGCGCTCGAGGCGATGACCGCGCTGGCCGACCGGCTCGATCCGGCACTCACCACGGCGATCGCCGATGGCGTCGACCTGGTCGACGATGCCGGCATCCGTGCCCAGCGCGATCGTGTCGGGCAGCTGGTCGCAGCGCTCGCCGCGATCGACGCCCCCGAGGCGGCACGCTCGCCGAGATCGCCGATGCGCTCGTCGGCAGAGCGTGGATCGTCGGTGGCGACGGCTGGGCCTACGACATCGGGGGCCGGCGGGCTCGACCACGTTCGGCAGCGGGCGCAACGTGAACGTGCTCGTGATGGACACCGAGGTACTCCAACACCGGCGGCCAGGCGTCGAAGGCCACCTGCGGCGCGGTCGCGAGTTGCGGCGAGCGGCAAGGGCATCGCCAAGAAGGACCCGGCTCGAGGCGATGAGCTGGCGACGTGTAAGTCGCGAAGATCGCGCCGGGCGAGCGACGTGCAGACGGTGAAGGCGCGCGAGGCGGCGGCCTGGCCCGGCGTGTCGCTCGTGATCGCCTACTCGAGCTGCGTGGCCCACGGCTACGACATGTCGCGCCGATGTTGCAGCAGGCGGCGGTGCAGAGCGGTCACTGGCCGCTGTACCGCTACCGGCCGGTGACGGCGAGACACGAAGCTGTTCGAGCTCGACAGTGCCGAGCCGTCGTTGCCGTACGGCGAGTCGCCCGGAGCGAGGCTCGCTTCCGGATGCTCGCTCGCAGCGATCCGGCCTGAGCCGCCTGAACTGCTCCGACTCGCCGAGGCCGACGTCGCCGGCCGGTGGAGCTACTTACCAGCAGCTGGCCGGCATCGAGCGGTCCGCTCCTGAGCACGCTGCCGAGGCCACCTCGCCGAGCAGGAGGACGAGGCATGATCGATCTGTCCACCACCTACCTCGGTCTCGAGCTGCACAGCCTGCTCGTCGCCTCGCCCGGTCCCGTCACTGGCGACCCGGCGATGTGGGAGCGGCCTGAGGCGCCGGTGCCGGGGCCATCGTGCTGCCGAGCCTGTTCGAGGAGCAGATCGAGCACGAGGCGTTCGCCGTCGAGTACGCTGAGCTTTGGCGGCGACAGCCACCACGAGGCGCTCAGCTATCTGCCGCACCTCGACGGGGTGGAGGTCGGTCCCGACCATCATCTCGACCTGGTGGAAGATGCGAAGGAGGCGCTGTCGATCCCGGTGATCGCGAGCATCAACGGGTGTCGCCCGGCGGGTGGGTGCGCTACGCCGCTGCTCGCCGACGCAGGTGCCGACGCGATCGAGCTCAACCTGTACGACACCGTCACCGACCCGATGCTCTCCACACGAGGTGGAGCGCCGCTACATGGAGCTGATCGAGGAGGTGCAACGAGATCGACGTGCCGCTCGGTGAAGATCAGGCCCTGGTTCACCGCCCTCGCCCACACCGCGAAGAGCTTCGAGCTCGCTGGCGCCGACGGCTCGTGCTGTTCAACCGGCTCTACCAGCCCGACATCGACCTCGACACGCTCGAGGTGCGGCCGCAGTTGCAGCTGTCCACCTCGGCCGAATCGCGGCTGTCGCTGCACTGGATCGGCGTGCTCCGCGAGTTCGTCCGCGGCTCGTTGGCGGCGTCGAGCGGCGTGCACACCGGTGCCGACGCGCTGAAGTTGCTGCTCGCCGGCGCCGACGTGGTGATGGCGACCAGCGCCCTGCTGCGCCACGGACCCGAACACCTGCGCGAACTGCGGCGCGAGGTGGTCACGTGGATGGACGAGCGCGACTACGACAGCGTGCGTCAGCTGCGCGGCAGCGTGAGCCGGGCCAACGTGCCCGACCCCGACGTGTACGACCGTGCCAACTACTTCCAGGTGATCCACAGCTGGAACTCCGCCCGCCACTGACGGCTACGTTCGGTCCATGAACGACGGCGCCGAACGTGAGTTGATCCGCTACCACCGCGAGGGCAAGGTGGGGGTGGTCACGATCGATCGGCCCGAGAAGCGCAACGCGATGACGTACGCGATGCTCGGGCAGTTCATCGAGACCGTCGGCCGTGCCGACGACGACCCCGACACCGTGGTGATCGTCGTCACCGGCGTGCCCGGCGCGTTCTGCGCCGGCACCGACCTCGCCGATCTCGCCACCGTGCCCGGCGAGACGCGGGGTCTGCGCGGCACGGCCGAGGAGCGCCACAAGTGGTGGCCGATCGCCCAGAGCCGCAAGCCCACGATCTGCGCGGTCGACGGGCCGGCGGTGGGCATGGGTGCGGAGTTCACCTCGCAGTGCGACATCCGCCTCTGCAGCCCCAATGCCAGGTTCGCGTGGAACTTCGTGCACCGCGGCCTCGTGCCCGACACCGGCGCCGGCACCTGGTTGCTGCCCCGCATCATCGGGGTGCAGCCCGCGCTCAGGCTGCTCTACACCGGGGCGATGATCGACGCCGACGAGGCGCTGCGGCTCGGCTACGTGATGCAGGTGGTGCTGAGCGACCACCTGCTCGACCAGGCGATGGAGCTCGCGAACACGATCGCCGCCGGCTCGCCGCACAGCCTCGGTCTGATCAAGCAGCTCGTGCACGAGGGGCTCACCGCCCCGGTCGCCGAGCACATGGCCCGTCACACCACGGCGATGGCGGCGTGTTTCCGCAGCGACGACCACCGCGAGGGGGTCGCCGCGTTCCTGGAGCGCCGGCCCGCCAACTTCACCGGCCGCTGACGCCCCCGTCGGTACGATCGCTCGGGTGACCGACACCCGAGACGTGTTCACCGAACCGGCGCCCGCATGGTCGCACGAGCGCCTCGCCGCCGTCGCGGGTGAGCACTTCGGCCTCACCGCCACGGTCGAACCGCTCGACGCCGAACGCGACCAGAACGCACGGCTCACCACCGCCGACGGCCGGGCGGTCGTGCTGAAGGTGTCGAACCGGGCCGAGGACGACGCGGTGCTCGACCTGCAGCTCGCGATGCTCGAGCACCTCGCCCGCGTGGCGCCGGGGCTGGCGGTGCCGCGGGTCGTGCCCACCGTCGACGGCAGCGCGTCGTGCGTCGTCGACGGCCACCGGGTGCGGGTCGTCACCCACCTGCCGGGGATCCCGCTCGCTCTCGGTGCCCGCACACCCGAGGTGGGGGTGGGCCTCGGCCGGCTGCTCGGCGAGCTGTCGGCGGCGTTGCGCTCGTTCGGCCACCCGGCGGCCCACCGCCGCGACTTCCTGTGGGATCTCGATCGGGCCCAGGCGGTGCGAGCATGGCTCGACGACGTCGCCGACCCCGAGGACCGGGCGGTGGTCGAGCGGGTCCTCGACCGCCACGCCGCCCGCGTCGTCCCCGTGCTCGATCGCCTGCCGGCCCAGGTGCTGCACCACGACGCCAACGACCACAACGTGCTCGTCGCAGGCGACCGCATCACCGGGCTGATCGACTTCGGCGACGCCACCTTCGGGCGCCGCGTGAACGAGCTCGCGATCGGCCTCGCCTACGCGCTGCTCGACGTCGACGACGTCGTCGCCACCGCCCGTCGCGTGATCGGTGGGTTCGTCGCGATCGCCCCGCTCGACGACGACGAACTGCGCGTGCTGTTCGACCTCGTCGCCGCCCGACTCGCGATGAGCGTCACGATCTCGTCGCACCGCGCGCTCGAACGACCCGGCCACGCCTACCTCACCGTCAGCCAGG
>JACJWG010000014.1 GCA_020637235.1 Acidimicrobiaceae bacterium | reverse complement strand
CTCGAGCGGCCAGTCGTTGGCACGTGCCTCGCCGCCCACCTGCTCGCCGACCCGGTTGGCGCGGTCGGGGGAGTGGGGGCCGTTGATCAACGGCTTCAGTTGGTCGAGGTCGATCTCGATGAGGCGGTCGTACATCGCACCCTCGTCGGGGCGGAGGTGGTCGGCGACCCGATCGGCGGCGTCGGCGATCGCCTCGCGGCCGGTGGCCTTCAGGTACTGGGCCATGTTGTGGTCGTAGGCGAACAGGCTGCAGGTGGCACCGATCTCGGCACCCATGTTGCACACCGTGGCCTTGCCCGTGGCGGAGATCGAGTCGGCACCGGGGCCGAAGTACTCGACGATCGCGCCGGTGCCGCCTTCGACCGTGAGGATGCGGGCGACCTCCAGGATCACGTCCTTCGGCGACGACCAACCGGACAAGGTGCCGGTGAGCTTGACGCCGATCACCTTCGGCCAGCGGACGTTGAACGGGAAGCCGGTCATCACGTCGACCGCGTCGGCACCGCCGACACCGATGGCCACCATGCCGAGGCCGCCGGCGTTGGGCGTGTGGCTGTCGGTGCCGATCATCATGCCGCCGGGGAAGGCGTAGTTCTCGAGCACGACCTGGTGGATGATGCCGCTGCCCGGACCCCAGAACCCGATGCCGTACTTCGCGCTGACGGAGCGGAGGAAGTCGTACACCTCGCGGTTGGTGTCGACGGCGACGCCGAGGTCGATCTTGGCGCCGACCTTGGCCTGGATCAGGTGGTCACAGTGCACGGTGGACGGCACCGCCGTGGTGGGGAGGCCGGCGGTCATGAACTGCAGCAGCGCCATCTGCGCGGTCGCGTCCTGCATCGCCACACGGTCGGGGTGGAAGTCGTTGTAGGTGCCGCCGCGTTCGATCGTCTCGTTCGGGTCGTACAGGTGGTTGAGGAGGATCTTCTCGGTGAGCGTGAGCGGTCGTCCGAAGCGCTCGCGGCCGATCGCGACGCGCTCGTCGAGCGTGGCGTACACGCCCTGCACCAGTTCGATCGGGGTTCCGGCGGTGACGGTCATGGTGACTCCTCCATCTTCGGGGGTAGGTCTCGGGAGTGGCGCTCGCCAAGGTCTAGCCTCGGCGCCACCCTCCCGCACGTGACCGGCACGCGACGAACCCTCGTGTTGCTGTCGATGTAGACAACTCTAATACAAGTGGACCCCCTGAACAATCCTCTCGACACCACCTCACCCACCGCTCGGCTGCGGCGCGCGCCCGTGATCCTCGTCCGGTCGAGCGCACCGTCGCGGATCGCCGACGTCGGCGGCTGGACCGACACCTGGTTCGCCCGCGAGGGGGTCGTGTGCAACATCGCGTTCGATCACCGCGCCGAGGTGCGCGTCGCCGCGCAGCCGGGGAGCGAGCGGGTCGTCCGGCTGGTGGTGCGCCTCACCGGCGACGACTACCAGTTCGAGGCGATGAAGCTGCCCGGCCGTCACCCGATCATCGAGGCCGCGATCGACTCGTTCGACATCCCCGGCTTCGTCGAGGTCGACATCGCCGACACCGGACTCGCCGGCGCCGGACTCGGCAGTTCGGCGTCGGTGATGGTGGCGCTCGTCGCCGCGCTGTCCGCTGCGATCGGCGACCCGCTCGATCCCGGTGAGGTGGCCGCACTCGCGCACCACCACGAGACCCGCACCGGCAAGCAGTCCGGCATCCAGGACCACGCCGCTGCGGCGTGGGGCGGGATCAGCCGGCTCGACGTGCGGTACCCGACGGTGCGACGCGAATCGGTGGTGGTGCCCCCGTCGGCGCTCGGCGAGCTCCGCGTCGGTCTCCACACGGTGGCCTTCGCCTCGCCGCACGCCTCGTCCGCGCTGCACGACGAGGTGATCGCCCGGCTCGACGCCGGTGCCGGCGAACGTGAGCTCGACCTGATGCGCGTCGCCGCCGACCGGGCCGCGACCTCGCTGCGCTCGGGCGACCTCGACGCCTACGGCATGTCGCTCGTCACCGCTCACGACGCCATCGCCGGGTTGCACCCCGACCTCGTCGGTCCGGACGCCCACGAGCTCGAGTCGCTCGCACAACAGCACGGCGCGCGGGGGTGGAAGGTGAACGGCTCGGGCGGGAACGGCGGCTCGATGGTGGTGCTCGGTCCGGCCGATCCCGACGACGACGCGGCGTTCGTGCATGCCGTCAGCGCTCGTGACGGCTGGCGTATCGTCGATGCGGCGATCGCCCCGCCCGGGGTGACCACCGAGCTCGCCGTGGCCGATCCGCGCGACGAAGCCGGCCCCACGGGCTGAGCGGCACGACGGCCGAGCGGCGCGAGCGCACGAGGGGCAGGGTGACACAGGTGAGGACGATCCGGTACCAGCAGATCGCCGACGAGTTGCGCGATCGGCTGGCCGCCGTCGGTGCCGGTGAGGTGCTCCCGAGCGAGGCCGACCTGTCGACCGAGTTCGCCGTCAGCCGGGTGACGGTGCGTCGCGCGCTCGAGATCCTGCGTGACGAAGGGCTCGTCGACTCGCGGCAGGGCTTCGGGTGGTACGTGGCCGGTGAGCCGCTCCGTCAGCACCTCGACGAGCTGAGCACGATCGAGGACCAGCTCGCCCAGCGTGGCATCACGCCACAGCGGCAGGTGGTCGAGTTCGAGTTCCGTGCCGCGCCGAGACGGGTGGCGAAGGTGCTCGGCTGCGAGCAGGTGCTGCGCGTGAAACGGTTGAATCTCGCCGACGGTCAGCCGTTCGCCGTCGTCACGGTGTGGTGCCCGGCCGAGCTCGGCCAGCATCTCAGCCGCCACGACGTCGAGCAGCATCCCTTCTACGAACTGCTCGGCGTCGCGATCCGCGGTGCCACCCAGACCATCGGCGCCGACTCCGCGCAGGGCACCGAGGCGGGCTTGCTCGGCATCCCGCCGGCCAGCCCGGTGCTGCGTTGCGAGCGGATCACCACCGACGTGCACGGACGCCCGGTGCTGATGAGCGAGCACGTGTTCCCGGCGCGCCGCACCGAGTTCGTCGTCGAGTTGCCGACGGCCGAGCCGAGCGTGCTGCCGGTGGGACTCCGCCTGGTGGAGTGAGTGCGAGCGCGCACGTACGGGTCGACGGGCCACAATGGCGGGCATGACCGCACGCAGGATCGTCGTCGACGCGCGCCCCGGTCGGGACCACCTGGTGCTCGGGCGTCTCGGGCAGGAGGAGGAGCTGTCGTTGCCCGACCAGGCGAACATCTGGTCGGACCGGGTGATCGACTGGCTGCAGAGCACCGGGCTGCGGATCCTCGTCATCGTCGTCGCCGCGCTCGTGATCACGAAGGTGATCAGCCTGATCGCCCGGCGACAGGCCCGACGCTTCCGACGCCAGCAGCAACTCGCGTCCGATCCCCGCACCAGCACCGTCGGTGCGCACCAGCAGGCGCTGATCGGCGCGATGCGCTGGGCGCTGAACTTCTCGATCGTCTTCCTGGCCGTCATCTGGGTGTTGATCGAGCTCGAGCTCCCGTCGTCGGCGCTCGTGCCGCTCGCCTCGGTGATCGGTGCCGGGTTGGGATTCGGCGCGCAGCAGATCGTCGGCGACGTGCTGGCCGGCATCTTCATCCTCAGCGAGCGCCAGTTCGGTGTCGGTGACCTGGTGCGAGTCGGGCCGCTGATGGGCGTCGGTTGGGTCGAGGGTCACGTGGAGGAGATGACGTTGCGGGTCACCAAGTTGCGCACCTTCGAAGGTGATCTCGTCACGATCGCGAACGGCGAGTTGCGTCAGAGCGTGAACGCGTCTCGTGATTGGGCGCGGGTGCTGATCAAGGTGCCGCTCGGCCGCGACGTCGACCTCGACGAAGTGGCGGCGCGCCTCGATGCTGTCGGCGACGCGATGGCGGCGGAGCCGAAGTGGGCGTCGATCGTGCTGGAGGCGCCGAAGGTGTCGGGGCTCGACGACCTCGACGCCGACAGCGTGCACATGCGGGTGGTCGGTCGCACGCTGCCGGCACAGCAGTTCAAGGTGGCTCGTGAGCTGCGTCGGCGCATCGCGCTCGAACTGCGGCGGATGAACGTCGCCGTCCAGCAGAGCGCCGAGGTGCACGCGGTCGTGCCCGACCCCGGCAGCTGAGCGAGGCCGGACCGTCGGGACTGGGGCGTTCAGGCCCGCCGGAACGCGTCGTCGACGAGGTGCGCGACGACGTCGGTGACATCGTGCGCCGCGCAGGTGGCGACGTCGTCATCCCAGCCGCGCTCGAGCAGCTCGCGCCCCGATGCGCAGCCGACGAGGGCGTCGTGCACGCGGGGCCGGGCGGCCACGAACGCCGCCCGTGCCGCCGCCGCCTCGGGTGAACAGGCGGGCGCTGCGACGGCGGCGGCCGGGTCGAGCGCGGCGAGGATCGCGCCGGCGCCGAGCAGGTCCTCGACCGCCGGGCGCAGCGGACCGGTGGCCCCGTGCCAGCGTTCGCCGGCGGCGATCACGGCGACCGACCCGCCGTCGCCCGCCAGCCGGCGAGCCGCTCGGGCGGTCGCCGTGGCATTGCGGAGACAGCCGGCGAGGACGTGACGAGCACCGTGGTCGCGCGCCGCGAAGCTGAGCGCCGAGCCGTTGGGGGAGGGCAGCACCAGCCGCACGGGTTCGTCCAGCGCGAGCAGGTCGGTGGGTGACAGCGACAGCTCGCCCGTCTCCCGGCGCCCTGCGAGCACCGCGCCGCGCGCGGCTGCGTACGCCGCGGCACCGTCGTCGGCCCACCGGTAGGGGAACACGGTGCACCCGCTCTCCACGGCGGCGCTCACCGCAGAGGTGAAGCGCAACACGTCGACGATCACGACGACGTCGCTCACCGGCGCCAGTGTGCGCAACCCGTTCGGGCCCCAGTCGAATCGATACGTGTGTCGCGTCTGGTCGCAGAACTGCGAGCCGCGCCCGCCGGCGGTCTCGCGTTCGTCGTGCAGTTCGGCGACCACCTCGGTCACCAACGGTCCCAGTGCAGGATCGGCTCGAGGGGCAGCCGCTTCGCCGGCTGGAAGTCGGTGCCGATCGTGTACGCGATCGGGAACATGCCGGCCTGGGTGAAGCCGTCGGGGATGCCGAGCAACTCCTTGGCCCGCCGCTCCCCGTCGCCGATGAGGTGGATCGTGGTCCAGGCGGTACCGAGACCTCGCTCGCGGGCGGCGAGCATGAAACTCCACACCGCCGGCAACAACGACCCCCATTGCGACGCGCCGACGAAGGTCGGCACCTTGTTCAGGTCGCCCTCGATGCAGGGCACCATGATCACCGGCACCCGGTGGAAGTTCTCGGTCAGGTACACCGCCGATTCGGTCACCCGGTCGCGCTGCTCGTGGCGCAGGTCGCCGGGCGCGTAGTCGTTCGAGCGTGGGGCGTTGGCGTACACCGCGAAGTTCTGCGCGTAGATGTCGGCGAGGCCCTGCTTCAGCTCGGGGTCGGCCACCATCAGCCACTGCCATCCCTGGCTGTTCGAACCGGTGGGCGCCTGCAACGCGATCTGCAGGCACTCCTCGATCACCTCCCGCTCGACCGGCCGCTCGAGGTCGAGCCGCTTGCGCACGGCGCGGGTGGTGGTGAGGACGTCGTCGGCGGAGAGGTTGAGCTTGGTCACGTGTCGAGTGTGGCATTCCGTCCGGTGCGGCGTCGCCGCGAAGCGGGTGCGAGTACGCTCTGCGCCCATGTCAGGCCAGGCGTCCGATGCAGGCACTCCCGGGGCGGGCTGGTTCCCCGATCCCGAGCAACCCGGCGGGCTGCGGTACTGGGACGGGGTGCGCTGGACCGAGCACCGCCAGGCCGCCCCGTCGGCCGGATTCGGTGCGCCGGGCGCGGCGCCCGGATTCGGTGCGGCACCGGGCTTCGGAGCGTCGACCGGGTTCGGCGCCGGCCCATCGCCGATGGGCGATTCGTTCTGGGTGAACGTCCTCGGCCAGGAGTCGGGTCCGTACCCGATGGCCCAGCTCCAGGCGATGGCGATCGCGAAGCAGGTCACCGCCGCCACCCTCGTGCGCGGGACGAGCGGCGGGTGGTTCCCGCTGTCGCAGTTGCCGGGTGTGTACTCCGACAAGGACTGGACGACCGCCCTGATCCTGTCGGTGTTGCTCGGCTCGCTCGGTGTGGACCAGTTCTACCTCGGCAACACCGGCCTCGGAGTGCTGAAGCTGCTCACCCTCGGGGGCTGTGGCATCTGGGCGATCGTCGACGTCATCCGCATCGCGATGGACAAGGTGCCCGACTCGATGGGCCGGCCGCTGCGCAAATAGCGGACGCTCGGTCGCGGGCCGGGCGCGAGGCTGTCGGCATGAGCGACTACCTGGCCACCAACCTCGCGAACTGGAACTCGCGGGTGCCGCACCACGAGATCGGGTACGACCTCGACCGGTATCGCACCGACCCGTCGTCGCTGTCGGGCGTGGTGCGCTTCGACCGACCCCGGCTCGGCGACATCGCCGGGCTCGATGCCGTGCACCTGCAGTGCCACATCGGCACCGACACCCTGTCCCTCGCTCGCCTCGGCGCGCACCTCACCGGCCTCGACTTCTCCGAACCGGCGCTCGAGGTGGCCCGCCGCTTGGCGGCCGACTGCGGACAGTCGATCGAGTACGTGTGCAGCGACGTGTACACCGCACCCGACGTGCTCGGGCGCGAGCGGTTCGACCTGGTGTACACCGGCATCGGCGCGCTCTGCTGGCTGCCCGACGTGCGCCGTTGGGCCGGCGTGGTGGCGGCGTTGCTCCGTCCCGGCGGGCGGCTGTTCATCCGCGAGGGACACCCGGTCGCGTGGTCGCTGTGCGACCCTCGTGAGGACCAGCTGCTCGTGATCGAGTACCCGTACTTCGAGGTGGACGGCGGCACCCGCTTCTCGGAGGAGGAGACGTACACCGAGCAGAGCGGGCCGCTCGAGTCGCCCGACATCGTGCACTTCAACCACGGACTCGCCGAGATCTTCAACGCCCTGTGGGACGCCGGCATGCAGATCACCGGTTTCGACGAGCACGACTCGGTGCCCTGGAACGTGGCGGGTGATGCGATGGTGGAAGGCGACGACGGCGAGTTCCGACTGCGCGAGCAGCCGGCGCGCCTGCCGTGCACGTACACGCTGCGAGCCGTGAAGGGCTGACCTGGCAGACTGCGGCCATGTCCGACAAGCTCGCAGGCCGCGTCCACATCTCGATCTCGCACGGCATCGCCGACGTGAAGATGATCCGTGCCGACAAGCGCAACGCGCTCGACGGTGCGATGTTCTCCGCCCTCGCCGAAGCCGGCGAGCGGCTCAAGTCCGAACCCGGGGTGCGCGTCGTGGTGCTCTCGGGGGAGGGTTCGTCGTTCTGCGCCGGGCTCGACTTCTCGAGCTTCACCGCGATGGCCGGCGGCGGCAACGGCGGCGGCAACGGTGAGGCCGGCAACGGCGACGGCGGCAACCCGGGGTCGATGGCGCCGGGCCGCATCACCCATCTCGGCCAGCAGGTGTGCTGGGTGTGGCAGGAGCTGCCGGTGCCCGTGATCGCCGCGGTGCACGGTCATGCGCTCGGCGGTGGCATCCAGATCGCCCTCGGTGCCGACATCCGGATCGTGCACCCCGACACGCAGCTGAGTGTGCGCGAGGTGCACTGGGGGCTCGTGCCCGACATGACCGGCACGCTGATGCTGTCGCAGCTGGTTCGGGCCGACATCGCGAAGGAGCTCGTGTTCACCGCCCGCGTGTTCGACGGGCGCGAGGCACACGCGATCGGTCTGGCCACCAAGCTGAGCGACACACCGTACGACGACGCGATGGCGATGGCGGCCGAGATCGCCGGCCGCAGCCCCGATGCGGTGCGCGGGGCGAAGCAGCTGATCAACGGTCTGCTCCACGAGCACGCCGCGTCGCAGTTCGAGGCCGAGCGACGGATCATCGGTTCGCTGATCGGCAAGCCCAACCAGGTGGAGGCCGTGATGTCGAACTTCGAAAAGCGCGCCGCCAACTTCGTCGACGCATGACCGAGATCCCGACGCTGGCGGGCGAGTACGAGCCCAGCGCGCTCGAGTGGGTGCGCGAGCAGATCGAGCGCTACGAGGCGAGCGGCGGCACCGAGGCGGCCACGTTGCGCGACACCGGTATCCCGGTGGTCGTCGTCACGATGCGCGGCGCCCAAAGTGGCAAGGTGCGCAAGATCGCGCTCATGCGTGTGGAGCACGGGGGCGAGTACGCGTTCGTGGCGTCGTACGGCGGCGCGCCGAAGCACCCGGTCTGGTACCACAACCTCGTCGCCCATCCCGACGAGGTGCTGTTGCAGGACGGCCCCGAGCCGTTCCGCGTGCGGGTGCGCGAGGTGCACGGCGACGAACGAGCCGAATGGTGGCAGCGTGCGGTCGCCGTGTTCTCGAACTACGGCGAGTACCAGCAGCGCACCGAACGCACGATCCCCGTCCTCGTCGCGTCCCCGGCCTGATCGCACCGCCGCTGCTGGACTTTGTCCCTTGACTGTGGGACAATCGCGGGGTGCTGGGAGACTGGCTCTCGATCGTCGTCCTCGGCGGGCTCAGCTCGCTGATCTTCGTGTCCGGGCTCGGGCCGTTCACCGATCGGATGCTCGACCGCTGGTGTCTCCGTTACGACGTCGCCGTCGACCAGCACGGACGTGAGTGGCTTCGCACGCAGCTGCGACGTGCTCGCGCGTGGCGCTGGTGCGGGTTCGCCGTCGGCACGGTGGTGTCTGCCCTCCCCATGTACGCGAACGTCATCGATCGCAATCGTGCGGCCGACTTCGCCACACCGGCCAACCGGTTCGCGCCCTGGCTGCTCGCGGCTGCCGGGTCGGTGGTCGGCGAGTTGCTTTCGCGGCGTCCGCCCGGAGGTCGCCGCGCCGCTCACCTCGCGACGCGCCACTGGCGCGACTACTGCTCGTCCCGATGGGTGGCGGTCGTGGGATGGTCGGTGCCCGTGTCGGTGGCGTTCGCCGTCCAGGCGACGCAATCACGCGATCTCGGCTGGCGCTGGTCGTGGCTCGGACCGGCGGTCGCGCTGTGTGGGTCGGCTGCGGTCACCGTGGGGCTGCGCCACCTCGTCAACCGTCCGGGAGCGCCCGACGGGCTCGACCGATTGGTCGACGACGCGCTGCGCGCCGACAGCGCACACCATCTCGTCGGTGCATCGGTGGCACTTGCCGGCCTCGGCACGTCGCACGCAGCGCTCGCCCTCGACCTCGGATGGCTGGGGCTGCTCGTCGGCATGGGTCAGTGGCTGGCGATCGCGGCCTGGTGGTACGTGGCCCGGCAGGAGACGTGGAACGTCGCCCGGGTGCGGTGGAGTCGGTCGTGAGGGCGGTCGTCGTCGACGACGCGTCGCCGGTGCCGTCGTTCGAGCAGGTGCGATCCCAGGTGGCGGCGATGATCCGATCGGGGGAGCTGTCGCCGGGCGAGCACCTGCCGCCCGTTCGTCAGCTCGCCGCAGATCTCGGTCTCGCCAAGAACACGGTGGCCAAGGCGTACGCCGCGCTCGAGTCCGAGGGACTCGTCGTCGGCGATCGACGACGTGGGACGCTCGTCCTCGCAGCGTCGGCGTCACCCGAGACCGACCGGGTCCGGCGGGTGGAGATGGCCGAACGGGCCGCAGTTCGCTATCTGGCCGAGGTCGGCCACCTGGGATTCCCTGCCGTCGACGCGATCGACGTCGTCCGGCGGGTTGCGTCGGCGGACTGATCGTCGGCGCGGGCAGACTGGGACCGTGGAGCGGATCGTCGCGCTGTTGCGGGGGGTGAACGTCGGAGGACGGCGGCTGTCGATGGCCGAACTGCGGGCGCACCTGTCGGCGCACGGGTGCGACGATGTGGCCACCTACATCCAGAGCGGCAACGTCGTGCTCACGCCACCGTCGGGCCCGGCAGATCTCGACGACTGGCTGAGCACTCGCATCGGTGAGGCGGCGGGCTTCGACGTCCCCACGGTCACCCGCTCCGCAGCCGAGATCGACTCGGTCGTGGCCGCCAACCCGTACCCGCAGGCCTCGGGGACGCAGCTGCACGTCGTGTTCTTCCCGGCGGTGTCGGCGGAGATCGAGGCGGCGATCGCCGCGGTCGACCTCGACGCCGTGGCGCCCGAGACCTGCACGCTCGCCGGCCGCGACCTGTATCTCTACCTGCCGAACGGCATGGGTCGAGCCGCCCTGCCCGTCGCGCTCGAGAAGGCCGGGCGGAAGCAGCGGTCACCCGGTGGCACGTCGCGCAACTGGAACACCGTCCGCAAGCTGCAGGAGATGCTGCATGGCTGACGCCTCGGTCGATGGCGTCCACTTCCGGGTCGTCGACGCAGGATCCGACGAGGCGGTCGCTGCGATGCGCACCTACTTCGCCGAGCTCGATGCGCGCTTCGAGGGCGGCTTCGACATCGGCACGGCGCTCGACGACGCCGTCGACGGCATGAACCCGCCGACCGGCCGGTTCGTGGTGGCCGACCTCGACGGCGCCGTGGTCGCGTGTGGCGGCGTCACGTTGCTCGCCGGTCCCGCCGACGCCCTCGCCCGCACGGCCGAGATCAAGCGGATGTGGGTGGATGCGTCGGTGCGCGGCATCGGCCTCGGCCGTTCGATGCTGGGGCGGCTCGAAGCCGAGGCCGCCGAGATCGGCGCGACACACGTGGTGCTCGACACCAACCGTGTGCTCACGCAGGCGATCGCGATGTACGAGTCGGCGGGCTATGTCGCGACCGGGCGCTACAACGACAACCCCTACGCCCATCACTGGTTCACGAAGGAGTTGCGGCGCACCTAGCGGTCGTCGCCTGCGGATCAGGCGCCGCTGACGGCGGCGGCGACCGCGAGGACGCCGATCAACACGCCGAGCGCGAGGAAGCCGGTGGCCACCATGCCGCAGATGCGCCCAGCGGTGACGTTGCCGGCATTGGTCCACGTGACACCCGGCTGCGCGGCCATCTCGTTGCGGGCGGTGTTGCCCATCGCCCAGGCGACCGGGCCGAGAATGCCGCAGAGCACCAGGCTCAGGATGCCGAGCACCAGGATCGTGGTGCCCTGCGGATGATCGCGGGTGCCGCCGCCCGGCCACCCGCCGCCGGGCCACCCGCCGCCGGGCCACGGCGGGGTACCCGGCGGCCCGGGCGCGCCCGGCCAACCCGGTGCGGGCGCAGGACCCGGGCCGTTCGACGGCCACCCCGGCTGCCAGCCAGGTCGCGGTGCATCCGACGGTGGGGGAGGAGGCGGTGCGTCCACCCCGCGATGATCGCACACCACCACCTGCCCACCCGTCCGCCCGACGACCCGCGGCTTCTGGTCGGGTTTCCGTTCAGGGCAACGGAAACCCCGACCAGATCGTGGGGACGCGTCGCTCGATGAGGAGTCGGAGTTCTGCAGCGACTTCGTCGAGGCGCTCCAGATCGCTCCACCAGACCTCGACGATCTCCCAGCCGAGGGCTCGCAAGCGACGCCTGCGACGGGCGTCGTTGGCCCGCGCCGTCGGCGTGGCGTGCCAACGCCAACTCTGACACTCGACCCCGATCATCAGCGCAGGGATGGCCAGATCCAACACCGCGAGGCGCGACGAATCGGATGCGCAGACCGGGTGTTCGTCGACCGTGGCGAGACCATCGTCGCCGAGCAGGAGTGTCACGTTCCGGAGGTCGCCTGTCACGCACTCAGAGTCCGAACTCGAACAGCTCGATCGGACAACGACGGGTGAGGTCGGGGCTCGGGTGGGGCGTGCTGCCGGAACGGGTGTGACGGGTGTGGTCACCACCACCTTCGGGGATTCGGTTGGCGGGGGTGTGCACCACTGCGTAACATCGCCGTCACGTTCGAGCCAGCGTTGTCTCGTGCGCCACTCCAGCCCCGCCCACTCCAGGCGCCGACTCTTGTGGAGCCGACAACCATGCGTTCCGATCTCCCCTCGCCCTCGGGCTTGTACGACCCGCGCTTCGAACACGATGCGTGCGGCGTGTCGTTCGTGGCCGACATCCAGGGCCGCCGCTCCCGCTCGATCGTCGAGCTCGGGATGAGCGCGCTCTGCAACATGGAACACCGCGGCGCCACCGGTGCCGAGGCCGACTCCGGTGACGGCGCAGGCATCCTCATCCAGGTGCCCGACACGTTCCTGCGTGCCGTGGTGGGTTTCGACCTGCCCCCGGTCGAGCACTACGCCGTCGGCATCGCGTTCCTCCCTGCCGACGCCGAGGACGCCACGAAGGCCCAGGCGTCGATCGAGCAGATCGTCGTCGACGAGGGTCTCACGGTGCTCGGTTGGCGCGACGTGCCGATCAACCCCGACTGCCTCGGCACCACGTCGCGGTCGGTGATGCCGGGCTTCCGCCAGCTGTTCGTGTCCGATCCCGCCGGCGCTGCCGGGATCGACCTCGACCGCAAGGTGTTCGTCGCCCGCAAGCGGGTGGAGCACGAGCTGCCGCCCGAACAGAGCACGTTCTTCCCGTCGCTCAGCGCCCGCACGCTCGTGTACAAGGGCATGTTCACGACGCCGCAGCTGGCTGACTTCTACCCGGATCTCGCCGACGAGCGCGTCGAGAGCGCCTTGGCGCTGGTGCACAGTCGCTTCAGCACCAACACCTTCCCGAGTTGGCCGCTCGCGCACCCGTACCGCTACATCTCGCACAACGGCGAGATCAACACCGTGCAGGGCAACCGCAACTGGATGCGCACCCGCGAAGCGATGCTCGCGAGCGACCTGCTGCCCGGCCTCGAACGGGCCTTCCCGATCTGCACGCCCGGCGGCAGCGACTCGGCGAGCTTCGACGAGGTGCTCGAACTGCTGCACCTCGGCGGCCGCAGCCTGCCCCACGCGATGCTGATGATGATCCCGGAGGCGTGGGAGAACCACGACACGATGGACGCCGACAAGCGGGCGTTCTACCGGTTCCACGCCTCGCTGATGGAGCCGTGGGACGGCCCGGCGTGCGTGTGCTTCACCGACGGAAGCGTCATCGGTGCCGTGCTCGACCGCAACGGCCTCCGCCCGAGCCGGTACTGGGTCACCGACGACGACCTGGTGGTGCTCGCGAGCGAGGTCGGCGTGATCGAGGTGCCGCCGTCGAAGGTGGTCCGCAAGGGCCGCCTCCAACCCGGCCGCATGTTCCTCGTCGACACGGCGCAGGGTCGCATCGTCGACGACGACGAGATCAAGCGCGAGCTCGCCAACGCCCATCCGTACGCCCAGTGGCTCGAGGAGGGGATGACCGAACTCGGCGAACTGCCCGAGCGCGAGCACATCGTGTTCAGCCACGACAGCGTGCTGCGCCGCCAGCAGATGTTCGGCTACACCCACGAGGAGCTGAAGCTGATCATCGCCCCGATGGCGGCCAGCGGCGCCGAGCCGATCGGCTCGATGGGCACCGACACGCCGATCGCCGTGCTGAGCGAGAAGTCGCGTCTGTTGTTCGACTACTTCCAGCAGCTGTTCGCACAGGTGACCAACCCGCCGCTCGACGCGATCCGCGAAGAGGTCGTCACCGCCGTCAGCAGCGCGGTCGGCCCCGAGGCCAACCTGCTCGTGCCCGGTCCGGAGAGCTGCCGCCAGCTCGCCCTGCCGTTCCCGATCATCGACAACGACGAGCTCGCGAAGATCATCCACATCGACGACGACGGCCAGTATCCCGAGCTGCGCGCCGTCGAGGTGAGCGGCCTCTACCGCGTCGCCGGCGGAGGACTCGCGATGCAGCGAGCGCTCGACGCCGTGCGCTCGAAGGTGAGCAGGGCGATCGACGAGGGCGCTCGGGTGATCGTGCTCAGCGACCGCAACAGCGACCTGGTGTACGCGCCGATCCCGAGCCTGCTGCTCACTGCTGCGGTGCACCACCACCTGATCCGCGAGAAGAAGCGCACCAAGGTCGGCCTGATCGTCGAGTGCGGCGACGCCCGCGAGGTGCACCACATGGCGCTGCTCATCGGCTTCGGCGCCGGTGCGATCAACCCGTACCTCGCGTTCGAGTCGATCGAGGACATGATCGCCCGCAACCTCCACAACCTGGGTTCGATCGACCCCACCAAGGCGGTGAAGAACTACATCAAGGCCGCCGGCAAGGGTGTGCTGAAGGTGATGAGCAAGATGGGTGTCAGCACGGTGGCGAGCTACACCGGCGCCCAGATCTTCGAAGCGATCGGCCTCGGCCGCGACCTGGTGGACGAGTACTTCACCGGCACCGTCAGCCGGCTCGGTGGCATCGGCCTCGACGAGCTGGCACAGGAGGTCGCCGATCGGCACCGCACCGCGCACCCGAGTCGCCCGACGGAACGGGCCCACCGCAAGCTCGAACTCGGTGGCGAGTACCAGTGGCGGCGCGAGGGGGAGGTGCACCTCTTCAACCCGGAGACGGTCTACAAGCTCCAGCACTCCACCCGATCGGGCCGCTACGACGTGTTCAAGGAGTACACCGCACTCGTCGACGACCAGTCGCGCAAGCTGGCCACGCTGCGCGGCCTGTTCGAGCTGCGCGAGGGCGTCCGCCCCGCCGTGCCGCTCGACGAGGTCGAGCCGGTGAGCGAGATCGTGAAGCGGTTCAGCACCGGCGCGATGAGCTACGGCTCGATCAGCGCCGAGGCCCACCAGACCCTCGCGATCGCGATGAACCGGATCGGCGGCAAGAGCAACACCGGCGAAGGTGGGGAGGACGCCGAGCGCCTCTACGACCCGGAGCGCCGCAGCGCGATCAAGCAGGTGGCGAGCGGACGGTTCGGCGTCACCAGCGAGTACCTGGTGAACGCGGACGACATCCAGATCAAGATGGCCCAGGGCGCGAAGCCCGGTGAGGGCGGCCAGCTGCCCGGTCACAAGGTGTACCCGTGGGTGGCCAAGACCCGGCACTCCACGCCGGGCGTCGGTCTCATCAGCCCGCCGCCGCACCACGACATCTACTCGATCGAAGACCTGAAGCAGCTGATCCACGACCTGAAGAACTCGAACCCGCTCGCCCGCGTGCACGTGAAGCTCGTGGCCGAGGTCGGCGTCGGCACCGTGGCCGCCGGTGTGAGCAAGGCCAAGGCCGACGTCGTGCTGATCAGCGGACACGACGGTGGCACCGGCGCATCGCCGCTCACCTCGCTCAAGCACGCCGGTGCACCCTGGGAGCTCGGCCTCGCCGAGACCCAGCAGACCCTGCTGCTGAACGGGCTCCGCGACCGGATCGTGGTGCAGGCCGACGGTCAGATGAAGACCGGCCGCGACGTCGTGATCGCCGCACTGCTCGGCGCCGAGGAGTTCGGCTTCGCGACAGCACCGCTGGTGGTGAGCGGCTGCATCATGATGCGCGTCTGCCACCTCGACACCTGCCCGGTGGGCGTCGCCACACAGAACCCCGAGCTGCGCGCCAAGTTCAGCGGCAAACCCGAGTTCGTCGTGAACTTCATGGAGTACATCGCCGAAGAGGTGCGCGAATGGATGGCCAAGCTCGGCTTCCGCACCCTCGACGAGATGATCGGCCACGTCGAGGTGCTCGACACCAAGCGGGCGATCCAGCACTGGAAGGCCAAGGGGCTCGACATCTCGCCCATCCTGGCGGTGCCGCAGAACCCGTATCAGCAGACCCTGGTGAGCAGCGTCCCGCAGGACCACGGTCTCGACGAGGCGCTCGATCAGGTGCTGATCGAGAAGGCCAAGGTGGCGATCGAGACCGGTGAGCGGGTGGAGTTCGGCATGCCGATCCACAACGTCAACCGCACCGTCGGCACCATGCTCGGCAACGCCGTCACCAAGCGCCACGGGGGTGCCGGCCTGCCCGACGACACGATCCGCGTGAAGTTCCGCGGCTCGGCCGGCCAGAGCTTCGGGGCGTTCGTCCCGACGGGCGTCACCCTCGAGCTCGAGGGCGACACCAACGACTACGTCGGCAAGGGCCTGTCGGGTGGCCGGATCATCGTGCGTCCCGACCGGGAGTCCACGTTCGCCGCCGAGGACAACGTGATCGCCGGCAACGTGATCGGCTACGGCGCGACGGGCGGCGAGATCTTCCTGCGCGGCGTGGTGGGCGAGCGGTTCTGCGTCCGCAACTCCGGTGCCACCGCGGTGGTGGAGGGCGTGGGCGACCACGGCTGCGAGTACATGACCGGCGGCCGCGTGGTGGTGCTCGGCCCGACGGGTCGCAACTTCGGCGCCGGCATGAGCGGCGGCATCGCGTACGTGTTCGACCCGCAGGGCGTGTTCGAGGCGAAGCTCAACCGCGACATGGTCGACCTGCAACCGCTCGACGACGACGACCGCGAGTTCCTGCACGCCACGATCGCTGCGCACCAGGGCCACACCGGCTCGGCGGTGGCCGAACGTGTGCTGGCCGACTGGCCGGTGACGGCCGAGTGGTTCCGCAAGGTGATGCCGCGCGACTACGCGCGGGTGTTGCAGGTGATGAAGGACGCCGAGGCGGAGGGGCTCGACGAGGCCGCCACCCTCGAGCGCGTGATGGAGGCGAGCCGTGGGTGAGACGACCGGATTCCTGAAATGGTCGCGTGCGACGCCGACTCGGCGTCCCGTGCCCGTACGTCTGAAGGACTGGAAGGAGGTGTACGAGGACTTCCCGGCCGACACCTTGAAGCTGCAGGCGGGGCGGTGCATGGATTGCGGCATCCCGTTCTGCAACAACGGTTGCCCGCTCGGCAACCTGATCCCGGACTGGAACGACCTCGTGTACCGCGAGCACTGGCGCGACGCGATCGATCGGCTGCACGCCACCAACAACTTCCCCGAGTTCACCGGCCGACTGTGCCCGGCGCCGTGCGAATCGGCGTGCGTGCTCGGCATCAACGACGATCCGGTGGCGATCAAGCAGGTCGAGGTCGAGATCATCGACCGGGCATGGGACGAGGGGTGGGTGGTGCCCCAGCCGCCGACGGTGCGCACCGGCAAACGGCTCGTGGTCATCGGGTCGGGCCCTGCCGGCCTGGCCGCCGCCCAACAGCTCACTCGCGCCGGACACGAGGTGATCGTGCTCGAGCGTGCCGACCGCATCGGCGGGCTGCTGCGCTACGGCATCCCCGAGTTCAAGATGGAGAAGCGGCACCTCGACCGTCGCCTCGCGCAGATGGAGGCCGAGGGCACCGAGTTCCGCACCAACGCCACCGTCGGCGAGAACGTCGACATCGAGGTGCTGCTCGCCTCGTACGACGCGATCGTGCTGGCCGCCGGTGCCACCGCCTGGCGCGACCTGCCGGTGCCCGGCCGCGAGCTGCGGGGCATCCACCAGGCGATGGAGTACCTGCCGCTCGCGAACAAGGTGCAGCAGGGCGACATGGATCGCTCGCCGATCGACGTCGCCGGCAAGCACGTGGTGATCATCGGCGGTGGCGACACCGGGGCCGACTGCCTCGGGACGGCGCACCGCCAGGGCGCCGCCAGCGTCACCCAGCTGGAGATCATGCCGCGGCCGTCGGACACCCGGGCGCCCGGCAACCCGTGGCCCACGTTCGCCTTCACCTACAAGGTCACCTCGGCCCACGAGGAGGGCGGCGAGCGCCTCTACAGCGTCAACACCGAGCGGTTCGTCGACGACGGCAACGGCAACGTGCGAGCACTGCTGATCCACGAGGTGCAGATGGTGAACGGGAAGTTCGAGAAGGTGGAGGGCTCGGATCGTGAACTGCCCGCCGACTTCGTCTTCCTGGCGATGGGCTTCGTCGGACCCGACAAGGGCAGCTGGCTCGACCAGCTCGGTGTGGCGCTCGACGCTCGCGGCAACATCGCCCGTGGTGACGACTTCCAGACCAACGTGCCCGGCGTGTTCGTCGCCGGCGACATGGGCCGTGGCCAGAGCCTGATCGTGTGGGCGATCGCGGAGGGTCGCGCCTGCGCCTCGCACGTCGATCGGTGGCTGACCGGCGACACGTCGCTGCCGGCGCCGATCGTGCCGACGGCGCGTCCGCTCACCTGAGCGAGCTCGACGCGCGACCACTTCGGCACCCTCAGGGCCTAGCCTGGCTGGCCGTGAGAGCGACGACGATCGTGGGCATGAGCCTCGTGGTGTTGGCCACGACGGCGGGGTTGGCGTCCTGCGGCGCCGACGCTGCGCCCGCCGCCACCACGAGCGTGCAGATCGGCGCCACGAACTACGTCACCATCCCGCCCGCTCCGAGCACGGTGGCGCCGGTCACCACCGCCCAGGACGCGCCCGGCTCCGTCCTGCAGTTCCAGAGCGAGTACGTGATCCTCGAGGGCGACTACCCGTCGACCGTCGCGTCGAAGTTCAAGGTGAGCTTCGAGGATCTGAAGACGCTCAACGGCTGGACGCTGCAGCCGAACGGCATCGTGCCCGAGTGGCCGGGCGTGGGGGGCACGATCCTGATCCCGGCCGGTGCCACCGTTCCGGGCGAGCCGCCCGATCCGGGTCCGCCGAGCACCACGATCGCGGGGAGCCCGGTGGCCCCGACCACGGTGGCTCCGGCCACCACGGCCGCGCCCACCACCACCGAAGCGCCGGCCGAGGCGTGTGGCACGTACACGGTGGTGGACGGCGACTACCCGGGACTCGTCGCACAGAAGCTGAACACCACGGTGGCGAAGCTGGCGGCGGCCAACACCGCCACTCGCGGGTACGGGGCCTTCTACATCGGCCTCGTGATCAACGTCCCCTGCTGACCTGGACTGCTGACCTGGCCTGCGGAGCGCCCTGCTGTCGCTCACGCACCGAGATCAGACGAAGCGGATCTCGAAGTCCTCGCAGCGGTGCACCTCGCCGGCGCGGGCACGGTCGGCGACCACCAGGTCGAGTGCGTCGATCCCCTCGCCGTGCTCGCCGGCGGGGTGGAACGACACCATGTGATCGAGTTCGAGTTCGTGCCACCGCGTTCGCATCTCCTCGGGATCGTCGGCGCCCACGCGGACGCCGGCAATGCCGGTGACCACGCTGGTGTGGTGGTGGGCGAGCGGCGGCCACGTGGGCCCGGCCCACCGCCACGATCCGCTCGGCACGGGCTGGTCGACGCTGACGAGCGCACCGCCCACGTCGCGCGGATGGAGGTGGCGGCCGCGGATGTCGGGCAGGTCGAGGCTCCACACGACGCGGACACCGTGCTCGCGGAGGTGCGCCTCGCGACGGTCGAGGTCGTCGACCTCGTAGATGGCCATGTAACCGGTGCAGTCCACGTGGCGCTTGTCGAGCAGGCGGCCGGCGGTGGTGTTCGGCTGCACCGGGGCGACGATCTCCAGGAACTGGTCCCCGATCAGCAACAGGTTGTTGTGCAGGCCGAACTCGGCCACACCGGGATCCTGGAAGCAGACCTCGACACCGAGCAGGTGGCGGAGGAAGTCGGTCGTGAGCTCGAGGTCGTGGGCGACGAGGGCGACTTGGCGGAGCCTGATCATGGGTGCAGATCCTTGCACGCAACGGCCCGTCGCTCACTAGCCTCCGCACCGTGCTGACGGAGATCGAGGCCCGGGTGATCGGCTGCTTGCTCGAGAAGGAGCGCACGGTGCCCGATCAGTACCCGCTCACGCTGAACGCCCTCGTGAGCGCCTGCAACCAGTCGAGCTCGCGCGAACCGGTGATGCACCTCGGCGACCACGAGGTCACCGCTGCGATCACGTCGCTCAAGGCCGCCGGCCTGGCCAGGCTGGTGCACCCGTCGCACGGTCGCAGCGTCACGCGCTACCGGCACATCGCCGACGAGGCGTGGGGCCTCGAACCCGAGGAATCGGCGGTCGTGGCGGTCCTGCTGCTCCGTGGGCCCCAGACCGTGTCCGAGCTGCGCAGCCGCACCGAGCGCCTGCACTCGTTCGACACCTTCGACGAGGTGCAGGCGGTGCTCGATCGGCTGGCCGGACGCGATCTGGTGCGGTTGCTCGACCGGACGCCCGGCCAGCAGGCACCGCGGTGGCAGCAGGTGCTCGCCGACGAGGTCGAACGCGCCGAGCCATCGCGAACGGTCCGGGCCGCGGTCTTGCCCGCCGACCAGGCGGCGACGATGCAGGCCCGGATCGACGACCTCGAGGCGCGGGTCGCCCGCCTGGAGGCCGCGCTCACCGATCTGCTCTGACCGACTCGAAGGCGTCGAACACGGCGGTCGCGAACGCAGGGGAGAGTTCGGGCACGTGGCTGCCGTCCTCGATCGTCCAGCGCTCCACGCTGCCGCCGGCGGGGCATCCGCCCACCGCTTCGATCCTGGTCTCCGCACCGTCGACGGCGGCGTCGAGATCGAGCCGCCGGTCGGTCGGGGCGAGGTCGCCTTTGCAGCCGTTGCGGACGCGCCAGTCGTCGACCGACGTGGCCGACGACGGATGGATCCGCCCCAGGAACTCGCCGCCGTCATAGCCGATGACCGTGTCGAGGGTGCCGTGCACCTGCACCACGGAGACGGGTTCGCTCGGGGTGCACGACGAGGCGTCGACGGGCATCGCTCCGGCGAGGCTGACGACCGCAGCGACGAGATCGGCGCGTTCGCACGCGAAGCGGTACGACATGAACCCGCCGTTGGAGTGGCCGGCGAGGAAGATCCGATCCGGGTCGATCGGATGGATCTGGGCGACGTGTTGCACCACGGCCGACAGGTACTCGACGTCGTCGACGTCGGCGCCGAAGAAGTTGCAGCACGCGTCGGTCGCGTTCCAGAACCGGTCGCCTCGGGGGTCGACGGTGCCATCGGGATGGACCAACACCATGCCGCGTCGTGCCGCCTCGACCCGGAAGCCGAAGTACTCCGACTGGATGGCGCCGCTGGCGGTGTACCCGTGCAGCACCACCACCAGCGGCGCGGGTGTGGCGGGGTCGAGATCCGCCGGCACCACCACCTCGGCGGGTCGCTCGGCGATCAGCTCGGCCACTCGTGTGGGCTCGACGACGAGCAGCGCCGGATCGGTCGGTGGCGCGGGCCGTGACGGCTCGGCGGCGGTCGTGCCGGGTGTCGTGCCGGGTGTCGTGCCGGGTGTCGTGCCGGGTGTCGTGCCGGGTGTCGTCGTCGACGCAGGGATCGCCGTGCTGCGGGTCGATGCGAGGGGCGGCTCGGGCGACTCGGCACGCCCGTCGGTGGAGGCGCTGCACGCCCCGGCGAGCAGCGTCGCGATCGACGCGGCCCACAACCGCCGGGCACCGCGACGCACGAGAGGGATGCGACCGGCCATGCCCGCACTGTACGGTCCGCACCGTGGCACACGACGAGCACCACTCCCACCACCACGGACACGCGCACGGACACGCGCACGGACACGCGCACACGCAGGCGCCGGGAGGACGGGACTGGGCAGCGTTCGGTGCCCGGCTCGAACGTGAGGGCGAGCTGGTCCGGCCGGTGCACGACGAGCTGATCGCCGACATCTGCGCCGCGCTGGGCGATCGGGCGGTGCGCCGCGTGCTCGATCTGGGCAGCGGCCCCGGCGTGGCCACCACGCTGCTCGCCGAACGGTTCCCGCAGGCGCACGCCACGGCGGTCGACGCGTCCGAGCCGCTCCTCGCGCTCGCCGCCGAGCGTGCGGCCCGCGTCGGCGTGGCCGATCGGGTCGACACCGCGGTGGTCGATCTCGAACAACCGCTCGGCACCCTGGCGGCGGCCGGTGCCGCCGACGTGGTGTGGGCCTCGATGGTGCTGCACCACGTGGCGTCGCTGCCGGCGACGCTCGCCGAGATCCGCGGCGTGTTGGCCCCGGGCGGTGTGCTCGCCCTGGTGGAGTTCGGCGACGAGCGGCGAGCGCTCCCCGAGCACGCCGTACCCGAACGCCCCGGGTTCGTCGAACGCCACGCCGACGTCACCCGCGAACTGCTCGCCGCTCACCTGCCGGCCGGAGCGCTCGAGATCGACTGGCCGTCCGCGCTCGTCGCGGCTGGGCTCGAGGTCGTGACGCACCGGCGGGTGGTGATGGAGCGACCCGCCCCGCTCGACGCGGGCGAGCGCGCGTTCGCCAAGCACTCGCTCGAGATGGCAGCGCACGTGGGCCTGCACCGCTTCGACGACCTCGACCTGCTCACGCTCGCCCGACTGCTCGACGACGACCACCCGATGTCGGTGATGCGTCGCGACGACCTGCCACTGCGGATCACGCGCACGATCGCGGTCGCCCGCCGCCCCTGAGTCCTGGGTGCCGGCGTTTCGTGTGACCAGGCGCGGTGAGTGGAGGTTGGCGCCCAGGTCGATCGGGGACGGGTCTTGGGTGCCGGTGTTTCGTGTGGCCAGGTGCGGTGAGTGGAGGTTGGCGCCCAGGTCGATCGGGGACGGGTCTTGGGTGCCGGTGTTTCGTGTGGCCAGGTGCGGTGAGTGGAGGTTGGCGCCCAGGTCGATGGGGGACGTTCAGCCCAAATCGGGCCAGCGGCGCTTCTGACGGCGACGAACGCCCACCGAACCGAGCTCGCGTCGATCGGTGAGGGCCCACTGGCGGCGCCACCCCGTGTACTCGGGGCCGGTCAGCTTCGGGTTCGTCCCGGTGGCCGCTCGCCGCCTCGCCGTCCAGGCGTCGGTGAGCGACTCGTCGCCGAGCATCGTCACCGCTGCCTCGATCCGGGCGTTGAAACGACGTGTCGACTCGCCCGGCTCGGGACGCAGCGGACGCCCGAACACCACTCGTGACGTGCCCGGCTTGGGGCGTTTCATGCCCTTGCCGAAGATCGCGCCCGTGCCGTCGATGAACACCGGCACCACCGGCGCGCCGGTGCGGATCGACAGGTACGCCGCCCCGCCCTTGAACTCCTGCCCCCAGCCGTCGGGGGAGCGGCCGCCCTCGGGGTAGATCACGAGGCTGTAGCCGTCGTCGATCAACCGGCGGATCATGTCGGCCGACTTGCGGCCCGTCACCTCGCGGTCGATCGGCAGCGCGTTCAGCGCGAGCGCCGACGCAGCACCCTTCCAGCGCGTGTCGAAGAAGTAGTCGGCGGCAGCGGCCACCATCAGCTTGCCTCGCCACGGTTCGGGCACTGCGACCGACATGATCAGCGTGTCGAGATGGCTGTAGTGGTTGGGGGCGAAGATCAGCGGGGGCGCGTCGTCGTCCAGCCGCGCGAGGTCGTCGAGCCGGTCGGTGCCGAGCACCTCGGGATCGGCGAGGGCCTTCACCGCCGCCTGCAACGGCCCGCGATGGATGGCGGTGCGGGCCGCCTTCGCGAGTGGGCGCCGAGCCCAGTCGGTGTCGTAGTCGGCGCCGAGCTTCGATGCCTCCTCGGGCACCACCACGCCGCGAGGCACGGTGGGCTTCCGGTACGGGAAGCCCACCTTCGCCGTCGGCCGCAGCACCGTCCGCATCGGTCCGGCGACGAGGTCGCCCACCTTGGCGGCGCGGCGCAACGCCTGCCGGCTCGGGCCCTTCGAGTCGCCCATCGTGCGGTCAGCCACGGCGCGACCTCACGAGACGTCGGCCACCAGCAGGGCCGGCACGTGGAGGTGGGTGATGGTGGGTGCGCGGCCGACGACGTCGCTCGCGAGCTCGAACGCGTCGTCCATCGTCGATGCCGGGGTGAAGCCGAGGCGGCGCACCGTCGAGGGGTCGCCGCCGACGACGATCACCTTGCCGGCCCATTGCTGGCCGTGCGCGCCCCAGTACCAGGCGTAGAACGGGTGCACTCCGTGGTAGGCGTTCCCCGTGCGGTAGAGGTGCCGGTACCACTCGTCCTCGGCGTACTGGCGCTCCCACTTCTGGCCCATCACCACCGGGTCGGTGGTGTCGGGCAACACCTGCTCGAAGAAGTCGATGTAGCTCGGGTGGTGGACCGGGTGGAACTCGCGATAGGTCGGGTGGGTCATGATGATCACCCCGCCCTCACGGACCAACGGCTTGTTGCGGTACATGTTGAACAGGTAGCCGAGGCCCATGCACATCACCAGGATCGGGTTCATGATCCCGTCCGGGTTGTACGGGCTGACGAACGGGATCCCGAGCGTGAGGATGTCGGTCTGACCCTCCACCGGGACGAGCTGCTGGCGGTACACGTGCTGCAGCGTGAGTTCGTGCACCGCGCCGGTCTCGCCGGCCTGCACGCTCGTCATCCGGTGTGGCGCCTGGATCGAGTGGAAGATCTTGCGGGCCAGCCGACGCGGGGTGCGGTCGAGCGACTTGGTGGTGGCCAGGTAGGTGGCCCGGTCGCGTGCCGTCCACTCCCATTCACGCTTCGCGATGAAGTCGAACGGCGACGGGAACATGTCGGTGTTCAGCGAGGTCTCGATCTGGAACAGCTTCGGACCGTGATCGCGCAGGATCTTGCCCATGCGCCAGATGCTCTGGTGCAGTGCGCTGTGCTCGCGATGGCCCGACAGGCTGCGGGTGTGCTGGAGGGTGTGCCCGTTGTGGTGGTGGCTGAGGCAGCGGTAGCTGGCGAGGCCGGTGCAGACGCTCTTCCACCCACCGTCCATCGGCACCGAGTTGATGTTCACGTAGACGAGCAGGTCGCTCTCTGCGGCCCGCTTGTTGATCTCCAGCACTTCGCCGTGCGGCGTGGTACCGAGCTCGACGAGGTTGTCGTGGTCCTCGGCGTCGTGCTGATACAGCATCCCTCTCGGGTGGAACGCGTCGTAGATGCGATCGCCGAGCGCGTGGCGCAGTTCGTACTCGTGCATCCGGCGGTGCAGCCCCAGTGCCGCGATGATGTGCACGTCGTCGACGCCGGCGTCGGCGGCCATGTCGAGCACCGCCTCGATCACCCGCTGGCGCGTGTCGGGCTGCTGCATCTTCGGCAGCGGCAGGCTCACGTCGTCGAAGGCGATCGTGAGCTTCATGCCGGGGAACAACAGCGCGGGCAACGGGTCCTGGTCGATCGGGTTCAGCAGGGCGTGCCGGATCGCTCCGTCGACGTCGTCGATCGGCTTCAGCGGCTCGGGCGGGTAGATCACCCGACTCCGGCCGGCCGGCAGCTTCTCGAGGCTGAAGTTCTCGCCGCGCCAGAACAGCAGCGGCGGCGTGGACCGGTCGACCTCGAGGACGAATCCGGGACGGGGCATCACTGGCTCACTTTCGTCGAGTCGTCGGCGTCGCTCGCCGGCGCCACCGGCTTCACCGGCGGGCGGAGGTCGAACGCGATCTTCACCGCACCGCGACGGCCGGCGGCCGCGGCGTGGGCGAGCGCGTCGGTGTAGTCGTCGATCCGGTAGGTGGCCGACAGCAGCCGTTCGAAGCCCGGCTGCTGCGCCGTCTCGATCGCGAGGTCGAACGTGCGTCGCCGGCTGCCGTCGGGCATGGTCTCGGTGCCGTAGGTGTAGGCGCCGACGAGTTGCGTCTCTCGGTGCCACAGCCCGGTGAGGTCGACGCTCACCTGCGCGGGCATGCCCATCAGCACCACCCGGCCGCGCGGCCGGGTGAAGCGCAGGCAGTCGGCGATCGACTCGCTCGTGCCGACGGCGTCGATGGTGGCGTCGGCGCCGCCGCTCAGGTGGTCGCCGATCATCTGGCTGCCGGTGAGGCGACGCACGGCACGGGCGAGCTCGTCGGGCTTGGCCACGACGTCGGCGCCGAGAGCCGTGGCGAACGCCTGCTGGTGCGGATACCGGGCGCCGACCACGATCTGCACGCCCGGGACGTGGCGGCGCAGGCCGGCGATCGCGCACAGACCCATCGTGCCGGCGCCGAGCACGGCGACCACCGGCCGGTCGATCCCGGCGAGCACCGGCAGCGTGAGCAGCGCCGCGTGGATGCCGCCGGCCGCCGGCTCGACGAGCACCGCCTGCTCGTCGGTCATCGTGTCGGGGATCTCGTGGATCTGGCTCTCGTGCGCCACGAACTGGGGCGCCCAGCCGCCACAGGTGGAGTTGCAGAAGCCGATCTGGATGCCCGGCTCGAGCGAGCCGCGAGCGAGATGGGCGTAGTCGTCGCCGTCGCCGGGCGCGGCACCGTCGAACGGCGGTGCGAACCCCCGTGCGGCATGGCCGAGCACCGGCTCGATCACCACGCGGCGCCCGTCGTCGAGATGGCCCACCACCTCGTGGCCGGGCACGAACGGGAAGCTCACCCAGTCGTCGAAGTAGGGCGAGGCCTGCCCCTCGACGGTGGCGAGGTCGCTGCCGCAGATGCCGGCGAGATGGGTGTGCACCCGGCGCCAACCGGCGCCCGGCAGTGCCGGCGGGTCGATGGTCACCAGGTCGAGCGGGCCGTACTTCGCGGCCGCAGTGGGGGACAGGGTCGACATCACGCGCGCCATGCCGAGCTTCGCGACCTTCTTGTCCACCTGCAGCGCCTTCACGAGAACACCCGCTTTCGCTCGCGGTCGCTCAGCAGGTTGCCGATCGGCAACAGCGGCTTCGGTGCGCCGGCCGACCTGCTCCACTGCTCGACCAACCACCCGCGTTTGCGGGCGATGGCAGCGAGGCGGGTCTCGGGGTTCACGGCCACCGGGAAGCCGACGCACTCCAGCATCGGCAGGTCGCTCGTCGAGTCGGCGTACGCCACGGCCTCCTCCAGCTTCAGCCCCTCGGCCCGGCAGTAGTCGGCCAGCACCTGCGCCCGGGTCTCGCCGGTGGGCGGCACCTGCGACAGCTCGCCCGAGTAGGTGCCGTCGGGCCGCACGGTCATCCGTGCGGCCACGATTTCGTCGAACAGCGGCCGCAGACCCTCGACGGCGAAGTCGAGCGCGCCGGTGATGAGCACCGTGCGGTGGCCGAGGGCGCGGTGCTCGCGCACACGGCGCAGCCCGGCGGGAAAGCTCTTCAGCAAGATGAGCTGGTGCAGCAACTGTTGGCTGTCCTCGTCGATCTGGCTGACGGGCGCGTCCTCGTAGCGTCGGTAGAAGTACCGCAGGAAGTCGCCGCGATCCTTGCGGTCGAGGCTCGACAACCCAGGGGCCTCGGCCAGGGTGCGCAGCACGTACCGCATCCGCTCGGGCACGTTGAGCCGGCGGGTGGCGAGGAACGAGTAGCTCTCCACCACGTTCGACGAGATGAGGGTGTTCTCGAGGTCGAACGCAGCGAGGTGACGTTCGGGAGCGAGCACCGAGCGTCGGAGCCGGTCGGTGCGGTCGTTGCGGTTCTTGCCCGGCGTGGTCTTGGCCCGCGAGTGCTGCACGATCGACGGCAGGTGGATGGTGGTGATGTACTCCACCCAGTCGACCGAGCGCGGATCGAGGTTGAACCGGGCGCGGTCGTCCGCGTCGAGCGTGTCCCAGATGCCGAGCAGCTGGTCGACCTGGTAGATCGCCTCGCACTCGGTGTACAGGCCGTACAGCTGCACGTACTCCCAGGCACGATCGATGTCGTTCTTGCGCTCCTCGAGCCTGGCCGCCCAGCTGGCCTGCGTGCCGCGCAGTGGGAGCGCCTGCAGCGTCTTCTCGGCGGTCTCGGCGATCGCCTTCGCCCGCTTCAGCTGCTTCTGCACCTTGCCGCGGGTGGGGAACACCCACTCGGGCACGTCGATCGGTTGGCCCTCCGCGTCGTACAGCGGGTGCTCGCTGAACCAGGCGCGGATGTTGTCGACCAGCAACTGGTAGCGCAGCGGGTTGACGCCGCCGCTCGCGACCTGGGTGATGCGTGGCGCCTCGGTCGGGCCCTTCGCGGCGACGGCGATGATCGCCGCGACGACCAGGTCGACCGGGATCACGTCGACGGTGCCCTCGGGCACGCCGGGGAACTCCTTCAGCAATCCGCGGGCGTAGCTCAGGATCACCGGTTCGGCCATGCGGAACCCGCGGATCCAGCCGGGGAACGGTTCGGCGAGCGCACTCTCGATGATCGAGGGGCGCACGATCGACACCGGCACCGGCCCCTTGGTCTCGGTGAGCGCCTGCTCGCCGAGCGCCTTGGTGTACGCGTAGGCGTCGGGCCAACCCACGCTGGCCGCCCGGGCCCTGCCGGCTTCGACCAGCTGATCGCTCACCCAGCGTTCGCGCAGCTGTTCGGTCTTCGCGGCGAGCGCCGGTGCACCGGCGGCGCCGAGTTCGGTGTGGGCGTCCTTGCGCAGCGAACGCAGGTGCTCGGGGTCGCGGCTCGCTGCCTCGAGGTCGCTGCGCAGCCGCCGTGCCGCGGCGACCTCCTTGCGCCAGTTCAGCCCGAGGTCGAACGGCCCCTCGCTCACCAACTCCTCCGGCGCGCTCCCGCGGCGGTTGCCGGCGACGTAGCAGGTGCTCACCGCCACCAGATGGGGCGTGATCCCGAGATCGTTCAGCGTCTGGGCGATGCGCACCGGGCCCATCAGGTTGATCTCGACGGCGGAGTCGAGCGGTGAGTCGAACGCGACGGCGGCAGCGGAGTGGATGACGATGTCGACATCGGCGAACAACGCCCGATCCGCATCGTTCAGGCCGAGTCCGTCGGAGCTGACGTCACCGCCGATCGCTCGCACGCGCCGGGCGACCATCGCTTCGAACGTCTCGTCGCCGTCGCGCAACTCGGCCTTCAGGCGGTCGAAGCAGTTGTTCTTGAAGATCTCGCGGCGCACCCGTTCGGCAGGATCGTGGCGCTTGCTCGGGCGGACGAGCAGGACCAGTTCGCAGTCGGGCACGCTGCGCAGCAGACGTTCCACGAGCGCGGTGCCCACGAACCCGGTGCTCCCGGTGATGGCGATGCGCTTGCCGGCGAGGTGCTCGCTGATCACGAGTCGATTGTCTACCATATGGTAGAGACACCATGCGACCCCCCGAACGGACCTCGACACGCGACCGGATCCTGTCGGTCGCGACCGACCTGTTCGGTTCCCGCGGGGTGGATGCCGTGTCGCTCGACGTGATCGCGGCCGAGGTCGGCGTGCGCAAGCAGACGTTGCTCTACTGGTTCCCCAGCAAGGACGAGCTGCTCGCCGCAGTGGTGACGCAGGCGGCGGCCGAGCTGGCCGTGGTGATCGAGGCCGCCGTCCGTGCCAGTGGCGACGACCCGCTCGACCGCATCGACGCGGTCGTGCGGGCCGTGTTCCGCCCGGCGGTCCGCCGGCCGGCACTGCTCGGCCTCGTCCGCGACGTCGGTCGTCTGCCGTCGTCGGTGTCGGCCCCGCTCGCCGATCAGTTGCGCCCGCTGGCCGAACGTGCCCAGGCGTACCTGCGCGCCGAGATGGACGCCGGACGGCTGCGCCGAGCCGACCCGGGGCTGGTGGCCGCACTCGCCTACGCCACCGTCACCGGCATCGCGACCGAGCCCGAAGCGCTGCGGGTGAACGGGTGGCAGCCCACCACCGCCGGTCTGCGCACCTTGCGCGACGAGCTGCTCGCGTTCCTCCGCGCCGCCCTGCAACCCTGACACTCGGATCGTCAGGGGATCAGCGGTCGTTGGCGCTGCGCCAGCGGAAGGTGGGGTCGGGTGCGATGCCGCCGTGGAAGATGTACGTGCGCGGCCCCTGGCGCCCCCGGTACCGCTCGACGAGCGACTCGAGTTCGCGGCTGCACGCCAGCGCGTCCTCCTCGGTGAGCTCGAGCATCATCCAGCCGTCGGTGTACGAACGCAGCGCCCGCTCGGCGTCGGTCTCCTCGAGATCGATCACCGAGCCGCGCTCGCCGTATGCGGCGAAACTCAGACCGAACGACCGCGACGATGCGACCGCCTCGTCCATGCCGTCCATGAACCGCCGCAGCAGGTGCAGGCGGCCCGTGTCGAGCATCCGCACCCGCGCGTCGAACGGGATCATCTCGAACGGGACGACCAGCTTGCGGGCCACCGCCCGATAACGGGGCATCGGCGCCCCGGCGCGACGGATCTCGCCGACACGTTCGACGAGGCCGGTGTCGACGAACCGGGGCACCCAGTGGGCCATCGAGCTGACGGGCCGCTCAACGGTCCGTGCGGCCGACGTGAGCGTGTGCGTCGACGCCAGGAACGGGCTGAGGAAGGTGACGCCGCGGAGGTCGGTGAGCAGCGCGATCGCCGCGGGGTCGTGGATGTCGGCCCGGTCGGGCCAGCCGTCGTCGTCCGTCGAGCTCGTCGCGGCTGTCAGCACTCCCACATTCGAAACCCTATCTTTCGATCGAAGGTGGGCTCGCGCACGCTGCTCGCATGCTCCTGCGCAGCGCGTCCACCTTCCGTCGGCTCTGGGTCGGCCAGTTCGTGTCCACCATCGGCGACGGGATGCAGCGCATCGCCCTGCTCTGGTGGGCCAAGCACCATGGCGGCAACGGGTTGCTCGCAGCGGTGGCACTCAGCACCGTCGTGCCCACCGTGGTGTGCTCGCCGGTCGGCGGATGGCTGGCCGATCACGTCGACCGGCGTCTGCTGCTCGTCGGGGCCGACCTCTCGCGGCTGGCGCTGAGCGGTCTGCTCGCCGCGTTGCTGTTCGGCGGCGATCCGCCCGTCGCCGTCGTGTGCGCCCTCGTGGTGCTCGCGGCGGTCGCTGCCTCGGTGTTCGATCCGGCCTACAACGCCGCCGTGCCCACGATCGTGGCCGACGAGCACCTGCCGGCTGCGAACGGACTGAACATGGCCAACGGGGCGGTCGGCGGGCTCGTCGGCCCACTCGCCGGTGGCGTCCTGATCGCGGTCACCGACATCGGCTGGGTGATGGTGGTGAATGCCGCGACCTTCGCATGGTCGGCGGCCTGCATCGCAGCGTGCCGCCTGCCGCTCCCGGTCGCGTCGCTCGCGGCGACCGGGGAGCGAGCGGGGATCCGAGCGTCGCTGTCGGCCGTGCGGGCCATCCCCGACCTCGGTCGACTGGTGGCGTTGGCCGCGACGCTCAACATGGTGGTGGCGCCCGTGCCGATGATGATCGCTGCCCTGGCGATCGACCGCCTCGATGCCGGGCCGGCGACGTTCGGGGTGCTCGAGATGCTGCTGAGCGCCGGTCTGCTGGTCGGGTCGATCGCCGCCGGGGTGCTCGCCCGGGGACGGCTCGCGTTGCCGTTCCACGTGCTCGGGGTGAGTCTCGCCGTGGTCGGGGTGGTGCCGGCTTCGGGTGCTGCGGTCGCGCTGGTGGTGGGCGGTGTGGCGATCGCGGTCGCCAACACCGAAGCCCTCACCCGGTTCCAACGATCGGTGCCGGCAGAGGTGCAGGGTCGGGTCTTCGGCGTGCTCGGCTCGATGAGCGAGGGGTTGCGCCCGGCCGGGCTCGCGCTCGGCGCACCCCTGCTCGCGATCGCCGGTGTAAGTGGTGCCTTCGCGGCCGTGGGTGCCGGCATCGTGCTCGCCACGATCGCCTTCACCCGCCACCTCGACGTGATCGAGGTACCGGCGACCCGAGTGTCAGCGGCACACCCGGGGGTGCCCGAAACCCTCGGATGAACGGCTGGCACTCGGGTGGACGGCTGGCACTCGGGTGGACGGCTGGTTCACCTGATCCCGGTGGTCGTCAACGCTCGGTGTTGCGACGTCGTCGGGTGGCCCGGTCGAGGGCCAGGCGGACCAACTCGTCGATGAGCTCGGGATAGCTCATACCGCTCGCGATCCACAGCTTCGGGTACATCGAGATCGGCGTGAACCCGGGGATCGTGTTCACCTCGTTGCACAAGAAGCCGCGACCGCCAGGTCCGTCCTCGTAGAAGAAGTCGACGCGTGCGAGGCCGTCGCAACGCAGCAGACGGAAGACCTCGACCGCGAGATGACGCACGTCGTCCGCGGCCTCGGGGGAGAGGCGGGCGGGGATGATCGCCTGCGAGCCGTCGTCGAGGTACTTGTCGGCGTAGTCGTAGAACTCGGCGCCGGGCACGATCTCGCCGGGCACGCTCGCCCGTGGCTCGAGATTGCCGAGCACGGCCACCTCGATCTCGCGGCCGCTGATCGCTTCCTCCACCACCACCCACTCGTCGTAGCCGAGCGCCACACCGATCGCGTCGCGCACCTGCTCGACCGTCTTCGCCTTGCTCACCCCGACCGACGAGCCCATGTTGGCGGGCTTCACGAACAGGGGGAGACCGAGGTCGTCGGCCAACTGCGCGGGGAGACCGGGTGTCACCTCGTGCTCGCGGAACGCACGCCACCGGGCCTGCGCGATCCCGTTGGCGGCCAACACCTGCTTGGCCATCGCCTTGTCCATCGAGACCGACGAACCGAGCACCCCGGAGCCGACGTAGGGCACCCCGGCCAGCTCGAGCAGGCCCTGCACCGTGCCGTCCTCGCCCATCGGACCGTGCAACAACGGCATCACGACGGTGCGCGACGCCTCGTCGCGCGCTGCCACCCCGGCGGTGGCGGCGTGGACGACGGCCGTCGGGTCCACCGCGGCGCCGGAGGGATCGAGGCGGCCGGGCAACGCGTCCGGCCCGGCGGCGAGCGCCGCCTGCGCCTCGGCCGCCACGTGCCAGCGGCCGTCGCGGTCGATGCCGATCGGCGTGATCCGGTACCGCGTCGGATCGGCGGCACGCAGCACGTGTGCGGCGGTGGTGCAGCTGACGTCGTGCTCGGCCGACTGCCCGCCGAACAGCACGATCAGCTCGATGCGATCGTCGTGTGGGGGCGCGGGATCCGGGCTGCTCATGACGCTGCGACGGTACCGTGTGGCGCGATGCGATTCCGGGCAAGCGACGTGGCACGTGACACCGGCGGTCGCCTGGTCGGACCCGACGTGGTGATCGACGGCGTGTCGTTCGATTCGCGGGCCATCGTTCCCGGTCAGTTGTTCGTGCCGATCGTCGACCGTCGCGACGGTCACGACTTCATCGAGTCGGCGCTCGTCGACGGTGCCGCCGCCTACCTCACCGCCGGTCCTGCTCGCGGGGGCACGGCCGTGGTCGTCGACGACACGCTCGCCGCGCTGATGCGACTGGCCGCGGCCCGGCGCGACCGATCCACCGCCACCGTGGTCGGCATCACCGGGAGCGTCGGCAAGACCAGCACCAAGGACCTCGTCCGCGATGCCCTCGCTCCCAGTCGCCGGACCCACGCCAACGAACGCAGCTTCAACAACGACCAGGGGTTGCCGACCACCGTGCTGAACGCGCCCGACGACACCGAGGTGCTCGTCGTCGAGATGGGGATGCGCGGTGCCGGCGAGATCGCCCGGCTGTGCGAGATCGCGCGGCCGTCGATCGGGGTGGTCACCCGGGTCGCCGAGGCGCACAGCGACCGGTTGGGTGGCATCGACGGTGTGGCCCGCGCCAAGCGCGAGCTCGTCGAGAGTCTGCCCGTCGACGGCACCGCGATCCTCAACGCCGACGATCCACGCGTGCTCGCGATGGCGGGGCACACCAGTGCCGCCGTCCTGCGGTACGGCGAGCAGGAGGGCTGCGACGTCCACGTGACGTCCGTGGTGCTCGACCACCTGGCCCGCCCGGCGTTCGCCGCGCACACGCCCTGGGGTGAGGTGTTCGTGCGACTCGGGGTCAGCGGCCGTCACATGGTGGCCAATGCCGCAGCGGCGCTCGCCGTGGTGGGTGCCGTCGGCGCCGACCTCGACGCCGCCGTCGCCGCGATGGCCGACACACGCCTCACCGCGATGCGCATGGACGTGATGATGCTGCGGTCGGGCGCTCGCATCATCGACGACTCGTACAACGCGAACCCCACCTCGATGCGCGCCGCGCTCGACGCGCTCGCCGCGCTGCCCGCCGTCCGCCGGCGCGCGGTGCTCGGGGTGATGGCCGAGATCAGCGAGCCCGAGCGTGAGCACCGTGCCATCCACGCCTACGCCGCGCAGCGCGGCGTCGAGGTGCTCGCGGTCGGTACCGACCTGTACGGCGTGACGGGGCTGCCCGATCCGGCCGCTGCGGTGGAAGCGCTCGGCCGGCTCGGCGAGGACGATGCCGTGCTCGTGAAGGGCAGCCGAGTGGCCGGACTCGAGCGGGTGGTCGAGTCGCTCGTCTGACGTCACCCGTCCGGTCGCTCCGGGATTCGGATGGTTGTTTCGGTTTCCCCGCTCCGGACAGTCGTCTGTGTGCGGAACCCGGCGCCCGAGGGCGACCCTCCATCGACGCGGCCCGACGATCGGTCGACGACCGTCCCCGACGCGCCGACGGCTGTCCCCGATCGGTCGACGACCGTGCCGGATCCGACGGCGTTGCTCGAGGCGCTGCCCGACATCGTGATGGCGATCGATGGCGACGCCCGTCTGGTGTGGGTGAACGCCGCTGCCGTCGAGCAGGGTTGGGACCGTGACGGTTGGCTCGGGCGCAGTGCGCTCGACCTCATCCATCCCGACGACCTGCCGATGGCGCTCGCCTCGATGGAGACGGTCCAGGACAAGCCGGTCGGCACGCCGATCGAGATCCGCATCGCTCATCCCAGCGCCGGCTGGCGACTGTTCGAGGTGATCGGGCGCGACATGCTCGGCACCGCCCTCGGGCTGCTCGTCCTGGTGTGCCGCGACATCGGTGAGCGCCGGAAATGGGAGGTCGCCGCCGGTGACGTGCCACGCTTCCAAGCCGTCGTGCAGCACTCGTCGGCGGTCTCGATGCTCGTCGACGCCGGCGGGCGGATCCACTCGGTGTCGGCGGCGTTGACCCGGCTCACGGGGCTCGACCAGGAACGTCTGCGTGGCGAGGCGTTCTGGTCGATCGCGGCACCGGGTCACGAGGTGGTGCTGGCGGAGGCGCTGCGGCGCCGTGGACGCGGCGTGTCGTCGGTGGAGGTGCCCGTACGTCGCGCCGGTTCCGACGAACCCCGGCCGATGCGCTTCGAGGTGGTCGACCTCCGCGAGGACCCGGTGGTGGAGGGGTGGGTGGTCACGGGCTACGACGTGAGCGAACTGCACTCGGCCCGCTCGGCGCTCGAACGACTGGCCACCCACGACGTGCTGACGGGTCTCCCCAATCGACTGGCGCTCACCGATGCGTTGCGAGACGCCCTCGTGCACCGGGGCGACCTCGACGAGGTCGGTGTGTTGTTCGTCGACCTCGACCGCTTCAAACCGGTCAACGACCTGTTCGGGCACGAGGCCGGCGACGAGTTGCTGATCGCGGTCGCCGACCGCCTCGTCGGGCTCGTCCGCACCGCCGACACCGTCGCCCGCATCGGCGGCGACGAGTTCGTCGTCGTGGTGCCGGGTCTGTCGGCGCTCGGCGCGGTGGAGGAACTCGGCCGTCGGATCGAGCAGGCACTCGCCGAGTCGTTCGTGCTGCGCACCGGTGTGGCCACGATCTCGGCGTCGGTCGGCGTGGCCGTGTCCGACCGGGGCTCCACGGTGTCGTCCCTGCTCGCCGAGGCCGACCAGTCGATGTTCGAGATCAAGAGCGCGCGGCGCAGCGGCGCGACGGGCGGCGTCGTGCGATCTCGCCGCTGGACCGAGCGTCGGCAACTCGCTGCGTCGCTCCGGGGGGCGCTCGAGCGGCGCGAGATGCGGGCACACCTGCAACCGGTGGTCGCGGTCGCCGACGGTCGCCTGCGTGGCTTCGAGGCGCTGGTGCGCTGGCATCATCCGAACGGTCGGGTGCTCGGCCCCGCCGAGTTCCTCGACGTCGCGTTCGAAGCGGGCATCGGCACCCACCTCGACCGCATCGTCGCCGACGAGGCGTGTGCGTTGCTCGCCCGGCTGTCGCACCTCGTGCCGGACGCCTGGGTGAGCATCAACATGAGCGCCCACGACCTCGTCGACCCGCACATCACCGAGGTGGTGGCGGGCACCGTCGCACGGCACGGGCTGGCCCCGAACCGGCTGATCGTGGAGGTGACCGAGCAGGCCACGCTCGAGCTGCCCGGCCTGCGGGACCACGCATCCCCACAGGTCACGCTGCGCGAACTCGCGCACCTCGGCGTGCGCATCGCGCTCGACGACTTCGGGACCGGCTACTCCTCGCTCACCCACCTGCGCAAGCTGAAGGTGCACACGTTGAAGATCGACCGGTCGTTCGTGAGCGGCATCGTGCGCGACACCACCGACTTCACGCTCGTGCACGCGATCGTCGGGCTCGCGCACAGCCTCGGACTCCACGTCGTGGCCGAAGGCGTCGAGTCGGTCGATCAGCTGGAGGTACTGCGCGGCCTCGGGTGCGACAGTTCGCAGGGCTACCTGGTGTCGCCACCGATCGCCCCGGACGACGTCGAGGGATGGCTGGTCGACTACCTCGCCCGATCGGCCAACGCACTCAACTGAGTGGCCGGCGCCTCGGCCTCCATCTGGGCGTCGATCGCCGCGATGTTGCACCAGAACGCCAGGTACAGCGCCCACAGTGCGCCGCCGAACAGCACCCAGCGGGCCCCGACGGCGTCCATCACGGGCCCGAACACCAGGTTGCCGAGCGGCACGGTGCCACCGAAGGCCATGAACCACAGGCTCATCACCCGGCCACGCTCGTGGTCGGCGAGACGGCTCTGGACGATCGTCATCATCGAGGTGGTGGTGCCGAAGTACGAGATGCCGAGGAAGAACCCGGCGACGAACGCCCCCACCGGCCCGTTCGCGACGGCGAACGCGGTGAGGCACACGGCGAACGACGCGAACCCGAGCCGGATCAGCCGACGCTTGTCCCACGCGACGAACACGGTGCCGATCCCGAGGCCGCCGAGGGCGGCGCCGAGGCCCCAGGTGGCGTAGAGCCACTTGTAGGTCGACGACTTCTCCTCGATGCCGAAGTTGAGCTCGGCGACAGCCGGGAAGAGCCCCACGTACGGCAACGAGAGGAACGAGAACGTGGTGAGCGACAGCAGCAGCCGGCTGACGACGGGTTTGTCGCGGGCGAGGCGCAGACCCGCGCTGAACTGGCGCCAGCCCTGTTCGTGGTGCACCTTCGGCGGCGGGCCGAGCCGGGTGGCGAGCAGGGCGAACACCACGAACAGGTAGGTGACCGCGTTGAGCAGGAAGAACTGCGACGTGGTGACGCCGAGCGGGCTCAGCACGGCGACGATGATCGGTCCGACGACGCGGCTGCCGTTGATCATCGTCGAGTTCAGCGAGATCGAACCCGGCAGGTCGGCGCGACTGACCAGGGTGGGCAACATCGCCGACCACGCCGGCGCGTTCAGGGCGTTGCCGACACCGACGCCGAGCGCCACCAGGAACAGCGACCAGAGCGGCGCGTCGGTGGCGGCCAGCGGGAACAGCAAGGTCGAGAACGCGAGTTGCACGAGCTGCATCACGATCAGCCAGCGTCGACGGTCGAATCGATCGGCGATCACGCCGGCCGGGATCGACAGCAGCAGCAGCGGGCCGAGCTGGGCGAACACCAGCAGACCGACGATCGAGGCGCGCCCCGTGCGCTCGTACACGTACGCCGGCAGGACGACGTTCTGCATCCAGGTGCCGATGTTGCTGGCGAACGACGCGAACCACATGCGGCGGAAGTCCGGATACGCGAGCGCCGCTCGGGCGCTCCCGGGTCGGAACCCGTGTTGCACGGCGGCTGCCCCCGTCGTCCCCGTCGTCATCCCGTCCGTTCTCCGTCGCCCTCGTCCTTGACCCGTTGGTCAAGAGTACGCCGCGGTGCGCGAGCCGCACGGGTCGTCGGGTGAGGCGTGTGACACATCACACGCCGCAGAGCCGGCGACGGGATCGGATCAGCCGAGGACGAGTTCGGCGTACCGGGGGAGCACCTGGGGTGGGCCGCTCACGAGGAAGGTGGTGATGCAGGTCTCGCGCCACCGGTCGAGTTCGGCGCGGATCTTGTCGATCGGGCCGACGAGGGCGACGTCTTCCACCATCTCGAGCGGGATCGCCGCCGCCGCCTCGGCCTTCTTGCCGGCGAGGTAGAGGTCCTGCACCCGGACCGCCACGTCCTCGTAGCCCATCCGCGCGAACACCTCGAAATGGAAGTTCGCACCGCGCGCGCCCATGCCGCCGGCGTACAGGGCGAGGAACGGCCGGATCATGTCGGCGCACCGTTCGACGTCGTCGCCGATGATGATCTGCACGCCGGAGGCGACGTCGAACCGTTCCACCTTGCCGGGATCGCCGGCGGCGCCGAACCCCTCCGCCAGGCACCGCCGGTAGTGGGCGTCGTCGCTCGGGCTGAAGAACAGCGGCAGCCAGCCGTCGCATATCTCGGCGGCGAGCGCCACGTTCTTCGGGCCCTCGGCGCCGAGGTAGATCGGGATCTCGGTGCGGTACGGGTGGATGGTGCTCTTCAGCGCCTTCCCGAGGCCACGACCGTCGGGCTTCGAGTACGGCAGGTCGTAGAACTCGCCGTGCGCCTCGACGGGCTGCTCGCGTCGGACGATCCGCCGCACGATGTCGACGTACTCGCGGGTGCGTGCGAGCGGTTTGCCGTACGCCTGCCCGTACCAGCCCTCCACCACCTGCGGCCCGGACGCACCGAGCCCCAGGATCACGCGACCTTCCGACAGGTGATCGAGGGTCATCGCCGCCATCGCCGTGGCAGCCGGGGTGCGGGCGCTCATCTGGATGATGCCCGTGCCGAGTTGCACCGTGGAGGTGTGCGCACCCCACCAGGCGAGCGGCGTGATCGCGTCGCTGCCGTAGGCCTCGGCCGTCCACACCGAGGTGTAGCCGAGCCGCTCGGCCTGTCGGATCGCATCGAGCGCCCCCGCGGGCGGTCCGCTACCCCAGTAGCCGGTGTTGTAGCCGAGCTTGAGTTCCTTCGTCATGCGCGCACCGTACGGGCCGGTGGGGGTGAGCGTCGACTCGGGCGGGCCGGACGAGGCGTCGACTGCGGTCAGCGCACCTCGGGGCCGTCCGCCTGCGACCACGGGCGGGCGCGGCGGCGGAACGGGCTGCGGCGGGTCGCGGTCGCCTTCGGCGCCGCCCCGTCGTCGATCGCCGGAGCCCCGAGCGGGTCGACGTCGAGTTCGCTCCACGTGACGACCGCCGAGAGCCCGTCGGTGTACCGCATCGTGACGAGCAGGCCGCGGTCGTCGACGTCGTCCACCCATCCGCCGACGTCGCCCGGCTCGCCGTACGGCTCGAGTTCGACGACGAGTTCCCCGAGCACGATCGACTGGGCCATGCCGAGCGCTGCACGTTCGATCGCGAGGTCGGGTGGCTGTCCGCCGTACCGGCGGGCGATCACGCGGCGAGCCAGCGCGTGCAGGATGCTCCAGTCGCGAGGGCCGACCTCGTGTGACGGACGGATCATGTGGTCATCGTGCGTCAGTGGGGCCGGTGCCACCAGGACCGAACGAACCGTGGTGGGTGGCGCGTTCGCGTCACACGCGTCGTGGTGTCTGTCGTAAGGTCGTCCCTGGCGCGTCGCAGGGGGTGACCGCCGCAGCGTTCGGGGGTGTGTCCGATGAGTGATCTCGACGTCGACGTGCACGGCACGTGCGATCCGCGGTTCGACGAGATGCGGGAGGTGCTCGCGGCCAACCTCGCCTCGGGAGCCGATCTCGGGGCCTCGGTGGCGGTGGTGCTGCACGGCGAGCCGGTCGTCGACCTCTGGGGTGGGTGGGCCGACCACGAGCGCACCAAGCCGTGGGAGGCCGACACGATCGTCAACGTCTGGTCGACCACCAAGACGATGATGGCGATCAGCGCACTCGTGCTGGTCGATCGGGGCGAGCTCGACCCGTACCAGAAGGTGTCGTACTACTGGCCCGAGTTCGCCCAGCAGGGCAAGCAGGACATCGAGGTGCGACACCTGCTGTCGCACACATCGGGGGTGTCCGGCTGGGACCAGCCGGTGGTGGTGGAGGACATCTACGACTGGGAGCGGTCGACGTCGATGCTGGCGGCGCAGGCACCGTGGTGGGAACCGGGTACCGCGTCCGGTTATCACGCGCTCAACCAGGGACACCTGGTCGGCGAGGTGATCCGGCGCATCACCGGTCGCAAGCTCGGCGAGTTCTTCGCGGCGGAGATCGCCGGGCCGCTCGGCGCCGACTTCCACATCGGGCTGTCGCCCTCCGAGTTCCATCGCGTCGCACCGGTGGTGCCGCCCCCTCCGCTGCCGATCGACATGGCGACGATCGATCCGTCGAGCCCCATGATCCGCACCTTCACCGGTCCCGCGCCGGGCGCCGAGGCGTCGTGGACCGACGCGTGGCGGCAGGCCGACATCGGTGCGGCCAACGGCCACGGCAACGCACGCTCGGTGGCTCGGGTGCAGTCGGCGATCACCAACGGCGGCGCGGTCGGCGACGTGCAGGTGCTGTCGCCGGCCACGATCGACCGGATCTTCGACGTGCAGAGCGACAACGTCGATCTCGTGCTCGGCATCCCCGAGCGGTTCGGCCTCGGCTACGGCCTGCCCTGTGACGGGATGCCGTTCGCGCCCGACGCGAAGCTGTGCTTCTGGGGTGGCTGGGGCGGTTCGATGATCATCAACGACGTCGACCACGGCATGACGATCGCGTACATGATGAACCGCATGGATGCCGGACTGGTGGGCGACAGCCGAGGCTTCGACCTCGTGGCTGCCGCGATGACCGCCGCCGTCTGACCGCACGGGAACGCGCCGGCGAGGCGCGGTGCCGCCCGGTCAGTGGCCGGTCGGTGGCCGGTCAGTGGCCGGTCAGTGGCCGGTCAGTGGCCGGGATCGAAGGTGATCGGCATCTCGGCGGGGCCGAAGATGCCGACGCCCTCCGGCTTCCACTGCACCGGTCCGTCGAGGCGCAGGTTCGGCATCCGCTGGGCGAGCAGCGGCAGCGCTTCTTGCAGCTCGGCGCGAGCCAGCGACGCCCCGAGGCAGTAGTGGATGCCCGATCCGAAGGTGAGCTGTGGTTGCTCGGGCGCCGGTTTGGTGATGTCGAACCGATCGGGTTCGGGGAACACGTCCTCCTGCCGATTCGCATCCGCGAGCCCCACGGAGATGAAGGTGCCTGCGGGGAACACGACGTCGCGGTACTCGATGTCGCAGCTGGCGTATCGCACGGTGCCGCGGACGGCGCCGAAGAACCGCATCGACTCCTCGACGGCTCGTGGGGCGAGCTCCGGGCGCTCGGCGAGCAGCGCCCACTGGTCGGGGTGCTCGGCGAACAGCGACACGGCGCACCCGAGCTGGTTGCGTGTGGTGTCGGTGCCGCCGACGATCACCGCGTTCACCATCATCACGAGCTCGTCGGTGCTGAGCTTGTCACCCGCTTCCTCGGCGGCGATGAGGTCGGTGAGCAGATCGTCCGCCGGCTTCGAACGGCGCTCGGCGATGAGCTGCCGCGTGTACTCGTCGAGCTCGTCCTGCGCCGACATCACGAGGTCGATCTTGTCGGCGAGGTCGGCGGAGAAGATCTCGAGCACGTCGCTCGCGAGCCGGCTGAACAGCTGCCAGTCGCTGCGCGGGGCGCCGAGCAGCTCGCAGATGATCGGGATCGGGTACGGCTCGGTGACGTCGGCCACGAAGTCGGCCCGGCCGTTCGCCGCGACCGGATCGATCAGGCCGTTCATCACCTCACGCATGAACGGTCGGAGTCGATCGGCCGCACGCGGGTTGAACGCCGGGGCGACGAGTCGCCGGAGCCGGACGTGCTCGTCGCCCTCGGCCGACAGGATGCTGCCGCGTTGGCGGCCGAGGAAGTCCTGTCGGGTGATGCCCATGAGTTCGGGGATGCGGCCCGACGCCGAGTGCCAGCGCTTGTCGCGCAGGACGCCGATCGCGTCCTCGTACCGCAACACGCCGTACCCGATGAGGTTGCGGAACAGCCAGGTGCCGTCGGGCAGCGCGGTGCGCAGGGCGCGTCGCTCCTCGAAGGTGCCGGCGTCGAGCGGGATCTCGGGGAGGTCGAGGTCTGCGGCGAGCGTGGACATGGCGTGACCGTACCTCGCTGCCACCGGCCCGCCGTCAGCCGGCGAGGGCGACCCCGGGCTCGACGAACGCCGTGCCGAGGAACTCCGCCACCGGCGCGTTGGTGACGTTGCCGGCGTGGGTGTTGAGCCCGTGTGCGAGCGCGCCGTCTCGGGTGCACGCGGCGCGAGCGCCGTGATGCGCGAGGTCGATCTGGAACGGCAGCGTCGCGTTGGTGAGGGCGTAGGTGCTGGTGTGCGGCACGGCCCCGGGCATGTTGCCGACGGCGTAGTGGAGCACGCCGTGCAACGTGTACACCGGCTCGTTGTGCGTGGTCTCGTGGATCGTCTCGATGCAGCCGCCTTGATCGACCGCGACGTCGACGATCACGGCGCCGGGCTTCATGGAGCGCACCATGTCCTCGCTCACCACCACTGGGGCGCGGCCGCCGGCCACGAGCACGGCACCGATCACGAGGTCGGCGTCGGCGATGTTGCGCTCGATCGCGCCGCGATTGGAGGCCAGGGTGACGATGCGGCCCTTGTTGATCTGGTCGACCCAGCGGAGACGGTCGAGGTTCTTGTCGAACAGCACGACCTCGGCCTCCATGCCGGCGGCGATCCACGCCGAGTTCCATCCGACGTTGCCGGCGCCGAGCACCACGACCTTCGCCGGCTGGACACCGGGCGCGCCGCCCATCAGGACGCCGCGGCCACCGTTGTGGCGCTCGAGGTAGTGGGCGCCCATCTGTGGGGCGAGCCGGCCGGCCACCTCGCTCATCGGGGCGAGCAGCGGGAGCGCGCCGCCGGGCAGTTGGACCGTCTCGTAGGCGAAGCTCGTGCACCCCGACGAGATGAGTGCTTCGGCCACCTCGGGATAGGCGGCCAGATGGAGGTAGGTGAACAACGTGAGGTCGGGGCGCAGATAGCCGAACTCCTCCGCCTTCGGTTCCTTCACCTTCACCACCATCTGCTGGCCCCAGGCGTCGGCCGCCGTGGGCACGATCGTGGCGCCGGCGGCGCGGTAGTGGTCGTCGGTGAAGCTGGCGCCAGCGCCGGCTCCGGTCTCCACGAACACGTCGATGCCGAGGCGCTCGAACTCGCGCACGCCGTCGGGTGTCATCGCGACGCGATGTTCGGCGGTCTTGATCTCCTTCGGCACGCCGACGGTGGTGATGGCAGGAGCGCTGGTCATGCGCACATGTTCGGCGCGCCGGATCCGTTGATCAACACACAGGTCGGATGCAGAATGTGGCCATGGCCGACGAAACACCGGCGATCGACCGGATCGACCGACGGATCATCGACGAACTGCGACAGGAAGGTCGGATCAGTTGGCGCGAGCTCGCCGATCGTGTGCACCTCGCGCCGTCGTCGGTGGCCGACCGCGTGCGCCGTTTGGAGGAACGTGGGCTCATCCGCGGCTACGCGGCGCAGGTGGACCCGGCAGCGTTCGGGCGATCGGTGCGGGCGGTGATCGACGTCGGCCTGCCGCCGGGCGTCGACCCGGCTCCGTTCGAGGCGTTGCTCGCCGGGCGCGACGAGGTGGCGTTCGCCGCGTACGTGACGGGCCAGAGCGACTACACGATCGTGGTCGACTGTGCCGGCGCCGCGGGTCTGGACACGTTCATCCGCTGGTTGAAGGCGGACGCCGGCGTGGCACGCACGGAGAGTCGGTTCGTGCTCCGCCCGATCGTCGGTTGAGCTGCGCGTCCGGCTCAGCCGGCCAGGCCCTCCAATACGTTCACCGCGTTCACCCCGATCTCGCCGACGGCGTACCCGCCCTCGAACACGACGAGCGTGGGCAGGCCGAGGGCGGCGATGCGCTCGCCGATCCGCAGGTAGTGCTCGTGGCCGAGCCGGAACTGGCTGATCGGGTCGTCGACGAACGTGTCCACGCCGAGCGACACCACCAGGACGTCGGGGCGGTGACCGGCGAGGAAGCCGCACGCCTCGTCGAGCGCCGGCCCGTACTCGTCCCATCCCGACCCGTGCCACAGCGGCCAGTTGCGGTTGGCGCCGACGCCCGCACCCACCCCGAGCTCGTCGTCGTAGCCGAGGAAGTACGGGTACTCCTGCTGCGGATGCCCGTGCAGCGATGCGAACACCACGTCGTCACGGTCGTAGAAGATCGACTGGGTGCCGTTGCCGTGGTGGTAATCGACGTCGAGCACCGCCACCCGCTCGGCGCCCCGATCGCGCAGCGACTGCGCGGCGATCGCGGCGTTGTTGAAGAAGCAGTAGCCGCCGTACACGTCGGCCGAGGCGTGGTGCCCGGGCGGGCGGCACAGCGAGAACGCGTGGCGCTCGCCGCCGAGCACGAGGTCGACACCGGTGAGGGCGACGTCGGCGGCGGCCGTGATCGCCGACCACGTGCCGGCGGTGATCGGCGTGCCGGCGTCGAGCGAGAAGTAGCTCAGCCTGCCGTCGATCGCGCCGGGGATCCGGTCGTGCCGGGCACCGCGGGTGGGCCAGGTGAGCGGCAGCGCGTCGTACTCGCCGTGGGCGGCCACCCAGTCGTCCCAGGCGGTCGACAAGAACTCGACGAACGGCGACGTGTGCACGCGGCGGACGGGGTCGAGGCCGTGCTCGGTGGGCTCGACGACCGGCCCGATCGAACGTTCGTGCACCCGAGCGAGCACGAGGTCGGCGCGCTCGGGACACTCGAAGCACGGCACCAACTTCCCGTCGATCAGTTCGGACTGTCCGTCCTGGTGGCGATGGCGATCGGAGTACACGGTCTGCACCGGCTCATCCTGCCATGCGTGCGACCGCCCCCTCCCGGCCGCCTGGCTACCATCGCGGCCACCGACGGCGCGACGGTGCGCTGCGTACAAGGGGACATCGAGATCCATGAAGGCGTTCAAGAACTTCATCAACGGCGAGCACGTCGACGCCGCCGACGGGCGCACGAGCGCGGTGGTGAACCCGGCCACCGGCGAGCAGTACGCGACCGCGCCGGTGAGCGGCGAGCCCGACATCGACCGGGCGATGCGCGCCGCAGCGACCGCGTTCGAGGGATGGCGCGACTCGACGCCGAGCGAGCGTTCGCTGGCGCTCTTCCGCATCGCCGACGCGGTGGAGGCACGGGCGCAGGAGCTGATCGACCTCGAGGTCGAGAACTGCGGCAAGCCGGCCCACCTCGTCGCGAGCGAGGAGATCCCGCCGATGGCCGACCAGATCCGCTTCTTCGCCACGGCCGCCCGTCACCTCGAGGGCAAGAGCGCCGGCGAGTACATGAAGGGGATGACGTCGATCATCCGCCGCGAGCCGATCGGTGTCTGTGCGCAGGTGGCGCCGTGGAACTACCCGATGATGATGGCCGTGTGGAAGTTCGCTCCGGCGATCGCCGCCGGCAACGCCGTCGTGCTGAAGCCGAGCGACACGACGCCGGCCAGCACCACACTGCTCGCCGAGATCGCCGCCGAGTTCCTGCCGCAGGGTCTGTTCAACGTCGTCTGCGGCGACCGCGACACCGGCCGGTCGATGGTGCTGCACGACGTGCCCGCCATGGTGAGCGTCACCGGCTCGGTGCGCGCCGGCATGGAAGTGGCGGCGGCCGCCAGTCAGAGCCTGAAGCGCTGCCACCTCGAGCTCGGCGGCAAGGCCCCGGTCATCGTGTACGACGACGCCGACCTCGCGGCTGCCGCGGAGGGCATCGCCGTCGCCGGCTACTTCAACGCCGGTCAGGACTGCACCGCCGCCACACGCGTGCTCGTGCACGCCGCGGCCCACGACGACTTCGTGGCGGCACTCGCCGAGCAGGCCAGGAGCCTGAAGACCGGGATGCCCGACGACGAGGACGTGCTCTTCGGGCCGGTGAACAACCCCAACCAGCTCGCCCACGTGACCGGCATGGTGGAGCGGGCCCCGGCGCACGCCACGGTCGCGGCCGGCGGTCACCAGGTCGGCGGTGGCGGCTACTTCTTCGAGCCCACCGTCGTCGCCGGCCTCCGCCAGGGAGACGAGATGAGCCAGAAGGAGATCTTCGGCCCGGTGATCACCGTGCAGTCCTTCACCGACGAGGACGAGGCGATCCGCTCGGCCAACGGTGTGGAGTACGGCCTCGCGTCGTCGGTGTGGACCTCGAACTTCGGCAAGGCGATGCGCACCAGCCGTGCCCTCGACTTCGGCTGCGTGTGGATCAACACCCACATCCCGCTCGTGGCCGAGATGCCCCACGGCGGCTACAAGAAGTCGGGCTACGGCAAGGACCTGTCGAGTTACGCGCTCGACGACTACACCCGCATCAAGCACGTCATGGCCAACCTCGACAGCTGATCTCGTTCCGACGCGTGGGGCGCCGGCCGTTCAGTGGGCGCCCCACGTGAAGGTCTGCTTCACGAGGTCGAGGTAGATGAAGGTCTCCGTGCTGCGCACCCCGTCGACCGCGCGGATGCGGTTGGTGAGATCGAGCAGGTCGCGGTCGTCGCTCACCACCACCTCGCACATCAGGTCGAACGATCCGGCGGTCACCACGAGGTAGTCGATGTCGTCCCACGACTCGAGCACGGCGGCGATGGCCGACGACGGTCCCTCGGTGCGCACGCCCACCATCGCCATCCGGCGGTAGCCGATGGAGAGCGGGTTGGTGACGGCCACCACCTGCATCACGCCACCGTCGATCAGCCGCTGGACCCGCTGGCGCACCGCCGCCTCCGACAGCCCGACGGCTGCGCCGAGCCGGGTGTAGGGCGCCCGTCCGTCCTCCTGGAGCCGCTCGATGATCGCACGATCGACGTCGTCGAGTGCGACCAGCACGGGAGGTGCAGCGGTGGCGGAGGTGCGGGCGGCGCCACGCGCCGAGGCGCTCGAGGCCCGTGGGACGCGGCTCATCGATGCGAATACTGGCGGTCGTCGGGGACCGGTGCAAGGGAATCCGTGGCGAAACACGGCGTTCATCGTCGATTCCCTTGCACGTCGGGCAGCGTTCGTGCCAGCGTGGGCGCGCATGGACCGAGTGATGGTCACCGCCGTGGTAGAAAAGCGCCAGGCCAGCGGCAACGTTGGGGTGGCGTGCCCGGCCGGAGGACGTCGAACGACCCGGGGGAGTGGAGATCGTGACTGCCACAGCTGACGCGACGCCGGCCGACGCCGGCACGGCACGGGTGCCGTTGCACGGGGAGCGGGGCGGGGTCGAGCTGACCGGCGTCACCAAGCGCTTCGGCACGATGGTCGCCGTCGACCGCCTCGATCTCACCGTCGAGCCAGGGGAGTTCCTGTCGCTGCTCGGCCCGAGCGGATGCGGCAAGACCACCACGCTGCGCATGCTCGCCGGGTTCGAGCAGCCCGACGACGGGTTCATCCGCATCAGCGGCGAGTACGTGCAAGGTGTGCCGCCCTACAAGCGCGACGTCAACACGGTGTTCCAGCACTATGCGCTGTTCCCGCACATGACCGTCGCCGAGAACGTGGCCTACGGCCTGCGCCAGAAGGGCGTCAACAAGAGCGAGACCGCCGCACGGGTGCGCGAGGCGCTCGAGATGGTGAAGATGAGCAAGCTGGCCGAGCGCAAGCCGAAGCAGATGTCGGGCGGCCAGCAACAGCGTGTCGCCGTCGCGCGTGCACTCGTCAACCGGCCGAGCGTGCTGTTGCTCGACGAGCCGCTCGGCGCGCTCGACCGCAAGCTCCGCGAGGAGATGCAGATCGAGCTCAAGTTGTTGCAGAGCCAGCTCGGGATCACGTTCATCTTCGTCACCCACGACCAGGAAGAGGCGATGGGCATGAGCGACCGGATCGCGATCATGCTCGAGGGGCACATCGAGCAGCTCGCCGATCCCGAGACCGTGTACGAGCGGCCGGCCTCGGCGTTCGTCGCCGGGTTCATCGGTCGCAACAACTTCTGGCGAGGCACGTCGACGGGCAGCGGCGTGCGGGCCAACGACGGCACGGTGTTCGTGAGCTCGTCGCCCGAGGAGCGGGTCGCGAGCGGCAACCCGGCCCTCGCGGCCGTGCGGCCGGAGAGCATCCAGATCGCCGACACCGACCCGGGGCGCGACCACAACCAGGTGCCCGGCACCGTGGCCAGCGTCTCGCACTTCGGCGACGTGCTGCAGTACGTGGTGCGGACCGCCGAGCGCGACATCGTCGCCCTGCTGCCCCGTCAGGGGGCCCCTCGCCTATCGCTCGCCGACCAGGTGTGGTGCCACTGGAACGACAGCGAGGTGTACCAGTTCTCGGCCGACCAGGCCGATCTCGTCCTCGTCGAACCCGCCGAGGACGCCACCCACTGATGCGTTCGCGCATCCGGTTGCACATGTCCACCGCTCCCTCGTGAAGGAGACCACCTGATGACCAAGCCCAACGAACCGCTCAAGATGCTCGCGCCCGAGAGCTTCCGCCACGCCATTTCGCGTCGTGCGCTGTTCCAGATCGGCGGTGCGGCGGCCGGCCTCGCCATCATCTCGGCCTGCGGTGGTGGTGACGACGACGCCGACAGCGGCTCGAGCGACACGGGCGGATCGAGCGGTACGAGCGGTGGGTCGTCCGGGGGGAGCGACCTGCTGTCGCAGTACAGCAACGTGGTGAACAAAGCGAGCGGCAACCTCGCGATGTTCACCTGGGGGGAGTACAACGACCCCGAGATCATCGGCTCGCTCGCCGAGTCGAGCGTCGGTGTCACGATGAAGGTCGACTACTACCCGAGCAACGAGGACCTCATCACCAAGCTGTCGGCGGCCAACGGCAACAGCGGCTTCGACATCGTGGTGCCCACCGGTGCGTACATCCCGCAGATGATCGAGAAGGGTCTGCTGCAGAAGTTCGACAAGGCCCTGCTGCCCAACATGGTGAACGTCGATCCGCTGTACATGGCACGCGACTGGGACCCCACCAACGACTACAGCGTGTGCAAGAACTGGGGATCCACCGGGTTCTTCTACAACACCACCAAGATCACCCGCCCGATGGCCACCTGGCAGGACTTCCTCGACGCCTGCATGAACGAGGCGAGCGGCGACTGCTCGGTGCTCGACACGGCCCCGAACCTGTGCGGTGCCTACTTCTGGGCGAACGGCATCAACTGGACGACCGAGGATCCCGCCGACCTCGATGCGTGCGAGGCGTACATGGTCGACCAGTTCGCCCAGCACATCAAGGCCTTCGACAGCTATCCCTCGACGGCCATCGCCGAGGGCCAGTTCTCGCTGTCGATGATCTGGAACGGTGACGGTCGCGCTGCGTACGGCCGGTTGCTCGACGGTGGTCTGAACGTCGACGAGTGGAAGTGGGTGCTGCCCGGGCCGGCCACCGAGATCTGGATGGACAACTACTGCATCCCGACCGGCGCTCCGAACCCCGAGGCCGCCCATGCCTGGATCAACTGGCTGCTCACGCCCGAGGTGTCGATCAAGGACCTCGCGTTCCACGGCTACCACAGCGGGATGAAGAACATCGACCAGCTCATCGCCGAACTGGCACCCGACCTCACGTACCCGGAGATCATCTTCTTCACCGACGAGCAGGTGGCGACGATGCAGACCGGTGCGGTCAACTCGGCCCAGGACCGCCTGGTCGAGATCTACGACAAGGTCAAGGCGAAGGCCGCAGGCTGATCCGCCATGGCGATCGCGATCGATCACGCTCCTCGGCCGGTGGCGGCGACCACGTCGTCGTCACCGGCCGCGGGCCGGCGCAAGCCCCCGAAGTGGCTCCTCGCGGCCCCCTCGTTCGTCTGGTACGGGCTGTTCTTCGTCCTCCCGATCGCCGTCATCGTCATCTACTCCTTCGGGGTCAAGGACGCGAGCCAACTCGTGCCCGTCGACCTCTCGAACCCGACGTTGCAGAACTACCGCGACGTCTTCTCCGACCTGTTCTTCGACGTGTTCCGGGGCACCCTCGAGGTGTCGATCGGCGCGACCGCACTCACGTTCCTCGTCGGGTTCCCGGTGGCGTACTACCTGGCGTTCCGGGCGAGCGAGCGTTGGCGCGGGCTCCTGCTCGCTGCGGTGATCGTCCCGTCGTTCACGAGTTTCCTCATCCGCACGCTCGCGTGGCGGATCCCCCTGCAACCGGCGGGTGAGCTGTCGACGTGGTTGCAGGACATCGGCGTCCTGAGCGGCCCGATCGAGGTGCTCTACACCCGCACCGCCGTGTTCATCGCGATCGTCTACAACTATCTCGGCTTCATGGTGCTGCCGCTGTTCGTGGCACTCGATCGCATCGAGGGAGCGTTGCGGGAGGCCTCGAAAGACCTCGGCGCCGGCCGCATCTCGACCTTCTTCTCCGTCACCTTGCCGCTCGCCGGCCCCGGCATCGCCGCCGGCGTGGTGCTCACGTTTATCCCGATGTGCGGCGACTACGTGACGGCCACCATCCTCGGCGGCACCAAGGGGTTCATGGTCGGGGCGCTGATCGAGAGCCAGTTCCGTGGGTCGCAGAACTGGCCGATGGGTTCGGCGATGGCCGTGCTGATGATCGTGATGGTGCTGTTGTCGCTCGCCGTGCTCGCCGCGATCTTCTTCGCCCTTCGTGCGATCGGCCGGCGCGCGGGACGGCCGATCGTCGACGCCTGGCGCCGCCGCGAACGTCCGCAGCCCAAGCCGTCGCGGTTCCCCGAGTTGTTCTCGCCGTTGCTCGCCGTGTGGACCGGTCTGGTGCTCGTGTTCTTGTTCATCCCGATCGTGCTCGTGGTGCGCCACTCGTTCAACGGCGGCGCGGCGTTCACGCTGTGGAGCGGCAACTACGACACCGTCTGGTGGGGTGGCGAGCCCGGACGCCTGCCCTCGGGCAAGCCGATGGTCGGGTTGTTCGACTTCGGCACCACGGGCGCGACGTTGCTGCGGTTCCTCATCGTGATGGCGGTCGGCATCGCGTTGCCCCGTGTGTGGCGGCTCGTCACCCGTCGCGATCCGCACCCCGCGCTGCGGCTCTGGGCCGCGCCGGGCGCATTCGCACTCGCGTTCGTCCTCAACGGCCTGCTCACCGACTGGTATGCCGACCTGTTCCAGCAGGCGGGCGTCGGCGACGGCCTGCGCGGATCGTTCCTCGCCGCGTTCGGCGGCACGGTGATCGCCGTGGTGCTCGGCGGACTGTCGGGCGTGGCGCTGGCCCGGCATCCGGGTGGGTGGAGCAAGATCTTCATGGTGATCGTGTTCTTGATCCTCGTGACGCCGGAGATCATGGATGCGATCGCGCTGGCCGGCTGGATGCAGCGACTCGGCGGTCCCTTCACCAACGACATCGGCCCGCTGCCGTTCGGCATGCTGCGGCTGTGGATCGGCCAGTCGTTGTACGCCAGCGCGGTCGTCACGCTGATCGTCCGAGCTCGCCTGTCGGGCATCGACGAGTCGTTGGAGGAGGCCGCCGCCGATCTCGGCGCGACACCGCGGACGGCGTTCCGTCAGATCACGTTGCCGCTCATCGCGCCGGCACTGGTGGCGGGTGGCCTGCTGTCGTTCACCCTCTGCCTCGACAACACGATCATCTCGGCGCTCATCAGCGGTGCCTCGTCCACGTTCCCCGTCGCGTTGATCAGCGCGACCAAGAGCGAGATCGCCCCGTTCTGGGGCGCGGGCGCCGTGGTGTTGTTCGTGGTCACGATGGCGGCACTCGCGTTCCTCGCGGTCACGCTGCGGCGCTCGGGCGACTCGTCGTCGGACATCGCGGCCACCCTCGGCGGCGGCTGATCCCCACATGAAGGTCGTGGTGGTGGGCGCCGGCATGGCCGGTCTGACGGCCACGCGTCTGCTGCGCGCCGGCGGCGCCGAGGTCGATCTGATCGAAGGGGGACGGCGTGCGGGCGGCCGGGCACGTACGCTCACCGACCCGTTCGTCGGCGGGCGGGTGGTGGAGACCGGCGCCGAGTGGGTCGACACCGATCACCACCGTCTGCGCGCCCTGCTCGGCCGGTATGGGATCGAGCTCGCACCCCGCGGCCAGGAGTGGAGCGCGATCCGCCGCTACCTGTTCCACGGCGGACGGCTGGCGAGTGCCGACGAGTTGCGCGACGCCGATGCGACGATCGATGCCCAACTCGCTGCGCTCGACGACGTGTTCGAGGTGATCGCCGAGGGCATCGCCGATCCGGCGCGTCCCGACCTGCACCCCGACGCTGCTCGTCACGACGCCCGATCGGTGGCCGACGTGGTGGCCGAGCTCGACCTCGGGCCGCTCGCCACGCTGTTCGCACGGCGAAACGCGCAAGGCGAGTTCGCCGACGAACCGTCGGCGCTGTCGACGTTGTTCGTCGCCCAGCAGCGTGCCCAGATGGCGGCCGAGGGGGTCGAGGGCGTCGTGCGAGCCCATCGGGTGGTGGGCGGCATCGGCGGGGTGGTGCGGGGCATGGTCGGCGAGCTCGGGGCCGACACCATCTCGTTCGGCCAGCTGTTGCAGGCCGTCGCGTGGGAGGCGGACCGCGCCATCGTGCACACCGACCGGCGCACGATCGCCGCCGATCACGTGGTGCTCGCCTGCTCGCTCGTGCCGATGCGCCGGGTGCGCTTCGAGCCTGCGCTGCCCGAGCCGCTCGCCCGAGCGGTCGCCGAGCTCGGGTACGGCACGGTGACGAAGACCGCGGTGCAGTACGCCGAACGCACCTGGCCGAACGGATACGCGACCACCGAGCTGGCGTCGCAACGCATCTACGAGACGACCGAGGAGCAAGGCGACGGCCCGCCGGTGCTGATGGCCTACACCGGCGGCGACGGCGGCCGCCGGCTGGCCGAGCTCGACGAAGCCGACCGGATTGCTACCGTGGCCGGCGACGTGCGCAGCATGTACGGCGTGACCGACGAGCCGCTCGTCGGGGTGTCGCGGGCGTGGTCGAACGAACCGCGCTACGGCGGCGCCTACGCCTGCTACCGGCCGGGCCAGGTGACCGCGCACTGGCAGGTGCTGCGCGAGCCGTGTGGCCCGCTGCACCTGGCCGGCGAGCACGTGGCGACGTGGACCGGGTACCTCGAGGGCGCCGTCGAGAGCGGCGAGCGGGTCGCCGCACGACTGCTCGGTCGAGCGGTGGTCGGGCACTAGCCTGTGGGGGCAATGCCTCCAAGTACTCATTCCTCGGGCCGGGAGCGCCGTGGCGGTCACGACGACCCGCCCCGCGTGGCCCTCGCCCCCGACGGTCAGCCGAGCTGGATGGTCGACGCGATCGTGGCCGGTGGTGGGCACCTGGTCCCGATCGAGCAGGCCGAAGCTCTCGTGTGGGGCGCCCCCCACGAGCCGCTGCTGCTCGAGCGGGTGATCGAGGCCCATCCGCACCTGCGGTGGGTGCAGCTGCCCTTCGCCGGCGTCGAGAACTACATCCACCTCGTCGACGGCGATCGCGAGTGGACGTGCGGCAAGGGCGTGTACGCCCAGCCGGTCGCCGAGATGGCGCTCGCCCTCGCCCTCGCCGGGATGCGAGGCGTCGGGTCGTACGCACGCGCCAGCTCGTGGGGTCACGAACGCGGCGTCAACCTCTTCGGCGCCAACGTCACGATCCTCGGCGGCGGCGGCATCACCGAGGCGCTCATCCCGCTGCTGCACCCGTTCGACACCCGGATCACCGTGGTGCGCAATCGGATGCAGGAGATGGACGGGGTGGACGAGGTGGTGGAGGCCGACCGCTACATCGATGCGCTGGTGGGCGCCGATCTCGTCGTCGTGGCGCTGGCGCTCACCCCCGACACCGACGGCATGTTGTCGCGCAACGAGTTCGAGCTGATGGAGCCGCACGCCTGGGTCGTCAACGTCGCTCGTGGCCGCCACATCGTCACCGACGACCTGGTCTGGGCGCTGCAGGAGGGCCAGATCGGTGGCGCGGCACTCGATGTCACCGACCCCGAGCCGCTGCCGGACGGCCATCCGCTGTGGAGCCTGCCGAACTGCATCGTGACGCCTCACGTGGGGTCGACCTGGAGCATGTCGATGCCGTTGCTCGCGGAACGGATCACCGCCAACGTGAAGCGGTATGCGCAGGGCGACGACCTCCTCGGCGTCGTCGATCCCGACGTCAGGTACTGAGCCCATGACGCGTGAGCTCGATGCGGCCACCATCGTCGGGCTGCTCGCCGACGACGACCGACGACGAGTGTTCGCCGCGCTCGAGCTCGGCGCCGGCACGATCGACCGCGTGGTGCGCGACACCGGTCTCGACCCGGTGGCGGTGGGCCGAGCGGTCGGACGGATGGCCGAAGCGGGCCTGGTCGTGCACGACGGCGGGTCGCTGTACGTGCTCGGCGCCGCGTTCGGCATGGCGGCGCGCACGGCCCTGGCCCGCCGCCCGTCGGACGAGCACGCGTCGCTGCCGGACGAGCAACGCAAGGTGATGGCCGCGTTCGTGGCGGACGGCCGCCTCGTGCAGATCCCCGCGCAGCACGGCAAGCGGTTGGTGATCCTCGACTGGCTGGCGCAGGACTTCGAGCCGGGGCGGCGCTACAGCGAGGCGATGGTGAACCTCGTGCTGGGCAAGCGCCACGCCGACACGGCCGCGCTGCGCCGCTACCTCGTCGACGAGGGACTGTTGTCGCGCGAGGCGGGTGAGTACTGGCGCTCCGGTGGGAGCACGGAGGTGTGAGCCGCCCGGTCCAGCCCACCCACTACGACGTGCTCGGGGTGACCCGCGCCGCATCGCCCGACGACATCCGGCGTGCCTACCGGCAGGCTGCGCGCGAGGCACACCCCGACCGACACGGCGACGCGTCGGCGGGTCGGATGGCGGCGGTGAACGAGGCGTGGCGGGTGCTCGGCGATCCCGGTCGGCGGCGCGCCTACGACGCCGGGCTCGACGACCGGGCGCCGGAGTCGGCCCGATCGGCGGGCGCTCCGGCGACGGGCTCGGCTGCCGCAGGCGGGTCGTCGGCGGCCAACGCCTCGTCCGGTCCGCCCCCGATGCCCACGGGCGACTTCTCACGGTTCCCCTGGCGGTTCTTCGCGGTGATCGGCACGTTCGCGATCGGGTTCGTCGTCGTGAACGCCGCACTCTCCGACGCACCCGAACCCGTGCCGGTCGACAACGTGCTGTTCGCAGGGGAGTGTGTGGCGGTGAACGGCGTGGCGGTCACCGAGGTGCGTTGTGTCGCGCCGTTCGACGGCACCGTCGCGGAGGTCGTCGACTTCGACGGTGCCTGCCCCACCGGCACCACGGCCTATCGCGAGCCGCAAGGGCGGGGATGGGCGTGCGTGCGCCCGGTGGTCGTACCGACCCCCTGACGACGGGTGTCCCACGGAGGCACGCGAAGTGGCTACGGTCGTCGCGATGAGCGACATCCCGCCGCCCCCGCCGCCGCCCCAACCCGGCAACCAGCCGTACCCGTCGCCCTCGACGGGTCCTGCGCCGGCGCCGTACCAGATGCCGAGCTACGGAGCACCCGGTCCCGGTGGACCGGGTGGGCCCACGTTCACGCCCTTCCAGCAGACGCCCGCTGCGGCGGGACGGCCGAAGAAGGCGCTGTGGGCGATGATCCTCGGCATCCTCGGGGTGACGCTGTGCTTCTGGCTCGGCATCCCGGCGATCGTCGCGATCGTGCTCGGTGCACTCGGGCTGCGCGAGATCAAGGCGTCGGGCGGCACTCGGCCCGGCAAGGGGATGGCGATCGCCGGCGTGGTGCTCGGCATCCTCGGCGTGTTGGCCACCGCCGGATTCGTCGCCGTCGTGGTGACGGAGGTCGCCGGCACGAAGAGCGTGTTCGACCTCGAGGTCGGCGACTGCGTCGAACTGCCCGACGACGGCGAGACGATCGTGCGGATCGAGGACTTCGCGTGCGACGAGCCCCACGGCGCCGAGGTGATCTCGGTCGGCGACCTCGGCAGCGGCAGCGACCCGTACCCGGGCGACGACGAGATGGCCGAACTGGTGGCCGCGGAGTGCATCCCCGACTTCGAGGACTACGTCGGCATCCCCTATGCGGACAGCGTGTACGACATCTTCCCGATCACGCCCACCGAGGACGGTTGGGAGGACGACCAGACCTACGTCTGCCTCGCCTTCGAGCGAGGCGAGGAGCTCACCGAGTCGATCGAGGGCGCCGAACGCTGACGGTTGGCGGCGATGGTGACCGACCGGTAGGGTGCTGGCGCTGATCCGGGGGTTCACCTCGCATCGGGCGTGTAGCTCAGTTGGTTAGAGCACTGCCTTCACACGGCAGGAGTCGGGGGTTCGAGTCCCTTCACGCCCACCACACGACCGTGCCGCCTAGCCCGGATCGCACCCCCCTCAATTAGGGGGTAGTTGCGGTGGGGGGCCGACAAATCCGCACGATGACCGGGCACCCGCCGTCATCGTCCGCACGGTCGTCGTGGCATGGGTTTCGCCACTCCGTCCAAGGTCCTCGCAGCCCCGACCACCTCGACCACCTCGACCACCTCCACGACGACCGGAGGTGGCCGTGCGTTGCTCGAGCAGTCGCGCCTGATGGTGCATCCGGCGTCGGCCCGCGTGGTGCTGGCCGTGCTGCAGCGCCCGGACGACCACGCGGCCGACCTCACCCGCACGATCCTCACCGACCCGGCGCTCGCGGCCGCGGTGTTGCGTGCCGCCAACTCGGCCCACCTCGGCTACTCGCGCCGCATCGGCGGGGTCCGGCAGGCCTCGGTGATGCTCGGCGCGTCGTTGGTGAGCTCGCTCGCCGCAAGCCGGGTGGCCGACCTCGTGTTCGATGCCGACGCGCCCGACTACCCGGACTGGCTGTGGCTGCACTCGATCGCGACCGCCTGTTCGGCCAGCGTGCTCGCGAGGCGTGTCGGCGAGTCGCCCGACGACGCCTACTCGGCGGGCCTGCTGCACGAGGTGGGGTGGCTGCTCGGCGCCGGGGTGGCGGCCGACCAGCCCGACCAGGACCATGCCGGGCTCGGTGCCCGGCTGCTCGCTCGCTGGAACCTGCCCGACCGCATCGTGGGGGCCGTACAGCAACACCACACCCGCCCGGCCTCGCTCGCCGTGCCGCTCGACCGGGTGGTGGTGGCAGCACACGCGTTCGCGGTGGCCGTCGGTGCACCGGCGCCGGAGCGGGCGATCTCGACGATCGAGGCACTCCAGCTCGTCGGACTGGTCGACGCTCGGGTCGACCGGATCACCGCCGAGATCGAGGCGGAGATCACGAACGTCACGAGCGACCTGACGAGCGAACTGGCCGGCGACCCCGCCCGTCCCGCCGGGTCGGAGGCGTGACGTGGGGGCACTCGACCAGCTGAGCAAGATGCAGGCCGACGCGATCGAGCAGTTGCGTGCCGGCGACCACAACGACTTCCTGGTCGGGTTCCTCACCACCGCCGTGAAGCTCGAGCTGTCGAACCTGGTGGCCGCCGATCTCGACCTCGCCACGTACGCCCAGGCGGTCGTGGACGTGCTCACCCAGCACGCACCGATCGAGGGTTGCCTGGTCGGCATCGTGCCCGACGGCCTCCCCGCCGTGGGAGCTGCATCGGGTCTCGACCCCGAGCTGGCGTTCAAGCAGGAGGCGCTGACCGAACTGCCCGACACGGCCGCATTCGAGGTGCCGCAGGTGGCCACCGGTGCGCTGCACGCGGAGGACGTCCCGGCCGCGCTGCGCGATGCCGGCTTCGTCGACGCGGCGGCGCAGCAGATCGCCGCCGGACTCGGACGGGTCGTCGAGAGCGAGCAGTTGCGCCGTCGTGCCGCCGCGGCTCGGGCCCTGCGGGTGGTGGCCGGCCTGGACGAACGATGGGGAGTCGAGCAACTCGACGAGATCGCCGCCGCGTTCGCAGCGTTGCCGGGTGCGGCCAGCGCGTCGATCACCGCCACCGCGCCGCGCTTCGCGGGGACGATCGCCGGTGAGCACGGCCGTGCGGCACCGCACCACCTCGAGCGGCGGTTCGTGGTCGACGACCATCTCGAGGTCGTCGTCGACGTCGGATTCGTCGAGCACCCGGCCGCCGATCAGGTGGGTCGCCTCGACGAGATCGTCGAGGCGTTGTCCGCCGGTCTCGAGCGGATCGAGGTGAACCTGCGCCTCGCGATCGAGGCCGACACCGACCAGCTCACCGGGGTGGGCAACCGTCGACGGGCGAGCAAGGCGCTCGCGCAGGCCCGGCAGATGGCCGAGTCGAGCGGCCGCCCGATGTCGGTGTTGTTGTGCGATCTCGACCACTTCAAGCAGGTGAACGACCAGCTCGGACACCAGGTGGGCGACGAGGTGCTGGCAGCCTTCGCCGGCCTGCTGAAGCAATCGGTGCGTGCGCACGACACGGTGATTCGTTGGGGCGGCGAGGAGTTCCTCGTCATCTGCCCGTCGTGCGATGCCGCCGGTGCGGCGTCGCTCGCGACACGCCTGCTCGAGGGGTGCCCCGATGCTTGTGCGCCGGCGCTGCCCGAGGGCCGCCGGCAGACCACCTCGATCGGTGTCGCCGAGTTCCCGATCCACGCGCCGACGCCCGAAGCACTCGTCGGCGCCGCGGACGACGCGCTCTATCGGGCCAAGCGCGAGGGCCGCAACCAGTTCCGTACCGCCGGCTGACGGGATCACGGCCCGTCTCACCTGGGGCGACTACCGTGGTCGCGGATGCCACGCTTGTGCGAACGCCCGGGTTGCTCGCAACCTGCCGACGTCGCGTACGGGTTCGATCCGGCGTCGCTCACGGTGTGGCTCGACGGGTTCGAACACGCCGTCGGCCCGCGCTCGGGGGCGCTGTGTCGCCGTCACGCCGATGCGATGGTGGTGCCGCTCGGCTGGCTGCTCGACGACCGGCGTGAGCCCGTGCCGCGGTTGTTCAACCGGGCCCGGATGGACGACCTGACCGACGGATCGTTGCGGCCGAAGACCACCCGCCGCACCCGGCAGGACCGGACGATCGAGATGCTGCGCCGCAGCGTGGAGCAGCTGACCCTCGACCAGATGGGGCGCGACGAGGTGATCGCCACGGGTGGCGTGCGTGAAGTGTCACCTGCCGAGGTGACCGAGGCCGTCGCCGCCCATGCTGCTGGTGCTGCTGGTGCTGCTGGCGCTGCTGGTGCGGCACCCGTCGGTGCGACGGATGTGGGTGATGTCGTCGCCGACGAGGTGGCGGTCGCCGACGAGGTGGCGGTCGAAGACGAGGTGGCGGTCGCTGCACCGCCGGTGCCGCTCGGGCCGATCGATCTCGAGGGCATCGATCAGAGCGGCCCGATGGGGATCGTGCGCGCACTGCTTGACGAAGCAGCCGCCGACGAAGCAGCCGCCGACGAAGCAGCCGCCGACGAAGCAGCCGCCGACGAAGCAGCCGCCGACGAAGCAGCCGCCGACGAAGCAGCCGCCGACGAGGCGACCGATCCGCCGTGGACACCTCGTTTCGACGAGGGCGACGATCTGAGCGGTCTGCTCCGGCCGCGGGGCCGGCTGCTCTCGCGTGCGTTCCGCGGCGTCGCGGGCGACGACACCTGATCTCGCGATCGGGGGTCGCGCGCCGCATCGCGGTCGGTGGCGGCGATACTGCTGACGTGGATGTGGCCGCATCGATGGAGGCGCCGTGCGGCGTGGACCGGCTGTTCTCGCTGGTCGACCAGCTCACCGACTACCCGCGTTGGATGCCGCTCGCACACCGTGTCACACCGCTCGACCCCGACGGTGACGGACGCCCCGCCTGGGAGGTCGAGCTCCGCGCCCGACTCGGGCCCTTCGCCCGGTCGAAGCGGCTGCGGATGGTGCGGGCCGTGCACGACGTCGCAGCTGCCACGGTGCGCTTCGAGCGGCGCGAGCACGACGGGCGCAGCCATTCGCCGTGGGTGCTCGACGCCGCGGTCGTGGCGGTCGGCGATGGCAGCCGCCTGGAGATGCGCCTCCACTACGGCGGGGCGCTCTGGACCGGCGGCGTGATGGAGAAGGTGTTGGCCGAACAGATCGTCGCGGGTCGCGAACGGTTGCTCGAGCTGGTCAGCTGACGCGAGTGGCCCAGGCCGACCACCGGCCGTCGTCCCGCCGCTCCAGTCGCAGCGGCATCTCGAAGCACTCGCTCAGCGCCGCGGCGGTGAGCGTCGAGTCGATCGGGCCGCGTGCCACCACCTCGCCGTGGCGGAGCATCAGCACGTGGGTCATGCCGTCGGGCACCTCGTCGAGGTGGTGGGTCACGAGCACCAGCGGCGCCGCGGCCGGGTCGGTGGTCAGCTCGGCGAGCGCGGCCACCAGCTGTTCGCGACCACCGAGGTCGAGGCGGGCGCTCGGCTCGTCGAGCAGCACGAGCCCGGGATCGGTCATCAGCGTGCGGGCGAGCAGCACCCGCTGCTGTTCGCCCGACGACAAGGTGGCGAGCGAGCGGTCGGCGAAGGCCGCCACGCGCAGACGATCGAGGCAGTCGATCGCCCGGGCGCGGTCGTCGTCGTCGTAACGGTGCCACCACGGTTCGAGTGCGGCGAACTTCGCGGTCATCACCACCTCGGCGGCCGTGAGCTGGGGTCGGATCTGGGCGGCGATCGCCGCCGACGAGTAGCCGATGCGGCGGCGCAGCACCCGCACGTCGGTGCGGCCGAGCCGCTCGCCGAGCACCGCCACCTCGCCGGAGGAGGGGTGCTCGTACATCGCGGTGATCCGCACGAGCGTGGTCTTGCCCGACCCGTTCGCCCCGAGCACGAGCCAGCGTTCGTCGGCGTGCACGGTCCAGTCGAGCGGCGCCAGGATCGTCCGGTCGTCGCGCACGAACGACACCCGCTCGAGCGACACGATCGGCGAGTGGGCGGGCGAGGTCGACGTCGCGGGCGGCACGGCCGACGACCCTACCGACACTCGGCGTCCTGGGTGCCGAGCTCGGTTCACCGGTGCTGGTGGTGGGGTTTCGTGGCGCCCAGGAACGTGGGGATCCGGATCTGGGTGCCGAGGTCGGTTCACTGGTGCTGGTGGTGGGGTTTCGTGGCGCCCAGGAGTGTGGGGGGTCTGGTTCTGGGTGCCGAGGTCGGTTCACTGGTGCTGGTGGTGGGGTTTCGTGGCGCCCAGGAACGTGGGGATCCGGATCTGGGTGCCGAGGTCGGTTCAACGGTGCTGGTCGGCAGGATTCGTGGCGCCCAGGAATCGGTCCGCCCGTCCGTCGGTTCGTCAAGGGTTTGTCAAGACATCGGGCCGGATGCAGGGTGGACGCCGCTCACCAGGGTGACGGGGTAGCGTTCCGTGCACATGCGTGCACTCTGGGCGATCCTGGCGGGGATGGCGCTGATCGTGCCGACGACCTCCACCGTCGCACGAGCGGACGCCGGCGTCTCCCGGCCCACCGGCGCGTCCGGGGTCGATCCCGATGCGTCGGGCGACGACGCCGCCGAACAAGCCGCCGCCGAGATCGCCGCCGCCCGCGCCCGCGCCAACGCCGCCGCCGAGGCGCTGTTCGAGGCAGAGAGCGACCTCGACGCACTCGAGCTCCAGCAACAGGCGCTCGAACAGGACATCGAGGTGCTGATCGCCCAGATCGAGGCTCTGCGCGCCACCGTCGAGCAGGTGGCCGTCAACCGCTTCACGCGTGCCGGCACCGACTCGATGCCGCTGCTCACCGGCTACCGCGACGCCGGCGAGCAGGCACAGGTCGACGTGCTGATCGACATCGTCAACGAGACCTCCGCCGACGACTTCGATCAGTTCGAGTCGCTCAACAGCGACCTCGAGGACGCCCAGGCCGAGCTGCGCCAGGCCCAGGACGACGCCGAGGCGGCTCGCGACGAACTCGACCGCCGTCGCGAGGACGCGCTGGCCGAGGTGGAGCGGCTGAAGGAGATCGAGGAGCAGCGGCTGGAGGACGAAGCGGTGCAACGGGCGCTCGAGGCCCAGCGTGCCGCGCAGCGGGCCCGCGACCAGGCGGCCGCTGACGAGTTGTTGGCCGAGGCAGCCGCACAGGATGCGATCGGCACCCAGACTCAGCTCGGATCGGGCACCGTGGTGCCCGATGTGGCCGTCGTGCCCGCCGGCGACATCGACGACATCGACTCGAGCGTGATCGACAATCGCTCCACGGGTGGTACGGGCGGCGGCCTCACCGGCGTCACCGGTGCCGGTGGACGGCCCGGGGCGCTCGCCGGCGACCTCGGTGCGGCCGGCTGGGTGTGCCCGGTGCAGGGCACCACGGCCTTCGCCGACACGTGGGGACAGGCACGCAGTGGCGGCCGCACCCACCAGGGCGTCGACATGATCGCCGCCCGCGGCCTGCCGATCGTGGCCGTGGTCGACGGCTTCGCGCAGTCGAAGGTGAACACCCTCGGCGGCAACACGGTGGCGCTCTCCGGTGTCGACGGCAACCGCTACTACTACGCCCATCTCGACGAATGGGCGACCCTCGGCCAGGTGACCGCCGGCACGATCATCGGCTACGTCGGCGACACCGGCAACGCGAAGTTCTCCACGCCCCACCTGCACTTCGAGATCCATCCCGGGGGAGGGGCGGCGGTCAACCCGTTCGCCACCGTGTTCAACCACTGCTGAGCAGGGCTCGGACCGGGTTCCAACCGGTTCGACCCGGGCGGTGACCGGTTCGATTCGGTCGCCTGCGGCGGCGTCGGCAAGAGTCGAGGCCGATGTCCACCGAACTCGCCTCCGGTCTGGCTGCGGTCGTCGGTGCCAGGGAGATCACCGACCTCACCCGCCTCTCCGGCGGGGCGTCGCGTGAGACCTGGCGCTTCGTCGCCGACGGCCGTCCCCTGATCCTGCAGCGTCAACGCATCGGCGACGGCCGCGACATGGGCATCGAGGCGGGCGTGCTCCGCGCCGCCGGGGCGGCGGGCATGCCGGTCGCCGAACTCGTGGCGTCGGGTACCGGCGACGACACCCCGGTGGGCGCCTCGTACATGGTGATGACGGCCGTCGAGGGCGAGACGATCGCCCGCAAGATCCTGCGCGACGACGAGTACGCCGAGGCGCGTCGGGCGCTGCCGGCACAGCTCGGCGCGGCGCTCGCCCAGCTGCACGCGATCCCGGTCGATCGAGTGCCGGGCCTGGTCGAGCAGGACCAGATCGCCTACTACCGCGGCGTGCTCGACTCGCTGCACGAGCCGCACCCCACCTTCGAGCTCGTGTTCCGGTGGCTCGAACAGCACCGCCCGGCCTCGCCGCGCACCACGATCGTGCACGGCGACTTCCGGCTCGGCAACGTGATCGTCGGCGCCGACGGACTGCGTGCCGTACTCGACTGGGAGCTCGCGCATCTCGGCGATCCGATGGAGGACCTCGGCTGGCTGTGCGTGAAGGCGTGGCGCTTCGGCAACCGCAAGCCGGTGGCCGGGGTCGGGGACTACCAGGAGCTGTTCGACGCGTACGCGGCCGCCGGGGGATCGGCTGTCGACCCCGACGAGGCACGGTGGTGGGAGGTGCTCGGCACGCTGAAGTGGGGGATCATGTGCATCATCCAGTGCAATGTGCACATGACCGGCTTCTCACGCAGCCACGAGCTCGCCGCGATCGGCCGGCGGGTCTGCGAGAACGAACACGACCTGTTCCTGGCACTGGAGGGACGCTGGTGATCCCGCACGACATGCCCTCCGGCAAGGAGCTCGTCGAGTCGGTGCGCGAGTGGCTGGAACGCGACGTGCTCACCGGCACGACCGGGCGGTTGCAGTTCCACACGCGGGTGGCGATCAACGTGCTCGCGATGGTGGAGCGCGAGCTCGAGCTCGGCGAGGCGCAGGCCCTGGCCCATCGGGCCCGGCTCGACGAGCTGGGGTGCGCCGACGAGGCCGAGCTCGCCCGGCGCATCCGCGACGGCGAGCTCGACGACGACGCGGAGCGGGTGCGCGAGCTGGTGTGGGCCAGCGTGCGCGACAAGCTCAGCGTGGCGAATCCGAAGTACCTGGAGCCCTGACGCCGTCCGTCGCTGCGTCCGACTCGCCGGCCCGTCGTCGGCTGGGTCGCATCGCGACCGGTTGGCCGGCGGCGAGCTGACCGCACGCGGCATCGATGTCGGTGCCGCGGTTGCGGCGCACGGTGGCGTTGACGCCGAGCTGCTCGAGCAGGTCGCGGAACTCGTGCACTCGCGTGGGGCTGCTGCCGATCGTGGGGAATCCGGGTGTGGGGTTGAGCGGGATGAGGTTCACGTGTGCGGCGAGACGGAACCGCTTGCTCAACGCGGCCAACTCGCGTGCATCGCTGTCGCGATCGTTCACGCCGGCGATCAGCGCCCACTCGAAGCTGATCCGGCGGCCCTTCACGGCCAGGTAGTGCGCGCACGCCTCCATCAGCTGCGAGAGCGGGTAGCGCTTGTTCATCGGCACCAGCGTCTCGCGCAGCCGGTCGTTCGCGGCGTGCAGCGACACCGCGAGGTTCACCGGCAGCGGCCGCGCGGCGAGCGCACGGATGCCCGGCACGATGCCGATGGTCGACACGGTGAGGTGACGTGCGGACAGTCCGAGGTCGCCGTGGATGCGTTCGATCGCAGCCCACACGGCAGCCTCGTTCACGAGCGGCTCGCCCATGCCCATGAACACCACGTTGCCGAGCCGCCGCCCGAGCCGGCGAGCCTCGCGTGCGGCGCGCACCACCTGTTCGACGATCTCGCCGGTGGTGAGATGTCGCTGGAACCCGGCCTGTCCGGTGGCACAGAAACTGCAGTCCATCGCGCAGCCCGCCTGACTGCTCACACAGGCCGTGACACGGTCGGGGTAGAGCATGAGCACCGTCTCGATCCGGTGGCCGTCGTGCAGCTGCCACAGGTACTTGATCGTGTCGCCACGGTCGCTCACGCGGCGCAGCTCCTCGCGCAGCGCGAGCGGCAACGCGTCGTCGAGTCGGGCCCGGAGCGCCTTCGGCAGCGTGGTCAGCTCGTGCGGCTCGGCGAGCTGCTCGTACAGCCCCTGCCACACCTGATCGACGCGATAACGGGGCTCGCCGGCGAGCAGCGTGCCGAGTGCCTGACGATCGACGTCGAAGCGGCTGGGCGGACGGTCGTCGTGCTCGGTCACGATGGCGCTCCGTCGACGCCGAGCTCGGCGGCGAGCGCGGCGTACTGGTCGATGCGGTCGCCGATGACCTCGAGGCTCGCCGTCCAGAACGCCTCGCTCGTGACGTCGAGCCCGAATGCCGCACCGAGTTCCTCGGCGGAGTCCATCCCTGCCCGCGACAGCAGGTCGTCGTAGCCGGCCTGGAATCGCTCCGGGTCGGCCTGGTACTCGGCGAACAGGCCGAGGCCGAACAGCAGCCCGTAGGTGTAGGGCCAGTTGTAGAAGTTCGAGCCGTAGTAGTGCGGCTTCACGATCCACATGTACGGGTGTGCGGTCGACTGGTCGAGTCCGTCGCCGTACGAGGCGGCCTGCGCGTCGCGCATCATCTCGTGCATCTCGCCCGCACCGAGCGTGCGTCGCTGGCGACGCGCGTACACCTCGGTCTCGAACAGCACACGCGAGCGGATGTCGACGACCACCTGGGTGGTGCCCTGCAGGTCGACGTCGAGCAGGGCGAGCCGGTCGGCCCCCTGCAGGTGCTGCAGGCCGGCGTCGACGACGAGGGTCTCGCAGAAGATGCTGGCGGTCTCGGCGAGGGCCATCGGGAGCCGTCGTTGCAGGGCCGTGCGGTGGGCGAGCTGGGTGTTGTGGTAGGCGTGGCCGAGCTCGTGGGCGGTGGTCTGCGCCGAGTCGACCGAGCCGCTCCAGTTGAGCAGCACGAGCGAGCGGTCGTCGACGAACGACATGCAGAACGCCCCGCCCACCTTGCCGTCGCGAGGTGCGACGTCGATCCACCGTTCGGCGATCGCACGGTCGACGAGCGAGGCGAGGGGTGCGCTGTACGACGAGAACGCCTCGCGCACCAGTCGCACTCCCTCGTCCCACGAGATGCCACCGGGTGCCACCGGGAGCGGCGCCGTCAGGTCCCACCAGGGCAGCGCCCCATCGTGACCGTGCAGCGCGGCCTTCGTCCGCATCCATCGGCGGAAGCGGGGCAGTGCCGCGTCGATGGCCGCGTTCATCGCGTCGTACGTGCGTCGCGACACACTGTTCGCGAACAACGACGCGTCCAGCGGCGACGCCCATCGCCGCCGCCGATTGACCGCGTTCGCCTCGCCCTTGATCGAGTTCATCGCGGCAGCGCACACCGTGGCCACCGTGGGCCACGCAGCGAGCTCCGCGTCGTATCCGGCGCGGCGGACAGCGGGGTCGGTGTGGGTGGCCAGACCGCGCACGGCGGTGATCGGCATCGCCCGAGCACCGTCGGGCAGCGCCACCTCCGCAGTGATCTGCGACGTCACCTCGCGGTGCAGGCGTGACCATGCCGCCGAGCCGGTGGTTGCGAGCTCGGCGTACAGGTGCTCCTCCGCCTCGCCCATCTGGTGGGCGGCTCGCGCCGACAGCTGCCGAAGCGGCCCGGCGTGATCGGCCACGGTCGGGTGCAGCGCGGCGAGCTCGTCGACACCGAGCGACGACACCCAGTCGGCCAGGCGGGCGAGCAGCGGGGTCACGACGGCGTTGCGTTCGTCGATCTCGGACAGCACCGCCTGCGCGGGTTCGTCGCGCGTGTCGGTGGCGACCGTTGCATACGCCGTGGCTCGCAACGTCGAGCCGAGGGTCATCAACTGGTTGTAGGCGTCGATCGCCCGTGCCGTGGCATCGGCGTCGTCGGCGGTGGGTGTCCGGGGCTCGACGTTGCGGATGCCCGCCTCGTCGAAGAGCGCCACCAGCCGGTCGACGTCGCTGCCGAGGCGCTCCATCGCGTCGACGAACGCCCGCGAGTCGAACGACTCGTACACGTCGGCGGTGCTCCAGCGTGGCAACGCGTCGGGGTTCACCGCTCGGTTCACGTCGGAGTTCAGGTCGCGGTTCACGTCGGGGTTCATGGTGCCTCCGAGCGGTTGGAGCGGGTGGAGCGGGTGGAGCTGTGGTCGGTCGTGGCTTCGACGACGCCTCGGTAGGAGCGGTCGGTGCGCCGGACACGGAAGCCCAGCGAGGTGTACAGGCCGACCGCCGCGGTGTTGTGCTGATCGACGTGGAGCATGCCTTCGGTGACGCCCCGTGCGGCGATGCTCGCGAGGCCGGCGACGGTGAGCGCCCGACCGAGGCCGAGTCCGTGGAAGTCGGGATGGACGGCGATGACGTAGATCTCGCCGATCACGGGATCGAGGTCGAGGTGCAGCTTGGTCCAGCAGAACCCGGCCAGTCGACCGTCGCGCTCGTGCAGCAGGAACCCGTCGGGATCGAACCAGTCCTCCCGCTCGCGCAGCCGCAGCGTGGCCAGGTCCCAACCACCCTGCTCGGCATGCGCGGCGAACGCGGCGTTGTTCACGTCGAGCCAGGCGCGCTCATCCGCGCCGACCCGGAACGACCGTGTGACGAGCGGATCGGCGCTGCTGGGGTGGAGCGGCAGTGGCACGAGCATCTGGTACAACGCTCGCTCGAATCGCAGCCCGATCGCCGTGGCGAGCGCGTCGGCGTCGAGCTGGTGCCCGTCGCGGTCGGCGTCGAACACCCACCACTGCACATCGCCGCCACCTGCCGCGGCGATCGTGTCGATCGCATCGGTGAGCACCTGCTCGGCCAGCTGTTGCGTGGCGGCGGACGGCGGCAGCGTCGGGTCGACGACGAGCTCGATCGACCAGCTGCCGGGAACGCCGGGACGGTGCGACAGCTGGGCGTACCCGACGAGACGGTCGTCGTCGCGGGCGAGCAGCGCCGCGTGCCACGTGGGGCCGGCGTGGACGAGGTCGAGCCACAGTTGGTCGCTGATCGGCCGGATGCCCGATTGCCGACGGACGTCGTCGACCAGGCCGTGCACGGCGACACGGTCGCGATCGTCGAGCTGGTGCGACAGGTCGACACGGACCGGAGCGGACATCGGGTCGAGGCTATCGCTGGGTCCTGATGCGTGCCGGACGGATGCACCCGCGGTCGCCCCGGGGGTCGTAGCCTCGGCGGCGTGGCGAAGCCGAGGACCCCGAAGGGACGCACGAGAGCGGTGGCCGAGCGCCTCGCGGTCGAGTACCCCGAGGCGATCTGCGAGCTCGTCCACACCAACGCCTTCGAGTTGCTCGCCGCCACGATCCTGTCGGCGCAGTGCACCGACGCCCGGGTGAACATGGTGACGCCTGCGCTGTTCGCCCGCTATCCCGACCCGCAGACGCTGGCGAGGGCCAACCCGACCGAGCTCGAGGAGATCATCCGCTCCACCGGGTTCTTCCAGACCAAGGCCAAGAACCTGATCGGCATGGCCCAGGGCCTGCTCGACCGGTACGACGCCCAGGTGCCCACGGCACTCGACGACCTCGTCACACTGCCCGGGGTGGGACGCAAGACCGGCAACGTCGTGCGCAGCGTGGTGTTCGATCTCCCCGGGTTGCCCGTCGACACCCATGTCGGCCGCCTCGCCCGTCGACTCGGGCTCACCCAGCAGGACGACCCGGTGAAGGTGGAGCACGAGCTCGGCAGCTTCCTCCCACCGGCCGAGTGGGGCGACTTCAGCCTCCGGACGATCCTGCACGGTCGACGGGTGTGCGACGCGAAGAAGCCCCGGTGCGGCGAGTGTGTGCTCGAGGATCTGTGCCCGTCGTCGTTGCTGCCACGTTCCCGCCGTTCCGCCGCCGCGACGTCTTGACGAACGCTTGACGATCGTTCCCACGAAGCGTGGTGGCCGGGCGCTCACAGTGTTTGCCTCCGCGCGGCTTGCGTTTGGGCCGACTTGGGCTTATAGTGACGTCACCAACCAGGTTCCCGCCACCTGGATTGTGGGCGAGGCCGGAATCCGCCGTCTGGCTTCGCACAGCGACGGCCCCTTCGGGGGCCGTCGCTTCGTTTTCACCCTCCGTGGTAAAACTGCCGACCGCGCGAACGCCATCGGTGAGTCGGTGCCGACGCCACGTGGCCGTTGGTGACCCCGCCTACCGGAGCAGTTTCACGGCGCGTTCGAGCGCGCGGGAGGCGGTGCGCAGTGCCCGTTCGGCCTCGTACATCGCCGCGACGGCATCGTCGTGGTTGCCGCCCTGCAGCGGCAGCACCAACCCGTGCACCCGTTCGCGGTACCGGTCGACGTGGTCGGCCGCCACCGACAGTTCGGCGGCGGCCGAGCGGATGACGTCGGGGTCGACGGTGCGGCGGGTGCTGCTCATCTCCCGAGTCTGGCCGATGGGTGCGCGGCGCGCGCCGTCGCGTGTCGGTCGAATCACCGCCGTCGGCCGAGACCGGTCTCGGTAGCGTTGCCGATCGTGACCCGCGTGCCCGTCCGTGACGACCTCCGCGCCCTCGAGGGCTATCACTCGCCCCAGGTGGACGTGCAGGTGCGGCTCAACACCAACGAATCGCCGGTCGAGCCACCCGCGGGGTGGCGCGACGCGTTCGCCGCCGAGCTCAGCCGGGTGGCGTGGCACCGGTATCCCGATCGAGCGGCCGTCGAACTGCGCGCCGCGATCGCTGCCCAGCACGGCGTCGACCCGGCACAGGTGTTCGCCGCGAACGGATCGAACGAGGTGCTCCAGACCATCCTGCTCACCTTCGCCGGTCCCGGCCGCACCGTCTGCACCTTCGAACCGACCTACCAGCTGCACGCCCACATCGCTCGGCTCACCGGTGCCACGGTCAGCGAGACCGAGCGCGCCGAGGATTTCACCCTCGACCTCCCGGCGGCGCTGGCGGCGATCGAACGCGACCGACCGGCGGTGACGTTCCTGTGCTCGCCGAACAACCCGACCGGCATGGTGGAGCCCGCTGCCAACGTGCGTGCGGTGCTCGACGCCGTGGCCGCGCTCGCGGTGCCGGGGCTGCTCGTCGTCGACGAGGCCTACGCCCAGTTCGCGGCGTGGAGCGCACTCGACCTGCTCGACGAGGAGACACCGGTGGTGGTCACCCGCACGTTCTCCAAGACCTGGTCGATGGCCGGCGCGCGGCTCGGGTACGTGGTGGGTCCACGCTGGTTCGTGGCCGAGCTCGACAAGGTGATCCTGCCCTACCACCTCGACGCGGCGAAACAGATCGCCGGCCGGCTGGCCCTGCGCCACGTGGGCGAGATGGAGGAACGGGTGCAGCTGATCGTGCGCGAGCGCGAGCGCATCCAGCTCGCGTTCGATGCACTTCCGGTGGATCACTTCCCGAGCGGCGCGAACTTCGTGCTGTTCCGACCCCGGACGTTGCCCGGACGACGGGTGTGGCAGGGCCTGCTCGACCGCGGTGTGTTGATCCGCGACTGCAGCAGCTGGCCGCGCCTCGACGACTGCCTGCGCGTCACCATCGGCACGCCCGACGAGAACGACGCGTTCCTCACCGCCCTCCAGGAGGTCCTCGCATGAGCACCGCACGCCGCGCCAGCCGTACCCGGGTGACGAAGGAGACCTCGATCGAACTCCACCTCGACCTCGACGGCACCGGAAACGCCCACGCCGCCACCGGCATCCCGTTCTACGACCACATGCTCGAGCAGGTGGGCAAGCACGGCGGGTTCGATCTACGCATCGAGGCCACGGGTGATCTGCACATCGACACCCACCACACCGTCGAGGACGTCGCAATCGCCCTCGGCGAGGCGTTCCGCGATGCGGTGGGCGACAAGGTGGGTGTCCGCCGGTTCGCCAGCGGCCGGTATCCGCTCGACGAGGCGCTCGTCGATGTCGCACTCGACCTGTCGGGTCGACCGTTCGTGGTGTGGGAGGTGGAGATGCCCGAGTGCCTGCCGCTCGGCACGCCGCCGTTCGACCCGCAACTCGCCGAGCACGCAGTGTCGTCGTTCGCCACTGCTGCCGGCATCACGTTGCACGTGCAACTGGTTCGCGGACGCAACGTGCATCACATCGTCGAGGCGACGTTCAAGGGGCTCGGTCGGTGCCTGCGCGACGCCGTTCGTGTGGAGGGCACCTCTTTGCCGAGCACGAAGGGTGTGCTGTGATCGGCGAGCGGCCCCTCATCGCGGTGCTCGACTACGGCATCGGCAACCTCCGGTCGGCGCAGAAGGCGCTCGAACACGTGGGCGCCGATGCACGCCTCACCGCCGACCACGGGCTGATCGCCGAGGCCGACGCGGTGGTGCTGCCGGGCGTGGGTGCCTTCGGAGCGTGCATGGATGCGTTGCGCAGCGCAGGGTTGGAGGACGAGGTGCATGCCGCCGTGGCGTCGGGCCGGCCGTTCCTCGGCATCTGCGTGGGCATGCAGATGCTGTTCGACGCGAGCGACGAGGACCCGCACGCCCGAGGCCTCGGGGTGATCCCGGGCACGATCCGATGGCTGGGCACCGAGCTGCCGCGGCCGCAGATGCAATGGAACCAGCTCGCCTACGGCGACGGGCACGCCGACGACCCGATGTTCGCCGACCTCGGCCACGGCCCCTGGATGTACTTCGTGCACTCGCTGCACGGGGTACCCGACGATCCGTCGGTGGTGGCGGCGACGTGCGAGTACGGCGCCACGGTGAACGCCGCGTTCCGTCGGGGCACCGTGTTCGCCACCCAGTTCCACCCCGAGAAGTCGGGCGAGCACGGCCTCGCGCTGCTCGCCAACTTCGTGCGATCCGCGTCCGGACGGGACGGGGAGGACGAGGCATGACGGCGCAGCTGTATCCCGCGATCGACCTGCGCGCCGGGCGAGTGGTGCGCCTGCTGCAGGGCGACTACGACCAGGAGACCACCTACGGCGACGACCCGGTGGCCGTCGCCGTGTCGTTCGCCGAGCAGGGTGCGACCTGGATCCACGTGGTCGACCTCGATGCCGCCCGCAGTGGCTCGCCCCGGAATCGCCACGTGGTGGCCGCGATCGCCGACGCCGTCCAGGGGAGAGCTCGCGTGCAGACCGGCGGCGGCGTGCGCACCGTCGCCGACGCCGAGGTGCTCGCCGATGCGGGTGTGGCCCGGGTGGTGATGGGCTCGGCTGCCGTGCGCGACCCAGGGTTGGTGGAGGAGGCGTCGCGACGAGTCGCCGTCGCCGTCGGCCTCGATCATCGCGACGGCGAGCTCGCGGTGCACGGCTGGACCGAGGGCAGCGGCGTGCAGCTGTTCGACGCACTCACCTGGTTCCCGAGTGCCGCGGCGTTCGTGATCACCGACATCGGCCGCGACGGGATGTTGCAGGGGCCCGACGTCACGGGACTGACCGCTGCCGCGGCGGCGACCTCGATCCCCGTGATCGCGAGCGGCGGCGTCGCCACGATCGACGACGTGATCGAGCTCGGCCGCGTGCCGGGCATCGCCGGTGTGATCACCGGCAAGGCGTTGTACGAAGGGCGGTTCACCGTCGCCGACGGGGTGGCCGCGCTGGCGAAGGGAGCGGGCTCGTGAAGGTGTCGCGGGTGATCCCGTGCCTCGACGTCACCGATGGTCGGGTGGTGAAGGGGGTCAACTTCGTCGACCTGCGCGACGCGGGCGACCCCGTAGAGATGGCGGAGTTCTACGACCGAGAGGGTGCCGACGAGCTCGTGTTCCTCGACATCACCGCATCGAGCGACGCGCGGGCGACGATGGTCGACGTGGTGTCGCGCACTGCGGAGCAGGTGTTCATCCCGTTCACGGTGGGCGGCGGCATCCGTTCGGTCGGCGATGCCCGCACCATGCTGCGCGCTGGCGCCGACAAGGTGAGCGTCAACACGGCAGCGGTGCAACGGCCCGAGCTGATCGCCGAGATCGCCACCGAGTTCGGCGCCCAGTGCGTGGTGTGCGCGATCGACGCGAAGCGTCGCGCCGACGGGTCGGGCTTCGAGGTGTTCCTGCACGGAGGTCGCACCCCGACGGGCATCGACGCGATCCAGTGGGCCGAACGTGCGACGGCGCTGGGGGCCGGCGAGATCCTGCTCACGTCGATGGATCGCGACGGCACCAAAGAGGGCTTCGACCTCCAGCTCACCCGCACCGTCAGCGACGCGGTCGGCGTGCCGGTGATCGCGAGTGGCGGCGTCGGTACCTTGCAGCACTTGGCCGATGGTGTGCTCGAGGGTGGCGCCACCGGCGTGCTCGCGGCGAGCATCTTCCACTTCGGGCAGTTCCGCATCGGCGAGGCCAAGGCGGCGATGACCGCAGCCGGCGTCACCGTGCGTCCCGTACACGTGTACTCGTGACCCGGTTCGCGGCGCCAGACGGGTTGTGGCGATCGCCGTTCACCGTGGTGGACGGCGGCATGTCCACCTCGTTGGAGGAGCTCGGCCACCGGCCGTCGGGCGAGCTGTGGACCGCGCAGGCGGTGATCGAGCGTCCCGAGCTGATCGTGGCCGCCCATCGCCGCTTCGTCGACGCCGGTGCCGACGTGGTGATCACCGCGAGCTATCAGGCCAGCCGGCTGGGGTTCGAACGAGCCGGCCTCGACGCCGCCGCGGCGCGTGCCGCGCTGGCGTCGACCACCGATCTCGCACGTCGGTCGGGTGCACGTTTCGTGGCGGCGTCGGTGGGGCCGTTCGGCGCGTTCCTGGCCGACGGCAGCGAGTACCGCGGCACGTACGACGCCTCGTGGGACGAGGTGCGGGCGTACCACCACGGCAAGCTGGCCGTGCTGGCGGGCAGCGGCGCCGACCTGATCGCGATCGAGACGATCCCGACGATCACCGAGGCGCAGATCGTGCTCGACGAGCTGTCGCAGGTGGATGCACCTCCGGCCTGGTTGACCTTCACGTGCGCCGACGAGGTCCACACGTGCGGCGGCGAACCGTTCGCCGATGCGATTGCGGCGATCGAGGGCGCCCCGCAGCTGATCGCAGTCGGTGTCAACTGCACCGATCCGCGGCACGTCGGTTCGTTGCTGCGCGCCGCCCGGGCCGCCACCGATCTGCCGTTCGTCGTGTACCCGAACCACGGGCGCGCGTGGGACGCCGCGGCCAAGTGCTGGGTCGGCGACGGCGACGACCAGCTGGCCGTGCGCGCGGGGGAGTGGGCCGAGCTGGGAGCGCGGCTGATCGGCGGCTGCTGCGGCGTCGGCGCCGACGGGGTACGGGCGATCGCAGTAGCTCGCGATACCTGATCCCCGAGGTCCTGGGTGCCACGGATTCGTGTGACCTGGTGCGGTGAGTGTTGTGTGGCGCCCGGGACCGGTTCTCGGTCGTTCTGGGTGCCGGGGTTTCGTGTGACCTGGTGCGGTGAGTGTCGTGTGGCGCCCGGGACCGGTTCTCGGTGGTTCTGGGTGCCGGGGTTTCGTGTGACCTGGTGCGGTGAGTGTCGTGTGGCGCCCGGGACCGGTTCTCGGTGGTTCTGGGTGCCGGGGTTTCGTGTGACGTGGTGTGGTGAGTGTCGTGTGGCGCCCGGGACCGGGCGGCGGACGTAGGGTGCCGGCATGATCACGTCCTTGGGGAGGACCTTCGCGGTCGATGGTGTCGAGCTGGCCTGGGATCGATGGGGTGGCGACGCCGGCGTGCCATTGCTGCTGTGCCACGGCTACTCGGGATCGTCGCACGACTTCGCGCTGCACATCGAGGGGTTGGCCGAGCGTCGGCCGGTGCTGGCGCTCGACCACCGCGGCCACGGCGCGTCCACCAACGTCGGCTCGCTCGACGCGTACTCGATCGATCGGCTCGCGCTCAATCTGATCGCACTCATCGACGATGCGGTCGGTGGCCCGGTCGATCTGCTCGGCCATTCGATGGGCGGGGCGATCAGCATCGCCGTCACCCTCGCTCGGCCCGATCTGGTGCGATCGCTCGTCCTGATGGACACCACCGGCTGGTCGTTCCGCCCCGACGACCCGGCGATGGCGGCGATGTTCGAGTCGTTCATGACCGGCTTCGATCCGGCTGGTGGATTGCCCGACCTGAGCTCGATGGAGGGCCCGGAATCGGCGCTCATCGCCGCGGCGACGCCGGCCGAGTGGCAGCGCCTGAAGGAGGTGCGCAGCGCGTCGTTCGATCCCTGGGCGATGAAGGCGCTCGGTACGGAGCTGTTCACCGGCTCGGCCGACCGAGCCCGCCTCGCTGCGATCACCTGCCCGGTCACGGTGGTGGTGGGCGAGCACGACCACCCCTTCGTCGGCCAGGCCGCCGAGCTCGCAGCGACGGTGGCCGACGGCACCCACGTGGTGATCGACGGTGCGTATCACTCGCCGCAGCTGACCCATCCCGCCGCCTGGCGAGCGGCGATCGAGGCGCACCTCGCCCGCTGAGCGACTGCGTCGCGGCCTCGTCAGCGGTCGACGATCACGTGCACCCGGCCGGCCGCACGTGGGCTGGCGTCGCGGTCGACGATCGACTCGGTGTCGGCGGCGAGTGCGGCGCGCAGCTCGGCGGCCTCGGCCGGATCGGGATCGACCGCCGTGGTGTACACCTCCGCGAGCCCGTCGAACGGCTCGGGCGCGCCGCGCGCCACGGCCGGCGGGAAGGTCTCGGCGTCGTCGGGTGTGTGCATCTGCAGATAGCGCGTGATGCCGAACACGTCGGGGCGCGACACGGCGAGCGGTCCGTGCACGTCGGCCCAGTGACGCCGGAACTGCGCGCGCGTGAGCCCGGCACGGCGGCGCACCGCGGTGGTCATCCGCAACCCGTCGGCCGGTCCGTCGGCGACGACGTGCTCGGTGGCGAACCAGATCGGTGAGGCCGACAGGTCGATGAAGCGGCGCTCGTCGTCGAGCAGCATCGCCGCGGCGTCGCGCTGCTCGGCGGCCGTTCCGGTGCTGCGGGCCGCGTCGAACCACAGTTCGGCGACCCCGTCGAACGGTGTGGCAGCGCGCGTGTCGTCGTCGCTCACCGTGTGCACCTGCTGGTACCGGGTGATGCCGAGCACCTCGGCGACACCCGCCACGAGCGGCGCGTGGGTGTCGAGCCAGTACCGCTGGAACGCCTCGCGGGTGAGGTCGGAACGGCGACGGAGCACGAACACGAGGCGTTGCGTCATCGGCCCAGTGTGGTGCACGCCGGCCGCCCGCCCGGAGTCGACCGCTCGCCGGCGGCCCGGTAGGTTCGCTGGCATGCCATCAGATGCGAAGAAGAAGATGCAGTACCGGAGGCTCGGGCACAGCGGTCTGCAGGTGTCGGTGCTGTCGTTCGGCTCGTGGGTGACCTTCGACAACCAGATGAAGGACGACCTCGCACTCGAGACGATGCAGGCCGCCTACGACTCGGGCAGCAACTTCTTCGACAACGCCGAGGTGTACGCCGGCGGCGAGAGCGAGGCGATCATGGGTCGCGTCATCGAGCAGCTCGGCTGGCAGCGCCACACGTACGTGCTGTCGACCAAGTTCTACTGGGGCATCCACGGGCGCACGCCCAACATGCAGAACACGCTCAACCGCAAGTACCTGATGCAGGCGATCGACGGCTCGCTCGAGCGCTTGCGGCTCGACTTCGTCGACATCGCCTATTGCCACCGCCCCGATCCGCACACGCCGATCGAGGAGACGGTGTGGGCGATGAGCGACATGATCTCGGCCGGCAAGGCGCTCTACTGGGGTACCAGCGAGTGGAGCGCCGACGAGATCCGCGCCGCGTGGGAGATCGCCGAGCGCCACCACCTGCACAAGCCGGTCGTCGAGCAGCCGCAGTACAACATGTTCGCCCGCCGTCGGGTCGAGCAGGAGTACGCCCGGTTGTACGACGACATCGGGCTCGGCACCACCATCTGGAGCCCGCTCGCCTCGGGGTTGCTCACCGGCAAGTACGCGAACGGCATCCCGGAGGACTCGCGCGGCGCATTGCCCGGCCACGGGTGGCTGGCCGAGCGGCTCACCGATCCGGTGCAGATCCAGAAGGTCGAGAACCTGCGGCCGATCGCCACCGAGCTCGACTGCTCGCTCGCTCAGTTGGCGATCGCCTGGTGCGCCGCCAACCCGCGGGTGTCGACGGTGATCACCGGGGCGAGCCGCCCGTCGCAGGTGGTGGAGAACTTCGCCGCGATCGACGTGCTCGACGCGCTGACACCCGACGTGATGGAGCGCATCGGCGCCGTCATCGCCTGACGCCGCAGTCCGGCGGCGCAGCCCGGCGGCGCGGCGCGCGGGCGCGGCCCGGCGCGTTCGATCAGGCGTCGAGGCCGAGCGCGTCGATCGCCCACGCCACCACGCGGTCGAGGTGCCCGGCGAGGAAGTGATCGGCGCTCGCCAGCACCGACGTGGTGGTCGCCAGCCAGCCGGCGGTCGCCTCGGCCGTCGGGGCGGGCGGGCTGAACTGGTCGTGGCCCGCCACGAGCAGGTGGGTGGGCCGGTCGTCGGCAGCGGCGCGCCGCGAGCCGGGCATCGCCGCCAGCGGCGGCGCGACGGCGAGCCACCCCCGCAGGTCGGGCGTCGCGGTGTCGAGCGCCACCGCGGCGCCGAAGGAGTAGCCGGCGAGCCAGATCGGGGCGTCGGTGAGCGCACCGAGCGCGGCGAGTGCCGCCGCAGCGTCGATCCGTTCGGCATCACCGCCGTCGTGCACGCCTTCCGACCCGTCGACGCCCCGGAAATCGAATCGCAGCGTGGCGACGCCACGCGCCGACAGCCCGCGGTGCAGGGCGTCGACCACGGTGTTGAAGCGGTTGCCGCCGAAGCGTGGGTGCGGATGGCAGATCGCGACCGCCGCCACCGGCGCGTCGGGCACGAGCGCGTCGCCGACGAGGGCGAGCCCGTCCGCGGTGTGCAGGCTGACCTGGTGCGTTTCGATCGCCACGAGGGCGACGGTACCCTGCGCAGATGCCCGTCGACGACAAGCTGCCGATCAAGATGCTCAACGATCGGGTACTCGTCCGGATCCCGGAGAAGGACGGCGAACGACGCTCGACGGGCGGCATCCTGATCCCGGCGACGGCCCAGATCTCGAAGCGCCTGGTGTGGGCCGAGGTCGTGGCCCTCGGCCAGAACGTGCGCAGCGCCGAGGTGGGGGACCGGGTGCTGTTCAGTCCCGAGGACCGCTACGAGGTCGAGGTCGGGGGCACCGACTACATCATGCTGCGCGAGCGCGACATCCACGCCGTCGCCGCGGAACGCATCGAGACCAGCACGGGTCTGTACCTCTAGCCTGTCGGCCATGTCTGCCGGCGTCCGCATCGAAGCCACCCCCGAGCAACTGGCGGCGGTGAAGTACGACGCCCACGGGTTGGTGCCGGCGATCGCCCAGGACGTGAGCGACGGCACCGTGCTGATGGTGGCGTGGATGAACGCCGAGACCCTGCAGCTCACCTTCGCCGAGGGCCGCACGGTGTACTGGAGCCGCAGCCGCCAGGAGGTGTGGCGCAAGGGCGACACCAGCGGCGAGGTGCAGTGGGTGCAAGAAGCGCTGTACGACTGCGACGCCGACGTGTTGCTGTTCAAGGTGGTGCAGGACGGCAACGGCGCGTGCCACACCGGTGCCCGCTCGTGCTTCTTCCGGAAGTTCGGCGCCGGCGCCGACCACGTCGAGAGCTGATGCGCCGATGAGCCCACTCACGATGAAGCCGTCGCGCGACGAGTTCCACGCCCTGGCTGCCGAACACACCGTCGTCCCGGTGTGGACCGAGCTGCTCGCCGACCTCGAGACCCCGGTGGCCGCCTTCCTCAAGCTCGTCGGCGACGGGGACGGGTTCCTGCTCGAGTCGGTGGAGCACGGCGAACGCTGGAGCAGGTACAGCTTCGTCGGCCACGACCCGGTCGCCACACTCGAACTGCGCGACGGTGTCATCACCAAGACCGGTCAGCACCTCAGCGCCGACATCCCGTACGACCGCGGCATGCTGGCAGCGCTCGACGCGATCGTGGCCGCGTACCGCGCGCCGATCATGCCCGACCTGCCGCCGCTGCAGGGTGGCGTGATGGGGTACCTCGGCTACGACGTCGTCCGCGAGGTCGAACGACTGCCCGACACGCCGCTCGACGACCGCCGCCTGCCCGACGCGGTGATGAGCATCATCGGCTCCTTGGCAGCGTTCGACCACTGGCGCCAGCGCGTGTACCTGATCGAGAGCGTGCCGGTGCTCGACATGTGCGCCGACGACGTCGACCGCGAGTACGACCTCGCGTGCGAGCGGGTGGCGGCCGCCGCCGTGAAGTTGTCGCAGCCGATCGCGTCGCCGCCCGTCGAACCGCCGCGGATCGATGAGCAGATCCCGGTGGTGGCCAGCACCATGCCGGGCGGCATGTACCAGCGAGCGGTCGAGGTGGCCAAGGAGCACATCCTGGCCGGCGACATCTTCCAGGTGGTGCTGAGCCAGCGGTACGACATCGACCTGCAGGCCGATCCGTTCGACTTCTACCGCGTGCTGCGCCAGGTGAACCCGAGCCCGTACATGTACTTCCTCCGCAACCCGGGGGTGACCATCGCGGGGAGTTCGCCCGAGCCGATGGTGCAGGTGCTCGGCCGCAAGGTGATCAGCCGCCCGATCGCCGGTACCCGCCGGCGAGGTCGCACCGACGAGGACGACCGCCGCCTGGCCGCCGAACTGAAGGAGCACCCGAAGGAGGTGGCCGAGCACATCATGCTGGTCGACCTCGCCCGCAACGACGTGGGTCGTGTGGCGGCGTTCGGCACGGTGCACGTCGACGAGCTGATGACGCTCGAGCGGTACAGCCACGTGATGCACCTCACGTCGCAGGTGAGCGGCGAGCTGGTCGATGGCAAGACGCCGATCGACGTGCTGCGCGCCACGTTGCCGGCGGGCACGGTGAGCGGAGCCCCGAAGGTGCGGGCGATGGAGATCATCGACGAACTCGAGCCGGTGAAGCGCGGGCCCTATGCCGGCGTGGTGGGCTACGTCGACTTCAGTGGCAACCTCGACACCGCGCTGGCGATCCGCACGATGTTCGCCGGTCCGCACGGCGCCTCGTTCCAGGCGGGTGCCGGCATCGTGGCCGACAGCGTGCCCGACGACGAGGACCTCGAGTGCCGCAACAAGGCCGCAGCGCTGCTCGCAGCCGTGCCCGCCGCACGCAGGATGACGGCACGCCACGCCGAGGAGGCCCCGTCGGCCTGAGCGCCACGCCCGATGCACGACTGCTGGTCGTGTCGCGGGGAATCCGTGGCTTCGTCGACGGTGCCGTGGCCGTCGCCTTGTCGGCGTACCTCGAGCTGCTCGGCTGGTCGGGGGCGCGGATCGGCGTGGTGGTCACCGGGATGCTGCTCGGATCGGCGGCACTCACACTGCTCGTCGGGGTGCGCCTCGGTGGCGTGCCACGGCGCACGATCCTGCGGTGGGGCGCGGTCACGATGGTGGTCTGTGGCCTGGTGTACGCGTCGACCACGGTGTTCGTGGTGCTGCTCGTAGTGGGCGTGATCGGCACGATGAACCCGTCGAGCGGCGACGTGAGCGTGTTCTCTCCGGTCGAGCAGTCGCTCGTGCCGTCGACGGTGGCCGACGCCGACCGCACCCGCCTGTTCGCCCGCTACACCTTCACCGGCACGCTCGCCGCCGCGCTGGGATCGCTCGTCGTCGGGGTGCCCGAGTGGGTGGCCGACCGGACGTCGATCGGGGAGACGGCAGCGCTGCGCTCCGTGTTCGGCGCATATGCGCTCGCCGGTGTGGTGGTGTGGGTGGTGTTCCGGCGGTTGTCGCCGGCCGTGGAGCCGCACGCGACGGCGCCGCCCACCCCGCTCGGGCCGTCGCGGCCGATGGTGCACCGGTTGGCGCTCGTGTTCGCCGTCGACTCGTTCGGTGGCGGCTTCGTGGTGCAGTCGCTGCTGGCGCTGTGGCTGTTCCGTCACTTCGACCTGTCGACGGGTGCGGCCGGCGCGCTGCTGTTCTGGATGGGTCTGTGCTCGGCGGTGTCGATGTTCGCCTCGCCGCGCCTCGCTGCGCGGATCGGGCTGGTGCGCACGATGGCCTTCACCCACATGCCCGCACAGGTGTTCCTGATCCTGGCTGCGGTGGCGCCGAGCCTGCCGCTCGCCGTGGTGTTCCTCACGCTGCGCAGCCTGCTCGCGGCGATGGACGTGCCGGCACGCAACAGTTACGTGATGGCGGTGGTGACGCCCGCCGAACGGGCGGCGGCCGCGAGCGTCACCCAGGTGCCGCGCAGCTTGGCGGCCGCGGTGCCGCCGCTGTTCGCCGGCTGGCTGCTCGACCAGAGCTCGTTCGGATGGCCGCTGGTGATCGGTGGGGTGCTGAAGCTGGTGTACGACGTCACCCTGCTGTCGATGTTCCGTCACGTACGCCCACCCGAGGAGGCAGGCTCGCTCAGTCGATGAGGCAGGCTCGCTCAGTCGATGAGGCCGCCGACGAGCAGGATCGTGCCGAGCGCGCCGACGGCGATGGTGCCGAGCACCGCGATCGCGGCGAGACCGGGCACCCCGGTGATGGCACGTACCCCGGCGAACAGCGCCGGCAACTCCTTGCGGCGGTCCACCAGTTCGCGGCGCAGCGAGCCCATCGACTTCGCCTGCATCCCGAGTGCCACACCCGAGTCGTGATCGATGAGCACGCCGCGGGTGTCGCCGGCGGTGCGCAGGAAGCTGCGCACGTCGTCGAGCAGACGGGGCGCTGCCTTGGCGGTGCCGCGCACCAGCAACCAGGCCATCACTGCCGCGCCGATCGGCACCAGGCACACCGCACCGCCGACCACGATCCAGCCGGTGCTGCCGTCGAACACCCACATGCCCGTCGCGAAGGTGGCGGCGCCGATCGCGAGCGTCACCAGGATCACGGCACCGACCAGCTTGGCGAGCCGGTCGAGGGTGGCGCGCAAGCCGGTGCTCGCACTGGCCGCCAGGCGTTCGACACGCTCGATGCGTTCGGGGTGCGGGGTGTCGGACATCGTTCCAGTGTGCCACCCGTCGCGAACGCTGCGACACTGGTCCCATGACCGCCTTCTGGTGTGCGACCGACCGCGACGTCGTCGAGGTGACCGGACCCGACGCGCTCACGTACCTGCACTCGCAGGTGTCGAACGACCTCCGACCGCTGCAGGTGGGGCAGAGCTGCTGGGCGTTCCTGCTGCAACCGACCGGCAAGATCGACGTCCTGCTCCGCGTCACGCGGACGGCAGACGAGACCTTCGTCCTCGACACCGACGCGGGCTTCGGCGACGTGCTCCTGGCGCGTGTGAACCGCTTCCGGATCCGGGTGAAGGCGGAGGTGTCGTCGCTCGACGGCTGGCGCTGCGTCGCCGTGCGTTCCGACGAGGGCTCGCCGATCGATCCCGCCGTCGTGGGCCCTGGCGTCGGCCCGGCCACCCTCGTGGTGGCGGGCTGGGGTGGCGGTCAGGACGTGCTCGTGCCCGCCGACGAGCCGGCGCTCGCGCTCGACGGCATCGACGAGGCGGCTCCCGGACGCCTGGAGGCCGCTCGGGTCGCCGCCGTCTGGCCGGCGATGGGCAGCGAGATCGAACCGGGCGCCACGATCCCTGCCGAGACCGGCATCGCCGACGTGGCCGTCAGCTTCACCAAGGGCTGCTATCCGGGCCAGGAGCTCGTCGAGCGGATGGACAGCCGCGGCTCGTCGGCACCGCGCCGCCTTTTCGCCGTCGACGTCGCCGAGGGTGCGGTGCCCGGTGACCCGCTGGTCCGCGACGGCGAGGTGATCGGCACGATCACCACGGTCGCCGGTGGGCGCGGGCTCGCCTACGTGAAGCGCTCGGCGATCGACGGCTGACGCGCGACACTGGGGCATGGCCGCACGCCGCAGGACCGCCGCGCAACTCGATGCCCAGCTGCAGCGGATGCGCGACCTGGCGATGGCGCTGCCCGAGGTGACCGAGCAGGTCACGTGGGGCACCGACATCAACTTCCGTGTGCGCAACAAGATCTTCCTGTTCCCCGGTTCCGGCGATCAGGTGTGCGTGAAGGCCGACCGGGACGAACTGCCCGCACTGCTCGCCGATCCGCGGGTGAGACCGGCGCCCTATCTCGCTCGCGGTGGGTGGATCGTGCTCGACGTGTCGACCGGTCGCGTCGACTGGGACGAGATCCGCGAGCTCGTGCACACCTCGTACCGGCTGATCGCACCGAAGAAGCTCGCCGCGCTGGTCGACTGAGCTGCGCGTGCCGTCGTCCGGTGCGCCGCGCCGGATCAGACGTCGAGACGACGACGCAACGTCACGAAACGTGGGTCGTCGCGCAGGGCTGCCAGCTCGGGGGCGCCGTCCATCGTGTGCTCGAGCCCGTCGAGATCGGTGCCGGCGTCGTATGCCGCTTCCAGCCATCCGAGCGCCACGTCGCGGTCGTCGAGCGCTGCGGCGGCGCGCGCCACCAGCGCCGCCATTGCCGTGGTGCGACGACGGGCGAAGCTCTGGGCGGCGTAGCGAGCAGCCTCGTCGTGCTCGCCGGTGCGGAGCAGCACGTGTGCGAGCGCGTGCTCGCTGTAGGCACGGCCGGCGGGCAACGGGCGGGGGAGCAGCGCCACGAGCGGGGCGAGCCGCTCGGCAGGTGCCGCGTCGGGCGGCCACCAGTTCGGCGCCGAGGTGTCGGCGAGGTCGGCGAGCAGGATCTGCCGGGCGACGTCGGGGTGCCCTTGCCGGAGCTGTTGGTCGGCACGGAACCACGGCGACGGCACGAGGCCGTCCGGGATCCGTTCGAGGTCGCCGCTGCGCCACGCCTCGGTCTCGCCCCGTGCGGCCACCGGCCGCTGGCTCGTGCGGGGCCGATCGGCGAACAGCATCTGCAGCTGCACGAGCAACGGGAACAGCACGAAGTAGCCGAGCGCCTGGGTGTCGGGGTCGAGCATCAACAGCACGCCGGCGGCGGCGGTCACCACGATGCTGAACCACAACATGGGCTGGCGTGAACGGCCGGGCAGCAGCCGGTCGAGGCCCGCCTGCACGATGTGTCCGCCGTCGAGGGGCAGCACCGGCGCGAGGTTGAACAGCCCCATCACCGGCCCGGTCCACCAGATCGCGAGCGCGGCGTCGCTGCTGACGATCGAGCGGCGTTCGACCGGGTTGACGCCCATCAGCAACAGCACCGTGAGGCTCACGCCGATCTGCACCGCGGGTCCGGCGACCGAGATACCGGCCCGTTCCCAACGCTTCAGCGGACGCACGGGCACGAACGAGGCGTACCCCGCGAGGAAGTCGAGCGAGATCTCGGCACGAGCGCCGGTGGCCCGCGCCGCGAAGGCATGACCGAGTTCGTGCAGCAACGTGAGGGCTGCTGCGGAGCCGGCGATCCACAGCCCGAGCTCGCCGCCGTTGACCGCGATCACGAGCAACATGAACACGACGAAGCCGGGCCTGATGTGGATCGGGAACCGGAACAAGTGGAACGCGGGCGAGCTCGCCATGGAAACACCGAGCCTAAAGCTGGGGAGGCGTCGTGCACGTGCAGGGGAGACGTACACTTCCGCAACGTGCCGTACGTCTACGCCTTCTCACACAAGCACAAGCGTCCTCCGATGGAGTACAAGGACCTCCTCGGGGGCAAGGGCGCCAACCTCGCCGAGATGACGAGTGTGCTGAAGCTGCCGGTCCCGCCCGGGTTCACCATCTCCACCGATGCGTGCCGGGCCTACATGCACGGGGGGTGGCCCGCTGAACTCGACGCCGAGATCGCCCAGCACGTGTTCAAGCTCGAGAAGGCGATGGGCCGCAAGCTCGGCGATCCCTACGACCCGCTCCTCGTGAGCGTGCGCTCCGGCGCCAAGTTCTCCATGCCGGGCATGATGGACACGGTCCTCAACCTCGGCCTCAACGACGAGAGCGTCAAGGGTCTCGCCGGGGTCACCGCCGACGAGCGCTTCGCGTACGACAGCTACCGCCGCTTCATCTCGATGTACGGCCGCATCGTGCTCGGCGTCGACGGAGCGGTGTTCGAGCATCCGCTCGAGGCGGCGAAGGAGAAGGCGGGCGTCAAGAGCGACGCCGACCTCTCGGCCGAGGTGCTGAAGGGGTTGTGCCATCAGTACCTCGTGGCGATCGAGAAGGAGACGGGCAAGCCGTTCCCCCAGAAGCCGCGCGATCAGCTGCGGGGCGCGGTGGAGGCGGTGTTCAAGAGCTGGAACGGTGCCCGTGCGATCGCGTACCGCGTGCGCGAGAAGATCAGCCACGACCTCGGCACGGCGGTGAACGTGCAGACGATGGTGTTCGGCAACCGCGACGACAACTCGGGCACCGGTGTGGGCTTCACCCGCAACGCCGCCACGGGCGAGAACGTGCCCTACGGCGACTTCTTGATCAACGCGCAGGGCGAGGACGTGGTGGCGGGCATCCGCAACACCGAGGACCTCGATCACATGGGCAAGCACTTCCCCGAGATCAAGAAGGAACTGCTCGAGATCTTCAAGCGACTCGAGGCGCACTACCAGGACATGTGCGACACCGAGTTCACCATCGAGCAGGGCAAGCTCTGGATGCTCCAGACCCGCGTGGGCAAGCGCACCGGCGCCGCAGCGCTGAAGATGGCCGTCGACATGACCAAGGGCACCCGCGGCCCGAACGGCGTGTGGAAGATCACCAAGGAAGAAGCCGTCATGCGTGTGGCGGCCGACCACCTCGACCAGGTGCTGCACCCGCAGTTCGCCCGGAAGGGGAAGGTGCTCGCGAAGGGCCTCGGCGCGTCGCCGGGCGCGGCGGTCGGCAAGGTGTACTTCACCGCCGACGACGCGGTCGACGCCGACGAGCGCGGCGAGAAGGTGGTGCTCGTGCGCAACGAGACCAGCCCGGAGGACGTGCACGGCATGATGGTGAGCCAGGGCATCCTCACCGCTCGCGGTGGCCTCGTCAGCCACGCCGCCGTGGTCGCCCGCGGCTGGGGCACGCCCGCCGTGGTGGGTGCCGAGGCGATCAAGATCGACGGCAAGACGTTCACCGTCGGCTCCGTCACCGTCGCCGAGGGCGACGTCATCTCGATCGACGGCACCACCGGTGAGGTGATCCTCGGCGAGATGGAGCTCGCTGCGGCCAAGCCGCCGGCCGAGTTCGACGTGATCCTCAAGTGGTCCGACCAGATCCGCAAGGGCAAGCTCGGCGTGCGCGCCAACGCCGACACCGGCGAGGACGCCACGAAGGCCCGTGAGCTCGGCGCCGAGGGCATCGGCCTCTGCCGCACGGAGCACATGTTCCTGGCTCCCGACCGCCTGCCGGTGGTGCGCGAGATGATCCTCGCCAGCACCGACGCCGAAGAAGGGGCGGCCCTGGCGAACCTCGGCAAGGTGCAGCAGGCCGACTTCGAGGAGATCCTCGAGGCGATGGACGGTCTGCCCGTCACGGTGCGTCTGCTCGACCCGCCGCTGCACGAGTTCCTGCCGTCGATCGAGGAACTCCGGATCAAGCAGGCCACCGGTTCGCTCTCGAAGCAGGAGCAGGCCGAGCTGAAGGCGGCCGAGGAGTGGGCCGAGCACAACCCGATGATCGGCACCCGAGGTGTTCGTCTCGGCGTGGTGAAGCCTGGTCTGTACGCGATGCAGGTGCGGGCCCTCATGGCCGCCGCGGCAGCGCTGCGGGCCAAGGGCAAGAACCCGATCGTCGAGGTGATGATCCCGCTCACCGTCACTCGCGAAGAGCTGGCGCTCGCCCGTGGTTGGGTGCAGACCGAGATCGACGCTGCGGTGAAGGGCATGAAGCGCAAGCCGAAGGTCACCATCGGCACGATGATCGAGACGCCGCGAGCTGCGGTGCGTGCCGATCAGATCGCCGAGGAGGCCGACTTCTTCAGCTTCGGCACGAACGACCTCACGCAGATGACCTTCGGGTTCAGTCGTGACGACATCGAGTCGAAGATGATGCCCGCCTACCTCGAGCAGGGGCTGCTGAAGCGCAACCCGTTCGAGACCATCGACGCGGACGGCGTGGGCGAGCTCGTTCGCCTCGGTGCCCAGCGCGGTCGCCAGACCAAGCCCGGACTCAAGCTCGGTGTGTGCGGTGAGCACGGCGGCGATCCCGAGAGCATCTCGCTGTTCTACGACGCCGGCCTCGACTACGTGAGCTGCAGCCCGTTCCGCGTGCCCATCGCGCGCCTGGCAGCGGCACAGGCCGTGATCAGCCGGGCCACCGGCACGGGCAAGAGCGAGACCAAGTAGTCCGAATCACCCGTCTGGCGGGCGTCCGTTCGTCCGAACGGGCGGGCCGCTACCGTCGTGGATCGCAGGCCGGGCCGCATCGGCCCGGCCTGCGCACGTCGTCCCGCGGCGCCGGTCCGAGCGCAGCGGTCACCGGGGTTCGTACCCCAGCACATGGAGGATGAGATGGACGTCACGATGCGACAGGGTCCGGCGTACGGAGTGGCGCGGTTGGCACTCGGCCCGAACGAGCCGGTGCGCGTCGAGAGCGGTGCGATGATGGCGATGTCGGCCGGGGTGACGCTGCAGTCGAAGGCCGAGGGCGGGATCATGAAGTCGCTGAAGCGTGCTGCGCTCGGCGGCGAGAGCTTCTTCGTCAGCACCTACACCGCGCCCGCTCAGGGCGGCTTCGTCGACGTGGCCGCCAGGCTGCCCGGCGACATCACGATGTTCGACGTGCAACCCGGACGGGCGCTGTTCATCCAGAAGGGCTCGTGGCTCGCCAACGAGACCACGCTCACGATCGACGCCAAGTGGGGTGGCTTCAAGAACATGTTCGGCAGCGAGGGCGGTTTCGTCGTGCGCGCCGAGGGTCAGGGCAAGGTGGTGTTCGCCTGCTACGGGGCGCTCGAGGTGTGGAACCTCGAGCCCGGGCAGGGCATCACGATCGACACGGGCCACATGGTGGCGTACGAGGACACCGTGCAGATGGGGCTCCGCCAGGCCAGCGGCGGTGGGCTCGTCCAGACGTTCAAGAGCGGCGAGGGCCTCGTGTTCGACTTCCAGGGGCCGGGCCGCGTGTGGACCCAGACCCGCAACCCGACGGAGTTCCTCGGCTGGATCAGCGCGATGGTGGGCACGTCGAACTCCGGTGCCGGCAGTCCGCTCGGCGGCCTGTTCGGTCGGGACTGAGAGACGTCGCCGTGTTCGCCGCCGACGTCAGCTTCGTCGAACTCGACGTCCCGCTGTGGGCGTGGGGTGCGCTGCTGGCCTTCATCGCCCTCCTGCTGGTCGTCGACCTCGTCGTGTTCCACAAGGAGGCCCACGAGGTGGAGACCAAGGAGGCCGCGATCGAGTCGGTCGTCTGGGTCTCGATCGGCCTGGCGTTCACCTTCGTCATCTGGTTCGCCTTCAGCGGCGCAGCCGCCGGCGAGTACATCTCCGGCTATCTGATCGAGAAGAGCCTCAGCGTCGACAACGTCTTCGTGTGGGCGCTGATCTTCAGCTACTTCCGGGTACCGAGCAAGTACCAGCACCGGGTGCTGTTCTGGGGCATCTTCGGTGCGCTGGTGCTGCGCGCGATCTTCATCTTCGCCGGCGTCGCGCTCATCGAGAAGTTCGAGTGGATCCTGTACGTCTTCGGGGCGTTCTTGCTGTACACCGCGTTCAAGCTCATCCGCGGTGACGAGGAGGAGATGGACCCGGGTGCGAGCCCGGTGTTGCGGATCATCAAGCGGATCGTGCCGTCGACGGATCAGATGGACGGCCAGCGGCTGTTCACCCGCATCACCGGCAAGCGTCTCGCCACGCCGCTGTTCGCCGTGCTCGTGCTGGTGGAGGCGACCGACGTGATCTTCGCCGTCGACTCGGTGCCGGCGGTGCTCGCCGTCAGCCACGAGCAGTTCATCGTGTTCAGCTCGAACGCGTTCGCGATCCTCGGGTTGCGGGCGTTGTACTTCCTGCTCGCCGATCTGCACGCTCGGTTCAGCTACCTGCAGGAGGGCCTCGCGATCATCCTCGCGTTCGTCGGGATCAAGATGATCATCGCCCAGGAGCCGATCGAGTACCACATCCCCACCTGGCTCTCGCTGCTGGTGATCGCACTCGTGCTCACGGTGTCGATCACGATCTCGCTGCGAGCGCCGGCCGGCACCGACACCATCGAGCTCGTCCCCGAGCCCGAACCACTTCCGCCGCCCTCCGAGCGCTGACGCGGTGCACCTCGGTCTCGCGCTCGTCGGCGCTGCCGCCGGGATGCTCGTGGGCATTGTCGTGGCCTCGGCGCTGGTGGCGTGACCCTGCCCGTCGATCCGGCGCGGGTGCGTCGGCAGCTGCTCGGTCGCGAGGGTCCGTATGCCGACCCACGGATCGCGCTCGACGCCCTCGACGACGTGGAGGCTGCGATCGCGTCGCTCGATCCGACGGCGCGACGTGCCTTCTCCGATGCATTGTTCGACCTGGTGCTCGACGACGATCCGACGGTCGCCGCTGGCGCGGCGCTGTCGCTCGAGCTGGTTCGCGACGTGCTCGACGTGGCGCGCGCCGCGGAGCTCGTGCGAGACGACCACGCCGGACTCGACCGGCCCGCCGACGGGTTCTCCCGGTCGAGTGGGCAGTCGGTCCGCGACGAACTCGCGATCGTCGCCGCCCGGGCGGCCACGAGCCGCGACGCCACGCAGCTGCGGGCGATGATCGACGTGCTGCCCGCCACACCCGCTCGGCCGACGGTGGTCGCCGAGCTCGCCACGCGGCTGCCGTCTCTGGTGGTGGCCGAGGCCTGGCGGTGGGTGGGACCCGACGACGCCGTCGTCCTGGCGCGCCTGCGACGACATGCCGATCGTGTCGCGGTGGCGGGCGCGGTGCGGCCCTGGAGCAGCCGAGCGATCGAGGCCGTTGGTGCAGCGGCAGCGTGGCAGCGGTGGGACGCTCGTGAGGTCGGGCCGCTGCTGGGGGTGATGCGCGACGAGGCCCCGGAGCTGACGAGGCCGCAGGGCTCGGGCCTCGACACGGCGGGGGAGCGCTGGTGGATCGTGGCCGAACGACCGTGGACCTGGACGCTGTGGCGCAGCGCCGGTGGACGCCATGCGCTCGAACGCGTCGAGGGTGGCGTCGGGATGTGGACGTCCGTCGTCGAGATCTCGCCGGGTGAGGCCGGCGCTGTGCTCGCACAGGCGATCGAGGCCACCGAACCCGCGTGACGACCCAGCGGTAGCCTGCGGCGCATGGCGATCGCCGACGACGACCTCGAGCGGCTGCGGGCCACGGTCTCGATCGTCGACGTCGTCGGACAGCACGTCGCGCTGAAGCGCGTGGGCCGCAACTGGGTCGGGTTGTGCCCGTTCCACGGCGAGCGGTCGCCGTCGTTCAACGTGCGCGAGGAGATGGGGCGCTACAAGTGCTTCGGCTGCAGCGCCTCCGGCGACGCGATCCGGTTCGTGCAGGAGATCGAGCACGTCGACTTCGTCACCGCGGTCGAGACCCTCGCCGCGAAGGTGGGCATCCAGCTCACCTACACGACCGGCAACGAGAGCCGCGAGCGTCAGCACCGCAAGCGCCTCGTCGAGGCGATGAAGGACGCCGTCGAGTGGTACCACCAGCGCCTGCTCACGGCACCCGACGCCCGCCCCGCACGCGACTATCTCCGTCGTCGTGGCCTCGCCGGCGACGTCGCCCGCACCTTCAAGCTCGGCTGGGCACCCGACGACTGGGACCGGCTGAGCGTCGATCTCGGCGCCTCGGCCGAGGTGCTGCGCGAGACCGGTCTGGCGTTCACGAACCGTGCCGGTCGCCTGCAGGACGCGTTCCGGGCGCGTGTGATGTTCCCGATCTACACCGAGAACGGCGAACCGGTGGCCTTCGGTGGTCGCATCCTGCCCGGCTCGTCCGACCCGGCGAAGTACAAGAACTCGAGCGAGACACCGATCTACGCGAAGAGCAAGACGCTCTACGGTCTCAACTGGGCCAAGGGCGACGTCGTCGCCGCCGACCAGGTGATCGTGTGCGAGGGGTACACCGATGTGATCGGCTTCCATCGCGCCGGCGTCGGCCGGGCGGTCGCCACCTGCGGTACGGCGCTCACCGAGGAGCACGTACGCACGATGAAGCGGTTCGCGAGCCGGGTGGTGCTGGCCTTCGATGCCGACAAGGCCGGGCAGGGTGCGGCCGAACGCTTCTACGAATGGGAGGAGAAGCACCAGGTGCAGGTGAGCGTCGCTCGGTTCCCGCAGGGCAAGGACCCGGGCGACCTGAGCCTCAGCGACCCGGCGGCGCTGAAGGAGGCGGTCGAGCGGGCGACGCCGTTCCTCGGGTTCCGTCTGCAGCGGGTGCTCGAGTCACGGCCACTGCGTTCACCCGAGGATCGGGCTCGGATGGCGCAAGAGGCGATGCAGGTGGTGAACGAGCATCCGAACGTCGACGTCCGCAAGCTGTACGCGGGCGAGGTGGCCACTCGGGTGGGCCTGCCGGTGAACGACCTCGTCGCCGTCGCCACCCGCGGCGGACGCGCCGTCGTGCGCGTGGCACCCGCCCGGCAGATCGGCTTCAGCGAGAACGCCGAGTTCGTCGCCGTGGCGCTGTTGCTGCAGCGTTGGAACGACATCGCCGACTGGATGATCGAGGCGCTGTTCGCCGACGACGTGGCACGCCGGGCGTTCCTCGCGCTGGCCGATGCCGGCGGGTCGCTGACATCGGCGCTCGACGAGGCCGACCCCGAGGCGCGTGAGTTGCTGGAGCGCGCCGCGGTGGCCGACGTCGAGGCCGAACCCTTCGTGGAGGCGTGCAACCTGATCGCTGCCGCCACCCGCCGCGAGCTCGGTCTGCTCACCCGGTCCGGCCGCCCGGTCGGCAGCGAGGAGCTGCTCGCAGCGACCGAGGCGCGCCGCGAACTGGAGTTGCTCGACGATCCCACAACGGCTCAGGACGCCGCAGGTGTGTTGCTAGGGTGGCTGGACCGACGCGGGGAGGAGCGTGAGTGACCGAGACGGGAGAGGACGTGACACCGAACGATCCTGCCGCCGATCCTGCCGCCACGACCCTCGACCCCGGCCGTGCGCCGTCGCCCGCCGTCGCCACGGCGGTGCCCGTCACGGCACTCGACACCTCGACCGAGCCGAGTGATCCGAGTGATCCGAGTGATCCGAGTGATCCGAGTGATCCGAGTGATCCGAGTGATCCGAGTGATCTGATCGCACCGTTCGTCGGCGTCGACTCGGGCGAGTGGAGCGATCTGCTGGAACGTGGTCGCGCTCGTGGCGTGCTGCACGCGGAGGAGATCACCCACGTCCTGCGCAAGGTCGAGCTCAGCGGCGACGTGCTGGCTCAGGTGCAGGTCGAGCTCGCCGCCGAGCGGATCACGATCGACGAGAGCGTCGACGAGATCGGCGACGACACGCCCGACCTGGGTGTCGAGCGCGACGAGATCATCGTCCAGACCGAGCCCGGCGACGAGGCCGCCACCGAGGACGCCGAGGGGCTGCTCGCCCGACGTCGCCGTCGGCGTACGGCGCGAGCCGCTGCTTCCACCGACGGCGGGGGAGGCAGCTCCGACCCGGTACGCATGTACCTGAAGGAGATCGGGCGCGTCGAACTGCTGAGCGGTGAGGAGGAGCGCCGGCTGGCGCAGGCCATCGAGGACGGCAACCGGGCCGCGCTCGAGCTCGACCGGCCCGATCTCACCGACGTCGAGCGCCGCCGCCTGATGCGTGCGGTGAACGCCGGGCAGAGCGCGAAGAGCGAGCTGATCCAGGCGAACCTGCGCCTCGTCGTGAGCATCGCGAAGCGCTACACGTTGCGCGGGATGCAGTTCCTCGACCTGATCCAGGAGGGCAACCTCGGCCTGATGCGGGCGGTCGACAAGTTCGACTACACCAAGGGCTTCAAGTTCTCCACCTACGCGACGTGGTGGATCCGCCAGGCGATCACCCGCTCGATCGCCGATCAGGCTCGTACGATCCGCATCCCGGTGCACATGGTGGAGAGCATGAACCGGGTGCTGCGGATGCAGCGCCAGATGCACCAGGAACTCGAGCGAGAGCCCACCCTCGACGAGCTGTCCGATCGGGTGGGGATGCCGCCCGACCGGGTGCGCGAGATCCTGCGGATCAGCCAGGACCCGCTGTCGCTCGACTCGCCGCTCGGGGAGGAGGACGACTCGAGCCTCGGCGACTTCATCCCCGACCTGTCCGCCGACACACCGGCCGACATGGCCACCAAGAAAATGCTGGTGCAAGCGGTGGAAGAGGCGCTCGGTGAGCTCACCGAGCGCGAGCAGGAGATCGTGCGGATGCGCTTCGGCCTCGACGACGGCCAGGCGAAGACGCTCGAGGACGTCGGCCGCGAGTTCGGCGTCACGCGCGAGCGCATCCGCCAGATCGAGGCCAAGACGCTGGCAAAGCTGCGCCACCCGATGCGCAGCCAGAAGCTGAAGGAGTTCCTCGAAGCCGAGTGACCCGGGCTTCGTGAGCCGCATGCGCTCCCGGTGCGCATTCGGCTCACGGAGCGGCCCGGTCCGTGAGCGCGATGCGCAGCCGGTGCGCATTCGGCTCACGAAGCGTCGGGTCGGGACGAAGACGTGTGACGGCGGGGATCAGCCGCTAAGTTGTCGGGCGCCTTCCGGGATAGCTCAGTTGGCAGAGCAGCTGACTGTTAATCAGCGGGTCGCAGGTTCGAGCCCTGCTCCCGGAGCCAGCCGACGGCCCGCCTCGTGCGGGCCGTTCGCCGTTTTCGGCCCGCTACCCTGCCACCGGTTTCGGGGGCGGTAGCTCAGTGGTCAGAGCAGGGGACTCATAATCCCTGGGTCGTGGGTTCGATACCCACCCGCCCCACCCGATCTACCAGGTGTTATGGACAGAAGAGCACTCGCTGGACTGATCTCAAAGCACCGTATCCAAGAATTTTCCAAGAATCATCCAAGACACCAGCTACGTTGTGCCGATGGGAGAGCTGCGGACGGCGCCGGGCATGCGAGAGCGGGCTCCGGGTGTGTGGGAACTCGTGGTGCAGAATGGGGTCGACCCGGTGACGGGCAAGCGGCTGCAGATCAGCCGCACCTTTCGAGGCACCCTGCGTGAAGCGAAGAAGGCGCGCGCGGAGTTGATCGTCGAGGCGTCGAAGGGCAAGCACTCCGGCACACGTGCGACGGTGGACGAGCTGTTCGTCGACTGGATCGTCGAGCTGAAGCGCAAGGGCAGATCACCGAACACGATCGACGGCTACGAGAAGGTCTACGCCCGCAACATCAAGCCGACACTCGGCAACACCTTGGTCACGAAGGTGACCACGAAGATGCTGAGCCAGTTGTATGGCGCTCACCAGGACCGAGGCCTGTCGCCGCGGAGCGTCTACCAGATCCATGCCTGCCTCTCGTCGATGTTCACGCAGGCGTGCAGGTGGGGCTGGCGCGACAGCAACCCGGCGCAGTGGGCCGACCCGCCGTCGATCCCGGACACGGTGCCGGTGGTCCCGACGCCCGAGGAGGTGCGAGCGCTGATCGCCGAGGCCGAGCGTTCCAAGCGACCGGAGCATGCGAGGGCGATCCTCATCGCTGCGACCACCGGTGTCCGGCGTGCGGAACTCTGTGGGTTGCGACGCTGGCGAGGCCTCGACCTCGAGCGGGGGTTGATGCGGGTCACCGAATCGGTGACGGCGCTGAAGGGCCGACCCATCGAGGAGATCCCCACGAAGAACCGACGCATTCGAACGGTGGCGCTCGACGAGCTCACGATCGCGACGCTGCGCAAGCAGATCGAGGCCGTGGAGGAACGAGCGCGATTCGCCGGTGTCGAATTGGTCGACGACCCGTTCGTGTTCACCGACTCGGCCGATGGCTCCGTGGCGTGGAAGCCGACGCTGATCACGCGCAACTTTCAACGGCTGCGCGCTCGCATCGGCCTCGACCACCTCGACTTCCACGACCTCCGGAAGTTCATGGAGACCTACGGCCAGGAGATGGGCTTTTCCATCACTCAAGTCGCCGTGCGGGCCGGACACAATCCCGCGGTCGCAGCCAAGCACTACAGCGGCCGGGTGAGCGAGACCGACCGAGCTCTCGCCATCGCGGTCGCTTCGCTGCTCGTCCCGGCAGAGCCGACCGAGTAGACGGCGCCGGCCGCCGACGGGAGGGTGTGAACATGGGTGTGAACATCGGTGTGAACTTCCCGGTGATGTTCCCGATGATCTTCCCGGCGATGTTCCCGATGCCTGCTCAGGTGGGGTGTGAAGTTGGTCCCTGGCGGGCTGCACAGGTGTGAAGTTGCGCTGCTTCCCGGCGCGATTGTCGCGAAATCGTTACACGGGACGGGGGTAGGTGTGAACATCTCCGGGAAGTTGATTTCGTATCGATGACGTCGTTCCGACCGTTCGGGTCGGGGCTGCGGCTGTTGCCGCACTCCTTGGAGGACGTTCGATGGCGGATGAACCCGGATTCCCATCCGACGGCGGTCGGCAGGCCCCCGACTTCCTGACGGTCGATCAGACGGCCGACGTGCTGCAGCTGGGACGGTCGACGACGTACGAGCTCGTCGGCCGTTTCGTGAAGAGTGCCGGCGCCGATGGCATTCCGGCGATTCTCGTCGGTGGCCAGTACCGGATTCCTCGGGCCCGGCTCGAGGAGTACGCAGGCCGATCGATCACCTGGCCGCCGCCGCCACGACCGCGCAAGGCCCGGCCGCATCGCCGTTCCCGCAAGGCGGCCGACACGGCGCCGGAACGAGCGCAGTTGGCGGAGGGCGGCCGACACGGCCATCCGGAGCCACCTGCCCCGGCCTCTGAGCGAGCCGCCGAGGCGGTCATCCACATCGGCGCGCACCAGTTGCCGGGCGCACCAGCCGACGACCTCGCGCCTGACCGAGACGACGGTTGCGACGCCGGCTCAGGGGACGACTGTGAACGTCCCGCGGAACTGACACACCCGACATCGCTCGACGGCACGTGCGAAGGGCCCGAGAGCAACCGAGACGGCGATCTCGGTTCGCAGCAGTCGTTGCCGTTCGAGGGCTGAGTCGTATGGAGGCTCTGACGTTCTCGGTTCAGGTCTCGGGATGGACAGACGAGTGCACAGCGGCGGCGGTGATGTTCCGGTGACGGTTCGTGTGACGACGTTGAAGGGTGCGGCGGCTGGTGCGTACTACGTGGAGGCGTTGCCGAACTACTACTTGGACGCGGACGAGCCGAGGGGCGTGTGGCACGGCCGAGCGGCGGGGATGCTCGGCCTCTCGGGGTCGGTGGAGGACGAGGCGTTCCTGGCGTTGATGGCCGGGATGGATCCTCGCGACCCGGAGCGGCTGTTGGGGAACGGGTATTCGGAGAAGTCGGTGCGAGGGTTTGATGTGACGGCGTCGTCGCCGAAGTCGGTGTCGGTGTTGTGGGCGGTCGGCGATGACTGGGTCCGGGCCGAGGTTCTCGCCGCGCACGACGCGGCGGTGGTGGCGGTGGCGGGGTGGATCGAGGCGCATGCGCATACCCGGTTCCGGTTGGGTGGTGAGGTCGTCGTGGTCGATGCGGAGGGGATCGTGGTGGCGGGGTTCCGGCAGCACACGTCGCGGGCGTTGGATCCGCAGTTGCACACGCATCTGGTGGTGGCGAACCGGGTGAAGTCCCCGGACGGCCGTTGGCTCGCGTTGGATGCTCGGACGTTGAAGCGTGATCAGCGGACGTTGTCGGCGTTGTTCCATGCGGCGGAGCGTGCGGAGCTGACCCGTCGGCTGGGGGTGGAGTGGGGTCCGGTCGTGAATGGGATCGCCGAGATCGACGGGATCGACCGGCGAGTGGTGGAGGAGTTCTCGACCCGGACCAAGGCAGTCGTCGCACGGCTGTCGGTGAAGTTGGATCGGTTCGAGCAGACGATGGGTCGCGAGCCGACCCAGCGGGAGCGCTGGCAGCTGGAGCGTGAGGCGGCGGTCGATTCGCGGCCGGCGAAGGACCACGCCGTGAACGCCGGCATCCTCCACGAGCGTTGGGTGGGGCAGCTCCGTGATCTCGGTGTTGATCCGGAGCAGTTGGTGGCGGGGGTGTTGGGCCGTTCGCTCGAGGCGCAGTGCGATTTCGATGTGCTCGATCAGTACGGGTTGGTGGAAGCGGCGATCGATGCGTTGGCGGAGCAGCAGTCGTCGTGGCGTCCGGCCGAGATCGTCCGCGAGGTCGCCGCGCTGCTTCCGACCACGCTCGCTGCGACGGCGGGTGAGGTTGTCGGTGTGGCTGACATCCTCGGCTACGGGATCGGTGCCGGCCAGGGGATGGAGCTCGGCCCGCCGGTCCCCGCAGGGGTGGAGCGAAGGTTGAGTGATGACCGTCCGATCACCGAAGCAGCGTCGGATCGGGCGATCACCCAATGGTGGATCCTGAAAGAGGAAGCGTTCATCCTCGACTGGGCCGGCCGTGGCGTCGACCCCGCACAGACACGGTCGAGTCGAACGACGCTCGAGCGGTGCCCGACCGAGGCGTCGAGCGCTCAGCGTGAAGCGGCCGCCGCGATCGCCGGCACCGCACCTGTCGTCCTCGTGGTCGGCCCGGCCGGGACGGGCAAGACGACCGCGCTCCGCCCGGCCGTCGAGCAGCTCCATGCCGATGGCCGGGTGGTGTTCGGTGTGGCGCCGTCGGCGATCGCGGCGTCGGTGCTGAACGCCGAGACGGGGGTGCGGGCGGACACGATCGACAAGCTCCTCGCCGAACACCGCACCGGCCGCCCGAAGCCGACGTTCGATCTGCCGGCCGGGGCGACGGTGATCGTCGACGAGGCCGGAATGCTCGCCACCGCCAAACTCGCCGAACTCATCCGCCTGGCCGAACAGCGGGCGTGGCGGGTGGCGTTGGTCGGCGACCCGCTCCAGTTCTCAGCGGTCGGGCGGGGTGGCATGTTCGGGATGCTCATCGACACCCACGGCGGCATCGAACTCGACCGCGTCCACCGATTCACCAACGACTGGGAACGCACCGCATCCCTCCAACTCCGTCACGGTGACCCAGCAGTCGCGGACACCTACGACCGTGAAGGACGGCTCCACGGCGGCACCGTTGAGCAGATCGAACGCGCCGCAGTCTCCGCCTGGTGGCGGCACCGCCAGGCCGGCGAGTCGACGTTGTTGATGGCGCCGTCGAACGACACCGTGGATCGGCTCAGCCAGGCCGCACAACAGCGTCGGATCCGTGCCGGCGAGATCGGCACAGGGGAGTGGCTCGAGTACCCGAACGGGCTCCGGTTGCACGTCGGCGACGAGATCGCAACCCGGCGCAACGACCGGACGATCGAGACCGACCGGCACGAGATGGTCCGCAATCGCGACATCTGGACCGTCACCGCGATCAACGACGACTTCTCGATCACGGCGCGTGGGGCGACCGGCACCGTCACCCTCCCCTCCGCCTATCTCTGCGATCACGTCGAACTCGCCTACGCCGTCACCGCGATGGGCGCACAAGGCCGCACGGTCGACCACGCCGTCACCGTCATCGACACCGTCACCGACGTCCGCAACCTCTACGTCCCCATGACCAGGGGCCGTGAATCCAACCACGCCTACCTCGCCGTCGACGGCGAAGACACCCCGACCGACGTGTTCGCCCGCTACCTCACCAATGACTGGATCGACCTCCCCGCCCACCAACGCGCCCAAGAACTCTGGGCCCCCACCGGCCTCGAACCCGACTTCCGGACACCGGCCGCAAGCCGAGACGACGACTTCGGCATCGACCTATAGCAGACGTCTCACTGTCAGGAGCGTTGCCAGATGCGGGGCGCCCGCACGCGGTTATTCCGGTGATCCAGCGAGAGCAGCCGGGTTATTCCGGTAATCGAGGGCCAGCCAACGGGCGGCCACGCCTTGAGCCCGCCGTTCGGCAGGCAGCGTCGAGCCCGGGCATATCGGCAGTTCCGCGCTAGCTGGCGGCGGTGCCGCGCAGGATATCGAGACGGTTCGGCGGGGCATCCGGTGCAAGGAAACGCGGGATAGTCTCGCTGGTCCGGCGAGGGCGGCGAAGGAAGGCAACCGGCCATTCCGTGACTCTTCGTTCGCGAACGTGGGTGTATTCGCCTGGCTCCGACTCGTCGATGTATTCCTCCTGCAAGACCAGCGCCAGCGGCTCCTCGGCCCCAGCGTGGCTCTGGGCGAAAGCCAGCGCATCCGCGTGGGTTGCGAAGGCGCGGTAGAAGTCCGAACCGTCTCCGGGTTCATCGCCGGATCGTTCGGGGTGAATCCAGACCCGGTACTCCAACACTGCATCCCACACGAAGCCGCCGCCGGCCTTGGCGAGCGCCGCGTACGTGCCCACGAGCTTCGGGTCAACGACTGCCGGCGGAAACTCACCTTCGACACTCGCCTTGCGAGCACCGCTTCTCCTCCATAGGCGCCTCACGCAGCGCAGAGTGCCAGGGCCCGACGACGTTGTCCAGCGCGCCCGATCGGCAGCTATGTGCGGATCTCTTGCCTCACACTCTCGAGTAGCCACTCCCCGAAGCTGTTGCTGATTCGTTCAATCGGAGCGTCAGGACTCGATGATCCGCCGATCCAGATCTCGACTGGTGGATCGCTTCCCTTGGCAACATCGAGCACGAAGTCGCCACCCATTCCGTCGTTCCCGATGACGACCATGGTCGGAGGAAGTCGGGAAGGGCCGGATCGATCGCGGAGTGTGATGCCAACAGCGTCGGGCACGACGCCGGAGAAGGGATGCCGGGTGAGTCCGTATACCTCGAAGGCACCGATTGAGCCTGCGCCGAGCTTCTCGATGAATCGTTGGTAGGAAGCCGGCAACGGGAACCCGAGTTCGGCCTCGGCGTGTGCGATTAGCTCGCTCCGCGGGCCCGCGAAGAAGCCGTCCGGGTGGTTCTCGCAGAGAGCGATTGCCTGATCCACGTGGTCCACAGTCACCTGCGAAGACTGCCTGGATGGGATGCCCAACGCAACACGCAGTCCGTTCCGATCGGCAGTTCCGCGCTACGTCCCGCTTCGCGTCAGTTCTCGATCGGGAGCCGATCGGTAGAAGTCACCATGTTGCTGCGGGTTGGAAGGTGGCTTGTGAGTTCTGCGATGAAGTCGCTGTCGCCTCCGATGTACAGCGACCAGAAATCGACGTCGGTGGCAACGAACCAGCGACGGTCGTCCGGCCAGTACAGGTCTGGGTTGCGCCATTCGCCCGATGAGTCCGGGTAGCACAACTGAGTGACGGCCGAGACGGAACCCTCCAGTAGATAGTAGGTCCGATCGGGAAGGTCGAAGCGCGGCACCTGGTGCAAGGCTGTTCGGATCGTTGCATTGCGGCGCTCGTCGTCGATGCGCAACTGGGCTCGATGCTCGTCTCGTGCACGCCGAGTCGCCTCGTCGGGCGCCGGGTCGCGCCATGCGATCTGGGTGTTGACCGTGTCGAAGCCATGGCCCTCCCAGACTGCGAACAATGCCCGATCGGGGGTGGAGGTGTGTCGTGCACCGACGGAAGCGACGACCTCGTACAGGCGGCGGTATGCCGACCACCAGCCCTCGGGCTGAGGGTCCGGTGCGCTCACGCGCAGCAGGAGCGGGTACTGGTTCGGGACGAGCGCGCCTACGGTCCCGTTCGATCCGCTACACGCAGGCCCGATCCATTTCGCCGGTGCGACGCTCTCGGCCGCGATGAGTTTGTCGCCGAAGATCATGCGCCCAGCGTGCACGATCTGTGGTTACTGCACCGAACTTTCCCACAGCGGCGGATAGCGCGTAATGCCCGGTATGTGCGCTCTCTGCAAGGCGTCTCGGCGGACTTCTGCGGCTCTTGACGGTTCGTGGCCGTCCTCACTGCCGGTCGAGTCGATCACTGCGATCACCCGTGTATTGCCAGCTATGCGCTGCCGCTCCTCCGGTCCGGCGTGCCGGCCGGGCCGTCGATCTAGCCTCCGGGTGTGGACACCACTTGGCATGGTGAGCGATGAGCCGCGACGTCTGGCTGCAGCAGATCCGGCAAGCCGGCAAGGATCCCGCCGCGGTCGAAAGGGTCGTGGCCGACGACATCGCCCAGGACGTTCTTCAGCACGCCGGTCAAGCCATCCTCCGATGCCCGGACTCGGCCGCACTTGGCGACGCAGCGTCCAGGCTGATCGAGGCGCTCGGGCGGCGCGGCTGGGTCGGGGATCGGGAACTCATCCACGAACTCGAACACGTCGTGTCGGTATCGCCGTCGACGTTGACAGCGCTCAACGTCGAACTCGATGATCTCGGCGAAGCACTCGATCAGTCCGTTGCCAGCGTCGCCTACCTCGACCTCGACACCGCGACGGTGTGGCCGGCAGAACTATTCGACATCGGTGAAGAACCCGACGACTTCGATCCCGATGACGACCAGCGGTGGCTGCCCGTACCGGGGCAGGGCGCTCGGGCGGGGTACGCGTCGATGGAGGACTTCATCACGACGGTCACCGATCCTCGACTGGCCGGTCGTCTTCACGATGCGATCGCCGGGACTGGAGCGTTTCGACGCTTCCACGACGAGCTCAGCCGTAACGACGACGAATACACCCGCTGGCATCGCTGGCGCGACGACCGCCGCCTCGGACGAGCTCGAGCCTGGCTCGCCGAACACGGCTACCGATCGACCCGCTGAACCGCCTCTCGTGCCTTGCGCGGAGCGCACATACCGGGCAATCTGCTCGGGTGACCGCATCGGCGCCGTTGCAGCGACGTGGAACCGTGCACATCGCTTGGCTGGAGGCCGACGGCCCGTACGCGATGTATTGGGACGCGGACCCTGATGACGCGCCGGCGCTGATCGAGGAGGGTCCAGACACCGACAGCACCGAGGTGGCGTGGGCGCGGCGCCGTGCCGACCGCATCGTCATTCGGCCGAAGGAGAATTCGGGTGAATCGTATTGGGCCGGAACTGCTCCGTGTCCGGATGACGCCACTCCGTATCAGCCAGCGCACTAGCTGCCGATAGGTCGTGGACAGGCGGCCGGGAATGGTTCACGATGCGACCGTGCGACGGAGAAGGCTCTGCAGACCGATGTCGGTGGCCGCACTGCTGCTCGTGACGGCGCCACTGGCCTCTTGCTCGCCCGATGAAGACTGCAGAGGTTCGGCAACGTGGAACGAGAGCACACCGAGCTGCGGCCCGTCCCCGTCGACCACCTGAGCGGCGACCCGATCTGCCGATCGGGCGCGGTCATGCGACAAGATCGTCGCGTGAGGTTCGCGCCATTCGCAGCTCTCGTGCTGATCGCCGCCGTCGGCTGCTCGGATGACTCGGGCCGCCAACCTTTGACGTGTGACGAGATGCGGGAGCGGATTTCCGAGATCGAGACGACGCCCGGATCAGGCGAACAGTCTTGGGACGCAGTGCTTGAGGGCACGGATCTCGCTATCGAACGAGACGCACTTCGAGCCGAACTCGCTTCACAAGGCTGCTAGTTCAGAACTGCCGCTATGCACTTGCCGGAATTGAGCCCGTCGGGCATCGTGTGCGCGTGACCGACGAAGCAGAACCGATGCCTCACTCGGCGCTAGATGAAGCGTTGGAGGATGCGATCTACGGCTTCGACGCCGCACGACTCCGATCGTTGATCGAGCAGCACTCGGTTGACCCAAATCGCCGAGTCGGCGCGCTCGACGGCGGAATGCCGTTGCTCCGGATCGCACTTGATGCCGAGTGGGAGCGAGGAGTCAACGATGAGTCGTATCTGCCAAACGGCGACTGCGTGGTTGCGTTGGTCGAACTCGGGGCCGATCTCGATGCGATCTACCTCGGTACAACGACATCGCACGAGATCGCAACGACACCTGCGTACGCGTTGCTGAGGCACCGCGTTGAGGATGCGCTCCGCGCTCGATCCGGGAGCGCATAGCTGCCGATCGGAACGGCCCAATGCCTTGCGCTCGCTGCCCGGTACGGGCAATCTGCACGCATGCGTGCTTCGAGAGCCGCGACGCATTCGCTGATGCTCTTGGCGATGTTGCTGCCCGCCCTCGGCATGGTCGCGTCTTGTGGGGACGACGGGACGACTGGTTCAGGCGACGCTCCCGATGTCTTCTGCGACGGGGCGTCGAACGCACTCGAGGACGCATCCGATCCTGCGAGTGGCGCTCAGTTGGTCGTAGCGCTTCGGGCAATCGAGACCGGTGGACTCGACGACGGCGATCAGCGTGCGTTCGCGGGCATGGTGTCCGCATTGGAGAGTTCGGTCGAGGCGTTCAATACCGGCGGTAGCCAGAACGGGTGGACGACCGACCCCCTCGCGAGCTTCGTCGGGCGGCTCTGCGGCGCTACTCCGGACGGCTTCTACGTGGTGCCCTAACCGGGCATGCTGGTGCCGTGACGACGAGTGAGTGCGCGCCGCTGCCGCTGTCGAAGTGGTTGCTGTTGGCCCCTGCGCGTCGACTCTGTGAGCGCTCAGGAGAAGGCGCGTTCGGCGCTCACCAAAACCCGCGGTTGATGCTCGGGTCTGTGGTCGGCGGGGTGAGGTTATCGGTCGGGGTTGGTGGTGGCGATCTCGAGGCCGTTGTGCTCGCGGAGACGCCATGAGGGGCCTCGGATGTTGAACACGATGGCTTTGTGCATGAGCCGATCGAGGATGGCGGCGGCGACGACGGCGTCACCGAAGATCTGGCCCCAAGCGGGCAGCCCGCGGTTCGTGGTGACGAGCGTTGGGTGGCCTTTCTCGTAGCGGGTGTTGACGACGTGGAAGAACATCGCTGCGCCTTCGGTCCCGCCGATCGGCAGGAGGCCGACGTCGTCGATGACCATCACCGTCGGTGCGGTGTAGGTCTTCAACTTCGTGGCGAGGGTGCCGTCGTGTTGGGCGCGGATGAGGGTCTTGCACATGTTGTCGGCGGTGGTGAAGTAGCCGCGGTAGCCGGCCTCGACCGCGACGGTCGCGAGTGCGACAGCGAGGTGGGTCTTGCCGCAGCCGGGTTGGCCGAGGAACAGGATCGGCCGGTTCTCTTCGATGAAGCGGAGGGTGGCGAGGTCCTCGATGAGCTTGCGATCGACGGACGGTTGGAACTCGAAGTCGAAGTCGGCGAGCGTGCGCCGGTAGGGGAACCGGGCGTAACGCAGCCGGGCCGCCAATCTGCGGTTGCGGTCGACGGTGGCTTGTTCGGCGACGAGCCGGGCGAGGAACTCGACGTGTGACCACTCGTTCAGCCTGGCTTCTTCGGCGAGCACGGCGAACGAGGCTGCGGCGGCGTCGAGGTGGAGGTAGCCGAGGTCGGCCTTGATCTGCTCGTAGAACCCGGTGCTCATGCGAGGTCCTCCAGATCGACATCGAGTTCGATGTCGACGGTGATGTCGATGCCGTAGCGCTGTTCGAGGTCGGGGGTGTCGACGTCGTAGTCGCCGTCACCGAACCCCAACTGCTCCAGGGCTGGGTCTGTTGCAGATGCAACGAGGTGGAGATGGCGGCCGTCGTGTTTCGGGCGGCCGGCCATCGCAGCGGTCTCGATCTGGGCCCGGTGCTCCGGGAGCCACACGATCTCCGGTGCCGGCTTGTCCTGAAGTTCGTGAGTGACGATGAGTCGGCCGGCGTGGCGGACGGTGAACTGGCGACTGTCGACCGGGCGGCGGATCTCGACGAGCTGACCGAGCACGTTCGCTGGGAGCCCGTAGCGGCCGCCGTCGACGGAGATGAACGGCACGATGTTGTGGACCCGGCGGGTCTCGACGTAGTCGGTGTCGAACCGCACCCGCGGCAACGGTGTGAGGAACGGCCGCTCGACGATCAGCCGGTCCGCCGGTCGCTCACCCGTGGTCCTCGACTTGACGCCGTGCACGCGTGCCTCGAGCCAACGCTCAGCCCTGCGGTTCAACTCGGCCAGATCGGCCGGGATGCCGTCGAGCTCGACCTCGGGGAGGAAGGTCTCCTGCAACTGGCGGAACGGCCGCTCGACCTTGCCCTTGCGTTTCGCGTCACGGGCCTTGCAGGAGGTGATCGTCGTGGTGTGATGCGCGGCGAACCCGACCGTCGGTGGGTGCAGCACGAACCGTTGTCCCTGTGATCGGCCGAGCGCACCCATCCGATCAGTGCGACATGCGGCCGGGATCCCGCCGGTGGCGTCGAAGAACCGGGCGATCCCTTCGAAGGTGTGCTGACGGTCCTCCGACGTGGTGAACCACCAGATCCGCCACCGAGACCAGCACAAGATCATCCCGAAACACCACAACGGCGTGCCCCACCCCCAGCGGCGTGCCCAGTCAGACAGGTCGCAGAAGTCGAACTGGGCTTCCTCGCCCGGGTCGGTGTGGATCGGCATCGACACGGCTTCCGCCGCCCGGAACCGCGGCCCTCGGATCGCCCGGAGCTCACGGGTCACGGTCGAGTAGCCGCCGGTGAACTTCTCCGCCTGCAACTTGTTGAACACCGACACGCCCAGCAGCCGCGGGTAGGTGTCGATCAGCGTCGCGATCCGTTGCTTCCAGAACGCGTTCATCACCAACGCCGAGTCCGGCACCTGCCGGCCCGCCGGTGGTCCTTCGGCCTTCAGATGTTGGGAGATCGTCGACGGGTGGAACCCCGTCTCAGCAGCGATCTCGTCCAGCGTCCAGCCCTGCTTTCGCAGTTCATGCACTTTCACGTACGTCTCCTGGTTCATCATGGAGAGCGGTTCCTCCAACGGTCGTGGCTTGGTCGCTCGACACGTTGGAGGAACCACCCGCTCCCGGGTGGGATGGTTGATGCCGGCCAGAAGACCCCCGACATCAACCGCGGATTTCAGTGAGCACAGAACGCGGATCTCACCGAGCGCTCACAGACTCGTCGTGGTCGCCGCCGCAGCCGTCGAGTTCACCACCGGAGGAGTCGGCCGGTCCGACAAGCCAGAGTTGCCGCCACGCAGGAAGCTGTACGGCTACCTGTACTCGCACGACGTGCCGAGCGCCTTCAAGGCTCTCGCTCGCGACAACCGGGCGTGGCGCGATGGCGGGCTGTTTCGGCTCGGCACCACGGAGCGAGGGGTGCTCGTCAGCCGAACTGGCTGGGTTGTCTCCGGCGTGGAGCTTGGCCAAGTTCGTCGTTGGCTCGGATGGACCTTTCAGGCCATCTGCGTCGACGGCGAATGCCTGACTTTGGTGGCCCGCAGCAGCACGGCCGAACGCTGGACCCACGCGTAACTGCCGATCGGCATGCCTCGCTGTGGTTGAGGGAGCCCCTCCGTTCCTTGGTGGCGTTCAGCAGCGAAGGACCAGTCCAGAGCGATGTTCGCTAGCGTCGCACTCGTGGCCCGGCGAACTCTCATCGCTCTCGCACTCGCACTGCTCGGCGTCCCGACCGGGTGTGGGGGTTCAGGCGAGAACTCCGCCGCAATTCAACCCGCACCGAGTCAGGCGACCCCGACCTCGTTACCCGAGTCGCCTTCGACCACCACCCAGGTCGAGATGTCGACGACTCCCGCCCGGCAAGCGTTCGATCGGTCGTCGTTCGAAGCGATCGGCCCACTCGTCACGTTGCTCGCAGCGACGACTCCAGCCGGCGAACAGGAACTCACCCTTGCTGCGCTCGCCACCAACTCCCCTCGTGCCGCTTCTCTCGGAAGGTACATCCCTTCCAACGGGCTGATCGCCACGCTTGTCCAGCTCGACGGGTCGTGCGCATGGTTCGTCGCATCCGCCTCAGCAGAGATCGCCGTAGGCGAGTCCGCTGGTACGTGCGCAGAGGAGACCGCGCCACTGTCGTTCAACCTCGACGGTGCCGGCTTCGCCTTCAAGGACGCGGCAATGAGCTGGATCGACGGCATTGCGCAAGCGAACGCGGAGACCGTTCTCCTCCAGTTGCGGAAGCTGCGCTTGATCGAGGGGCTCGAGCAGCCAACAGTCGCAGATCTCGCCCCACGCACTCCAGGTTTCGAGTACGGCACCACGTCAACCTCCGCTCGGACGGTGGCCATCGGGATCGACGGCAACCAGGTCGCCATCGCCGTTCTCGCACAAAGCGGCACGTGCTACGTGCTCGCCGGCGACTACGGGACGACCAGCGACATGAAGTACGGGCTCGGGGATGACTGCACACCCGAAGGTGCACGCCGAGATGCCACGCTCGACCGCTTCCCACCAGCCACCGGCGCCTAGCAACTCCAGCCTGCCGGCGATCGCTCGCCGGCTTCGATGAGCTGATCCGTGAATGGCGCGGGCGTACTGCCGTCGCGAGTCGATTCTCGCATCGTCGCCTGATGTCTCTGCTCGTACGGTTGTGTCATGACGAGACCACAGTCCCATGAGGTTCGGGGCCTATGGCTTGAGCGCGCCATAGACCTTGAGCAGAGGATGAACCGTGTGCTGCAGGGTTTCTTCAACGTGCCAGGGCGCTTCTGGGTTGAGTTCGACTGGTGGATCCTCAACGAGATGCAGTGGAGCGCAAAGGTAAAGGCCCTCCGAAGTGTCATCAGGGAGCTTGAATCGCTCGGCTACGACACAGCTGCCTACGCCGGTCTGACGACGCGTCTTGAAGAAGTCGGATCGAGACGAAACACGCTCGCGCATCGTCCAATCACGAACGTGCACGAGTTTGCGGACGACCAATTCACCGTCGCAGAGAACGGCACACGAATCTTGGTGCCAACCGACCTCGGACCGCATCTGATCGAGCGTCGACCGCGGTCGCGTGCCGACTCGTACACACCGGTCGATCTCGGAGAACTCCTGGCCGACGCCGCCGCCCTCGATGAGCTTGTCGTTCCGATCACGCGACTCGAAGCCGAGGTGCGAGGCATGTGGCCCTATACCGAGCAGAAGGGCGATGGCCCTCCAGTCGACCACCCGGGCACACTTCGCGAACGCGGCCATCGGTAGGACTGCAGCTTCTAAGAGCGAGAGGACAAAGCTGCCGCTCTGCTCGCTGGACAACGCTGGCCGCGTGGGGCACTCTGCTCCGGTGTTCCACGTCGAGATTCGGCTGCACGCGGTCAGCGAGGACGTATCGCCTGAGGAATGGGCATCTCCCCGTCGGGCGGACGGGTGGTTATGACGCTTGAAGGTACTGCTGTTCCCAGCGGGTGGGTGGGGTGTGGTCGAGGCTCGAGTGGAGCCTTCGGGTGTTGTACCAGTTGATCCAGGTGAAGATCTTCCGGCGGGCTTCGGCACGGGTGGCGAACACGCGGCCTTGGAGGCATTCGCGCTTGAGTGATGCCCAGAACGACTCGGCGATGGAGTTGTCCCAGCACACGCCGGTGCGGCCGACGGAGGGTCGGAGCTGGTGGCGTTGGCAGTGGTCGAGGTAGGCGTTCGAGGTGTATTGCGACCCGCGGTCCGCGTGTGCGATCACGCCGGCGGCGTGACCACCGCGAGCAGCGATTGCCATGTCGAGCGCGGCGGTGACGAGCTCGGTGCGCATGTGGTCAGCCATCGAGTAGCCGAGCAGCCGGCGGGACCCGATGTCGATCACCGACGCGAGGTAGAGCCAGCCTTCACCGGTCCAGACGTAGGTGATGTCCTGGCACCACGCCCAGTCCGGTCGGCCCGGGGTGAATGCCCGGCCGACCAAGTCCGGGATCGTGAACCCGTCCGGGCCAGGGAACGTCGTACGGACCCGGCGGCGGATGCATCGTCCGGCCATCCCGTGCAGACGCATCAGGCGCCGCACCCGCTTCTCGTTCACGGCGACGCCGGCCTTGCGGAGCTCGCGATGGATCCGCGGGACCCCGTAGTTGCCGTCCGCTGCGTCGAAGATCTCCCGGATCAGCTCGACGAGCGCGTCGTCGGCGAGCTGCCGTTCGGTCGGCCCGGCAGCCTCTCGCTTCAACCCGTCATAGAACCCCGAGGTCGACACCTCGGCGATCTCGCACGTCTTCGTGACCGGGAAACCCGGCAGCCTTCTGGTCGGCGACACACGCGTAGCGGCTCACGATGTCGACTCCTTCACCCAGAAGGCCAGCGATCGTTTGAGCAGATCACGCTCCATCCGCAGCTGCGCGTTCTCCGCACGCAGCTGTGCGTTCTCGGCACGCTCATCCGCGGTGACACCGGTGCCGGCGGCACGTTCGCGGCGGGCCTTGGCGACCCAGTTCCCGAGCGTGCCCTCGACCACCCCGATCGACCGGGCAACATCAGCGATGCTGCGCCCTTCGTCGAGGACCATCGCAACCGCGTCGCGCTGGAACTCTGGCGGATACTTCGCCGGCCTCCCCGGCCGCCGCTTCTTGCTGTTGGACATGGACTTCCTCCTATACGAGGTGTCCGCCCAACGGGGGGATGCTCAGAACTACGCGCCTTTTACAAGGCGAACGAATGCCCGATGCTCGACAAAGTCCTCTGAGGTTCTCCCCGTTTGACGGACATCTACCTTGAGGGCTGGAGAGCCCGGATTGGAGTGTCCATGTCAACTGGTAAGGGTTCCGGCCGGTCGCGCCGGAAGTTCACCCCTGAGTTCAAGGCCGAGGTCGTCGCGATGGTCGAGGCCTCGGGCGGCAAGATCGCCCAGGTCGCCCGCGAGATGCGTCTGCATGACTCATCGGTCGGCAACTGGGTCCGCGAGGCCCGCGAGGCCAAGGCCGGCCAGGCGCCGACGGCGGCGGAACGAGCCGAGATTCGAGAGCTGAAAGCCGAGCTGGAGCGGGTCACTCGGGAGCGTGACATCTTGGGAAAAGCTGTCGCCTACTTCTCGGCGTCGCACCCGAAGAACGTGTGACCGCCGTGTACACGTTCATCGCCGAGGAGCAGGCTGATCCTGCGTGCGACTGGTCGGTCACCGAGATGTGCGCGGTGCTCGAGGTGTCCCGGTCGGGGTTCTACGACTGGCAGAACCGTGGCCCATCGGCACGCGAACTCGAAGACGTCGTGTTGGCCCGCGAGATCGAGCTGATCTATGTCGCGTCGGGTGAGACCTACGGGGTCCCGCGGATGACCCACTGGTTGCATCAGCAAGGCTTCGAGGTCAACCACAAACGCGTCGCCCGGATCATGCGCGACCTGGGCCTGGAGGGTGAGTCCGGCCGCCGACGAGTCCGGACCACGATCGTCGACAAGGGTGCGGTCGGAGCGTCGGATCATGTCCGACGCGACTTCAACCCGCCCGCCCCTGACGTCGTGTGGTGCGGCGACATCACCTACCTGCACACCGGTGAGGGCTGGCTCTACCTCGCCACCGTCATCGATCTGTTCTCCCGGCGGGTCATCGGCTGGGCCGCCGCGGAGCACATGCGCACCGAGCTCGTCACCACCGCGCTCGAGATGGCCGTCGCTACCCGCGGCGGCCACGTGGCCGGAGTCGTGTTCCACAGCGACCGCGGGTCGGTCTACACCTCGCACACCTACGGCGAGCTCTGCACCCGCCACGGCGTGATCCAGTCGATGGGCGCGACCGGTGTCTGCTGGGACAACTCCGTCGCTGAGAGCTGGTTCGGGACGATGAAACGCGAGCTCGCTCACCGCCGGCGTTGGGCAACCAGGGCCGAAGCCCGGCGGGATCTGATCCGCTGGATCGAGGGCTGGTTCAACCCGAGACGGCTGCACTCCTCGAACAACTACCGCAGCCCCATCGACTGGGAGAACCTCTACTACCGTCGCGGTGACGGCATCGCCGCATAACCACCCGTCCGCCAAGCGGGGCGAACCTCACTCGAACGTTCTCCATCCCTTCGCCTCGGCACGACCGAGATAGCGCTACCTGGCACGGAAGGTGCGCGCGGCCCGGCCGGCAGGGTCGACGACCTCATCTCATTGCGGGGCACGACCGATTGGCCGCCGACTGCGTTGCCGCTCCTAGACGACGGCTCGGAGCGAGACGTCCTTGCTGCTTTCGAGGTGCGCGAATCGGACCCACCGTTCGAGCGAACGCCCGTCTCCCAACTCGTTGAGTTCCTGGTCGGTCATCGCGGATCCGGTCTCGCCACGACGTCCCGGTCGGTCGAGTAGCCCAGATCTGCCGATCGGCACGGCGTAATGCCTTGCGCTCGCCGCTCGCTCCGGGCACTATGCGCTACTTGACTGACGATGCGGAGAGGTCGGTACAAGGGCGGTTCCACTCGGCGATTCGGCGCGAACATGGACGCGACCTTGCGTTGCCGCTTGACCCCGACACCCGCTCCGACTTCAGTCGAGCACTGGTGAACATCGACATGATCCTCACGGCCGTGGCCGATGAATCCGTCGATGCCTACTGGAGCGCCGTGCGTGTCGCTGGAGAGGCCAGCAACCATGTGGTGGACGAACTGCTGGCCTGCGACCTCTATCAAATGTGGGTCGAATTGTCGGACCTGTATGAGTTCACCGAGGAAGGCAGCGCCGGCGAAAACGACGTCGTGCTGGTCATGCGGCAAGCCGCGCGTCAGTGGCTGGATCTGCCGAGGAACGGTCCATCCGCGCTCCGGGACTACTTCGACCACTGGACGACCGCACGCGACCTCGTGCTCTGGCGAGACCGCCTCGGCGGGCCACTCTTCAGCAGCCTCGATGCATCGGGCTGGTTTCGCTGGGAGAGTGCATAGCTGCCGATCGGGCGCGAACCATGACTTGCGGGTGGCGTCCTCAGCGGGCAATCTGGCGCGCTGTGCGGCGGCGAACTTGGGGGTGCTGATCGCTATGTGGATAGACAGAGACACGTTGAGTTGAGCGGCGAGCATCTGAGCGGAGCCAATGCCGATCGGCCCGTCGAGGTGATGTTTCGTTCGTGGCGTGCCTCGGCATCAGTCGCTCTGGAGACGTACGTCTACCTCTTCATCGGAGCCGCGTTTCCGATGGCGTTGGCCTCGGCTCCTCTCGCGCTGATCGCCGCAGTCCCGGTTCCGCTGGCGGCGTGGATGTCGTGGCGTCTGTCCGTCGAGCTCGGGGCGGATGGAGTCATCATCCGGAATCCACTGAGGACTTATCGGCTTCGATCCATCACAGCAGCCGTCCCGGCAGAAGACCGAGGACCTCGTGGCAGCGTCGGGTGCATCGTGTTCCGTGACAGCGAAGGCAGAACCGTGCCGGCGTGGGCCATGTCTCTGTTTCACGCCTCGCCGGCCAATGATCGCGTGACCTCTTGTGTGGCCTCCTGGGCTCAGAGCTACGGATCCCGCCATGGCGTTGAGGTGCAACTGGATCCGAACCACAAGGACCCCGAGGCCGTCCGACCTGAGCACTACGCGAGGGTTCGTAGGGAGACCTCCGTGATGGATCCGCTGGAGTCGATCGGCACGGTACGCAAGGCATTCGTTGGCGGTCTGCTGTACTCGATCGTCACATCGCCCGGAGGTTTCAAGATCGTCGCTGACTCCAAAGACGGAGTGCGCTCGCACGAGTCCGTCGTCTACCCGACGCTTGATGCAGCAGTAACTGCGGCTCGTCGGCAAATCGTCGATCGCATCGCGAACCTGCAAGCCGACCTGTAGAGAGGCCGCTTCTTGAGCGACTGCGTCGCGCCAGATCTGCCGCACTGCTCGGTGGACATTGACTCTTGAACCGTGCAATCTGACGGTCCGACCGCTGCCAGCGCGTGTCAATGGCCAAGTTGATGTCCTCGCTGGTGGCCATCGGATGTCCTCGTTGGTGGCCAACAAAAGTCCTCGCGTCTAGGGCTCCTTGTGGGTGGTGCGGTGGGTGAGTCGGTAGCTGTCGCCGGTGGTGGTGATGATGTGGGCGTGGTGGCAGAGCCGGTCGAGCAGGCTGACGGCGGTGGGCTGGTCGGGCAGGAAGCGGCCCCATTGGTCGAATGGGCTGTGTGAGCCGATGGCGATGGAGCGTCGTTCGTAGGCGGCGGCGACGAGTCGGAACAGCAACTGGCAGCCGGTGTGATCGAGGGGTGCGAAGCCGATCTCGTCGATGATGATGAGGTCGTTGCGGCACACGGTCTCGATGGCTTTGCCGACGGTGTTGTCGGCGACGGCGCGGTAGAGGTGCTCGACGAGATCGACAGCGGTGAAGTAGCGGACCTTGTGGCCGGCGGTGACGGCGGCGTGTCCGAGGCCGATGAGGTAGTGGGTTTTGCCGGTGCCTGCGGGGCCGACGAGGCAGAGGTTCTCGGCTTGTCGGATCCACTCGAGTGTGACGAGGTAGTCGTGTGATGAGCGCGGGATCGAGGACTGGTCGAGGCGGAACTCGTCGAGGGTCTTGTCGATCGGGAAGCGTGCGGCGGTCATCCGGTTTCGGGTGTTCGGCGCGTCGCGTGAGCTGATCTCTGCTTCGACGAGCACGCGGAGGACTTCTTCGGGTGTCCAGCGTTGGGCCTTCGCGGTGGCGAGCACGTCAGGTGCTTGCGTCGGATCGCAGCGAGCCGCAGTCTGCGGAGCGCTGCTTCGACATCAGGTGCGAGCGGGGCGGGTTGGCGACTCATGCGAGGTTCTCCATCGCGTAGCGTCGAACGAGCGGACCTCAGCCGTCGGGAGCGCAACGACGACCGCGTCGCCGGCCGCAGCGGGTTCGGGCAGGGCGGTGCCGATCGCGAGGATCGAGCGGACATCCGCGGCACGGAACCTGCCGAAACGTGCCGCCCGAGCGACCGCTTGGCGACCAGCTCTGGGCCGTGCGCGGGCAGGATGTCGTCAACGATCTCGCCGATCTCTTTCGGCAGCATCGTCATCCCGCCGCGGCGCCTTGGCGGATGAACACCTCGGCCGGTTCACCAACGCGAGGAACTCACGCTCGATCCCGCTGCGCGCTCTCGGCCTGCGTGACGGCGCCCGACGTGGTGTCGGGTAGTGCTCATCGAGCACGGCTGCTTCGCCAGGTGCGAGCTGGCGGTGGTCAGCGACGAGGTCGCCGTCAAGGGTGTAGATCCTGACCTTGCCGTCGAAGGTGACCGCTTCGACCGTGTGCCGACGAGCCGGTGCGGGACCGAATAGCGGGCGGAGGCGACACGGATCGTGGAGAGCTTGTCGACCTTGCGGACCTCGACTCGGCCGATCCGCGGCGCAGCATCGGCAACTCGCGCAGCAACTCGCGTTCTCGGCGAGCCGGACATCGGGGACAGCGCAGATCTCAGGTGTTCACGGGCGTTGACCTCTGAACACCAGTCACGGCAGGCGTCGTTCAACACGGCGAGGTCGTCAGAGTCAGGCAGGACCAGGTCGCGTTTCGCGTAGCCGACGAGGTTCTCGACGATCCCTTTCGACTCGGGATCGGCGGGGTGGCAGAAGTCCGGGACGAACCGGTAGTGGGTCGCGAACCGGACGTAGTCCGGGTCGGGATCATCACGTTCGCGACCGTGCCACCCTTCAGGCAGCCCATCCGATCAGCGAGCACCTTGCCCGGGACACCGCCGAGCATGTCGAAGCAGTCGGCGAGCAACGCCATCGTCGTTGCTGCGGTCTCGTCCCGAGCGACCCTGACGAACCGGAACCTCGACCAGGCGAGCACCGCGCAGAACACCTTCAACCCTGACGGGTGCAGCCCCCAATCGATCACCAACGTCTCGCCCGGCACCCACACCGCCGGGCGTCGCTGATGACGGCCGACCTCGGCACGAACCTGTCGTTTCACGCCGGCGACCAGGCGCCGGAAGTTCCGGTCCGAACCCGCGTACCCGGCCTTGCGAGCGATCGGCAGCAACCGCTTCGCCGTTCCCCGGCCGCCGGTCTCGCGGAGTTCCTCGAGCACCACGGCACGCACGCCGTCAGTGTTCTTCGCCACCGGCGCCCGCTCTGCTCGGTCGTCATCCAACAGACCCTTCGCGTGAGCTTCGACCTTACGTTTGACGGTCTTCGGGTCCACACCGCACGCCTCACCAGCAGCGCGATAGGTCCCCAGACGCGCGTACGCGCCAACAACATCCATGTTCTTCCTCGCTGACAACAATTGGGCCAACCCCTCGAGCGTGTGATCTGAACTGACTTGGTCGTCGTTCACGATCACCGCTCGAGGCGGCCCGCAAAGTGGATCTACCTACTCACCACGCGAGGACTTTTCCTGGCCACCAGCGAGGACTTTGACATGGCCATGGACAGCGCGAGCCTCCGGAGACAAGGCCAAGACATGACGTGGAAGATCGAGCTTTGCTTCGAGTCGGATGACGACGGCGCCGACGAAATCTCGGACGCCGTCCATTCCTTCTTGATCGATCATCTGGAGAAACTCCCCGACGACGTCCCGTGGGCGATGATCACCACGCTCGGGATGGGAGAGCGGGAGTCGCGCCGCTGGAAGCCGTTGCTTCATTCCTCACGTCGTCAGGGATTCGACGGCTCTGCGTAGCGCGGAACTGCTGCGGTCTCAATGGATCATCGCAACACTTGGTCGGAGTGATCGACTGAGGAGGTAGCGATGGGGTTGTCGGTTGAGGCCAAGGCGAAGATCGCGGAGTTGTGGGCTGCGGGTACGCCGGCGTGGAAGATCCGTGAGGAGGCCGGTGTGTCGCGTCACGCGGTGCTGCGCCAGGTGCGCCGCCTGCGAATGCCGAACAAGCCCGAACCGGTCCGCTCACCGTTGCGGTTGTCGTTGGCCGAACGCGAGGAGATCTCACGTGGTCTGGCTGAGGGCGAGAAGCTGCGCTCGATCGCACGACGTGTCGGTCGAGCACCATCGACGATCAGCCGGGAGGTGCAACGCAACGGCGGCCCGACGCGCTATCGGGCCCACGCCGCGGACCGGGCGTTCGGTCGACGGTGCAAACGACCCAAGCCTGCCAAGCTCGCCTGTTGTGAACGCCTTCGCATGGTGGTCGAGGACCGGCTCGAGCATCGCTGGTCGCCCGAACAGATCACCGGATGGTTACGCGTGAACTATCCCGACGACCCGGACATGAACGTGTCGCACGAAACGATCTACCTGTCGTTGTTCGTGCAGTCCCGTGGCGCGTTGCGCAAGGAACTCACGCACTACCTGCGCACCGGGCGTGGCACCCGCCGCCCGCTCGGACACACCGTGATGAACGGGCAGGGCCAGCTCCGTGGGACCGTGCACATCAGTGAGCGACCCGCCGACGCGGATGATCGTGCGGTCCCCGGGCACTGGGAAGGCGATCTGCTGTGTGGCAAAGCCGGCACCGCGATCGCGACTCTGGTGGAGCGTTCGACACGCTTCGCGATCTTGATCGCGCTGCCCGACGGGCACACCGCTGATGTCGTCGCCGACGCGCTCACCGCCCGGATCGTGACCTTGCCTCAACAGCTCCGCCGGTCACTGACATGGGACCACGGCAAAGAGATGGCCGAGCACGCCAGGTTCACCATCGAGTCCGGTCTGCCCGTCTACTTCTGCGACCCGCGCAGCCCCTGGCAACGCGGCACCAACGAAAACACCAACGGGCTCCTGCGCCAGTACTTCCCCAAGCGCAGCGACCTCGCACCCTTCGACCAAGCAGCACTCGACACCATCGCCGCCGAACTCAACGAACGACCTCGACAAACCCTCGGCTGGATGACACCATCCCAAGCACTCGACCAACTGTTGCGATGACCCCCTGAGCCCAAGGCCGCTCGGCGCTATCTCGTCTCGCTGGAGCAGGGGCGCATGAACCATGAACGTGCAAGAGGCCGCGCCGCAGAAGAAGTGCGCGACTCTGTACGCGTAACGGGCGCGTCCGACGTCACTGTTGCATGGTGCGACGATCACCGGACGGCTTCGAGGCCTTCTACCTGACGACTCGGGATCGCTGCTTTCGCGCTGTGCTCGCATCGGTCGGTGATCCCCACGAAGCAGATGACCTCGTGTCGGAGGCCTACTCGCGAGCGCTGGCGAAATGGGCCGAGGTCTGCGCACACCCCGCTCCGGCCGCCTGGGTGACACTGACCGCGCTGAACGTCCATCGTGACCGCTGGCGCCGACACAAGCGCCGACGTCCCAACGAGGCCGCATCGTTCGTCATCGACGACGCACCGCTCGACCCGGTGCTCGTGGGAGCGATCCGGGCGCTCCCGAGCCGGCAGCGAGAGGTGTTGGTGTTCCGGGTGCTGCTCGAGCTGTCCGCTGAACAGACCGCAGCACTGCTCGACATCGAACCAGGCACGGTCGGCACCCACCTACGACGCGCCCTGTCCCAGCTGCGGGCCATCACCGCAACCACGGCAGACGCCCAACCCGACCCGTCCACCGAATCGACCAGGAGATGACCATGTACACCGATCTCGACGACCCCACCGATGACGCCGCCACCATCACAGCGATCAACGACGAGTTCGCCCGGGTGCACTACACCCGCCCGCTGCCGCTCGCCCGCAAGACGTCTCGGCCCACGATGTTGATCGCCGGTGGCCTGGCCGCTGCCAGCATCGCAGTCGTCGCCGTGGTCGCGGTGACGCCTGCGGATCGACCCGCATTCGGTTGGACCGCTGAAGCCCGCACCGCCACCGCCGACGAGAACGCAACTGCGCTCGAACTGTGCGACATGACCCGAACCCAACAGGGCAACAGCACGAGCTTCGACGACAACGACACCGGGACACCGAACATGACCCTGCAAACGTTGGATCTCCGAGGCGACTTCGCCGTTGCGACGTTGTTCGACGACGACTTCGCCAAGGTGTGCACCATCGACACGAGCTCGGGCATCTGGACGGCGAGCGATTCGCTCGTGTTCGAGGGAGAAGGCCCGCCTCAGCTCAACGCGAACAGCGTGACCGCGGTCCACCCCGGCGCCACGATCATCTTCGGCTGGGTCCCCGACGGCATCGACAGCGTGCAGATCAACGTGCCCAACGTGCCTGCCTTCACCGTGCCTTCCGCCAACGGTATGTTCGCCACCTGGGCGCCGACCACCGTCGCACCCAACACAGGCACGGTCACCGGTTTCGGTCCCGACGGAACCGTCGTGGCCACCGCCTCGGTCCAACCGTTCGGGCTCCCCGCATAGACCCAGCATCTGCGCCACCCGCAACGTGCCGGTCTCGGGCGCGCCCGAACTGCCGATCTGGACGTACATGTCAGGATCGGGCACTATGGCCCGATGGCGCACGAGATGAAGCCCGGTGTTGCCAAGGTCAACCGCCGCACGCTCGTGTCGTTCATCGGATTGTGCTTTGCGATCTTCGTCGGCTTCGATCGCATTGCGACGTACGTCTTCGACGACGTTCCAGAGACGTGGTCCAGCAGTCTGGTGGATGGGTTGATCGCCACGCTCGTCTTCTCGGGTCTGTGGACATGGTGGACCCGGCGGCAGCCGTCGAGGTCGTGAGCGGTCTGCTGCGCCTACTGCCGAGTGGCCGTACCCGGATGACTTGAATCCGCGACAGATCTGCCGATCTGCCCGGGCCGGCTGAAAGCTCGTTGGACTAGCCCTTCTTGGACACGCGCTTTCGACGAACAGACCGGACCCCCGCGTAGACGCGCCAGGCGACGACCCCGATCGCGACGGGAACGGCGATCCACGCTGACTCGATTCCGGTAGTGACGCCTACCAAGTTTGCCCCCGATCGGAAATCTGCGACCGAGCATCGCGTAAGACAGAGAGCAGTGCTAGAGGCGTCACGCCCGAGTGAGCACGTGCGGTAGCGCGGAACTGCCGATCGGGGTGGCAGGCTGGTGCTTGTGAGACTGCCGGCGCTGGCCGCTCGACTACTTCTTGCTGGAGCGGTGTTGACCGCGTGTGGAACGGGCTCGTCGGGCTCGTCCGGCTCGTCCGGCTCGTCCGGCTCGGAGGTGGCGCCCGTTGCGTCGAGCCCAGAGTCCACCATCAACACGACGGAACCGCCTGAGACGTCAGCGCACGCTTCAACAACATCGACTGCGAGCGCGTCAGCGTCGGACCTCGAGGTGCCGCTGTCCGGCGGCGAGGTGCTGGCACCCACCCTGATCACAACCGTGCCCTTCGGCACCGGACTTGGCGAGCTGTCGCCGCATGACGGCGAGCACCTGGTCAATGTTGCACTCACGCCCGACTTCATGGCCGTGTTCGAGCACCAGTCCCCAAAGATCACTGACCCCTTGCCCCTTCTCACCGGGCGCGTGCTGCTCCTCGACCGCAGCGGCACTTGGATCAGGGATGAAGTGCTGCCGGACCTTGCAGAGTCGTCCATCGTCTGGTCAGGAACGGCGCCGAACGGGACGCTCTTCATCACCTTGTGGCTTGCCGACGGTACCTCGCGTCTGGATGCTTACACCGTTTCCGACGAGGGCTTGCGCTTGTTGCAGTCGTCGACTCTCGACTCGGGCCCGCAGCGTGTGTTCGAGATCGTGACCGGCGGGGTCGATCAGCCCGGCTCTGGACGTGTGATGGACATCGAGACGAACGTTGCACTCGACGAGACCTCCGTGGAGGCCGTCAAACGGGTCGATGGCGGCCGCGCCACAGTGACGGTGGATCGTTCCGATCTCCTCGGTTCAACCCAGTGGATCGTGAACGTGGAACAGGATGACTCCGATGGGGGAGCACCCGAGTTGCAACGATTCGGGCCCTTCGGCGATGGCGCCTGGTTTGCCGACGTCACCGTTCGTGACGTGGCGACATTTGACCCCTTCGTGGCGGTGCTGCCCGCCGACTCGTCCCCCCATTGGTTCCGGCTCGGCGAGTGGCGCCTACAAGCCAGTGACAACCGCATGATCCTGTTCACCCACGCGACTCCCGCTGGCATCGAGATTGCAGCGTTGATGGCGAAGGACTGACGGCGCAGGCAGAAGAGAGCGGCCGCCTCCGGCCACGGGATCGTGGCCAGCCCAGACGCACGAGGATCCAGCACCGAACTGCCGATCTGGCGCCCACCAGTCCTCGGCCTCGTATCGTTCGTGCATGGCAACCCGGAGCCCGATCTCCATCTCGGTTATCAAGGCCCTCTTCGCCGCGAGCCCGAACGTCTGCGCCTATGTGCCCTGCGACGAGAAGCTGACAGATCCGGGATGGAAGGAAACCAACGCGGAGATCGCTCACATCTGCGGCGAGCGCCCCGGCGCTCCCCGATACGACTCAGGGCTGTCGATCGAGGAACGAAACTCGTACGACAACCTCATGCTGCTGTGCCCTAAGCATCACAAGTTGATCGATCGGCTCGACCCCGACGGCCACCCCGTCGAGGTGCTTCGAGAGATGAAGGCGAAGAGCGAGCTGCACGGCTCGAGCAGCAGGGCGTGGGCCACCGACGAAGAGCTGGGCCGATTGGCGTTGATCGTCGTCTTATCCACTTCCGGTGATGCCCCGCCGATTGGCTCTCAACCTGGCCCTCGTCTGACCGTTCGCCGGGCTGGGCAGCGCGTCGTGATGTCGAACGTCGGGTCAGGCGCGGCTTCGATGATCGTGGTAGTCGACGAGGCCGAGGGAACTAACTCGCCGGTGCTGCTTTCGGAGGTTCCGTCATCGCTTCCGACGGGTGGTCGTTTCAACATCGGTCACTGGGCTCAGACCTACGGGACGGCGTCGTTCGCGACGCTGTCAGTGGCTTGGCAGGACCAGGGCGGTGACACGTACGTCGAGCGGTACCCGATCAACTAGGGCACCGTTGCGGCCAGTGATGTCGTCGGCGACCGAACGAGCTCTGGCCGGATTATCGAAGGCGCGACCCGGCCCGGATCGCTCTAACCCGCCGGCCGCCGACGCCTCGCATATCCGCTGTTTGGCGACTGGTTGCCGACGATGTGGAAAGGCACATAGATTGTGCTCGTGACTGCATGGGCAGAGTTGGCTGAACTGGCACATCCTGGTGATTCGATCCGCGAGCGGCGGATCGAGCTCGGGTGGACGCAGGCGGAGCTGTCGAAGCGTGCGGGCGTCCCCCAAGCAGACATCTCGCGGATCGAGAACGGACGGTTGGATGCGCGCTGGTCGACGATCCAGAGGCTGTCGGCAGCGCTCGCTCATCGTGACGGGCCGCCTCGACGGAGCCTTGCGAACGGCCGGAAGGTCGCGGCGGCGCCGTCCGCCGGCGGCACGAAGTGGTCGCCGAAGGGTCGGACCCTCGAGATCCCCGCTCGCCACGAGTGATCGTTCGGCACGCGACCCTCGCCGATGCGTTCGTCCTCGAGGAGTTCGATCTCGACGGCGACGCCTCGCCGTGGCTCGACGAGGTCCGTGAGATCGTCGGCGGGCTCGTGGCATGGCGCAACGACACCGCCCAGGCGCACGTCGATCGTCGAGTTGTGGTGGGGGAGGAGGCCGGCGAAATCGTCGCGGTCACTGCGGACGAGTGTCTGGAGGACGAGAGCGGGCGAGTTCTCGCCGAGCACCGTTATCTCATGGTCGTCGCCGTACGCGCCGACCGCCGGCGATCAGGTGCGGCGCGACTCGTGACGGAGTCGCTGTTCGCGATGATGAAGTCAGAGGGCACGCGGTCGGTGCGATGGCTCGTTCATCCGAGCAACCTCGCTTCGGTTGCGTTCAGTCGGACGGTGTTCCCGGAGGCCGATGAGACCTATCCGCCCGAGGACCGGCCGTACGCCTCGTTCGTCCTCACGATGTGAAGTGCCTCTTGCGTGGTCGTCTGCGTCTCTCGGATGCTTGCCCGGAAGCAAGCGTCCCTCGATTCGGAACGGCCGTGAAGGGCGCTCATCTTCAACGCCGTTGCAAGATCTTTCTTGGCCCTGTCGCGGAATCGCGCCTCTGGCCGGTCTCATAGCCGATGGGTGTCGGTATCGGCGAGAACGGTCGCTCTCGGAAGTTCGAGAGGTTCCTTGTCGAGGTGGAGCCGCGCCTTCGTCGCGCCCTCGTCGCAACCTACGGGCCGGTCGATGGACGCGAGGCGGCGCAGGACGCGTTGAGCTGGGCTTGGGAGCACTGGGATCGGATGGCTGATGTGCGCCATCCTGTCGCGTACCTGTATCGAGTGGGCCAGTCGGCCGTGCGGAGGTTCGGCTCCAGGCCTCTCCCCGCCGACCTGCTCTTGGAAGCTGCGGTGGACTTCCCCGACATCTCGCCCGAGTTGTGGCCCGCGCTCGGCCGCTTGTCATCGCAACAACGAACGATCGTTCTTCTCGTGCACGGCTTCGGCTGGCCTCAGTCCGAGGTTGCGGCGCTGCTCGAGGTGAACCCGTCAACCGTCCGAGAACATCTGCAGCGAGCGCTCTCGCGCTTGCGGACCGAACTGGTGGTGACCGATGCCTGCTGATCTGATTCCGCAACTCGAGATGGCCGGACGGCTTCTGGACCGACTTGCACCTCCGCTCACGATCGACGATGTCGCACCGATCGATGATCGTCGAGCCGCAGACCCGGTCGAACGCCCGGACGAGGCGGTGACGGTCGAGCTGGCGGCGCTCCGGCCCCATTCCAGCCAGAGTTGGCGCACCACGTGGTTCGGTGTTGCTGCTGCGTCCGCGCTGGTGGTCGCTGGCGTGGCGGCGCTGTCGATGCGCGACTCGGATTCGGCGGTCCCGCAGCCCTCGGCCTCAGGTCCGTCGGTCGGTTCGACGGATCTGGAGGCCGGCGACGGATTGCCCGTCGACCCCCGGTTCACCGTCGACTGGCCGGCGGATGCCTTCCCCGCCGGTGCTGTTCTGCGTCTCTCTGCCGAATTGGGTCGGTTCGGACAGGTGTGGGTCTACGACGCGCCTGCCACGGGCGAGGTGTGTGTCGTGAGGCAAACGGACGACGGGTACTCCGGTTGCTCCGAGTTCAACGCCGAGACGTATCTCTCCGGACAGGCATGGAGCCTCGAAGGAGTTCCGCAGTCACAAGCCGGCGCCGTGCTGTGGGGGCTCGCACCCGTTGATCTCCCGGTCACCGTAGTCGCCGGCGACACCGTCGTGGCCTCCGACGCGAACGGCCTCTGGTACATGGAGTTCCCGCCCGAGGCGAGTGGGTTCACCATCCAGACGCCGACTGCGACATACACACCGGACGTAGTGCTTGAACCCGTCCAAACCACGATCGTGGTGACATCGACGACAGCCGACATCGGTTTCGTCGCGATCGATCCATCGGGCTATATCCCCGCGGAGCTGTTCTCCGCGAACCTGTCGGACGTGAACGAGGTTTCGAACGATGTGACGATCGGGAACGCAGTCGTCACGACCCGCCGGTCCGGCGATCGGTGGTACCTCTCGCTCTCCGTCGAAGGCGTCCCGGCCGGGTCGGGGTGGTTCGACGCGGATCCGATCAGAGCCGGAGTTGCGTTCATGGAGGTCGGAGTTCCCGGACGGCGATTCGTCGTCGGTCTCGTCCCCGACGAGATCACCGTCGTGAAGGTGAACGAGCTCAACACAGCGCCGGTCGACAACGTGTACTTCTTCGACATCACAGGCGTCGACAAAGCCGTCCTGTCGGTCAGCGACGGAATCAACACGGCGGTGGTCGGTGACGATCGCGCGCCCACGACGCCCTAGGAATCAGTTGCCGTCGCGGACGTCAGAAGTTCGATTCATCCAAGAATCCATCCAAGAAATTCTTGGATACAGGGTGGTACGGGACAGCACAGGCTGGACTCGAGAAGCGCGAAAGCCCTGCTAGATGGCACAGAATGGGACTGGCTGGACGGCTCGGGCTCGACTCATAATCCCTGGGTCGTGGGTTCGATCCCCACCCGCCCCACCCGATCGTGTCACCACATGGAGCGACAGTCGATCCATGTGGTGACACGAACAGCGGATCGCGCCTCGCGACCCGCTCAGCCGCCGTTCGATGCCGGCTCGTAGGGCCGGCACGGTTGGGCTCGCACCGCACCGCACGCCGGCAGCTCCGGCGGCACCTCGACGTCGGCGACCTCCGACAACACCACTCGCGATGGCGTGTCGCCGCCGTGGGCGACCGTGACCGTCTCGCCGTCGGAGATCGTGTCGAAGCTCCACACCGGCCGGTTGCCGCCGGGTGCGTCGATCGTCACCCGCAACCGGCTGCCCTCACGGAACACGTGCGCGAACGGGAAGATCTCCACCCGGACCGGGGTCAGCTCGCCGTCGGGCAGTGGGGCTGCGTCGGCCTCGAGGTGCGTATGCACCGGGCGCAGCGCGCTGCTCGCCCCGTCGTCGAGTGCACGGTGGCTCGCCCGCAGCCAGCCGCCCTGCACGTACATCTCCTGGCCGTCGGGTCGAACCTCGGTGACCGTGACCTCGAGATCGGTGTCGGCCGCGTCGGCGGCGATCCACAGGTCGAGCGATCCCGAGCCGGCCAGGAACACGTCGCGGTCGAGCGGCTCGCTCGTGAAGCCGAGCCCGGTGCCCTCGGCGAGCACCGGCCAGTCGTAGACGGTGTCGGCGCGCCAGATGTCGCTGCTGCCGCCACCGTCGTAGAACGTGGCGCGCACCGCCTCGGGGTCGGCGAGGTACTCGTCGGTGTCCGCCGTCGACGGTGCCTCCGGCACCAACCGTCCGCCGTCGGCCAGGTACCAGCGCACCTCGGTGGCGCCGGGGACTGGCCATGCGGCGGCCTCCACCACCGCGGTCGGCGTGGGGGTGCCGGGCGCATACGCGGGATCGCCACCCTGCTCGACCAGGATGCGCACACGCGGCTCGGCCTCGAACGCGGCGAGCGCCTCGTCGACATCGAGACCGGCGAAGCGATCGTCGAACGCAGGGATCGACCCGACCCCGAACGCGACGCCGGCGAGCACCTCGGCCACCTCGTTCGCCACCGTCATGTCGGGCACCGCCCCGGCGACGTACAGCTGCAGGAACTCGACGTAGCGCTGGAACACCGGCGGCGACAGCGACTCGGTGTGCAACCCGTTCGCGAGCGTCAGGTACACCGCCGGCGACGACGTGAATCGGTCGAGCATCGTGGCGAAGTACCCGCCGGTCTGCTCGTCCTGCCAGGCGCCGGCGAGGAACACGGGCACCTCGATGCGATCGACGAACGTCGCCGGCGCCAGCGCGTCGCCGGCCTCCGGCTCGTAGAACGCGGCCGAGGCGATCTCGTCGGCCTGGTCGGGGTTCTGCAACCGCAGCAGCTGGTTGTCGGCGCACATCCGATCGCCGTCGTCGGCGCGGGCACGGGTCCAGGCCTGACCGTACGGGCGGGCCTGCTCGCCGCGCTCCTCGCCCCAGCGGGCTGCGAAGCCGGTGTTGAGGATCCCGCCCGGGTAGAGCGTCGAGCGGTAGGTGTCGGCGATCACGCTGAGCGGGGTGATCGCGGCCAGGCTCGGCGGTTGCGTCGCGGCGACGAACAACTGGCTGATGCCCGGGTACGAGATGCCGACCATCCCGACCCGGTTGCCCTGCACCCACGGTTGTGCAGCGACGGCCTCGATCACGTCGTAGCCGTCGAGGCTCTGCACGGTCTCGAAGTAGCGGAACGACCCGCCGCTGCAGCCCGTCCCGCGCATGTTGACGCCCACGTAGGCGAACCCGAGCGACGTGTACACCTCGGCCAGCTGCGCCGAGCCGGGGTCGCTCGGTTGGTAGCCGCTGTACTCGACGACGGTGGGGTAGGGGCCGGCGTCGGCGGGGCCGGGCAGGAGCACGTTGGCGCTGAGCGTGGTGCCGTCTCGTGTGGCGATGTAGCCGAATCCGCCCGGCGGGAGGAGCGGTTGGTCGGCGTAGAAGTCGGCGTCGGGATGATCGGCCGGATCGGCGATCTCGAACGGCTCGGTCTCACCCTCGTCGGTGCGCAGCGCGTAGCCGGGGCCGGGGACGAGCGCTCGGAACAGCAAGCTTCCCTGCTCGTCGATCGTGCCCGAAGCCACCACCTCGCCGTTGCGGACGACGGCGACCTCCGCTCCCGGTGTGCCGCCGAGCACCGCGACCTGTTCGGTGCCGGGCTGCACGGTGAACACGTCGTCGCCGAGGCGCGGCGCGGCGAGGTCGGTGGGTGCGGGCGCAGTGGATGCAGGCGCCGACCCCGAGCCGGCGGTCGATGCGCTCGGGCCGGCCACCGCCGTGGTGGGCGCTGCGGCCGGCGAGTCCGAGGCGTCGCCGCTGCACGCCGACGACACCCATCCCAGCACCACCAGCCCGGCCACGATGCGGCGGCTCCGCCTGGGTCGACGCGGTCGAGCAGCGCGGTGGGAGCGGGTGGAGCGGGACGGCTGCGACACGGCGGGCAGTCTGGCAGAGCGTGTCCGGTCCGATCGTGGTGACCGCGCCTCGGCGTCGGCCGGACCAGACGTGATGGAGCGGGCCGGCACCCGATCACGTCGCGCGACGGCGATGTGCACCAAGATCGACACCGAATGGTCGTCGCCAGGACGCAGGCGACCGGCAGCGTGAGGAGACGAGATGATCGCAGCGCAGACCCTGCTCCAGACTCTGGTCGATGCCGGGGTGGAGGTGTGTTTCGCGAATCCGGGCACGTCGGAGATGCACCTGGTCGCCGCCGTCGATCGCGTGCCGGGCATGCGGCCGGTGCTCGGGCTGTTCGAAGGCGCGGTCACCGGCATGTCCGACGGCTACGCCCGCATGGCGGGCAAGCCGGCCGCGAACCTGCTCCACCTCGGCCCCGGTCTCGCGAACGGGCTGGCCAACCTGCACAACGCCCGCCGTGCCGGCTCGCCGGTGGTGAACATCGTCGGCGACCACGCCACCTACCACCACCAGTACGACGCCCCGCTCGCCTCCGACATCGTCGGTCTGGCCCGGCCGATGTCGGCCTGGGTGCACAGCTCACGCAGTGCCGGCCAGCTCGCCGCCGACGGCGCTCGTGCGGTGCAGGCCGCGCAGCAGCACCCCGGCCAGGTGGCGACGCTGATCGTCCCGGCCGACGTCGCCTGGCTGGAGGCCGACCATCCGGCGCCGCCGCTGCCCGTGCCCGAGCCTGCGCCCGTGGGCGACGACGCCGTCACCGCCGCGGCGACCGCGCTGCGCTCGGGGCACGCGGCGCTGCTGTTGCGTGGCTCGGTGCTGCAGGGCGAGGGGCTGGTGGCCGCCGGACGGATCGCCGCGGCGACCGGCTGTCGGTTGCTGTGCGACACCTTCGCACCCCGCCTCGAGCGCGGCGCCGGTCGCGTGGTGGTCGAGCGGCTGCCGTACTTCGCCGAGCAGCTGGTCGACACCCTCGCCGCGGTCGAACAACTGGTGCTCGTCGGCGCGACGCCGCCGGTCGCGTTCTTCGCCTACCCCGGCAAGCCGAGCTGGTGTTCGCCCGATGGTTGTCGCATCACCCACCTCGCACATCCGCACGAGGACGGCACGGGCGCGCTGCGGGCGCTCGCCGACCTGCTCGGTGCGCCGGCCACCGGGTCGACCGTCGCTGACCACCGGGTCGCGGATGGCGCGTCGGGCCGCTGGGACCAGTTCGGGATCGGCCAGTCGATCGCACGCCACCTGCCCGAGGGCGCGATCGTCGCCGACGAGGCGGCCACCTCGAGCCTCGGCCCCGCACTCGCGCTGTCGACGGCCGCACCGCACGACGTGCTCTCGCTCACCGGGGGGTCGATCGGGCAGGGACTCCCCGTGGCTGCGGGCGCAGCGGTGGCGTGCCCCGATCGCAAGGTCGTGTGTCTCCACGGTGACGGCGGCGCGATGTACACGCTGCAGACGTTGTGGACCATGGCACGCGAGCAACTCGACGTGACGACCGTGATCTTCGCCAACCGCAGCTACGCGATCTTGAACATCGAGCTCATGCGCGTCGGTGCCGAAGCCGGCGCCGGCGCGCTGTCGATGCTCGACCTCGGCAACCCGGCGCTCGACTGGGTGTCGCTCGCCCACGGTATGGGCGTCGAAGCCGTTCGTGTCGACTCGCTCGACGCGTTCGACGACGCGTTCGCTGCGGCGATCGTGTGCCGCGGTCCTCGCCTCGTCGAAGCCGTGCTCTGATCCGCCTTGCCGGTCTGCGGCCACCCGTCCGGAGAGGAAACGTGTCGCTCCGACCGACGGCGGGGAATCCTGATGTTGCGATCGTGTGACGGTCGCATCACAGGAGGACATCGAACGATGCACACCACCTACACCGGCCATCAGGTGATCGACGAACACGGCGAGCCCGTCGGCACCGTCTCGGACGTGTTCTACGACGACGAGACGTCGACCGAGCCCACGTGGCTCGTCGTCGATCCGGGGGTCTTCCGCAAGGAGCGGCTGGTGCCGATCGCCGGTTCGTACGAGACCGACGAGGGCAAGATCGTCGTTCCCTTCGACCGGAAGTGGATCAAGCAGGCCCCCGTCGTCGATGCGCACCACTACCCGGACGACGCCGCCCGCCAGCACGCCGAGCAGCACTTCCAGATCACCTGAGCGCACCCCACCGGGGCTCGTCATCACCAGGACCGTTCTGGTCGGGGTTCCCGTTCGACGGAACGGAAACCCCGGCCAGAACGCGATGTTCCGGCGTGAGGTCGGGTGCGAGTACGGTGCGGCCGCAACGGGCGTCATGGGGGCGCTCGCATCCGAAGGGGACTGCCATGCCGTACGACATCGCCGCCGATCCGCGCCTCGACCCGCGCCTCAAGGCGCTGCTCGCTGCGATGCCCTCCGAACCTGCCGCCGACGTCGCGAACCGTGACGAGTTGCTCGCCCAGATGAACACCCCCGAGGCGCTCGCCCGACGCACGGCGATGGATGCGATGCTCGACGCGATCGACAACGACGACGTCGCGCCGTCGGCCGGGCTGCGGATCGTGGAGGACCAGGCGATCTCGCAGCCCGACGGCAACACCATCAACCTGCGGATCATCCGCCCCGACACCGACGACGTGCTGCCGTGCGTGTACTACATCCACGGTGGGGGCATGGCGTCGCTGTCGGCCGATCGCGGGATGTATCGCGCGTGGGGCAAGATCATCGCCGCCAACGGAGTGGTGGTGGTGATGGTCGACTTCCGCAACTGCGTCACGCCGTCGTCGGTGCCCGAAGTGGCGCCGTTCCCGGCCGGTCTGAACGACTGCGTGTCGGGTCTCGAATGGACCGTCGCCAACGCCGCTCGTTTCGGCATCGACACCACACACCTCGTGGTGGCGGGGGAGAGCGGTGGTGGGAACCTCACGCTCGCCACCGGGCTGCAGTTGAAGCGGGACGGCAAGCTCGGGCTGATCACCGGCCTCTACGTGCTCTGCCCGTACATCGCCGGTTCGTGGCCGCAGGACGACCTGCCGTCCAGCACCCGCAACAACGGCATCCTGCTCGACCTGCACAGCAACATCGGCGCGGTGGGATACGGCATCGAGGCGTTCGAGGCACGCGATCCGCTGGCCTGGCCGTTGTTCGCGTCCGAGGACGATCTGCGTGGCCTGCCCCGCACGGTGATCAGCGTGAACGAGTGCGACCCGCTGTGCGACGAGGGCGTGGTGTTCTATCGCCGGCTGCTGGCCGCCGGCGTCGCTGCGCGAGGCCGCATGGTGCTCGGCACCATGCACGGCACCGAGATCTTCGCGATCGCCTGCCCCGAGATCAGCCGCGACACGGCGCGCGACCTGGCCGCATTCGCCGCCGGCTGAACCCGCAGGGGCGACACCCCACGAGGCGATCCGGCGCGCCGGGCCACCCGACGACCGGTCAGGCTCGGTGGGCGGCCGATCGAGCGAGGTGTTCGCGGCGCAGGATCGCATACGACAGGGCATCCGATCGGGAGCCGTCGGCGTTGGTCCACGCCTCGACGAAGCGGCCCTCCTGGCGGTAGCCGCACGCAGCGAACACCGCCTGCATCGCGGCGTTGTCGTCGCGAGTGGTGGCCTCGATGCGGTGCAGCACCGGGTGAGCGGTGAACAAGAACGTGGTCAGCCAGTCGACGGCCCGGCGCCCGAGACCCCTGCCGCGATGTGCCGCGGCGATGCGGAGGTCGAACACGGGGCTGCCGTCGGCGAGGTCGTCGAGATCGAGCAACCGCACGAGGCCGACGACCCTGCCGGCGTCACGGATCCAGACCGATGCGACGTCGTCGTCGACCACGCGCACCTCGGCGGCGGAGGCTCGGTCGAGATGCGGCGTGCCGTGGAACGGCCAGTCGTTCGCCGTCAGGAACGCGACCACGTCGTCGGCGTCGTCGGGCCACACGACGGGATCGAACGAGACGGCCATGGATCGATCCTGCCAGCTCACCAGTCGCCGCGCCGGCCGCGTTTCACCTCCGACGCACGACGTTTCGCGTCGAGTCGCCGCTCGACCGACCCACGGGTGGGTCGCGACGGTCGGCGCGCCGGCGCAGGCGGACGGGCGGCCTCGTCGATCCGCTCGATCGCCCGGGCGAGCGCCGCCTCGCGATTGCGGTGCTGGCTGCGGTGGGTCTGCGAGCTCACCCGGAGTTCCGCCCCGAGCGCATCGAGCACACGCCGTGTCGCCGCAGCCGTCCCACGCACTTGGGCCAGGTCGACCACGACGGTGGCCTTGGTGGACGACGTGTTGACGTGCTGCCCGCCGGCGCCGCTCGAGCGCGCGAACTCCCAGGTGATCGCGTCGCCGGGAATCACGAGACCCCGCTCGGTGCGCACGTCGTCGGCCGCCACGCGGCCAGTGTGCCCGAACGACGGCCCCTGCACGACGGGCGACAGGGATCAACTCGTGACGAGGTGCACCAGCGACGCGGTGCGCGACTCGATCGCCCGCTGCAACGCGGCGAGGGTGTCGTCGGCGGCCACGGTGCGTTCGGCTCGCATCCCGAAGCTCCGGCCGAGCTGCACGAAGTCGGGACTGGTGAGCGCGGTGCCCGACGGTCGACCGGGGTAGCGGCGCTCCTGATGGGTGCGGATCGTGCCGTAGCCGGCGTTGTCGACGACGAGCACCACGACACCCAGCCCGTGGTGGGCGATCGTGGCCAGCTCCTGCACCGTCATCATCAGGTCGCCGTCGCCGGCGACGCACACGACCGCACGGTCCGGGTGCTCGAGCGCGGCGGCCATCGCCGCCGGCAGGCCGTACCCCATCGATCCGCCGCACGGGGCGAGCTGGCGGCCGGGACGGTGATACCGGAACGCCCGGTGCAACGGTCGGGTGAAGTTGCCGGCACCGTTGGTGACGATCGAGTCGTCGGGCAACATCGCGCGCATCCCGCGCACCACGTCGTCGAGCAGCCCGTCCGAGCCGTGCCACGCGAGGTTCGCGTGGTGGGCGGAGGCCGCCCACGGCAGCCACGACGGACGTGACGGCACGTCGCCGATCGCATCGAGGAACGCAGCCGGGTCGGCCGCCACCGCGAGGCGTGGTCGGACGTTGCGGCCGAGTTCGGCGGGATCGGGGTGCACGTGCACCAGCGGTGCCGTCGTCTCGGCGAACAGGGTGAAGCCGTTCGTCGTCGGGTCGTCCAGCCGGTCGCCGATCGCGAGCACCAGGTCGGCGGCGCGCACGAGGTCGACCACCGCCGGGTCGGCGCCGAGCCCGAGCGAGCCGGCGAACACGTCGAGGCGGTGGTCGACGAGATCCTGACGGCGGAAGCCGGTGACGAGTGGAACACCCGGGAGCACGTCGGGCAGCGCCTCGATCGCCCGATCGGTCCATCTGCTGCCGCCGACGATCGCCACCGGTCGTTCGCTGGCGGCGAGCAGCTCGCGCACGGCCGAGGCCGTGGCGGCGTCCACCGCGGTGCGGGTCGTCGGGGCAGGCGTCACCACCCCGGCGGTCACCTCTGCCTCCAGCAGGTCCTCCGGCAGACCCACCATCACCGGTCCGGGCCGGCCCGACATGGCCTGCGACCACGCCGTCGCCACCACCTCGGCGATGCGGGCCGGGTCGACCACCTCGTGCACCCAACGGCACACCGAGCCGAACACATTCGCCAGATCGAGTTCCTGGAACCCGTCGCGACCACGCAACGCGATCGGCAGCTGGCCGACGAACACCACGAGCGGTGTCTCGTCCTGTTGCGCGGTGTGGATGCCGGTGGCGGCGTTGAGCACACCCGGCCCGCGGCTCACCAACACCACGCCAGGGGAGCCGGTCAGCTTGCCGTGCGCCTCCGCGGCGAATGCCGCACCGCCCTCGTGGCGGCAGGCCACGAAGGGGAGCTGCGGCGTGTCGACGAGCGCGTCGAGCACGGCGAGGAAGCTCTCGCCCGGCACGCCGAAGGTGCGCGTGGCGCCACAGGCGACGAGCTGGTCGACGAGCACACGTGCGGCGGTCGGCATCCCCTCACGATCGCCGTGGGCGTGGGCGACTGTCGAGCCCGGTGTCCCGTGGTGCGGAACGCCGGGACGAACGCAGGGTCTCAGCGCAGGGTGACGCACGAACGGCCGAGCTCGGCGAGCAGGCGGCGCGTGGTCACGATCCCCACGTACCGGCCGGCGTCGTCGTGCACCACCACCGGCAACGCCGGATCGGCAGCGGCCGTGCTCACCCGGTGCGCGAGCTCGGCCAGGGTGGTGTGCACGTTCACCTTCAGCACCGGGAGGGCCGTGCCGTTGAGCATCGACTCGACGTCGACCACACCCACCGGGCGGTGCTCGCCGTCGACCAGCACCACCGTCGGCGATGCCGCGAACAGCGACGGCGGGCAGGGCAGGTCGGTCGAGCACGTGGGTGCGGTCGTGAGCAGCGGCGCGAGCGGCGCGATGCCGACGCGATCGATCGCCCCCAGCGCCGCGGTCACACCGGTCGGCAGGTCGGCGAACGCCGGCGCAGGTCGGGCGAACCAGTAGCCCTGTGCCAGCGGCACGCCCAGGCTCACCAAGGTGTGCGCTTCGCCGATCGTCTCCACCCCTTCGGCCACCAGCCATGCCTCGATCCGGTTGGCGAACAGTCGCAGCATGTCGATCAGCGCCCGTTTGGCCTCGTCGGCGTCGACGCCGGCGACGAGCGCGTGATCGAGCTTCAGGAACGACGGACGCAGGTCGAGGATCTGCTGCAGTCCGGCATGGCCCGCACCGGCGTCGTCGACCGCGATGCGTGCGCCGGCCGTGCGCAGCCGGCGGATCGACGGCTCGACGCTCGCGATGTCGAACGGGCGGTGTTCGGTGATCTCGATCACCAGTCCGTGCAGGTCGCCGGCGTCGTGCAGCACACGCATCACGGTGTCGTCGACCAGCGACTCGGGTTCCACGTTGAGCGACAGGAATCGGTTGGCGCTCAGGGTGGGTCGCTCGCGCAGCGCCGACGCGAGGGTGACGGCCTCCACCTGGGGTGCGAGTCCGCGAGCGGCGGCTGCGGCGAACCACCGGTCGGGCCCGAGCGTCACCTGGGGGTGCTCGAACCTGGTGAGCGCCTCGTATCCGGCCACCGAGCGTCCCTCGAGGTCGACGATCGGCTGGAACACGCTGCGCACGTGGTCGCCGCGAAGCACGCCATCCAGCAGGTCCTCCCAGTCGAGACCCGCGTCCGCCGACGCGACGTCCAGCGCCGCACGTTCCGCCATGTGGGAGTGATCGGCTGCACCAGCTCCGGGCTTGAGGCCGGCCCCAGGGGGTGGTGCGTGGTCGAGGCGCAGACGCGACGTCAGCCGGCAGCGGGGAGCCGGTCGAGGAGGAGGTCGGCCAGTGCGTCGGGGGCGCTGAACTGTGGCCAGTGTCCGGTGTCGAGATCGACGTACTCGACGTCGCGCAGGCGTGCGAGCTCCTGCACCGGTTCGGCGCCGGATTCGATCCAGCGTCGCAGGTCGTCGGGGGAGAACTCGGGACAGACGACGGTGACGGGCACGCCGTACCGTCGATCGTCCGACAGGCGCTGCAGGTCGGACACGACGCAGCCGGGGGAGGGGATCGCCCGGGCCCGGAACGATGCGAGCGCACCTGCGTCGAGCCCGGCGAGTTCGGACGGGTCGAACTCGTCGAAGTCCGGGAGAGTCACTTCGCCGTGGTGGACCGGCAGCCCCTCGACGAGTGGCAGTCCGTGCGGCGTGGGGAAGCCGCCGACGGCCACGAGCCGGGCGATCCGGTCGACTCGTGCGTCGACCGCGGCCCAGGCCACGCCGGCGCCGGCCGAGTGGCCCACCAGCATCACCGCATCGGCGCACCGATCGATCGCGGCGACGACGGCATCCACCTGGTCGCGCAGGGTGACGCCGGATCGGTCGTCGTCGACCGAGCCGAGGCCCGGCAGGGTGAGCGGGTGCGCGCGGTGACCTGCAGCCTCGATCGCCGGGACGACGGCGTCCCAGCTGCTTGCGTCGAGCCAGAGCCCGGGGATGAGGACGACGTCCATGGATGACCACCTCGGTGTCGGTGGGGCGAGCCGATCGGCTACGCTCCGAACAGTTGGATCGATCCACCATAGTCGATCGATCCGGAGAAGTGGATCGATGAACGCCGCGAACGATGTCGCCGCCGGCTCGTCCGGCCCCTCCACGCCCGACCACGACCTCGACGAGACGCGCACGATCGGTGCGCCCGACGAGATCCGAGCGGCATTCCACCCGGTGCGAGGCGTGGTGCTCGATCTGCTCCTCGAACGTGCTGCCAGCGTCGCCGAGCTCGCCGACGCACTGGGGCGGCCGAAGAGCACCGTCGCCCACCACGTGCGCGTCCTGCTCGATGCCGGGCTGGTGCGGGTGGTGCGCACCCGCCGCGTACGGGCGATCGACGAACGCTTCTACGGCCGCACCGCCCGGCACTTCGTCGTCGGCGCGATCGCCGCCGAACAGCTCGACCTCATCGGCAACGCGCTCGTCGATGCCGCCACCGAGTCGGCGGCCGCTCATGCCGCCGACGACCTGCGTGCGATCCATCGCCACGTCCGGGTACCTCGGGAGCGGGCGGTCGAGTTCTGGCAGTGCGTGGTCGATCTGGCCGCCGAGTTCGTCGGCGAGCCGCGTGCGGGCGACCAGGTGTGGGCGTTCGTGGCTGGGCTCTACCCGACCGAACACCCGGTGCTGCCACCCGTCGTGTCGGCCGAGGACGTCCGCGCCACCTGATGTACCGCGGTGTGTGCTCGAGAACGTTGACAAGTCGTTGCGGTTGACGAACGGTTGCACCTGACAGATGGTTGCGGTTGACGGTCGGTTGCGGGTAGTGTGGCGGTCGGAGGTGATGCCATGACCACCACGACTGCAGGACGTGCCGTCGATCGTCTGCTGCGAGATCACCGCGATCTCGACCTCGACGACCTGGCCGCCGAGCTCGACCGCCGGCGACGCGTCGCCGGCATCCGCCACCTCATGGAGGTGTGGGACCTGTCGCTCGCCGATGTCGCGACCATGTTCGGGGTGAGCCGGCAGGCCGTGTCGAAGTGGGTGGCGGTCGGTGTGCCGGCCGAGCGGGCTCCAGCGATGGCCGACCTGGCAGCGGCCACCGATCTCCTGGTGCGACACCTGCGCCGCGATCGTATTCCGGCCGTGGTCCGCCGGGCGGCGCCGGCGCTCGGCGACCGGTCGCTGCTGGCGCTCGCCGCCGACGGCCGCGCGGCGGAGGTGCTGGCCGCCACACGATCGATGTTCGCGTTCGAGCGGGCGAACGGCTGAAGGGCGTCCGTGGCGCTGCACACCGAGGTGCTCGTCGACGGCCACGTGTGGTTCCGCATCGCCCGACCGGAGTGGGACGACCCACTCGATCCCACGTGGGCGGGGGCGGTGGGCGGTCGGTGGAATCCGCCGGCGAGCTTCCCGGCGCTCTACGTCAACGAGGACCGCACGACCGCGCGGGCCAACATGCAGCTGTTCACGGCGCAGTGGCCCTACGAGCCCGAGGACCTGCGGCCCGACGCCGCTCCGGTGCTCGTGGCGCTCACGCTGCCACGATCGCAGGACGTCGCCGACGTGCACACGCCGGCGGGGGTGGCCGCTGCCGGACTGCCCACCACCTACCCGCTCGATCGGCGGGGCCGCGTCCTGACTCACGAGCGGTGTCAGCCGGTGGGCGTCGCCGCCCACGATGCCGGGCTGCGCGGTGTCAGGTGCCGAGCGGCGCGATTGCCCCTCGGGGCCGGACGCGAGCTGGCCTGGTTTCCGGCCACCGTGCGCAGTCGGGCTCGCGAGGCCGGACGCGAACCCTTCGACGAGTGGTTCTGGCGCTGAACGCGGCGCTCGCTCAGGCCGCGCTTCGCACGTCGAGCCGGTCGTGGAGATCGGCGACGGTCCGGTGCCACTTGTTGGCCGGCAGTGTCGGCTCGATCAGCGACAGCGCGGTGCAGTACTTGCTGAACGTCAGCGGCCGCTGACCCTGCCGCCACAACCACCGGTCCAACGCACCGGCCGCCCCTGACGACTTGGTCTCGATCACCACGCCGTCGAGGCGCAGCGAACTCCCGTCCGGGATGGTGCACACGAGGTCGGTGTCGCAGGTGATCCGCGAGCCACCACTCGTGTCCAGCCAGGTGCGGCGGCGGTACTCGGTGCGCAGCGTGGGAACCAGGCGTTCGACGACGGCGGGGTCGACCCGCACCCGGTCGCGGAGTGCATCCACCACGATGCGGTGGGCCTCGGCGCCGATCTCGTCGTCGGCCGCCACGTGATCGTGGCGCTCCTTGATCGTCACGCCGCGGCCGGTCTTCCACTTCAGCTCGAGCACGCAGCGGCCGCTGTCGACGTAGGTGCGGGTGCGCACCTTGAAGCGTCGTCGCCGGCCGGTGGCGGCCAGACGATGGAGGTGCCGATCGTCGGTGTCGAAGTACACCGACGAGTACCCGAAGTCGCGCCGGCCGTCGATCTCGAGTTCGCGAAGAGCTGTTGGCGGACGCCGCTCCAGCGCGTCCAGCAGCTCCTCGTCGACGACGTACTTGCGATCGACGCGGTCGAGCAGGCTCGCAGTCGCGTCGAGCTCGTCGAGGCCGATCGGGGCGAGGGGTCCGGTGCCGGTCACGTCGACGGCCCGGCGACGTGTCGCTGCTCGGCACCCGGCCGCCGGTGCTCGTCGATGCGGAAGCGCACGTCGACGGTGGTGGTGTCATCGACCAGGTCGAGCCGCTTCACCTTCATCCGCACCACGGTGCCGCCGAGCAGGGCCTCCAGTCGGCGTCGGATCTCGGCATGATCGGCGATCGCCGCGTCGAGGGTGACGTGTTGGCTGCGGTACGACGCGAACAGCCGGGGATGATCACCCACGAACAACACGGTCAGGATCGCCACCATCAGCGCAGGAGCGACCCAGTCGGGCGTCACCCTCACCCCGCCGAGGAGACCGAGCGCGATCGCCGAGAAGTAGTAGGCCACCTCCTCCTGGTCGAGTTCGAGCGAGCGCAGGCGGATGATCGACAGCACGCCGAACAGGCCGAGTCCCAGCCCGGCCGTGGCGTCGGCGCGGAGCAGCACGAGCGACACGGCGACGACACCGACGTTGACGCCGAGGATGGCGAGCACCATGTCGCGACGGCGGTGACGCGGGAAGTAGAGCGCGAACACCAACACCACCACGGCCAGGGCGTCGGCGCCGAGACGCCAGGGGTCGCTCAATGCGATCATCGTCCGTCGCCGTTCCGGCTGATCTCGATCGCTTCGAGGAGCGTGTCGATCCCGGCGCGCCACTGTGCGACCGACGGTGCGTCGTCGTGCGCGGCGGCGGCCTCGGCGACGGCGTCCTCGATCTGCGCCGACCAGGTGTCGAGCTGCTCGCGGATCGACTCGTCGGCGAACGGGCCGGCGAGCAGGTCGGCGCGAATGGCGTCGTACTCGTCCTGGTACGTCACGAGCGCGCCGATCAGGGGATCGCAGGCAGCGGACCGTTGCAGCAGCCCGAACGTTCCGAACGGGAAGGGCTCGCAGTCGTTCGTGACCTGCCCCCACGGGTCGGCGATGGCCACGAACCCACCGACACCGGTGGTGGGCAACAGTGCGTCGAAGGCGTTGTCGAGATCCCACGGCACGAGGTGCACCGTGCGATTCGTCGGGTGCTCGTACCAGAAGAAGTTGTGCGGTTCGCACGGGCCGAAGCAGTACCAGTGCAGCGCGCCGTCGTCGTTGCCGATGGCGCGGTCGACCACGAAGGTGGTGAGCAGGGTGTCGAGATCGGTGCGGCGTGCGAGCACCTCGCTCTGTGCGTCGGCGGGTGCAGCGAGCAGTTCGGCGGCGAACGAGGAGATGATCTCGGGTGTGGGATCCTCGTCGCGGTTGGTCTCGAGCGCGTCGATCCACACCTCGTCCGCCGGAGGTGCGCCGCTGGCGTCGAACGGCCACACCTCCTTGTAGAGGTTGCCCGTCCCGTCGTCGAACGCTTCGCGGGTGAAGCGCCCGTCGATCTCCTCCACGAGCGCGAACACACCCAGGTATTCGCCGTTCACGAGTACTCGGGCGTGTGTGGCTCGTGGCGCCGGTACCCCCATCTCGCGGAAGAGCCAGTAGCCGAGGCGCTCGTGCATCAGCGAGCCGTCGAGGTTCATCGCGTGCAGCAACACCTTCCGGACCCCGTAGAACGTTCGGTCCTCGTTGCCGTCGCTGTCGATGCGCAGCTTCATCGACAGTTTGGTGCAGGTCTTGGGTCCCTCGGCGGCCAGCGGGTTCGGGCCGGAGGTACAGCCGACGAAGGCGCCGACCGACCCCTTGTAGCGGACGTCGACGGCGTCGACGGTCTCGCCGTCGAAGGTGAGGCTGCCCTCGACGTACTCCTCGGCCGACGGATCGGCATCGAGTTCGGCGAGCGACGCCGTCGGCAGGTCGATCTCGAAGGTGTGCATCAGCGCCTGGTCGAACAGATACGACGGGTCGCCGGTCACCCATGCCGGCTCGGCCGACGATGCGGTCTCGACCGGGGTGTCCGACGTGTCCGACGTGTCCGGCGTATCCGGGGTCGCGGTCGCCGTCGACGCTGGCGCGATCGTGGCGGCGGCGCCCGGGTCGGCGACCGTGGACGGGGTCGAGTCGGTGCCGGCACCGCTCGCATCGGTGCACGCGGCGACGACCACCACGGCCAGCGTCGCCAGCAGCGCCGGACGGATCCGTCGCCACGATGACGACCCCTGACCTGCTCGACGCACCCCGTCCCCTCCCCGTCGCCACCCCCGGCGAGCGGCCGCAATCTACCGGACGCCTCCCGTTCGCCGGGAGTTCACCTTCGACGTCGGCCGACGGGAGGGTTTGGCGGGCGGCGCCTCGTCGGGTGCCTGCTCGTCGATCGGACGGGTGCTCGCCCGATGGATCGCGAGCACCACCTCGAGCGGTGGGGCCGTGGCCACCACCCCGACCACGTGGCGCAGGTAGGTGAGCATCGCCGGGTCACCGTACGGATGGTGACGGAAGGCCAGACCGACGATCGCGTCGACGACCTCCCAGTTGGCCGCTGCCACGGTGCGGGCCACCCCGCTGTCGGGCATCAGCCCTGCAGCGATCAGCTGGTCGGCCATCGTGGCCGCCAGGACGTCGTGGTTGGCCTGCTCGAGCGAGCGGAAGCGCGAGGCCAGCCCGTGCTCGAACCACAGGGCCCGGAACCCCCGTTCGGTGCGGTAGTACTCGACGAACGCGTCGGCGACGGCCGTGCTGGCGGCGGCGGCGTCGACGAACTGCTCCGCGGCGAACGCCTCGACGATGAGCTCACGGAACCGATCGAGGTGGCGGCGCACCACGGCCTCGAGCACCTCGTCGAGTCCGCGGAAGTACTGGTACAACGTGCCGGCTCCGATGCCGGCCTCGCTCGCGATCGCCGCCACGCCGAGCTGGTCGAGGCTCCGCTCGGCCACGCGCGACGCAGCGTCGAGCACGCGGTCGCGTGTGGCTCGGCTGCGCGTCGTCGACGGCTCGCGTGGATACGACATCGATGGGACCCCCGATGGCTCGCACGTCGCCCGAGCCGCGCAGGGGACCGTACTCTGTTCGATCGAGGGGTGCTCGCTCGTGCCCGATCGAGCGACGACGTGGCGGCAGTGGCGGCCACGGCGGCAATGGAGGGGAGAGTCGACATGGAACGAGACGTGGAGCGGATCGCCGGGGCGTGTGGGGCGATCGTGCGTGGCTTCGACGCGAGCCAGCGCCAGAGCTCGGCGCAGATCGAGGCGTTGCAGCAGCTGCTCGACGAGCACCTCGTGGTGTTCCTGCCGGACCAGCGCCTCGACCTCGACCAGCTCGAACGGTTCACCGACGAGCTCGGCGGCCGCGACGTCACCCCGTTCGTCCGGCCGCTCGACGATCGGCCCCACGTGATCCGGGTGGTGAAGGAGCCGGGTGACGAACTCAACTTCGCCAACGCCTGGCACACCGACCTGTCCTACTTGCCCGCGCCGCCGGCGTACACGGTGTTGCACGCCTGGGACGTGCCTGCCTTCGGTGGCGACACGATGTGGGCCAACCAGTACCTGGCCTACGAGACGCTGCCGCCCGCGCTGCAGGCGCAACTGCTCACGTTGCGCGCCACCCATTCCGCCGGCATGGCGTACGGCACGGGCGGCTATCTGGAACGTGTGGCCGACAAGAGCTCGATGCAGATCGAGCCGTCCGACGACGCGTACCGGGTGCACACCCACCCGGTCGTCGTGCGCCACCCCCGCACCGGGCGTGCGGCGTTGTTCGTGAACCCGGTGTACACCACCGGCATCGACGGCATGGACCCACCCGAGGCGCAGGCGCTGTTGCAACGCCTGTACGCCCACAGCGTGCACCCCAACCTCACCTGTCGGGTGCGCTGGCAACCGCACCTGCTCGCCATCTGGGACAACCGCTGCACCCAGCACTTCGCGATCAACGACTACGCCGGACAACGTCGCGAGATGTACCGCACGAGCGTCCGAGGTGACGCGCCCGTGGCGGCCTGACGGCGAATTCACCCGACCGGCCCGTCGACGCAGTGGCAGGCTGGGGCGATGTCCACCGACCACCTCTTCGACGTCCGCGTCACCGCTGCCGACGAGCGGCGCCTCGCTTGCGACACGATGCGCGCTGCGCTGTTGAGCGGTCCGATCTCCGACGACGACTGGGCGAGCGCCGCGCCGGGCTGGGACGACGACGAGCACTGGTCGACCTCGGCGTGGTCGGGTGACCGGTGTGTCGCACATGCCGGCTACTTCCGCGTCGACACGGTCGTCCCCGGCGGCGCCCGCCTCGGCACCGCGGCGGTCACCCGCATCGGCGTGTTGCCGACCGCCCGCCGCCACGGCCTGCTCAGCCGGATGATGCGGTTCATGCTCACCTCGGCCCGTGACGAGGGACGTCCGTTGGCAAGCCTTCGGGCCAGTGAAGCCGTCATCTACGGCCGCTTCGGATTCGCGATCGCCGCCGACGGTGTGGTGGCGACGGTCGATCCGCGACGGGCCCGGCCGATCGCGAACGCCGCACCGGGCTCGTGCCGCGTGCTCGCTCGCGACGAGATCCTGGATGTGGTGTCCGCGATCTACGACCGTGTCGTGGCCCGCCCGGGGGCGATCACGCGGTCGGACTACCTGTGGCGCCGCTACCTGGAGGACGCGCTCCAGGGCGACAAGGCGAGCTTCGTGGTTGTGCACACCGACCCGCACGGCGTCGACGACGGGTTCGCCCACTACACCGTCTCGTGGGACGAGCGGCCGATGGCCGAGTCGGCGGGCAAGGGTGAGGTGCACGACGTGTGGGGCTCGACGGCCGCCGTGGAACTCGCGCTGTGGTCGTTCCTGTGCGACCTCGATCTGGTGCGCACCTTCCGTGTGGACGAACGACCGATCGACGACGTGCTGCGCGTGGCCGTGCGCGACCCCCGGGCGTACCAGACGACGCACCGCTACGACGAGCAGTGGGTCCGGCTGCTCGACGTCGAACGATGCCTGGTGTCGCGCACCTATCGGCCCGGACCACCGGTGACGATCGCCGTGACGGATCCACTGTTCCCCGACAACGACGCGTCCTACGAGCTCGACGCGTCGGGCGGCGTATGTCGCACCGACGCACCGGCCGAGCTCCGCTGTGGCGTCGATGCGTTGAGCGCCGCCTATCTCGGCACCGTGCCGTGGCACGACCTCGCCGCTGCGGGGCGGGTGCAGGGGGACCAGGATGCCGTGGCCCGTGCCGACGATCGTTTCGCCGTCCGGCCACTGGCCTTCTGTGGCAGCTTCTTCTGACTAGAGTTCGCACTCGTCGTGGTGCCGACGTCGGTCGGCACGAACGGGCCCTGTGCCCCGGCGGGCAGTGTCGGGCGGTCGGAAGCGAGAACCCATGTCCAAGCGTCCCGATGGTCAGCTGGAGCGCGACGTGCTCCAGGTGCTCTGGTCGGCCGACACCGCGCTGTCGCCCGCCGAGGTGAACCAGCGTCTCGGTCTCGGCCATGCCTACACCACCGTGGCCACGATCCTCACGCGCCTGCACGCCAAGGGGCTGATCGAACGGGCCCCGGCCGGCCGTGCGTTCACCTACCGCACCGTGGTCGACGAGACCGACTTCGCGCTCCGCCGGATCGACGAGGTGCTCGACGCGACGTCCGATCGCCAGCAGGTGCTGGTGCGGTTCGTCGGACGGCTGAGCCACGGCGAAGCGGCACGCATCCGAGCGCTGCTCGACGAGCGGGGTGCCTGATCCCCACCGAACTCGTCCACCCCGTCGGGCTCGCCGTCGTCATGGCGTTGGCCGCCACCACCATGCACCGCCGGCTGCCGCCACGCTTCGCGACGGCGCTGATCACGTTCACGCTCGTGCTCGTGGTCGCGGCAGCGGTGCCGACCACCGTGGTGCTCGCGGTGGCGTTCGCCGGGCACACCCCGTGGTTCGACCGCCAGATCGAGTGGTGCATGCACACCATCGGCGACCACGAGCCGGTGCCGACCTGGCTCGCGGCACTGGCGGCCGCGTGGCTGCCGATCGGCGGTGTGCGCGTCGCCCGCGTGGTGCGCGCCCGTCGCCGGCTGGCTTGTCGCGATCACGGTCCGCTGGTCGTGGCCGACGACCCGGCGCCGTACGCCGTCACGATGCCTGGTCGGGGCGGGCGGATCGTGGTGTCGACCGGACTGATGGACTCCCTCGACGAGCGCGAGGCGGCCGTGGTGCTCGCTCACGAGGCGGCGCACGCCCGTTTCCGCCACGACCGGTTCGTCTACCTCGCCGGGCTCGTCACCGCGGCGCTGCCGGTGCTGTGGTTCCTCACCCGCCGGCTGCGGTTCTCGGTGGAACGATGGGCCGACGAGAGTGCGGCCGAGACCTGCGGCGATCGGCAGTTCGTCGCCGTCACGCTCGGCAAGGTGGCCCTGATCGACACCGCGCCCGTGGCGTGGGCGGGGTTCGCCAACCTCAACGTGTTCGGCCGCGTGCGGCTGTTGCTCATGCCGCCGGCCTCGCCGCCGCGTGCGCCGGGCCAGCTCGCCCTGGCGGTGGCGCTCGGGCTCGTCGGTGCCGCCACGGTGCAGCAGCTCACGCACATCCCGCACCTGTTGCACGAGTTGTGCCACTGACTCCTCGCTACGTGTTGGCCTCTGCCCGCTGATCGCCGTCCGCCCGGCCCGGGCCGCGGATGAGCAGCTACCGTTTCGCCATGCCAGGTCGCCGGCCGCTCGCCGCGTCGTCGGTGGTCGTCGCGGTCGCCGTCGCCGTCACCGTGCTCGCCCTCGCGTTCGTCGCGTCGTCCGGCCCGGTGCGCATGTGGAGCGAGCCGCCGGTGGGTGAGCGCGTCGAGTTCGAGCCCGAGGTGGGCGGCGAGCTCGAGGGTGGGCTGGAGGGCAGCGGTGAGGTGGCGCCGCCCCCCGTCGGGGAGGACGGCGACAACGTGCTGATGCGTGTGCTCGCCCTGCTCCTGCTCGGTCTGATGATCCGTTGGGTGTGGGTGGCGGTCCTGTTCTGGTGGCGGGCCTGGCGTCACCGACGACCTCGCGACATCGTGCGTGGCCCTCGCGCCGCCACCGCATCCGACCTGCCCGCCGCCGCCGACGCTGCGGAGGTCGAGCTCGACGTCGACGCCCAGTTGACCGCGCTCGCCACCGGCGATGCGCGCAACGCCATCGTCGCCTGCTGGAGCCGGGTCGAGGACGACGTCGCCCGCGCCGGGTCGCCGCGTGCGGCGTGGGAGACGTCGGTCGAGTTCACCGAGCGGGTGTTGTCGACCGCGGTGGTGGGCGACGACGGGCGGGCCGCCGTGGTCGAGCTGGCCGAGCTGTACCGCGAGGCGCGCTTCTCGCGACACCCGGTCGACGACGCCCGCCGCGACCGGGCGCTCGACGCGCTCCGACGCGTCCACGCCGCCATCCGTGTGC